>CANRGJ010000005.1 GCA_947630175.1 uncultured Ruminiclostridium sp. | reverse complement strand
AATACCTCCTATGATATCTTTTATTTTACCATAGGAGGTGCTTTTTTTCTATTGTTCGTTTTTACTGGACTTGTTCATATAAGCCTGCTTTAAATTTATCAGAAAATGTTTATCGGGTGTCCTGAATAGTCAAGGTAGTTTCTGGGATTTACGTTTACGCCGTTTACCTTTACGGCAAGGTGGATATGTACGCCGTATGCTCTTCCCGTCTGACCTGCGCCTGCTATACATTCGCCCTGAGATACCTGCTGACCTACGGTGACGTAGATAGCGCTGTTGTGAGCGTAGCCGCTGGTTATGCCCAGATCGGGGTGGTATATTTCAATGTAATTTCCAAGTCCGTAATACGAGCCTGCAAAGGTAACTATTCCGCTGGCTCCGGCATAAACTGGATCGCCATAGTTTATGCCCGCTATATCTATTCCCACATGACTGCTGTAACCGCCGTCCCACTGGGTCCACTGGCTGATGTATCCGCCGTTGGCAGGCCAGAGGAGCTTTCCGAATGCGGCAGTCTCGTCCTTGAAGGTGCCTGCGGGAGTGGGTCTGGTGCCTATGGCGATAAGCTCGCTGACAGGCTCTTTTACAACGGTAACCTGTTTTACAGTGCGGTTCGTTTCCTTGCCATTTACATAAGTTACGTCGGCGGTAACACGGTTCTCGCCGTATTCCCCTTCCCTCATCTTTCGTGAGGAGCCTTCGTATATAGTGTTGTCGTTGTAGGTTTCAGTGGAATAATTTGACTGGACGTTATATACCTCCGTCCTTGTGATGCTGACAGAAAGGTAGGGCACTTCCTCACTGTATTTTATCTTATCCCCCACGTGAAGATCCTCGGTGGAAAATCCCGGGTTCATAAGCTCAAGCTCACTTACAGACAAGCCGAGGAGATTTGCGATATAAAGTGAGCTGTCGCCGAACTCTACCTCGTAATACATAGCTTCCTGACGCTTGCCTGTTATCAGGTCGATAAGCCAGTCCTCGTCGATTATACTTTCGGAAAGATAAAGACCGGGTTCGTCAAAGCGAATGTCGTCCACAAAGGCGACCTTTTCGCTTTCATCGTTGGTTTTATACTCGTCAAGGAGAGCATCAAGAGTTTCCTTTACCTTTGTGGAATCAAGCAAGGCGCCGTAAAACCTGTCGTTTATGTAAAATCCGTAGCCGTAATCAAGGCTGACGCCTGAATTGCGCAGGATAAGGTCAACTATCTGATACTTATTGAGAGTGTCGCTGTAACCTATCTGCTCTATCGAATAGGAAGGCTCCGCCTTTACGTTGACGTCACTGCCGAAAATGCTTATTCTGTCCTGAAGTACCTCCTGCGCATCAAGAAAGACCTGTTCGCTTTCGATATAGCCTAAAAACTGTCCGTTGACGGTCAGTTTAACGGCGTAATTAAGTGAGCTGGAATAGGTGATAACGCTGAGCAGGAAGAAAATGCTGAAAACGGGTATCGCAATATTAAAAAGAGTGACAACTACGCCGTTTTTGCCGAAAAGCACCTTTCCTACGATAGAAAAACCGTCTTTGAATGAAAGGCGTCCGCCGTTTTTGGCTCTTGCTCTCGCCGCCTCCTTAAAAGGAAGAAGGAGCTTTGCCCTTGCTTTTACGATAATTCTGACAATAAATTCGCCGAATCTTTTCAGCTGCTTGACGCCCCAGCGGCGGAACCTGCGGGAAAGATTCCAAATTCCTTTTGTTATGGTGCTTATTCCTTTGCCGATAAAGCAAAGGAATATGTAAATTGTTCTTGTTATGTACCTTCCGAACAGCGAAACTGCGGTAACTACAGTGCTGAGAAAGGAATTGTGCTCAGTATTTTTCATTACGCTAAATCCCTAAAAATTATTACAAAACGGTAACATTTTTTATATTATAACAGATAAATCAGCTTTTTGCAACCCCCGAACAGCTAAAAAGAAAATACAGCGGCTTGTATTTCCGCTGTATAAAAGGATATACGGGATTATAAAAATCGTGTGAAAAAGAAAATTACTGCAAAAATGAGGCTTCTATCAAGGGTATTATATAAGAATAGACTGGGAAATCACGGGTTATACGTTCTCTTGCGCGCTGACAGAAGTCGTTTAATGCGCCGCTGTTTTCCCGCATTACCTGTTTTGCGCCCCAGAGGTGAGTGTAATCGTTCTGCGGGAAGAACAACTCGTCTTTGTCCATAAGGGTCTGAACGCCTATATTCAGCTCCTCAGCGCAAATCGAAAGCAGGCGCTGTTCCGCAAATACCATATAACGCAGACGGTCATCGCAGGGCTGAGCCGATTTCATAAAAGCGATGGCTCGGTTCACATAATACTGCTTGACGCTCTCGTCGGGAATGTAGAGAAATGCTGTGTTTAACGGCAGAGCTTTTTCGTTCATATTGTTCTTAAAAAATGAACGGTTTAACTTAAAATATTCAAATGGAGGATATACAGAGGGGTTCAGATCCTCTCTGTGAGCTGCAACTATCTTATCGGGAGGAAGTTCAGGTTTTTTCCAGATAATGAAATCAGTGTCTATCATTACGGCAGGAGCCGGCATTTCTCTCAATGCCAACAGCTTTCCTGCCGCCCAGAACATTTTGGGGTCTATGCCCTCCAGATCGTCGGGGACAATGGGCAAAACCTTGTTCCACAGGGAGGATATTCCGAGAGAATTTATGTATTTTTCACCCGCTTTGTCGACAGTAAGAGTTATCTCGCCGCCGAAGCTGCGCCAACTCAGCGCTGAAAGAGCAGCGCTGTAAAGCTCGAATTTATCCATAAAATAAGCGCCGTTTTTGTGTTCTGCAAAATAAGGCGCTGTTGAAATTATGTGAAATGCTTGCATTTTTTCCCCTTTTTACACGATATGTATACCGTAGCCGTAACGGTTGAGAGGGCAGGAGGAAAGATTTATCCTTACCTTTTGCTGTGGGGTGAGAGACATATGCTGTAAGGAAAGCCCTTTAAATTCGCCGAAGCCAAAGCTACCGTAAAAATCAAAGCTACCGCTGAAAAAGCTGCTTTGAGAAAAACTGTTGCTTGAAAAGCTGCCGACGTTAAAGCTGTTGACGGAAAAAGAGCCGCTTTCGTATTCGTACTCATATTCGTGGGAAAAACTGCCTGTAAGGAAAGACGTGTATATCCCGCCGAAAGAGGTAAGCTCAAAGGAGGATAAATTATAGGAAGAATTAAAGGAGCCGAATGAGGATATGTCAAAGCTTGAGTTGAAAGAGGATAAATTCTGTGCAGGATCTGACTGAGGAACGTCTGCGGGGATCAACTCAGGTCCCTCGGAAGCATACGGCATACCGAAAATTTCCGCAAGCTGGCGGGGAATGTCAGTGGTGGAGTCGATCTGTGCCGTTTTTTGTGCAAGCTCTGTCTCACCGCAGTCGGAAAGCCAGCGGACAAGTCCTCCGCCGAGAAAGTACAGTTCCAAAGCCTTTGGGTCAAAGGCCGCTTTAAGCTGTTCAAGGTCATAGACCTTTGTTCCGTTCAGCCAAAGGCAGTACATAGAGATCACCGACTTTCCTTTTTGCAATAGTAAGACGCGGGCGAATTTCACTGTTTAGGCGCAGTTAAAAACTTACACACATATTTTATCATATTTCAAAGCCTTTTGCAATATAATTTACACCCTGTTTCAATTATTTTTTTCGGTAAAATTTCCCCAGCCGTCAAGCTCGGCACGGCACATTGCTCCAAAAAGACGCTCTTTGAACCCGTGGTCGCTGCGCTCCATAGAATCAAGCCATTCCTTGATCTGCTGGCGTTTGGTGTGTTTGTCAGCAGGACAGAGGGAAACGATTACAGGAAGTTCGCTGTGTTTTGCGGCGGAGATAACTTTGCTTTCAGGAGCGAGGCATAGGGGTCTGATGACGGTTATCTCACGCCTTGTGAGATAGTTTTTCGGAGCGAAGCAGCCAAGTCTTCCCTCCTGAAAAAGGTTCATCACAAAGGTTTCAACAACGTCGTCATTGTTATGTCCCAGTGCCAGCTTGTTGCAGCCAAGCTCCTGACAAAGCTGATGAAGCGCTCCTCGGCGCATTCTGGCGCAGAGAGAGCAGGGGTTAGGCTCTTTTCTTACGTCAAAGACGATCTGAGCAATATCGGTAAGTTCAATTCGGTAGGGGACTTCAAGCTCGTCGCACAAGGCTTTTACGGCAGAATAATCCCCTTCCCTGCCGCCAAAGCGAGGGTCGACTGTCACGGCGAAAAGCTGAAAGTCCATTCCCTCAAAGTGTCGGAGCTGAGCCAGCGCCGCAAGCATAACAAGGCTGTCCTTTCCGCCTGAAACGGCGGCGGCTATGCGGTCGCCTTTTTGGATAAGGTCGTAGGTCTCCACGGCTTTTCGCATATAGCCGAGTATCTTTTGCATCTGAGGAGTAGGCATATCAATCCTCTCCCAGCTTCAACGCCTTGTTGATGTTTATCTTCCTGATTATGCCGCCAAGTATCGCAAATCCGCCGCCAAGCATAAGGACGATGAGAACGTATATCTTGATATAGTCGCTTGCGGAGGCGGAAACGATGAAGGGAGGTATCTGATTTACCACGTCGTACATATTCTGGAACACGGGAACGAAGATGTCGCTGGTAATACCACCGATGATGAACGCCATAGCTATTGAGGCGCCTGATACCAAGATCTGTTCATAACCAAGCATTGCGATTATTTCCCGCATAGTCATACCCATAGCTCTGAGAATACCAAATTGCAGAGTTCTGCTCTTTATGGAGAGTATCCAGTAGATAAGGAAGCCTATCATTGCCATTATCATAGTTATGATAAAGCCTAAGGTAAGTCCGCCATTCATTCCCTGAAGGTCGGGCTGATTTTTCTGATTTATAAGCTGCTGGGCGCTGTCCTGAAGAGTTTCGATAGGCAGGCGCTTTTCATCCATCTCATTGTAAAGCTCCTCGGTGGAGGCGCCGTCAGCCAGCTTCAGCCATATCTCGTAAGGCTCGAGATTTGTGTTATCGTAAACGTAGCTGTAATTCATCACGCAGAACATTCCGGGAGTAAGACCGGGCCACCAGTCCACAATTGCCAGAACAGTGACATCAAGAGGGTCGTTGCCACTCCAGGTTATGCTCAATTCGTCACCTATTTCCGTGTCCGTATTCGCCGCAAGCTGTGAGGAAATAATAATGCCTGATTTGTAATTTGTCAGTGCATTGCAGTAATTGTACCAATGAATTGGGAGAAGGTCGTCACGGAACCAGGCTGTTTTTGCAAATTTCTCAGGCTCTATCGCCATAAGCTGAGTGGGCGGAAAATGGGCAGCGAGTGCGCTGTGTTTGCTCAGAGAGTTGATTTTGACGTCATCTTTGCCCTTGAGAAAGACCTTTGTGACGGATTCTACGCCGCCCAACTCCTCATAACGGGAGATGTCGCGCTCCTGATATACCGTGGCGGAGGTCTGGTTCCCCCCGGTGGAATAATCCTCCTCCTGCCAGTATTCCATAAGGGTTATATCAGCGCCGTTCTGATAGTATATCATATCCTCTTTGTTGTTATTGATAGCTCGGGCGGTGTTTGCGGAGAAAAGTCCGCAAGCAAAGGTGAGTATCAGGAACAGCATGAGGAAACGCTCTCTGCTTCCCCCTGCGCAGGAAACGGTGGTAAGCGCCATATACTGCGCGGGAGTCCAGAACAGCTTTCCTATAAGATAGATAAGCTTGAGAATGTAGGGGTAGATACGAACAAACAAAAGCCCCAATCCTAAGATCATACAGGTGGAGAAGATGAAGATAAGCGGGTCTATCTGCCCTGTCGCCTTAAAGGTTCCGTTATTTATCGCTTCATCTACCATATATTTGTATAAATAGTAGAATACTACCGCTATTCCTATCAGAAGAAAATCTATTCCGCAAAGCTCCCAGACAGACGCTTTTTTTACCTTTGTCTTGCTTTGCTTGTACTGGACTATGGTGACCCGTGAAGCGGGAATTATGGGGAGCATTGTGGTGATGAAAAATACTGCGACCGCTACAAGCGAATACAGGAAAGCGGTGGTAGACAGCTTGGCGGCAATTCCCGTTCTGTTCACAAATTCCATAAAGCCGTTGCTGACGCCGAGGAAACGGCACAGCAACAGACCAATCAGCGGGGCAACAAAGAACGTGACAAGTCCAAGTATGCCCGCTTCCATTGCGTAAAGCCTGAATATCTGCCCCGGACTGGAGCCTCTGGATTTCAGGACGGCTATCTCGTTGCGCTCCTGCTCCACGTTAAGCTGAGATACCATGAACAGGTAGAAGGCGAGCATTACCATTGTGGGTATCTGTATCGCCCATAGTATTGCGGTCAGGCTTTGCGCACGCTCGACGTAGCTGGCAATTATGCTTGCGGAGCCCATTTCAAGCTCTGCGTCAAGCTCTGAGGAATAAAAATCAAAGTCGTTGTTAAGCTCCTCGGAAATGGAGCTGATGGCATTCATATTTACGGAATGATAATCAAGATTGTAATTCACGCTTATGTCAACAACATCGCAAAGCTGTTTTCCCACCATATCGGAGTATAATTCAAAGGGTACGAAAACGCTGCCCACATAATTAAGCAGATCCTCAGACCAATAGCTGTCCTGCATATCGGACTGGATAAAAAAGCCTGTCACTTTGATGGAAAAGCTGCTTTGCGTTGTGTCCATAGGTTCTATCTGATAAGTCTCGCCGCAGACAATGCCGAGGGTTCTGGCGGCTTCCTCGTTGAGTATCACCTCATAGCTTCCGTCGTCGGCTATGCCGTCGCCGTACATCTCGCCCTGGACCATAGTGATGTGGTCCTCAATACCACTCATTCCCATAATGCGGATACGGGAGGCAGGAGCATTGCTGCCGTTTCCGTAATGAAGGTAAAGCAGATTATCAGATACGACCGTCTTGTGATTTTCAACGGGTATTCCCACATCTGATACCTGTCCCGCAACTATCGAGGGAAAGTCGGAGAGAAATCTCTGCTGATCCTCGGGAGCAACGCCCATAGCAAGGGTGCGGGTAACTATGTATCTGCCGGGATAATAACCGGTATTTAGCTGGTACTCCTCCATTTCCTTGATAAGAACACGCTGGAGAGAGGCGTCCATATATATGGGGACGGTACTCATCATTCCCGCCGCCATCAGAAATCCCAAAAAGAGGCATAATACCATCCACTTGGTATTACGCATTTTCCTGAAAAGTATCGTGAACAAGGCTGAAATCAATCCTTCCTTTTTTGACAGTATACTTTTTATCCGCAGCAAGGGGTCACTTTACTATTACCTTTTCCCCTTCTTCAAGTCCTGAAACTACTTCTATCTCGGTGGCGTTTTCTATGCCTGTGACAATATCTACCTCAACCTTTACGCCGTCACGGAGTACCTGAACGTATGTGCGGTCGTCAGTGTACTTTACGATATGCTTAGGAATAACTACCGCATTTTCGGAGACAGATTTTACCTTTGTGACGCTGGCTATCGTTCCAAGACAGCCGAAGCCCGGTGAATCGTTTACAAATCCGACAAAAACGTTGCTTGCGCTTTCGTCCCCCTCCTCTATCTCTTCACGGGGAGTGCGCAGGATAACGCCGTCATAGGTCTCACCGTTTACGGCAACAGATACCTTTTCGTCAACATAATAATCGGTTATGCTGGTGGTGTCTATGCTGACGCAAAGCTGGTCGGGGTCGACTATCCTTATGATAACGTCGTAAGGGTTCACTTCATCGCCGGGATTAAGCGTTTTGACGAAGGAGACCTGACCCGCCACGGGAGCGTATATATGCCCGCCGTCGTATTCCGCCTGATACTGGTCGAGGGTGTTCTGCTCTATTTCAAGCTGAAGCCTGTCCGCTGCCGAGCCTGAGTTGTTGTAATTAAGCTGGGCAAGCTCAACCTTTTTCTTCTGTATCTCAAGGGTGTACTCTATCGCTCCGTTGTTAAACTCTGCAAGCAAGTCCCCTTCTTCCACAAAATCGCCGGGATTTACATATATGTTTTTAAGCTGACCTGTGTACTGGGTGAAATAACATTCCGTTTCCTTGCTTGAGATAACATAGCCGCTTTGTATGCTTTGATCCACTATGTCCTTTCTGACGGCGGTATATGTATTGTATACCACGTCCGATACGTCAAGGGTGGGCGGCTCAAGGATAGGCTCTTCGTCAGGGAAAAAGTAACATCCTGACGCTGTGAAAAGCATAGTTCCTGCCAGAAATAAGGAGCTGATAAATCTGAAAGTATTTTTTTTCATTTTTGAGTTCCCTCACAAAAATATAAATGTATATCTATGTGGGATTATACCATAATTTATGTATATTATCAACAGTTTTAACAAAACTTTCACAAAAAAAGTTTTATTGATTGTTGATTTTAATACGAAAAAAAACAGGCTGTTCCTTAACGGGCGGAAAAAGATGTTTTTTCTTTTGGGGATTGACTTTAAAGGTAATATTGTGATATTATAGAAAAGTATGAGTTTATAAAAAATAAAGAAATAAAGGACAAGGAAAGGATAAGATATGATAACTGTTTCAAACGTAAGTCTGCAATTCGGCGGAGCAACGCTATTCAAGGACGTTGACCTGCTTTTTACGGCGGGAAACTGCTACGGCGTTATCGGCGCAAACGGCGCGGGAAAATCCACCTTTTTGAAAATACTCAACGGCGAGCTGGAGCCTACCTCGGGGGAAGTCACAATACCGAAAAATCTGCGTATGTCGGTGCTGAGGCAGGATCACTTTGCTTTTGACGAATACACGGTGCAGGACACCGTTATAATGGGCAACAAACGGCTGTACGACATTATGAAGGAAAAAGAGGCGCTGTACGCAAAGGAGGACTTTTCAGACGAGGACGGAGAAAAGGCGTCTGAGTTAGAGGGAGAATTTGCGGAGCTGAACGGCTGGGAGGCGGAGAGCGACGCCGCAAAGCTGGTTCAGGGGCTTGGACTTCCCGAGGATATAATGTTCAGTCAGATGAGCAGCTTAAGCGGCAACGACAAAGTAAAGGTGCTGCTGGCGCAGTGCTTGTTCGGAAATCCTGATATAATCCTTATGGACGAGCCGACGAACCATTTGGATATTGACGCTGTGGCGTGGCTTGAGGATTTTCTGGCGGAATATTTCGGAACGGTCATCGTCGTTTCCCATGACAGACACTTTCTCAACAACGTATGCACGCATATTGTGGATATCGACTACAACAAAATAAAAATGTACGTGGGCAACTATGAGTTCTGGTACGAATCCAGCCAGCTCATACAAAGAATGATAAAACAGCAGAACAAAAAGACAGAAGAAAAAATAAAGGAATTGCAGAGCTTTATCCAAAGATTTTCTGCAAATAAATCGAAGTCAAGGCAGGCTACTTCAAGAAGAAAGCTGTTGGATAAGCTGACCGTTGAGGAAATGCCCGCTTCAAGCAGGCGTTATCCCTTTATCAGCTTTGAGGCTGAGCGTGAGGTGGGAAAGGACGTTTTGCAGGTAGAGGGACTGACCAAGACTGTGGACGGCGTTAAGGTGCTGAATGATCTGTCGTTTACGCTTGGAAGAACGGACAAGGTGGCGTTCCTTGCGGAAAATCCTGCGGCGGTGACTACACTGTTCAAGATACTGGCGGGAGAAATCGAGCCTGACAGCGGGACGTTCAAGTGGGGCAGCACAACTTCGTTAAGCTACTTCCCTGTTGATTCCGACCACTTTTTCAATAACTGTGAACTGTCTATCCTTGACTGGATAAGGCAGTACAGCGAAGATACCACCGAGACCTATCTTAGAGGATTTTTAGGGAGAATGCTGTTCAGCGGGGACGACGTGTTCAAGCCTGTAAACGTGCTGTCAGGCGGCGAAAAGGTGAGATGTATGTTCAGCAGAATGATGCTGTTCAAGTCAAACGTGCTGATGTTGGATCAGCCTACGAACCATCTTGATTTGGAAAGCATTACGGCGGTGAACAACGGATTGTCAGATTTTAAGGGGAACGTACTGTTCTGCTCCCACGACCACGAGATAGTGCAGACAGTGGCGAACAGGATAATCGAGATAACCGAAAATGGCAGCTACGATATGCAGGGAACTTACGAGGAATATATCCAGTGGAGAAAGGTACAGCACCCCGGTAAGTTCACGCTTTGATTTAAAAAAGAAGGAAAATACAATGCTTATCATTGTTCTTGCTCCATACAGAGTCTGAGGATAACTGTATGGAGCTTAAGCGCATAACAGCTCCTCAGACTTTGCTTTTCGATGAAAATATAATCAAAGGAGCAAAGTTATTATGAAAAACACATTCAAAGGCTTGAAAACCTTTTTTATTCTCTGGTCAACTCAGTCGCTCTCTCAGCTTGGCAGTGCAATGACTGCCTTTGCGCTGACACTGTGGCTTTATGAAAAAACAGGTTCTGCGCTGCAAACGGCGCTTTTGTCGGTATGCTCGTATGCGCCTTACGTTGTTATGAGCATTTTTGCGGGTGCGCTCAGCGACAGGTGGGACAAAAAGAAAACTATGCTTGTTTGCGACACGCTGGCGGCGCTTTGTTCGGTGACGGTGCTGATACTGCTGAAAACAGATTTGCTGCTGCCTGTTCATCTGTATATCCTCAATGCAGTCGGTGGACTGATGAATACGGTTCAGCAGCCTGCAAGTGATGTGGCGATGACGCTGATAATTCCAAAAGAGCAGTATCAAAGGACAAGCGGTTTAAGGTCGCTGTCAAATTCCCTTGTCACAATACTCAGTCCCGTGTTTGCCGCAGCGTTATTTGCGATAGCGGGAATGGACGGAGTTATTTTAGCGGATCTGTGTACCTTTGCGGCAGCTTTTTTGTCGCTGATGATTTTTGTTAAGATACCTGCGGTAAAGGCGGAAAAGGATCTTGCAGACGAGGGCAGGAAGTCACTTCTAAACGAAATGAAGACGGGGCTGTTGTATCTGCGGCAGAATAAGATGATACTGACTCTTATTCTGTTTATGGCGGGAGTTAATTTTGCGGCGTCGGCTTTTGACGCTGTTTTGCCGCCGTATGTGCTTTCAATGGAAAATGGCGGTGAAAACGTGCTGGGAACAGTTACTGCCTGCGCAGGTGTCGCTACGCTTGCGGGGAGCATTATTGTCACTTTCCTGCCTGCTCCGAAAAACCGTGTTCGGGTGATATATTTTACAATGCTGTTTTCACTGGGAACGGAAAATTTTGTTTTAGCTTTTGCAAGAACGCCTGTGTGGTGGTGTTTGGCTCAGATAATAGGGTGGGTATTGGTGCCTGTTATGAGCGCTAATCTGGACGTTATACTTCGCAGCACCGTTCCTGCGGAAATTCAGGGGAGAGTTTACTCCTGTCGCAATACCTTTCAGTTTTTTTCCATTCCTGTGGGAATGCTGTTCGGCGGAGCGCTGGTGGAAAGCGTATGCGAGCCGATAATGAAAATGGAAAATAATACGCTGACTGCGCTGTTTGGGGCAGGCAACGGGGCGGGCTGCGCTCTGGCGATGTTTATTCTGGGAATTTTGGGAATAATCATATGTCTGGGGTTCGGCGGCGTGCTTTCAAAATACAAATATTCAGACGAAAAAGGCAAAAGCGGAAACGGAGAATAATATACATAGAAAAATTTATATGCTTTTTATGTAAATTTCTTCTCTCCCCTTTACAAATGTCGGAAAATGTGAGAAAATAAGAAAAGATAAGTTTTTTTGAAGGAGGAGAGATATGAAAGCGGTAAGATTTTTCATAACGCTTATTGCTGTGCTCAGCATTGCGGGCTGTTTCGGCTTTGCCGTTTTCGCTGCTCCTCCCGAAATGGAATGGGACGGAATATATGAGCTGAGGGATCACAGAAGCTATATAATCAGCGGGAACGTGAGACTGAGCAAAAACGCAGTTGTTCCCGCCGATACCGTTCTGACGCTGAAAAGCGGAGCGAAGCTGGAAATCGCCGAGGGGACTGTCTTTACAATAAACGGCGGCGTGAATATGAGGAATGAAAGCGTGATAAGCTCGCTGGGAGAAATAAACGTAGACGAAACGGGAACGCTTTCCGTTTACGGCAGAGTGGATTCGGACTTAAATTCTTCCGTCAATGTAAGCGGACTGCTGGATATAAAGCCTTCGGCGGCGGTAAATCTTTTTTCCGAAAACAAATTTAACAGCGGGTGCAATATAACGGCTGCAGGAGACGTCAATTTCGGAAAGGGTAGCTCCACGGTGCAAAGCGGAAATATGTACGTTGAAAAAAGCGGGAAGATAACTGTTGCGGGAAATTTCAGCGTGGAAAAGGACGGCGCTGTTGACAGCAGCGGCACTATCCTGGTGGAAAGGCTGGGAGTTATCACCATCGCGGGAAAGCTGAATTTAAGGGAAGGAAGTTCCTATACCGACGCGGGAACGGTTTACGAGGACGATGACGCCACGGTAAACGACGATTCCCAGCACGGAGAGATCCCGCTGTATGCCGCCGAGCTTTTTGCAAAGGAAGACGAAGTTATGCTCAGGGGGATCGACGTGTCGTGGGTACAGGGCGATATTGACTGGGCGGAGGTCAAGAAGAGTGGCATTGATTTTGCCATAATCCGAGTGGGCAGAGGAGATATAGATGGAACAGGCCCGAAGGAGGATTCTTTTTTCAGGCAGAATATGGAGGGCGCTATAAAAAACGGAGTTAATGTGGGAGTCTACTTTTACAGCTATGCCCAGTCGGTGGAGCAGGCTGTGGAGGAGGCTGAGTTCTTCGTTTCCCGGCTGGAGGGTTATGAGATAAGTTACCCTGTCATAATGGACGTAGAAGAACCGATAAACGGAGAGGACAGCATTTCCGAAATATCCGACGCTTTTCTTCAGGTGGTCGCCAATGAAGGATATTATCCTATGCTGTATTCTTTCAGGCTGAAGCTGGAGAATTATATAGATACGAAGTTAAAGGATCACTACGCTATATGGGTGGCGCAGACGGAAAACGACCAGCCGCCTGACGTTGATTTTGAATATTATATGTGGCAATACAGTCATGAGGGAAAGGTGAACGGAATAAAGGGAAACGTGGATCTTAACGTTGCGTACAGAGATTTCCCCGAGGTGCTGAAGTTTTACGGGCTGAACAGGCTGAAGTGATTCTGAGGAGAGCGTTTTGTGGGAACGGGAATTATTATATGCGGGTCAAACGGTGCAGGGAAAAGCACTATGGGAAAAGCTCTGGCAAAAGAGTTGGGTTTCTGTTTTATTGATATTGAGGACTTGTATTTCCCAAAGACAGACCCACATTATACTTATGCTTCTCCACGCACCCGCAAGGAAGTTGAGCAGCTTCTTTTCAGTGAGATCAAAGCGCATAAAGATTTTGTGCTTGCTTCTGTAAAAGGAGATTATGGAGAGGATATCTGCCAATTTTTCCGATATGCCGTGCTTATTGATGTTCCTAAGGATATTAGGCTTCAGCGGGTTAAAGAACGCTCTTTTAATAAATTCGGCAGCAGAATGTTACCTGGCGGGGACTTATATGAGCAGGAAGAAAATTTCTTTGACCTTGTCAGATCCAGAGCTGATAATACGGTGGAAGAATGGGTACGATCGTTAAGCTGTCCTGTTATACGAGTAGACGGAACAAAGCCTGTTGAGGAAAATGTAAAGTTTATTAATGTAAAGTTTATTATAGAACAAATACGAAACTGAATCCATTTTATATCAGGAAAACTTTAAAAAAACCAAATAATAGCAGGAGAGAAAATTGAAGATAAACAAAAGCGGGGATATGACGCCCTTTGATATGAAGAAAAAACCCAAAAGACCAAGTGCTTTGCTTTTGCCCCTGATGTGGACAGGGGCTTTTTTCCTCACAAGAAAATATGGGCTGAAGATAACAAAAACGGGAATGGAGGGCGTTAAGCCACCGTTCCTTGTCATATCGGCGCATCAGGGTGAGTCGGATTACTATATAGCTCCTCTCACCGTATTTCCTCACAGGGCAAGCTATGTTTCGGATATGGAAGGCTTTATGTATTACGGCGAAAAGCTGTACGGCATGCTGGGGTGCATCGGGAAAAGGCGGTTTGTAAGCGATGTTTCAGTGATGATGAACGTATTGCACGTTCTGCGGAAAAACAAGGATATTCTGTTCATTTTCCCTGAGGCAAGGCACTCAAACGTGGGCACCACCGCTTTGCTCCCGAAAAATCTGGGGAAGCTGGCAAAAACGGCGGGCGTTCCAGTGGCGGTGCTGAAAATTCATGGGAGCTATCTTGCATCGCCATTCTGGGACGAGTTCCACCCACGAAAAACCAAAATCGAGGCGGAGCTAAAACTGATATGCGGCGAAGACGAGCTGAAAAATGCTGATGAAAAGGCGCTGCAAAAGGCTATTGAGGAAGAATTGCAGTATGACGAATACAAATGGCAGAAGGAAAACAATATCAGGATAGACTATAAAAAGCGGGCGGAGGGGCTTCACTTGCCGCTTTATCAGTGCATTTCCTGCGGTGGGAAAAACTGTATGAAAAGCGAAAATGCCGCACTTCTCTGCGAAAAATGCGGCGATAAGTGGGAAATGAGCGAGCTTGGTGAGCTTATCTCTGCTAAAAACGGCGAAAAGCTGCATATTCCCGACTGGTATGAATGGGAAAGAGAAAACGTGAAAAAAGAAATTGCCGCGGGAAAATACGGCAAATGCTTTAAGACAGACGTGGAGGCGCTTCCTAATTCAAAAGGGTTCGTCAAAATGGGCGAGGGAACGCTGATACATGATATTAGCGGGTTCAGGCTGAACGTAAACGGAAAGGAGTTGCTGTTCCCTGCTGAAAAATATGAGTCAGTGCAGACGGAATATAACTATCGGAATGTGGGCAGGAGGAGCATAGTGCTGTCGGACAGGGACTGCTGTTATTATGTTTACTGCGACGACAGGGAGTTTCAGCCAACGGAATTACAGTTTGCGGCGGAGGAGCTGCACAAAATACATACGAAAAAATAACAGAATATTTATTTTGCTCTCCCGTATTTGCGGGAGAGCTTTTTTGACAGGTTCTTCTTCGGCTTTTCGGTCTCAGGCTTGCGGGGACGCTTTTCGGCGGTGAAAACGTAGTAGCCGTCGGCTTCTTTGACCTTTACTCCGCCGAAAACGGAGGTCAGCTTGTTTTTGTACCAGTCAAGGCGCTTTGTCACCATTACCATTCTGCCGCCTGTTGTAAGGCGCTTATAGCCGCCCTCGATAAAATCCTTGGCTACGGAAAAATCGGTGTGGTAGGGCGGATTTGAGAGTATAAGAGTGAAATCGGAGTCGGTCACGTTTTCGTAGGCGTTGCCGCAGATGACAGTTATTTCGGGAAAGCCGTTCTTTTCAGCGTTTTGTTTTGCTATTTGTACCGCTGTTTCGGAAATGTCGGTCATCGTTACTCTGTCTGCTCCTGTCAGCTTTGCGGCGAAAATGCCTACGATACCGCAGCCACAGCCTAAATCAAGCACCTTGTCCGTGGGCTTTATTTCCGTGTTTGACAGCATAGCAATCGTTCCCCTGTCGGGAGCATTTGGAGAAAAAAGTTCGGGCGAGGTGTCAAGCTCTATGTCGTTAAACTGAAATTTCATTTATTTTCCCTTTATCAGACGTTATCCTTTATCTGTTCGGCTTTCAGGAAAAAGTCGTAGATAGGGGATATTTTTTTGAAATCACGGGCGATCTTCTTGGGCAGGTCGGGACTGTAAAGCGTTTTAAAATCGCTGCTTGCGCAGGAAAAGTAAATATCCTTGCGGTTGAGCCAGAGCTTGTTTTCCTCGGGCTGGTCGGGATAACGGTCACGCTTGTAGGCAGTTCCGCCCATTTCAAAAGTATTTTGAGATAAAAAGGCGGCTTTTGCTTTTTCAAAAACAGGGTCGCCTTCGATTATCATTTTGCGCATTGCGTTTATCGTTTCGGTGGGAGCGCAGTAATAGCCGCAGCCGTAATCAAAGCCTGTGGGTGAAACGCTGAAATAATATTCGGGATAGGTCTTTACCATACTTTCCTTTTTTCTGCCGAAGCTGTACCACATATAATCACGGAAGATGGATTTTCCCTTGGCGTAGCGAGCGTCACGGTATATTCGTGAAAGGCGCTTTGGGTCGCAGATAAATTCATCATCTATTTTCAGCATTGTGGGGGTAAGCGCCGCTACAAATTCTCTGAACGGCTCCCTTACATACTGTTCAAAATCATCTTTGTGGGCTTTGAACCACTCTTTGCTGTCGTGAGCGTGATTTTCAAAGATAAATTCAAGGGTTTTTTCGGAAAAAGGCATTTTTTATCTTCCTTTGCTTTTAGATTTATGCTTTTATTTTATCACTTAATTTTCATTTTTGCAACAGGAATATTTTTGCGGGCGGTGTTGATTTGGGAGAAAGATGATGATATAATTTAAAAAAAGTTATTCCATATCTGAAAGGAATACTGAAATGGACGTGAAATATCGCTTTAAAAATGTTCCCATAATAGGCGGCGGATTTGTGACGGGACTGCTGTTTGACAAAAGCAGGAAAGGCTTGCTTTACGCAAGGACAGACGTGGGAATGGCATACAGATTTGATTTTCGGCAGGACAGGTGGGAGCCTGTCTGCGCTGAACTGAACGGTTCCCCGCTGGCTATGGCGGCGTCAGGCGGAAAATTCCTTATGATATGCGGGAAATTCGGCGGGAAAGGCGTGCTGTGTGTTTCGGAGGACTGCGGCGACAGCTTTGTTTTTCGTGAGGTTCCCGCCTATGTGAACGCTAACTGCCGCGGCAGAGGAACGGGCGAAAGGCTTTGTGTAAAGGATAAGCGGCTCTTGTTCGCATCGGAAAAGGACGGACTGCTTGTTTCTGAGGATTTGGGAGAAAGATGGAAAGAGGTCGATTTATGGGGAAGCAAGCGGTTTACTTTTGTATATGGAATTGACGGAAGCGACGTGGTACTTGCAGGCTGTGCGGAAAAAGAAAATAATCTTTTTGTAAGCGTTGACGGGGGCAGGAGTTTCAGCAAAACCGACTATGTTGAAAGCGGATATGTGGCGATAAGGGCAGCGGCTTTCGGCGAATATGTTTATGTTGGCTTTAACAAGGGCGAAAGCGAGGATACGTTTTCCTGCGACAGCGGAAAAGTTAAGTTCGGAAAAATACTGAGGTTTGAGATAGGCGGAAACGGGCTGAAAAAAGCTGTTGACGTTACTCCATACGAAATTCTGGGAAGAAATTTCGGAATAGGAGGAATCACTGCAAACAGCGATTATATCGCGTTTTCCACGGTTTGTGAAAGCGGCGGGGATTCGGTGCTTATTTCACACGATCTGGGAATAAACTGGAAAAAGGTGATAAGGGCGCATAACGGCGAAAATTATTGCTGTCATTGCTCCTATATGGATACCAAGCACAACGACGGCTCCACTATGATGCACTGGGCAAGCTCGCTGGAGGCTGACCCGTTTGATACCGACATGCTCTTTTTCAACACGGGAACGGGGGTTTTCCGCATAAGGGAAATGCGGTCGGGAAAGCCCTATTTTGAGGATATGAGCTTTGGGATAGAGGAAACGGTGCATATGAACGTGTATTCGCCTGTGAAAGGAAGATTTGTGTTGCTGGACGCTGTGGGCGATCTGGGGGGATTTGCGTTTGAAGAGCCTGACAAGGAATGTGAGAACACTTTTACGGACGAAAACGGAAAACGGTTCATCACCGTGATGAACATTGATTACAGCGACAGAAATGACATTGCAGTTTGTACGCCGAGGGGAAACTGGGTTGGAAGTTCAAAAGGCGGAACGGCTGTTTCCTTTGACGGAGGAGGCAGTTGGAAACGGTGTGAAATGCCTTACGGGATAAGCGACTATATAGACGGGCTTTGCCAAAGGATAGAAAAGCCGAACACCAATTCGGGCTGGGCGGCGCTTTCCGCTGACGGGAAACAAATAGTATGGACGCTGTGCGAGTGGTTCAGGCTGCCTGAGGCGGCGGTGGTTTACAGCGATGATTTGGGGAAAAGCTGGAACAAAGTCAAGGTTTTTGATTTGGACGGCAGGGAGATAAATAATTCTGAAATAATGCTCAAGCCTATGGCTGACAGGGTGGACGAAAACCTGTTTTACTGCTTTGGGAACAAGGGCGAGGTTTTTGTCAGCGTTGACAAGGGGAAGAGCTTTTATCAGAAACATTCGCCTTTGCCGTCTGCTGATATGGGATTTTGTGACGGGAAAAACAGAACGGAAATCCGCTGTCAATATAGCAAAAAAGGCGTAATATGGCTTGCGCTGGGGAGCTACGGGCTGTGGAAGATGAATTACGAAAACGGAGAGTTCAAAGCGGAAAAAGTGCTGGACGAAGCTGTTTCTGCTCAGGGAATGGGAAAAGGAGATGTGCTTTTTATCAGCGTAGATACTCCGAACGGCAGCAGGCTGTTAAGGTCGGCGGACGAGGGGAAAAGCTGGAAAAAAATCAGCGAGCAATGCTTTGGACATATCGGGTCGGTTTGCGGTGATTACAGAAAAGCAGGAAGGGTTTATTTCGGGACGGGAGGAAGAGGATTGTTTTACGGGGACGAGGAGGATAGTTGAGTTTTTGAAATAAAAAATACCCGCTGTTCGTCGGTTGACGAGGAACGGGTTTTATTTTGGGTGGGGGAAAATCGGAATTTATAAATCACTGATAAACGGGAATTTATTTCTTTTTCGATTCTTGAATGGCTCTAATAATAACGCATATCGTGTTTCCAAGCAGTCCCACCCCCATTACAGCCGCCGAAACGGAAATAATGTCAGGGTTCATATCTCCAAGCACCTCTACTGTTAATGGAATAAACGCAAAAACTTGAACAATTACAAAGATAATTTGTAGCACATGAGCTTTATTCATTTTATTGTTTCCTCCCATATAAATTCCGATTTTTCACCCTGATTTTTCCCGTCAAACTTTTATTGTCGTTTTATCCCCATAAATCAAATATGCAAATTCCGTTTCAACAATCGTATCTAAGGCAATACCCGCCGATTTAAAACATTCCTTAACTTTATCAGAATCATCGGGATATACTTTCAACCTTCTGTCAACAAAGTCGATACAGTCCGATTGGTTTTTGTCAATGGAAATAGCAAAGCGACCGTTGCTATTCAGCAAATTCACCGCTTTGAGTATCGCCGGTTCCTTTTGGGAAATGTGCATAAATGTTAGAGATGAATATATAATGTCGTATTTCTCGGTAAAATCGTGGGTAAGAAAATCTGCACATATGTAGGATATGTTATCAAAGGACGACAGGTTTTCTTTCGCACGGGCAATTGTCTTTGGAGAAATGTCAATTCCCGTAAGGCTTTTGCAGTGGGAAGCGACACAGCAGGGGAGTCTGCCTGTACCTATGCCGATTTCGAGGACGTTCTTGTCAGGAGATAAATTCAGCAGGTCGATAAACTGCTTTCCGTCCCATTTATCCATATACTCTTTCAACGGAGTGGGGTCGCGGAAAGGATCGTTATCTTCATCTATCAGCTTGTCGTAATGGTCTGCGACGTTGGTCATGGCGTTTGTGCCTCCAAAATTCAAATTATATAATATCGTCTTCCAATAATAAAATCCAACCTTTCACTGCCACGGGCGCACTTTTCCAAGCCATCCTTTTTTCTGCCAGTAAATCTGGTCTGCTTTATTCCAACCACTTTTTTGTGCCATACGCATAATTGAAAATAATGCTTTGGTCTTGATTTGCGGTTTTACCTTGCCGCACCTTTTCAATATCTTTTTTGCAAGAACATCGGTTTTATGTTCCGCTTTTGCTTTTATTTTCGGGTCAACTCCATTCCACGAAGTCGCCATAGCTCTTAAACCAAGCTTATACGTTCTTGCACAACCCCAGAAAAATGTGCTGTCCGCCATATCTTTATTTGTACTTTTCATTCCCATACCGGCGGCGGTGGAAATGCAGACAGCCTGTTTTCCGAACATTTTTTCTTCAGGCCGATGAACCATCCAGCGATATCCATAATGATCGAGAAGCACTTTCATTGCCGCTGTGGCGTGAAAGACATAAACGGGACTTGCGAGAATTATCACATCTGCCTCGTCCAATGCCTCGGTGATCGGTTTCAAATTATTATAATGGGGACAGCTTGTTTCATTCTTTGTAAAACAAGCGGTGCAGCCAATGCAAAAATTATCAAAATCCCGTGGGAGAAAAAATTCGGATATATCACCGTTCAATTTGTTGGCAAGCATACGGGCGAGGTGACAGGTAGTTCCCTCGTGATTTTGACCGTGTACAATTACAACTTTCATATTATCACCTAATTCAGTTTAAATAGCTTTGACGTAATACAGCACCAATTCCCCGTCCTCTGTCGCTGATGACACAAGCTGATCATAGCCCCAATGAAGATATATTGCAAGGTTTCTTGTTTCCTTTGCCTCTACGCCTATGGTGAGGCGGGAAAAGCCCTGCTCCCTGGCATATTCCTCCATAAGGCGAACGAGGGCGGAGATGTGACCTCTGCCCTCGTATTCCTTTATTATGCGCAGGGCGTTGATGTTGGCGGTGGTTTTGCCGTCAGCAAGGGCAGTTCTGCCGTTTATCGCTCCGCATTCGGGAGAGAAAAGGAGAGTTCCCTCACCTATCGGGTCGCCGTCTGCGATCACTGCAAAGGTAAGGGCTTTTCCTGTATTGTTATAGGAAATGTATTCCTGTTTCCATTTCTTCCAGCGGGGATCGTAAGGATTTTCGGAAATGTTCCTGTCCCAGAGGCGTTCAAGGTCAGCGGCGGTCGCTTTTCTGTACTGTGTCATCTGTGCTTTTCTATCCACATTTCTATGGTGTCGTTGAGAATGTTGAGAGTTCTTATCCTGCCGTATTTTTTATCGTTGTTCTCGATGATATGCCACGGTGCGAAATCGGTGGAGGTTTTTTGCAGCATATCGTTTACGGCGGATTCGTACAGATCCCACTTGTCACGGTTGCGCCAGTCCTCGTCGGTTATCTTCCAGCGCTTTTCGGGTGTGTTCATGCGGTCGTTGAAACGGCGGAGTTGCTCGTCCTTGTCTATCTGCATCCAGAATTTCAGTACAAGCACGCCGCTTTCAAACAAATTGTTCTCAAACTCGTTTATCTCCTGATAAGCCGCACGCCAGCGCTTTTCCTCGGTAAGCTCCTCAACACGCTCCACAAGGACTCTGCCGCACCATGTGCGGTCAAAGATAACGATATGTCCTGTTTTGGGAATGTGCTGCCAGAAACGCCATAGGTAATGACGGTTAAGTTCGTACGGTGCGGGGGCGGCGATAGGCACAGCCTCAAATCCTCTTGGGTCAAGGGCGGAGGCTATGCGGCGTATGGTGCCGCCTTTTCCTGCGGCGTCCCAGCCCTCAAAACAGATAACTACGGGCAGCTTATGGGTGTAAAGCCGCTGATGAAGCTTGGAAAGGCGCTTTTGCTGTTTTTTCAGCTCCTGCTCGTAAATGTCCTCGCTGAGAGTTTTGTCCAGCTTGATAAGGGACAGCGGCGGCTTGGTAGCCATGGTGAATATTTCCTTGGGGATCCGGCGTTTTGGTTCTTCTCCTATTTCCAAGGGCTTATTGAGCAGCTTGGCGTCAACTGCGGATATTACGGTTTTAAAGACCTCGCAGACAGTGCGATATTTGTTTTCCGAATTTATCACTGTCCAGGGGGCGTACTCTGTGTTTGTGTATTCCAGCATTTTGTCATAAGCTACGAAATAGCGCTCGTAATTACGGTTGCGTTTCAGATCCTGCTCGGTGACACGCCAGTTGGTGTCCTTGCTGTCAAGGAGCTTTTTAAAGCGGCGCTTTTGCTCCTGCCTGTCGATTTGCAGGAAAAATTTGATGATAAGATAGCCGTCGTCGGTGAGCTGGCGTTCAAACACGTTCGCCATATCCATACGCTCTTGCAGTTCCTCATCGCTCAGCTTGTCCTCTATTCCCGCAGGGACTATTGTGCTGTACCAGCTGCGATCAAGGATAGCCAGCTTGCCCTTTTCGGGGATAACGTTCCAGAAGCGGTGCATAAGGGGCAGGCGATTTTCAACATCATTTGGTCCTAATGAGGAATAGACATTGTAGGTGCGGGGGTCAAGGCAGTTTATGGTCTTGCTTATAACATAGCCTTTCCCTGACGCGCCCCAGCCCTCAAACAATATGATGACAGGCAGTTTCTTTTCCTTTATCTCCTGCTCAAGCGCTCTCAGGCGGACTTTAAGAGTGTCTGCCTGCGCCTTATAGGTCTCCTTTTCAACAGTTGGTATCTCGGTTTGTATTATTCTGTCCAGCATTTGGCGGAACCTCCTTGTTTGGTTTTAGTTGTAAGTGCGGTGTGACGGCAGCGGGCGCTGTCGGGGAATAACCTTTCTGAAGAAAGGTTATTCCCCGAACCCCTTTCCAAAGACTTTTAATGATTTTTTTCAAATGGGGCGTTGCCCCATTTGAAAAAAATAGTCAGAAGTTTTAGGGAGGGGGTTTGGGGGACGACCCTTTTCCAAAAGGGTCTCCCCCAATAACACCGCTGCCGCCGCACCGCACTTCCGGATAAAATCAAAGCCGGCGGCTGTTCACCGACGGCTTTGTCGTTTTCTGCTTGCTTATACCGAAGCACCCTTGCCTACGAATACGGGGTAATCCTCGGTGCCGCCTATGCTGCGGAAGTTTCCTATGTTTACGTTCTTGTCAGCGATAACGTAGTTCATTTCACACTTTTCGCCCACTACCGTGTCCTGCATAAGTATGCAGTTTCTGACAACAGCGTTCTTGCCGACCTTTACGCCTCTGAACAGAACGCTGTTCTCCACCTTGCCCTCAATAACGCAGCCGTCTGCGATTATGGAGTTCTTGCACTCTGACTCAAGTCCGTATTTGGCGGGAGCTTCGTCACGAACCTTGGTGTAGATAGGATCGTCGTGGTTGAACAGCTCCTTGCGCACGTCGGCGTTCATAAGCTCCATATTGGACTTGAAGTAGGTCTTTATGCCGTCGATCTGAGCGTGATAACCCTCGAAACGGTAGCCGTAAACGTTCAGCTCGGGGAGCATATGCTGGAGAACGTCAACCTCAAAGCTGTAAAGGTTCTTGCTTGCCTTCTCTATTACAAGTTCGATAAGGAAGGACTTCTTTATAACAAACATATTCAGGCTCACGTTATGCTCGCCGCTTATCTCGGGACGAACAAGAACATCGTATATCTTGCCTGAGTCGTTCACGCTGAGAACGGTCTTGGTGCGGGTGCGCTCGGCGTCGCATACTTCCTTGGCGTAAACTACGGTGATGTCTGCGCCTGTTTCCTCGTGGTTCTCAACTATCTTCTTCAAATCAATGTTGGCGATAACGTCAGTGTCGCTGATGAACACATATTCCTCATCACAATGACGGAGGAAGTCAACTACTCCTGCAAGAGCTTCAAGTCTGCCTCTGTAAAGTCCGCCGTTGATGTGGCCGTAAGGAGGGAGGAGATGAAGTCCGCCTGTTTTTCTCGCCAGGTCCCATTCTGCGCCTGAGCCGAGGTGATCAAGCAGGGACTGATAGTTCGCCTTGGTGATAACGCCGATGGTGTTTATTCCGCTATTTACCATATTGGAAAGAGCAAAATCGATAAGTCTGTACCTTGCTCCAAAGGGAACACTGCCCATTGTACGGAGCTTTGTCAAATCATTTATAGTGCTGTCGTGCATATTCGCAAATATCAGACCCAGCACATTAGACATATTAGCCATTAGAAAAATTTCCTTTCTGCGTTTTTGACTTTTTTGTTTTCAATTCGTTAAAGCGGGTCTGTCAAATGCTTTCGGATATCATAGCCTTTGCTTTGACTGCGCTGTTGTCGCTGATATTTACCTTATGTCCTACGACGGCAACTCCCCATGTATCCTTGTCCTCGATAGTTTCAGGACGCTCGCCGATGTGTGCGCCTTCGCCTACGGTGCAGTCCTCGCCCACTATCGAATACTCGATAACGGCGCCTTTTTTAATGATTGTGTTTGGCATTATGATGCTGTCGCGGACTATTGCGCCTTCCTCAACGGTAACGCCTGAGAACAGAATTGAGAAGTCCACCGTTCCGTAAATGTTGCAGCCTTCAGCGATCATCGAGTTTTCGATCTTGCTGTCGGGACCTGCGTAATGAGGAGGCATTACAGGGTTTCTGGAATAGATCTTCCAGTTGTTGTCGTAAAGGTTCAGGGGAACATTGGGGTCAAGGCAGTCCATATTTGCCTCCCAAAGGCTGTCTATCGTTCCTACGTCCTTCCAGTAATGGTTGAAGGGGAAAGCGACCATTTTGCACTTATTTTCCAGCATTGAGGGGATTATGTTCTTGCCGAAGTCCTTGGTGGCAGTCTCGTCGTTTTCGTTGTCGATAAGATACTGCTTTAGGACTTTCCAGGTGAAGATGTAAACGCCCATTGAAGCAAGGTTGGATTTAGGCTCCTTGGGCTTTTCGGCAAATTCGGTGATAACGTGATCTGCGTCCGCAGTCATAATGCCGAAACGGCTTGCTTCCTCCCACGGAACTTCACGAACGGCGATAGTGGCGTCTGCTCCCGTCTTTTTGTGGAAGTCCAGCATTTCGTTATAATCCATTTTGTAAATATGGTCGCCTGACAAAATGGCAACGTATTCGGGATTGTAGCGGTCTACAAAGCTGATGTTCTGGTAAATGGCGTTTGCGGTGCCTGCGTACCAGCTTTTGCCTGACGCAGTTTCATAAGGCGGCAGCACATGAACGCCGCCGTAAGTACGGTTCAAGCCCCAGGGCTGACCGTTTCCTATGTACTCGCTGAGTACGAGGGGCTGATACTGGGTAAGAACTCCCACGGTATCAATGCCCGAATTTATGCAGTTTGACAGGGGAAAGTCGATTATCCTGTACTTTCCGCCGTAAGGAACTGCGGGCTTTGCCATATCGTGCGTCAGCGCGTACAGTCTGCTTCCCTGTCCGCCTGCAAGCAGCATGGCAACAATTTCTTTTTTGACGTGATTCATGATTTAGCCTCCGATTTTTTATTTTTTTCAGCCGTTTTCTTAGCGGCAGGGACTTTTTTCGCCGTGGTCTTTGCGGCGGGCTTTTTTGCAGCGGTTTTTTTGGCTGCGGGCTTTGCGTTTTTCTTTGCTCTTTCGGCAAGCGCCTTTCTCATATCGTCCTCGGGAGTTCTTATGTTCTTTGCTTTAAAGAACATAGCGGACATGGGAGGAATTTTTATCGTTATGGAATAAGGCTCGCCGTGCATAGGCTCGGCAACGGATTTTACCGTCTTGTTTGCGGCACCGTCACCGCCGAATTCGGGAAGTTCTGTTGAGAATATCTCCTCATAATCAGCATAATAAGGTACGCCGAAGCTGTACTGCTCGTGAGAAACAGGCTGGAAGTTGCACACGGCGATAAGCTCGTTTCCGCTTCTGTCAAAGCGGCGGAATGCGATGACGGAATTTGCGTTGTCGTCGCTTACTATCCACTTAAAGCCACTCCAGTCGCTGTCCGCCTCCCACAGCTCCTTATGCTCGAGGTAAAAAGCGTTCAGCTTTTCAACAAAGTGCTGGTGCTTTTTATGCTCGTCAAATTCCAGAACGTCCCAGTCAAGACCCGTCTTGTAGTTCCACTCTCTAAACTGGGCAAATTCCTGTCCCATAAAGGTGAGCTTTTTGCCGGGGTGAGCAGTCATATAGGTGAGGAACGTCCTCAGCGACGCAAAGCGCTTTTCTCTGGGTCCACTCATTTTGTCCAACATTGAGCATTTTCCGTATACCACTTCGTCATGGGAGATTGGAAGTATGAAATTCTCGGAAAAAGCATAGTAGAAGGAGAAGGTGAGGTTGTTGTGATGATATGGGCGATATTCGGGGTTCATGGACATATAGGATATCATATCGTTCATCCAGCCCATGTTCCACTTGAAGTTGAAGCCTAAGCCGCCAACGTCCGCAGGCTTTGTCACCATAGGCCATGCGGTTGATTCTTCCGCAATCATCAGTATATTCGGGTGATTGGCAAATAATGCGGAATTAAGCTTTTGCAGGAATGCGATAGCCTCTAAGTTTTCGTTGCCGCCGTTCACGTTTCTCTGCCATTCTCTGCGGTCGTAGTCAAGATAAAGCATTGAGGCGACAGCGTCTACACGAAGTCCGTCAACGTGATATTTGTCGAACCAGTAGTTTGCGTTGGAGATGAGGAAGCTCTGAACCTCAGGCTTGCCCCAGTCGAAAACTCTTGTTCCCCAGCTTAAATGCTCACGCTTTAACGGTTCGGAATACTCGTAGCAATAGCTTCCGTCAAACTCGTAAAGTCCTGCGGCGTCCTTGGGGAAGTGAGCAGGTACCCAGTCGAGGATAAGCCCTATGCCGTTTTCGTGGCAATAATCCACAAACTGCATAAAGTCGTGGGGAGTGCCAAAACGAGAGGTGGGAGCGTAATATCCTATCTGCTGATAGCCCCATGAGCCGTCAAAGGGAAATTCCGCCACAGGCATTATCTCAATATGAGTGTAGCCCATTTTCTTAACATAAGGGATAAGCTGGCGGGCAAGCTCCATATAGTTAAACAGCTCGTCTTCGTCCTTTTTGTGCAGCCATGAATTAAGGTGCATTTCGTAGATATTTATGGGAGAATCGTATATGTTCTTGCTTTCGCGGGCTTTCAGCCATTCGGCGTCGTGCCATTCGTAGCCTTCAAGCTCGTACAGCTTGGTGGCGGTGTTGGGACGAGTTTCCATATGAAAACCGTAAGGGTCGGCTTTCAGATGTACCTGTCCTCTTGCGCTTTCTATGCTGTATTTATAGATGTCATACTGTTTTAAACCCGGAATAAACGTTTCCCAGACGCTTCCGTCATGCTGGGTGCGATACATCTGATTGCAGTATCTGTCCCAGTGGTTGAAATCGCCCACAACGCTGACGGAGGCTGCGTTAGGCGCCCAGACACGGAAAATCACGCCTTTTTCTCCGTTTTGCTCAGTGAAATGAGCGCCGAAAAAAGCGTATGCCTCAGTAGCCTTGCCCTCGTGGAAGAAGTGCAGGGCTATGTCGTAATCTCTGCTGTTATTGATGGACATTTGATCATCCTTTCCCATCGGACATAGTTGTCCTTATTTTCTATGTTAAATTGTACCATATATCCTTTTGGATTGCAATATTTTTATGCAATTTTCATTAAACTAACTATAAATATATTTTAAAATTTAGTAAAAATTACAATAAAAATAAAGCGATAACAGATAAAATCACCCGTTATCGCCTTTATTTTATTTTTTCAGCTGTAACGCAACTATTGAAATGTCGTCCTCCCTGCCCTTTTCGCAGTTGAATTTTGCCGCACCCGCTATATTTTTAACAAGAGTGTCAAGATCCTTTCCGCTGTCCTTTTCAAACGCCTGTTCAAGCCACTGCTCAGAAAGGTCGGCGCCGTCGCTGGTCATAATTATCACGTCGTCCTCCCCCGCCGTAAAGGTGCGGGCGTCCATGGAAACGTTGCAGTTTATACCTATGGGAAGTCCCATTCCGCTGATCTTTGTCACCTTTTTTCCTGAGTGGACAAAGGTGTCTGCTCCTCCCGCCTTGTAGATCTGAGTTCTTCCGCTGTAAAGGTCTATGCGGCAGATATCAAGTGTAGCAAAGCTCTCGTCGGCGGATTTTACCAAAAGAGAGGCGTTCAGCATTTCCACTGCCGATTCAACTGACGCTCCGCTTTCAAGGAGCTTTGTCAACAGTCCGCAGGTAAAAGCGCTGTCTATCCTTGCTCTTGCGCCGCTTCCCATTCCGTCAGAAAGAACGCTGTACCAGTTTCCCCTGCCGTCTATGTAAGTGGTGATGTAATCGCCGTTATAGCCGTCCTTGCGGCGGCTGAGCTGGCAGGAGGCAGTGCGCACGCCGTAAACAGCACGCTGAAAGACCGTAATCCTTGTTTTTCCCTCATATTCCAGTATGCAGGGGAGGTCAAACTCCTTTTGCAGCGTTTCAATGATAAGGTCGCCAAGTTCCTCGGCTGTGCAGTTCAGCTTTCCGTCGCCGTATGCCTCTATCATCAGATTGCCGTTGATGATCCTGACGGCGGCTTTTGGAAAAGACAGACCGCACCTCTCCAATATACGGCGTATTTTCAGCGCTGCGGCTTTGTCATACAGAATATCGCCGCTGAATTCTTCTGAAATAGAATTAAACAACTTTTCATTGGTGTCAAGAATGTGAGTGAGAACCTCACGCATTTCCTTTATTCTTCTGTCAACCTGCTCTGCCGATATAAAATCGTCATATTTGCGGTTGATAAGGTCGCAAAGCTGCTGTTTCTTGCCGCAGCGTGAGCCTAACGCTCCGCCGATATCGGTCGCATATACTCTATTTCCCTCCTTAAGAATATGCAAAAGTCCGTTCATAAGCCGCATAGAATCGTTGTATTCCTCGCCCCAGCATTTCATATTGTAGCGGCAGTTTTTGCAGATGTGGTCGCAGGCGGAATTGTACACACTGCTGATGTCACGGTTTATGCTCTTATCAAGGGTCTCGGCGGTCTTTTCCACCGCATAGCGCAGCTCGCCCATTGTGCTTGCCGCAAGGCTAAGCCTGTCCGCAAATACTTCAGCAGGCTCGTGTCCTGCTAACGTTGTTTTATTGGACTTCAGCCTTTCCATAATAACGTCAAGGGGCAGAGCGACGAAAATTACCGTTCCTACAAGAGAATCCGCCATAAATCCCAGCATTTCTCCGTTCATTCCCATTGCGGCGCCTGTCGCCGCCGAGGTCAGAAGCAATGCCGCCGCCTGTGGGAGCCTGCCGTGAGGAGCAAAGACCGCCCCCGCTATTGCTCCAAGCTGTAAGGCGATACCCGCATAAACAAGCCCGCTGTCGGCAAGAGCCATTCCGAAAGCGCAGAAAGCGCCTATTATCGCTCCTCCCGCAAAGCGGAAACGGTAAGAAAATATCGTTGAAAGCACTACCGCAGAAATAATGCCTATGTTGAAAATACCGTATTTCAGCGCAGATAGGGCGGCAATTCCGAAAACGGCAATTATTCCGCCTGCGGCGGCGTTCACGGGTCTTAATACCGTAAAATCGTTTTTATCATCAGAAATGCGGCGCAGCACGGTAAGCGAAAAGCAGACTGCTCCCGACGCTGCGGCAAATATCACCGAAATAAGTATGTCTGTGGCGCTGTCTGCGGTTATAACGTTGGTAAGAAGTACCGCAGAGCCTGTCAGCACCGAGCTTCCCACCGCCGCGGCGGTGCTTTTTATCCTGCCGAGAAAAATGCGGAGTATCCCGATGCAGGCGCAGCATATCATTGACGGCACCGCTTCAAAAAATCCGCCGTGTATGAGAAAGCCGAGAGCGCTGCCCACAAAGGCGCAGGCGCATTCCACTCCCGAAAGGCTGCCTATTAGCGAGGCGGCAAAGGGCGTGGTCTTTCCGAACATTGTGGTAAGGGCGATTATGTATGCGGCAAACGCCGTAAACAGATATTTTGCGTATGGCGTTCCCTTTTTTTGAGTAAAGAAAAGCTCCTTTTCCATAAAATTCCCCCAGACGTTAAAATGTGTATAAATACATTTTAAGCTGTCAGGGGGAAAAATTTTATCAAAAAAAGGGATATGCTTTTTTATTTATTCATAAATCGTTCGATATAATGCCGCAAAATCCTCCAATTTCAGTTCTTCGGGGCGTGCAGTCGGCTTTATACCGCATTTTATCAGCTTTTCCGACAACTCCTGCTTGGAGATTCCCAGCTGTGCGGACAAAGGATTTATCATCTGCTTGCGGCGCTGGGAAAATGCCGCGCGGATAATGCGGAAAAACTGCTTTTCATCGGTTATTTCGGGAAATCTGCTTTTTTCCTCAATATCAAGGCGTATCACTGAGGAATCCACGTTGGGAGCAGGCATAAAGCTGCCCCGTGAAACGTTGAACAGCTTCTGAGGGGTACTGTAATAATTTACTGCGGCGGTTATCGCTCCGCTTTCTCTGCTTCCCATAGGGGCGCAGATGCGCTGGGCAGCTTCACGCTGTACCATTACCGTTATTGAGCTTATGGGAAGGCGCTCTTCCAGCAGGCGCATTATAACGGGTGATGTTATGTAATAGGGGAGATTTGCGCAGACGACTACCTTTTCCCCCTGAAAATGCTGGGAAAAAAGCTGATTTAAGTCCAGCTCCAGTATATCCCCGAAAACTATCTCAACGTTGTCAAGGTCACTTAGCGTTTCGTCAAGGATAGGCTTTAAGCCTCTGTCTATCTCCACCGCCACCGTCTTTTTTGAACGAAGGGCAAGCTGACGGGTGAGGACGCCTATCCCCGTGCCTATCTCAATGGAACACACTTCCTTGTTACAGCCGCCCTGTTCCGCAATTTTGGGGCAGACGGAGGGATTTATTATAAAGTTCTGACCTAAGGATTTGCTGAAGGAAAAGCCGTGTCGGGCGAAAAGGTCTTTTATCACGCCGATGTCGGTAAGCTCCATTTGTACTTCCTTTCATAACGGTAAAAAATCTTCAGTTATATTATAATATTTTATCGCCGTTATGTCAAACGGAAAGTCCTAGCAGGGCTTTTGCTATGCTTTCACCTATGAGCTCGCCTGTGTAGAGAGCCTGTTCGAGAGTGTTTCCGTGAGAGCCTACCTCTATCAGCAAAGAGCCTGTGGTAAGGTGCTGATTGTACTGGCAGTATTCCAGCAGCACTGGGCGGGTTATACCCTGCCAGTCGGTTTCCATCTGCTGTTGGAGCAGGCAGGCAAAGTGGAAGTTTTCAAGATAGTTGGGAACGTAGTAGTAACCGTCCGAGGCGGCGGAAATTATCATCACCTGCGCCGCCTGTCTGCCGTTTATCTCGGTAACGGCGGCTATCCTTGTGCCGTCCGGTTCTTCCAAGCCGTCACGGTGGACGTCAAGGACGACTTTTATTGAGGGATAGGCGGCAAGAACGGCAGATATGGTTTCCTCCGCCCTGTCGTAAGAGCCGTTGTATAACGGATAATCGTGGAGAGTGCCGTCGTGGACAACGCAGATACCGTTTGAAGCTAACTTTTCCGCAATTTTCTGCCCCACGGCGACAACGTTCTGGGTGGAATCGGTGGTGCGGCTGGTATAATCCTCGTCGTAATATTCCCCGCTGTTCACAAGATAGCTTTCGCAGGCGTGGGTGTGCATTATCAGGACTTGAGGCTCGTCGGAATTTACCTCTATTTTTATATCAGTGGGAACGGTCATTTCCTCACGGAGAAAATCGTTGTCAAGCTGGGTGCAGTTTCTCACCTGCGCTCCGCAGGGGAATGAGAGAAAATTGTCGCCTAAATTTGGCTTGAAGGTTAGGTCCTCCACTTCTCCGTCGTTCTGGTCGAAAACGGAAAGATCCTCCTTGTCGGTGCTGATGTTTTGCGTGATTATGTAATTTTCAGGCTGGGTCTGGGGCGGCTGAGTAGTTGGTTCGGTCTGAGTGGGCTGAGTTATTGGCGGGGTGGTCTGAGGCGGAGCAAACGTGGCTTGTTCTGCGGTGGTCGTCGTTTCGCTTTCCTCATGGGACGGGCGGTACAGGATAAGGTCGTTCCCGTCTGCTCCCACTATTTCGGTGACATAGCCTGAAGGGGCGGTGAAATTCACTGCCGCCGCCATTATCCTGTTCATATCGGGCGGGTCTTTTACCGCCTTAGTCACCGCAAAGGGCAGTATCGCCAGTGTTAATGCCGCTGACGTTACTTTTAATGCTGATATTTTCTTCATTATAATTCCTCCTGTGTTTTGAAGCGGGAAATATTTTTATTTCCCGTGTTGCTTTTTCCTTTTGTCACATTTATATGCCGAGGGGACGACTTTATGTCAGAAAAGGAGTTGTGATATTTCTTCAGGAGAAAGGGTGGGATTGAGGGCGCTATTTATTCCCAAGGCGATGATCTCGGAACAGCGCTTTATTATCACGTCTATGTCGCGGGGCGTTACCATAAGAGTTTCTTTTGTGTTTTCGTCCTCAATGTCAAGGTCGGTGACGGTGGGGACGCCTACTGCTATCACCTTTGTTCCCATAACGGAGCTGTCAAGGGGCTTGCGGTTCCCGCCTACGCCGCTGCCGGGCGCTATTCCCGAATCGGTAAGCTGTATTGTGGTGCCGAGGCGGGAGACCTCGGTGCAGGCAAGGCTGTCTATGGCTATGACAGCAGCGGGAAGTATGTTTGAGGCGATATACCTAAGGCGGTCGGTGCTTTCAAGTCCTGTCTGCGCCATAACGCCTGTTTCAAAAACAAATACGGGACGCATATTAAGCTGGGCAAATTCGGGAGTTGAGGAAAGGTGAGCAGTGGCGGGGATAAGATGCACGGTTTTTGAGCCTAAGCTGTCGGGAGTTATGGACTCGTTGCCCAGCCCCGCCACCATAACACGCTCCCATGAGGCGCAGGGCTTTAAAAGCTCGCTGACGTAGTGGGACAGGGCAAGAGCGCAGCGGTATTTGTCGTGATTTTCGCAATGAATGGTGATATATCTTCCCGCAGGTTTGCCGATAAGTGCGGCCGCAGGCTTGCCTACGGTTATTTCAGTCACCTTTACTCCTTCATATTCTATTTCCGCAAGGTCGTAGCCTTTATTTTCGGCATTGGCGGTAAGCTCAACGGCAAGGTCGGTCCTTTTCATTACTTAGCTCCTTTGTAAATTTTATGGAAAAATTTATACAATAATTTACCAATTCCAAAGTATTTTCTTCCGCCTTTTGTGAAATTATACCAATAAAGAAAAAATTTTTTACAAAGGACTTGAATTTTCCTTGCGGCTGTGCTATAATCTATCAAGTGATGTTCCTTAATATGAGGAATTGCGTGTATTTTCGGAATACCGCTGATGACATACATAACATTGACGGGGAGGTGTAACGATGCCTAATATCAAGTCTGCAAAGAAGAGAGTTCTGGTTTCAAAGGTAAGACAGGAGCGCAACAAGGCCGCAAAGTCCGAGCTTAAAACCGTTATGAAGCAAGCAAGAGCCGAGGGCGCTACCGCCGAAGCAAGACTGGCAGCTGTAAAGAAGCTGGATAAGTCCGCAGGTAAGGGACTTATCCACAAGAACAAGGCGGCTCGTCTTAAATCAAGACTTGCAAAGAAAGCAAATGCAGCTTCCGCCTGACCTATATTTATATACGGTTTGATGAAAAGCGTACTTTTGGGTATGCTTTTTATTTTTTTAAGAGAAAAACCGCTAATTTGCTTGCAAAAGACAGATTAGCGGTTTTTGTTGTTTCAGTTTAACATATATTTAGCCAGTTTCTGATATAGCTTTCCAGTTCCAATGCCATTTCGGTCTGCTCGGTAAGGCGGGGGTGTCCCGGAGTTGCTGCGCCGCAGCGGGTGAAGCGGTAACGGCGGATATCGGGGTCGTTCAGCTCCGCCGCTATCTCGTCAAGATAACTGTCCCAGCGGGGGTCGTGCATAAGGACGGTGAGGATAAGCAGGACTTTTGCATTATTTCCGTATTTTTGGCGAAGGTCGGTTATTATCTCCTTGTATTTGTCCTTCCATCTTTTTATGTACTGTGGGTCTTTGGTTTCCTCCTCGTTGGGAGCAGGGTCGTTTTGTCCCACGGCGAAAATTACCAGATCGGGAGTGAAACGGGAAAAATCCCACTTGGTCATTCCCTTTTCGGAATAGGGGACGTAGCTTAATTTATCATATGTCGTTTCAAGTCCTAAAAGTGTCTCACGGTCAGGTCCGCAGAAATAACCTGTTTTGTCGAACAGGGCGAGCCCTCCCTGAGAATTGTCGTAGATTTGTGCATTCAGCCGTCTGCCTAAAATCAGAGGATAGCTGAACCAGCTGTTGTCGTAGATACCATTGTGATTTTCAGGGTCGGTGCAGGCTTCGTAATTGAATGCCTCGGTCACTTCGCCTGCGGAAACGCTGTCGCCGTATACGTCTATTTTAAGGGAATAATTTTTTTGAGGAGGGGTAACTTTTGCTCCGTCATCGATCTCAATTCCGCAAAAGGCGAAATAATGCGCAGCCGCCTGACGCTTGAATATAATAAGAGTATGCTCCCCCTCGCCAAGCTGTGCTGGAATTTGGAAAAACTGCTCTTCCCTGCTTTGAGAAAGCTCAAATTTATACTGGACATTGTCCACCAGAACGCCTATCGCGGAATAGACGGACATGGAAAGGTTCTTTATGTATATTCCCACAGAAGCGCCTGTAAATTTTGTTTCAGCCATACTTCCCGCATAAATGAAAAGGGGCTCCTCTGCATTTTCAAGTTCAATTCTTCCTGTGTAAAAAAATGTGCTGTTATCAGGTGTTATTCTCATATCGTCCTCCTGTTTTTTTCTTTTATATTATCATATACGGCGTGCAAAATCAAGAAACTGTATTGACTTTTTTTGAAAATTCTGCTATATTGTTTGTCAGCAAATGCTTTTTTGGAAAGGAAAACAATATGAAACTCAAAAAATTTTTAGCACTTGTTCTCTGCGCCTCGCTTATGGTCACAATGACGGCGTGTGAGCAAGGAACGAACGGTCCTACACAAAACAGTTCCGACAACGGAGGCTCTTCGCCTGAAGAAAGCAATGATCCGAACGGCGGAGAAAACAGCGGAAACAACGGCTCCGGCAACGGAGAAAATCAGCTTCCCGCTACTGCCGACAATTCCTGCGACCTGTCTATACTGGACGCAAACAACACCGCTTATGCAGACGATGTTCAGGACAGCGAATATGTTATCGAAGACGGGATTACAGAAAAGATGATAGCATTGTCAGAGCTTAATCCCGGCAATCAGGTAAGGCTTGCGAACGCTATGAAAAAGGCGGCGGCAGGAGAGGAACTGACTGTTGCTTATATCGGCGGTTCAATAACGCAGGGCAGCACCGCAGGGGATAACGGCTGTTATGCAAGGCTTGTCACCAACTGGTTTGAAGAAACTTACCCTGATTCAAAGATTAATTATGTTCGTGCGGGTATTGGCGCAACAGGCTCTTATATCGGCGTTCACAGAGTCGATACGGACGTTATCAGTCAATCTCCCGATATCGTTTTTGTGGAATTTTCCGTAAATGATACCACGGAAAATACTCAAAGAAACATAAACAGCTACGACAGCCTGCTGAGAAAGATATGGAATGCGGAAAGCGCTCCCGCTATCGTATGCATCGGTATGACACAGGAAAACGGCACCAGCTTCCAAAATCAGCATTACAGCGTGGCAAAGGCTTATGACTTGCCCTTCATTTCTTACAGAAACGCCATTCTGTATGCTATCAATCAGGGATATATAAAGTGGGACGATATTTCCGACGACAACATTCACCCCAACACGGTAGGTCACAAGGTGCTTACCGAGATAATCACACATTATCTTGCAAAAGTAAATGAAAACAAGGACAATATTTCGGGCGACGAAAGTGATTTCTCCACTCCTGCCACCAAGGACGTTTACGCAAACGCAAGGCTGCTCACTCCATCAAGCTTTGAAGCAATTGATGAAACCAATACCATAAAAGCGATTGATTCCGCCGAGTTCGGTGGATTTAAAGGATACTGGATGGCGAGAGTAAGCGGCGGCTTTAACGGCGCAAAGCTGGTATTCAAGGACGTTGAAGCTAAAAATATAGGACTGCTTTATGGCGAAGTCGTAGACAAGGGTCCGAAATTTGAAATTTATCTGGACGGTGCGTTGGTAACTACCGTTGACGCAAACTTCCCTAACGGCTGGGGCGGTTATGTTGAAGCAGTGGAGGTCATCTCGCTGGAGGAAAGCGGAAAGCATACTATTGAGATAGTTCCGCTGGATGCGGAATCTGCCACTATACTTTATGTCACTGCTCTTGCAGTAAGCTGAAAACAGCGGCAAAAGTCAGAGAAAAAAGTACGGTATGAAAAATTTCATACCGTACTTTTTATTTCTGATAGTAAAGCAGATTTTTATTGACCACAGCATTCACAGTCGTCACAGCCTGCGAGCAATGCTTCTGCTTCCGCTTCCCTGCCGTGTTTTTTGTAGTAATCGGCAACGGCGGCTTTTACTGCCTGTTCCGCAAGGACGGAGCAGTGGAGCTTTACTGCGGGAAGTCCGTCAAGAGCCTCAACTACCGCCTTGTTGGTAAGCTGAAGAACGTCGGAAAGGGGCTTGCCCTTTATCATATCGGTAGCTATGGAAGACGTGGCTATTGCGGCGCCGCAGCCGAAGGTCTTGAACTTTACGTCGGTGACGATGTCGTTGTCGATCTTAAGGTACATCTTCATAATATCGCCGCATTTGGCGTTTCCTACTTCTCCTACGCCGTCGGCGTTCTCTATCTCGCCTACGTTATGGGGAGAGGCGAAATGCTCCATTACCTTTTCACTGTATACCATTACTTCTTTTCCTCCTTTGTAATGCGTTCCCACAGGGGGGACATTGATCTCAGCTTTTCTATGATACCGGGAAGGACGGAGCAAAGCTCGTCGATTTCTTCCTCGGTTGTGTACTCGCTCATACTTATTCTCAGGCTTCCGTGGGCTACCTCGTGGACAAGTCCCAAGGCAAGGAGAACGTGAGAGGGATCAAGACTCCCCGATGTACAGGCGGAGCCGCTGCTGGCGGCGATCCCCTTTAAGTCAAGCTGCAAAAGGAGGGATTCACCTTCAACGCCCTCAAAGCTGAAGTTGACCGTTCCGGGGATACGGTGTTCAAGGTCGCCGTTAAAATGCACACGAGAGAGCTTCATCACGGTGTCGTAAATCTTTTTTGCATATTTTTTGTGGCGCTCGTTGGCTTCGTCCATAGTTTCTGCGGCGGCGGTCATCGCTTCTGCAAGGGCGACTATGCCCGCTACGTTTTCAGTACCGGCTCTGAGTCCTCTTTCCTGCGCTCCGCCGAAAATAAGAGGAGTCAACTTTATCCCCCTGCGGCAATAGAGAAGTCCTACGCCTTTGGGAGCGTGGAGCTTGTGTCCCGAAAGGGAGAGCATATCTATGTTTTCCTTTACCACGTCGATATGGAGATGAGGGACAGCCTGAACGGCGTCTGTGTGGAAAATTATCTTGTTTTCACGGCAGACGGCACCTATCTCGGCAATAGGCTGTATCGTGCCTATCTCGTTGTTAGCATACATTATCGTTACAAGCGCAGTATCAGGGCGAATAGCGGCTTTAAGCTCCTCAACGCGAACGATACCGTTTTCGTGAACAGGGAGATATGTTACTTCAAAGCCTTGCTTTTCAAGGTCCTGTAACGTATGGAGAACGGCGTGATGTTCAAAGGCACTGGAGATTATGTGCTTTTTGCCTTTGGCTGCGCCTTGGGCGGCGATCGTTCTGATAGCCCAGTTGTCTCCCTCGCTCCCGCCTGAGGTGAAATATATCTCGGAGGGCTTTGCGCCTAACAGCTCGGCGCATTTTGTGCGGGCGTTGGTGACGGCGATAGAGGCTTCTCTACCTATGGTGTAGATAGAGCTGGGATTGCCATAGGCTTCTTTCAGATACGGGAGCATTGCATTCAGGACACGGTCACTCACCTTTGTGGTGGCGGCGTTGTCCAGATATATTTTTGTATGGAACATTTCATTTTTCTCTTTTCTTTAATGTTTTGCAAAGTATACAAAATCAGTATGTTTTGTCCTGCAAAAGATATTATATACCTATTTGGTAGAAATTGCAATAGGTTTTGTAAAAAAATTTACAAAACCTGTACAAATGCGGTTTTGCCATCAGACTTATAGCCGCAGGATTTATAAAAGGCATGGGCGGTCTCTCTGCCTGTTATCAGCATTATTTTATAACAATTTTGTTTTATGGCAAGCTGTTTTGCATAATCAAGGCAGGCTTTTCCCGCGCCTGTTCTGCGGTGGGCGGAATCGGTAACTACATATTCCACAAGGGCAAAGGGGCGGGCGTTGTGAGTTATAGAGGGTATGATCGTACAGCAGCAGGTGGAGATAAGCACGCCGTTTTGCTCTGCCGCTATCATATGGATATTGTCGTAGGACATCAGCTTTTCCCATGAGGATATTATGTTTTCGTCAGGCGTTATCTCTTTATCGTAAAGTTGGGAATAAAGGGCTAGTATACCGTCAAGGTCGGTCTTTGCCGCTTCCCTTACCGTTATTTCAGAGTTTTGCATATATCACCTCGTTGCCGTGGGCTTTGACTAATTTTACCACGTCCTGAAAGTCAACGTAGATTGTTGCGGTGTTTTCGTTGGGGTGCAGGGCGAATTTTCCCAGCGGCTTTAAGTCCTCGTCAAATACCACCGTCACTTCCCTGTTTATGTCATTCAGAACGCAGAATGCGGAAACGGAACCGGGCTTTACTTTCAGATATTTGTCAAGGCGCTGCTCTGAGCCGAATGAAAGGCGGGTGCTGTTCAACTCCTGCGCCAAGGCTTTCAGGTCAGCTTTCTTGTCAACGGTGGTGACTACGAGATAGTGCTTGTCGCCTTTTGCGTTGCGGAGGAAAAGGTTTTTGCTAACCTTGTACGAAGGGTCAAGGTGGCAGTCCTCCATATCCTCGGTGGTGAACATTGGCTTGTGTTCTATTTTTTTGTAAGGTATCTGCATTTCTTCAAGGGTGTCATATACTATTTTTTGTCCTGACATTTTGGTTTATGCCTTTCTTTTGTTTTGTCATTTTTGAGAGTCCCGCCACTGCTGCGCCTCGTTAAGCAATCTTGAAATAAGTTCTGTTTTTCCTGCGGTGTAGGATTTTCGGTCGGTGGGAAACTGATTCGCCAATCGTTGTTTTAATTTGTCGTATTCTTTGGCTTTATCGGGGAAAGCGTTCAGATAATCGCGGAAATTTATGTAATTATGCCAGTTTGCGCTGTCTGCTTCTACTATATGGATATGATGAGTTTTGACGTCGTTTTCCAGATTGCCCATTAAAAATAATATCTGCCTGTCGTATTCCTCTTTGCGGTAGAAAATGCCGTTTTCTTTCAGGGCGTCTATATAGGGTGTAATGTCGTTTAATTCTTTGACTGCAACCGCTATGTCGATTATAGGTTTGGCAGAAACGGTTTTGATTGAAGTGCTACCTATGTGCTGAGCGTCTGTGCAGGTTTCGCCCAATATGCTCTTTATTAAGGTGATGGTTTGTGCGGCTATTTTGTCCCATTCGTTATCGTGGGAGAGCAAAAGTACGGTGTTTGTTTTTAGTCCTGTCATATTTTCCTCAAATAAATCATGATCTATTATATCAAGTCCTTTATAAAGAACATCTCTAAAGGTTCTTTTGGCAGCAAAAGCGCACCGCATTCGGTATAACCGATTTTTCGATAAAAGAACTGTGCACGCTCGTCTGACTGTGTGGACGTCAAGACTTGTCTATACCCCTCTTTTGCCATTTCTTTTTCCCAAAATGAAACCAGCTTTGTCCCATTCCCTTTTCCTCTGTGATCGTCCAAAATATACAGCATATTCATAAAAGGGATATTGTCCCAAAACAATCCGAATCTCAGCCACCCAATAAAAATATCCCCTTGATACATAACTAAAACTCTCTTTGCAGGGATAATATTTCTCAACTCGGATTCGGAAATATGCTTGTCATGTTCACTTAAAACGGTAAGATCCTGAATATCAGCATATCTGATCATTCCTGCGCCTCCGAATAATAACACTAATCACGCAAAATCACCAATCACTTTTTATCCCGCCTACAAAACGATTTTGTCCCATTCATTGTCGTGGGGGAGCAAAAGTACGGTGTTTGTTTTTAGTCCTGTCATATTTTCCTCAAGTAAATCAGAAGTTTATCGAGTAAGATTTTCCCATTCTTTACGCGTTATTGCATACGCATATGATATCCCATTTTTTTCATCAGGGTATTCTTTCACTTTCCTCATACCATTTGCAATAGCAGTAGAATATGAACCAATATTTGTATATTTCATGTAAGAATATAGACAATCATATTCTGTATTCATAAATGCCCAATCCCTAACCGCTCTTGCTGCCTCACTTCCAAAACCTTTCCTCCAATACTTTTTATGAATGTGATACCCTATTTCAGGCAGTGATTCTCCATCAATATTCTGTATTGTCAGTCCACAGTCACCGATAAACTCACCTGTTTCTCTTAAAACAACAGCCCATAGACCAAATCCGTATTCCTTGTAGTTTTGGATATTCCACTCAATCCATTTCATAGTGCGGTCTTTATCAAAGGGCTTAGGATAATGTTGCATGGTTTCTGCATCTGACATTATTTCATATAACGCATTGAAGTCTTGTATAGTATATTCTCTTAGAATCAATCGTTCCGTTTCAATCTTCATATTTTCCTCCAGAAAACTCCGATTTCTTCTATGCATCACATTTACTTTTTATCCCACTTCATAGAGATGTCAAAGGCTTTTACGCTGTGGGTCAGGGCGCCGAGGCTGATTATATCCACGCCTGTTTCCGCTACCTGTCTGATGTTTTCAAGGGTCACGTTGCCGCTGGCTTCTAACTTTGCTCTGCCGTTTGTGAGTTGTACTGCTTTTTTCATTTCCTCGCAGGTCATATTGTCCAGCATTATAACGTCAACGCCGCAGTCAAGAGCCTCCTGCACGTCTGAAAGGGTTCTTGCCTCCACCTCTATTTTCAGCATATGTCCTGCCTTTTCACGCAGGGCGTTCACGGCGGGGGTTATGCCGCCGTAGGCGTCGATGTGGTTATCTTTCAGCATGGCGGCGTCGGAAAGATTGTAGCGGTGGTTCTTGCCGCCGCCTGCAACTACCGAATATTTTTGCAGGGGACGAAGTCCCGGAAGAGTCTTTCGGGTGTCAGTGACGGAGGCGTTCGTGCCTTGTACAAGTGCGGCGCATTTTGCCGTGTAGGTGGCTATACCACTCATATGCTGGATAAGATTGAGGGAGGTGCGCTCCGCTTTCAGCATAGCGGCGGTGTTTCCTCTGAAACGGGCGATAATGTCACCTTTGTTCACCTTGTCGCCGTCCTTGAAATAAGTCTCTATCTGAATGTTTTCATCAAGAAGCTTGAAAACACGCAAAGCTACATCAATTCCCGCCAAGGTCCCCTCGTCCTTTGCCATAAAATATGCGGAGGAAACGTCGTCCTCGGGGATAAGCAGGTCGGTAGTGCTGTCGATATAGTTTATGTCCTCGGCAATAGCGGTCTTTATTATATCGTCGATGTAAAACTGCGGTAATTTCATTCTTCTTTTCCTTTCCCCTGCTCGGTAACTTCTCCCAGAATTATATATGCGACTGTCGCAAGCGAGCAGGCCTCGATATAATCGGGAGTAAGGGCGTATTTTTTGCTTTCAAGCATATTTTTTATTTCTTTTACTCTGGCAAGTCCTTTTTCAGCTTCGGGATAGTTGGGCACTACGAAATACGCCTTTTGCATTATATGGCGTATCTCGGTGCGTATGCCCTTGGGCAGAGGTTCGCCTTCGGGAGATGGCATTGAGGCTTCTATTGGGGTGTAATCCCCTGCGGCGGGAGTTGTGAGGTTTATCTGCTCCGCAATAAGGCGGCTGAAAACGAGCGCTTCAAGAAGCGAATTTGAGGCAAGGCGGTTCAAACCGTGAACACCTGTGTGGGCACATTCTCCTGCGGCGTACAAGCCTTTTACAGTAGTTGCGCCGTTACCGTCCACCGCTATGCCGCCCATAAGATAGTGTTGGCAGGGGTAGATGGGGATAGGCTCTTTGGTCATATCGTAGCCTTTTTCAAGCACACGCTGATATATCATCGGGAAACGGTTTCTTACAAACTCGGGGTCTTTGTAGGAAATATCCAGCCAGAACTCGTCGCTGCCCACGGCTTCCTGCTCCTGCATCATACATTTGGAAACTACGTCGCGGGGAGCAAGCTCCTTGCGCTCAGGCTCATATTTCTGCATAAAACGTTCTTTATTGGCGTTGAGAAGATATGCGCCCTCGCCTCTTACCGCCTCAGATACCAGAAAACATTCACGGTTTTTTCTGTCAGCAAAGGCAGTTGGGTGGAACTGAACGTAGCTGAGGTGTTTTATTCTTGCGCCTAAATTGTAGGCGAAACGGATACCGTCACCTGTGGCTATGGCTGAATTTGTGGTGTATTCGTAAACTCGTCCTATTCCACCTGTTGCAAGAACCACTGCATTTGTGGTATAATAGTGATGCACTCCCGCTTTGAGAATGTCAAGGTGAAATTCCTCCCCCTCCTTCTCCAGTCCCAGAAGGTGAGAATTTTCCATTATGGTGAGGTTTTTCAGCTTTATCACCTGGTCGATAAGGCAGGTCACTATTTCAAAGCCTGTGCTGTCCTTGTGGTGGGCTATGCGGTGACGCGAATGTCCCCCCTCAAGGGTAAGATTTATGGAGCCGTCGGGATTGCGGTCAAAATCAACGCCGTATTTTATCAGGTTCTTTACATCGGTAGGTCCTTGTTCCACAAGTATTTTCAGATTATTCATATCGTTCTTATAGCCGCCTGCTATCAAAGTGTCTCGGATATGCAGGGAATAATCATCGTCCTTGGGGTTCATCACCGCCGCTACGCCGCCCTGTGCAAGGGCGGAATTACAAAGGGTAAGCTCCTTTTTGGATATCATAAGGACTTTCAGCGCCCTGTTCAGGTTGAGGGCGCAGTAAAGCCCCGATACGCCCGAACCTATGATTATCACGTCGTATTTTTCAAGCTGCAATTTCAGCATCTCCTTTCGCCGTTTTACGGCAGATAAATTATGTTTTGAGGTGAGAAAATGATTATTTTTTACAAAAACAATTAAAAGATCGCAGACGATAAATTCTTTTTCCAAAGGATTACATCGCTGTGAGAACACAAAATATTTTTCCTTTGGAGGTATATATGACTGAAAATATTATCAAAAATGATGAAATAAGAGCAAGGGCTATCCTTGCGGGTGTAGACTGCGGCGAATATGACGCCGAGTCCTCTATGAACGAGCTGGAAGAGCTGGCGAAAACCGCAGGAGCTCAAACTGTGGCAAGAGTTTTGCAGAAAAGACCGTCGCCTGAGCCTGCTACCGTTTTAGGCGAGGGCAAAGTGGACGAGCTTAAGGAATTAGCTGAAAAGCTAGACGCCGACCTTGCGATTTTTGACTGTGAGCTGACTGCAAGTCAGATAAGGAATATTGAGGATATTCTGAACATAAGAGTTATCGACCGCACGATGCTGATACTGGATATTTTTGCGGGAAGAGCTGTTTCCAACGAGGGTAAATTACAAGTCGAACTGGCGCAGCTTAAATACCGGCTGCCGAGGCTGGCGGGGATAGGTACTTCCCTGTCGCGTCTGGGCGGCGGGATAGGCACGAGAGGCCCAGGCGAAACTAAACTGGAAACTGACCGCAGACATATCCGCAACAGAATTACGAAGTTAGAAGAAAATCTCAGGGAATTGGAAAAGCGCAGGGATTTTTCACGGTCGAGGAGAAAGAAAGACAACGTTCTTACCGCCGCTATCGTTGGGTATACGAATGCGGGAAAATCCACTTTGCTGAACTCGCTGACGGGTGCGGGAGTGCTGGCGGAGGACAAGCTGTTCGCTACGCTTGACCCCACTTCAAGAGGAGTGTTGCTTCCTGACGGGAGAACGGTGCTGGTTATTGATACGGTAGGTCTGATACGCAGGCTGCCGCATAATCTGGTGGAGGCGTTCAAGTCAACGTTGGAGGAGGCGGCAAGCGCAGATATTATCCTTCATGTATGCGATATAAGCGACCCTGAGGCGGCTGAAAAAGCGCAGACCACTCAGACGCTGCTGACAGAGCTTGGGTGCGGGGAGATACCTGTTCTCAATGTGCTGAACAAGTGCGATCTGGTGGAAAACAATATTCCCGAAGACGAAGATACCGTCAAGATATGCGCCAAAAGCGGCGAGGGCTTTGACAAGCTGCTGGCGGCTATCGCAAGAAAGCTACCTGAAAGCTCAAGGAGAATGACCCTGCTCCTGCCCTATGAAAAGGCGGGATTTACCGCAAAAATACGGGAGAGAGGGAAGGTGTTTTCCGAGGAATACACCGACAAGGGCATAAAGGTGGACGCTCTGGTGGACGTGCTTCTGATAAAGGAAGCGGAGGAATATAAGCTGTAAATGCCTGAACAAGCCCCGAAAAGGGGCTTGTTTTTTATTCTTCCTCTTGTACGAACAAACTTTCCCTATCTACCTCGGTGCCGCCGTATCTTCTGATGTTGAGTACATAGCAGGAACCGCCGCCGAATATCTTTTCCATATCCATTTTAAATTCCTTCAAAAGCTCAAGGGGGACGAAAGCCTGTATCGTTCCCGCAAAGCCGCCGCCGTGTACACGGCAGGCTCCCATACGGTTGAGGACGTGTTCTGCGGCGTTAAGACCTATGCCGAGACCTTGATTTTTTATGTCGTTGACGGAAAATACGTTTTGAAGATATTTGTAGGAGCTGTTGCCGCTTTCTCTTATTGAGTCGAGGAAGGCGGGGAAATCTCCTGATTTGAGGGCATGGCTCAGCTTGTCCACGCGGTCGTTTTCATCAAAGAAGTGCAAAGCTCGAAGAACGGCTCTGTCGCCGTATTCCTCACGGAGCATATTTATGTTCAGCATTATGTCCTCGCGGCAAAGCTGGCGGAGATATTCCACTGAGAAATGAGAAGCTATCGCTTTCATCTCACCGGGAATTGCCGCATAGTCGGGGGTAAGGTCGGCGTGGCTACCCTTGGTGTCAACTATGCAAAGAGCGTGTCCGAAGCTGTTGAAATCAGCGTCTATCTTTTCGATAAGGGGACTTTCTATGTCCTTGAAATCAATTGCTACAAAGCCGCCGACGGAGGACGCCATTTGATCCATAAGTCCGCTGGGCTTGCCGAAATATTCGTTTTCGGCATACTGCGCTATCTGGGCTATTTTTATAGGGTTTACAACGCCGTTGTTGTAAAGGGAGTTGAGGATATTTCCCACAAGGACTTCAAAAGCGGCGGAGGAACTGAGCCCACTCCCTTTCAACACATCTGTGTTGGTGTATGCCTTAAATCCGCCGATATTATAGCCGTTTTTCTTAAAGCCTGCCGCAACGCCTCTTATGAGGGCGTCGGCGGTGTTCTTTTCGTATTCCTTTACTTCAAGGTCGTCTATCTCGATTATGCTTTCTTCATAACCTTCGCTTTTCAGAGCGATCTTGGGAAAGTCGATAGGCTCTACTACTGCTATAACGTCAAGGTTTACGCTTGCCGCAAGCACCTTTCCCCTGTTATGGTCGGTGTGGTTCCCTCCCACCTCTGTTCTTCCGGGAGCAGAAAACAGGCGGTAGCCGTCCCCTATGCCGCCGAAATACTCCTTATAGCTGTCTATTGCTTTAAGATAGCGCTTGCGCTGGACGTCAAGCTCGCGCTCACCGTAAAGCTCCGCTAAGGTTGCAGTTTTTGTCATTTTGGTATGTCCTTTCGTTTTTTATGTTTGGTTGCATTAAGCAATTTTTTACTGTATCAGTCCTTTTCGGTGTAGAACATATGGTATTTTCGCTCACGGTGTCCGTAAACGCTCAGCACAAGTCCCATAGCGACGTAAAGTGAAACAACCGAGGTCCCCCCTGCGCTGATAAAGGGGAGAGGAACGCCGATAACGGGGAAAACCGCAAGCACCATTCCGATATTGAAGATAGAGTGAATGAGTATCATGGAAAACACGCCCACGCAGATGAGCCTTGCCAGCTTATCCTTTGCCTGAGTGCTGTTGAGATATACTTTCATACAGATCAGCATAAGAAGTATGACAGTGGCAAGACAGCCCACGAAGCCGAGGGCGTTCCCGATATAAGCAAAGATGAAATCGTTTCTTATAAGGGAGGTGTAGACGTAATCCCCGCCGAAAAGTCCCACGCCTGTCATTTTTCCGCTGCCCAGCGCTATCCTGCCCCAATACTGCTGATACCATATACCGTTTATCTCCTCCTCCTGCATTACGGGGTCAAAGAGAACGAGGAAACGAGCCTTGTGGTGAGGCTGCATAAGATAGTTCCACGCAACGTATACAGCGGCGGGAACGGCGATACAGCCCGCTATGATGTAACGGACGGCAAGTCCCGCAGCTATCATCATAACGACGAATATAAAGAGAAATACCAGCGCGGTGCCGTCGTCGCCCTGCTTCGAGATAAGCGCGACGGGGAAAAAGCCGTGCAGACAAAGCAGTAGGAAATGGGGAATGCGGTTCATATTTTTTCCCACCTTGTTCAGGTGAGTGGCAAAGGTCATTATGAACGCTATTTTCAAAAGCTCTGAGGGCTGAATGGTGAAGGAGCCTATTCGCAGCCAGCCGATATCGTCGGCGCCGCTGACGCCCTCTCCAAGGCTTGTGAACAGCAGAAAGGTAAGCAGCAAAGCGACAGGGGTGTAGATAAACCATATCTTTGAGATGAATTTGTAATCTATCGCCGCGACAATAAGCATTGCCGCTACGCCGATACAAAGGGCGATAAGCTGCGTCTGATAGTAGTTTTCGGTAACTCCAGCAAAGTCGTTGGCGTACATACTGTACAAAAGGAGTATGCCGAAGCCGCTGGCTATCAGACAAAGCAGGATAAGCACCTTGTCAAGCCGCTTTATATATTCATAAACGCTTTTTAATATATTTTTTACCATAATTTACAAAACCAAAAATATTTTTTCGGGCATATATACATATCTATTATATACTTTTTCGGTGTGTTTTGCAATAGGTATTGTTATTTTAAGGAAAATTTTGATTTGGGAAAATCGTGTATTGTAAAATCGGAAAATTTATGATACAATGTTATTATGTCTACATATATCATCGGGAGGGACAGGCTTGAACAAGGATTTTGAACAGTATATGGAAAATCTTCACCTTGTGGGAAAGCATATGAGGTTTCACATTGACCTTTATATGAACCAGGACGAGGCTGTTGACGCCATAAGAAAAAACTCCGAAACGCTGTTTAAACTGCATAATGACAATGACAGGCTCATTAGTGAGAAAATTCTGAACGAAAAAGCGGAGGAGCTGTCGGAGGAAAAGGCGAAGGAGCTTGAAGAGCTGTCCCAGAAGCTGCTGAACCTCAGTCAGCAGTCGGACGTGTGTCTTGCATACTACATTCACAGGCTGCTGAGAGAATACGCCGTTATACATAACGACACGGATCTGCTGATACAGGAGCTTTATTTTATGGGGCTGTGTCTGCATTATGTAAATCTTAAGGAGGCTGATCTGGGTATCTCCGTATATGCGGGGACGATAAAAAGCTATTTCTCTCAGGCGGCGTCATATCTGCCCAGATATGATGAGATAAAAAATCCGAAAACAAGAGGTTATATCATAAGAAGCCTGGGGAATATGAAGCTGGATATGCAGCTTACCGACGAAAAAGGAAATATCCGCAGTACACAGGACAGATATAAAGAATACACGGCGCTTTTTAACAAGACTATGGAGATCATCAATTCTCCTAAAAGAAGATCGGAAAATCCCGAACAACCGTGGGACAGGTTCGCTTATTCCATGCACGCCGACAGGACGGTATTTATGGGCGATCTCAGAACGCATTATGACGAAAGGATCGCAAAGGATATGCTGGAATCGGCGGAATATCTTTACAACAGCACAAATCCCTCACCCAATGTTTTGGGAGGAAGGAGCAAAATAATTTATCTTTACGACGCCGCAAGGTTTCACAACGGACTTTTATCCGTCAATAAAATGATAAACCACTGGATAAGCATTTACAAGAAAAGGGACAGGGAGGATTTTTCTTCCGAGGGGATATTCGATAATCTGAGAATACCTATGTATGTGGAATTTTATGCGTCAAAATATTTTGACGCAGAGGAAAAGCAGTTTTATGAAATGATCATCAACAAGATGATGGAGCAGGCGTTTGAATATCTGATGAGAATGCCGTATAACGAATATATCACACAGCTTAGCAACGAGGTGCAGACTATCGCCTGGCAGCACTCCAAAAACAGAACAAATCACAATGATATGATGAACTATATCCTCGCCTGTCACCCGCCCACACATATCCATTCAAGAATGGTGTCCTGGCTGACGGAAACGCTTTGCAGGCGTATGTTTGAGGTGGATCCCGACGCTCTTGTGGGGACATTCGGCACTCAGAGCGTGGAGGAGCTTTTAGAGAGAAAGGACGAGATACTGGAAACGGCAAAGCTGTGCGGGCTGTATCACGACATAGGAAAAAGTATGATATTAAAGCACATCAGCAACTATAACAGGCGGCTTTTTGATGAAGAGTTCGCTATGATAAAATATCACCCGTATCTGGGAAGCTGTATGCTCAGCAGCTTTGAGGAGGTCCCTGATCTTCAGGCGGCGGCGCTGTATCATCACCTCAACTATGACGGAAAGGGCGGTTATCCCTCAGACGCAGGCGAAGTTCCCGGCAGGGTGAAAAAGATAGTGGACATTATCTCGGTAGCGGATTCGCTGGACGCAGGCACGGATAATATCGGCAGGAGCTATGCCGCAACAAAGAGCTTTGAAACTCTGGCGGACGAAATAATGCGGTGGCAGGGCACAAGATATTCCCCGTACGTTGCGCGGCTGCTTGAGGACAAGGAGTTTTATCAGAAGCTGAAAAGCGAAATTGAGAAGCAAAGGAAAAAGATATATTACGAGACTTACAGGCAGATAGAATTGCAGGAGTCGCTGTAAAAAATAATATCCCCTCTCAGTGGAAAGCTGTGAGGGGATATTTTTATGCGGTCACGGTCTGCTTTTTTATGGCGGCAGTGGTGCGCTGTGCCATTACAAGCTGATAATATACGCCGTGTTTTTTCATAAGCTCAGTGTGACTGCCCATTTCCACCAGCTTTCCCTTATCGAGGACGATAAGGCGGTCGGCGTTGCTGAGGGTGGAAAGGCGGTGAGCTATGGCTATCGTCGTTCTTCCCTTTATAAGGCGGTCAAGGGCAGTTTGTATCTGCTTTTCCGTCTGGGTGTCAAGGCTGGCGGTGGCTTCGTCAAGAATGAGTATCTTAGGGTCGCGGAGTATAGCTCTTGCGATAGCTACGCGCTGGCGCTCGCCGCCTGAGAGGTTGTAGCCTTTTTCTCCAACATAAGTGTTGTAGCCGTCGGGCAGGCGGGTGATGAAGTCGTGACAGTCGGCGGTCTTGGCGGCTTGTATTATTTCCTCAAAGGTGGCGTCGGGCTTGGAGTAGGCGATGTTTTCCAAAACTGTGCCGTTAAACAGGAAGGTCTCCTGCAAAACTACGCCCATCTGGTCGTGAAGTCCCTTTGAGGTCATATCACGCAGGTCTGTACCGTCTATCTTTATACTGCCGCTTGTGGGGTCGTAAAGGCGCATTATCAGGTTTATCATTGTGGATTTTCCGACACCTGAGTGTCCCACTATGCCTATCATCTCGCCCGGCTTTATCTCAAGGGAGATGTCCTTTAAAACAGGATTATAGGCGGTATAGCCGAAGGAAACGTGTTCAAAGGTGATGTTGCCGTCGATTGGTTTGTCGGCGGGTATCTCGGCGTCTTTCAGCTCTATGCGCTCGTCCAGTATCTCAAAGGCTTTGCCTGCGGCGACCATTGCCTGCGACAACACTCTGGGAAGATTTGTGAGCCATTCCAAAGGTCCGTAAAGCATAGAAACGTAGGTGGTGAACTGAACAAATTCACCTAAGGTTATCTCAAAATCCATAACGGCGGAGGCGCCGAAGTAAAGCATAAGAAATTCGCCTATCGCTATGACATATCGCAGGAGAGGACTTAATATGTACCAGATACAGTCGATGTTTTTCTGGGCTTTTGACACCTCTTTTGATATTTCGGTGTAGCGGGCAGTCTCACGCTCCTCACTGCCGTAGCTTTTCACAACTCTTATTCCCGAAAGCATATCGTGGAGATAGCGGGAGGAAGCCACGGTCTTTCTCCACCAGCGGCTGTTGCGGTCGTCAAGGATACGCATTACCTTGCTTGCAAGCCAAGCAGCTATGGGCAAAGGCAGAATTACCAGCAGAGCCAGCTTCCAGTTGCTGACGAACATTATTATCACCAAAGCAACAAGAGAGATGGTGTGGAGTATCATCTCCTTGCCGTTGTCGGTGACAAATTGCTGTACTGTGCGTGAATCCTCGCTTACACGGCGGATTATCTCACCTGCGGTGCGGCGGGAGATGGAGCGCATGGAAAGCTCCTGAGTCTTGTCGAACAGGTCGCGGCGCAGGTCACGGATAAAGCCGATGGTTATGTTGATGTTTATGCGGCGGGTGATGAAGTCTATGGCTGTTCCGATAAGGGCGAGACAAATGATAGTTCCCGCTATGATGAGGAACAGGTTCATATCAGGTTGCTCCACCTGCACCACGTCGTCAATGAGGTAGCGCTGTAAGGTAGGTGCAACAAGGTCGCAGGCGTAGGAAAAGGCGGTGAGCAGTATGCTGATGATGAAAGGCTTTTTGAAAGGGGCAAGGCGTTTCATCAGGCGTTTTACGGTGCTTCCCTTTTTAGCGCAGTAGGGGCAGGTGGAGGAGCCGTCAAGGCTCAGTCCGCATTTGGGGCAGACAGGCTCTTCCTCGTCGGAGTGATCCACAAATACGCCTGTGTTGGCGTAATAATCCAGTATCTTGGCAAGCTCGGCGTAGCGGATATAATGGGTCTGTGTAAAGGAGCAGAAAAACTGCCACTTATCATCGCTTTTGCGCTTTCCGCGAAGCATTGAACAGCCTATCTGCCTTGTTGCCTCGAAAGCGGAAAAGCTGTCAAGGGAAAAGCTGCTCAGCTCCCTGCCGTCGCTGTCGTAAATATGTATTTGTTCACGGTCGGCGGTGAGAAAGCCTGCGGTCTTCTCGCCGTTTTCCGCTATGTCGAAGGGCAGACTGAATATACATTCGGGTATGCCCTTGGGTAACGGTGTTTTTAAATTCATATAAATTCCTTTCAAAGGAGGAACGTCACATAAACAGCTCTAACTTTCGGTAGCTTTTTCTGTCCATTTCCTCGGGGTGGGGTATGTAGTATTTGTTTCCGTCGGAATCAGTGACGGTCAACATTCCGCTATTATTCACACGGAAATTCGTCCACCAGTCGTTCACGGCGATACGCTTTCTTCCTGCCGTGGTCTCCGCATCAATGAAAAGATAACCCATACGGTTGTCACGAATGGAGTGGACCTTGGTTATCAGCGGAACATAATAGCGGAACTGAAGATATTCGGCGCACAGGTCGCGCTGTTCCTTTGACATATCGTTTATGTCACGGATAACGCCTATCTCTATCCACTCGTCCTCGTCGTTCTTGAAGGAAACGCTGATGTAGGTATCAAGATAGTAAAAGGGCTGAAGGCGGGTGAGGCTCACCTGCTCATATCTGTTCCCTTTGTATTCAAGATCAAGATAGCCGCTGTCCAGCCTTGTAAAGTGAAGCTCGTTCACATCAAGGATACGCAGGCTGTCTATCTGAAAATCGGTTTGTTTGTATTCGTTCATATATTGTCCTTTCTTGCTTTTACTCAACGCCGATGGTCTTAAGAGCCTCGGCTTGCAGCTTATACAGCTCGAAATATTTTCCCTTTGCTCTTATAAGCTGGTCGTGAGTGCCTGTTTCCTTTACCTCGCCGTGTTCGATAACGCAGAGCATATCCGCATCTCTTAAAGTGGAAAGACGGTGGGCTATTGCGATTATGGTCCTTCCCTTTTTAAGATTGTCAATGGCGTTTTGTATCTTTCGCTCGGTGCGGGTGTCCATTGAGGCGGTGGCTTCGTCAAGGATAAGGATATTGGGCTTTTGTATCAGGGCTCGTGCTATTGAGATACGCTGCTTTTCGCCGCCTGAAAGACTTACTCCGCCGCTGCCTATCATAGTGTCGTAGCCGTCGGGGAGCTTTAAGATAAAGTCGTGAGCGTTGGCGTTCTTTGCCGCTTCAACTACTTCCTCTATGGTGGCGTCGGGGCGGGCGTAGCGTATATTGTCCGCAATACTTCCCATAAAGAGGTATGTTTCCTGTGAAACTATACCGATACTGCGGCGCAGGTCCTCAAAGGCGATGTCCTTTATGGGGATACCGTCTATCCTTATTTCGCCGTTGGTGGGGTCATAAAGCCTTGAGATAAGGTTTATCAGGGTGGATTTTCCTGCTCCCGTTTTTCCTACGACGCCGTAGAATTTGCCCTGCTCTATGTTCATACTTACGTCTTTCAGGACTGGAACGCCCGCTTCGTATTCAAAGCTGACGTTTTTCAGCACGATGTCGCCCTGAAGTCCCTCGGAGGGTACTTCTGCGGGAGTTACAGGGGGCTTTACGGTGGGGTTGCTGTCGATTATCTCAAAGATACGGGAGGCGGCATCTATGCACCGTGACCAGTCGTTGCCCGCATATACGAAGAAATAAACAGGGTCCCATAACATTCCGAAATAGCTTATCATAAGCATAAGCTCGCCTATGCCTATGGAGCCTTTTATAACAAGGTAAAATCCCAGAACGATAAGCAAAGCTCTGCCCACGCTGTATATAACCCACTGTGAGCTGTCAAACTTGACATAGCGGACACTTCTTGCCATATCCGCCTCATACACACGGTCAAGGCTCTTTCCGAAGCGGGATTTTTCCTGCTCCTCACGGGCAAAGGCCTTCACAACTCTGTGTCCGTTTATGGCGTCGTTCAGGTTGGACTGCATACGGCGGACGGCAAGGTTGGTGGCTCGCCAGTGGCGGCGCTGTCCTTTGGCAAAAAATATCTCGCTGACAAATACCATAATCATCATTATGAGTATGCAGGTGGCAAGCAAGGGGGACAGCAGGTACATCAGAACTACCATTGACGCCATTTTGATTATGTTGGTGACGCCCTGGGGGACGATGAAGCAGAAAAAGTCGTAAACGTCGTTGGCGTCACGGTCTACACGGGTCATAAGGGAGCCTGTCTGCTTTGACGTGAAAAAGGACAGGGACAGCTTTTCCATAGCGGCAAAGACCTTTACCCTTATTTTGTGCATTACCTTTGATACGGCGGTGCTGAACACAACGCCGTAAAGTGTGCTGAAAAGCCCTGACATAAGGCGAAATCCCGCCATCATCAAAACTGCAAAGAGTATCTGCCCGTAAAAATCGCCTGCCGCGTCAAGCACACGGTCGTACAGGAAGGCAGTGCCGAAGTAGGGGGAGATTATTCCCAGAGCCGCTGAAAGTATCATCATTATAAGAATTGAGGCAGTCTGGAGCTTGAAGTCCCCGAACATTTCCATAAGGCGCCTGAAAAGCGACGAGCGCTTTACGCAATAGGGGCAGTATTTGCGGTTGGGGTCGGGATAGCGGCGGTGGCATTTGGGGCAGAAAGGACTGCGCTCGTCCAGCATACTGTCGTCTATTGCCTCTTTCTTTACCGTCAGGTTGTAGCGGTGACAAAACTGCTCCGCTTTCTCGGAAAAGCCTGATGAAAAGCGGCTTATGCAGACGTGTTTGTCGCTGTCGCTGCTGTCACAGCCCTTTTGCTTTCCCATAAGGCGGCAGGTGTGGCGGTAGCGGTCGACGTACAGCTCGTAAATATCGGAAAGGCTGTACTCCTTATAATCACGGAAGTCAAACTCATAGCGTATCTTTTTCTTCTCCCGTATCTGTCTGTCGTAGCCGCTTAATATGTAAAGCTTTTCGCTGTCAAAGACCACGTAGGTGTCGTAATACATTCCCTCGTAGTCCATATCGCATTTGATGCAGTAGAGGAGAGAGTCAAGGCCGACTCCTCGGTCGGTCAGAGCCTGCTCAGCTCCCTGCGTCAGAGTGTCAAAATATTTCATTTTCTGTCTGTATATTCCTTTCTTCCTGCAAAGAAACGCAAAAAGGCACAGCCGCAGGAATCGGCGGCTATGCCCGAAGATGTTCAGCAGAAATGCGCTTTATCAAAGATTGATAAAGCCCAGCTTTTTATTGACCTTTTGCAGAGTGCGGCGGGAAAGCTTGTATGCTTTTTCCGCACCGTCCTTCATACAGCCTTCAAGATAGGTCTTGTCGGCAATTATGCGGTTAAACTCATTCTGAACAGGGGTCAACATATCTGCTACCGCCTCTCCCACGGCGGTCTTGAAATCTCCGTAGCCTTTTCCTTTAAATTCGTTTTCTATCTCGTCAAATGTCTTGTTTGTAACGGCGCTGTAAATAGACATAAGATTTACAATGCCGTCTTTTCCCTCTTCCGCCTTTACCTCGGAGCCGCTGTCGGTGACTGCTCTCTTGAACTTGCGAAGGACGGTATCACGGTCGTCCAGCAGGCTCACCACAGAGTTGGGGTTTTCGTCCGACTTGGACATCTTCTTGGTGGGGTCGGAAAGGGACATTATTTTCTGCACCGCCTTTACAATATAGGGCTCGGGTACGGTGAAGGTATCTCCGTAGAGGTTGTTGAAGCGCTGGGCGATGTTTCTGGCAAGCTCAACGTGCTGTTTCTGGTCAATTCCCACGGGGACAACGTCCGCCTGATAAAGCAGAATGTCCGCCGCCATAAGAACGGGGTAGGTGAACAGTCCCGCATTTATATTCTCGGGGTGCTTCTGGGATTTGTCCTTAAACTGGGTCATACGGCTGAGCTCGCCGAATTGTGTAAAGCAGGACAGTATCCAACTCAATTGTGCGTGAGCAGGATTGTGTCCCTGAACAAATACAACGGATCTCTCAGGGTCTATGCCTATCGCAAGCAAAAGAGCGTAGCTTTCGGCTATCTGACGGCGCAGTTTGGCAGGCTCCTGCCTTACGGTGATAGAATGCAGGTCTACTATGCTGTAAATGCAGTCGTAATCCTCCTGCATATTCTTCCAGTTGCGCAAAGCTCCCAGATAATTGCCCAGATGGGGGGTGTTGGTGGGCTGTATGCCGCTGAATATACGCTTTTTGCTGATTTCTTCCATTGATTTTGTCCTTTCGATTTATGTTAATGCGGGTAACGGCACCGCATTGTCAGTGTAGAGTGTACAGTGAAAAGTACACAGTTGTGGTGTTTTTCCTGCGGAAAAACGGATTTTAATACATTGTTTTTGCCACTTTTGCAAGGATTTCTACGCCTTGCTCTATCTGCTCATCGGTGGGGGTCGAGAAGTTAAGGCGGAAGCTGAGGCTGGGCTTTCTTTCGTCTACTGAGAAAGCGTTGCCGGGTACGACTGCTACCTTGTTTTCAACTGCGGCTTTGCAGAAGGCGTTCATATCGCCGCAGGGGAGAGTTCCCCAGATGAAAAGTCCGCCCTCGGGCTCGGTGAAATCTATTGAACGAGGCATAGCAAATTTCAGGCTGTTGAGCATAAGACTGCATTTGTTCTTGTATATTTCACGGAGCTTTTGGAAATGCTCCTCAAGGTCGACTTCGGTGACGAAGCGGTAAGCTACCATCTGCGCCCAGATGTTGGTGTGTACGGTTGAGGTTTGCAGGGCGACTGTGGCTTTGCTTATCATCATCTTGGTGGCTATCATATAGCCTACTCTCAGTCCCGGAGAAAGTATCTTGGAAAATGTTCCCGCGTAAATAACGTGTCCCTTTTTGTCCATAGATTTTATTGACGGAACGTCAATTCCCGCAAAGCGAAGGTCGCCGTAGGGATTGTCCTCAAGGATAAGAACATTATATTTATAGGCAAGGTCAAGTATTATTTTGCGGCGTTCAAGAGAGGTGGTCTTTCCAGTGGGGTTCTGGAAATTGGGGATAACGTAGATGAAGGCGGTGCGGGGATTGGCTTTTAAAGCCTGCTCCAGCTTTTCGGGTATCATTCCCTCGTCGTCCATTTCAACGCCTACCAGCTTTGCGTTATAGGTTCTGAAAGCGTTGAGAGAACCGATGAACGAAGGTTCCTCGCAGATTATGGTCTCGCCCTCGTTACAGAATATCTTGGCGCAGGTCTCGATAGCCTGCTGTGCGCCGCTGGTGATTATAAGCTCGTCGTCCTGCTCGTTGAACATTTCCTTTTTCGTCATATCGTCCTTTAGCCACTGGCGGAGCTTGGGATAACCCTCTGTGATGGAATACTGGAGGGCGCTTATAGGCTCCTCTCTGAGAATATCGTCGCTTATCCTGCGTATCGTTTCAACGGGAAACGCTTCGGGAGCAGGATTGCCCGCAGCAAAGCTTATCACCTCTGGGTCGGAGGTAAATTTCAGTATTTCCCTTATAGCAGAGGGCTGTACGCCTGATATTCTGTATGAAAAAGCGTTCATTTTTCATCATTCCTTTCATCGGGTGTTTATAATTTGCGGCATAATAATTTTTAACTTTTTAATAATACCATATTTAAGCTTTAAATGCAAGAAAAATTTTTAATTTAAATAAATTTTTTAAAATAAAAAACATAAAGGCTCTGTATAAATCAGAGCCTTATCATAATTTAATGTGTTTCAATGCTTATTCTTGATAGTATGATGTGATTATAAGTGTAAATGTCAAGTCTTTAGCGCCGGGATTTACTATTGAAAATTTATATGTATCATCTGCATATCCGAGAAGCGTAAAGCTATAATTGTCTGTATGTCTTTCACCGTCCACGATAATATTATTGCCATTGACTTGCCATAAATTAATCGTATAGCTGCCTGTTGTTTTTATCGTAAATCTTACCCTGTTATGGTCAGGCACCCCCAACGAACCGGAAAGGTTAAATTGTGTTTCATACTTAGTGCCGCTTGAAAGCGTTTTAGTTACTTGTGAGGAAACATTTGCAGGTGCAGCCAAATCCTCAGGAGATATATTTTCTATTGTTGTCTGTTCACAAATACCGTAATCGGCATTTTCAAATACAATCGGCTCGCTGACTGTATCAGTAGTTGTATTAGGTTCAACAATAATTGCATCACCATAATCAGGTAATGTGTATGCGGGTTTTCCGCCATTGTCTGTATTTGCATTTACAGCTACGGCAGAAAGAACTATACCCATAGAAAAAACGGCAGCAGCAGCGGCTACATACATTTTTTTGATCTTCATATAAATTACCTCCTTTTCTTATTTAATTTATTATACCATATGTAAATGTACTTGTCAAACGCAAATGAAATTTTTTACAAAATCTCTTGAAATCGGCGGCGGGTTTTGCTATAATATTTAAAGGACATTCCAATAAAATCCGAAAGGAGCTTTTAAGAGCATGAGTTGCAGTTATTCACACGAAGTAGAACAAATGTGCGTTGTCACAAAAGGTCCTAAGCACGGTCCTGCTCCCATTCCCGAAGAAGGAAAATGGGTAAAGGCTTATCAGATCAGCGATATCAGCGGTCTTACACACGGTATAGGCTGGTGCGCTCCTCAGCAGGGCACCTGCAAGCTGACGCTGAACGTTAAGGACGGTATTATCGAAGAGGCGCTGGTAGAGACTATCGGCTGCTCGGGTATGACACATTCCGCTGCTATGGCGGCTGAAGTTCTTCCCGGAAAGACCATTCTGGAGGCGCTGAACACTGACCTTGTGTGCGACGCTATCAACGTTGCCATGAGAGAGCTGTTTTTGCAGATAGTTTACGGCCGTACACAGACAGCATTCTCCGAAAACGGTCTGCCCATAGGCGCAGGACTTGAGGACCTGGGCAAGGGTCTGCGTTCTCAGGTAGGCACTATCTTCTCCACAAAGGCGAAGGGCGTTCGTTATATGGAAATGGCAGAGGGCTACATAACCTCTCTGGGTCTTGACGAAAACGGCGAAGTTATCGGCTATCAGTTTGTAAAGGTTGGAAAGATGCTGGAGGATATCCGTCACGGCAAGACTCCCGATGAAGCATACAAGGCAAACTGCGGTCAGTACGGCAGATACGACGAGGCGGTCAAGAAGATCGATCCTCGCGAAGAATAAGGGAAAGGAGAACAGATCATGGCTAAATTTGAAGGACAGGAAAGACGCATGAATAAAATCAATGCGTGCCTTGAAACTCTTGGTATGAAGGAAATCGAAGAAGCAAGAGATCTTTGCCTTTCCAAGGGAATAAACGTTGAAGAGATAGTTAAGGGCGTTCAGCCTATTGCTTTTGAAAATGCAGTATGGGCTTACACTCTTGGTACCGCTATTGCCCTCAAGAGAGGGATAAAGAAGGCTTCCGACGCTGCCGCCGCTATCGGCGAGGGCTTGCAGGCGTTCTGCGTTCCCGGCTCTGTTGCTGAGAACAGAAAGGTCGGCTTAGGTCACGGCAATCTGGGCAAAATGCTGCTGGAGGAGGACACTCAGTGCTTCTGCTTCCTGGCAGGTCACGAATCCTTTGCCGCTGCTGAAGGCGCTATCGGTATTGCAAGGACTGCAAACAAGGCAAGAAAGAACCCTCTGAGAGTTATACTCAACGGTCTTGGCAAGGACGCTGCTTACATAATCTCCCGTATCAACGGCTTTACTTATGTTGAGACTGACTATGACATTCCCAACGACGAGCTAAAGATAGTTCGTGAAGTTGCTTTCTCCGACGGAGACAAGGCTAAGGTTCGCTGCTACGGCGCAAACGACGTTACAGAAGGCGTTGCTATAATGAGAAAAGAGGGCGTCGAGGTCTCCATTACAGGTAACTCCACTAACCCCACTCGTTTCCAGCACCTTGTAGCAGGTACTTACAAGAAGTGGGCTATCGAAAACGGAAAGAAGTATTTCTCCGTTGCATCAGGCGGCGGCACGGGACGCACACTGCACCCCGATAACGTTGCGGCAGGTCCTGCTTCCTACGGTCTGACCGACTCTATGGGCCGTATGCACGGCGACGCTCAGTTCGCAGGTTCTTCCTCAGTTCCTGCTCACGTTGAGATGATGGGACTTATAGGAATGGGCAATAACCCGATGGTTGGCGCGACTGTGGCTTGTGCGGTGGCGGTCGAGGAAGCTAATAAGTAAGTTTTTTCAGCAAACTATAAAAGCAAGGACTTTCGGATATCCGAAAGTCCTTGTTTCAGTTATTTTTGAATTACTTGCGTTTTTTTGAAAGGATCATGCCCACAGCGGCAAATGCGGCAGGAAGCAAAGCAAGAACAACGCCTGTGGGCTCGTTTTTGTCATTGTTTGTATCGCTATTCGGTGTATTGCCGTTTTCGGCGTTTGTGTCTGTTGTAATTTCAGCGGGGTTGGTGGATACAGAAGAGTCGGTGACCTCATCTTCTTTATCAAGGGCAACAAAGGTTATCTCGTTGTCATTGGCATAGGTTTCGGCAACCGTGCCTTTATAACCGTAGATCGTGAGGTCGGGGGAGCAGCCTAAAAATACTTTCTCATCTATTTTAGTGACACTTTTAGGTATAGTTAGCGATGTCAGTGATGTGCAATACTGGAAGGCGCCAAATCCTATCGACGTAACACTATCGGGAACGCTTACCGATTCAAGACTATGGCAAAAGAGGAACATACCGTCTCCTATCGACGTAATGCCTTCCGGGATTACTATGGATTTTAACGAATTGCAATATTGAAATGCACCGCTTTGTATTGTGGTAACGCTGTTGGGAATATTTATATTCTCAACATATTGACTGTCAAATGCAGATTTTTCTATTGTTGTAAGTCCTTCCGGAAGTGTAATGGTTTTAACAAATTTACAATCTGAAAAAGCGTATGTAGCTATGGTTGTAATTCCTGTCGGTACTTCATAAGAGGAAATATCAAGCCCCGCCGGGAACTGCAACAGTGTTTTGCCGTCTTTGGTACACAAAATTCCGTCTATATCCATATAATCAGCATTTTCTTCATCAACATCTATCCTTGTTAATGAGGAACAGCTTTTAAATGCGCCATATCCTATCTCTGCAACACTTTTAGATATTGATACCGATTCAGCTGAATTGCACATCCAAAATGCTTCTTGTCCTATGGTCTTTACACTGTCAGGAATTGTTATATCTTCAAATCCGCAGTTTCTGAAAGCTGACTCTCCTATTGAAGTAACGCTGCTTGGAATTTCAAGCGAAGCAAGAGAATGACATTCAGAAAATACACTGCGTTCTATTGTTGTAATACTGTCGGGAATTGTTATATCTTTAAGGTCAAAACACCTTTCAAATGCGCCTTCTTCGATTTTTACAACACTGTCAGGCATTTCCACCGATTGAACTCTGCTACCGGAAAAAGCATAGCTGCCTATTGTCGTAATGCCGTCCGGAATAACAACGGAAAGACAATTTTCATATGATGCGTTGCCGCCTATCTTAGTGACCTTTTTGCCTCTATATTCACTTGGGAAAACAATATTGGTATCTGTGCCATTATAACCGGTTACGGCATACGTCCCGTCCTCTAATTCCTCAAACGTGAAATCAGACGTCGAAAAGCCGCTTACCGTAAACGTAACTTCTACCTTATTACCGAAATCTTCGGTTGCGTCAATAACGCTCGCGCTTTCTACATCAAATTCATTGTAGAATCCGAGATGATATGTATAGGGAATATCTTCCGTTATTCCATGATACCCGTCAGACATATCGTCGGCATAAACAGAGTTGCCAAAAATATAAGCATTTTCAGCGTTTTCTATTTCTTTGCCGTCTATCTTCAAGCTATCGACAGTAATTGAAAGGTCATTATAATCATACATGGATATACTGGTCTGCAGAAATAACTGCACCCACCCTTCTTCGCTGTATGATGAGTCCTTGTCAAACGTGCTTTTTTCAAATGACGCAGTATATGTGCCGTCACCTGTTATGTGAGCGTCATTTACAACCCAGGTTTCATATGCCGACTCATATTCATTGGTTTCGCTGTTGTACCAAAGCGCTTCACTGCTGCTGATGTTACTTCTTCCTGCCCAGACATCAGTGTAGAAAGTAAGTCCCGCATAATAATCGACCTGCTTTTCGCTTTGAGGCTGTTCCTCGGCAAACACAGCCTGCGGCATATAAGCTGCCGCAACTGCCGCAGCAAGTCCCGCTGCCAGCAATCTTTTAAACTTCATTTTACATACTCCTCTCAAATTTTTTGGCTGACGCCATTTTTTACATTATACATCAATAGTTTATGTTTGTCAATAACTATTGATTATTTTTTACTGCTAAAGAATTGGTTATACTATTACAAAAGGGGGAGATTTTATGGATATAACCAATCTGGAAGTTGGAGAAAGAATAAACGCACTGAGGAAACGCAGAGGTTACTCAAGAGAAAAGCTGTCGGAGCTGGCTGACATCTCAGTGCAATTCCTGGCGGATATTGAAAAAGGGCGCAAGTCTATGACTATCCCTACTCTGAGAAGGATCGCAGCAGCGCTGAATGTGACGACGGATTTCATAGTAAACGGCACCGAAGAAAATACGGATAATTCACATATAATCACAATGCTGAGTTCCCTGTCAGAACGCCAGAAAGCGTATGCGGAAAAGCTTCTGGCGGTATTTGCAGAGGCGATAAGCAAAGAGGAATAGATATTTTGGCATAAAATTATCCCCCGTCTTTTAAAAGGCGGGGGAATTTTATGTCTGAATATCAAATTCAATCAAAGTTCAACACCTTGAAACAGGCGCTTATAAAAGCTTGTTTTGCTGTTCTCAGAATATCTGCACTATGCTCAAAGGAAGATATAGCCTGCTATCAATATTACAGAGATCGCTATGCGGACGATATGGTGCTGAATATGAAAGCTTCCGCTTTTAAGGCCGTTGAAAACTGCAGCGAAACAAATTGCCCCGCAGCCGAACAATGCAAAAATAAAATCAAATGACTGCTTTGCAATACCGTAAATCACTGCGCCTGCTAAAATCAGCGAACCTATTATCATCAAAGCTCCCGGAAACGGTTTTTTGTCGGCTTTGATTTGACTGACGGCGGCAAAGCAGTGTAAAGCGGCGAAGGCGATGCTCAGAATGTAAAGCGCTATACCTAATATATCCATTTAATTGTCCTCCACGCCAAGCAGCTTGCAGGCGGTGTTGTACATCACCTTTTCCCTGTCCTCATCAGAAAGGTCGATAGCCTCCATATGTTTAAGCTCGTCAACGACGCTCCACATAGGATAATCCGTGCCGAACATCACACGGTCTGGGGTGAAGGCTTTGATATAATCAAGGGCAGTTTCGGGGGAGAGAGCATAGAGAGAACTGCTGGTGTCAACGTAAACGTTGGGGTTGTCCGCAAGGTAGTGCTTGCCCTCCGCCCACTCGCTCCATGCGCCGAAATGAGCAGCTATGGCTATCAGCTTGGGAAAGTCCTTCAGGGCGTTGGCAAGGCGCTTTGGCGAGGAACGGTCGTAGCGGTAATCCCCTGTGTGAAACAAAATAGGAAGTCTGCCCTCGGCTGCCTCGTAAATGTCATAGGCTTTGCGGTCGTCTATTTTGAAATCCTGAAAGTCGGGGTGGAGCTTTATTCCCTTTAAGCCGAGGGAAATCGCCCTGTCTATCTCATCTCTTATCTCTTCCCTGCTCATAAGGGGGTGGAGAGAACAAAAGCCCACGAACATATCAGGGTGTTCGCAAACGCTTTTGGAGATGAAATTGTTTATGCTCCGGACCTGGGCGGGAGTCGTTGCGACCGACTGGACAAGGCACTTTGATACGCCAACTTTGGAATAAAGGTTTATAAGGGAATCCACCGTGCCGTCAAAGTCCATATGAAGGTCGTAGAATTTTCCGATGTTGACAGACGCTTTCGCGGCTATCTTTTCGGGGAAAATGTGAACGTGTGCGTCAAATATTTTCAAAATGTCAGCTTCTTTCTTTTTTATTTTAATGACGGGGTCATTCTTTTCAGAATAAATACAGAACAGATCTCTGAAAATCAAGAAGGGATAACTGGGGAGACAGTATATGATAACCGATAACGCCGTCCGCATCTACACGGCAGCGAATGTGAGAAATATCGGTGAAGACAGCGCTTATATCTGTGTAACGGTGAGTTCCCACTTTGACTTCGGGAATCAAAACAATATTCGATGAATCAGGCGAGGGCGAAACTGTTATTTTTTCTGAAAGCTCGCTTGACAGCATGCAGGTATTTGCGCCTGTGTCAAGGACAAATCTGTGGGGTTCGCCGCCAAGCTCAATAATAATTATAGGGAGCGCTTCATTCGAGAGGGGGATACTTTCAGCGCCATCAGTATTTATATTTGGCTCAATGGTGAAAGTCGAATGCTCATAGTCCAAAAGTATCGGAACATTTTTGAAAATATCTGTCCCAATGGAGCCGAGGAAACAAACATCAGGCTGTAACGTCCGCAGTTCTGTTTCCACATACGACATATCCATAAGAAGTACAGGCTGACTGTTGTCCGCAGGAATGCCGTCGATTACAAGCTCCTGAAGATACGTTTCCGCAGCACCCGTAACTGACATTTCGCTGTCAAATACAGCGACGTCTCTTTTTTCGCCTGTAAGCTCAGGGAAATAATTGTTATTCAGCACTGTTTGCATTGCCCCTGTGTCAAAGGCGAACCACCCGTCCTGTGAATTTGCCTTTGCAGGTATCAGTATTATTCCTGCAATATTTTGAAATTTTATTTCTCTTATAGCTTCTGCCTTTCTGTCGTTCTTTTGCAGAAATTATCTTTTCTTAAAGATTTAGGTTTTTTGATAAGAACTTAAATTTGGCGGTGGGAGACAAATTCTGATTCATCTGTTTATTCCACTCTATAAAGAATTTAACCGTTCAAATTTGCGTTGATTTCTTCCAGTATTTCAACTACTGTTATAATCCCATCTACAAGCATTTCTTCAATGGGCTTTTCATCAGATTTGTCAGAGCCGTTTTCCCAATATAACTCAGCGAGCCGCAGATTTTCCGCTTTATCCGTCCGCCCGTCAAAACACTTTGCAGCGTCTCCGATAAAACAATTGCCTTGTATTTCAAGCTTTACAATGCTGTATGTGGGCCTTCCTATCTCCGCAAAATATTTCCCCCAGTTCTTTGCCTCCTCAAAGGTTTTTGACACATACAGGCAGCTCATTCTTGACGGGTACTGAGGATATTTCTTTTTGCGAACTTCTTCCAATGCCAATTCCCGTAAAGCGACCGAGGTGTGATGTTCTAACTTTGTTTCATCATATTTCTCAGGATTGTCATATATATCATTCACAGCGTTAAGTTTATCGTATACTCTCTGATATACTCCGCTATGGTGCGAATCGTCAAATATGATCTTTTGTCCAAGGTACATAGGTCTGTCTGTTACAACGTGAAAAGCGTACATTTTATCTGTCTCCCAATAAAGTCTGATCTATCTGTTTATTCCACTCAATAAAGCATTTTACCATAAAAAGGGGGCGTTGTCAATCGTGATAAGGGGCAGTTATTCGGAAAAAACATCTTACCGCTTTTCTGAAAATGCGGTTGACAAAAAAATCTCCGTATGGTAAAATAATTCTGTACAGGGGACGACACCCATTACAAAAAACAGCGTACGACAATTCAATATTTTCACAAGGGGGAAGATACCCATAGCAAAAAACGTAATTGTGAAGGACGAATTTGGTAATTTTCTCGGTAATACCTACCCTAAAAGAGCTAAAGGACTAATCAAAAAAGGGCGGGCTGAGAAGGTCAGTGAGTACGAAATTCGTCTTGTGGACAGTTCAGCTCCGCCCGATACGGAGGATAATATGAAACTTTTCAATATCACTGACAACAATAATGAAACCGTTACCGTTTCCGCTGAGACAGGCGAAGTCATTGAAACAAAGGCGGAGGACATTCCCGAAGTGCCCACAAAGCAGGCTGAAAATCCAGTTGAAAAAAAGGCGAAAACGCTTTTTTTCAACGCAAGGGAATGGAAGCCCAGCAAGGAATGCGACAAAACTGTGGCTACCCGTTCCTTTATCACAGACCCGTTCGGAAAGCTGACTGAAGCCTATATGATAGGCGACTGGAACTGGAACTGGTCGCAGATCGAAACGGCGGAGCTTACACTGGAGAAGAATACGGATTATGAATTCGTGTTCTGGCTCAACGGCGGAGAGAATGACAGAAATCAGGAGACCTGCCGACTGGAGATAGTTTTTGACGCGGATAACGAAAACCAGTCTATCTACAATCTCAACCGCAATTTTATCAGGTACGAAAGGCATTATAAGGGCTGGTACCTTTACAGGATACCTTTCAATACAGGCAACGCATGCTACACAAAGCTGAGATTTATCGCAATGGCGGCTTATGCAACCGTTATGCACGCAGACGAGCCTGAAAGCTATGCAGACCTGCCTGAGGACCCTGCTCCCAAGGGGCTGCCGCAAAGGCACAACATAATTTTCAGCGAGGGATTTCCAAGAGATTCCCGGTGGTCGAAGGACGCATTCCCCGATATGAAAGAGGCGCAGCAAAATAAAGCTGATCAGAACACATTCAATTTTGACTTTTTCGGAGGAGCAAACGCGGATTCCATACGCAGGACAGTTATGGAACGTGTTCAAGAGGAGCTTGAGGACGAGTTTGACCCCGACGATATTGCGGACGAAGTGGCGGAAGAGGTAATGGATAACATTGACGTTGACGCTATAAGAGATAAGATAATCCAAAGTATCAGGGACAGTTTTAAGATGTAATGATACAAAGACCCGTGAGTTTAATGCTCACGGGTCTGTTTTTTACAGCTTTATTTCCACTTCACTGTCGGCGGTCATTGAGTCGGGAGTAACTATGCAGTCCACCGCCTTTATCAGGACGCCCTGCTTTGCGGCGTTTCGCAGGGCCTGCCCGAATTCGGGGTGGGTGTTGTCGTTGGGTGAAAAGGAAGCTACGCCTTTCATCTGGATAATAAAAAGCAGGCAGGCTTTGTAACCGTTTCGGGCGGCGTTTATAAGTTCGTTTATGTGCTTTACGCCGCGAAGGGTGGGAGCGTCGGGAAAAAGAGCTTTTCCCTGTTCCTCCAAAGTCACGCCTTTGACTTCTATGAGCCATTTTTCACCGTCCTTCTCAGCGTAAAAATCTATGCGGGAGGAGCCATAGGTGTATTCGGGCTGTATGTATGCGTTTCTGCTGAAGCGCTTTCTCAGGTATTCGGCGGCGGCTTTGTTGGGTGCGGCACTGTCCATATTTATCAGCAAATCTCCCTTTTGCACGGCGATAAGGTCGAATTTTGTCTTTCGGGCGGGGTTGTGGGAAATTTCAAGATAAACGGCGGCGTCAGGGGTGAGAAGCTCTTTGCAGCGTCCCGTGTTTTTGACGTGGCATATCTCGGTTTTTCCGTTTATTTCAACGTTGGCGATAAAGCGGTTGGGGCGGGAGATAAATCTGCCGCTTGTTATGTTGTTGTATTTCATTTATGTACTTCCCTGTTTGTTTGGGAAAAGTATAGCATTTTTGGGGGCGGGTGTCAAGGCAGAAAAATAACCCTGCATAAAAATCATGCAGGGTTATTTTTTTGATTTATTCTTCCATCTGCTTTGAAAAATACATTGCCGCCGCTTGGACGAGGGCGGTCTGTTCGGGGGTGGCGTATTCGGCGTTGCCGCCGTCAAGCATCATCACCGCACCGCTGACATCGCCCTGAGAAATTATTGGAGCGCACACGATAGCGTACTTGTCAACGCCCTCGATAGGCATAAGCCTGTCGTCCTCGTAGGAACGGTAAACGTGGCTTTTGCGCTGTTCGATAAGGTCCTCAAGGGAATTTGAAACACGGCGCTCAAGCACTTCCTTCTTTTGCATTCCCGAAACCGCTATTATATGATCGCGGTCGCATATCGCTGCGGGACAGCCGCCTATTTTTGATAAGACCTCGGCATACTGTGCGGCGGTGGAGGAAATTTCCCCTATGGGAGAATATTTCTTGAATATCACTTCGCCGTCTACGTTGGTATATATCTCCAGAGGGTCGCCCTCTCTGATATGCATGGTGCGCCTTATTTCCTTGGGAATAACTACGCGTCCCAAGTCGTCTATTCGTCTTACAATTCCTGTTGCTTTCATTATAACCTCCTGTATTTATAGGAGCATGATACTCCACAATTTATTCGTGCTTGTATTATTTGCCGAATTTGAGAGAATATACAGGTTCTTGTTTAAAATAGATCATATGCGCTGTTTAAACTTTTTCAGTATTAATTTTTCAAAAAAGCACTACAAAAAATTATAAAACAAATTCCTTTTTTTAAAAACGACCCCATGAAAACGGTGAGTTAAGATAAAATTTTCCTTATTCAGGGCTGTTTTAAATTCATGTTGACTTTTATGTATATAAATGATACAATAATTTTAAAAAAGTTTGACTTTTTTGCACATAATAATCATTTGATAAAGATAAGGCGTATAAGCAGGTGTTAGAATGTACCTTTATGATATTTTACCTGAAAATCTGTTTTCCATCCTTGCTTCAAAAAACAAAGGACTTTATGTTAATACTCTTTTTGTCCTTCTTGATGCGTTCAAACAGCATCTTAGGATATCAAAGGACGAGCTTGTTTCTATGATAGTTTCAAAGCTGGAGTATGATATATTTTACGCCGACTTTTCAGAAGACGAGCTATATGAAAATGAGCAATCCCTTTCTGGAAAAGCGCACTTCCTTATACGAAAATTAAAGAGCGCAGGATGGATACTTGTAGAAATCGAAAACGATTTTCGTGAATATGTAACTGTGCCGGGATTTAGTTACAGAATAATACAGCTGTTGAGCGATATTGCGAATGCCTCAGATACAGAAAATTTTGCATATGTATATTCAACTTATTCTTCCCTGAAAAATGCTGATGAAACCCGAAATACATATGAAATGATAACTGCGCTCAATGACTCAGCAGACCGAACAGAAAAACTGGTCGAAAGCCTTAAATCTCTTTATCACAGCATCACATACTATAACCAACAGCTTATAGACACTGCTGATGTAAACAGTGTTTTACATTCGCACTATGATATATACCAAAAAGAAATTGTAGAACGGGTGCTTAAACCGTTAAAGATCAGAGACTCAGTTCCTAAATACAAAATACCAATTCAAATAATTCTGAAAAAATGGCTGATTGAAGAAAATACGGTAAATGAAATAGTAAAATATATGTCCGTTTCTAAAAATACCGACCCTGAAAAATGTAGGAACGACATATTGAAAAAAATCCATTATATTATCGACACTTATGATGGCATTGAAAAAGACTTTATCAAAGAGGTCGATAAAAAGAACACGCAATACACAAGATCTACTGCTCAGAAAATAAACTACATAATCAATTCCGACCAATCCGTTAGGGGAAATCTTATAACCATTCTGCACTTGCTTTCTGATAATAAAAGTTCAGATAGAACATACGAACTTATCAGTGATACTTTTGAGATTTATGATCTATCATTTATTTCAGACGAAAGCCTTTATTCAAGAAAAAGGCCTATCAAAAGAGAGAAGACCTCAGAGCTGATAATGTCGGCAGATACAGCTGAATTTAAAGCAAATGCCCAAAAAATGGCTAATGAAATCATGAGCCGTAAATTTAGCAGAAAAAATGTTTCAGCTTTTGTTGAAGCACTTTTGGAAGGTAAAAATGAAATTTCTACAAATGAGATTGAAATTCGTGATGACAACGATTATATTATGACGCTTTTATCAGTTGTGTATGCTGACGATAAAGACAGCAAATTTAATATAAATTTTCAGGACGGTTTTGTAAAGAACGGAAATTATAAAATTCCGCTAATGATATACAGGAGGAAATATAGTGTTTCTTGAAAAGCTTGACGAAATGACTGATAGAGAAAAAGATGAATTTTCAAAAATTTGCAATATGCTTCTTTCGGTAACTTTTGTGCTCAGAGACAATGCCGAACGTAGAATTTCAAAAGAATACAGATATATTGAAAACCGGATAGAGCTCTTTGAGGAATATCTCGGTCTATGCGGCTGGAGGATATATAAAGATTCCCAGTATGGGATAATATATGTAAAAAATGTGGATGGCTATAATAAGCTCGCCCTTAATAAACTGACAACTGTAATGCTTTTAACCATGAGAATTATTTTTGAAGAGCAAAGATCGCAGGCCAGTGGAGTTTACGATGTCTGTACGACAGTAGGTGAACTGTTTGGGAAAATAGTTAACGAAATTTCCGTATATTCGAAAAAACCTCCCCAAAAAGATATAAAAGAATCTTTCACAATACTTGAAAATCACAATCTCATCAGGCGGCTTGACGACGGCTATGATGATTTGGAAAACAGATTTATTATACTTCCGTCGATACTTATCGCAATTCCAAACGATAAATTCCGTTCGATGTGCGAGATTTTGAAATCAGAAACGATGGAGGAAAGAAATGAAGAAACTGACGAGGATGCTACTTATTAATTGGCATTTTTTCAGAAACACGCTTATTGATTTTGATACTATAAACTTTCTTACCGGAAAAAATTCCGCCGGTAAGTCAACGATTATCGATGCATTTCAGGTAGTGCTTTTGGGAGAGACAAGAAGCAACGCCTTTAATCGTGCTGCAAGCAAAAAATCCGAAAGAACACTTAAAAGCTATCTTATAGGCTCAATGGGTGAAGACAGGGACAGTGGTCTCAAGAGTCTAAGAGAAGGAAAAGATTTCAGTACGTTTATTGTAACGGAATTCTACGATGATATGAAAGCTGAATACTTTTGTCTCGGAGCGATTTTTGACAGCTATTCTGACGGTGGAGATGTAATAAAGAGGTTTTTCTGGCTGAAAGACAAGATACCAAGTTGCAGGTTCATTGAAAATGGAAAAACTATGAATACAAAAAGGACTTCGGAATTTTTCAAAAAAAATTACACCAATAGATTTGAAACTCGTGACACTGTTGAAGCATACCGCCAGATCATTCTCGAAAAACTGAATATACATGATCGTAAATTTCAATTTATGCTGAAAAAGGCAATCTCATTTGAGCCAATAAACGATATTGAAAAATTTATTACTGAAAATATTTGCGATATTGAAGATGATATAGATATCACTTCTATGCAAGACAACATTCTTTATTATAAGCAGCAAGAGGAAGATGTCGAACGGTTTAAATCAAAGTTAGAAAGACTCAAAAACATCTGCAACCTATTCAACAAAATTGAAAAGTTCCGTGCAAGACATATTAAGCAACAATTTCTAATAGATTATGGCAAATATAATTATCAAAAAGAAAAGCTGAACCAAGAAAACAAAAAGGTTGAGAAATGCAATGCCGATATCGAAGAATCTAATAATGAATATTACAAATTTAATGATAAAATCGCACAAGCTGAAAAAGAGTGTGATGAACTAAAGGACGAAAAAAACCGTTATTGGTCAGACTGCAACGGAAATATGCTGGAGGCTGAAAAGAAAAGGTATTCTGAAAAAATTTCGCTTTACAAAGAGAACATACAAAATTTTATTCATGAATTCAGGACGTCTGTTATTCGCTGGAAATCTAAGCTTAATGCTGTCGAAGATGCGGAAAACGTTAAACGAATTCTTGATAAGGCCGAAAATTTATCTGAAAAAGATTTTGACACACTATCGCTGGATTTCTTTTCAAAGTTAAGAGATGAATTTATTACATTAAGGACTACCATTGAGCCGCAATATCGTGACATTGAAAATAAAATCAGGAGTTGTAAAGCAGAGCTTGAGGATCTTGAACGCCAAATAGGAATTTTGAAAAAAGGAACAAAACCATATCCATATAAAGCCGAAAAGCTTAAAACTGCCATATCTTACGGTCTAAAAAAGAAATACGGAAAAGACATACCTGTAAGTTTTCTTGCAGATTTGTTGGAAATTAAAGATCCTCTGTGGCATAAAGCAGTAGAAGGTTATCTTAACACTCAGAGAATGAACATAATTGTTCCGCCGGAATATTTTATGGATGCGTATGAGATATATAAATACGCAAGGTTGAATACGAATATACACGAATATGCCGTTTTGGATCTTGAAAAAGTATATCAGGCCGCAAAAATTCCACTTGCCGGAAGTCTTGCCGGAATTGTCAGAAGCAACGATAAATATGTTCAAGCATATGTGAATTATCTGCTTGGACGAGTAATGATGTGCTACGACGAAAAAAAGCTTCGTGATTACCCTACATCTGTTACATCAGACTGTATGCTGTATCATGGCTTTGCAGTGCGCTCTCTTAATAGTGATGCTTACGAAGAACCTTATATTGGCATGAATTCAATAGAAAAGCAAATAAAATACAAAATTAAGCGCAAGACGGATAAACAGGTGGTGATTGATGAATTGATATCTAAAGCGGAAAAACTTAAGCCGGCAGTCACAGATGAGTGGTTTCTTACGGAAAGCTATCTTTCTATGACAGTTTCATCTGCACTTGCGAATCACTCTCAAAAAATAGAGGCAGAAAAGAGACTCACAGAAATTATCGAAAAGTGGGAAAAAATTGATATGACAAAGCTTTGGGACTTCGACCAAAAAATAAAGATCAAAAAGGATGAGATAGATAAACTCCGCAAGCAAAAAGAGGAGACTGTGAAAATGATTCGTGAATATGAGCTTGAAAGGGACGAAGCGGTAAAGAAAGCTATACCAGTGCTTGAACTGGATATTAAGGAGTCCGAAAAACATATTTCGGAAAATTACACAGAGGAGTTTGTACAAAATATCGGTGTGCCAAGGTATCTAGATGAATTGGCAGTCTGCGGCTCAGCTTCAGCTATAGCAGAAAAATTTGATTCTCCCGTAAAGCAGACTGCCTCACGAATTATTGATTTGGAACGACAGCTCACTGAGCTTAGAAGCAGTTATAACACCTCTGAACAAACCTCATATAATATTAAAGATGTTTTAGACAACAGTGAATTTGAAAAGGCTTACGATCAAATAAACAATTACGAGCTTCCAAAATACCAAGAAAGAATCAAACAAGCTCGAAATGATGCGATGGAGCAATTTAAAAGCGATTTCCTATACAAACTCAGATCAAATATACAAAGCGCATATGAGAGAATAGACGACCTGAACAGAGCTCTTAAAAAAGCTAGATTTGGAGGGGAAACATATAGATTTGAAGTTTCCGCCAACCCTGATTACCGTGAATATTATGATATGATAATGTCTCCTGAGCTTGAAAATGGTAATATCGGACTTTTCAGCATTGAATTTATGAATAAATACCATAGCGTAATTGAAAACTTATTTGCACAAATTGTTCAGGACGATGAAGGAAAGACAGCTCAAAGTGTTGAAATTTTCAGTAAATACAAGACCTACCTTACATTTGACCTTCTATCAAGAGACGACAGCGGCAGGACTTACAAGTTGTCAAAAAATATTTTTACAAAATCCGGTGGAGAGACTCAAACGCCATTTTACCTTGCAGTGCTAGCTTCATTTGCTGAACTGTACAAAGTAAGAAGCAATAATGAATTTGGAAACACTGCTCGAATAGTTATCTTCGATGAAGCATTCAATAAAATGGATGGCGAAAGGATCATCGAAAGTGTTAAACTTCTGAGAAGCTTTGGTCTTCAAGCAATAATATGCTCACCTCCTGAAAAAGTTGCTGATATTGTTCCGATTTCGGATAAAACATTGCTTGTTTACAAAGAGCCTATTGACAAAGGCTATAATTCAACGGTTATTGAATGGAGCAAGGAGATGGAAACAGAACTGTGAACGATTACGAAAAAACAATTCTAAACAAACTGCTTGACAAGTATGAAGCCAGATTAAATGGTTCTAACCGCAGAGTTCTAATATCGCTGGAACGCCATTCGGAAGTTGCTCCTGATATTGAAAGCCATGAATATATTGATTTCAAAGAAAGTATGGAAAAACTAAGAGACAACGGAATCATAGAATTAGATTGGGTCCGGAAAAACTATATTATCAACAGCATATGGCTTGTAATAGAAAATGCTCCTATGGCTTATAAAATGCTTGGAAGAGAGGATAAGGAAAGTAAAATCCATCGAGTGGTCAAAATGATTTCATCCGCCATTGATGAAACCGAATGCGGATGGATCAAAGAATATTTTGAAAGTGAAAAAAATCATATCATAGGTTCAGAAAAAATTACAGGAATATGGAAACTCAATGAATGTTTGATAAGCGCCATATTAAAATCGCTAACCAGCATAAGTCATTTTAACGGCAAATCAATATCAATGCGTGTGTTCAGCATCAATACTTATGGAGATTCCAAGTTTTTTGAAAACAAAGTAAAAGACAGGCTCATACCAATTATTCATTCACACGAACCATTCCTTATGGATATAGACGATGTAGGAGACAGAGAGGTTTTGGCTCATGTCGGTATTATAATGATGCCTGAAATTTTTGAATTCTGTGGAAATGTTAAAATTTATTTTCAAACCGGAGCCGTTGACTTTTCACCGATAAAGTCAGGTGCATGTATTTCAGGTGACAGTGTTTCTGAGATAGTACAAACCGAAATACTTAATACTGACAAAATCATATTCATCGAAAATAAAACTAACTATTCTGATTATTGTCTTTCACACCGCAGTGATAACGAACTTGTTATATTTCACGGTGGATTTTTAAGTCCACAAAGAACTCGTTTTTTTAAACTTTTATGTTCCGAAAAGAAAATATCGTCATATTTTTGGGGTGATATTGACTATGGCGGATTTAAAATGTTTGTTCGTTTGAAAAGAACAGTTGTGCCGGAACTCATGCCTTTAAATATGGATATAGAATCGTTTGAAGCTCATAAAGATATCGGTCTTAAGAAGAATGATGAATATCTCAATAAGCTTATAAAACTTAAAAATGATAAGGACTATACGGTATTTTATGAGGTAATTGATGCAATAAGTCGATATAAGATAACAGTGGAACAGGAAAGCTTCATTAACTACTTCTCTAAAGATAAAATATTAAACAAAGCAAAATTAATTGAAGATTTACAATAAAATTTTCCGCTCAGTCTTGCAAAAAAGCAAGAAACGTGTGTTTTATTCTTTGTTTTTTCCTTGTGTGGGAATTTTTCGGGAAATAATCAGTCGGAGGCTTCGTATTTTAACAAAAAAATTTTTTTCATCTTGACAAAGCAACAAAAACGGTGTATAATACAAAATATCAATCGTGCAAGATTAAATCTTTAACAATTTAATGGAGGTCGAAAATGAGTATTTATGATTTTAAAATCAAAGCGCAAGACGGAAGCGAAGTGTCTATGTCCGATTACAAGGGGAAAGTCCTCCTTATTGTGAACACGGCTACGGGGTGCGGATTCACGCCGCAATATGACGAGCTGCAGGATCTGTATGAGCTTCACCAGAAGGACGGACTGGAGATACTTGACTTCCCCTGCAATCAATTCGGCGAACAGGCGCCGGGCAGTGACGAGGAGATACACAGCTTCTGCACCGGACGGTACGGCATAACTTTTCCGCAGTTTGCAAAAATCGACGTCAACGGAGAAAACGCCGAACCGCTGTACAAATATCTTACGGAGAATACAACGTTCGAGGGGTTCAGCGGTCCTATGGGACTTATGCTGAAGGCTGTCGTGAAAAGGACGGACAAGGACTACAAAAATAACGGCAATATCAAGTGGAATTTCACAAAATTTCTGATAGACCGCAGTGGTGAAATAGCCGCACGCTTTGAGCCTACCGAGTCGCTTGACAAGGTAAAGGCAAGAGTGGAGGAGGTATTGTGATGTTCCATTACGATTACAAGACGGAAAACACCTGTTCCCAGATCATCAGTATGGATCTAGACGGAGATGTGGTACACAACGTCAGCTTTGTCGGCGGCTGCAATGGAAATCTGAAAGCTATCCCTCTGCTTATAGACGGGTGGACGGTGGAGCAGATAGCTGAAAAATTATCAGGCGTTACCTGCGGGCGCAGGCCTACTTCCTGCGCAGATCAGCTTGCAAGGGCAGTTCGTGAGGCATACAAAGCAGAACAGCAAGAATCTATACATCGGGAAGAAGAAAAATGAGCAAGATACTGACAGCATATTTCAGTGCAAGCGGCGTGACTGCTGACGCTGCAAAAAAGATAGCGGATATTACAGGCGGAGAGCTTTATGAGATACGCCCCGCAGTTCCCTATACACAGGCGGACTTGAACTGGCAGGACAGCAATTCCCACAGCTCTGTGGAAATGAAGAACAAATCTTCACGTCCCGAAATTTCGGACAGGAATGCGCCTGTTGCGGACTGTGACGTGATATTACTGGGATTTCCTGTCTGGTGGTATACTGCGCCTACAATAATCAACACATTCCTTGAAAGCTATGATTTTTCAGGGAAAAGAATAATACTCTTTGCAACTTCGGGAAGCAGCGGATTTGAAAATGCGCTGTCCGACCTGAAACACAGCGTGAGCGACAGTGCAGCTATTGAGGAAGGTATCGTCGTACACGGCAGGCAGGACAAAGGCGTTTGGGAAAAGTGGATAGGAACACTGAAAATGTGAGGAGTGCTTGACATGAAAATTGAAATACGGTATTATTCAAGAGGCGGGAATACGAAAAAAGTCGCAGAGGCAATTGGAAATGCTGTTAATGTAAAGGCAAAACCGGTGTCCGAGCCGCTTTCGGAGGACGTGGATATTCTGTTTCTCGGAAGTGCGCCTTACGCTTTTGACGTAGACGACGAGGTGAAAAAATTCATAAGCGGTATCGGCGTGTCGGTTGGCAAGGCAGTGAATTTCAGCACGTCGGCAGTCGTAAGCTCCACCCGAAAATATGTGGAAAAGCTGTTTGCTGAAAAGAATATCCCTCTTGCAAAAGAAGAATTTTCCTGCCGTGGGGCTTTCGCTATGCTCCATAAAGGCAGACCGAACGAAAAAGACCTGAACGCCGCCGCAGAGTTCGCAAGAAAGATAGTATCATAAGGAGAAGAAATAACAATGGATCGATTAGACCCGCTGAAGCTGGAAAATCAAATTTGCTTTCCCCTATATGCCTGCGCAAAGGAGATAGTAAAAGCGTATAAACCGTATCTGGACGAGCTTGACCTCACCTATACTCAGTATATCACTATGATGGTGATGTGGGAGCATAAGGAACTGCGGGTGAAAGAAGTAGGAAAATATCTGTATCTGGATTCAAGCACGCTGACGCCTCTGCTTAAACGGCTGGAGGAAAAAGGATACGTTTCAAGGCGTCGCTCAAAAGAGGACGAGCGTGACCTTATCGTTTCCGTAACTGAAAGCGGAATGGCTTTGCGCGAAAAGGCGCTGACCGTGCCGCAGCGACTTGCCGCCTGCGTGGATATGGAGCCTGAAAAGGCGCAGGCGCTTTACGGCATTTTGTACGAGTTACTCGGCAAGCTGGGCGAAAGAAACAGCGAATGATATGCTGTATAAATTTTCTGCGCTGAAATTTTGCGGCGGAGTCTAATCAAAAGCATATAAAATTAAAAAGCACTGACACGGGAAGATTTTTCCTGTGTCAGTGCTTTTTTTGAGAATATTTTTATTTTCCGTAGGGACTGTCAAATTCCTTGTGGACTTTTTCTACCATTTCTTCAATGGTCAATCCTGTAAAGTAGGGGGCGTTCAGGTATCTGCCTGATTTTTTGTCGTCGGCAAATACTCCCGCTACTATTCCGGGAATTGCGCTTTCGGGAGCGTTGGGGGCGTTTGGTCCGCCAAGGTCGGTGCGGCACCAGCCGGGGTCGGTGAGGTTTATCATAACGTCAGTTCCCTCAACTGTTGAACCCAGGTCGATAGTCACCTTATCAAGGGCGGCTTTGCTGGCGGAATAGCCCGCCTGCTGAGGCTCAAGGCGTATGCCGCTGGTGGTGTTGAGTATCCTGCCGAAGCCGCGCTCTATCATTTGTGGCAGAAAGTGATAGCATATCATTATTGGAGCGATGGTATTTATCTTGAAGCTCTCGGTGTAGTCGCTGACAGGGGTATTGAAATAATCGTTGCGGTAAGCTATCTGCACACCTGCGTTGTTCAGAACGATGTCCACCTGAACGCCTAAAGCGTCAATGTCCTTCAGCATTTTTTCAACTGCGTCAAGGTCGGATAATTCGGCTTCAAAAGCGTAGGCTTCAACTCCCAACGCTTTCACCTCCGCAAGCAGCTTTTCTGTGTGGGAAAGGCTTCTTGAATGGAGAATGAGATTGCAGCCCTGCTGCGCCATAAACTTAGCGGTCAGGCAGCCTATCCCTCTTGCGGCGCCTGTGATGAGCGCCCATTTCCCTTTTACGTTGGTCATAGCTTTTTCCTCCGTTGTCATATTTCTTGCAGCAGAGCCTGTTCTGCTGTTGCCGCTTCCTCGTGGCAGATGAGATATACCACGTTCTTTTCACTGCCCACTACCGTTGCTTCGGCAGAGGCGACCTGATTTGGATAAAACGCAAAGTCGTCTATCAGCGACTGCTTGCGGTTTTCAAGGGTGGTTTTCAGCTGTGATTCAGCGCCGTCCTTTACTATCAGGATTATTATTTCGCTTACGTCAACGCTGAGCATTTGCTGATATACAGCGAAGTCTGTAACCTGAGAAAGGTCTATGCCTATATTTTCAGTTATTATATCCTCGTCGGTCACTTCCACAAGCTGCGGAAATTCTATGCTGTTCTGCACCGTCTGCGCAAGCTGAGCAGCAGTCTTATCCGTTGCGGTGGGCGCTGACGAGCAGGCGGAAAATGTAAATATAAGCAGTAATGCTGTCAATATAGAGATAAATTTTTTCAAAGTCCGAAACGCTCCTTCATAATTTCTTTTACATATTTTTCGTTTTGCTCCGTGTACCAGGGGAGCTTGTCAAGGGTCAGGCAGTAATCGTTGTCAAAATAAGACTTTAACATTCCCTTTGTGAACTGCTGAGGATTGTACACGGGAAGTCCCTTTTCGTCAAAGACGGGGCGATGATCCTCGCCTATGGCGTACACAAATCTTCCCCACCATGGGAGCCACCACAGCCACTTTACCTTATCTATCTGCAAAATGTCGGGGTCGGGCAGGAAACAGCATTCGGAAAGCGCCGCCATTTTGCCGTGAGTGTAGGAAGTGACTTCTTTGTAGCGGGTGAGCTGGGAGGTGTGGTCCTGACTGTGGTACAATTCGGGATAAATGTCCTCGCCGCAGATGTCGTAGGTGTTGGGGTCAACTGCCATCTCGGGGCTTTGACCGTTCCAGACCCAGATGAGATTGTTCAGCTTGTGGTAATTGTTAAGGCGGTCAAAAATGATGTACCACAGCTTTTTGTATGCAGCGGCAGACTCGCCGTTGTCGTTGTCCCTTTTTCCCCACCAGAACCAGTTCCCTGCCGCCTCGTGGAGAGGACGCCATAAAACGGGTATGTCCTCACGCTGAAACTTTTTCAGCTCCTCCGCTATCATATCTATGCGGGAAATTGCAAAGGCGTACTCGGCAGTTCCCTCCGTTACGGCTTTCAGCAGGTCGAAGCTAGTTTTGCGGTCGTAATTTGTGGTTTTGTAATAAAACGACCAGACGCAGTTTTCAAGGTCGTTCATATCGTCGGGAGCATACCAGTGCCAGCACATTGTAATGATACAGCCTGTTTCCTTCGCCCACTTTATGGCTCTTTCCACCTGTCCGTCGCCCTTTTTCTTGTCAATGTCCATCATATCGTAGCCGCGGACGGCGGGAAGTCTGCCTGTTTCACGGTAATATACAGCGTCCTCAAGCTCGGCGGACTGAAGATACTGCTGCCCTGTAAGTATATTTTTGCCGTAAATGCTTTTCAGATACGCCCACAGCTTTTTTGTATTTTCACTTGGGTCGCTGCATACAAGCGTATCAGGGTCAGGAGCTTTGGCTGAAAGCTGCTTTAACAGGGCGTTTATGTCGGTTTTGTATTCCATATTCTCACCTGCCGTATTGAAAACAAGGCTCAAATCCTGACAGGAATTTGAGCCTTTGTTTAATTTACAGAATAGTTTTTTCGTCAACTTCCTTTTTGAGCATTGCGCAAAGCTCGTCAATGCTCATCTTGCCAAGGTCGCCTCTCTTGCGGCAGCGAACAGAGGCGTTGCCCTCCTCAACCTCGTTGTCGCCGATAACCAGCATATAATTTATCTTCTTGACCTGGGCTTCTCTTACCTTGTAGCCTATCTTTTCGTTTCTGGTGTCTATCTCGTAGCGTATGCCTATATTGTCAAGCGCCTGCGCTATCTTGTCGCAGAAATCGTTGTGGCGGTCGGCTATGGGCATTATCTTGACTTGAACGGGATTCAGCCAAAGCGGGAATTTTCCCTCAAAATGCTCTGTGATAACGCCGATAAAGCGTTCGATAGAGCCTAGGACAACACGGTGTATCATTACAGGGCGGTGCTTTTCGCCGTCTGCGCCTGTGTATTCCAGATCAAAACGCTCGGGCATCTGCATATCAAGCTGAATTGTGCCGCACTGCCATGTTCTTCCGATAGAGTCGGAAAGGTGGAAGTCCAGCTTAGGTCCGTAGAATGCGCCGTCGCCCTCGTTTATGGTAAAGGTCTTTCCCATAGCGGTTATGGCTTTTTCAAGAGTTTCGGTAGCAAAATCCCAGGTTTCCTTTTCGCCGATATGATCCTCGGGCATAGTGGAAACTTCTATCTCATATGTCAAGCCGAAGGTGGAATAAACCTCGTCGAACAGGCGGACTACGCCTTGTATCTCACTCTCCACCTGATCCCACGTCATAAATATGTGAGCGTCGTCCTGAGTGAAGCAGCGAACACGGAAAAGTCCATGCAGGGTGCCTGACAGCTCGTGACGGTGAACCAGTCCCAACTCAGCCATACGCAAAGGCAGGTCACGGTAGGAATGAGGGGACAGCTTGTATACCAGCATTCCGCCGGGGCAGTTCATAGGCTTTACTGCATAATCCTCGCCGTCAATGACGGTGGTGTACATATTGTCCTTGTAATGATCCCAATGGCCGCTTCTGTGCCAAAGCTCCTGATTGAGTATCATAGGAGTTGAGATCTCAACGTAGCCGTATTTCTTGTGGACTTCTCTCCAGTATTCAAGCAGGGTGTTGCGCAAAACCATACCTTTTGGCAGGAAGAAAGGAAAACCCGGACCTTCCTCCATTAAAGCGAAAAGCTCAAGCTCCTTGCCCAGCTTTCTGTGGTCGCGCTTTTTAGCTTCCTCAAGCATAGTGAGGTAAGCGTCAAGCTCGGACGCCTTGGGGAAAGCTGTTCCGTAGATACGGGAGAGCATTTTGTTTTTCTCACTGCCGCGCCAGTATGCGCCTGTGCAGGAGGTGAGCTTGAATGCCTTTACAGCGGAAACATTCATCAGGTGAGGTCCTGCGCAAAGGTCGGTAAAGTCGCCCTGACGGTAAAAACTGATCTGCTCGCCCTTGTCGGCGTGCTCCTTGCATAGCTCAACCTTGTATATCTCGCCCTGTTCCTCCAGGGTCTTCATCGCTTCTTCGGGTGAAAGATAGAACTGAACGGGTTCCAGTCCCTCTTTCACTATCTTTTTCATCTCCGCCTCTATCTTTTCCAGGTCCTCGGCGGTGAAAGGAGTTTCCACGTCAAAATCGTAGTAGAAACCGTTGTCTATGGCGGGTCCTATCGCAAGCTTTACGTTGGGGAAAAGTCTTTTTACAGCCTGAGCAAGAATGTGGGAGGCGGTGTGGCGGAACGCCTTTTTTCCGTCCTCGTCGTCAAAGGTCAGTATTTCAAGAGAAGCGTCACTGTCAATGCAAGTTCGCAGATCACACACTTTTCCGTTTATTTTTGCGGCGCAGGCGGCTCTTGCAAGTCCTGCGCTGATGTCCTTGGCGATGTCGTAGGCGGTCATACCGTTTTCATATTCCTTTACAACGTCGCCTTTCAATGTGATACGCATTGTCAGTTCCTCCGTTATTTTTTATTTCTGTATTGGTTTAATACCAATATATTTTATCACTTTAATACTGAATTGTCAATAGATGTAAATAACTCCACTGTTTTGCGAGCATTTTTCTTATCTTTACAAACTTTGAACACAACGCTGTTCTATGTGCGGTTTTTCAAATAAGTATAAACATATCCTGTCAATTTTGCAAGAACGGCAGACGGCAATTGAACAGCAAGCATTTCTAAAACAATAATTACGGTATCGGTATAAATGTCCGGATTAAACCATTGGTCCTGACCTTGGTGCAGGTAATATAACAGGTATACCCCTTCATCTTCAAACATTAAAATGAATAGAATTGTAACGATTTGAGCTGAAAAAATTGCATATACGGGCAGTTTTAAAAAAAGAGCTGCCAAATATGTTATAAGAGCCACAACAACGAACGAGCAAATAATTGTGATTTTATCGTTAAGCTCCATCTTATGCATAAACAAATGAATTGTCATTATCAGAATTTGCATAATTATGCCTGAAAGAATGCGTTTTTTGTCCATAATTTTCCTTTCTGTCTAGGGAAAAGCAAATAATGTGATCAGATGTTTCTTAATACTGACCCCTGCGATATTTTTTCGCAGGGGTCGTAATTTACAGCTTCAGCGCCTTTTGCGGGCAGGAATCCACGCATTTAAGACATAAAATACATTCGGTTCCGTTGGCTCTTTTGCGGGAATTGTCGGTCATATCCACGTTCATAGGACATACCTTTCTGCATTTGCCGCAGGAAACGCATTTTTCATCGTTACATTTTATACGCATGAGGGAAAAATAGCTCATCGGTTTTAAAAAGACGGTCACGGGGCAAAGGTATTTGCAGAAAGCGCGGTTGTCTTTAAAAGCTATTGCAAGAATGATCCCAAAGACGTAATAAAGGATATTGCCGATAATGAACGCCCAGAAAATTATTCCCGCAGTATTTGGTATCTGCAACAAAAACAAAGCTGCTACAAAAATTAGGGAGACCGCAAAGGTGACGTATCTTATCCAGCCTATCCTTTTGCGTGGAGCAGAGGGCTGCTTAAATGGCAGAAGGTCAAGTATCATAGCCGTCCAGCAGGCGTAGCCGCACCAGCCTCTGCCGAAAATAAGCGGTCCGAATATCTTTGCCACCGCATAATGTATCGTTGCCGCCTCAAATACGCCTGAGAAAAGATAGAACCAAAAGCCCTCTATCTGCATATTCTCGCCGTCAATAAAACCAAGATAAAGCAGCATATAAAGTCCTACGCCAAGCTGCACTACAAGGCGGGCGTATCTGAAATGCACTGAGTAAAGGAAAAGTCCCAGCGCTATGCATATGCCGATATATGTGAAATTAAAGAGGTAAAAAATGTTGTCAAGAGCAAGCCAGAGCGTTATCGCCACGGTTTCAAATATCGCAAGCATAATAAGCGGGGCGGCCAGCTTTTTCATCTCACTTTTTTCCTCCAAGATACTTATGCAGGGTATCGTTGAGGACGTCCATATTCAGCGGCTTTGCGATGTGGTCGTTCATTCCGCATTCAAGCGCCTGCATTTTATCCTCGTTGAAAGCGTTGGCGGTCATAGCGATTATCGGTATGGAGGCGAGAGCAGGGTCGTCAAGCGCTCTTATTGCTCTTGTGGCGTCATAGCCGTTCATTATCGGCATCTGAACGTCCATAAGGATAAGGTCGTAATAACCCGCAGACGAATTTTTCACCTTGTCTACCGCAACGGTGCCGTCCTCGGCGGTTTCAACCACAAATCCGCCCTCGGTGAGTATCTCGTAGGCTATCTCGCGGTTAAGCTCGTTATCCTCAACAAGGAGCAGACGTTTGCCCTTATAATCCTTGTCTTCTGTCGGAATAACAGGCTCTTCGGTTTTTTGGTCAAGTTTCCCTATTGCGGAAAGAAGCGTATCTCTCAGAGTGGAGAGGAAGATAGGCTTGTTGCAGAATGCGGTGACGCCCGCCTGCCTTGCTTCCTCCTCGATATCCGTCCAGTCGTAGGCGGTGAGGATTATGATAGGAACGGTTTCGCCCACAGAATTTCTTATTCTGCGGACAACTTCTATACCGCTTATGTCGGGGAGCAGCCAATCGATGATATATGCACGAAATTCGTCTGCAAGCTCCTTAGCCTGTCTTGCGTGGAGGATAGCTTCCTTGCCTGACATTGTCCATTCAGCACGAAGTCCCAGCTGAACCAGCATTTTTGTCACGCTGTCGCATACGGTGTAGTCGTCGTCAACTACAAGGGCGTGGAAGCCCTCAAGCTCTTTTATAATTCCAACGGGACGGCGCTCGGAAACAAGGCGCAGTTCGATATTCACGATATACTCGGTACCCTTGCCCTGCTCGCTTTGCACTTCTATCTTGCCGCCCATCATATCTATGATGTTCTTGGCTATGGGCATTCCCAGTCCTGTGCCTTGGATACCGCTGACGGTGGAGTTCTGCTCTCTTTCAAAGGGCTCAAAAACATGCTCCACAAATTCGGGGCTCATTCCTATGCCTGTGTCCTTTACCCTTATTTCATAAGCGGCATAGCCCTCGGGAGCGCCCGGCTTCTGCTTTATGGTAAGGGAAACGGCTCCCCCTGCGGGAGTGAATTTTATGGCATTGCTGAGCAGGTTTAGCAGCACCTGGTTCATATGGAGCTTGTCGCAGTAAACGTCCTCGTCTATAACGTCTATTGTATCCATATAAAAGTCAAGCTGCTTTGACTTCATCTGGGTCATAAGGATATTGCGCAGGTCGCGGAGCAGGTCGGGCAGGCTGCATTCCACTTCCTCGATATAAACTCTGCCGCTTTCGATACGACTCATATCGAGAACGTCGTTTATAAGGCTGAGCAGGTGATTGCTGGAAGAAAGTATCTTTGAAAGATAATCCTGCACTTTTTCAGTATTTTCAATATTCGCCGCCGCAAGGGTCGTATAACCGATTATTGCGTTCATAGGCGTGCGTATGTCGTGGGACATATTTGACAGGAACATTGTCTTTGCACGCTCGGCGTTTTCCGCTTTGATAAGGCGTTCCTCAAGAACGGCTTTTTCACAGATGACTCTTGTGTTGCGGATAGTCCAGATAAGGTAGGAGATGAGGATTATCGCTTCGATTATCGCTATGATAAAATATACTGTCCTTATTTTATAAAGGTTAGCGAAAGCCTCGTCCTCGGGGACTGTTACGGCGGCTGTCCACTGGTTCTGATCGTTTGCGCCCTCAAGCTGCCATTCATCGGATTGAAGCGGAGCGTAGTAAAAGTACAGGTACTCGTTGGTGGTGTTGGAGTGGATAACGGCATAGCCCTGCTTTCCCGTTTTGATCTCATCTACCACCTGATCCCAGCTTTTTTCGCCCTTGACCTGACGCTCTTCATCATCTATCTTGCCAAGCTGGTCGTGCCAGGTGTCCATTATGAAATCGCCGTTGCTGCGGTCGATTATGTAGACGCTGGCGGTGCCGTTGTAGATGTTGCTGATATTGAGATTTTGCGGCAGCTTCTGGAGGTTGGTGGTCATATAGAGCATAGCCACCGTTTCTCCGTTTTTAATGACGGGGACGAAATGGCGGATTATGTAGGTCTGATCGTCGGGGTTGGAACCCACGGACATTTTTCTATCGGTGACATGTTCTCCCAGTGCGGACTCTACATCAAAGCGTATGGAATCGTCGCCTGACGCGTCAAACTCGTTTCCCTCGCCTGAAATTATCAGATCCCCGGGCAGGAGAAGATTAAGGTTTTTCGCTATCATAATGGGGGAAAGACGTCCCATCATCTCTTTCATGGTTTCAGTGCTGAAATCTTCCTCCAGCTCTAAAAGCTTTGCCACTGAGCGCAGGGCGTTGCTGTCGCTCGCCAGCTTGTTTCCTATGCCGTCGATAACGGTATTTACGCCCTCCTGCATACGCTCAAGACAGCGCTGCTCGGTTATCTGGGTTATCCTTATATATGAAACGACCATAACGACTACTGTGAGAAGTATCGTTATTAAAGCGGCGATTATGCTTTTCTCACGGAGCTTGCTGTTTTGCAGGTCGATTTTCCTGTTTTTACGTTCTAATTTCATCGTTTACCTCACCCATAAATTTCAGAAGACTATACACTTTTATTTTATACGATTCGTCGATATTTGTCAATAGCGGGCGTTTGTCCGATAAAATAAAAAAGCCTATTCATAAAAATGAACAGGCTGAGGTTATCACTTGAACACAAGGCAGTAGCCGTGTCCCTCGGGGGTCTTGCGGAATGGTCTGAAGCCTGTGGAGGTGAAGCATTTTATTGAGGGGATATTGAAATCGTAGACGTCCTCAACGTAAAGCTCGGTATAGCCGAGCTGTTTTCCGCGCTGTACAAGGGCGTTTACAACGGCTTTTCCCGTTCCCTGACCGCGAAAGCGCTTTTCTCCTATCAGAATTGGCATATCGTCGTGGCAGAAGGTAACGTCGCCTATGGGAAGCCAGCGCTGTTCCTCAAATATCTCTATGAAATACAGTTCTCCCTTGCGCTCAAGATATTCGTACATATCCGCAATTTTTTCCAAGGTGTAGGGAGTGGGAGGGCTTCCTATAAGTCGGAGGGTCTCGGGGTCGGAGTACCAAGGGAGCGCAAAGTCGTAAGAGCCGCTGTATTTGCGCAGGCGGAGATGGTCGTTTATCTGTATTATTTCAGGTTGGGGAATGTTGTTTATGGGCATTTTTCTCTCCCGTCACTTGGCGATATTGCGCATAGTGCTGCGGTAGTAAAGGATAAATGCGCCAAGAAAGATATAAGTCAAGGCGGCAAATATGGCGTTCAGCGCAAGGAGTATACCGCTTGATACGAACGACTGATACGCCTGATATATCTCAAAAACAGCAATTAAAAAGTTTATCACAGCGACTAATACGGAAACGGTGTAAACGGGCACTCTGTACTGAACCGCACGGCGCATAACGTCGGCGGTGGAAAGGAGCTTTATCTGATACACCAGCAAAAGGACGACGAACGCCGCCAAAAGCAAAAATCCGAATATATTGCCCACCTGTCCCACAATGCCTGCTGTCGCCATACCCAATGCCAGAAGCAAAATGCAAAGCAGAGCTACCAGAATGTACAAGACGAGCTGGAAGATGAGCACGCCTTTTATCAGCTTTATTCCGCCTGCGGTAAGTCCCTCTTTTTTGCGGTGAGAGGAAATGCAGGTTATCCACATTCCGAGAGCGATAAGAACGGCGGGAAGCTGAAGGGCGATATAGAAAAGGTATGCATATTCGCTGATAATGCCTATCTCCTCTCTGTAACCGTCAGTTGCAGAGGATAAGATAGATTTTATATTTATGCTTAAAATCTCGATATTGTCAATAATATAAGCAAAATAGCACGCAAGTCCCACTGTCAGCGCAATTGCCGCAATAAGCAACAGGGGTGAACGGAATACTTTTTTTATAGCGTCGGATATTTGCTGAGGTGTGGACATTTGCGGAGGGGGGACAAATTCCTGCGACTGCGGGGTCTTCTGATAATCCTCGGGGGTGACTTCACGCATATTTCTTCCCTGATTTTCGGGGAGGACTGGCTGAGCCTCCTGCGGCGGGAGGGGAGTTACCTCCGTTACGGGAGGAACGGACGGTGCGGCAGGGACGACGGGAACGACAGGTTCGCCGCAATTCTGGCAGAATTTATCGTTTTCATCTACCTGTTTTCCGCATTGTGAACAGTACATAGCGGTTCTCCTTTCATTTTTTGAGATCAACAAGGTCCTTTATTATTTCTCCCGCCATAATAAGTCCCGCAACTGATGGGACGAAAGGGAGAGAGGCGGGTATCGTCTTTCCGTTTTCTGTGATTATTTCAAGGGGAGTTCGGGGAGGTTCCTTTGAATATACCACTTTTAAGCTGTCGATTCCCCGCTTCCTACATTCGTAACGCATTGTTCTGGCAAGAGGGCAGACGGAAGTCTCGTATATATCCGCAACCTCAAGGGCGGTGGGGTCGGTCTTGTTCCCTGTTCCCATACAGCTTATAACAGGAGTATCTGCGGCTTTGGCGAGGGTTATTATCGTCAGCTTTGCGGTCACTGTGTCAACTGCGTCAGCAACATAGTTGTAGCATGAAAAGTCAAAGCTGTCCGCTGTTTCGGGGGTGAAAAAAATATTATGAGCATTGACTTTGCAGGTTGGGTTTATGTCAAGTATGCGCTCTTTTACAACGTCGGTCTTGTATCTGCCCACGGTGCTGTCAAGGGCGCAAAGCTGGCGGTTGATGTTGGAAACATTCACCTTGTCGCTGTCGATAATATCTATTGCTCCGATACCGCTGCGGGCAAGGGCTTCGGCGATGTAGCTCCCCACTCCGCCAAGTCCGAAAAGGGCAACTCGACAGGCGGATAGCTTTTGAAGCGCTTCCTGTCCTAAAAGGAGCGCTGTTCTTGAAAATCTTTCTTCCATTTTTCTCCGTATTTTTTGAATTTCTGCGCTTAAAAGGCGGCGTTAAATATGGCTTTGTATCTCATATTCTTAACTGTTGTTTACAAGAGCGATAACTATGTCGGGGTATTTCCATTCCATAGCTTTGCGGTCGAAAAGTCCGAAAAGCTCGCCGTTCCCCTCAAAGGCGTTGTTGTCCCACCATACGCAGGAAATTCCCACTGCTCTCGCCGCTTTGACGTAATATGCCGCATAGGCTATGCGGGCGTCAAGATTGTCCTTGCTGCGAGCGCCAAATTCTCCCATAACCACACCTATTCCTTTTGAGGTGAATTTTTCATACAGCGCATCCATAACGTTATCTATGGCTGCGGAGCTTCTTCCTATAACAAAGGTGTTTGTAGGACTGTCGTTAAGGGCAAAATCCTGTGGTTCGTAAGCGTGAACGGACAAAAGCGTTCTGTTTGCAGGGTCGTTGGGCAGGCTGAACAGCTGGTCGGTGGCAAAAATGTATGACGCGCAGTAGCTTGGAGTCATAAGCCAGCGGGTGGCGTTGTTGCCGCCGCTTGCTCTTACTGTGTCAACAAAGGTCTGATTTATCTGCATTATGCAGTCCAAACATTCCTTTGCCGTGTCGGACTTCGTATCTATCCACCACTCGTTTGAAGTGCCAATCTGGCGGGGCTCGTTTATTCCCTCAAAAATAAGGCGGTCGCCGTAGTCCTTGAATTTTTCGCATAACTGCGTCCACACGGCGGTGATGTATTCCTTTGAGCTTTCCAGCTTTTCATATGAGGGGAAAACGTACAGCGGGTCGGTGTCGTGGTGGATATTTAAGATGACGTACATTCCGTTGTTGTAGGCGTAATCCACTATCTCCTTGACTCGGTTTAGCCAGAAATCGCTTATTTTATAGCTTTCGTCCATATGTGTGTGCCAGGTGACGGGGATACGGACGGTGTTGAAGCCAGCCTGCTTTACGGCGAGTATCATTTCCTCGGTTATCACGGGAGAGCCCCATGCGGTTTCGGACGCTTCCTCATTCTGATAATTTGCGGTGGCGTCAAGAGTGTTGCCTAAATTCCAGCCGACTTTAAGATTCTTTACAAAATCAAGGGCTTCGCTCTGGGGAAGCTCCCTTGCCTCCACTTCGGGAGAGGGAATCTCGGCGCCTGTGCCGTCAAGTCCTGTTTCGGGAGCGCAGGAGGTAAACAATACTGCGGCGCTTACTGCAAGCGCTCCGAAGATGATGCTCAGCTTTTTCATTTTTTATCCTTTCTCAATTTCAAATACAAACGGCAAAAGCTCATTGAGGGCGAAATCGTAAACGGAGCGTTCACCGTCGTATACAATAACCTTGGTGTCGGGCGAGCAGAACTCGCTCATAACCTGCCTGCATATGCCGCAGGGAAATGCGGGAGGCTCGCCCTCCTCGGCGGCGACGGCTACTGCGGCGATATGCTTTGCGCCCTCGCTTACGGCTTTGAATATGGCGGTGCGCTCGGCGCATACCGTGGCGGAATAGCTGCCGTTTTCTATGTTGCAGCCTGTGAAGATCCTGCCTTCGGAGGTGAGGACAGCGGCGCCCACTCTGTACTTTGAGTAGGGGCAATAGGCGTTTTCCGCAGCTTGTCTTGCCTTATCGACAAGCTCTTCATAGCCGCAGTCTTCAATGGCTGTTTTTATCATAATGTATTCCCTCCTTGTCAATATATGCTGCTAACAAAGGCTTCGGGGCGTATTCCTGTCCAAAGGTGTAGGCGGATAAAAGCTGTTTTTCAGCAGATAAAGCCGCTTCTTCACTGTCGGAATGTATCTGAGCTATCGGCTGTCCTTTTTCCACCTTATTTCCCGCCTTGGCAAGAAGAACAAATCCTGTGGAATGGTCGATCTCATCAGTTTTGGAAAGGCGCCCTACTTTTAGGGTTAGGCAGGCGTTGCCTGTTATTTCGCCGTTTATTCCTGTTATGACTCCGCTTTCGGGGGAAAGGACGGTCTTTATCACAGGGGCGGCTTTAAGCTGTTCAGGGTGGTCTATCACCGACGTATCTCCGCCTTGATTGGAGATGAGCCGTCTGAGTTTTTCCAGTGCGGCGCCGCTTTTTACGGAGTTTTCCAGCATTCTGCGTGCGGTGTGAAGGTCGGGCGCTTTCTTCCCTGCTGTCAGCATAAAGGAGCTGATAATATATGACAGTTCGGTAACATCGGCGGGGCCTTCGCCTTTCAACGTTTGTATCGCCTCTTTTACTTCAAGGGCGTTGCCCACGGCATTGCCTAACGGCTGTTCCATATTGGTTATCAAAGCGGTGACTTCCCTGCCGTTTTTTCTGCCGATGCTTTCCATAAGCACCGCAAGCTCCACCGCCTGCTCTGCGGTCTTCATAAATGCGCCTGAGCCGTATTTTACGTCAAGCACTATGGCGTCGCAGCCGCACGCCAGCTTTTTGCTCATTATGCTGCTTGCGATAAGGGGAATAGAGGGGACTGTTCCTGTCACGTCGCGCAGGGCGTACAGGCGTTTGTCGGCGGGAGCGACGTTTTTAGTCTGGCTCATAAGCGCTATCCCGTCACGGCTGACAAAACGGCGAAATTCCTCCTGCGAAATAGACGTCCTGAAACCCGGTATTGATTCCAGCTTGTCAATAGTGCCGCCGCTGAAGCCCAGTCCCCTGCCTGACATTTTAGCAACGGGAAGTCCGCAGGCAGCCGCCATAGGCGCACATATCAGAGATATTTTGTCGCCTACGCCGCCGCTGGAGTGCTTGTCAACGGTCACGCCGTCTATAAAGCTCATATCTATCATATCGCCGCTTTGCGCCATACAGCGGGTGAGGACGGCGGTCTCATCGTCGTTCATACCGTTTATGCATATCGCCATAAGTAGGGCGGATACTTGATAATCGGGTATCTTATCGCTGCAAAGGGCGGCGACGAACCAGCTTATCTCATCTTCCGTCAGCGGCTTTTTGTCACGTTTCTTTTCGATTAATTGTATAATGTTCATTGATTTTTCCTTTTTTGATAAAGAGTTGCGGTAAGCGGTATTTGTATTGTGAAATATATGACGTTTTTATATGTACGATAAAATTGACACCTCCGCTTGGAGATATCAGCTTCAGATATAGATAACAAGCGTTTTCGAAGCATAGAAAATCGCCTGCCGATATTGCCGTGTCTGCCGTAAAAAACAGACGCATAATGCGGCTTTAGGCTTACGCCGCCTTTTATTTTTTACATTATAACACAATTGAACGCTGTTTTCAACTGTTTGCGGAAAAATAGCGCTATATCAGACAGGATAAAAATAAAGAGCGTTATCTCGTTATTGAAAACGAAATGACACTCTTTTTCGGTAAAATCATAATTGTGCTGCCGTGTTCAAAACGCATTAAACGGCGTGGGTTTCCGCCAAATCATTCCTCCTGACGAAAGCAGCGTACGGTCACACGGGCGCTTCTCTCAAAATTACAAGAGAAAAAACTCAGGTCATAATCCGTGGATACCATTCTTTCGACTTCTGAGGGCTGTAATACTTCCACTAAATCAACGCTGTAATAAAATTCATTTCCCACAGCGTCAACAAAGATAACAGTATCGCCCTTCTGCAAATCGCCTATATTTTGGAAATGCGTGCTGTAATTGTGACCGCAGATGATAAAATCATCTTTATAAGCCGAGCCTGTATAACGGCAGGGAGAAATTTTCATCTGAACGTAATCCCAGTCCTGCGCAACGGGCAGTTCAAGCCCTAATGCGGGTATCACGATAGAGCCGATGTAAGGCGTTCCGTCTATTGTAACCGTAGGCATCGGCGTATCAGGGGAAATGTTTGATTCTTCCTCTATCTCTCCTGTTATGCCGGTGGGGAGGTTGGGTTTTGTCAATGATTCGATATAAATTTTACGCTCAGCATCTAACTGCTGTAAAACAGAAGACGAAAGCTCACCCGCGTGGGCGTCTTCATACAGATTGTAGGCTGTCAGGCCAAACGCCGCGCCCATCAGGACGATCCCTGACAGCATAAACGCAATTCGGTTACTCTTTCTCATGGTCTTCACCCAATCTGCCTGCAATAAATCCCACAAGGAACAACAATGCGCCGGCCGCAAAAAGTATGGGTACGGGGTACCATAGCTGTCCCGTATACGGCAGGTCGGGAGTATTACCACCGTCGACGACAGAAGAAGCGGTCGTGGTGTCGCTTGGCTCAGGCTCTGTACCGGACGTTTCCGTTGCGGTAGGTTCTGTTTCAGTCGGTTCAGTAACGTCGGTATCAGACGAGGTGTCGCTCGGACCGGGAGGGGTTGTCGACTTGTTCTCGATCGTAAATATGCTTGAATCAAGCGTAATGGAAACTGAATAATCCGACGGGATATCCTTTTCAATTACGTACCAATCATAATCGGAGGAAAGATCCTCCCATCTGTGGAACCAATTGTTTTCAGCGTTCAAAACGACTTCGTCATATAATTCCCCGTTCCTGAACAGCTGTACCGTAACAGACTGAGGGCAGTCTACGCCTTCCTGGACAGCCCATACTTTTTCAACAGCATAAGCCATGTCAGTCGAGCCTGCTACCACGGTATATTTTACTCCCGCTTCGATCAGATCCTCAGAGTCGCTTGTAATGGTGATAAGCGCAGGCTTGGGCGTATAGACAAAATCGCCGATCGTACCTGAAGAGCCTGTTACAAGATAAATTCCTTCGGGAAGGTTTTCAAAATCCACGTAGCCAAGACCGTTGGTGATACCCTGAGCAACGGGCGTTCCAACGCCGCTGGCTGTATATGAAGCAAGCGTAAATGCAAGTCTGTTGACATTTTCACTGTCGGTGAGGTCGCCTACTTCAATAGAAAGCTCCGCAAAATCTTCGGTCAACACGCCGTCTAACGTCAAAGCATGATATGCCTTAAAGGTAGAATCCATAACAGGACCTGACTCTGTGATGAATTTCATACGCAAAGTATGCACTTGTTCAGCCTGAGAAACCATACCGCCGCATATGCTGCATATCAGGACTGCGGCTGATAAAATAACTGTCAGAAATTTATGCATCGTGTTTCACCTTCTTCTTTCGTGTACGGCGTGAAGCAATTATCACTGTAAGCAAAACTATCGGTATTTCGCAGATAATAATTATCGTATCTGTCGGAACGTAGCTTGCGCCTGATTGTATCATCAGTTCCTCCTCCGCTTCCTTTTCCTTGAGAAGCTCGCCGTGTATCAGCAGACGATGAGAGTTGATACCATAGGGGGTGCAGGTCACAAGCGTGCAATAATTTTTCCCGTTTTCTATATGCAAGGTCTGCACGTCAGACGGCTCAACAGTCTCAATGTCTATGACACGGTAAACGTAAGATTCACTCAAAATATAAACAATAAACGTATCGCCCTCGGTCACCTTGTCAAGGTTGGTGAAAAGCAGCGCAGACGGAAGTCCTCTGTGGCCTGAGATCACAGCATGAACGCTCTCGCCGTCAATCGGGAAGGACGAACCTTCGATATGTCCCGCGCCTTCCTGCAAAACGGCTTCACTGGTGCCGTGATAGATAGGGAGCATAATGTCGCCTTTCGGGACGCTGATATAACCGATGATACCGTCACCCGTGACGTCAAGGACAGAGTTATACTCCGCCGTAAGCTCATCAGGCAGGTTCATAAGCATATTCTGACCAACGGTCAGCTTTCGGTTAAAGCTCGCCGCCTGCTCAAGATAGGCAGAATAATCCGCCTCGGGGATCTCGTCAACCGAGGAAATATAATTGAAGATCGCTCTGCGCTGTTTCTGGGCGTCAATATAATTGCTGACAGACGGGTACAGCAGCAGGGACAGACCCATAATCAGCGTACAAATTGCAAAAATCGATAATATACGCTGTTTCATACGGGTCTCTCCTTGCTGCTGCAATGAGGATCGCTCCTCATCGCAGCAAAATGGGTTTATTTAGTGGTCTTTTTCTTAGAAAGGATGAACAAAACTGCGGAAAGTACAACTATGCCGCCGCCGATAATGTAGAACAGGTACGTACCAACGCCACCGGTGGACGGGAGGTCGATGTACTTGAAGTTGGCTACGAGCATGCTTGCGCTGCCATTATCATCAGATGTACCTGCTTTAGGATCGAGCAACTGCACATAATGCTTAAAATCAAATGACTGACCTTCCAGAACTTCGGGCGAAACTGTAGCACTTGACAATTTGCCATTATATTCATGAGTGTCTGGGTCTTGTTCTGTTTTAAGTGTGAAGGTAAACGGGTCGATTTTAGCATAAAGCTCTTTACCATCCGGACCCTTTGGTGTGTCAGTTTCGACCATTGTGTACTCTACATCTACGTCAAGACCGGAAATGTTGATGACACCGTTGCTAGGAGTAGTAATGTTGTGAAGGTCATTATTATAAGGTGCTTTGTCAAGCCATGTAGAGTCAAATTTTGTAACATCACCTACACCGGTTAAAACGATTGTATCCCATTCAGTAATAGTGTAATAGCCGTTATTTTTAAAGGTATCAGGAAGATTTTCAGTTGAGGAAGGATCAGCCGCTACTTTTTCGAAACTTGCGATTTCCCAGCCTGTAATAGTAGTTCCTCCACCATTTTTTATAGGACGAACAAGCGCGAACTTTGCACCTTGCAATGCTGCGTCAGCGGAACTGCCGGTTCTAAGAAATTCAGCGGCGTCAATCTTTACAATGTCAATACCGAAAACGTAAACATTAGCATGATCTTCTTTTGTTTCATCAGTATCACCATAAGACTGCGGGTTGTCAGAATAAGTAATTGTGGCGTCATTGGTATTACCGTTGTTCGACCCGTCAGCAGCAGGATTTACAATTGCATCTTTGTTTACAACAGCTGTGTAGTCAATGTAGATTTCTGATTTTACACCAAGAGTGTATTTTTTGCCATCGACAGTAATTTGAATTTCTTTCAAGCAAGGAAATGAAACTGTCAAAACATTATCTTTATATTCTTCTGTGTAGGCAGCATCCATATCAGCATGTGTGATATGCGTTCCTTTTTCATATGAAGTTGTTTTATCAATTTCGTATTCCCCTTCAACAAGTTTTCCATCAGAATCATATACGTTTTTTACTGTCACAGTTACATATGTGCCGGTGCTAGGCTCTTTCTCTTTCAGCGTAAGGCCATCACTAAGCTTATCAGTGAATTTATATTGATAACCACCAAGATATAAATTATAGTTGCCCGGAAGTGTGCCTGTCAGACGGAATTTTACTTCATCGCCCACACCTGCGACTTCAGTTTCATGCTCACCATCAGATCTGACAATCTTTTTTTCAAGTGTCGGAACATCTTCTTTCAGTACCTGTGCTACATTATTAGCTACAAAGAGCATACGAGCAGAGTAAGATTCATCTGTTTCCCCTTCAAAACTGGACAAGTCTCTTATCATGTAGTAACCGGCAGGAACTGTTATTTTATATTGTTTGTCGTTACTTTTATCAATTTCGCCTTCGTAAAAGCGATCAACATAACCCGATTCTGCATATGAACCGACTATTGTTGTACTCTGCGCATAACCGCCGAGAATGTCGGTAAACGCCTGAAGCCACTCATGATCATTTATGTGATCATCTTCTGCAAGGACATCCGCTACCGCTACGGCGAGCTTGTCATAATCTACTTTAGCTAAATCTTCGGAATTACTGTTTTCATTTACATCTGCAGTTTCGCCAGTTTTAAGGAACTTATCATCAAGGTATGTATTGGCACCGCTTCCTTTCACAAAACCTTCAAAGCCGTTAAAATCAGAGAAAGCATATGAATATTCACCTTTCGGCGCTTTGGCAAGGGCAATTACAAAACCAACAATTTTTTTATCTATATCGCTCTGAGCGACTCCGTTCGTTGCGTCCTTATCTTTTAATATGCCAAAAGCATTGCCCCATTTAACATCAGTAATAGGGATTGTTTCGCTGTCATGCTCACTGTTTCCACCAGGATCTTGTATAGGGCCATCATCTTTTTTACCTTTTACAACACCAGAGAAAATCTGGTATGCGCCATAATGAGAATTGGTGCTATCAAACGAATCGCCGTTCGAATGTGTAAGGGTGATAGTATAATCACAGCCTGTGGTATCTTCAATTTTAACTCCGCCACTATGACTATGACCTTCACCACCTGAACTCGTTGCAAAAACAGGCGTCGCCGAAGTTACGAGCAGAGCAACAGAAGTTAATACTCCAAATACTCTCTGCATAATTTTTTTCATTTTATTCATTCCTTTCATAAGTTAATTCTTATTAAAGACTGTTTAAGGTATTCCGGGAGTTGGCAACACACGAAGCAGAAGCTTTCCCTCCACCTGTTCACCGCTTACACAACCGACTGCGGTATTCCGCGAATCAATGGACGTTCGCCTGTTGTCGCCCATTACGAAATAACTGCCGTTTGGGACGGTGACGGGATATTCCACCGTGCTGCTGCCAAGATTGACATTGCTGAGATAGGGCTCGGCAAGCTTTGTGCCGTTAACGTAGACAACGCCGTTTTCATCTAAGCTGATCTGGTCGCCGCCTACGCCGATAACTCGCTTGCAGAGTATCCTGCCATTCATTGAAAATATGCAAATGTCACCCCTTTCAAGTGACGTCGTTTTACGGGTTATCACTACGTCTCCGTCAAATAATGCCGGACTCATAGAGTCACCGTAAATACGTATCACAGGAAATACATTAAGTACAAGCAGTGCGACGGTCACTGCGGTGATAAGCGCACTCACCGCCGCCGCTGCAAGGACTTTTAACAACCGTTTGTGGCTTTTCTCCTTTTTTTCCGCCATAGCATCACCCCTTCGGCTTGTCACGGCTTCTGCCTCTTTTGCATAGAATCGCAAAAGACAGTCCTGACAATAACATAAAGGTAATTCCGCTATATATCAGAATGTTGGTGCCAATTCCTCCTGCGGAGGGGAGACTGTATGGGAATTCGTTTTCAAAAGCAACGCAGGAATCGGGCTTCAAATCTATATCCGGTCTTGTTGCATTCGCATTCTCATACCGCCATGAATTCTCGTCAACGCTTTCAAACGGATTCATATTGTTGTGGGGAGTATAGAGTAAAGCGGAATCTTTTACTTCTTCGACTTGCCATGTGCCGTCGGGTAAGTCTTTAAATACAGCTTTTTGGTTGTGTTCTAATGGTATTGTTATCTTAAGGGTGTATGTTCCGTCAGAAAATTCGGAAGTAACTTCTGCTGTTTTAGATACGCTTCCATCAATTGTGTATAATGTGTATTCAAGTCCATCATTGGGGTTAGTATCCAGTTTGTATTTTTCAATCCACTCTGAGTCATTTGTTTTAATAGTAATGGTGAAATTCCAATCGCGTGTTTGATCATCAGGATCTTCGGTATTCGTTACTTCTTTGGTGATAGTAAGCGAGTTATTGTCGGCTGACAGCGTGATGATTCCAAGACGGTCTTTGGCGTAGTCGTTTGTGAAGGCTTTCAGCTCTGTATCATCAGGATGAGCTTTCAGATAATCTTTAGCGCTTACGCCTTTTTTGCCGCTATCGTCATTAACAGTACCGAAATAGAACGTTGCTGTTTGTGTGACAGTGGCATCTTTCGTCCTGTTGCTTTCGGCGATGTTCTCCTTAGAATTATCTTTTGGGGTTGAATCGTCGTAGATGAGATAATCGTTGTCTTTGGTGTCGCTTGCCGCATAGGGACTGACATTGTAAACATTTGCAGGGAATTTGTCGTGGGTGTAGCTTGAAGGGTCGGAGTCGGTTTTGAGATACTTGAAAAATATACTTTCGCTACCGTCATTTCCGATATAGTATTGATTATCAGATACAGATGGTATTTCTTTTTTCATTTCAGTATCTGTTACAGATATCTCATATGTGCCGATTGGGAGAGCGTCTGCAACTGCATATCCGCAATAGGGGTTGTCTGCTGTTGCTTCGGTGTCAATTTTGACAAATCCTCCACTACTATCTTCTACTTTCACCTCACTCAGATATGCCCAAACCTTGTAGATTTTATTTTCTTGCGGGTCAGGAGGCAAGGTTTTCTCATCAACAGTGAATGTCAGTTGGTACTTTTTGCCTGCTACTTTGCCACCTGAACCTACAACACCCGTATCAGCGTATATTGTTGCTGTTTCATCAAACGGCAACGGGTCATACGGGTCGTCGTAGTAGCGTGTGGCTATAAAGGTGTATGTTTTGCCTTCATTAATTTCAGGCGAAGTACCTTTCAGATATTTTCCATCAACGAAAAGTTCAAGAGCAAGCGCAGCGTTGACTACGTCTTTGGTGTAGGTGGTGTTGGCTACAAGTGAATATACATCTTCTGCTGAACTTCCTGATTTGAATCCACCGTTTTCGGTAATCGTTTTTCCGTCCTTGTCAGCAAAACCTACATTATCAAGCGTTTCTGTATATGTACTCAGATTTTCGCCCTCAATCTGTACCTTGCCTTCGGCTGTCTTGTAACCAGACTCCCAGTCATAAACGCCTTTGTCGGTGACTTTATCCATCCCTTCTATTTCTGTTTGGTCGTCCGCTATATAGGTGTTAAGTGCAGCTTCCTTTTCGGCCTCCTCTATGAGCTTCCATTTTTGTTGACCTGTGTCATACATAACGTGCGGCTCGTAGGTTTTTTCTTCTTTTACCATGGCTTGCAGGTAGTCAGCTCGGTTAAAACTTATGTCCCAACCGTCCGTTGCATTAGCAGGTACAAATTCTTTATTATCAATCTTAAAGAAATTATCGCTCTTTTCTCCTGCTGTCTTGCCGATTATGAAATATTCGTCAAACTTGAAACCACTAGGCAACGCCTCCTCTTTCAGCGGAGTGAATTTCAATTGCAGATTATAGACGATCTGATCTGTGTTCTTGACAACATAATCTTTGGTAATGTCGTATTTGTCAGTTTCTTCAGGCATTAACTGCTGATCTTCGTGACTATCGTCATCACGTCTCCAAGTATAGGTAATAAAGCCTGTAACATCACGAAGATTTAGGTCAGTAAAATCAATATTGTTGCCGGTTAAATCATAAGACGCACCTGTACTGTTTTGAATGTTGACTTTTCCGCCTGTTGTTACAAGTTTACCATCTTCACCATATTCAGGGTCAGGAAGATATATATAAGGTATAGTGAATGTTTTTGCCTCTTCTTCAGCATCATTTATTTTCAGCCACTTGTTAAGCAGTTCGATAAGCGGCATTGCGCCCGCTTCTTCACCATAGACCCTATATGCATACCTTTCAAGATACTGCAGATAGTACGAACCTGTCATGTAGCCGTTTTCGAGGTCGGCAAGCATCATTGTCGGTGATACTACCTCGCCCATGTAGATAACGTCGTTGAGGTTGTTCGCATCAAGCTTCAACAATCTTACATTTACGGTAGTTCTTGGGAAGCCTGAGGACGGAATGTCAATGCCGTTGCCGTAAACCGCCTGCGAAACGCCGCCCGCATCCACCGCATTTATCTTTCGGTTCGTGCCTGAAAGAGCTTCGAGCTTTTTGCGATAAGGAATTTTGCCATCAACTACGTCGGCATTTTCAAAACCGTATAATTCATAGTTAGTGCCCTTATCCATGTTTTCGATAGTAGCATCGCTGTAAACGAGGTTTTCGCCTGCTTCGTTGCCGTTGGTGAGAATGTTGTTTCCACCGATGAAATCGTCTTTCGCTTTCAGGCGTATCGTGGCGCTCCAGACATCAAGATATTTCGGATTGCCATCTACATAATCTTCCACTTTATCCGTGTCAAACGCTTCGTTTTCCATCGGTATGACCTGTTTCGTCCAGCGCAGGTAGTACATATCTTTCACGTCATCGTAGTAGATATAACAATTTTTACCGTCACCTTCTGTTACATTTTCACTTTCAATTGGCGTATACAGATAACCCGTTGCATCAGAGTCATCAATAAAGTTTCCTACGGTATGTGTGCCCTTACTGTCTGTAATCACACCATTTGCGCCAAGTTTCAGCAAACCTTTATCTTTGTCAATCAGGTCAAAACGCGGGTCGATGTAGTCCTGTACGGTGTAGTCGTCACGAGGCTGCTGGATATTATCAAGAATTTCCTTAAATGCGTCAGTAAGCGAACTGCTATCGTTGCCAACAACACGAATATATTGGTTGACTGTATCTTCTTCTGCCCCAGTCAGGTCGCTTTCAGGGCCTTCGTTTGCTCCGGCAAGTGTTTTCAAAAAGTTTTTAGCTCTGTTATATTCGTCAGCATTTGCTTTTTCGGAGATAGAACCTGTCGCCATCATTACACAGTAAATTGTGTAGCCTTCTTTTTTGAGTTGATCTGCCCAGGCCTTGGCAAGTTCTCCGTCACATTTGGCTGTAAAATCTTTCGGGCTATATTCTCCGCAATAGTCAGTACCTTTGTATACTTTTCCACTGTCTGCAGTATCTAAATCCTGTGTATTGTCACGACCGTCTGTGAATATGATAAGATACTTGTCACGAGCGTCGTTGGCTATATCATATGGTTTGTAGCCGCTGCTCTCGCCCTCCGATTTTACCATATTATCATAGAAGGCTTTCAGACCCGTCCATGTATATGTACCGCCAGTCATAACATAGGGGTATTCTAACAAATCCGATCGTGCTTTAGATGGTGTGGTGCTTGTAGAGTTTTTTTCGCTATTTGATGTCAAAAGCTCTTGCAAATACTTTTCTGTATCCTTAATGTTATCTTTTGTATATGCATCAGACCAGTTCGTCCAGTCTTTCATAACAAGCATTTTAAGGTTTTCATCGGTAGCTGCTATTATATTATCTTTATCAGTACCTGTTTTAGTCCCTACCTTTCCAACTGCACTTATTGTGCTGAAACGAACAAGAGCTGTGTTTGAAAGGTCGGAATTCGCCGCCAAATTTTGATAAAAGGTGTTCAACGCTCCATTCAGCGCTTCGTATTTGGTTTGCTGTTTATCTTTCTTTTGGTAAACAAGTGAACAAAAAGTTCTTTCATCACCTGCATTTTTTGTATCACTTCCGCTCCATACAAAACAACGCAAATGGTTCTGTCCATCTACATAAAAACGTATACTGCGCTCGGTCGTAGGTGGAACATAATCGGCGTGTTTAGTCGTTGAAGGATCATTTTCATAATCTTTTATTGACTGTTGAAGTTTTGTTTCCATTCCATATGGTATTGTGACAATGTCTTTTGCCATATCGGGAGTAAGTCCTTCATCAGTATAAATACCGACAAACTGCTTGCCGCTTTCAAGGCAACCCTCAATGTCTTTCCAAGTGGAGTGAGAGTTTACGTAGTACCAGCCGCGGCGCTGTGAATCATAGGGGTTATTTGCAAGCCTGTCAGAGATCTGTGCGATGTCTTCTCCACTTGCCGTTTCTGCATGCCATTTTTTGCAAGTTTCCGGGGAAGAAGTTTCTTCTTTGTTCGGTGATATTGAATCATATACAAGCTTTACCTGAGCTCCGGTAAGCGCAGTATCATAAACATAGAGGTCATCAATGTAGATGTCTGAACCTGAATATGTTTCTTTGAGTCCGGCGATGATCAAATTTATTGTTTCTGTTTTCAAAGAGGTTAGACTTGAACTACCAACTTGTGCACCATTTTGATAAGCGGTGATAGTTGTATCATCAATTACATATGTAATATAAGACCAACCCGGATTCGTGTTATCAAAAACTTTGTTAACGGTTACTATTGAGCTTTTTTGTTCTTGATTTTTATCGTGAAACCTCAAGTGTCGGTCATCATTTATGCCATTGGTACTACTAATTTGCCAGTTTCTTGCAATATGGTAATAGTCTTTTCCTGTAATATCTAAATCGCCCAAATACATAATCTGGGCTATTCCATTTTCTTTATTATGATCACTGCCATCTTTATGCCTTATTGCAAACGAAATTGTAAAATGACTGCTATTCGGAACTGCATCAAGCAGTACAGAGCCAAGCTTTGATGTCTGTGTAACATTTAAGGATTGGTTTCCGTTATATTTTTCACTTGAATAGGTAGGAGACGCAGGACCTGAGGTGAGCGGTTCACCACTGAAATTACCACTTACTGCTTGTTCAACGAATGAGAGAGAACCAGAGGAAGCTCTGTTTTCCAATGATTTATCATTGAAATCATAATATGCGGTTAAAGTGCCTTCATCGCCAATTGTTTTCAAAGTTTCCAAATTTTTTATATTAGTGCCGTTATTTAATGTTGTAAGTTCACCATCAGATAAAGCCTTATTAAATACACAGAAGTCAGTTAACTGCATATCAGTGTACGGCTTTTCGTGGCTGCTGTTTACAGCATCTCCTGCGATAATAATATCTGCTTTGTCAAAATCAAGCTTGTATGATGCAGCGTCAAACTCAAAATGCTTTTCTGAACTCTTGTTAGCAATAGATAAATCTACACTGACTTTTTTCGATTCAGAATCATAGCTTAATGATATATTTACCCATTGATTCTCTTTGACTGCATCATTTTGAAACAAGTTGGCTATATTTATCTTTTGATCACCATTTATATCAACTTTAAGTCTTCTTGGATCAGAATTATAACCGCTTCTATATAACGCAATGCAGTTAGATTTATTTGTACCTACATAAACCAAAGGTGTTTTGTCCACAATGTTTCCATCAGTAATTACTTCTGCAAAATTTACCCTCATTGAAACTGTAAACGAAGAGGTTGCCTTGACATCTGCCAAAAGAGCACCGTCTTCCGCCGTAGCATCAATATCAAGATCATCTCCGGTAAATGTAGGGCTGAATGTTTGTTCCGGCTGAATTTTGCCAAATACATTGCCAGTATCTTCGGCGTGTTTAATATAGGAAGCCGAATCGCCGGTAATTTCATTTTTTAGTGAACCCTCAAACGGGTAATAGCCGATAGGCTCAGCCATATCAATGGATTTTCCTCCATCCCAATAACCAAGCGGCACAAACTCTGAAACAGAAGAACGCGCCTCATAGACATAGTACATATACTTGCTGTAAGAGAGCTTGCTGTTGTCGGTTTTGGTTTTGTCTAATATCATATCAACAACGTCCTGCGGGAGGTAGCCGTCGTTGTCAGAATTTTGCCATTCTATAATATCTTTAATATCTGTTGTGCCATCTCCGGTAAGGTCTTTGATATCATATGCCTTAATTATACTACTAATAGTGTCCGAACTGATCTCCAGCGGGTCAAGCGTATCAACCGTCCACGCCATTGATCCGGAAGCGTCAAGGATCGTTGCAACGTCCACAGGATTCTCACCCACGTACCAGGACTCCAGATTCACGTCGAAAGTTCTGCCGTCTGTAGAGCCGTCTGCATCTTTTACCACTGTAGCAGTCTTGTTCGTATGCAGACCGTAGCCTGTGTTATAATAATTACCTTCTGTATCCTGTTCAAGGTTGGAAAATCCCGTTGATCTGCCGTTTTTACCTGTTCCAGTGGCAGAAGCGGCATAAATTTCCCGGCCAAAAATCCCCATAAACGCATCAGAACCGACCGCAGACACAAACAGTGCCGCCGCCGATACCCCTGCTATTATTCTCCTTGTGATGTTATTCATATCTGCACGCTCCTTTACAAAAAGCATTACATACCTTTATAATTGTTCTGTCATTCAAAATATATCATATCGTTTTTGTTATTCAGCAAAATTCTTTCGCTTTCGCAAAATAAGGTAATTTATGAACAGACTTATATAAACACATTTTTATATAGTAATATTTTATCATAAAACATATGTAAATTCAAGATTTATAAGGAAAATTATCAGTTTGCACAAATAAACATTAAAAATATTAGTGGAGGTTTACAAATGAAAAACCATTCTGCATACTATCGTCAGGACGGACGGTGGGAATGTCGTGTTTGTTTGGGAAAAAATGGAAATGGAAAGCGGATCTCACGCTCATTCTACGGAAAAACAAGGGAGGAGGCGGAGCTTAAGGCAATGCTCTCACGAGAGGCGGACGAGGAAAAATATGCGGTAACGGATTTGACGGTCAAAGAGATGATTGCCGAGTGGATGCTCAGCATTTCGGCAAGGGTCAAGGAATCTACCGCAGCAAACTACCGTATGAAAGCGGAAAAACACCTTATACCTTCATTCGGGGACAAGCAGTGCTGTATGGTCAGGGCGAAAGATGTACATATTTTTATAGAGGACAAGCTGGCTTCTGGGCTTTCCGTGCGCTATGTTGCGGACATTATTGTCCTTCTGAAGTCGGTTTTCCGTTATGCGAGCCGTGAATACAATATCCGCAATGTACTCGATGGTATCGCACTGCCAAAAAAAGCAGAACGGAAGTCAGGATACTAAACACTGACGAGCAGAAAATCTTAGAGCGATATATCAAGGAAAATCAAAATCTCACCACGCTCGGCATATCTGCGTCTATGTATATGGGTCTGCGCATTGGGGAGCTATGTGCACTGAAATGGAGCGATATTGATTTTGAAAAACGTATTCTGACCGTCAAGCATACGATTCAGCGTATTCAGGCAAAAAACGGCTCAAGGAGGACAAGATTGGTCCTTTCCGAGCCGAAAAGCGTAGGCTCAAAACGTGAAATACCGATCCCCGAATGTGTTGTCAAAATGCTGAAAAGGTTCAGAAATTCGGAAAATATCTATGTTTTGTCAGGCTGCACAGTGCCGATCGAACCGAGGACGATGCAGTACCGCTTCAAAAAGATCCTCAATAACGCAAATTTGCCGTCAGTGCATTTTCACAGTCTGCGCCATTTGTTCGCAACGAACAGCATTGCGTTGGGATTCGATGTAAAAACGCTGTCTGAGCTGCTTGGTCACAGCTCGGTAGAGATCACGCTCGGAAGATATGTTCATTCATCAATGGAGAGAAAACGTGCCTGTATGGCTCTGATGAAATCCGCTGCTTAACGTCAGACATACGTCACAGCGCCGTCAGGCATATTCTGAAAATCCAATATTTCAGCGGCTTGTGCAAACCTATTTCCTGAAATACCTTACTTTGCGAAAAGTCAGAGGAAAATATTCTGCGCTCCTTTTCAAATTTATTTGCATTATAGAATTTATCCAGATGTCACAATTTTCTGAAGACCGCCGTAAAAAGAAAAAAGCGCTCCCCATTGCTGAGAAGCACAAGGAAGTATATAAAAAGACAGGGCACAAAATGCACCCTGTCTTTTCTTTTTTACAAAAGGTTTACTTAACCTTTGCAACGGCTTGCTTGAGAGCCTTGCCTGCCTTGAAAGCAGGAACCTTAGTTGCAGGGATCTTGATCTTTTTCTTGGTCTGAGGATTGATACCCTGTCTTGCTGCACGAGCTCTTACCTCGAATGTGCCGAAGCCTACGAGAGAGATCTTATCGCCCTTCTTAAGAGCATCGGTGATGCTTTCGAGAACAGCGGTGAGAGCTTCTTCGGACACCTTCTTTGTGAACTGGGTCTTTTCAGCGATAGCTGAAACGAGTTCTGCCTTGGTCATTTTAATAATCCTCCATAGAAAAGTTATTTTTATATATGCATTATACTTGAGTTTGCGGCATTTGTCAATGATTATTTGCAAAAAAATTCCAAATAAATGCATTTTTTTACAATTTGCACAAGTTTTCGGTTGCGTATAGTCACAAAGTGATGTCAAAAACTGTACCACAAACGGCTTTTATCAGGTCTGAAGGTGTAACCTCGATCTGAGAACCTATTTTTCCGGCGCTTACTATCATTGTTTCAAGGTTCTCACATTCGGCGGCGAAAATGGTTTTGTACTGCTTTTTCATACCTAAGGGCGAACAGCCGCCTCTGACGTACCCCGTCACCTTGGTTATATCCTTGACAGGTATCATCTCTACCGACTTTTCTCCCGCCGCTTTTGCCGCTTTCTTCAGGTCAAGCTCTTTCAGCACGGGGACTTCAAATACATAATAATTGTTACCGCCTTTGGTGACCAGCGTTTTGTAGACTCTGGCGGGGTCCTGTCCCAGCAGCTTTGCTACCTCTGCGCCGTCGGGCGGCTCTTTGCCATGGGGATAGGTGTGGGGAACGTAGGGTATTTTCTGCTGCTCAAGTATACGCATGGCGTTGGTCTTTTGTTCGGGCATAAGAATATTCCTTTCTATAAAAGCAAATCGTGAATTTTTTTATTAAACCGAAAATTTTTTCTTGCAAAATAAAAAAATATATGTTAAAATGAGTTAGCAGATGTAAACTTCAACAGCTTAAATTTCGGAGGTGCTTATGGATATACAGCGTTCGGGCGAAGATTATCTTGAAACTATATATATTCTTCATCAGCGCACGGGATATGTGCGCTCCATTGACATTGCCACCGAAATGGGCTATTCCAAACCCAGCGTAAGCAAGGGAATGAGCATTCTCAGAGAGCTGGGCTACATCACTATGATGCAGGACGGGCAGATAAAGCTGACAAAAGCGGGACTGAAAAGAGCCCAGGAGGTTTATTCCCGCCACAAGCTGATAAGGGAATTTCTGATAAGCAAGCTGGGGGTAAATCCTACCACCGCTGAAAACGACGCCTGCAAGGTGGAACACGTTATTAGCGAGGAAACCTATTTAAGATTAAAGGATTTTATGGAAAAAAGCGGCGAGGAGGTCAAATAAGCTCCCGCCAGTCTATATTTACGGCTTTTACGTTTTCTGCGCCCTTTCCGCTGACGGCAAGGGCGTATTTTTCATATTCTGTGAAGCTGTCGGCGGGCGAAATGGTGGTGTCGTAGATTTTAAAGCCCTCGGTGTAGCCCTTTCCGCTGAGTTTGGAAAGGCTTTCCTTTTCGCACCAGAGGCGGAGGAGGTAGCTTTGCTTGTCCTCCGTACGGTCGAGGCGCTCCAGCTCTGCGTGTGAGCATATGCGATTTGCGATATTGAGGGAGATTTCACGGCGGTCGGCTACATCTATTCCTATCTCGTATTCAGAAACGGCGGCGGCGACGACGGTCTTGCAGTGGGAAAGGCTGAAAAACAGCTTTGATTTGGTGAAATACGGCTTTCCACATTCTCCGTATGTAAAGGGACTGTCGTCAAATTCGCCGAAAATATCCAGCGACAGCTTTTTTAAAAGTAAATAGGCAAAGGCTCCGTTTTTTACAGCGGAGCCGTTTTTATATTTTGAAACGATGTTCCCACGCCATACGGTAAGGAGCGTTACGGCTTTTTCCACGGCGTTTTGAGGAATATCGGAGGTTTCCGTCAGATAAACAGTTATCATTTTGTCCTTTTTAAAGCAGGGCTTCAAGGCTTTCTACCGAGTAGCCCTCGCTTTTCCAATATTTTATTATTTCGCCGAGGCTGTCGGCGTTGGCTTGTGAAACGGCGTGAAGAAGATAGATACCGCCGCTGTGGGTGGCGTTTGTCACCGATTTGAACGCTTCGTCGGGGGTGGGCTGAGAATTTACGTCCCAATCCTGATAGGCAAAGCTCCAGAAAACGCTGGTGTAGCCTAAAGACTGAAGCTGCGCAAGGGTCTTTTCGCTAAATTCTCCCTTGGGAAAGCGGAAAAATTTCATCTCATAGCCGAAATTTTCCTTTACATAATCGTGGAGGAGAGTAACTTCCTCCTCCACCTCGCTGTCGGAGCATTGGGGCAGGCTGGGGTGGGAATAGGTGTGGTTCCCTACTATATGTCCCTCTGCGATCATTCTTTCAACAAGCTCCGGAGAGCTTACGCAGTAATCGTATGTTACAAAAAAAGCGGCTTTTACGCCAGTTTCTTTTAATGTATCAAGTATCTTTGCGGTGTAGCCGTTTTCATAGCCCTCGTCAAAGGTGAGATAAATTTTCTTTTCTCCCGAATTGTCTATGAAAAGAGAGGAATATTTTCCGTATTTTTCCTGTGCTGAAACTGCGTCCACAGGGCGGGAAAGCTCGTCACGCTCTTTTCCCAGTCCCCACCCTATAAGGGTGGAGCGGAGGTTTTCCGCTCCTAAGCTTATACGGGCGGCGGTACTGTCCACAGTGGACATATCGCCGTTTTGTGAACCGTCGGAATTTCCTGCGGCGCCACCTGCTGAACCGCCGTTGGCGGAATTGTCGCCTGTGCCGCTTGCAGAATCATCTCCTGAGTTGTCGCCGCTTTCAGAGCCTTCGGCGGAGCTGTCGGAGGAGTTGTTTCCGTCCTTGGAATCGTCGTCGTTGAAAAATCCGTCGTCGTTGTCATATTCCCCCGCCATACTGCCGTCGCCGGGATTTGAGTCGGAGCCTGACATAGAGCCGCTTCCGCTGTTGCTACCGCCGTTGTTGTTATTATCGCCTGCGCAGCCTGTCATAAGGCAGGAAAACAGCATCAGCGACGCTATCATTATTGCTTTTATTTTCATTTCGTTCTTCCTTTCAGCGTTTTTGACTTAAATGGAAAAGTCGGTATTATTTTGCTGAAAAGAAAGAAAGTTATGCTTTTTATCACGCTGTCAAATTTATGAAAATAAAAACGAAAAATACCGCAGACCGCCGCAAAAGCGGCATAGCCTGCGGCTGCATTTTCTTATGGCAGAACGGCTTATTCCTCGCCCAGATAATTCCTTACAAGAGCCTGGAGAAGCTCGTCCCTGTCGATATGTCTGATAAGACTGCGGGCGTTTTTATATGTGGTGATGTATGTGGGATCCTCGGAAAGAATATAGCCCACAAGCTGATTTATAGGGTTATAGCCTTTTTCCTTCAGCGCCCCGTAAACCGTGGAGAGTATTTCCTTCATCTCGGATTCTCGTTCGTCCCTGACAGAAAACGTCATGGTTTTCTCGTGCATTTTATTTCCCTCCGATGTTTTTGCTGTTCGGGTCATACGACCTTATTATGATTATACAACAAATGAACGGGAGATACAAGTATTTTTTGCAAAAAAATTATTTTTTGGCAGACTGGTATAACAGGCTTTGGGCGGGATATGCTTTTCATTTATTGGGACGATAGAAAAAACCGCTGAATTTTTAGGAATTATCACTATTGCTTTTATATTTTTTTACTGTTATAATAATGATGTATCAGTATCTTCGGAGGTTCATATGGCTTCAAGAAATAATAATAACAATAACAATAATAATGCCGCAAGCAGCAATGATGCAGGCGGCTTCAAAACAGTTGCGTTCGGATTTGACAAAAATGACGTTACTCTCTACATTGCAAATCTGAGAAAAAAGATGAAGGAGAAGGAGGAGGAGTTCGAGGAACGCCTCGCCGCCGCCGTTTCCAATCCTATGGCGTCTAATGACGCTATGAGGCATGAGCGTGAAGTTATCCGTGCGGAAATGGAACGCTCCTTCAATGATAAGATAAGAGAGCGCACGCTTGTTATAAAGCGCCAGCAGGAACAGATAGAAGAGCTTACCCGTCAGGTAAGGGAGGATAAAAACACAATAGAGTCCCTCAATGCGCAGCTTGTTGCGGCTACCTCGGAGGATAATCCCCAGGCGTCCGCAAACGCAAGGGCGGCAAAGGCTTATATGCAGTTCACCGCTGAGCTGCGTCGTATTGCGGATTCTGCTCAGAAAACGCTGGCAAGAGTAAACGATACCTGGAAAGGCAAATTTGACGCCGTGGATATAGCAGAATATGAACAGAGTAGCGATTATGATGCGACGCCTGTTGGTTCTGACGATACTGCGGACAGCGTAGAGGCATATATCGCCAAGGAGGCAAAGGCCGCCAAGGCGGAAGACGATGCAAAGAAACCCGTTCAAAAGCCTGATACTGCCATCGACGATACCTTTGGCGCAGCCGAGGATATTTTCGGTGCGGCAAATATTGGCAATGACGATGAAATGACGGTGGATCTGAGTCCTGCCGCCGAGATCGCAAAGGACGACGATCTGAGCAGTATGCTGGTCTCCGACGATGAGCTTGCCGCTGAACCTGAGCCCGAGCCTGAAATGGCGGCTGATGATGATTTAAGTTCATTGATAATGGACGTTCCCGAGCCTGAGCCTGCACCTGCACCAAAGGCTGCTCCCAAGCCCGAACCTGCTCCTGCACCTAAGCCTGCGCCTGCTCCAAAGTCAGAGCCTGCGCCTAAGCCTGCTCCTGCTCCCAAAGCGGTAAGCTCAGAATTTGACGATTTCGCCGCACTTATGGCAGACGACAGTGCAGACGATACCGACGATCTGGTGGCAGATATAAGCGCAGACGACATGGGAACTTCTGTGAATATCGCATCGGGCGACGACGATCTGGGCGACGATATATTGCTTGACGTTATCAAAGCCGCTAACGACAGAAGCGGCGATCTGAATGCAATGATACAGGAGCATCAGCAGAATGAGGACGAAGAGCTGAGTGGAATGTTCGTTCCCGAAGAAGGTCCTGCCGCAGTGGGAAGCAACGAATTTTCAGTTTCTCCATCGGACGAATCTGTGAAGAAAGTCGGAGAAAATGCACAGTTTAACGTACAGGTAAAGGAAAAAGACCCTGACGACGTTCTTCCTCCTCTGGTCCCCATTGAGGAAATGGACGAAAACGGAAAGGTGATAGACAACGACCCGTTCAACTTCTCCTTTGACGGCGGAGAGGACGACGACGATATGAGCGATACACTTTAATGGAAAACAAACTGATAAAGCTTGACGTTTCTCAGCTGAGCGCCATTGCTCCCACGCTGTGTGCGGGAGATAAGGTACTGCTCAGCGGGACGGTATATACAGGGCGCGACGCCGCACACAAAAGATTTTTTCAGCTTATTGCTGAGGGAAAGCCGCTTCCCTTCCCTGTTGAAGGATCTGCGATATACTATGCGGGTCCCACGGGGACAAAGGAAGGTATGGTTATCGGCTCCTGCGGTCCTACCACATCGGGAAGAATGGACCCTTACGCTCCGAAGCTGCTTGATATGGGAATGAAGGCTATGATAGGCAAGGGAGAGAGAAATGCCGATGTGGCGGACGCGATAAAAAGAAACGGCGCTGTTTATTTCTGCGCTGTGGGCGGCGCAGGGGCGCTCGCCTGCAAGTGCATTGAAAGCTGTGAGGTCATTGCTTTTGAGGATCTGGGCTGTGAAAGCGTGAAAAGGCTGGTGGTAAAAGATTTTCCGCTTACGGTAGCCATAGATTGTCACGGCGGGGATATTTTCAAGACGGGACGGGCGGCTTACGACAGAAGAAAAGCTGTGTAACTCCGCAATTTTCATAATTTTTTGTCATTATTTTAGATATTTGTAACAAATTTTTGCAGGTTTTGATTTTTTGCATTGACTTGCAGGAAAGTTTAATGTATAATCTTTAACACAAACGGATATGATTTTGTTCACTGACGTATGAAAGCTGTATGAAGGTGAACGGCGTATCGTTTGATTTTCAGTCAAGGGGAATCGGAATGACCGATGAACAGCTTTTGCTCGGCGCGCAAAATGCCGAAAAACAAGGTGATTCAGCCGAACACAAAAAATACGCCGCAATGCTGATAGCCCGATATATCCCTTTGATAAAGGCAAGAGCCGCTTATTTCAAAAGCAGCAGCGTGGAGCGAGACGACCTTATTTCCGAGGGATTTCTGGGACTGCTGGGCGCAATTCGCTCCTATGACGCAGAAAAAGGCACGTTTGCCGCATTTGCTTCCACCTGTATTTCCAATAAAATGAAAACGGCGGTGAGCAAAAACGGCGGGAATTATCCCGAACGGGTGTCAATGGACGAGGCAAAGCTGGAGGAGATTGGGGACGAAAGTCCCAGCGCAGAGGAGCTGCTTATACAAAAAGAACAGTATGACGAGATAGAAAAAATGACTGAAAGTCTGCTTTCCAAACGGGAAAAAGACGTGTTCATGCTGTATCTTTCCGCTTACAGCTACGCTCAAATAGCAGAAAAGCTGGGCATAAGCGCAAAGGCGGTGGACAATGCCCTTTCAAGGGCAAAAGCAAAGCTCCGCAGCGCAATGGCGGGATAAAAAAATACGAAGCCTGTGGGCTTCTTTTATGACCGGGTAGCTTAATTACAGAGCGTTGTTTATCAAAGGTGGCGGTGAAAGTCCGTCCAGGGTCGGAAAATTTTTAAGCGAGGTAAAACAAAATGTACGAAGACAAAACACTTGTCTGCAAGGACTGCGGCAACGAATTCGTTTTCACAGCCGGCGAGCAGGAATTCTACGCTGAAAAAGGTTTCGTAAACGAACCTCAGCGCTGCAAGGCGTGCCGTGACGCGAGAAAGAGCGCAAGCAGAAACAAGGAAATGTATACCGCTGTATGCGCAGCTTGCGGCGGCGAGGCTAAGGTTCCCTTCCAGCCCCGTGACGACAGACCTGTTTATTGCAGCGAGTGCTTCGCAAAGCAGAAGGGCGAGCAGTAATTTCGTCTTTCTCCCCGATACTTTGATACTTTATCCGGTTTTTTAACTTGACAATGTATCCGCGTAATGCGGTTTTGGGGCAAAAAAAGGATATACGGTATTGCCGTATATCCTTTTTTCTTTTTCAGTGCTTGTAGCCGTCCTTGCGCTCAAAATACGCCTGCGGCTTTTTGCAGACGGGACATACCTGCGGGGCGGAAGTTCCCGCATAGATATGACCGCAGTTGCGGCAGATCCACACCGTTTCCCCGTCGGAAGAAAAGACCTTTCCTGTATTGAGCTGTTCAAGAAGAAAGCGGAAGCGGGCTTCGTGATCCTTTTCTATCGCCGCTATCATATCGAAAATGTTGGCGATGTTGTCAAAGCCCTCGTCACGGGCGGTCTTGGAGAAACCTGCATACGCCTCAGCCCACTCGTAATGCTCGCCGCCTGCCGCATTCTCAAGGGCTTTGGCGGTGTTCGCGGGTATACCCTCGCTGATAAGGGAGAGCAGGGTCTGAGCGTGGGCGTATTCGTTGTGGGCGATGTTCTCGAAAGCGCCTTTGATCTGCTGATAGCCGTCCTTTTCGGCAATGTTTCCGTAGATGTAATATTTTATTGTCGCCTGACTTTCGCCTAAAAAGGCGGTTTTGATGTTCTGGAGAGTTTGTGAGCCTGCAAGCTGCATAATAACACCTTCCTTTCGTCGGAAGTGTTTCCCAGAAAATAATATTTTATACAAAAAAGCCGATATTCCCAAAAGAAAATCGGCTTTTAATTTGTCTTAAAATCATTTCTTCATAAGAGGAGCGCCTGCGTTCCACGCCTGTCCCGCTTTTTCGCCGGTTACATAATAGCCTGACTGGAACTGGTCGAATATGAGGGCGTTCAGCTTTGTGGGGTCTACCTTGCCGTTGTCGGAAAGGACGGTCTCGTCGGCGGCGGTATTAAGTATCTTTCCCACTACGGCATACATATTGGGGGTATTGACTATTTCCGCAAGCTCACATTCCATTACAACGGGAAATTCCTCTATAACAGGAGCGTTCACAAAACTGCTTTTTACAGCGTGGCAGCCTGAACGCTGAAATTTATCGGGCATTTTGTTGCCTGTGGCTATTCCGAAAAAGTCCGCCGCAACAATATTTGCTTTATCCGCAAGGCTGACGGTAAAGGCCTTTGTTTTAAGGATATTCTGGGTTGTCTTGTGCTCCTCGTCAATGAAAAGGGCTATCTTGTCCATACCGCAGATCATACCCCATGCGGCGTTCATTACGTTTACGTTTCCCTGTTCGTCATACGCCGCTACCATAAGGACAGGCATAGGATAAACTGCGGGGACTGAACCTAAATTTTTCTTCATTGTGATTACCTCCTGATGTTTATAGTTTTATTATATTATTCTGAAAAGGCGTTGTCAAGATTTATATGTCAAAGTTTGTAATGTGCATTATATTTTTCATTTTGACGGGGCTTGACAAAACAAAGAAATTATATTATAATTACTGTTATATAACATCAATTATAATATAGGAGGAAACATAAATTGCCGCCAAAAGCAAAGATAACAAAAGATATGGTCGTAGACGCCGCCTTTGAGATTGCCCGCGAAACGGGGGCGGAAAATATCAATGCAAGGACTGTTGCAAAAAAACTGAAATGTTCTACCCAGCCTGTTATGTATCATTTTGAAACTATCGAGGAATTAAAAAGGGCTGCTTACGAAAAAACAGGGGAATATCACACGGGTTATCTTCTGGATATTTCCAAGGCTCGGGAAAACGTTATGCTTGAGATAGGACTTAACTATATTCGGTTTGCGGTGAATGAGCCTTATCTGTTTCTCTTTCTCTTTCAATCAGGATTTGCAAAGGAAAACAGTATGCTTGAAATGATAGATTCGGAAGAGCTTGCGCCTGTTCTTTCAGTTATGCAGGGAGCTATGAAATTAAGCGTAGAGCAGACAAAGAACGTTTTTATTACGCTTGCGATGTTCGTTCACGGATATGCGAGCATTATTGCCAACAATTCATTGGAGTATGAGGAAGAAGTTATAACAATGCACTTGAAGCGAGTATATAAGGGTGCGATACTGGCTGTACGGGAGGAAAAAAGTATATGAAAAACCTGACTAAAACACAGACTGCTGTAATAATTCTGGCGGTCGTGATGACTGTTCTTTCTTTCACAAACCTGCTGAATTTGCAGATAAACGGCGAGCCGCTGAAGCTGGCGGGATTATCAGTTATTGTGGGGATAATAGCATATTTTACCACCCGCAAAACAAACGAAAACAAGAACGATGGATTTAATATCAAAACATTTATCGGTGCGCTGAAGGACAAAAAGGTTATTCTGCTAATCGTACTGTTGCTGGTAATAACTGTGGTACGCTTTCCGCTGGAAAAAATCTATCTGCCCGAATATACTGAGCATTTGCGGGCGAGGGCGGAAGATTTTTTAGACTTTGCCAATTTGCCGAAGCTGCTTTTGGAACTCATCGTTTTTGCGCTGGGAGAGGAGATCGCCTGGCGGGCGTTTTTCCAGAAGCAGACTTCAAAAATAATGCCCTTCGTGCCGTCGCTGATAATTACGTCGGTTTTATTCTCACTGGGACATTTCAACTTCGGGAGCCCGCTTATAGTTTTATATGACTTGTTTTCTGTTTTTATAGACTCAATATTTTACGGTATTATATTCAGGAAGACTGACAATGCATGGTGCAGTTTTCTTGCGCATTTCCTTGCAAATTTGTTGGGTACGGTGATGTATTTGTTGTAATTGAAACGGACAGCAGTACCTTATACGCAGAGCCGATGATTTTGTGAAATCAACTTCACAGATCATCGGTTTTTGTTATATTACAAATATTTTAAATGTCACAAATATTGCCGTGATTAAACCGCAGGTTGATTTTTTCAACGGTATGTAAACGGAAAAGTCATTGTTTTTGCTGTTGTGATGTGGTAATATAATTGCAGAACAAGCGCTTGTTACTTTATTTTAAGGAGCTTATTATGGATATTATCATTTCGCAGAGGCTGAAGGAATTGAGAGCAGAAAAGGGCAGCACGCAGGAGGAGCTGGCGGGCTTTCTGTCTGTCAGTACCCAAGCGGTGAGCAAGTGGGAGAGGAACGAGAGTTTGCCTGACATAACGCTGCTGCCGAGGATAGCGGCGTATTATAATGTCACTGTTGACGACCTTTTGGGAGTGGGGGAGATAAGAAAACAGGAGCGTATCAAAGAATACCGCACAAGGGCGATCAGGCTTAACGGGTGCGACAGGGTTTCCGAGGCAGTTCAGGTCTGGCGGGAGGCGCTTGCGGAATTTCCCGAGGATTTTGAAGTTATGTCGGAGCTTGCACGGTATCTTTTTGAAGAATTCAAAAGGACAAAGCAAACGGATAATCTTAATGAGGCAACTCGTCTTTGCGAGAAAATCCTTGCGAAATCGACCGATCAGGAGATGAGAAACTTTGCGATAGAACATCTCACAGTCATCTATGGGGCTCTCGGTAATCACGAAAAAGCGATGGAGTATGCTAATATGGGAGGGTATATTTATCATTCTAGAGATGTTTTGGTCTCGAAAGCCGCCGACGATGACGAGGTGATCTACACGAATGATTTCACGGGGGATAAGATCACCGGCGACCGGTGGCGAAAGGCGACAATGTTAGAGCTTGTCGAAATTATAGGTCAGGTGCTCGACCGGACAAACACCGTTGATCGGTTGATACGTTACGAGTTTATGCTCAGCTTGTATAAGATTTTATACAGCGACGGTTTTTATGGGCAGGCTGCGAGGTCGGCGGCAAGATGTCACTATTGCTGTGCAAGAATTTATGCCGAGCACAACGATGAGCAAAAGACGCAGGAACACCTCCAAAGCATTGTGAGATTTGTGAAACAGTATGAGGCCTTGCCGCAGGAGCTAACGTTCACTTCACCGATTTTAAACGGGTTAAAGCGTTATCACGACATTGCTCCGTCTGACAAATGGAGCGCATATTATCTTAAACGGCTGACAGATGAACGGTATGACTGCGGGGTGTTTGACAAATTCCGCAAGGAGGAGTGGTTCAAGGAGATCGTAAAAAGGCTGGAAAGCTCCTGTGATACTAAAATAAAGAAATAATCTCACTTCGGTTGTTTTTTTCTCAACAAATGAGATGTTGAAATATGATATTTTTTTAATTATAATGATTACAGCAGCTGCAAATAAACTATCCGAAAAGGAGATTTTTATGAATATCGCAATCGGTGAAAATATCAAGAAAATTAGAACGGTGCAGGGGCTGACCCAGGAACAGCTTGCTCAGGCGCTGGAGGTTTCCCCGCAGGCGGTAAGCAGGTGGGAGATAGGCTCCACATATCCCGACATTGAGCTGCTGCCTGTTATTGCGGGATTTTTCGATGTGAGCCTTGATGAGCTTATGGGCATGGACTTGCAGAGGAAAGAGGAGGAGATAAAAAAAATCTGGAAGGAAGTGCAAAAGCTGAGATATCAAGGGAAAAATGAGGAACAGATACAGCTTTTAAGAGAAAAAATAAAGGAATATCCAAACAGCGCATTCCTGCTTATGACGCTTGCGTATTCGCTGTTCTGCTATTATTTTCAAAGCGGGATCGATTTAAGTGAGGAAGATTTCCGCAAATATGCTGAGGAAACGGTGGAGCTTTGCAAAAGGGCATTGAAGTACAACAAGGGAGAAGATGTGGGGATAGACAATGGCTGCAGACAGCTCCTTGTTTACAACTACGCCAATCTTGACAGGTACGACGAGGCTATGGAGATAGCCGAAAGTATGCCAGACGTATGGGTATGCTCCAACTTGCTCCGCCCACGAGCAACGAAGGACAGGGAAGAAATCATAAAGCAGCGTCAGGCAAATATTCTCACATTTATTGACCTACTGGATAATCAGATGTGGTACATGGACTCAAGAGAAGATTACAGTGTTAATCAGAAGCTGGAGCTGAAACAGATGATGGAAAGGGTCACGCTGGAGGTCTTGGGTGAAAATCCCTGTTTCTATAACGAAAGGCTGTTTTACATAAAAATCGGCATAACGTGGGAATTTATAAAGCTGAAGCGTTACGATGAGGCGCTGGACGCTTTGGAAAAGGCATTTGAATATGCGGTAAGCTTTGAGGAAAGAGCCGATAACGGAAAGTACAGCGTATTCTGGCTGGATAAGATAGTGGATAACCGTGACTTCGTTTCAAAGCACTCGGAAGATACGATGTATGATAATATGCTGAAACAAATGACAAATATGGTGAGCCATGACAGCTATTATGAAACAAATGAAAGGTTTAAGGCTATAAGAGAAAAGACTGTTGAAAAATTGGAACAGTTAAAGGCTGAAAAGTAAGAGAAGATCCGCAAGGCGTATTGCTTTGCGGATCTTTTTATTTTTCAAGCACCGCTAAGGCGCATTTTATTCCGTCAACGGCGGCGGACATAATCCCTCCCGCATAGCCTGCGCCCTCGCCGCAGGGGTAAAGCCCTTTGAGAGAAACGCTTTGGAGAGTGTCGTCACGGACAAGGCGGACAGGCGAGCTGCTGCGGGTCTCGGGTCCTGTAAGCACCGCCTCGGGATCCGCAAAGCAGGATATCTTTTTTGCGAAAAGGGGGAGCGCCTGCTTTATCGATTCCACGGCGTACTCGGGAAGGTATTCGCTTGGGTGGGCGTAAAATACGGCGGGACGGTAGGTGGGGATTACCTTGCCGTAAGAGGTTTCGGAAGATGTACTCAATAATTTTCCCACGGTTATATAGGGAGCGTTGTAGGAGGCTGAGAGGGCATAGGCGGCACGCTCGATTTTTTGCTGGAGCAAAAATCCGCCGAAAGGAGTACGGTCGGGAAAATCCTCGGGAGTCACTCCCACTAAAACGGCGCTGTTGGCGTTTTTGCCGTCACGGGCATAAAAGCTCATTCCGTTGGTAACAACGGTTCCCTTTTCGGAGGAGGAGGCGACCACGTCCCCGCCGGGGCACATACAAAAGGTGTAAATGCCTCTGCCGCTTGGCAAATGTACCGCAAGGCGGTAATCGGCGGGCGGGAGCAGGTGAAAGGGGGCGTTTTCGCCGTACATACTGCGGTTCAGGTCGGACTGCAAATGCTCTATCCTCATACCTACGGAAAAAGATTTAGGCACGAGTTGTACGCCGTTGTCGTAAATCATTCTGAAGGTATCACGGGCGCTGTGTCCTATGGCTAAGATAAGATCGGCTGTTTCTATCTCAAAAGACTGCCCTGATTTTTCGTACGTTACCGACGTGAGGCGGTTTTCTTTGGAATTGATATTGGTCAGCTTTGCGCCGAAAATTATTTCGCCGCCTGATTTCTTTATAGTTTCACGAAGATTTTTCACCGTGGGCATTAGGCGGTCGGTGCCGATGTGAGGCTTTGACTGATAAAGGATCTCGGCGGGTGCGCCGTGAGTAACAAAATCGTGAAGTACCTGACGGATAAGGGGACTGTTTATGCCTGTGTTCAGCTTACCGTCGGAAAACGCTCCTGCTCCGCCCTCGCCGAACTGAACGTTGCATTCCTCGTCAAGCTCGCCTCCATTTGCAAAAATGTCGGTCTTTTTGCGGCGGTCGTCAACGTCCTGCCCACGCTCAAGGACGATGGGGCGTGCGCCTGCTCTTGCAAGGGTCAGTGCGGCAAAAATTCCCGCAGGTCCGAAGCCCGCTATGACAGGGCGTTTGGGGAGCTTTGACGGCTGAATTTCAAGGGGAGAAAAGGGGATATATTTTTCACACTTCCCTGCTTTCAGGTATTTCTGCTCGTTTTTTACTTCCGCCGCTATCGTGGCGGCGTAGTGAACGTCGGACTTTCTGCGGGCGTCAAGGGACAGCTTTATCAGCTTTATCTCCCCTATTTCCTCACATAAGCAGGAAAGCCGCTTTGCGGCGGCTGTTCGTATGGTGTTTTCGTTGTATTCGAGTGGGAGGGTTATTTGCAGTTTTATCATTTCAGTTTCCTTTTATAAAATCGGCGGCGGAGATACCCGCTTTTATTCCCGTGGCGAAGGCAAAATGAAGATTGTTCCCGCCGCAGTCGCCGTGTGCGTCGATAATTTCTCCCACAAGGAAAATTCCGCTTACTTTCTTTGACATAAGAGAGGGGGAAAGTTCAGTTCCCTTTACGCCGCCCGCTGTGACCTGCGCCGAGGTGAAGTCGGCAGGGGCGGAGGTTATAAAATCAAGAGCTTTTGCGGCTTTGGCAAGGGCTTGAAGTTCGGTTGGGGAGAGAGTTTTGGCGGGGCGGTCGGGGTTCTGGTTTATGCGTTTCAACAAATATACTCCGAGGCGGCGGTTGAAAACGCCTGTCAATGCGTCGGCGGAGGAAAGGGCTTTGCGGGAATTTACCGCCATAGTCAGCATTTCTTCCGTTTCTGAAAGAGTTTTTTCGGGGAATAAATCAAGTGTCACAGTCGCTTTTTCCTTGGGATAAACTGCGGACAAATCGAAAATGCATATCCCCGAAAGGGCGGTCTTGGTGAACTGGACTTCCCCCTGAACGGTTTTCAGCGTTTTTCCGCCGACGTTCAAAGAAGCGGCGCACTTTACCCGCAAGCCGTCAAGGAGCTTTGTGTTTTCGGCGGGAATGGGACAGAGTGCAGGGCGCAAGGGAGTTATCTCGATTCCCGCAGACTTTGCAAGAGAAAGGCAGGAGCCGTCGCTCCCCTGAACTGGTGAGGCGCAGCCGCCGCCCGCCAGAACGACGGCTTTTGAATACAGCGTGCCTTTGTCGGTGGTAATTTCAAAAACGCCGTTTTTGCGGGAAAGCGCAGTGCATTTTGTTTCGATGAGGATCGTTGCTCCCGCATTTTCAGCGGCGAAGCGCAGGGCGTCAAGCACTGACGACGCTGTGTTTGAAAGCGGGTAGATACGCCCTGCGAGGTCGGTGTGGGTGAACATTCCCAGCCGCTTGAAAAAGGGGCGGACGTCGGGAAATTCCGCAAGTATGAGCGAAACGTCAAAGGAGCCGTGAAAGCTGTCAGCGTTTATGTTTTCACGGCTGAGGTTGCAGCGGCCGTTGCCTGTGGCGAGGAGTTTTTTGCCTGCTCGCGGCAGGCGTTCAATAAGGCAGACGTCCTTTATGCCGTTTTCGGCGGCGGAAATGGCGCAGGCAAGCCCTGACGCTCCCGCGCCGATTATTGTTAAATCATGTGGGGTCATTGGTTGTCCTTTCGGGGAATTACTTTTTTATTATTCGGCGGTTATCGTAAGCATTTTGTTTTCGCCCTTCTGAAACTCGTATTCTGTGGGCTTTATCTCCACTTTGTATGAAGATTTGAAATAATTTATCACGTCTGAAACAAGCTGAGTTTTTTCGGCATCAAGGTCAACTATGGGAAATATCCTTATTTCCTTGCAGACGCGAAGCATTTCGCTGATCGACTTTATATGAAAATCATAGCCGAGAGAGGTATACATAAGCAGAAAATGAGAGCTTAAGCCTATATCAAACGCGCCCTTTTCATATGGCAGCTTGTCGGGAAGTTCGTGATAAATGTAGCGATTTTCTTTTTTCCCTTTTTCAAAATCGGAAAGGAACAGTTTCATAGCCGACATACGGACGTTTTCAAGCTCGTCAAGGGTCTTTATGTTTTTCCAGACATAATTTTCCGTGTTGTTCCTCATCTGCTCCATAACAATGTCACGCACTTCGTTTATGCGGTCCCGCAGGGCGTTTTCGGAAAAACTATATATCGGGTCAAAGGAGGTCACACTGTATCCCTGCTGTGAGGCTTCACAGTTGAAGCTGGCAGGGCCGTCGTCGAAGCCCGCTATTTTCTTTTTCATATCTTCATCTGTGAGGCAGAACATCGCTCTGTATTCCGCAAAATTCCTGCCCCATGGGACGACGCTGTTCAGCTTGAAAGACATATTTGTTCCTCCGAATATTCAATCATTGTACAGCACTCTTTTCCAATACCCTTTGAAGTAAAAGAAGAGGGCGAGGGCAGCGGATATTATCCAGCCGATAGGCCATGACCACCAGATACCCACTACTCCCGCAAACTGCGAGAACACAAGCGCAAGGATAACGCGTAGCAGAAGGTCAGTAAAGGTGGACGCCATAAAGCATTTCATAACGCCTGCGCCCTTTAAAATGCTGTCGGCGGTGAGCTTGGCGCAGACTGTGAAATAAAACGGAGAAACTATCAGCAAAAAGTCTGTACCTGTTGAGATGACCATCTCGGAGGGGTCCTCAACGAAAAGCTCCACCAAAGGTGTATGGAAAACAAGGGCGATAAGAGTCACGGTCAGCGCAACTATCTCGGACATTACAAGTCCAGACTTGAAGCCCGCCTTTACACGTTCAGGCTTTCCTGCGCCAAGGTTCTGGGCGGTGTAGTTGGAAAGTCCGCCCGAAAGAGTGGTGAACATCGTCACCGCAAAGGTGTTCAGCTTTATTGCGGCGGTGTAGCCTGCTATTACAGCGGGGATACCGAAGCCGTTCACGGCGCTTTGTATAAAAAGATTTCCCACAGAAACAAAGCTCTGCTGTAAAATCCCCGGTATCGCAAGGCGGGAAATGTTCGCCAGCGCAGGTGGTGAAAACAGCTTTGGCTTTTGCGGGGTCTCTATTCCTTTAAGGCGGGCGAAAAGTATAACGGTGGCGATTATTGAGGCTATGCCCTGCGCTGCAAGGGTCGCAAGGGCAAGTCCCCCTACTCCCATATGAAAGACCTGAACGCAGAGAAGGTCAAGTCCCACGTTGCCCACAGACGAGCATATCAACAGGACAAGGGGAGTTTTTGAGTCCCCTAAGGAGGAGAAAACCGCTGTGGAAACGTTGTAAAGGAAAAGGAACACCAGTCCGAAGGTATATATCCTCAGATAGTCGGCGGAATCGGTCATTATCTCGGCGGGAGTGCTGAGGGCGGAAAGCATGGGAACGCAGAACACAACTCCCACCAGCGTGAGAAAAAGGCTGAGGGAAATTATTGAAACGTAGGAGGTGTTTACGGCGGTCTTCATTTCAGTCAGGCGCTTTGCTCCGAAAAGCTGGCTTATCACTATCGATGCGCCTTGAGACGAGCCTAAGGCAAACGCCATAAATATCATTGTTATTGGAAACGACGCGCCTACCGCCGCAAGGGCGTTTTCACCGAGGCATCTTCCCGCAATAACGGTGTCGGCTATGTTGTAGAATTGCTGGAATACTGCGCTGAGAAGCAGAGGAAGGCTGAAATTCAAAAGCACCCTCCACGGCTTCCCAACGGTCATATCTGTTATCATCTTTCAGTTGTCCTTTTGTTGTATTTTATGTTTAATCGGGTATGGGAACGCTTATTTTCCCGCCCTTGCGATATGCGCCTCTTATAATGGCGGAAACAAGGCAGTCTGATTATTCTTAATATTACTTGACATACAAAGTAACTCTGTTTCCATCCAAAATCATCCTGTCTCCGTTTTCATCTTCATCACCTAACATATTAATCTGAAACATGTGCATACCTAATTTGTCGGAATTTTCATTTTTTATATACACCGACATGTATATATAATAATACTTTCCCGTATCAGTTTCAATGTTAGTAAGTTCGGGCCTTAATTTTTCCCAAGTTTCTTCGCGTCCCCCACTTCCGCCATTGTTTTCATAGGAAATAATCTCTCCGTCAATAAAACCCATTACCTCATCAATTTTTGCGTCAAAATCATCACTGTTTTTCAATTCATCGCAAAACATAGCTTTTAAAGATACTGCGTCGCCAGATTTTAAACAGCTCATTACCTCTTCGCCTATTTCCTTTGCCGCCTTGCTCTTGTCTCCCAAAGGGTTTTGGGGACTACTTAATTTTGAGTTACAGCCCGAACTCAAAGTCAATATTATAAGAAAGTAAAGTACAAAATATATTTTTTTCATTTTATATTCATTCCTTAAAGAAATATAAAAAACGCTTTCTCAATGTTAAAATGATCTTAATTTTAGGATAATTTTTGTTGCTTTTCACTCGGATTCATTTTAACATATTTATACGTATTAAGGAGTAATTCAACAAAAATTACTCAGTGTAAATACAAACATTATTATCAGAATTTCTGATACCGTTTTTTGTATCTTCACTTTCATCCTCTAACCATACGTCCAAGTAATGTATGCCCAATTTATTTTCGTCTTCATTTTCAATATAAATTGATAAGAGTATTGTGTAATATTTGTTTTTATCCGTTTTAACGTTATAAATCGGAGGTGATAATTCTTCCCAAGATTCACCTCTTCCGCCACTGCCACCACCAATATCGTACGAAATAATTTCTCCGTCAATAAAGCTTATTATCTCACTTATTTTTTCATCAAAATTATCTCTGTTTTTAAGCTCGCTGCAAAACATCGCTTTCAGGGATTCGGTATCTCCTGTTTTTAAATATTCTATAACTTCCTCTGCTTTTTGCTCTCCGGCTAAACCTTTATCGCCCAAAGGGTTTTGGGGACTGCTTAATTTTGAGTTACAGCTTGAAAGTAAGGTTAATAGTATGTTTATAACAAAAATCGCAATGCAAAACAATATTTTCTTCATTTTACAATCATTCTTTCTTAAAAAACATTATGTCAGAACTTCTTAAAATTATATTTTCCAAAGGCAAATCAGCTACGACTAATGATCTTCATTTGTACATTACTTTCAGAGGCTATTTGGTTTTTTCGGCTATAAGAAGGCTTATTTTTTCCACGCCGTCACGCCTTAGCTGATTTAAAGCGGAGGCGGAAAGGGTAAGGTCGGGGTCTATGACGCAGGTTATCTTACCTGCGGTGAATACGGTGCCGCCCAGCTTGCCCATACGCTCGGTCACGTCTGATTGCGTTAATGGGCGGTTAATGGCGGGAACAGGCGTTTCGCCGATAACAATGGCGGTCATATCGTCGCAGGTGAAGATGCATTTTGAAGGAGTTCCCTGTTTTATCTCGATGTGCATATCAAGGGTAAAGCGCTTGTAGGGCGTTCTATAAAACTCACGCAGTTTTTTCAGCGCTTCGGGAGTTTCCTCGGTATCTTCCTTGGAACGAACGCCCTGCATATCATTGAAGGTCCCGTCATAATAGGCGCTTGTAAAGCCGCTGCGGGAAAATACGGAACGGAGCAGTTCCATGTCCGCCTTTTTTCCGTCAAGCGCCGCGCGGCACTGGCTTACGGCGGCGGCAACGTATTCGGGGCGTTTCATTCTGCCCTCTATCTTGGCGGAGGTGACGCCTGCCTGCTCCAGTTCCTTCAGCTTATCTATAAGAGAAAGGTCTTTTAAGGAAAGGACGTTTTCACGGTCGGCGCATTTGTAATTAAGGCGGCAGGGCTGAGCGCACAAGCCGCGGTTGCCGCTTCTGCCGCCGAGAAAGGCGCTGAGCAGGCACTGTCCGCTGAGGCATACGCAAAGCGCACCGTGAACGAATACTTCCGTTTCTATATCAACTTTTGAGGTGATATTTCTTATTTCCTCCAAAGAAAGCTCACGGGGCAGGACTACACGGGTGAAGCCCTGTCTTCTGGCAAATTCAGCGCCGCTTGCAGAGGTCACGGTCATTTGCGTTGAGGCGTGAAGATGAAGTCGGGGAACGGTCCGCTTTATAAGCTGCGCCGCCCCCATATCCTGCACTATTACCGCATCTGCGCCTGCTTCGTCAATAAAGCGGACGGTGTTTTCCAGCTCTGAAAATTCGTCGTCGAACATCAGCGTATTTATCGCGGCGTATACCTTTACGCCCTGACGGTGAGCCTTGTCCACGGCGGCGGAAAATTCCTCCTGTGTGAAATTGGCGGCGTTTTTGCGGGCTGAAAAGGAACGCAGACCCAGATATACCGCGTCTGCGCCTGTATTCAAGGCGGCGTCAAGGCTTTCGGGAGAACCGCATGGAGCGAGTATCTCTAACATATCGTCATCTGAACGCCGTTTTTGCCGCCGGTCTGTCCCTCAAACTGAGCCAGCTTGTCTTTCAACGCCTCGATCTCCTCCTGAGCCTTGGTCAGCTCCTCCTCTTTTTTCTTGACGTAAAGATCGAAGCTGGATTCGTAATTTGAGAGGGTGGAGCGCATTTTTTCGTTGTCCTTTTCCTTTTCCTCCACCGCCTTGTCCTTTTCGGCGGCGGTCTTGGCAAAGTCCTCTTTAAGTATCTCGGTTTCAAGCTGATGTTCTTCGTTAAGGGATTTCAGCTTTTTCTCGTATTCTGCAAGCTGAGTTATGTGGCGCTGATTTTCCGCCTGCTTTGCGTTGGAAACGGCGGTCGTTTCCTCCTTTGCGGCTTTAAGCTGCTGTTTTAAGCTCTCTATCTCGTCCTTTAACGGCTGTGCAGCGGCAGCGGCTTTTTCATCGGCGCTCTGAGTTAATTTGCGCTGTTCCTCCAGCTTTTGCTGCGTCTGCTCAAGCTCGATCTGAGTCTTTTTCAGAGAAGCGTTGCAGTCGTCGAGCTGCTTTTGCATTTCCTCGGCGGAATTTACGTCACCTCTTATTATGCTTTCTATCTCTCCCAGAAGGATAAGAGAAGCCATGGTGGTTATCTCCACCTCGTTCATATTGCGGGTGTTGCGGGCAACGTAACTGATGTTCTTTTCAAGTTGCTCCGCCAGCTTGACGATCTTTTCGGGGCTGTCGTCGGTCTTCAGGCTGTAATCGCGTCCTGCTATCTTTACTGTTACCTTTTCCATATGTATACCTTCCTCAGTTTCAGACGGGCTGAATTTTTTCATACACTTCTATTATATACGATTTCCCGAAACTTTTAAAGGGGTTTTGCAAAAATAATCCTTGTTTTTTTCATATAGAGGTGATATAATATTCATCGTGATACTTAAGAATACATATATAGAGAGGTTTTGTCAATGAAATTAGGTATGGTAGGTCTTCCCAACGTGGGAAAAAGCACGCTTTTCAACGCCCTCACGAACGCAGGGGCGGAATCCGCAAACTATCCCTTCTGCACCATTGAGCCAAACGTGGGCATTGTCAGCGTTCCCGACAAAAGACTGGACAAGCTGGCGGAAATGTATAATCCCGAAAAGTTCACTCCTGCAACACTTGAATTTGTGGATATAGCAGGACTTGTAAAAGGCGCGTCAAAGGGCGAGGGACTGGGAAACAAATTCCTCGCGGACATAAGAGAAGTAGACGCCGTAGTTCACGTTGTGCGCTGCTTTGAGGACGACAATATCATTCACGTTGACGGCTCTATCGGAGCGAAGAGAGATATTGAAACGATAAATCTGGAGCTTATTTTCAGCGACCTTGAAATTCTGGCAAGAAGACTTGACAAGGACAAGAAGCTGCTCAAGGGCGACAAGGGTATGCAAAAGGAAATTTATTTTCTTGAAAGGCTAATCGCCCATATGGAGGAGGGCAATACCGCACGGTCCTTTGATTTCACCGAGGAAGAACGGGAAATGATAAAGTCAACTCCCCTGCTGTCAAACAAGCCTGTCATTTACGCCGCAAATTTAAGCGAGGCGGATTTCAGAGGGGATATAAACAATAACGAGCAGTATAAAGCGATAGTGGGGATAGCAGAGGCGGAAAACAGCATGGTGTTGCCTATCTGCGCTCAGATAGAGGCAGAGATTGCGGATATGGACAAGGAGGACAAGGAGATGTTCCTTGCCGACCTGGGGCTGGAGGAAAGCGGACTGAACCGCATAATCAGCCAGGGCTATTCCCTGCTGGGGCTCATCTCTTTCCTGACGGCAGGTCAGCAGGAAGTGAGAGCGTGGACGATAACAAAAGGCACGAAGGCTCCTCAGGCGGCGGGTAAGATCCACACCGACTTTGAAAAGGGCTTTATCAGAGCAGAGGTCGTGGCTTATGACGACCTTGTTGCCTGCGGCGGTATGGCGGGCGCAAAGGAAAAGGGGCTTGTAAGGCTTGAGGGCAAGGACTACGTTATGAAAGACGGAGATGTGGTGCTGTTCAGGTTTAATGTGTGAGAGGTTGTCCCCATAACCAACTTGGGAAAACGTGCTTTATCCGAGGTCTTGACAGTTTGTGATGATTGGCAAAGGATTTGATTTGTATGCTGTTGCGTAGATTAAATAAGCCTAAAGATATATTTATTCGTATAAGATACCTTTTTTTACTGATAATACCTATTTTGCTTATCTTATATGCCGTTTGGAAAATGGGATTTATCAATCCGACAAAAGAATCTATGCTTTGGTATTTTGAAAAAAATCAATCGGATTTTGCGTCAATTGTTGAATACTTTAATGACAATCCCGATGAAATGGGTGATTATTTGAGTACAGAAACCAAATTGTGGTCGGATATAGATGATAAATCAATAAGCCTTCTCGCTATGAAGATGTTTGTTTTAGGAAACTACGACAGCATATGGTCACACTACAATTCCAACGGAATGGTGGTAGAATTTCGTATTTCCAATTTCATAGTCGATGTAGGTGAACCCATTTCAATAGTGTATTCCGAAACCGATCCTACTGAAAAAACAGCCGAGATTTATGATTTTGTCAAAAGGTATGAACTGATATGCAAGAATTGGTATTTTTGTTACAGAGGAAAGAATTTGCCTCAATACTAAGCTTAAAAGCAAATGAGAGCGATAAAAGTGAAAATATGGTGTGTGCTGCTGTGTACAAGGTCGGGTCGCTGCTCATATTCTGTTTGTCGGAAAGTTAAAGCTGTTTAACGCTGCCGCCTGCTGTATTTGCAGGCGGTTTTGTTGTTAAATTACACAAAAAACAAACTTTTTGTTTGATAGTTATGTTCACTTTGCTAATTTGAAAAGTACGGATTTGTGAAAATGCACAGTTTTTTTAAAATTTCAAAAAAGTTATTGACAAAAATGCCAAATGGGATTATACTATAAGCAAGTTAAATCTGTTAATGATTTTTCTTACACTTTTTAGTTGTCTCCTTTCTTTTGTTCTACACATTTCATTTTCTCTGTTGGGAACCTCTGTGGGGGTTCCATTTTTTTGTGCTTTTTTTGTGAAAGCTATGGAAATTTAAGGGAATATGTGCTATACTAATTAAGATATTGTTTTTATATGATTTCAAATAAAAGAAAGGAATAAAGCTATGGCTAACAATTTTCAGCGGCGTGAGATAGGCAAAGGCATTTATTTCAGCCGTATCACCGATCCCCGCTTTAAGCTCAATCTTATTTCGGTAAGGTTTCTGGCTCCCGTTTCAGAGGAGGCGGCTCCCGAAAACGCCGTGGTTTCAAGAATAATCACAAAAGCGTGCAGCAAGTATCCTTCATTTGCGGCGCTGAACAACAAGCTGTCCGCGCTTTATGCGGCGAGGATAGACGCTCACGTTTCCAAGGTCGGGGACGCTCAGAGCATAGGGATAACCGTATCCTGTATTGACAACAAGTATGCGCTGGAAAACGAAAAGGTGAACGAGGAGGCGACGGATATACTGATAAGCTGTCTGTTCGACCCGCTGTTGGAAAACGGCGTGTTCCCTGAAAAGACGGTTTCGCTTGAAAAGCAGTCGCTTATTGACGACATTGAGGCGGAGCTGAACGACAAGCAGGTATACGCTTCTCAAAGGGCGGCGGAGGTTATGTACAAGGGCGAGCCTGCCGCAATACGCTCCTTGGGAAATGCAGAGCAGGTTAAGAGGATAACTCCTGAAAGCGCATATAACGCTTATAAAAGACTGCTTAACAATTGCAGGATAGAGATAATCTGCGTGGGGTGCAGTGATTTTGAAAGCTCAAGGAAAAAGCTGACAGAGGCGTTTGCTCGCCTTGAAAGAAAGGAAATTTTCGCCTGCGGTTCAAAGGCAAGTCCGCTGAAAAATTCTGTTGCGGAAGTAACGGACAGGCTTGCTGTGGCGCAGAGCAAGATGGTTTTGGGCTTTAAGACAGACTGCGTCAACATTCCCGCCTTGCAGATGATGAGCGCTATTTACGGCGGGACTACTACCTCAAAGCTGTTTATGAACGTGAGAGAAAAGCTGTCGCTGTGCTATTACTGCTGGTCGTCCATAAACAGAACGAAAGGCTCCGTGTCTGTTTCTATCGGCGTTGAAAACGAAAATATCGAAAAGGCGAAGAATGAGATACTGGCGCAGCTTGAGGCGATGAAAAACGGAGATTTCTCCGACGAGGATATCGAGTATGCGAGAATGTACCGCAGAAATCATCTGAAAACCTTTAACGACAGCCTTTCGTCGTTGGAGGCGTGGTATTTCACGGGAATTTACAACGACGACATAAAAGCGCCTGAGGAGGCGGTCGTAGACGACGACAAGGTGACAAGAGAACAGATAATCCAGGCGGCAAGTTCAGTCAAGCTTGATACCGTGTATATTCTGACTTCAGAGGAGGAAAAGTGATGAACAGAGAGATAATAGAAAATCAGAAAATAGGCGAGAAATATATAAGGATAAAGCACCCCAGCGGCTGCACTATCTGCCTTTATCCCATGGAAAATTACAGCAGCGCTTACGCTTTGTTCGGGACGAATTACGGCTCGGTAGACACCACCTTCAAGACCGATGAGGACGAGGATTTTGTGGTAGTTCCCGAGGGTATAGCACACTACCTCGAACACAAGCTGTTTGAAAACGACGAGTGCGACGCTTTTGAGCTTTATGCAAAGACAGGCGCAAACGCAAACGCTTTCACCAGCTTTGACAAGACCGCTTACCTTTTCTCCTGCTCACAGAAGTTCGAGGAAAATCTGGAAATACTGCTGAATTTCGTGCAGGAGCCTTATTTCACCGATGAAACGGTGCAGAAGGAACAGGGCATTATCGGGCAGGAAATAAAAATGTATCTGGACGACCCGGGCTGGAGAGTGTTCTTTAACGGGCTTCAAGCGGTGTACCACAACAATCCCGTAAGGATAGACATTGCGGGAACGGTGGAAAGCATTGCCAAAATAAACAAGGAGCTGCTTTACCGCTGCTACAACACGTTCTACAATCTGAACAATATGGTTTTGTCCATCGCGGGAAATTTCGACGTGGACAAGACCCTTGAGATATGCGACAGACTGCTGAAAAAATCCGCCGATCATAAGCTGGAAAAGATAATTCCCGACGAGCCTTATGAAGTTAAGGAAAAGTCGGTAACGGTGAAGCTGTCCTGCGCACAGCCTTTGTTCAATATTATGTACAAATTCCCCAAAATGTCGGACAAAGAGGCGGCAAAGGCTTATATCGTGTATAACAACCTGTTTGAGACCTGTCTTGGACGCACCTCGGCGTTCTATACGGAAATGTATGAGCAGGGACTGATAAACGAAACGTTCAATGTGGGCGTGTTCAACGGTCGCGGATTTTTCGTGGGAGTTATCGACGGAGAGTCCAAAGAGCCGCAGATAGTTATGGACAGGGTGAACAGCGAGCTGAAAAGGCTGAGGACCGCAAAGCCTGACAGACAGGAATTTGAAAATATCAAGAAGCGCACCTACGGCGAGCTGCTGTCGTCGCTGGGGAGCGTTGAGAATGTGGCTACTTCTGTGCTGAACGCTGAAATGGCAGGGATATCCGCTTTCGAGTATATCAGGCTTGCGGCGGAAGTGACCTATGACAACATCATCGAGGCGCTGGACAAGCTGGATATAGACAATTCCTGCATATCCATAGTTGAGCCTGTTTAATTCACAATTTCCTAAAAAGAAAGGAAAAATTCTATGCAGTTTTTAAAGGAGTCGGTGGAATTCCCCAATCTGTTTTCAGGGGACATTGAGCTGAACAGAGTGGCGTTCACCGTGTTCGGGACGGATATTTACTGGTACGGGATAATTATAGCCATAGGCGTTATACTGGCGTTCACCTACGCTATGAAGACCGCAAGGAAGGCGGGGCTTATCCCCGACGACCTGTTCGACACGGCGTTTATTTCCACTATCGTGGGGTTCATAGGGGCGAGAGCGTATTTCTGCGTTTTCTACAACTTGATGAATCCTGACGCCGACAACAAGTATAATTTCATAACCGCAATAACAAGGATACACGACGGAGGGCTGGCAATTTACGGCGGGGTCATCTTCGGGATAATCACAGCGCTTATCGTTTGCAGGATAAAAAAACTGCCGTTCCTCACAATGATAGATGTAGCGGGTCCCGCTTTCCTGATAGGACAGGCGATAGGACGCTGGGGAAACTTCATCAATCAGGAATGCTACGGCGCTCCAACGGCGGGAAATCTGCCCTGGGGAATGACGGGAACAAAGATAGCTCTTGATCCTATCGTTATCGAGGCGGAAAGGCAAAATTCCACAAACGTGCCTGTGCTGGTACACCCCTGCTTTTTGTATGAGAGCTTGTGGTGCATTGCGGGACTTTTGCTGATACACTTTATCGGAAGAAGGATAAAAAGATTTGACGGCGAGGTGTTTTTGTACTACGTTTTGTGGTACGGAGCAGGCAGAGCGTGGATAGAGGGACTGCGCACCGACAGCCTTTATGCGGGGTCGCTGAGAATTTCCCAGGTGGTGGCTATTGCTTCAGCTGTTCTGGCGCTGATAATGATAATTTATTTTAGGATATGGGCGAAGAAAAACGGAAAGGTGCTTTACGCCGACACTGAGGTAAGCAAGGAAAGATTTGCGGAGTATGAGCGAAAAATGCTCCTTGAAAAGGAAACTGCCGCCGCAAAAAAGGCATTGAAAAAGGCGGAGAAAGCGGAAAAGACGGGAGAAAGGACTATCCCGCTGGCGCCCAGTATTCTTGGAGATGACGAGGAAGACGATAAAGACGGTAAGGAATGACGGGAGTGAGGTAAAATGGAGTTTATAGGTAAGGACACGATAACGGAATTGTCTAACCCCGGAGTTGTTTCAAGGCAGCTTCTTAACCCTGAAAATTCGTCAAGCCGGCGGGTCACGATAACAGAGGTACATCTGGAAACGGGAGCCTGTCAGCCGAGGCACAGGCATAACTCCTCGGAGCAGATCTGGTACGCTGTAAGGGGAACGGGAAAGCTGCTGCTTGATAATGATGAGGAAAAGGAATTTAAGACGGGAGATGTGGTGAGGTTTGCTGATAATGACGTTCACGGACTGCTGAACGACGGAAATGTGGAGTTCATTTATGTTTCTGTGACAGCTCCGCCTATAAATTTCGGTTATGCTTATAAGGACAGGAAATAAACTTTCGTTTATTAAAAATTAAGATAATAAGGAACTGATTATGGACGCTCTGGATCTTATACACGAAAAATTTTCACAGGACTGCGCAATTGAAACGGTCAGGCACCTTGTAATGGCGGAATATGGGCTGACGGAGGAAGAGGCGCAGAAGAAAATAGAGGAATATTTTGAGATCATCGAAGAGGGACAGCGTCTGAGAAATTCGGACGGAAAGTGAGATAAACCTAATCTTATATGAAAAGGAGCAAAGCTATGCAGATAATTGACGGAAAAGCGGTATCACTGGCGGTCAAGGAAAGAGTTAGGGACGAGATAGCAAAGGACGGTCTTAAGATAGGGCTGGCTGTTGTAATTGTGGGCAACGACCAAGCCAGCAGGGTTTATGTTAATAACAAAAAAAGCCTGCGAGTTCTGCGGGATAACCTCGGGGCGGACTGTTCGGCTGGGTGAGATAACGCCAGAATGGCGAATAAAATAGATTGGGATTTTATGGAGGAAAATGCCATGAGCAATGCTCTGAAGGTAGTTTTGATTGGTATTATACTTATATTGGCAAGCCTATTTTTTATGGGAATTTCTATATTTAACAATGGCGCTCTTCAAGGCTTGACTTTAGCGTTGTTTATTATTGGCGTCATTGTCAGTGTTATTGGACTATTCTTTATGGGAGAATAAAATGTATCGTCAAATTTGGATTTGACATAAGAACAATTATATTAAAAGGAGCAAAGCTATGCAGATAATCGACGGAAAAGCGGTATCACTGGCGGTCAAGGAAAGAGTTAGGGACGAGATAGCGAGGGACGGTCTTAAAATAGGGCTGGCGGTTGTTATTGTGGGAAACGACCCTGCAAGCAGAGTTTATGTGAATAACAAGAAAAAAGCCTGCGAGTTCTGCGGGATAACCTCGTATGAATATGCCCTGCCTGAGGAAACTACCGAGGAACAGCTTTTAGAGCTTGTTGACACGCTGAATGGGGATAGCAACGTAAACGGGATCTTGGTGCAATTGCCATTGCCGAAGCAGATAAACGAACAGAAGATAATCGAGAGAATAAGCCCGATGAAGGACGTGGACGCTTTTCACGCCGTTAACGTGGGTAAGATAATGATAGGCGAATACTCTTTTCTTCCCTGCACGCCTGCGGGAGTTATGGAGCTTATACATTCCACGGGGACGGAAATCAGCGGCAAGGAATGCGTCGTTATAGGGCGTTCCAATATCGTGGGTAAGCCGATGGCTATGCTTTTGCTCCACGAAAACGGAACGGTTACTATCTGTCACAGCAGGACGAAAAATCTTGCCGAGGTTTGCAGGAGGGCGGACGTTCTTGTTTCAGCCGTGGGCAAGGCGGGTTTTGTCACCGCAGATATGGTTAAGGACGGAGCGATAGTTATCGACGTGGGAATGAACAGAAATGCCGAGGGCAAGCTGTGCGGGGACGTGGATTTTGACGGAGTTGCTCCAAAATGCAGCTATATCACGCCTGTTCCAGGCGGGGTAGGTCCTATGACTATTGCTATGCTTATGGAAAACACGCTGAGAGCGAAAAAGCTCCAGAGCTGATGAGAAGGGGAAGCTCGCCGCTGGTGTCGGGGATAGTCCTTGTTCTCGTGGGAATTTATCTGGCGGTTTATTTTTCTTTTAAAAATATGTGGAACGTCGGAACGGTGATCGCTATGTTGATGATAGCGGTGCTGGCGGCGTTTCAGTTTTTTATCTACTTTAAATTCTTCAGGGACGATAAAAGGAATTTGAAGAAAAGGAGGTAAAAATGGAACTCTGGGACGTTTATGATGTTGACAGGCTCCCCACAGGAAAAGAAATGGTGAGGGGAGAGGAGTTTGAAAAGGACGCTTATCACGTTGTGGTACATATCTGCATTTTCAACAGCGAGGGAAAAATGCTGATACAGCAAAGGCAGCCGTTCAAGCACGGTTGGTCGGGGCTGTGGGACGTTTCCTGCGGAGGAAGCGCGGTAAAGGGAGATTCCAGCCGTTATGCGGCTCACAGAGAGCTGTTGGAGGAGCTGGGGCTGGATATTGATTTTGAGGGTGTAAGACCGCATTTTACGGTTAACTTTGAACACGGATTTGATGATTTTTATCTTGTGGAGAAAGATGTGGAGCTGACTGCGCTGAAATTGCAGTATGAGGAAGTAAAGGACGTTAAGTGGGCGGACTGCGGGGAGATATGTGAAATGATAGACAGGGGCGAGTTTATTCCCTACTACAAAAGCCTTATTTGTCTGCTGTTCGACAAAAGGAAAAACAACAAAGGGTGCATAAGGGTAAAAGAAGATGAATACTGTGGTTAAGCGATTTGAGGAGTTGACGGCGGAGGAGCTTTACGAAATACTGAAGCTGAGAGCAGAGGTGTTTGTTGTGGAGCAAAACTGCGTTTATCTTGATATGGACGACAAGGACAAGGGCGCGCTGCACGTTTTTATGAAGGACGAAAAGGGCGTTTTTGCTTATCTGAGGGTGCTGGACAAAGGGGTAAACTACGAGCAGGTATCGATAGGCAGAGTTGTTGCAAGAGAAAGCGAAAGAGGAAAAGGATATGGCAAAGCCGTTATGCTGGCGGGAATAAAAGTGGCGGAGGAGCAATTCGGCGCTGACTGCATAAAGATAATGGCGCAAAGCTATGCAAAAGGCTTTTATGAAAAGCTGGGATTTGCCGTCACTTCGGAGGAATTTTTGTTTGACGATATCCCGCATATTTATATGGAGAGGGAGAAAAAATAATATGGCTGTGGCTGAAATAAAAGCAGTGTTTCCATATGAAATCGAAAGAGTGTGGGAAACGGTCACTTCCCTTGATAATTACAGGTGGAGAAGCGATATAAGCAGGATAGAATACGAAGATCCCCACAAATTTACCGAATACTCCAAGGACGGATCAGCAACGGCTTTTACCGTCACCTGCAAGGAAAATTGCCGCCGCTGGGAGTTTGACCTGGAAAATGAAAATATGAAAGGACATTGGTGCGGGGTTTTCAGTGAAACGGAAAAAGGAACGCAGGTGGAATTTACCGAAGATGTGAATGCCAAAAAGGTGTTTATGAAGCCTTTTGTAAAGATGTTCCTTAAAAAACAGCAGAAAAGATATATTGATGATTTGAAAAAAGCATTGGAAAGTAAATAAAATTGTAAAAAATTCACTTTTGGGTGTTGACAAAGGCGGAAAATTATGATAAAATAATTGAGCCGCATGTGTAGGGCTTTTTTAAGTGTGCGCTTTTTCAAAAGCGCAACGCCTTTTTCCCAGTGAGGAAATAGGGGTCTGACTTCCCCCGAGAAGGTCTTTCGGCTTTCTTAACACAGCGAGTTATACGAAAGAAGGTAAATATTTTATGTACGCAGTTATCGAAACAGGCGGAAAGCAGTACCGCGTATCCGAGGGCGATGTTATTTTCGTCGAGAAGCTCGGAGTTGACAGCGGTGACGTCAAGTTCGACAAGGTAGTTCTTGTAGGAAACGACGGAGAAACGACAGTTGGCGCTCCTTACGTAAAGGGCGCAGTCGTAAGCGCTACCCTGCTGAAAAACGGAAAGGGCAAGAAGATAAACATCTTCACCTACAAGCCTAAAAAGAGCAGCAAGAGAGCTATGGGTCACAGACAGCCTTACAGCCAGGTAAAGATCGAAAAGATCGAAGCGTAAAATGGTAACGGCTAATTTTTACCGCAAAAACGGAATGTACTGCGGGTTCATCATTTCAGGACACGCAGGAGGGAAATTCGGTCAGGACATAGTTTGCGCGGGAGTAAGCTCGGCGGTTATGCTGACTGCAAATACCGTTACGGATTTTTTTGAGGCTGACGCCTGCGTAAAGGTAAAGGACAACGCCGTAGGGCTGAAGTTAAATTCACCTGAGGCGGACGACTCCGCAAGGGCGATGATATTCTCGCTGAAAGAGCATTTGCAGGCTATGGCTGAGGAAAACGGCGGTATAGTCGTTGTTACAAAGGAGATCCAATAAATTTTCGGAAAGGAAGAATTATCATGTTGAAGTTAAATTTACAGTTTTTCGCTCATAAAAAAGGTATGGGTTCCACCAAGAATGGTCGTGACAGCGAGTCAAAAAGACTTGGCGTAAAGCGTTCCGACGGTCAGTACGTTCTGGCGGGAAACATTCTGGTAAGACAGAGAGGGACTAAGATCCATCCCGGCAACAACGTAAAGAAGGGCTCTGACGATACCCTGTTCGCAGTTATCGACGGAAAGGTAAAGTTTGAGCGTCTTGACAAGGATCGCAAAAAGGTAAGCGTTTACGCTGACTGATCGGGCTGTCTGAAGGGGCGGTCTGTTCGCTTTGTTCAACTAAAGCGGCAGGCGGTTTTCAGTTCGCCCTAATGATAATCTGGGCGAAGCTTTAGCCGCACTGACATAAGAAAATACAGGTTTTCGAAGAAAACCGCGAAGCGCCGCAGGCTCGCACAAAAGCGACAGATATGAGGAAACGCCCCGCAGCAATCCTTTGTGGATTGCAAGGAGCGTTGACGAAATAGATGCCGTTTTTGTGGCAGAGCCTGCGACTGTATTTTCTTATGGTAGGGCGGCTTTTGCCCTTATTGTTTTGTAAAAGCGGATTTATCCGTTATTTGTCCGATTGTGAGGAATTATGTTCGTCGATATTGTTAAAATTTCACTTAAAGCGGGGGACGGCGGAAACGGCGCTGTCAGCTTCCACAGGGAAAAATACGTCGCCGCAGGCGGTCCCGACGGGGGCGATGGAGGCAGAGGCGGAAGCATTGTTTTCCGCGCAAACGACAATCTGTCCACCCTGATAGATTTCAGGTACAAGCGCAAATATGCGGCGGGAAACGGCGAAAACGGCAGAGGAAACCGCTGTACGGGAAAATCTGCCCCCGATATGGTGATAGACGTGCCGAGAGGTACGGTCATCAAGGACAGCGAAAGCGGCAGGATAATCGCCGATATTTCGGGGGACGAGCCTGTTGTCGTGGCAAGGGGCGGTCTTGGCGGACGGGGAAATATGAATTTCGCTACCCCTACAAGACAAGTTCCGCGCTTTGCAAAGCCCGGTATGCCTGGAGAAAAGCTGGACGTTACGCTGGAATTGAAGCTGCTGGCGGACGTGGGGCTGGTGGGATTTCCCAACGTGGGAAAATCCAGTCTGATAAGCGTTGTCAGCGCCGCTAAGCCTGAGATAGCTAACTATCACTTTACAACGCTGTCGCCTGTGCTGGGCGTGGTGAGCGTTCACGAAAGATCCTTCGTTATGGCGGACATTCCCGGACTTATCGAGGGAGCAAGCGAGGGCGTGGGACTGGGACATTCATTCCTGCGGCACGTTGAACGGTGCAGGCTCATCATTCACGTTGTGGACGTGGCAGGCTCGGAGGGGAGAGACCCCAAAGAGGATTTTGAAAAAATAAATCTTGAGCTTTCCAATTTCTCGGCGGAGCTGGCGGAAAGACCCCAGATAGTCGCCGCAAACAAGGCGGATATGGCGAGCGAGGAGCAGATAGCGGAGTTCAAAGAGTTTATCGAAAGCAAGGGACTTCCCTGCTACGTTATTTCCGCCGCTACAACTATGGGGACGAAGGAGCTTATCGAAGCGGCGGCGGCAAAGTTAGATACGCTCCCGCCTGTGGTGAGATTTGAGAGCCAGCCGCTTTCAAGGGCGGAGATAGACGAATTCCAAAAAGAAAAACATTCCTTCACGGTGGAAAAGCTGGACGAGGGAGTTTTTGAGGTGACGGGGCAGTTTTTGCTTCCGATACTTCAGACGGTGGATATGGAGGATTACGAAAGCCTTCAGTACCTTCAGCGCGTTCTGCGCTCAAGCGGGATAATCGACGAGCTTGAACGGCAGGGCGTTCAAGAGGGGGATACCGTTTCGATTTACGATTTTGAATTTGATTACGTGAGATAAATCAAGGGAAAATGGATATATTAAACGAGGAAGAGGTTATGGCGTACAGCCCTGCGGCGCTTGCGTTTTACGGGGACTGCGCATGGGAGATACTGGTAAGGAGAAAAATACTTGAAAAGGGCAACGCTCCCTCCGCAAAGCTGCATAAGCAGTCTGTGGAAATGGTGAGGGCGTCCTTTCAGTGCAGGGCGGCGGAGCTTATCTCGGATATGCTCACCGAAAAAGAGGCGGATATTCTGCGGCGGGGCAGGAATGCCACGGGGATATCCGTGCCAAAGTCCAGCACCTCCAGAGAATACCATATGGCGACAGGCTTTGAGGCGCTGTTCGGATATTTATTTCTTACAGGCGGATTTGAAAGGGCGAATGCGCTTTTTGAGGTAATTTGGAATGAAACAGAAAGAGAAAAAAATTAAGGTCAAAAGGGTGAAGGAAAAAGGACTTGAAACACAGCTGACTGTGAAGAGCAAGGTCCTCAGGTGGATAATAGATATCATTCTTATCATTATCGGGTCTGCGTTGTACTCGGTGGGTCTGCACTGCTTTGCTACGCCAAACGACATAGCCGCAGGCGGTGTGGGCGGTATCTCGATTATCATAAACGAATTGACGGAGCTAAACGTCGGTTTTCTGTACGGTATCATAAACGTGCCGCTTATCATTATCGGATTTATCTTTTTAGGGAAAAAGATGATGTTCAAGACTATGATAGGCGTTGCAGTAATCACTGCCGCTACCGACTGGCTGCTGCCGCTGGCGGGAGTTCCCGTTTATTCCGACGGAGATAAGCTGTTGGCGGCGATATTCGCAGGAATTTTCTTCGGCGTGGGAATGGGACTGGTTTATCTGCGGGACGGCACTACGGGCGGTACGGATATAATCAACAAGCTGATAAATAAAAAATTCCCGCATTTCAGTATGGGCGTTATAATGCTCTCAACAGATGCAGTGGTAATTATCGCATCAATGATAGTTTTCGGCACGATAGAAGCGGGACTTTATTCCATTATCTCCATATTCGTCGCAAGCAAGGTGATGGATATGATTCTGTACGGAAGCTTTGAGGGAAAAATGCTGCTGATATTCAGCGATAAATATGAGGAAATTTCGGAATATATAATGAATTCCCTTGAAAGAGGGGTAACTTGGCTGGACGGCGAGGGGGCTTACTCCAAAAGAGAAAAGCATATCATATGCTGTGCCGTTCATAAAAATGAATATTCAAAGGTAAAACGCAAGGTCAAGGAGATAGACCCCGGCGCCTTCATTATCATCACCAACGCAGGCGAGGTTTTAGGTATGGGTTTCCACGACAATGCTTAATGTAAAGGAGAAATTATTATGTCAGGACATTCAAAATGGAGCACTATCAAGAGAAAAAAGGGTGAAAAGGACGGCGCAAGAGCCAAGGTCTTCACCAAGATAAGCCGTGAGATCATCGTCTGCATAAAGGAACACGGCGCAGATCCCTCCAGCAACTCAAAGCTGGCGACGCTTATCGCTAAGGCTAAGGCAAACAATATCCCCAACGACAATATCGACAGACTTATCAAAAAAGCGGCGGGCGAGGGCGACAAGAACAACTATGAAAACTGCGTTTACGAGGGCTATGGTCCTAACGGCGTGGCGCTTATCGTGGACTGTCTCACCGACAACAGGAACCGCACCGCAGGCGACGTGCGCCACTATTTTGACAAGTTCGGCGGAAATCTGGGAACAACGGGCTGCGTCAGCTTTATGTTCAACCTGAAGGGCGTTATCGTGCTGGACAACGAGGACGAGGACATTGACGAGGATAAGGCGATGGAGGATATCCTGGAGGCAGGCGGCGACGACTTCTCCTTTGAGGAGGGGTGCGTTGAGATAACCACCGACCCCAACACCGTTGCAGATGTTGCGGAAAAGCTGGCGGGAATGGGATATAAAGTTCTGTCCGCAGAGGCAGAGCAGGTGCCCTCGACTTACGTCAAGCTCACCGACGAGGATCAGATAAAGAAAATGGGACTTCTGCTGGAGGCGCTGGAGGATAACGACGACGTGCAGAATGTGTGGCATAACTGGGAAGAGGAATAAGCTCTTTCAGCAGTACATATTAAATCGCCTGTGTTTAGCAGGCGATTTTTGTTTGCTTGATCGGGAAAACGGCTTGTAACAGGCTTTTAAAGTGAAAAATATGTGAAAATTAGCACTCTCCCCTTGACAGTGCTAATTTTTGTGCTATAATATAATCAGAACAAAGGAACAGACCAGATACCCGGGGATCTGAACCATCCGTCCCCTTGCTCAAAAGCATAAGGTTTATGTAAGCCGTCGGAAATATCTGACGACTACGCAGTTGAGAAAAGGAGGACTGACCTATGTTACTTCCTGCAATTTTTGGTGAAAGTTTGTTTGACGATTTTGACAGACTTATGGAGCTGCCTGTGTCAAGGGATTTTGACGACATCGATAAAAAGCTGTACGGCAAGCACGCCGCAAGAGTGATGAAGACCGATGTACACGAGCATGACGACGCTTATGAGCTTGATATCGACCTTCCCGGATTTAAGAAAGAGGAGATAAACCTCAGCCTTGAAAACGGTTATCTCAGCGTAAGCGCCGCAAAAAATCTTGACAAGGACGAAAAAAATAACGAGGGTAAGCTGATACGTCAGGAACGGTATGCGGGTTCTATGCAGAGGAGCTTCTACGTTGGCGAAAATATCACTGAAGAGGAAGTCAGAGCGAAATTTGAAAACGGTGTGCTTAAGCTGACTATCCCGAAAAAAGACCCTCAGAAGGCTGTTGAACAAAAGAAATATATCGCAATCGAATAACGAATAAATATACGGCTGTCGTGCGGTTTGGTGCGGCAGCCGCTTTGTTTGGTGTGAAAAAACGCTTACAGAGTTTTCTGCAAGCGTTTTTATTTTTATTCTTCGCACTCTTTATACTCGTTCCACACGTCCATTTCTTCCCTTTTCGGGGGTTGAAAAAGGCGGTCGGATTTGTCCAGCAGTCCTTCGTCCACGTAATATGCGGTGGAACTGCCGCTTTCCACTTCCCTGTTGCGGCGGAGTATGTTTATCTGCCGCTGCTCCGGGGATGTCGCCATATAGTGCCATTTTATTTCAAGTCCCTTTGATTTGAAAAAGTCGGTGGTGGAAGCACGTTCGGCGGCGCTCCAGAAGCCCCAATCAAGTATGACGGTGGTGCCGACTGCGGCGATCTGGGCGGCTTTTTTCAGAAGATAAGCCTTTATGCGGGGCGAAACGCTGTCGTACAACTCGCCCAGATCCTTGTTGAAAATATCGTTTTCCAGCTCGTCGCAGGAGAGGATAACAGCGTTTTCAGCGGCGGCAAGGCGGTTTGCGTAAAAGGTCTTGCCTGTGCAGATGTTGCCGCAGATAAGATGTATCATCATTCCTCTTCCGTTCTGATGTGAAGCTCACGAAGCTGCGCCTCGTCTACCGTTGAGGGACATTCGGACATAACTTCGCTTGCGTCCTTTACTTTGGGGAAAGCGGTCACGTCACGCAGGCTGTCTGCGCCGCAAAGGAGCATTGAAAGACGGTCAAGTCCTATTCCCATACCGCCGTGAGGAGGGGCGGCGTATTTGTACGCATTGACAAGGAAACCGAATTTTGCTTCGATCTCCTCGTTGGTAAGTCCCAGAGCCTTGAACATTTTTTCCTGTAACTCGGAATCCGTTATTCTGATAGAGCCGCTGCAAAGCTCGATACCGTTGAGGACAAGGTCGTATGCCTTGGCAAAAACCTTTTCGGGGTCGCTTTCAAGATATGGCAGGCACTCGTCGTTGGGCATTGTGAAGGGGTGGTGCATTGCGTCCCAGTGTCCTGTTTCATCATTGTACTCAAAGAACGGGAAGTCGGTTATCCACAGGAAGCAGAAGCCTTCGGGGATAATATCAAGCTGCTTTGCCACCTTAAGGCGGAGCGCGCCGAGAGTGGGGAGGGTCACCTTGTTTTTATCTGCGACGATAAGGGCAACGTCGCCCTTTTCACAGCCCAGTCTTTCCATTATCCTTTCAAGCTCGCCTTCTACCATAAATTTGGAGAAGGAACAGCTTGGAGCGTCGTCTACCCAGCGGATATACGCAAGTCCCTTTGCACCTATGCCTTTAACAAATTCGGTGAGCTTGTCTATTTCCTTTCTGGTGAGAGTTCCTGCGGCGTTCTTGGCAACTATGCCCCTTACGCTGCCGCCTGCGGCGACTGCTCCCGAAAATACGGAAAAGCCGCTGTTCTCAACAATGTCGCTGATGTCGGTTATGGTCATTCCGAATCGAATATCGGGCTTGTCCGAGCCGTACATCGCCATAGCGTCGTTGTATTTCAGGCGGGGAAGCGGAGTTTCTACCTCCATTCCCATTACCTCTTTCATCAGGCGTTTTACAAGTCCCTCGCCCATAGCGAGAATGTCCTCCACCTCGACAAAGCTCATTTCCATATCTATCTGTGTGAACTCGGGCTGACGGTCGGCGCGCAGGTCCTCGTCACGGAAACAGCGGGCAAGCTGGATATAGCGGTCAAAGCCTGATATCATCAGGAGCTGCTTGTATATCTGGGGAGACTGAGGGAGAGCGTAGAATTTTCCGGTGTGTATCCTTGAGGGAACAAGGTAGTCGCGGGCGCCCTCTGGGGTGGATTTCATCATCATGGGCGTTTCTATCTCGATAAAGCCGTTCTCATAAAAATAATCACGGGTCACCTTGGCTATCTTGGAGCGACGTATCAGATTATCCTGCAAGGTCTTTCTGCGCAGGTCAAGATAGCGGTATTTAAGGCGAAGCTCCTCGTTCACGTTGGTGTTGTCGGATATTTCAAAAGGCGGAGTCTGCGCCTTGGAGAGGATACGCAGGTCGTTCACAAGAATTTCCACAGAGCCTGTCTTTATCTCGGTATTAACGCTTTCACGCTGTCTTAAAAGTCCCTTTGCCATAAGGACAAATTCGCTTTTTACCGTCTTTGCCTTGGCGAATACTTCAGCGTCGGTGGTGTCGTCAAATACAAGCTGGACTATGCCCGTTCTGTCCCTTAGATCTATGAAGATAAGTCCGCCCTTGTCCCTTACGCGCTGGACAAAGCCGCCTACCGTTACTTCGTTTCCCACGCCTTCCACCTCGCCGCAATAATGGGTGCGGTGAAGTCCTGTCATTAAGTCTGCCATTTTGTTGTGTCCTTTCGTTTTTGTTCGTAACTTTCAGTATAGCACATTTATATCGGATTTTCAAGAGGGAAGTTTAAGGTCGGAGGGCTCGAAAAACGCCGGGGTGGAAACAGCGATTTGTTGACAACAATGCATTATAATGATATAATTAAAACGTCATATCAAGGGAAAAGGAGAAAATTTATGTCGGAAAATAATGCAAATATCAGCGAAGAAAAGGCAAAACTTGCGGATACTGTGCTCAGGCTTATCGGAGAGGCGCTTGACGATATAGGTCTGAAATACGACAAGGACGCTGAACACCGCAGGATAGACATTCAGTTTGTGGGAAATGATATACCAATTTTCGTGCGTTTTTCGGTCAATGCGCTGTTGGAAAACACGGCGCTTTACTCCACTCTTCCCTTTACCGTGCCTGAGGAAAAGGTGCTTGAAACGGCGTATCTTCTCAATCACATCAATAACAGGATACTGGACGGCTCGTTTGAGCTGAACATCAATGAGGGAACGGTAACGTTCCGCATAAACAACAGCTATGTGGGCTGTATGATAAGCAAGGAAAGCTTTGACGTTCTGTTCAGAAAAGCCGCTGATACGGTAGACAAATTCAACGAAAAGCTGAAAGCCTTCGTTGAGGACGAAATGACGGCAGATCAGTTTTTGCAGGCTATCGAAGCGTAAGGAGGAGGAAAAAGCTATGGACGAGGAAAAAAAGAATCGTGACGCTATGGCGGTCTACAATACGATAATAGATAATCTTAACAAAAGAAACTGGGTATTCGACAGATACGACGACAGCCTTATGGTCAGATTTACCGTTGGCGGGGACGATCTTAACATATCATATCGGATAATAGTTGAGCCTGAATGTGGTCTGATAGTCCTTTATTCAAATATGCCGTTTTCTACAAAGCCTGAAAATGCGCTGGACATCACTTTGGCTATCGCAGCGATAAACAACCGCCTTTTTGACGGCAGCTTTGAATATGATATGAATACTTCCGAGATAAGATTTAAAATGACAAATTCATATGTGGGCTGCAAGGTATTTTCTGAGCTTATGGACTATATGATAGACTTTTCCTGCGCAGAAATAGACGACTACAACGACAAGCTGTATGCGCTGAATATGGGGTACGTGTCCATAGACGACCTGCTGAAGGAATGGACGCAATAATATACAGCTTCCGTCATTTATTCCTGCTTTGAATAAATGACGGATTTAAAAAAGAAGGTGAAAATAAACGATGGAAGCAGACGTTTCAACGATATCGTTCAGCGAGACGCTTAAAATAATAACAAGCCGCATAACAATGCTGACGAAAAACGGTCAGAAGGTACTCACCGCAGAAAAATTATTTGCCTCCGCCCTTTCCCTTATGGAGAACGAGGATTTCCTGCGGGAAAACAAGAACGAGTTGTCAACGCTGATACGGTTACAGGAAAAGGGACTTGCGCCGGAAGATATGAAGGAGCGACTCCTTTCCTACATAAGTGAAAAACAGAATGGTCTTGCAATAGCGGATAACCTGTATATGCTGAAAATGCTTAACGGAGCAAAGGCGGAGGCGGTAAAATCAGGTTCACCCATTCTCACCACAGATATGCTTTTCAGCTATCTGCTGGAAAATCCAAGTCCTTCCCTGTTGCAGTGCATTTACGGGAACGACAGGGACAGGCAGGAATCGGAAGACGTGTCGGATACGGATTTAAATTTAGATTTTGATTTTGATTTTGATATTTTCGACAATGAAGAAGACGATACGCCCGCTAAAAAAGAGGAAAAAACGCTTTCTCCCGCCGAGGCGAGGGAATCCATGACTCTGCTCACAAACAAGGTCAGGGATACAAGAAATTATCTTATGAATTTTATCTACGGGCAGGATAACGCTATCGGCGTTTTCACCACGGGATATTTTCAGGCGGAGCTGCTTTCCCTGACGGATAAGGAAAGGACACGCCCAAGAGCGTCCTTCCTGTTTGCAGGCCCTCCGGGAGTGGGAAAGACCTTTATGGCGGAAAAGGCTGCGGCGGCGCTTAAGCTGCCGTTCAGAAGATTTGATATGAGCGAATACGCAAGTCCTGACAGCACGGTGGATTTCTGCGGTATGAGCAGTATGTGGAAGGACTCAAAGTCGGGGATAGTCACCTCGTTTGTGGAGGAAAATCCGCAGTGTCTGCTGTTGTTCGACGAGGTGGAAAAGGCGCATATGAACGTTATCCACCTGTTCCTGCAGATACTGGATGCAGGCAGGCTGAAGGACAATTACACGGAAAAAGAGGTCTCTTTTACAGACGCTATAATAATACTCACTACAAATGCGGGAAAACAGCTTTACAACACTTCCCAGACAGGGGATTTTTCCAATCTTTCAAGAAAAGTGATACTCAAATCCCTGCAAAGGGACGTAAATCCGATAAACGGTATGCCCTTCTTCCCTGCGGCTATCTGCTCGAGATTTGCCTCAGGGAACGTTATAATGTTCAACCATATCGCTGCTCATGACCTGATAGAGATAGCAAAGCAGGAAATGCTCCGCCACGCACACAATCTTGAAAACACGGTGGGGATAAAGCTGAATATAGACGAACGGGTGTTTACATCAATATTGTTTGCCGAGGGCGGAGCCGCTGACGCCAGGACAATAAGAGGCAGAGCAGAAAACTTCTTCGACAGCGAGATATTCGAGCTTTTCCGCCTTGTGTCGTCGGAAACCGTAAAGGCTGAAATAAGCGGGATCGAAACGATAAATATAGGCGTGGAGCTTCCTAATGAGAACAACGAGATACTGTCATTGTTTGAAAGCAAGGATAAGCATAATGTACTGCTGTTCGCTTCGCCGCAGACAGAAGCGCTTTGCAAATCAAAGGCGAACGAGTGCAATTTCTTCTGCGTTCAGCATATAGCCGACGCCGATGAAATAATGAAGAAAAACGACGTCAGCATTATCATTGCAGATCTTGGCTTTGGTAAAAAGGAGAAAAGCCGCTTTCTGAACATAGAGGACGCAAGGTCGTCGGGCAGGGATTTTCTGCACTATATATGCGAAAAGCAGACCGAGATACCCGTTTACCTGCTTCAAACAGACACGCTGAGCTTTAACGCCGAGGAAAGATTTTCATTTATGCGCCAAGGCGTGCGGGGTATCATATCCTTGTACAAGGACGAGCAGGACGATTTTGCACAGCAGCTTGAAAGCATTTGTCTGCGCCTGCACCAGCAAAGCAGTATGATAAGTCTGGCAAAGTCAAACAAGGTCGTTACTTTTGAAACGGGACAAACGCTGTCGGCAGACGGAAAACAGGCGGATATCACGCTGTTTGACTTTAAAATGGGCGTTGCGGTAGACGCTGAGGATTCGGAAAATATACTCAGCAGTATTTCAAAGCCCAACGTAAAATTTGAACAGGTTATCGGTGCGGACGACGCAATAAAAGAACTGAAATACTTTGTGGAATATCTGAAAAATCCCAAAAAATTTCTGGGAACGGGAGTCAAGGCGCCGAGAGGAATACTGCTTTACGGTCCTCCCGGAACGGGAAAGACTATGCTTGCAAAGGCGATGGCAAGCGAATCTGACGTGACCTTTATCACCGCAGAGGGAAATCAGTTTTTGAAAAAATACGTGGGCGAGGGTCCTGCAAAGGTCCACGAGCTGTTTAAAACCGCACGAAAATATGCTCCAGCAATACTGTTCGTAGACGAGATAGACGCTATCGCAAAGGAGCGCACGGGCAGTGAATTCACTAACGCAAGTGAAGAGATACTCACATCGTTCCTTACGGAAATGGACGGTTTCAACAGCGATCCCGCAAAGCCCGTGTTCGTGCTTGCCGCTACCAACTTCAATGCGGAGGGGCACGGGGGAAGGTCGCTGGATCCTGCGCTTGTACGCAGGTTTGACCGAAAGGTGTATATAGACCTGCCCGGACGAAACGACCGAATGAAATATATGCGCATGAAAATAGCTGAAAACAGCGCACTTTGTTTAAGTGAGGAAAAGCTGGAAAACATCGCCGTGCGCTCCACGGGAAGAAGCCTTGCGGAGCTGGAATCGGTGTTTGAGCTTGCTTTGCGCTCCGCAATACGGGACGGAGGTCTGAAGGTCACCGACGAGGTGTTCGAGGAGGCGTTTGAAACTTATTTCAGCGGAGAAAGCAAGAAGTGGGACGTTTCTCAGCTTGAAAGAGTTGCACGGCACGAGGCGGGACACGCCTTTCTCTGCTGGCAAAGCGGTGAAATTCCCTCCTACGTCACTATCACGGCAAGGGCAAATCACGGCGGATATATGCAGCACGACGACAACGAGGGCAAGGCGATATTCACCAAGGAGGAGCTTCTGGCGAAGATACGCACCTCTCTGGGAGGACGCGCGGCGGAGATAGTTTATTACGGGGAGCAGGACGGTATCTCAACAGGAGCGTCAGGCGACCTTTCTTCCGCTACGGATATGGCTTATCAGATGATATGCTCATACGGAATGGACGAGGAATTCGGTCTTACCGCCATAAATCAGCGAATGGCGGAAAGCGGAGAAATGTCCGTAAGAATAAATCCGCAGGCGGGAAAAATACTCGCAGAACAGCTTGAAAAGGCGGTGGAGTTAATAAAAGAAAACAAAGCTTCCATCGACGCGCTGGTAAACGAGCTGTTTTCAAAAAATCATCTTTCGGGAAAAGAGATAGACGCTATATTCAGCGCCTGTGCTAAGGAAAGAGCGAAATAAAAAAAGAACGTCTTCCAAAATGGAAGACGTTCTTTTATTTGCCGAATTTTTTCTTCAAGGCGGTTTCAACGGGAATTATGGTAAGGCACATAACAAGCGTTTGCAAAGTTACTATAATAAGTACTGCAATTGCTGTCGTGTTTACGCTGCTGCCGAAAAAAGGAAGCATTGCGGCGGCGGAAAGAGGGAGCATTATCATTCCCGCTGTCTGCCAGATCTTACCGCAGTATATGTGAGCCAACTCCCACGCTTCCTTGCTTTGACGGGAACGCTTGGTGCGGTAGCCGTATATGCCGTTTATTTCCTTTGGAGGATTATTTTTAAAGCTGCGGCCGATAAACAGCATTGTCAACGGAGTCAAAAGCGAGCAGATAAGCATAAAAAGCCAGAAACCGTTCATTTTTATTTCCTCCGGATAAAATCACTTGGTGAGCTTTTCAGCTACTCTGTTCAGCAAAAGAGCGCTGGCGGTCTTGATGTCCCGCGAGGCGTAAATTCCAAGATCGGCAAGCTCGTCAGCCTGTTGGGCAAGATAGGCGGCTTTTCCGTAATCGCCGTCCTTCTCCGCCTGTACCGCCATTTTAAAATGACAGCGGGCGTTGAGCGCTCCCGCCTCATCGCTAAATCGGCTTTCTTCAAGAGTTTTCACTATCTGAGAGCAAAGGTCGTATTCCCCGCTGCGGAAAAGCTGCTTTGCCTCCTGGAGCTTGTCGGCGTCGGTCTCGGTCTCCGCCTGCGTTTCCCTGCTGTCGGGGATAAGGGTCTGCACGGGAATGTCAAGCACTCCCGCAAGGTATTCAAGAGTGTTAAGGGAGGGGGTGGCTACGCCGCTTTCTATCTGGCTGAGCATATTGCGAGTTATGAAATTGCCCACCACCTCGGTCTGGGTCATTTTCTTCGCAAGGCGGGCTTCCTTTATCTTCTTCCCCAGTTCTGCACGGTCCATACTGCTCCCTCCTTTTAGGTAAATCTGAATTACCTATATGATAGCACCTTTTTATAATAATAGCAATAGGCATTTTGCCTTTTCTACGTTTTGCACAAAAGAATTTTACCGTTTTATGCAAAGGGACGATTTTGACGGGAAGTGCAATTTTTGTATTGACAAGAAAATATATTATGATATAATGTATGTAAATAAAATTTACAATCAGGTGATGAAATACCATAAAACTTAATTTTTCCCTGCCGCTTGCGGCGAAAAATGTGGGATAAACACGAAAAAAAGACAAATAACAGTAATGCTTTGAAAGGAAGAGGACTATGGAATGGTTCAGCGCATGGTGGGACGGACTTCAGCTCACTGAACAGATACTTTATTGTATAGCCGTTCCCGCGACACTTGTTCTGATAATACAGACTATCCTGCTGCTGGTGGGACTTGGCGACGGCGGAGGAGGGATAAATCCCAGCGACACCTCGGGGCTTGATATGCCTGACGGATTTGACGGCGCGGACAGCTTTGACACGAACGTGGGAGATATTTCCCAGCACGATATAAGCAGTCCCGCTGATATTGCGGATTTCAGACTGCTGTCGGTGCAGAGCGTCATCGCTTTTCTCTGCATTTTCGGCTGGAGTGGCATAGCGGCTATCTCCTGCGGAGTTCCTGCGTTTGCGGCAATGCTTCTGGCGGCGGTGCTGGGCTTTGGCGCTATGATACTGGTGGCGAAGATAATCCAATGGTCGTCAAAGCTGGCGCAAAACGGAAACTTCAATATAAAAAATCTGCTGGGCGAAACCGGCACGGTGTACATTCCCATTCCCCCGCAGGGAAAAGGTATGGGAAAGATAAACATAAGCTGCGGCGAAAGATTTATGGAATTTGACGCAGTGTGCGAGGGAGAAAATTCCATTCCCACAGGCGTGACGGTCAGGGTGGTGGATATAATCTCAGGCTCCACTGTGGTGGTGGAAAAGGTTTGAAACGCAGAAAATAATACTGCGCAATATATAAAATGACGGAGGAAATTTACAATGCCCGAAACAATCATCGTAGCGATCGGCGTAGGCGTGCTGATACTTGTAGCGCTGGTGATCGCAATACTTTCACGTTACCGCAAGTGCCCTTCCGACAAGGTGCTGGTAATTTACGGTAAGGTCGGCTCAGAGAAAAACGGTCAGGCGCGTTCCGCAAAATGTATCCACGGCGGCGCCGCATTCATTTTCCCTGTGCTTCAGTCTTTTCAGTATCTGGACCTTACTCCTATCTCAATAAACGTGGATCTGAAAAATGCGCTGTCTAAGCAGAATATCCGTATCGACGTTCCCTCCCGTTTCACGGTAGGTATATCCACCGAACCCGGCATTATGCAGAACGCCGCAGAACGTCTGCTGGGTCTGCGTATGAATGAGATACAGGAGCTTGCAAAGGACATAATCTTCGGTCAGCTTCGTCTGATAGTAGCTACCATGGACATCGAAGAGATAAACACCGACCGTGATAAGTTCCTGCTGGCTGTTTCAAACAATGTGGAGATAGAGCTGAAGAAGATAGGTCTGAGGCTTATCAACGTAAACGTAACCGATATAAACGACGAGAGCGGATATATCGAAGCACTTGGTAAAGAAGCCGCCGCAAAAGCTATCAACGACGCTAAAAAGAGCGTAGCCGAAAAGGAAAGAGACGGTGAGATCGGTTGTGCAAACGCACTGAGAGATCAGCGTATCCAGGTTTCAGCCGCTAACGCTCTTGCTATCAAGGGTGAAAACGACGCTAAGATAGAAGTTGCTCAATCCGAGGCAAACAGGCGTGAAAAGGAAGCGGAAGCGCTGAAGCTGGCTACCGCCGCAGAAGCTGTTCAGGAGGCTAAGGCAAAGGAAGAAGCCTATATTGCTCAGAGAGAAGCGGAGCAGACCCGTGCGGAACTGGAGAGAGCTACTCAGCAGGCGGACGTTATCGTAAAGGCTCAGATCGCTAAGGAGCAGGCTCAGATAGCCGCCGACGCAGAGGCTGAAGTTATGCGCCGCAAGGCAAAGGGTGAGGCTGACGCTATTTTCGCTAAAATGGAGGCGCAGGCGAACGGTGCTAAGGAGATACTGCAAAAGCAGGCGGAAGGTTTGCGCGAGATAGTAAATGCGGCAGGCGGAAATGCCGATGACGCGGTTAAGCTGATAGTTTCCGACAAGCTGGAAGAGCTGATGAGGATACAGGTAGACGCTATCAAGAATATCAAGATAGACAAGGTCACTGTCTGGGACAGCGGCGCGTCAGACGGAAAAAGCTCCACCGCGAACTTTATTTCGGGGCTGATGAAGTCTGTTCCTCCTTTGGGCGAGGTGTTCAAACAGGCGGGTATGGACTTGCCTGCGTTCCTGGGAACGCCTGCGGACAATGAAAGCAAGGAAACAGAGGAAAAGGCTGAATAAACAATCTTTAACAACAAAAACCGAGGTAAAATTTACCTCGGTTTTTTTATTTTACTTATTTTCCGAAAGGGTCAATCCGCTTTCGTCGCAGTCTATCATCAGCTTGTCGCCTTCTTTTAATCTGTCGGCGATTATGGCTCTTGCGATAAGGGTCTCCACCTTGCTCTGAATGAAGCGTTTCAGCGGTCTTGCGCCGTATACGGGGTCGTAGCCGTTTTCGATTATGAAGTCCTTTGCCGCTTCGGTCACCGTTACTTCAAGGCGTTTGTCCTCAAGGCGGCGGGAGAGGTCCTTTATCATCAGATCGACTATGCTGCCTATCTCGGACTTGGCGAGAGGCTTGTAGAACACTATCTCGTCAAGGCGGTTGAGAAATTCGGGACGGAACTGAGATTTTAAAAGCTGCTCCACCTGCTCTTTGGCGTCGGGGGATATCTCGTTGTTCTCGGTTATGCCGTCAAGGATAAGGCTTGAGCCTAAGTTGCTGGTAAGGATTATTATGGTGTTCTTGAAATCCACCGTTCTGCCCTGACTGTCGGTTATCCTGCCATCGTCAAGGACTTGCAGGAGAATGTTGAACACGTCGGGGTGAGCCTTTTCTATCTCATCAAAAAGCACTACCGAATAGGGCTTGCGGCGTACCGCCTCGGTAAGCTGTCCGCCCTCCTCATAGCCCACGTATCCCGGAGGTGCGCCGATAAGACGGCTTACGCTGTACTTTTCCATATACTCAGTCATATCTATGCGCACTATGCTCCGTTCGTCGTCAAACAATGCCTGCGCAAGGGCTTTGGCAAGCTCGGTCTTGCCCACGCCTGTGGGTCCGAGAAACAGGAATGAGCCTATGGGGCGGTTGGGGTCCTGTATTCCAGCCCTTGAACGGAGGATAGCCTCGCTCACCTTTTCCACCGCCTCGTTTTGTCCGATAACACGCTGATGAAGAATGTCCTCCATTCCAAGCAGTTTGGCGCGCTCGCCCTCCATCAGCTTTGAAACGGGTATTCCCGTCCAGCGGGAGATTATGCGGGCTATCTCCTCCTCAGTCACCTTGTCACGGAGAAGTGAGGAGCTTTTTTGTTCCTCCGCCAGCTTTTCCTGCTCCTTCAGCTCTGCTTGCAGCTTCGGCAGCTTGCCGTACTGCAATTCGGCGGCTTTGTTCAGATTGTATTCACGCTTTGCCTGCTCGATCTCGCCGCCTAACTGCTCTATCTCCTTGCGGAGAGACTGAACACGGTTTATGCCGTTCTTTTCGTTTTCCCACTTGGCTTTCATCTGGCTGAACTGCTCGCGCATTTCGGAAAGCTCCTGCTGTATCTCGGCAAGATGCTCCTGTGACAGCTTGTCGTCCTCCTTTTTCAAGGCGGCTTCCTCTATCTCGTGCTGCATTATGCGGCGGGAAAGCTCGTCAAGCTCGGTGGGCATAGACTCCATTTCCGTCTTTATCAAGGCGCAGGCTTCGTCCACAAGGTCTATCGCCTTGTCGGGGAGGAAACGGTCGCTGATATAACGGTTGGAGAGGACTGCGGCGGAGATAAGCGCCTGATCCTGTATCTTTACGCCGTGATAAACTTCGTAGCGCTCTTTAAGCCCACGAAGTATGGAAACAGTGTCCTCAACGGTGGGTTCGTCCACCTGAACGGGCTGGAAACGGCGCTCGAGGGCGGCGTCCTTTTCAATGTACTTGCGGTATTCGTCAAGGGTCGTGGCACCTATGCAGTGAAGCTCGCCGCGGGCAAGCATTGGCTTTAAGATATTGCCTGCGTCCATAGCGCCGTCGGTCTTTCCTGCGCCGACTATCAGGTGGAGCTCGTCGATAAAGAGGATTATTTTGCCCTCGCTTTTCTTTATCTCCTGCAAGACTGCTTTAAGACGTTCCTCAAACTCGCCTCTGTATTTTGCGCCTGCTACCAATGCTCCCATATCAAGACTGAAAAGCTGACGGTCTTTAAGTCCCACGGGAACGTCCCCACGGACGATACGCAGAGCAAGTCCCTCGGCTATGGCGGTCTTGCCCACGCCGGGCTCGCCTATCAGGACAGGGTTGTTCTTGGTCTTGCGGCTGAGAATACGGATAACGCTCCTTATCTCGCTGTCCCTGCCGATAACGGGGTCCAGCTTGTTCTGACGGGCAAGCTCTACAAGGTCCTGACCGTATTTTTTCAGCACGTCGTAGGTGTCCTCGGGGCTGTCGGTGGTGACTCTGGTGTTCCCTCTCACCGTTTTCAGTGCGGCGAGGAAGGCGTTTTTATCTATACCGTAGGTCTTGAACAGGTCATTTACTCTGCCTGCCGCTTTGTCAAGAAGTCCTAAGAACAAATGCTCGACGCTGGTAAATTCGTCGTTCATTCGCCCTGCCTCCTCCTCGGCGGCAGTAAGGGCTTTGTCAAGCTCGGAGGTGATGTAAAGGCTGTTCAGTTCCCTTGCGCCGCTGCCTGTTACTTTCGGCTCGCCGTCAACTATGCGGGCGGCGGCGCTCGTTATTGCGGGAACGTCCTTGTTCATGGACTGCAAAAGCTGAGGGATAAGCCCCTCCTCCTGCTGTAAAAGGGCAAGGAGCAGGTGGCACTGACCTATCTGCTGATTGCTGTTCTGCGTGGCTATGGTCTGCGCCTCCTGCAAAATTTCAAGGGATTTTTTGGTCAATTTCTGAGTATTCATAGGTGTTCTCCTTTCCTGCTTTCGTTGTTAGGAAATTTCTCTATAATATTGGTATTCCTTTTTTCAGATATTCGCCGTAACGCTCGACTACTGCTCCCGTAGCGTTCCCGCCGTCAAGATTTGCAAAGTATACTTTCAGCACGTCGTCAAACATATGGATATATGAAGTTATGGCGGCGGCTGTTTCTTCGTCAGTCTTGGTTTTGTAGCTTTCGGGGAGGGTGAAGGAACGGGTAAATCTTCCGTCCTCAATGACGTAATGAATGTCGGCGGGGAGCTTTTCCGCAATATATTTGTTTTCCAGCGCCGCCCATATCCTGAGAAAATCCTCCATGCGGGCTTTAAGCTCGGCAGACTGGGTGCGGAAGCTGACCTTCAGTTCCCCCTCGGTCTTTTCCCCGTCACGGAAAAGCTGTAAGCTGTAACGGACGGTGGGCTTGTATTTATATTTCAGGGAGGAGCGAATAGACATCATCTGATCCCCCGCCTGCATATTCTGCACAATAAATCCGCCCCGCTGTCCCATAAGTCGGCTGACGCTGTCGAATATGCTGTTTATGCGCATTTCGGGGGTGGTGTAGCTGACGTGTCCCGCTAAAATGCGGTCGATAAGGGCGGAACGGCTGACGCCCATCGTGTAGGCGAGGGCGTCTATCGCGTCCACCACCTGATCGGTGAGGACAAGACTGTATACGCTTTTGCTCATATTCTTGCTCCTGTTCGTGTTTACTTTTTTGAATTTCTGTAATAATTATAGCAACGTTTTAATAATTTGTCAAGTGTTTTATATAAATTTATTTACAATTTTTTAAAATAAGGGAAAAGCATAAAGGTTGATTTCTGTAAGCGGGTGTGATATAATACCATTAAAATTAGCTGAGCGCACACGAAAAATTCATCAAAGGGAAAATAAAATCTTGGGAGGGGCGGGAGTTGAAATGACCCAGCAAGAACGGCGGCTGTTTCTGATAGGACAGCTTCTGAGCGAGAAGGAAAGATACAGCGAGATAAAAATACCGGACGGAGAGGAGGAGAGAAAAATACTCCTCCGTTCGTTGATGAACGTGCGCCCTCCAAAGGCTGTAAATGAGGAATTTCTGCGGGTGCAGGACGAATATTTGCAGGAGGAACTGAAACGCAGGGGAATTGCAGATATAAAAGATATGTCCCCTGTAAGGGACGGAATGTATATATGGCAGGGAGATATAACGACGCTGAAATGCGGGGCTGTGGTTAATGCCGCAAACAGCGGAATGACAGGGTGCTACGTTCCCTGTCACAAATGCATAGACAACTGTATACACACTTTTGCGGGAGTTCAGCTGAGGCTGGAATGCAGTGAGATGATGAAAAAGCAGGGGCATTATGAGGAAATGGGAAAGGCGAAGATAACAAAGGCGTACAATCTGCCCTGCGAATACGTTATACACACGGTGGGACCTGTCATTTCGGGTAGCGTGACAGAAAAGGACAAGGAGCTGCTTTCATCATGCTATCGCTCCTGCCTTGAAATTGCGCAGGAAAACAACGTAAGCTCGATAGCTTTTTGCTGTATCTCAACGGGAGAATTTCATTTTCCCAACGAGCAGGCGGCAAAAATCGCTGTAAAAACGGTTGAAAAATATAAGGGTGAAACGAAGGTGATATTCAATGTTTTCAAGGACATCGACAGAGAACTGTATGAAAGACTGCTCAGATGAGATAAAAAGGCTGAAAGAGGCGCTTGACAGCGCGGACGCCGTTGTTATAGGAGCCGGAGCAGGGCTTTCCACGTCGGCGGGCTTTACCTATTCGGGGGAGAGATTTGAAAAATACTTCTCCGATTTCGGGGAAAAGTACGGCTTTAAGGATATGTACAGCGGGGGCTTTTATCCGTACAAGACCTTGGAGGAATTCTGGGCTTACTGGAGCAGATATATTTTCATAAACAGATATACGGACGCTCCTAAGCCTGTTTACAGCGACGTTTTAAAGCTGGTGGACGGAAAAGACTATTTTGTGATAACGACAAACGTGGATCACTGCTTTCAGAAGGCGGGATTTGATAAAAACAGGCTGTTTTATACTCAGGGGGATTACGGGCTGTTTCAATGCAGTGTGCCCTGCTGTAACGAGACGTTTGACAATGAGGAAGCTGTGCTCAAAATGGTGGAGGAGCAAAGAGATATGAGGATACCGTCGGAGCTTATTCCACGCTGTCCTAATTGCGGAAAGCCGATGGTGATGAATTTAAGGAGCGACGACAAGTTTATCGAGGACGAGGGCTGGGTGCTGGCGTCGCAGAGGTACTCCGAGTTTCTGAAAGCAAATGAGGGGCGGAAGATACTGTTTTTAGAGCTTGGCGTGGGGTACAATACGCCTGTTATAATAAAATATCCGTTTATACGAATGACCTGGAAAAATCCCAATGCGGTTTACGCCTGCGTCAATATGGGGCAGGCGGAAAGTCCCAAAGAGATAAAAGATCGCTCGGTTTGTATAAATGCGGATATCGGCGAAGTGCTGAGCAGACTGCTTGAAGGCTAAGGTTGCATTTGTCTTTAAAAAGATGTATAATTTAATAAAAAAGGAGAATTGGTATGGAAAAGATAGTACAAACTGCAGGAAGAGAGCAGCTGGGCGAATTTGCGCCAGATTTTGCTCACTACAACGACGACGTTTTGTTCGGGGAAAACTGGAACAACACGGATATCGACCTGAAAACAAGGTGCATTATCACCGTGGTAGCGCTGGTGGCGTCGGGGATAACCGACAGCTCGCTTATACATCATTTGCAGAACGCTAAAAATCACGGGGTAACAAGGGAGGAGATCGTCGCCGCAATAACGCACACCGCTTTTTACGCAGGCTGGCCTAAGGGCTGGGCGGCGTTCAGGCTGGCGAAAGAGGTGTGGAACGAAAACGCTCCCGCAAAGGACGGAAAGTCTGCTCACGCCGCTGAGATGGTGTTCCCTGTCGGCGCTCCCAATGACGCTTTCGCACAATATTTTTCGGGGCAGAGCTATCTTGCGCCTGTTTCAAAGGAGCAGGTGGGGATATTCAATGTGACGTTCGAGCCTGCCTGCCGCAACAACTGGCATATTCATCACGCAAAAAGCGGAGGAGGACAAATTCTTATCTGCGTGGCGGGAAGAGGATATTATCAGGAATGGGGCAAGGAAGCGATCGAGATGAAGCCGGGGGACGTTATAAATATTCCCGCAGGAGTAAAGCACTGGCATGGAGCTGCTCCTGACAGTTGGTTCTCTCATCTGGCAGTTGAAGTTCCCAGTGAAGAGGGGTCGAATGAGTGGCTGGAGCCTGTTAGCGATGAGGAGTATGGGAAGTTGAAATAAGCTGTAAAATAAAACAGGAGAGAAATAAAACAGGAGCGAAACATTCGCTCCTGTTTTTAGTTGAAGATTTTTACGTCGCCTAAAAGTCGTATCTTGCCGTTGTGAGCAAGAATTGCGCCTTTTCCCGCAGAGGTGGCGTATACGGTCTTGCCACGCTCCTTCAGTACACGCCGTATGGCGGCGTTTTGCTGAGGGGCGTTTTCGTAGTGGACTTCAAGATAAAAATCGCTCAGATACGGCAGACCGTTGTAATACACAAATTCGGGATAATCGGAGTCGGGGGAAAGATGATATTCGCTTAGCTGTATCACTGCTCCCGCACTGCAGCCCATAACTATGCCGTCGAAATTTGCCAGAACGTCATACAGTCCGAATTCCTCTATACGCTCCATTATCTTATGAGGAAGTCCTCCGGGAAAGTATATTATATCGGCGGAGCTGAGCTTCTGAGCCGCTGTTTCCTTTGTGTCGGTGTAATAGTTGATAAAGTTTATCTTTTCCTCGGAAATCCCGTAGGAGGAAAATGCTCCAGTTATCCCGCCGTAATATTTGCCTGTTTCCTTGCTGTAAAGTCCGTTCCAGTCGGACAGGGACTGCACTTGACTGTCACGGAAGGAAAAGGCGATAACCGTTACTGAAAGACCCTGCTTTATATATTTTTTCAGGTGGGAATAAAGCCAAGGGGCGTCTATGTCATAGCCTTCAAGAAGAACGTTTACCATGTTCAATCGCTGTCCAATGCGGTTCTTACTGACGTGATAAACTCGCCGACAGGCTTTTCGGAATTTGCACCGTGTTCTTCCATTATTCCAACTATGGCGGAGCCGATTATTACGCCGTCGCAGTAGGAGGACATTTTCTTCGCCTGCTCGGGACCTGAGATACCAAAGCCAACGGCGTAGGGGCAGGAGGCGTTTTCCTTTATCAAGCCGAAAAATTCGTCAAAGTCGGTGCTGTAATCGCTGCGAACGCCTGTTACGCCTGTGGAGGAAACGCAGTAGAGGAAGCCCTTGCTGTGAGAAGCTATTTCCTTTATTCTGTCGTGAGAGGTGGGGGCGACAAGATTCACGGTGATTATGCCGTATTTTTCGGCGTACTCCTGAGTTTCATCACGCTCCTCGTAGGGAACGTCGGGGACGATAACGCCGTCGATACCCGCTATCTGACAATTTCTGAAAAATCTCTCGGTTCCGTAGCCGAATATGGTGTTTATGTACATCATCAGCATAAGAGGCTTGTCGGTCTGCTCTCTTATTTTTACCACGGTGTCGAATATCTTGTTCAGGTTAGTTCCGCCTTTGAGGGAACGGATAGAGGCTTTCTGTATCGTTACGCCCTCGGCGACGGGGTCGGAAAAGGGCACGCCAAGCTCGATTATATCTGCGCCGCAGTCGTACATTTTTAGCACGGTCTTTTCCGTGGTGTCAAGGTCGGGGTCGCCCGCCGTGATAAAGGCGATAAGGGCTTTCCTCCCCTGCGCTTTAAGCTGTTCAAAGCAGTTATCTATTCTGTTCATTTTACTGTTTCCTTTCTCAGTTCTCCAGATGTACTCCACGGTATCTGGCGACGGAATAAACGTCCTTGTCGCCGCGTCCTGAAATGTTTATCACCATTATCTGATCCTTTCCCATAGTGGGGGCAATTTTCAGTGCCGCCGCAACTGCGTGGGAGGACTCGATAGCGGGGATTATCCCCTCGGTGCGGGAGAGGTACTCAAACGCTTGTACCGCCTCTTCGTCGGTTATCGCGACGTATTCAGCCCTGCCTGTTTTCCACAGCTGGGCGTGTTCGGGTCCTATGCCGGGATAGTCAAGCCCTGCGGAAATGGAGTAAACGGGAGCTATCTGACCAAATTCGTCCTGCAAAAATACGGATTTCATTCCATGGAATATGCCTGTGGTGCCTTTTGAAATAGTTGCGGCGTGCTTGTCGGTATCTATGCCGAGCCCTGCCGCTTCTGCTCCTATAAGGCGGACGGAGCTTTCATTTATGAAATCGTAGAAGGTGCCTATCGAGTTGGAGCCGCCGCCTACGCAGGCTACAACGCAATCGGGCAATTTGCCCTCACGCTCCATAAGCTGGGCTCTTATCTCCTCGCCGATGACCTTCTGAAAGTCCCTTACCATTTCGGGGTAGGGGTGAGGTCCTACGGCGGAGCCTATGCAGTAAAAGGTGGTTTCTATATTTGTCGTCCAATCACGGAAAGCCTCATTTATTGCATCTTTAAGGGTCGCTGTGCCGCTGTCCACCGATACTACCTCGGAGCCTAACAGCTTCATTCTGTACACGTTAAGGGACTGTCTTTCAACGTCGGTGCTGCCCATATATACACAGCACTGAAGCCCCATAAGAGCGCAGACGGTAGCTGTTGCAACGCCGTGCTGTCCTGCGCCTGTTTCGGCGATTATCCTTTTCTTTCCCATTTTCTTTGCAAGAAGGAGCTGACCCAGAACGTTGTTTATCTTGTGTGCGCCTGTGTGGTTCAGGTCCTCGCGTTTCAGATATATCTTGCAGCCGCCCAGATCCTTTGTCATTTTGTCGGCGTAGTAAAGCAGAGAGGGTCTGCCCGCATAGGTGCGGTAAAGCTCGGCAAGCTCCGCTTTAAATTCGGGGTCGTTCTTGTATCTGTCATACGCTTCTTCAAGCTCGTGAACGGCGTTCATTACAGTTTCGGGAATATACTGTCCGCCGTATTCTCCGTATCTTCCTACTTTTCCCATTTTTGTCCTCCGATTGTGTTTATTTGATTTTTTATTCCTTTGTGAATATGTCAAGCGTGTGGTTGGAACAGCCTGTCATATCCTGCCTTTCGCAGATGGCAAGATGATATTTTAAGTACATTTCATAGGTCTTGTCGTCCATTTTATCCACAACATCTTTTATAAGGCAGGTCTGACCGTCTGTTGTTATGAAATGCTGACGCTTTACGTCAAAGCGAGACATCAGCCTGTCAATGTCCTCTTTGCGGTACATCTCGAATATGTCCCACGGATCTGAAAAAGTGTCGAAGGTTATGGGGTCTATCATATGCTTTTCCATAAGCTCCCATATCGCTCCTCTTATAAAGCCGTAAGACAGTATTGCGGCGTCGCCCATAACGTAGGCTGCGAAAACCGTTCCGCCCTTTTTTGTGACCCGTATCGCTTCGGACAAGGCTTTCAGCTTTTCCTCCTCGGTAAACAGGTGATACATAGGTCCCAGCAGCAGGGTGACGTCATATGTGTTGCTTTCAAAGGCAGAAAGGTGGGTGGCGTTGCCCTGGGTTATGGTGACAGGCTCGTTTTGAACAGTGTTTTCCTTAAATATCTCAATATTATGCTCCATAAGCTCCACAGCGTCCACCTGAAAGCCCTTTCGGGCGAGGGCGTGGCTGTATCTTCCCGTGCCTGCGCCTATTTCGATTATCCTCATTCCCTGTTTAAGATATTTTTCGATATAGGTCATGGTGGTGAAAAATTCCACGTTTCCACTCTTTGAGGCAAGGCGGCTGTGTTCGTCATGGGAGGTGTAATATTCCGCAAGGTATTCCCTGACTTCCATATCAGTTCCTCCTGATAGTTTCGATAATCTCTTTTATCTTTTCTTCGTCTTTGCAGCCGTCGGTCTCCACCGAGCCTGAAAAATCAACGCCGTAAGGGTTAACCGCTTTTATTGCGGCGATGACGTTTTTGCTGTCAAGTCCGCCTGCAAGGAAAAATTTCTTGTGAAAAACCGCTTTTTTGATAACGTCAAGGTCGGCGGTCTTTCCTGTACCACCTACAAGTCCCTTGACATAGCTGTCGATGAGCAGCTTATCGCAGTTCAAGCTGTCGGCTTTCTCAATAACATCTGGTGATGAGGCACGAACCGCTTTCCATATCTCGCCGCTGAAATTTTTCCGCAGGGAGTTCACAAAATCTGAGTCCTCGTCGCCGTGGAGCTGTATCACGTCAAGTTTTTCGGCGTAATGCTCCAAAATATTTTCCAAAGGCTCGTTTACGAATACGCCCACCTTTTTTATCCCGCTGTCAAGGCTTGCGGAGAGGGTCAGAAAGGTCTGATATTCAATGCTCCTTTTAAAGCCCGCTGACAGGATAAAGCCTGCATAATCGGGGGAATATCTGTTGACGTATTCTATATCGTCGGGACGGCGCATACCGCATATTTTTATCTTCACCATCGGGTATCACCCAAAGTTTTCAAGGTTTCGGCGATATTGCCGCTTCGCATAAGCGTTTCGCCTATCAGCACGGCGTCTGCGCCGCAGGAAAGGAGCAGCTTTATATCCTCGCTGTCCTTTATTCCGCTTTCGGAAACTATCGTATAGCCTTTCGGGACTTTTTCAGCAAGGCGAACGGTGGTTTCAAGGCTCACCTCAAAGGTTTTCAGGTTGCGGTTGTTTATGCCTATTATATCACAACCCGCCTCAAGAACGCTGTCAAGCTCCTCCTCGTTGTGGCTTTCCGCAAGGACGGAAAGTCCCAGTGAAGACGCTATCTTATTATATTCCCTTATGGTTTTCGTGTCAAGCATTGCGGAAATGAGGAGTATCGCGTCTGCTCCTATCACTTTTGCCTCGTATATCTGATAAGGGTCGATGATGAAATCCTTGCGGAGAATGGGGAGAGATATTTTTTTCCGTATCATTCGCAGATATTTCGAGCTGCCCTGAAAGTAATGCTCCTCGGTAAGGCAGGAAACTGCTCTTGCGCCTGCCTGCTCGTACTGCACCGCTGTGGAAACGGGGTCGAAGTTCGGCTGTATCACGCCTTTTGAGGGGGAGGCTTTTTTCACCTCGGCTATCACCGAAAGCCCCTGCGCTTTCAGCGCTCCCGCAAAGTCCTTGCAGGGGGCTGACAGCTTTTCGGCGGATTTTTTCATCTCCTCGGGAGGGCAGGCGGATTTTTCCCGTTCAAGCTGCTGACGGCGGTATACCGCTATATCGTCAAGTATCATTGTTTGCTCCGTTATCAGAATTTATTTGTGGCGGCGATAAAGTCGTTCAGCTTTTGCAGGGCTTTTCCGCTGTCGATAAGCTCTGCCGCCTGCTTTACGCCCTCGGCGATACTGTCCGCTTTTCCTGCGGCGTAAAGTCCGCAGGCGGAGTTAAGCAGTACCACGTCGCGCTTTGCGCCTTTTATCTCGCCTTTAAGTATTCCCAAGGTTATTTTGGCGTTGTCTTCGCCGCTGCCGCCTGTTATCTCGGATTTATCGGCGGTGGCAAGACCGAAGTCCTCAGGCTTTATGGTGTAGGTCTTGAAATTATTGTCCTCAAATTCACACACTTTCGTAGGTGCGCTTATAGAAACCTCGTCAAGACGGTCTGTGCCGTAAACGGTCATTCCTCTTTTTACGCCCAGATTTGAGAGAACGTGAGCGAGGGGTTCTACAAGGCTCTCATCATAAACGCCCATAACTTCCCTTTCGGCGGCGGCAGGGTTGGTGAGAGGTCCTAAGATGTTGAAAACGGTCTTTATGCCCAGCTCTTTTCTCACGGGTCCTACGTATTTCATAGCCGAATGGTATTTCTGAGCGAAAAGGAAGCACATTCCACATTCTTCAAGCACCTGCTCCATCTGCTCAACTTCAAGGGCTATCTTAACGCCCAGAGCCTCAAAGCAGTCGGCTGCGCCTGATTTGCTGGAGGCGGCGCGGTTGCCGTGCTTTGCTACCTTTACGCCTGCGGAGGCTATCACTATGGAAGAGGTGGTGGAGATGTTGAAGGAATTGGAACGGTCGCCGCCTGTTCCCACTATCTCAAAAACAACGTCCTTGTGCTTTAAAAGAGTTCCCGCTTTTCTCATTCCCTTGGCGGAGGCGGTTATCTCCTCTACCGTTGTGCCCTTTGCTTCAAGGGCGGTGAGGTAGGACGCCATAAGTATCTGGCTCGCCTGACCCGTCATTATCTCGTCCATTACCTGCTCCACTGTTGAGGCGGGAAGGTCCTCCTTGTTTATCAGCTTTACTATTGCATCTTTTATCATTGTGGTTTCTCCTTTCAATCATTTGCAAGAAAATTTTCCAGTATTTTTTTACCCATTGGTGTAAGTATTGACTCGGGATGGAACTGTACGCCGTAAATGGGGTACTGTTCGTGCTGTACTGCCATTATTTCGCCGTCCACGGTGCGGGCGGTGACTTTCAGCGGGGACTGTACCGTTTCCTCTATCGCCGCAAGGGAGTGATAACGGGCGGCGTCTATCACTTTGGGAAGTCCTTTGAAAAGCGGGACCGCGGTATCTATTTCAACTTTGGACATTTTACCGTGCATAAGCTGTTTTGCATAGGAAACGGTGGCGCCGAAGGCTTCGCATATCGCCTGATGTCCTAAGCATACGCCCAAGATAGGGATACTGCCGCCGCATTTTTTCACAACGTCAATGCAGACGCCTGCGTCGGAGGGCTTTCCGGGACCTGGGGAAAGGATTATTCTTTCGGGGGAAAGCGTTTTTATTTCCCCGGCGGTCATATCGTCGTTTCTTATCACCTTTATGTCGGGATCTACCGAACCTACAAGCTGATAAAGATTGTAGGAAAAGCTGTCGTAATTGTCTATCAGCAAGATCATATCTTCACCGCCTTATTCCAAGCCTTCGCCTGCTGTTTCAAGGGCTTTCAGCACGGCTTTGGCTTTGTTTATGCACTCGTTGTATTCGTTTTCGGGAACGCTGTCCGCAACTATGCCAGCGCCCGAACGGACGAAAACTTTTCCGTTCTTCTTGAAGGCTATCCTTATGGCAATACAGGTGTCAAGGTTCCCTGTAAAATCAAGGTAGCCGATAGCTCCGCCGTAAATGCCCCGCTTGTTGTTTTCAAGCTCGTTTATTATCTCGCAGGCTCTTATCTTCGGCGCTCCAGAAAGTGTTCCTGCAGGGAGAACGGCGTTAACTGCGTCGGCAGCGGTCTTGTCCTCCCGTATCGTTCCCCTGACGGTGGAGCCGATGTGCATTACATGGGAGTAGCGCTCAATGGACATATATTTTTCCACTTCTACGGTGCCGAATTTGCTTATCTTGCCCAGGTCGTTCCTGCCTAAGTCAACGAGCATATTATGCTCGGCTCTTTCCTTTTCGTCGGCAAGAAGTTCCTTTTCCAAGGCCTCGTCCTGCTCGGAGGTTGCTCCTCTCGGGCGTGTTCCCGCAAGGGGGAAGGTGTGGAGAACGCCGTTTTCCAGCTTTACCAGAGTTTCGGGGGAAGCGCCCGCTATCTCCACGTCCTCGCCTGAAAAGTAAAACATATAGGGGGAGGGGTTGGAGGTGCGAAGAACACGGTAAGTGTCCAGCAGGCTGCCCTCGTAGTCAGCTTCAAGGCGGTTGCTGAGGACTACCTGAAAAATGTCGCCCTCGTAAATGTATCTCTTTGCCTTTTCAACCATTGAGCAATACTGCTCCTTGCTGAAAAGAGGGCGGAAATCCGATTTCAGCTTTCCTGAAACGCGAGGCTTGGGCGTGCCGTGGAGAATAAGCTGTTTTAATTCCTCAAGGGCTTTTACGCCGCTTTGGTAGGAATTTTCTATATCGTCCGCCGAAATGTTGCAGATGAGAATGATTTTCTGGCGGAAGTTGTCAAAGGCTATCACCTTGTCAAACAGCATAAGGTCAACGTCGTTGAAGTTTTCCTCGTCCTTTGCGTCAAGGTTCAGGGTAGGCTCGCTGTATTTTATGTAATCGTAGGAGAAATAGCCCACAAGTCCGCCTGTAAAGGTGGGGAGAGAGGGTAAGGAGGGGCTGAGGTGGTCTTTTATCACCTGACGGATAATTTCGTCGGGGTGGTTCACTTCAAAGGTCTGTGTCACGCCGTCAACGGTGACTTTCATTTTCCCGCTGCGGCAGGTTATCTCGGATTTCGGGTCGTAACCCAGAAAGGTGTATCTTCCCCACTTCTGCCTGTCCTCTATGCTCTCCAGCATATAGCAATGAGAGCTGACGTTCTGAAGTATCGTCAGGACCTCAACAGGGGTCTTCATATCGGAATATATCTCGGTGCTGAGGGGGATACAGCGGTAATCCCCGCAGTATTTCCTTGCCTCGTCAAGCGTAAGATTTATCTGCATAGCGTTCTCCTTTTTCAAAACAATAAGCCCCGACAAAGCCTTTAAGCTCTGTCGGGGCGAAAATTCCGCGGTGCCACCCGTTTCACGGCTTTTATAAATCAAAAACCGCCTTTCACAAGTACAAAGGCGGCAATCATCATATATCCTGCAAGTACGCAGCGGTCGCCTTAATACTCTTTCACACTAACGCAGGAAGCTCGGCGGGGGATACTTGCTTTTCAAGCGTTCACCCTGCTCCTCACAAATCCATTCGCCGATACCGTTTGTATCCCCTCGCAGCAAACGGGGACTCTCTGGGACAACCTTGCGTCGGTTACTTACTTTTGCTCGTCGGATTTAAACTTTTCAATTGTTATAAACAATATAGCACAATTTCTGATTTTTGTCAATAGGTATTTTTTATCCTTTTTGCGCTTTTATTGCTTCCACCACTTTTTTGAACTCGAAAGCCTTGTCGATACCGCCCTCTACCTTTAATTTTCCTGTGGTGAAGGCAAGAACGGGGTCGAGCTTTCCGCTTGCCAGCTTGATGAAATTCTCGGCGGTGGCGGTAAAGCGTATGTCGCGGTCGTTGTAGGCGTAGGGCTGAACGTCAACCTTGCCGTCCTTTACTTCAATGTAAAATACGCCCTCGGCGTCGCCTTTAACTGCGACTTCCACCGCAAGGTGCTTTTTGTAATCCTTAAGCTCTACGCCGTCGCAGAGGGATCTTATTTTTCCTACCATTTCGTCAAAGGTCATTGTTTTTTCGTCCTTTTCTTTTTATTTCACGCTAATTTTAGCATAACAATATGACAAATGTCAACATTTTTCACAAAATTATCTGCGGGAAAGTGCAACAGTGCCGTCGGTGTATTTGGCAACAATGCTGATATGCTCGCCGTTTTTGTCGGTGTATGAGGCGGTAAAGCCCGACATATCCATAAGCTCGCCTGCTCTCACTTCGGACAGGGGAGCTGAAAAAACGGTCTTTCCGAAGCAAACTATTGTGAAGTCGTCGCCTATTACGTTTACTGCGCCGTTGTCGCCTAATTTTATCTCGGCGGCAGTTTCGGGGTCACGGCGGGTGACGTATTTCAAAGCGGTCTTGTCCAGCTTTCTCAGCTGCTCCACAGTCATACAGCCTTTGTTCTTCTTTTTGAAAAGCAATTTTTGTTCCTCCTGAAAAAAGAGTATGATAAAAATATATCACCTGCGGCGGAAAATGTCAATATTCGGCAAAGCAGACAGCACTTGACATATTTTATCTTTTATAGTAAAATAAATATGTATGTACGTCTGCTGTACATATTTATTATGAAATTTTCAGCCGTTTAAAGGCTGTTTATACTTAAACCGAAAAGAGATTTTTTATGACAGAACTTGACCTTTGTATGGGGTGTATGAGCAAGCTGGACGAAAACGGAAACTGTCCTAACTGCGGTCACTTTGACGCTGACACGTACACCGGCGCTTATCTCAAACCCGCTACCAAGCTGGCCGAACATTACGTGGTGGGAAAGCTGATGAGCTGTTGCGGAGAATCCGCACTGTATATCGGCTATGACCTGCTGGCGGACCGCAAGGTCACCATAAGGGAGTATATGCCCGACACGCTGTGCGTCAGAGAAAAGGGCGATACCGCCGTTATGGTAAGAAACGACAAGATGCCCCTTTACAAAACGTATCTGGCGGAATTTATCGAGCTGCACAGCACGCTGATGCATTCGCCTGGGATAAGCTGCGTGCAGACCGTTCTCGACGTGTTCACGGAAAACGGCACCGCTTACGCCGTTATGGACTATATCGGCGGGATAACTCTCAGAGCGTATCTGGACAGCTGCGGCGGAGCGATGAGCTGGGAAAGAGTTAAAGAGCTGTTCCCTCCCGCTTTGACGGCGCTGAGCCAGCTTCATGAAATGGGTATAATCCATAGAGGTATAAGTACATCTACTATTGTTATAAGTGAGAAAAATGAACTGAGGCTAATAGGCTTTTCCATAAGCGCCGCAAGAACGGCGGACAGCGAGATAGGCTATGAGGTGTTCAGCGGGTACGCTCCCCCCGAACAGTATTCCAGCACGAGGAGAAACGGGAGCTGGACGGACGTGTTCGGCATTTCCGCAGTGCTTTACCGCTGTCTTACGGGGATAACTCCTCCTTCGGCGGTGGAAAGGCTTGAGGACGATACCCTCACCGACCCGATGCTGATAAACAGAAATATTCCAAAGAACGTTTCAAACGTTATAATGAAGGGTATGAGCCTTGAGGCGGAGGACAGGATATCCACCGTTACAGAGCTAGTGGACAGGCTGTTTGAACAGCCGAAGCCCTCGGATATTTCAAACGAGATGACGCTCCCAGTTGAACGGCAGAGCGTTCCGCCTGTTCCCAAAAAAGCACCCGCTGCAAACCACAGCGGAAGTCATTCCTCCTCCGCAAAGAAAAAATCCAAAAAAAGCAAGGCGGAAAAGGACAAGATAAAATTTATCGTGGGCGCGTCCATATTCGGCGTGATAATTATTATTTTCCTGCTGGCGATACTTATTCCCGCATCAAACGGGAGCGAGCCTGAGCAAAGCACTACGCAAAAGCCTGCGCCTGTGACTACTACCCCGAGCGTAACGGTGAGCACCACTCCCTCTGCCTCCGAAAGCAGTGAGACTGATTCCTCTAACGTGGGGGACGGGTATATACTGCCTGATTTCAGGGGTGGATTTTTCACTACCGTAAGCACGAGCCCACAGTATGCTTATCTTATTTTCAATCCCACGTACGTTTTCAACTCGGAATATGTCGCAGGGCAGATAATCGACCAGGATATAGAGCCGCAGACGCCTGTTTTCTCAGGAACGGAGATAAACGTGACGGTAAGCAAGGGTCCCGAAAAGGTGCCTTTGCCGTCATACAGCGGAATGACCGCCGAGGAGTATGCCGCAAAGCTGTCAGAGCTTGGCATAAAGTACAGAACTGAGGAAGAGGAAAGCTCCGAAGTGGAGGAGGGCTGTGTCGTAAGGTGCAGCAAGAATGAGGGCGAAAGCGTGGACGTTGCGGGAAGCGAGGAGATAGTAGTCTACGTTGCGGTTAAGCCTGAAGAAACTACGACCCAGACCACGCCTGAGGAAAGCTCGCAATCCGAGACCCAGCCTGCTGAGGAAGAAACAAGCAATACCACAGAAACAGAAGAGCAGCCGTAATTTACTTCACGAAGGGAAAATGCAGATGGACCTTGAACAACTGAGAACGGATATAGACAAGCTGGACAGCGAGCTGCTGGATATATTTGCAAAAAGAATGGAGCTTTGCGGGCTGGTAGCGGAATACAAGGCGAAAAACGGTCTTCCCGTATTTCAGGGAGGAAGAGAACAGCAGGTTCTGGACAAGGCGGAGGAAAATGCTCCCAAAGGGCTGGAGGCGGCGTCAAGGCTGTTGTTTTCCCAGATAATGGATATTTCAAAATGTCTTCAGCAGGAACAGCTTACAGAATACAAAGAGGTCATATCCGAAAAAGCGGTGGAGGAGCCTGTGGTAGCCTGCCCCGGAATTGCGGGGAGCTATTCGGAGGAGGCCTGCATAAAGGCTTTCAGAAATCCTAGGGAGATAAGGTTTTACGATACGTTTGAACAGGTTTTCCGTGCTGTGGACGGGAATGAGGCGGACTACGGCGTCGTTCCTATCGAAAATTCCACCGCAGGCGGAGTTGACGGAACTTACGACCTGCTGGAGCAGTACGATATGTTCGTATGCGGCAGGCTTTCCATTCCCGTAAGGCATATACTTGCCGCAAAAAGCAAAAATACGGAAATAAAAAGGGTAATGTCCCACGAACAGGCGCTGCACCAATGCTCGGCGTTTATCAGGGAAAACGGATACGAAACGCTGACTGCTCCCAATACCTCCCTTGCCGCAAGGCAGGTGGCGAACGGCGGCGACGATACCGCCTGCATATGCTCTGCTCACTGCGCCGAGCTTTACGGACTGGAAACGGTTAAAGAGGGCATTGCGGACAGCGATGAAAATTTCACAAGGTTCATCGTTATCTCAAAGACCTTGCAGATAAGCGAAAATGCGGATATTGTAAGTATTTGCCTGTCCCTGCCGCACCACAGCGGGTCGCTGTACAGACTGCTCACAAGATTTTCTTACAGCGGGCTGAACCTGACGAAGATAGAGAGCAGACCAATGCCGCCGAGAATAAAAAAGAAAACGGGGACGGAGGGGTTTGAGTTCATCTTCTACCTTGATTTTGAGGGCAGTGTGAAAAATCCCTCGGTGACAAAGCTGATGTGCAATCTGGAGAGGGATTGCGGGTATTACAGGTTTTTGGGAAACTATAAGGATATGGATAAGGGAAAATAAATAAACAAATAAACAAGGGGCAGGTCAACTGTCCCTTGTTTTGAAAGGACAGGCTATGAAAATAGGTCACGGGTACGACGTACATCTTTTTGCGGAAAACAGAAAGCTGATTTTAGGCGGGGTGGAAATCCCTTCTGAAAAGGGTCTGCTGGGTCATTCAGACGCAGACGTGCTGATACACGCTGTTATGGACGCACTGCTGGGTGCGGCGGGATTGGGAGATATTGGCAGGCATTTCCCTGACAATGACCAGCAGTACAGGGATATTTCCAGTCTGGAGTTGTTGGACAGGGTTATTGATATGATAGGAAAAGCGGGGTATACCGTTTCAAACATAGACTGCACCGTTGTTATGCTGAAGCCGAAGATAGCGGAGTATATCCCTCAGATGGAAGAAAATATCGCAAAGCATTGCAAAATTGACCTGCGGCAGGTGAATGTCAAGGCTACCACCGAGGAAGGGGTCGGTCTTGGAGAAAAGGCGGCGGGAGCTCACGCCGTTTGCTTGCTGAACGGAGGAGATATGCTGTTCGGGGCGCTGTTTGGGGCGTAATATCGTAAGATAATAAAATTAAACCGTCTTTCACAATGAAAGGCGGTTTTTGTATTGTCATACTATCCTATACTGCGTGGAGGTGATCCAGCGGGATATTTTGTTTACGGGATAAAATCTGTCTGGTGTGCTGTTCCAGCCGTCAACTATGCGAAGGTACTTTTCACCTTGTTCATATTCCCTCCAACCTATGCACATTACCCAGTGCCAGTTTGTCAAATTGCTGCTGAGAAGGATTATACAGGGATTTCCCGCTTGTACAGATTTTTGTATCTTTGTGAAATTTGAGCCGAACGTGTTTGATTTTAGCTTTATCCCGCAGGAGGAAAAATATTTTTTTGCCTTTCCTGCGGTGAAAGGGACAGGTCCGTTTCCAGCTAACTTGTGTATAGATTTGAAAACATTTTCCCTGCCGCGCTCGGTCAGCTCCTTATAGCCAGAATTTGCAAAGAAAAGGACAAGATTCATAACACAGACGGCGGCGCAGTGGTTTTTTGCCAAAGAGGAAAATTCTTTGGTGACAGCCCAGTTTATTCCGTCAAAGGGAAGATTTCCCTCGGTGTAATTCCCTTTCGGCATAGCGGAAAGGTTTACAAAGCCGTAATCGCCACTGCTCTTTATTTTTTTATCAAGCATTTTTGTACCTCGAAAAATGCCCTGCCTGCGACAGGCGGGGCAAATCGCTGAAATTGCGGCTTACACAGCGGTCAGCTCGTCGGCAAGCTCCTCTATCTGTCTGCGGCTCTCGTCGTTCAGGGCGGAAAGCAGCTTTACAGTGGTATTGGCGTAGGTGATGTTCTTGCTGTTTGCCAGCATTCCCGCCATCGTCTTGGCGGCTACGGGAGCCCAGGAGCCGTTTTCAATAAACGCTACCGTGCGGTTCTGATAGCCGCGCTCGGTGAGGTGCTCGATAAACGCTCTCATAAAGGGGAAAATATCGGCGTTGTAGGTGGTGGTGGCAAGCACTAACTTTCCGTATCTGAAAGCGTCCTCAACAGCCTCCGCCATATCCTCCCTCGCAAGGTCGGTGACTACTACCTTGGGACAGCCCTTGGCGGTGAGCTTGCTTGCAAGAAGCTCTACTGCCGCTTTTGTATGTCCGTAAACGGAGGTGTAGGCTATCATTACCCCCTCGCTTTCGGGGCGGTAGGAGGACCAAATGTCGTAGAGATTTATATAATGCTCAAGGTTTTCGGTAAGGATCGGTCCGTGAGTGGGGCAGATCTTCTGTATGTCAAGCTGTGTTGCCTTTTGAAGCAGGCGCTGGACTTGCGCGCCGTATTTTCCCACTATTCCTATATAATAGCGGCGAGCCTCGCAGTCCCATTCCTCCTCGGTATCAAGAGCGCCGAATTTTCCGAAAGCGTCGGCGGAGAAAAGGACTTTATCATAAGAATCGTACGTTACGATAACCTCGGGCCAATGCACCATAGGGGCGGTGATAAAGGTGAGAGTGTGCTTGCCGAGAGGAAGCGTGTCCCCCTCTCCCGCAACTATGCGGCGGTCGGCGTACGTTTCTCCGTAAAACTGCTCTATCATAGCGAACGCTTTGGCGGAAGCTGCTATTTTTGCTTCGGGGTAAGCTTTCATAAAGCCGTCGATACAGCCTGCATGGTCGGGCTCCATATGCTGAACGATGAGATAATCGGGATTTCTGCCATTAAGGGCGACAGAAACGTTATTCAGCCACTCGTCGGCAAAGCGGACGTCAACCGTGTCGATAACAGCGGTCTTTTCGTCAAGAATAACGTATGAATTGTACGCCATTCCGTTGGGAACGATGTACTGTCCCTCGAATAAGTCGATATCGTGGTCGTTCACACCGATGTATTTTATATCCTGCGTTATGTTTTTATCCATTTTTTTCCTCCTTGGGTATGAATATATTTCGATTTATTATAACTCTTTTGGGAATAAATGTAAAGACTTTGAGAGGGTAAAATTTTTTGCGGGTGATTGACCTTTTATATATATTGTGATAAAATATTATACAGTTATCTGCAAAGATGTTTGCAGGTCGCAAAAGAAAGGTAAGACTATGCCTTGGCGGTATGAGCCGCCCAAAATTGCTGTCAAAAAATTTTTAGGAGGTAGTCTGTATTGAAAAATCTTAAACGTTTGTCGGCGCTTCTGCTGGCGGCGTGCGTGGCGCTTTCATCAGTGCCCGTAACCGCAGCGGATATTTACAGCCCGACAAATAAGGGGAACTCGGTACATACTTCCGGCGGTGTTACCGTAACGGAAAATGAGGACCCCGACACGGTGCTGGCGCACGGATCGGACGATTCGCTGCTGCTGCCCGACGCTCAGGTAGATCCTGACACAATCGTAAGAGCGATAATCGTTTTTGAGGAAAAGTCACTGCTGGACAAGGGCTTTACCGCTGACGATATCGCTGAAAACGGCGAAAAGGTGATCTCCGCATACAATGCGATAGATATTGCGCAAAGCAATATGATAGGAAAGATCACAAGCGCCGTAAACAAGTCAATGTCAAAAAACGGCATTGCAACGATCTCCCAAACACCTGTTGAGGTCAACTACCGATATAGCGTGCTGTTCAACGGTCTTTCCGTGGACGTGCCTTACGGCGCTCTTGCGGATATAAGACAGCTGGACGGAGTTGCCGACGCATTCGTGGCTAGCCGCTATAACGTTCCCGAGGACGTAAGCGGCACGGCACAGCCCTTTACCTATGCATCAGGCGGAATGATAGGTTCCCACGAAGCTTGGGACGCTGGATACAAGGGCGACGGTATGCGCATAGCGATCATAGACACAGGTCTTGACATCGATCACCCCTCGTTCGCAGGCGATCTGCCCGACAACGAAAACTATCTTACAAAAGATGAAGTAAGCAGTGTTTGCGGCGAGCTTAACGCTACAAACGGCTATGCGGGCAAAAAAGGAAACAAACGTCTTACCGCTGACGATTTGTATATCAGCGAAAAGATACCTTATGCTTACTGCTACGTTGACGGCGACACCGACGTTACTCACCAGGACGGTCAGGGCGACCACGGTACTCACGTTGCGGGCATTACCGCCGCAAACGAGATCGAAGGCACTAACGTCGTAGGCGTTGCTCCCAATGCTCAGATACTTGTAATGAAAGTATTCGGAGATCAGGGCGGAGCTTATCAGGACGATATCGCAGCTGCTCTTGAGGACTGCTTCCGTCTTGGCGCAGACGCCGTTAATATGAGCCTTGGCTCTAACGCAGGCTTTAGCACCGCAGGCAACAAGTGGGAGGACGATATTTACGCAAAGGTCGCGGAACACGGTATGATCCTTGCTGTGGCGGCAGGAAATGCTACCTCCGCTGCTCTCAACAATGCAAGCGGCACAAACAAGAACCTTACCAGCGACCCTGACAACAGCATTATCTCTTCTCCTGCCACTTACGCAGGCGCTACTGCCGTTGCCAGCAACAACAACACTATGCAGGCGGCCGCATACTTTATGCTGGGAAAAGAAAAGATAGTATTTTCCGATGTTTCGGCTATTCCTTTCTCCTCTCTTACTTACGGTGAGGAAAGCGCAGAGCTTGAATATGCGGTTATCCCCGGAGCTGGCTCTGAAGCTGATTTTGCCGATGCGGGCGATATATACGGCAAGATAGCTCTTGTTCAGCGCGGCGGCGGAACAGACTTCGTGACCAAACAGACCAATGCCGCAAACGCAGGTGCTGTCGGCATTATCGTTTATGATAATGTGGAAGGCGCACTGATGAATATGATGGACGCAGAAATGATACCCAACATATTCATCTCTTTGGAAAGCGGCGAAAAAATGAAGGCTGCCGCTGACGAAAACGGAATCGGAACGATAACCGTTCTTGCCGACGATCAGACCTTTGTTCCTACAGCTGACGCAGGCAAGATGAGCGACTTCTCTTCATGGGGTCTTTCTCCCGATCTGACTCTTACTCCTGATATAACAGCTCCGGGCGGAAATATCTATTCAACTCTTGACGGCGGAAATTATGGCGATATGAGTGGTACTTCAATGGCTTCTCCTCATATTGCGGGTATGTCCGCCCTGGTATTACAGTATCTGAGGGAAAAATATCCTTCCATGAAGGAAAGCGAAATCCATACTGTGGCTGAGGCGCTGCTTATGAGCACTGCAACGCCTATTATTGAGGACGATGAAAACAATATCCCCTATTCTCCACGCTGGCAGGGCGCAGGTCTTGCAAATGTTTACAAGGCTGTTACTTCCCCTGTTTATCTGACGGTGAAGAAGGGCGATGAGCTTACTCCAAAGGCTTCTCTGGGCGACAGCGAAACAGGCGTTTACAGCTTTACCTTCACGCTGAACAACCTTACAGCAGAAGAACACACCTACACGCTTGGTTCCACCCTGCTCACCGACCAGTATATCACTGTTGACGGCAAGAAGTATATGGGTGAAACAAGCCGTCTGCTCACAGACAGCGAAGTGAAGTTCAGCAAGGACAGCGTTACGGTTCCCGCAAACGGAAGCGTAAGCGTTGACGTTACAATTACACTGGGCGCAAACGACAAAGCCTATATGGAAGACAACTATGAGAACGGTATATACGTTGACGGCTTTGTAAGCCTGAAATCCTCCGATAAGGACGGCGTTGATCTGGGTCTTCCTATGGCGGGCTTCTACGGCGACTGGAGCGAAGCGCCTGTATTCGATACAGGCTGGTGGTATGAAGATGAAGAAACGATGGAATACAACAGATATCCCAACGTTGTATTTACCGACGTTTCTCTCCTGGGTATCAACCCTTATACCGATACTGAATACGACCCTGCGCACAACGTTGTTTCTCCTAACGGAGACGGCTATATTGACGGTCTTTCGGATATCTACGCTTCCCTTATGCGCAACGCTAAGGAGCTGTCCTTCACATGGACGGACGCAAGCGGAAAGGTTTTGTATAAGGTAGATTATCCTCATGCGGTAAAATCATACTATTCAGAAGCATACGGCATTTGCATGCCGTTCCAGTTCAGCAGTATTGAATACTATGGACTTGGCGAGATGTATGATTTCTCAGGTCTTAAGAACAACGACAAGGTAACATTGACGGTTTCAGCAAAGCTGGACGACGGGGACGAGGTGGTTGACGATTCCTTTGAGGTTCCCATAACCGTTGATACTGAAAAGCCAAGCATTATCGAAGCGGTGCAGGATGGCAACACGCTGACTCTCACCGTAAGCGATAATCAGTATATTGCCGCAGTTATTCCCATAACAAAAGACGGCAATGCGCTGGAATACTACACGGTTGAAAATGAACCTAACGGTTCAGCACAGGTAGTTATCGACACTACCGGCTTTGACTCCGTATTCCAGGTAGCGGTATGCGACTACGGGTGCAACGAGAAATACTATACAGTTGCTCTCAACCGCCCCGCAACGTTTGACGAAAACTCCTGGTACGCTTTCAGGCAGATAAGCTGGGGCGATCCCGGATACGGATATCTTGTAAACACCGACGTTTACAACGGCTGGTGGACATTCAAGGACACTGCCGAGGATATGACCTGGCGCTATGCGGATCAGCCTATCGTGAATGCCGCTGAATACGTTGACGGATTTATAATCGGCGTTGACGAAATGGGCGATGTGTTTGCAATTCGTCCCGGAAGCTGGGAAAGACTTGACCTTGGCTGGCTTACTTACGAAGATTATTATCTGACAGCTCTGGATATGACTCTGGATTATCAGAACAAGACGCTTTATCTGCTGGCTTCAACTGATACGGGAGCTCAGCTGCTGCTGACTATGGATCCCAACAGCGGCGAGATAACAGACGCTGTTGAGATAACAGGAGCAGAAACAGAACTGCTGGCTCTTGCCGCCGATGAAAGCGGAAATCTTTACACCGTGGACACCGACGCAGAAAACGCTTCGCTGTACAAGCTGGACGCTGAAACGGGCGCTGTTACCAAAGTAGGAGATACAGGCGTCGCTACCGGCGTTATCGTTGAGGACAGCGAATATGATGAGGAGATCGGCGACTGGGTAATGGTTGAAGCTCTCCAGGGCTTCTATCAGTCTATGGGCTTTGACCATAAGGAAAAACAGCTTTACTGGGCGACATATCGTTCCGAGACTGACCCGATGACCTATGCCGAAAATCCCATGGCAGGCTTCTACAAGGTAAATACCGACAGCGGCAAGGCTGAAAAGGTATCAGACGTGATGGACTATGCGGAGCTTACCGCACTGTTCAAGCCCAGCAGCGAATGTCCCGACGTTATAAAGGACGTTGACGCCGAATTTATAACCCTGTCGGAAGAAAATATCATTATGCTGGCGGGTCAGGAAGCGATACTGAACGTTATACCCGATCCTGTATTTGCAGATATTTCAGACGTTCAGTGGAGCAGCTCCGATACAAGCGTTGTTACCGTTGAAAAAGGACTTGTTACCGCAAAGGCGGAAGGCTACGCAGTTGTTACGGCAAAGCTGGGCAATCTCACCGCTGAATGCTACTTCCGTGTTATCGACCCCAAGGGCGATCTGAGGCTCTTTGACGCATCAGGTTACTATCAGTTCATCAAGGTGGACGCTTCTGACGCTTCCGCAAGCGTGATGTTTGACAGTATCAGCCCGAGCTATGCGATAACCGCCGCCGCTTACCGTGACGGAAAGGTTTACGCATATGACGCAGGCGGCAGCTACTACAAGCTGGACGCTGATACGATGAATGGCGTAAAGGTGGGTAACGCCGAACCGATGATAACCGCAATGGCCTTTAACTATGCCGACGGATTTATGTACGGTATAAAGGAGACCACTGTCGGCTCAATGTGGGAGAGAATCACCACATATGAGTTGGTGAAGATAAACGTAAATAACGGCAAAACACAGACAGTTTCGCAGATCGACACCTCTGTCATAGGTCAGCCCTCTTACGGAATGGCGATAGACTATTCTGGCAATTTCTACTTCGTTTCTATCAATGATTTCTACGAGCTCCAGATGGTAAAGGCTGAGCTGAATGACGGCGAATTCAACGTAACCGACTCTGCTCCCATACCTGTGGAGATAGGTCCTGCGGGCTACGCTTCTCTGGTTTACTCAGACGCAAACGACGCTTTGTTCTGGGCTAACGACTGGGGTCAGCTGGTATGGATAGACGCCGAGACCTTTGACAGCGTATATATCGGCGGTATCCTGCAGATGGAGCTTGAAGGAATGGCTATGAATATGGGTCTGCTGGAGATCGTTGAAAACGAACCCGACGTTCCCGACGTAAAGGCGACCGACGCTTCAATGCCTGAGCTTATACAAGTTCTTGCAGGCGGAAAAGCCGCTGTAAGCGTGGACGTTGAGCCCTGGAACTCCAGCAGCACAATAACCTATGAGATAGCAGACACTTCTCTTGCTACCGTAAGCGAGGACGGCGTTATCAGCGGTCTGAAGCCCGGCAAGACCACACTGACGGTCAAGGTGGGCGATATAACCCTGACTGCTGAAGTAAAGGTACTTCCTCCCGCAGGAAATCTTTACGGAAATATACTCCAGGATTATTCAGGTTCTCCTTACGGATTGTGGATAAGCTTCAGCGATATCGATCCTATGATGGCAGATGTTGTTAATCAGGATCTCTTTGAGACGGAGACTTCCGTTTTCGCAGGCGCATATTATGACGGAAAGATCTATGCATACGTTCAGGACGCAGATGAAAACGAGGAATACTACACCTACCTGATGACGTTTGATACCGAGGCGGACTTTACCGCTGAAACGCTGGGACGTATCACATACTCTATCCGTGATATGGCGTTTGACTACACAAGAGGAACTCTCTTTGCAGTTGAATCAGGCGGAAAGCTCCTCGAAATAGACACTGAAACAGGCGACGTTACAGTAGTCGGCGACACTGACCTTACGCTGGTGGCAGTTGCCTGCGACGATAAGGGTCAGCTGTACGCAGTAAGCGAGGAAGGCACGCTTTACAAGCTGAGCAGTGATACTGCCGACGCTGAGGAAGTAGGTCCGACAGGTCTTACTAACTGCACGGGCTTGCAGAGTATGCACTTTGATACCAATACAGGAAACACCTACTGGACTTATACCGACGTTGACAGCGTGACGGGCGGTCTGTATCTGGTAGACCTTGAAACAGGTACTGCTACCGAGCTTGGTATGGTTGCAGGCGGCTCTATTGTTACCTCGCTGTACACAGTTCCCGGTGAAGCTCCTGTTATTCCCGAAAACGTTGAACCCGAAGGCGTTGTATTTGATAAGGATACCGAGGTCGTTCCCGTGGGCGAAAAGGCTGAGCTTAATGCCACCGTACTGCCTGTCAGCGTAAGCAGCGTTGACGACACTCTCGTGTGGACGTCAAGCGATACCTCTATCGTCACCGTGAACGAAAACGGCGTTGTTACGGGCGTTGCACCCGGCGTTGCTACCGTAACGGTAACAGACAGCAAGGGTCACACCGCAACGATAACTATTATCGTTCCCTCCGTTAAACGCAAGGTATTTGCTTATGACGAGACTAACGCACAGTGGGTAAGCTTTGACGAAAGCGGCGTTCCTACCACTGTACGCAAGGACGCAGAGGGCGAAGAGCTGCTGAAGGCTTCCTACTACGTTCAGAGCGAGGACGTTATCTACGCTTACGGCGTTGACGGCGGATTCTACTCTATCGACCCGTACACCTTTGAGAGAACAAAGCTGGGTCAGGTCGAATTCGGCGCATATGAAAGCTGGGACGGCGAAAGCTATCCTGTTACTCCCGTGGATATGGCGTATAACGCTGAAAACGGAAAGATGTATCTTGCCGCAAACGCAATGACGGTTTCAGAATACGGATTCTACTGCGCATACTCCTTCCTCTATGAGGTGGACGTTACAACTGGCGAGCTTACCGTAATAACTGAGTCCGAAGAGCTTGCGTTCAGCAACCTGGTGGTTATAGACGGTCAGCTTTATGCTGTAAACGCTTTTGATACCGGTATGTTCACCGCTATCGACGTTGAAACAGGCGAGCTTACTTCCGTCGCACTGGTACAGGGCTACTGGAGCGAGCCTTCAAGCAGCCGCAGCTTCTTCGTGGACGAGATGACAGGTCTGATATACGCTGTGCGTGACTTTGCGGGCGGCGGAATTTACGGCAACGGCGATACGCCTGAGCCTTACCTGTACCTCTTTGACGTAAACGACGCAAGTCTTACGACGGTTTATGCTATGGGTGACGCTTATTACAACGGCGTGTTCGTTCGTGAGCCTGTTGAGGAGCCTATTATGCCCGACTGGAAAAAGCCTGTCGAGCCTACTCCCAATCCGCCCACGCCTCCTACGCCCAGTGAGCCTGAGCCTGAGCCTCCTGCTCCTGATGAGCCCGACGACAATCCCAATACCGCAAACGGGCTTCCTGTGTTCTGGGCATCGGCTATGGCCGCTTCCGCTGTGGGTATGTTTGTTCTTTCTCCTAAGATGAAGAAACGTTCAAAAAAGTAAACAGTGGATAAATGGATATGAATTACCGCCCCTCTCGTGGAGAGGGGCGGTGGTTTTTTATTTGGTTATTTATGTTGACAGAATATTGGCGTCGCTTGCTTTTTGCCTGTGATAATAAATTTGTTATTTCAAATCACATTCCTCGTGTGGGGCGTAACCCTTGCTCAAGCGAAACAACAAAAAGAAAATATCGATTTCAACTCACACGCCCCGTGTGGGGCGTGACATGCACCGTTCCTCGTAGGCGGCAAGCAGGTTGATTTCAACTCACACGCCCCGTGTGGGGCGTGACGCTTCAGCCAGAGGGCTTGAAGTATCTTCTGCAAATTTCAACTCACACGCCCCGCGTGGGGCGTGACCCAACAGAGCATAGTTCTCCAAAGCTGGTTTTGGTATTTCAACTCACACGCCCCGTATTGACTGCCAGATTGTTCATATCTTCTCGATAAGCTCCACTCCCGCAGGCATATCATAATCCACGGTTACGGTGTAATCGGTGAAGCTTCTCGGAACAGAGCTGCAGGTTCTCTCCACCTTTATCTTGTCAAAGAGAGCTTGCGCGGGGGCGTTTCCCAATTCGGAATCATGTTTGAAAACGTATAACTTTCTCATGCACATTTTTCCCCTTGCGGCGCTCCTGTCGTATTCAAACATATTGATTATCGCAGTCCAGAGCAGTTCAAGGTCGTCTTCGGAAAAACCTGTTACCTTTTGAGCAAGCTTTGCGGAAATATATCCCTCCGCACGGTAAAGTCCGTAGGAAACTATGCTCTTTTTGCCCATTTCCGACTTCTTTTCCTCAAAGTCCTTTTCAGTGGTCACCGCCTGACGTGTAATTGTAAGATCTTGAACATACACAGGGTCAAGACTCTTTGCAAAAGTTATCTGAACAGGACCTCTAACAACACCGCACTGGTCATCGCCCGTGCTCATTAAAGCGCCGAAGGTGCGGACGTCGTAATAGTTCCTGCACATATACTCCTGCGCAGCTTTAACGTCATCCGTCTTTTTTCCTTTCACACCTTTTTCAAGCTCGTAGGCGTCATACGCCTCGGTGAATTTTGAATTGAGGGAACGGTCCGCTTTGACGAGGATATTATATCCGGGTTCACCCTCCTTGCAAAGCTCTACAAAATTTCTTATCTTCCTTTTAAGGCAGACGTCGGTAATAATGCCTACTGAGGTTTCAGGGTCGGTCCTGGGCATATTGCCCGCATCAGGGTCCCCGTTGGGATTTCCGTTCTCCACATCAAAGAGCATTACAAATTCGTATCTATTTTTGATAGCGTTATCCATATCATTCTGTCCTTTCGTCTTTTTTGTTTGAAGTATAAAGCTTTTGGTTCATCTGGTAATATCCGATGATAAAACGTCCCTGGTCGTCAAGACTGAGAGTTTTGGGAAATTCTCCATCCAGTCCGTCAACAATTTCCTGTATCATTTTTGAATAAAAAACAGTTGCATTTGTCTCCAGCTTTCTCATATGATTGTTTGACAGCATTGCAAGCCTGGGGAATACAACATAAGGTCTTGAGCATGCAGATGAAAAAAATTAATCCTTGATGGTGGTGTTAAGCGTGTTTTCGGCAGAATCACGCTGTATCTTTTCATAGATCGCAAACAGTCCTCCGCAGAGATAAGCAGGATTTTTATTTTCCGTATTCCATGACATAGTGATCACCTCCTCCCGATGTTTACGAACAAGGCAGGCTTTTATCATTCCCACTCTTGTGTCGTTGAGTTTTATGAATTTGTTTTTATCGTCGTCGCTGTCCCTTTTTATCCTTTCAATGACGGTCGCCAGCATACCGTCGGGGTATTTTGAGCCTGTAAACGCAGCGTGCATTATGCTTGACATAACGGGCGGCGGAACGTCATCATTTGAAGACTTGTCGCTTTTGCCGCCCTTTTTGGGCTGAAGAAGCTCTTTTTTTATTCCGCTGAAATATATCTGACGGTCGGAGTCTTCTCTGATACGAAGGTCGTCCTGATGCTTCTGCAGGTTCTTCACAATGTTTCCGAAGCTGTCTTTCAGGATAAATTTCTGACTTATGCGAGGACCGTTGGGAGTAAATCCCGCAATATAAAAAACGGCGTTTTTATCAACGCTCTCTAACTGCTCCGTATCCGGGGCAACGCCTGATCTTATGTGTTCTCCTGCGCTTTTAATATCTCCTTCCGCTACGCTGTCAACGGCGCTTTGTGCCCCTGATGTCAATTTTCGTATCATATTACATTCTGATGTATCATTTTCTTTCATAGCAAATAAAATGACGGTCATTTTTCCTATAATAAAATGGTGAGCCGAGTCGCTGAGAAGATACTTCAGCGCAGAAGTATACTTTTTCATAGCAAGCTCGGAAACGTTGCTGTTATAGGACTGGGTTTTGCCGTAGGACTCAAAAGCGGTATCATTCATACTGACAAGCTGACTTCCTGAGGGTTGTCCGAACGGAAACGTCACCTTATCGTGAAGTCTGGCAATAGGAAGCCTTTGTCCTAAGATCCCGCATACGGCAGTGTTGGCGCTTTCGCTTTGCCGCTTTGTTTCAGTGGACAGGATCGCATTGTATTTTTCCTTAAGCTGAGCGTCCTCCTGAAGATAAGGCTTGCCGACGCCGAGTGAAAATGCGAAATACGCATTTTCAACGTTTTTGCCGAGCTTCATAAGCGCAGGATTCTCGGTCTCATTTTCAGGGACCCAGCTTTCAATAAAGCTCCTGTAAGCGTTGCAAACAGGAGAATCAAGCCCGTTCATAAATTCAAGCTCGTGCTTTACAAAAGCGCTGTGAGATTTCTTTGCTTTGTCGGTTTTGTCTTCGGGAGTAAATTTTCCGCTTTCCTTATCATAATTCAGCCCGAATATGTAAAGAGCGCGGTGTTCAACGTAATTGGAACCAATGCCGGACTTTTGCGTGCGCTTTGGAAGCAGAACGTCTTTCGGCTTGTAAGCCGTCTTTTCCCTGCCCTTTTTATCATGGGCTTTGTAAGGCGTGCGAATATCAAGAACGTTCGCTATCCTGCCGTCGGAGGAAAGAATTATCAGATAATGCACAGACTGCTTTTCCCAGCCCTCGGGCGTGGAGTCGGTCTTTTCCCTTAAATTTTCGTATTCGCATAAGGCGTTTATCAGCATACTATACCTCCCCTGTAACGGGCAACGTCGATAACACCGTCTATCATATGCGGACGGTAGTACATCGCATCAGCTTTGTCGGAAAATATCGGATACTCCCAGTCGCCGTTTACGGGAATACCGTTGTCCTCAAATTTCAGACCGTACAGCATATATCCCAGGTCGATATCTTCCTTGAGAGAATCGTCCACCTGCGAAAGGTCAAACTCCTCCACAAGCTCTATCCGCTTTACGGGAAATTCACGACAGCCAAAGTAAGGCTGACGGAAAAACTGACCGTTCGTCAATCTGCGGAGCATAATGTTATAGTGCTTTTCCTCGCACTCGTCCTCTCTGTCGGATTTAAGTCCCGTAAGCTCAAAATGAAACTCAATGCCGTACTTCACGTCTTTGAGTATCATTGCCGAACGCTGACTGCGTTCCTCCGAGGTATATATTGTCGGCGAACCTGAGCCCTTCATCTGACCTTTCACAGCGGAAAGCGGGACCTTGCTCTTTACCTCGTTTCTTCTGATGTTTGTGAATTTTATGGGATTGAAAACAATGATCTTGTCTATGACAATGCGAACCGGAGGTTTCCAGTAGACAGATTCTATCAGACCTTTAAGGGCTGAAACGGTGGGCACGTCAAAACTGACGCGCTCTGTTTTCATAGACGGTCTGGTAAATAAGGCATAATCGCTTTCGACAACGATCTTAAATCCATAGCCCATATAATCACCTACTTTTTTATTTTCCCAAAGCTTAAAATGTACTTCTCTTTTTTATTTTAATTCAGCCAAATATTTTGTCATCTGTCACATACGAATCAAGCCCCGTTTCCGGATTATAATAATCGTTGTTGCCAAGAACGTATACTCCATCTGAGAGCTCGCTTATGGTACCCTTTTCCGCTGCGGTTTTAAATTCATCGCGAATACGAAGCGAAACGGAATATTGCTGCAATTCACGCTTGTACTTCAAGCCGCCTGAACGTATTTTTTGCAGCGCTTTGTTTGCTTCGTCGCAGTTATTTATCACGACGCTAACGGTCTCCTCACTTATGAAACGGAAGTCTTCGGCGTATTTGCGGAAAGGGATTCTGTCAAACTCCATACCTGCTGTATATATGGTATTATCTTCTATACTGTCATAGTAATTTTTGAAAAGCCTTTCATAATACTCTCTGACAGCTGCGTCGGAGGAAATATCATAGCCCTCCTCCAGCAGTTCTCTCACGATCTCGGTGCGGATCTCAAATTCACCTTTCATTTTCTCGCCTGTATCAAATATATAGACGCTTCCGCTTTCGTTCCTGCCCTCACGGTTGCACCGACCGCCTGACTGGAGGATACTGTCAAGTCCCGCCGCCTCTCTGAAAACCGCCTCGAAATCCAGGTCGACGCCCGCTTCGATAAGGGAGGTGGAAACAACGGTGACTTGCTCTTCGTTTTTAAGGCAGGTGCGGATCTTCTCAATAACGTCTGAACGGTGTTTGGGAGTCATAAATGCGGACAGGTGAAAACGGTTTCCCGACAGCAATTTGTATATCTCTGCGGCGGTCTTTTTTTTATTGACCACTATCAGGCTTGATCTGAAGCCTTGAGCTTTTTCCGCAACGCTTTCATAATCGGCGCCTTTTAAATAGGCGTATTTACATTTTTTAAAGTAAGCAAAATCCGACTTGTCAGAGATAAGCTCCGAAAATTCACAGCCCGGCATATATCTTCTGAACAATTCGGAATAATCAGGCATTGTCGCTGAAAGAAATATCGCCTCGCTGTTAAGATATTTTGTTACGTAGCCGATAGCTCTCAGGCAGGGCTGAAGCAACTTCACGGGCAACAGATGTACCTCGTCAAAAATTATCACGGAATCCGCCATATTGTGCAGCTTTCTTAACGAAGAACTTCTGTAATGATACAAGGACTGAAAAAACTGTACGCTTGTGGTAACTATTATGGGAGCGTCCCAGTTCTCGGCGGATCTGCGCAGCTTTTCCGCTGTTGACGCTTCCTCATCTGAGGCGTTTTCATCAGGCTCAAAGCTGTAATTTGAATGATGCTGAAGAACATTGACGAAATTGCCAAAAATATCGTTGATAAATTTTGCAGTCTGCTCGATTATGCTGGTGTAGGGAATGACGTAGATTATGCGCTTTTTCCCTGATGATCTTATCTTTTCAAAGGCAAGCTTAAGACTGCAATAGGTTTTTCCGCTTCCTGTGGGCATATTGAGTATACTTATGCTCTTTGAGTCTGCCGAATTGCGCAGCGCTTGTTCCAGCAGGCGTGGTCTTGCGCGCTCAAGCTCGGTGTCGGTGGGAAAATTTGTCTGCCATTCGTCAAGCAGAGTATATGCCGTTTCAAAATCGCTTTTTAATTCCCTGTCAATATCGGGAGAATACACTTTTTCGGTATCGAGATAATCTGCGTCCGTAAGGCAGGAAAAAATATATCGGGTAAAAAACGCATATTTTTCGATCGACTCACGATCATGGTTTTGAAAAAGCTTTTTCAGGCGCTCTTCAATTTCGGGAAATTCAATTTTTAGTTCATTTTTATAAGCACTGTAATCGTTCCTGCCCAAATACTTCCTCTTTAATCTCCCGTGAAGAGTGCCGTCACCTGCGATATCGCCGTTTGTTCCGCCGTCGGGCAGACCTGTGTGGTGACCCATAATACAGTATTGCAACATGGGAAGAACGGCTTTTTACTCTTCTGTAAAAACTGCTTTTCCCAGTTCTATTGCGCCCGGCGACGAATGTTCATATTTTACGCTGCGGTCGTTTTCCAGTATTTCCTTTTGGAAAGTCAGTCCGTATTTTCCCAAATCGTGATATTTCCCCGCCGCCCAGGCAATAGCTTTCATATAATCCACCGAAAATGCCTCTGCAAGAGCTGCTGTTTGTTCAAGGTGGTCTTTCAGATACTGCTTTTTGTCGTCCATTTGGTGTGCATAATATTCCATCGGATCTCGTTCCTTTCTGCGTTTTATTCGGCGTTGCTTATACATTCTTAAACACTCAATGATCATTTTTTAATTCTAACATTTTGTATTTTATTTGTCAACGGTTATATGTATGTTTTATAGGACTTATATAAACGAATTAAACAGCTCCTGCAGCGGTATCTTTATTCCGCCGCAGGAGCTGTGTTTTGGTCAGCGTATGTTTTTAAATCAATCTTCCGTCTTTAATGGCGATTTGTCTCCCACACTGATCAGCAAGCCTGTTATCGTGAGTTACCATAATTACCGTAATGCCTGAGGAGTTAAGCTCGCGGAAAATTTCAAAAATTTCATCGCCTGTTTTTGAATCAAGGGAGCCCGTCGGCTCGTCGGCAAGAATTATTTCAGGCTGAGCGACTATGGCTCTTGAGATAGCAACACGCTGCTTTTCGCCGCCTGAAAGCTGAGAAACGTCTTTGTCAGCCAAAGACTTTATGCCAAGCCTTTCTATAACGTTAAGCGCTTTTTTGCGCTTATCTGAGGCTTTTATGGGATAAAGCGGCAGCATTACGTTGTCAAGCACAGTATAATTTTCAATAAGCGCAAAATCCTGCTTTACAAAACCTATCTTGCTTGCCCTTAATCTGGCGAGAGCGCTCTCCTTTTCTCCCACTGTGCTTTGTCCGTTTAGCAGGTACTCACCTGAGGTGAAGCTGTCCAGCAAGCCTATGATATGCAGGAGAGTGGACTTGCCTGAGCCTGACTCCCCTACAATTGCCACAAACTCACCGTCCTCTATTGTAACGGATACTTCGCTGAGGGCGGTGAACTGATTGCGCTTTTTGGGGTTATAAACCTTTGTTATATTTCTTAATTCTATCATTTTGACCTCCCGACGTATTCAATAGGTGTGGTTTTTGCGGTTTTTACAATCGGAATTATAATTGTGGCTATTATCAAAGAAATGCAGGTCAATATCAATACTGCGGCGTTCTCGCCTCCTGATGATATACTAATGGCGGAGCCGTTAAGCAGGCTGTATAAAACAATCAGAAATACTCCCGCAATCAAAGACAAAGCTATAAGCACAAATACGCTCAATGTGTGTATCACGAGCATTTTAAAGCGGGAGTAGCCGCATATCCACAGTATTCCGTTACGATATTGATTTTCATTAAAAATTGTCATAGAAATGCATACCATTCCGATAAGCACGATCATCAGAATACATCCTAAAAGAGGAATGAAGCTTTTCAAGTCTTCGTTCAATGCCGACGTTGTGTTTTCTGCGATAAGAGTGCCCTCTGCCGCCTCTCCTTTGGAGCGCATCAGCGCTATATTTTCATTAACATCGGTATCAAACTGTATCAAAAATCCCACCTCGCAACGAAATTGTTCCTCAAATCCGTTTATTGAGCTTCTGTTTGTGATGATAAAATTTTTCTCGCTGACAGAGGCGTTGTAAAAATCTTTCACCGTCATATCACTGCTTGAGAAATAAGACATTTGCGGGATAAAGGTGCTTTCGGTCAAATTGCCGCATATATTGAGAAGAAGAGAGCCGCTTTGCGCGTCAACTGCATATTCTCCCATTCTCATACCGTATGCGGCTACGGCGCAATTCTGTCCGCTTTTGTAACTGCCTGCGCTCAACGGAAGAGCAAGTTTGTCATAAATCTCGTCGCTTAGCGAATAAATTCTATAAGCGCCGTCATTATAAACCCATACGTCATAAACCGTATAATCGCCGCTGATACCGTCCAACAACTGTTCCCGCGACTGTTTTTCAGTAAGATACGAATCTTCCATCAGCTTGTCGGTATAAGCGGTGTCTATCACAAAGGCGCTGTTTTCATTTAAAAGCTGACGATAAGGCGCATAAAGCATTGAACGCTCTTTAAGCGCCGATACCATATAATTTTCCGCAATAAACAATACTGCAAGCTCCATTATCACCAAAATCAAAGTTACTGCTTTTTTGCTGAGAGATAAAACTGCCAGTTTCAATAAATCCATATCAAAGCCTCCGTTTATATACTTCGCAATTTTTCTGCCACTGTTTTTCTGAATACAGGCGCAATGAATGCAAAGAATAACAGGGCAAAGATCACGATATATAAAAGCAGCAGAATACCGTAATATCCGATCGTAAACATTCCCGAAAAGGATCTATAATGATCCGCCAGTATCGGCTTTACCAAAAAATTAAATATAAGACAGCCGCCGACAGAAGAAATTGCTGAGATCAAAAGCAGTTCGACAAGGCAGTATGAAATACAGGTCAACTGCCCGAAGCCGCAAAGACTATATACGGCAAATTTCTTTGTTCTGTTTTCGATCATTTGTTTGAATATAAGGATAATATTAAAAGCTGACAGAATGAGCGTAAGTACGGTGACCACAATATTTGTCTGATTCTTGCGCATATCCAGAAGATCTTGGACGTTGGGAACGGTATATTGAGTAATATGCTCTTCGTTAAAAATCTCAATTATCAGCTCGTGTATTTCATCGGCCTGTTTTTGTGTGATATAGTTCTTTGTTCTTATATCTAAAGCGAACAGCTTAGTGTCCTCGGGTTCGGTTCCGTACAGGATAAGCGGTCCCACTCCTGGCCATTTTCCTACGACCTTGTACAGCTCTCCCTGTGGGCCTATGGGAACGTACGTCCCGCCCTCGCCTTCTGTCAGTATCGGGTCGATCTTGTCGTTTTCATCGACGTAACCCGGCGTTGTAGACGTAAGAATGACTTTTTCGTGATTTTCGTACTCCTGTTCTGTCGGAACTTCACGGACCTGAAAGTTATTATTAAGATAATCCTTCATAGATTGATAATCACGAAATACACAGACAGACGGAAAATCAGTATAATACTGCTTACGAAGATCATCAGATCTGCCCGCAATACTAAAACGCATATACTCATAGTCAACAGGAAATTCTGCAAGAAGTCTGTCCAGCTTTTCCTTGTCGGAAGGGTCGGAGGTGTTTATGCTGTGTTCAAACGTATAACTAAAAAATCTTGACGTCCACTGGGGCTGCGTTCCTTCCGTAATTGCGTCCAGCATTATTCCGTTTGCCGAAAGGGCGATAATAAACAGAGCCATTTCACATATGATGACTAAAATGTATTGAATGGGAGCGATTTTGATATTTTTTAATAGATATTTTATGAACACGGTATTTCTCCTTTTTCAACTGTATCATTTGAAATAATACAGTTATTACAGATAGTATAACACCGAAAATTTGATTTGTCAAGTTGCGATAAAAAATAAAAGGAATTTATTTGTGTCCCTGCTGCGTATAATATGCCGAAAGGCGGGTGATTTTACTTGAAGGATATTGAAAGAACGGTTTTGGACGCCGCAGATAAGGCGCTCATCTACAATATTTTTATGTATCTGCTCAACTCTGAAAACGCAAAGGGTAAAGACAGATTTTCGGATATTGCAGACAGGCTGAGCACGGATACAAGCTACATAAGCGAAAAAGAAAAACTTCAGTTTGAAAGGCGTGTAAGGCTGATACGGAACGCCTGTGCAAATGACCCTGCGCTTGCGGGGTCGGTGATAGGAAACATAACAATTGATTACAACAACAAAAAGGGCGGAATGAAGTCCTGCACCTTTACCGATGAAACGGGGACGGTCTACGTGATTTTTGCGGGGACGGGAGCAGGAGAATGGATAGACAACGGGGAGGGCTTGTCTGGCATACCCGAATACAATCTGTACGAAAAATATGACAAAATCGGCAGGCTGCTGTACTCGTCCGCCGTTGAAAAGGACTATGCCACCGACCAGCAAGTTGAGGCGTTAAATTGGTTCAGGCGGATATGCGGGGAGAACAGTTGGGACAAAAATACCCGCATAATCGTTTCGGGGCATTCCAAGGGCGGGAACAAGGCGCAGTTCGTCACGATAAATTCCGAGCTTGCAGACATATGCATAAGCTTTGACGGTCAGGGCTTTTCGCCTGAGGCAATTGCAATGTTCAGAAAGAATTTCGGCGGGGATTTTGAGGAGTGCAGGAGGAAAATATACAGCTTTTCCGCTGATAATGATTTTGTAAACGTGTTGGGCGAACGTCTTGCTCCTGAGGAACAGGTCTGTTTTGTAAATGCTTCAGATATCGGCGGCGATATTTTTGCTTATCACTACGTGGAAACGCTTGCAGGGGCTGACGGCAAGCTGAATCGGCAGACTGAGCAAGGGGATATATCGCAGTATGTTAAGAACCTGTCGGACACAGTGATGGCGATTGAGCCCGCAGAAAGGCAGTACATAACGCTGAGCATAATGAGCATACTGCAAAATATTTTAGGCGGCGGGACTGAGCCTGTCAACGGAGATCTTGTTTCAAAAAAGGACACGATAAAGGGTGTGATAATCGCATCAGCGCCTACGCTTCTCAGTCTGCTCTTTACAAAGGACGGAAACGAGGCGGCGGCAGATGTGGTTGGAATCTACACGGACAACGTTACACGCTTTATTGATAAAGCAAAAAAGGAGCAGGGGGAGACGTATGCTGCTGCGGCGGCTATTTTTTCGCAGGCGGCTGTTATGTTTCTTTCTCCTTTCTTGTCACGTAAGCTGAATACAGATATGTCTGTGCCGCTTAAGGCTTTGAACGTTTTGAATGAAAAGGTGGACGATATATACGTACCTGTATATGAGAGGATAACGCCTTTCTTTAAAAATATTGCGGGAAAAATAAAAGGGCGGTACTTTTGAGAAAGTACCGTCAAGGGGTGGGGTATAAAAATGAATCGGGATGGTTTATCGGTCCGCTTATGCAGGATACCGAAATACGTTGTCCTTTGGCTTTTCGGAGGTTTTGGCGGAAATATCGTATCGGAAAAAATTCTATATTATCGAGTCCTTAAAAAATAGCAGGCAGAGTGTATTTGTTATAGGGATATTCTTTCTGTCTGAAAATATCCTAAAAGTTGAATTATGATAAGCTATCAAACGAACGGAAATTTCACTCAGCGCCATTTTCCCTGACAGGCGTAAAACAAAAATAAGCCCTCATAAACGCTTGTATGTCATTTATGAGGGCTTGCGGTTTGCTTATAGAGTCTATCCTTTATCGTTCTCGCATTTGAATATTACCTTGTATGCAAGGATAGCCACAGTTACTATAAGAATAATCTCAACGGCGATAACTGCCCGATAGATCCACAGGCGCGTTTCTGCCGCTTTCAATGCCGAATCTCTGTCCGATCCGGCCGTATCGATAAGCTCACCATGGATCAAAAGCCTATGAGACTCGCTGCCGTATGGCGTGCAGGTCACAAGAGAACAGCGGTTTTTTCCTTCCTTAATCAACAAGGATTGTATTTCATTAGGCAGTACGGTTTCAATACCATAGACCTGATATGTAAAGGAACTGTTGAGAACGTAAACCGTAAATCTCTCACCTTTTTCTACTCGGCCAAGGTCACAAAACATTCTTGCAGAGGGCAATGCTCTGTGTCCTATTATGACAGAATGGACGGAGCTGCCGTTGATCGGGAAAGAACTGCCCTCAACGTGTCCTGCGCCATTCTGCATAGTTTTCTCATCTGCTCCGTGATATATCGGCAGTAAAATGCCTTCATCAGGGACGCTGATATAACCTATCATACCATTCAAAATATCCAGACAAGAGCTGTACTCAGGAAGCAGCTCCCTCGGAAGATACGTCGGCATTGGTTCAATATTGCTTAACCCGGAATTGAAGCTTTCTGCTTCTTTCAGCATATCCGCTGTATTCGGTACTTTTTCCGCAGCAGCGATATACTCTTTTACCGCTTGATATTGTTTGGTTTCATTATGGCAGAACGTGATCGAATAAATCAAAATGAGAGATAAGCCTATTATCAGAAATAAAAACGCCGAAAGCAGAATAATTCGCTGCTTCGTATTTTCTTCTCTATTGCCGCAATGAAATCTCTCCCATTGCAGCAATATTTTACGGCTGTTCATTCGTCGTCCTGCGCTTTCTCCGATCGTACCATAGCATTGCAACGAATATGGCAGAAGCAATTGCAAACATTGTGCCGAAGAAGATATATCGGTTTATTCCAATGCTTCCTGTGGAGGGGAGCTCGTATGGAAATTCGTTGACGAAATCAACGTGAGACGCGGGATTTAATACGATATCCTCGTTTGTCTCGTTGGAAAATACATAATCATCAAATTCGTCCATGTTGTTGTGGGCGGAATAAAAGATCGTTCCTCTTTCGTCTTTTTCGGTTACTTGCCATTTGCCCTCTTGCAGACCGCTGATCACGACTTTTTCGCCGTGTTTCAATTTGATTGTTGCTTTATATTCGGTTGCGCCACTTTCCGGATCAAATTTAATAATTGATTCGTGACCGCTGCTTTTATCTAAAGTCCAGTTGCCGTCTTCAAGTTTATACCATGTCAATGTAAAGCCGTCTTTATTTTGCGTGTCAAATTCTTCTTTATTTTCTCCATCATCCGGCTTGAAAATAATGGTAAATTCCCACGAATGTTCAAAATTCTCTTTCTTGTCAGTATTCGTCACCATTTTTGAAATCGCAAGGCTGTTTGGGTCAACGGACAGCAGTATAATTCCAAGACGGTCTTTGGCATAGTCTTTACTTTTATCGTCAAATCTGCTATAGCCTTTTGTGTTTTTCAGTGTCTCTCCGTTGATTTCTTTGTTGTCCACAGTACCGAAATAAAATGTCAATGTTTGAGTTTCGGAAACATTTGTTCTGTTGCTGTCAGCGATATTCTTCGGAGCATTGTCATTTTCGCCGTTCTTAATAAGATACTCGCCGTCGCCTGTGCTTTCAGGCGCCGTTTTACTGGCATTGTAAACGCTGTCGGGAAATTTGTCGTAGGTGTAGCTTGCAGGCGCGTTGTCGGTTTTCAGGTAGATGAAGTTTACATCTGCACCGATATCATTTTTTCCGAGATAGTATTGAGAGCCAGAAGCTTTCATATCCGTCTTATTTACCGAAATCTCATAAGTACCAATTGGGAGAGCATTTTCAACAGCGTAGCCGTCCGATGTAATAGACTTATATGTTGTACCGTCAAACACCTCAACCTTAGTCAATGTCGCCCAGACCGTATAGAGCGTATTATTCTCTGGAGATGTTGGCAGGGTTTTACTATCAACTTTGAATGTCAGCTGATATTTTTTACCGTCTGGTGTTGTATCTGCGCTCATATTCTTTTCATCAGCGCTATACGGTAACGGGTCATACGGGTCGTCATAGTAACGTGTGGCTTCAAAGGTGTAAGTACCGTTTGTAACAATTGGTGAACCATCTTTAAGATACTTTCCGTCCACCACAAGTTCCAGCACAAGAGCACCGTTGACAACGTCTTTAATGTAGGTGGTGTTGGCTACGAGTGAGCATACATCTGTATCACTTTTACCTGTTATGAATGCACCTGTCTCATCGGTAATCGTATTGCCGTCTTTGTCAGCGAAACCAACATTATTAAGCGTGTCTGTGTAATATTCATCCAGCTTATCACCTTCTATCTGCACTTTGCCTACAACCGGCTTGTAAGAAGTATCCCAATCGTATGTGTCTTCGTTGATTTTCTCAGTGCCGGTAGTTTCAGTCGATAATTGCCACTTTTCAGTATCTTTATTGTACTCAACATGCGGCGTGTAGGTTTTTTCTTCCTTTACCATTGCTTGAAGGTAATCTGTGCGGTTAGATTCTATGCTCCATGTATCAGCAGGAGCAAATTCATTATCTGCAATATTAAAGAATTTATCACCGCCTTTGCCCGTTGAATCCGATTTAATGAAAATTTCATCAAACTTGAAACCTTCAGGCAAATCATCTTCTTTCAGCGGAGTAAACTTCAATTGCAGATTGTACTTGATCTGCTCCGTATTCTTGACAACATATTCTTTGGTGATGTCATATTTACCGGGTTGACCCTCTATTGCCTGCTGCGGTTCTTGTTTATCTTCACGCTTCCAAGTATAAGTAATAAAGCCTGTAATATCACACAAGTTCAGGTCATCAAAATCTGTTATAATAAATCCTTCGGATTCTTCGGTACTCACACCCGTGCTGTTTGTTACAGAAACTTTTCGTTTACCAGCGACGTTAACCGTTTCAAGTGTACCATCATCTTTATAAATTGGTTCAGGCAGATAAATATAAGGTATTGTAAATGTTTTTTTCGCCACCTCTTTATCATTGATCTTCAGCCACTGATTCAAAAGTTCAAGGAGAGGAGTTTGTGCAGCTTCGTAACCATAAAGCCGATAAGCATATCGCCTTAGATACTCCAAATAATATGAACCTTCCATATAGCCGTTTTCAAGATCGGCAAGCATCATAGTCGGGGACACGACTTCGCCCATATAGATCACGTCATTCAGATTTTTTGCATCAAGGGGCTTCAATCTGACGTTTACAGTTACTCTTGGAAATCCCGATGACGGAATGTCTATTCCATCACCATAAACCGCCTGCGAAACGCCGTTCGCATCAACCGCATTGATCTTTCGGTTTGTGCCGGAGAGAACTTCGAGCTTTTTGCGGTATGTAATCGTATCTCCTGTTTTATAATCCGCAAAATACAAGTCGGGGTTCTTATCCATATTCTCAATAGTCGCATCGCTGTAAACGAGGTTTTCGCCTGCCTCGTTTCCGTTGGTGAGGATGTTGTTGCCGCCAATGAAATCGTCTTTTGCTTTCAGGCGAATGGTTGCGCTCCAGACGTCAAGGTAGTGCTCATTTTCCTTAGTTGTGGTAAACGCTTCATCTTCCATTGGGATAACCTGATCTTCCCAGCGCAGATAGTACATATCTTTTTCATCGTCGTAATAGATATAGCCTGTGCCGTAGCCGTCGCCCCAGTCATAACCGTCCTCAGATTTTGGATCTGAAGTTGTCTTGCGGTTTACCATATAGCTGTCCTGCGGTGTGTATGGATAACCGTATGCACTCGGATTGTCAATGATATCTCCAACAGTTGTTGTGCTTACACCACCAGCGGAATTTTTTATCGTTATTTTTCCGCCTGCGCCAAGCTGATACAAATTTCCGTTTTTGTCAACAAGGTTAAAGCGTGGGTCAATATAGTCCTGCACATTGTAATCATTACGAGGCTGCTGAATATCATCAAGGATCTGCTGGAATGCGTCTATAACAGTGACGCCGCCGTCTTTTGTTTTTGACGGGTCAACAACAATGATGTGATCTTCCGGATCATTTTCCAGTTTTTCAAGTTGCTCTGTCAAATACTCCATTAATTTTTCATCTGGTTTTTCTCCACCTCCGTCTTTCTTTGCCTCCTCTTCGGCCAACTGCTTTTGATAATCAGCTTTCAGCTCTTCCGCATTATAAGTTCCGGCAAGAGTCAACAAGAAATTTTTTGCACTTTTGAATTCGTCTTCATTTGTATCCTCTGAAATTGAACCTGTTGCCAACATTACGCAGTAAATCGTGTAGCCCTCGTCTTTGAGCTGATCTGCCCATGCTTTTGCTAACCCTGCGTCATTATCAGCCTTATGATCTTCCGGAGAATATTTCTCGTTATATTTTGTATCAGTAGTACCAACAGTATTATCACGACCGTCTGTGAAGATGATAAGATACTTATCACGGGCGTCGTTGGCTATGTCGTAAACCTTGTCGCCGCTTTCCAAGCCGTCCTTGTCTACCATATTATCATAGAAGGATTTCAAGCCCGTCCATGTATATGTACCGCCGGTCATGACATAGGGGTATTCTAATATTTCGTCACCGCGCGCCGTTGAAACTATGGTATCCGTAGACTTTTCTTCATCAGTTTCCGGTATAAGAAGATCGTGCAAATAATTATCGGTATTCGGTGTGGCCGACGAATCCTCAGTTTTCACTTTCTGATAATAATCCGACCAGTTCGTCCAGTCTCTCATGATGAGTTTTTGCAAATTTGTATTTGTAGTCTCCTCTTTATCTTTGTCCACCGCATTTATCGTGCTGAAACGAACGACCGAGGTGTTTGAAAGGTCGGAGTAATCTGCAAGATTTTTGTAGAACGTATTCAGCGCACTGTTGAGTTCTTCGTATTTGGTTTTTTGCATTGTTTTGTCATTTTTTCTCTCTTTTCGTACACAAGCGAGCAGAATGTGCGAGGGTCGTTTTCTTTTGAATCGGCTCCACTCCATACAAAGCAGCGCAAATGTTTCTGTCCGTCGACATAGAAGCGTATACTGCGCTCGGTTGTCGGCGCAACATAATCTGCGTGCTTAGTAATAGATGTATTATTTTCATAATTATTTTCTATATCATCTTTAAGTTTCGGGTCCATTCCGGACGGTTTTGTGACAATATCCTCAGGGCTGTAATAGTCTGTGCCATCATCTTTTTTAATACCAATATACTGCTTGCCGCTTGCAAGGCAGCCTTCAATGTCTGCCCATGTGGAGTGGGAATTGACGTAGTACCAACCACGGCGCTCATCACTTTTAGTGTTATTTGCCAGACTATCACTGATTTGTGCAATGTCTTCGCCATCAATAGTTGTCGCATGGTAAAGCGCTTTAGTTACATTGCCATCTTTATCTTTTGTCGATCCGTCACAAAGCTCTTTTTCTCCAAAATACTGCGCAACCTGCGTTGCATTGAGCGCATCGTTGAAGATGTAGAGGTCGTCGAGGTATTGGTCTGAGCCGCTGCCGTTTTTCTTTAATGCGCAAAGTAAAAGAACAAGGTTACTTTTATTTACAGTTATTTTATCTATTGAAAAATTTTTAGCACCGTCTTGATACTTTGCTTTACCGTTTATGTAAGGTGTGACTATCCATTTATCATCATTATCCGGATCAGGTTTAAATACAAGAGTATTTGTATACCATACCTCATTTTCATCTAAACCTGAAGCCATACCGCCCTTATAGTAAACCATATCAGTCCCAGTAGGAGTTTTGTCCAAATCTTTTTGCTCACTCTTAGAAATACCTAAATAACCTCCGGCATTCATTGAACGGAAATACTGATAATAGTTTTTGCTTTTATCTTTATCACCTAAGTAAAAAATATTTTGTTGGCTTTCTTTAAGAGTTCCTGTTCTATACAATTTCATAGAGATAGTAAAGCCGTTTTCGTCAAGCTCCGGCACAGCGTCAAGCAGTACTGCGCCATTTTGAGAGGTATTTTTTACGTCTAATGCCTTATTGTCTGATTTAAATACGGGGTCAAGTGTTCTAAGAGAAAGTTCTTTTGTGCCAAAATTGCCGCCGCTATTATAGGCTTGTTCTACAAAGATAGAAGGATTATCAGAATTTGTGGTATTTTTTAAACCGTTTTCCTCTGTCTGAAGAGGATAATTTGCGACCGTTGTTTCTGTTTCACCTTCTATATCATTAATGATTAAGTTTTTTATATATATAGTATTTTGATTTTTATGTTCTGTGGTATCGCCGCCAATGTAGATTTTAAGTTTGCTTACATCAAGTTCGGGATATTTGGACAAATCAACGGTATATGTGTCTTTACCGGTATCATCATTTGTCCACTTTACATTTTTTGTAGTCGTATATATCGTTAATTCTTTTTTATCAAAATCAAAGGTAAATTTCCATTCTCTCGGTTCTGTATTCACAGCACTATTTGCATTCAATGGTGAATCTTTATTTGTTGACATTTTCAATCTTGATCCGGAACTATTTCCGCCACGGAATATTTTATAATAATTTGTACCGTCGGTAAGATAAAGAATAGTTGCCTCGTCATAGCCACTATTACTATTATCCACCGACAATTCAAATGATATGCTGAATTTATTTGTTGTCGGGCTTGCAACTAAAATTGCACCTTTGGAAGAAGAATCGGCAATGTTTAAGCCTTTAACAACTGTCTTTTTTGTTCCATCTTTTTGTGTCACTTCTTCTGTAACAAACACAGCCTTTAATGGCTCTGTTGCCTCTTTGCTCGTGTCATAAATCCCATCGCTTCCAGGGTGATTTATCAGTTTACCCGCAGCGTCTTCTTCCGCATTCGGCGCTTTATTCTCCAATGTGCCGCTGAATGGATAGTAACCGATAAGAGAAAGATCGGTTTTCGGATCAGCACCGCCGTCCCAATACCCCAGTGGAACAAACTCAGAAACGGACGAGCGTGCTTCGTAGACGTAATACATGTATTTGTCATAGCCCAGCTTACTGTTGTCGGTCTTGGCGGGGTCAAGTATCAGGTCAACAAGGTCTTGGGGAAGGTAGCCGCCTTGACTTTCTTGGAATGTAAGCAATTTCTCAAAACTATTTAAACCATCGTCGTCTAAGCCATATTTCTCTTCAATAGGGTCTAATTTCTTTGCTTCAATTTGATCAATGTTGACCGTCAACGGTTCAAGCGTATCCACTGTCCAAGCCATTGAACCCGAAGCGTCAAGGATCGTTGCAACGTCCACGGGGTTCTCGCCCACATACCAGGACTCCAGATTCACGTCAAACGTTCTGCCGTCGTCCAGCGCCGTGGCAGTCTTGTTCGTGTGCAGACCGTAGCCGGTGTTATAGTATTCACCATCTGTATCCTGTTCAAGGTTGGAAAATCCCGTTGATCTGCCGTTTTTACCAGTTGAAGAATCCGCAAATACAGTTCTTGCTAACCAATTTGTAAACACATCAGAACCAACCGCAGACACAAACAGTGCCGCCGCCGATACTCCTGCGATAAATCTTTTCGTAATTTCTTTCATAATATGCACGCTCCCTCACAGCTTTCCGCACATACTTGCAGAAAAAGTTGCATTTTATCTCGTGAATTGGGTACAATAAGGCTATATATGCGCAACGCAATTTACTTTGCGTAAATCATGCTCTATATGCAATTTCGCAAAAGAGGAAATTTTGAGAAGCGCCTGTACAGTGTTTATTCATTTTTCATGCTATCAACTTTTTAAAAATGAAAGGCAATTTGTTTCATATACGCCTGCTTCTGTTCAAAAGATGAATGAACGTAGCGATTCAGCGTGATTTCAACTGAGCTGTGCCCCAAAAGTTCACTCAAGGATTTGACGTCAAAGCCGAGCCTGATACAGGTCGTGGCAAAAATATGCCGCAAAGCATGAAAATGAACTGACGGCAAATTTGCGTTTTTCAGGATCGTTCTGAAACGATACTGCATTGTTCTCGGCTCAATAGGTTTACTTGATCCGGTTAGCACATAATCATCAGAGTTTTCTTTGAATTTCAGCAAAAAACTCATCATACAGTCAGGAATCGGAATCTTTCTGCGTGAAGATTCGCTTTTCGGGTCGGTTATGATGAGTTTTGTCTTTGCTGTATCCGAGGACGTCTGGATACGCTGCATCGTTTTTCTGACGGTCAAAATCCGTTTTTCAAGATCAATATCCTTCCACTGCAGGGCGCAAAGCTCTCCGATACGAATACCTGTTGAAACGGAAAGAGCTGTGCCGAGCGTACCGTGATTCCAATTGTTGGAAATATAGGCTTGCAGCTGTTCCTGCTCCTCTTTGTCAAGAAGCAGGATCTCCACGCCTTTTTTCTTTGGCAGCCGCAGACTGTCCAGCGGGTTAAAAATATGGTAAGAAGCAACGGCGTATTTAAAAATGCTCTTCATCAGAACAACAATATCGGCAATATATCGTTCAGAAAAGCCCGATTTCTGCTTGTCGGCAATGAAAGCGCAGACGTCGTCCTGCGTAATACTACTGATAGACTTTTCTCCGAAAACGGGGAGAATATGCTTGTCCGCCTTCATGGCATAGTTTGCGGCTGTGGACTCCTTGATACGATGTTTTGTCAAATTAAACCATTCCGAAAAAACGGTATGAAGCGTCTTGCAGCAGCTTTCAGCGGAACGGTCACGCAGGTAGATTTCCTCCATTTTTTGCAGCACTTCCTCTTTCGACCGGGCGAATATATACCGGAATTTTTGCTTACCATCATCGCTTTTTCCCTGCGGGATCCTTCCCTCCCAGCGACCGTCCTTACGGTGATAAGCATTTGATCTCGACATAATAATCCTCCTTGTATATTTTGCACAACTTTCAACAAGAAAGTTTACTTCCAATTCTCTTTTTTTAGAAATTTCTCTTGACAATACGAAAACAGCGTGTTATGATTATACAAAGGCTGTATAAAAAGGTGTCTATGTTTTGAGGAGATTTTTATAGCGCTTCTCAAAATTTCCTCTTTTGCGAAATACACTGAATTAGGTTGCACTATATTATATTTTACTCAATTATTGAGTACGCTGCAACAGAAATATTCGCAGATGAAAACGTAAATTGCCCGTTGGACGGCTTGGCGTTCAGTTATTGAGTACAATATACCATTTTGAGGTGATCAGAGTGAAGGAACTGAAGCTGCGCTTGCGTGAGCTACGCGAGGAATCCAAGAGAACTCAGGAAGAAATGGCAAAAAATATTGGCTGCTCTCAGCAAACTTACTCACGCTATGAGCTGCGAACAACTGAAATTCCCTTGCAAAAGCTGATTTTTCTTGCTGAATTCTACCACACAAGCACCGATTATCTGCTTGGCATTACCGACTGCCGAGAGCCTTACCCCGATAACGTAAAATGACCGTCAGAATATGAAAAACGGAACAGTATCAAACTGTTCCGTTTTTCATCAAGGGGTTAATTTTTCTGCCATATATGCAGACTGTATGGCAGGAGGCATTTGCTATGACGGATCATCAATGTCCTTGCAGTACACATCCGGCTTGACAGGCATTGTATATATCTGTTATACGGGATCTGTTTGATAACAGTATAGCTGTCTGCATGACCGGGACTGAGCAGAACGTTGAACTTGTATTTTTTACTATTCGTGCAGCCAAGAAAAAAGAAAAGATCGCCGCAGAGTTACCGCTCCACAGCGACCAAGGTTTTCAGTATACATTTCATTCATACTTTAAGCTTACTCAATTGTACAACATAGCTCCCTCAATGTTAAAGTGAAGTCAGCTTGTACTTTTTGAACCTATATAATAGCACAACAGCATTAACGGCAGAAAATCAAACGAATAAAGGTAAGTATATAAGTACTGTTTCTTGATTACCCCCCCCGCTTGGATATCAGCTCTTGATACTGTTTGTTTATGATTTCTCTTTCCCTGTCGCAGAATTTAATATATCTTATAAGCGCGTCACGATCAAACATATCATACATTCCTTCACGAATATAAGGAACACAGGTAATGCACTGTCCGCAGGGGCGGCCGTTGATCGGCGCATAACAATGCCAAAGCATACTGCGGATATGCTGATAACCCATATCGGCATACGCATTATATACATCCACCTTTTTCATCTTATATAAGGGAAAAGAAATATTTTTAAATACAGCATATATGTCGGGATCCGTGTTGTTTTCATCAAAAAGCGTTCTGGAAAAACCGTCATACTGTTTTTCGTATGCAGTGTATAACTCAGGGAATCTAAATATCGATTCGTCATAATTTAAACTCAATTCAGCTATCACGTTTTCCGTTTTTACATAAGTCATTACGGGCATATACTGATTTGCTATTCGGATAATATTTAAATCCCATATTCCCCTTGCTTTATTTTTCTGCAAATCGTAAATTTTGCCCTGTGTTTTACGCATAATTGATAAAGTTTCAGATGATCTTTTGCGCTTGTAATATTCCCATTCATACGGAAATTCAGAAGGAAATTGTATCTGCTCCTTACTGTCGGCTATTATGCGGACAGGCAGAAGTTCTGCCTTTGTACGCGGGTCTTTTTTCAATATTTCATATATTTTTCCAATGGTAGCCAGTTCATAATTTTCGGTCTTTCGTCTGTTAGCGTTGGAAACATATATCGGCAGTATGCTTACATTTTCGATTTGACTGTATTTTATCATAGTAAGCGTACTGTCCATGCCTCCTGTCCAAAAAATATGTATTATCTTTTTTTCCATAGATAACATCTCCTTATAATTTATCCCAATCAAACACCACTCCAAGTGGGAAATCTCGGTCGTTAAGCAATCTCTCAAACACCAATACACAGTCATTTGGGTCAGCGTATTCAGATATAAGGCTTTTTGCATTAAGCTTATCGTTTTTCATATATTCCAATATCAATTTATAATCTCGTGCGGTCGTCCAATTAAACGGCATAGAACCGCCGGACGGTCTGTTGCTGCTGTTTGCACCAATCAAACTGGTTCCTTTTATATGAACTGAATTGTATAAATCTATTGGCTTGCTTAATCTTCTGTTGCACCCGTTGATAACTATTCTCGCATTCTTGCCGACATATTTAAATGCCGTAAATAATGCGCTTTCCTGCCCTGTCGTTTCGATTACCACCTCCGCACCCTTATGAAATGTACTCTTCTGGGTGATAGAGATTATCTTCTTTTCTAAATCGGGCTCGTTTGCGGAAAATACATAATCTGCGCCGAACTCTCTCGCCTTATCAAGCCTGTCCTGTCTGCTCCCTCCAATAGCTATCAGCGGCATAGCCCCGGACAGATATGCGAACCTCACGCCTAATAAACCTAATAGCCCCGTCCCCACTACGACTACCAATTCACCGAGTACATATTGACTTTTTCTCAATGCCAAAAGCGGGAAAGAAGCAATCTTCACGAACACGGCATCCTCAAAGTATACCTCGTCCGGTATTTTTGTAACATTAGAAACAGGACGCACGCCATAGTTCGCATGACCCGTATAGGTTGCGAAAACACGATCCCCTGCCTTCACTGACGTAACTTTTTTTCCTGTTTCAACAACGTAGCCTACTGATGAATATCCGTACCTCATCGGTATATTGACACTATTCGGCTCACCTGAAAGGCACGCCTTTTCCGTTCCGTTCGATATTAAAGAATACTTGACTTTTATAACCACTTCATTTTCTTTCGGGGAAGGCAATTCAAAGGCTGACAGTTTAACATCTCGGTCATAAAATGTAATTCTATTTGCTCGCATTAATAACCTCCATAAAAATCAGCTAAACACCTCAACATAATCAGTGTATTTTTGTCCAGTCGAAAATTACACCCATAGGAAAATCATGGTCGTTAGCCAGTCGTTGGTATACATCAGGCGCATTCCACGGGGAATGTATTTCGCTTATGATTTCCTTCGTGTTTAGGCGATGAGAAGCCATAAACTGAAACAGCAAGCGATAATCGCGTTTAGATGTCCAGTTACCCGGCGCCGAATCATTTTCCATTCTGGTAGACTCATGAACGCCTATAAGTGATACTCCTTTTCTGTGAACGTATTTGTAAATATCTATTGGTTGTGTCATTACTCTGTTACAACCGTTTATCATAACTCTTCCACGTCTGGCGGAATACTTGAGAGCGGTAAGCAAAGCATTTTCAGAGCCTGATGTTTCAAGGATAACATTTGCTCCCTCAAAAGCCGTGTTATCCTTGGTGATACTTAAAATATTCCGTATTAAGTCGGCATCATCTGAAGGAAATACATAATCCGCACCGAATAGCTTTGCCTTTTCCAATCTTATCTCACGATTACCAACCGCTATTAATGGATACCCCCCCCGATTTTTGCAAGCTGAACTCCGAAAAGTCCAAGCATACCCAATCCGACAATAACCACGGATTCACCCATTTCCAAACGCGAACGACGCAACGCAAGCAACGGGTAGCTTGCCAGCTTCACAAATACCGCTTCTGTAAACTCCACATTGTTAGGTATCTTATACACATATTGCGAAGATTTTACGTTGTATGAAGCGTGTCCGCCATATTCAACAAATACTCGATCTCCCTCACTTACGGTTTTTACATTTTTTCCCGTTTTTATAACCGTTCCTACGGAAGAATAGCCCGGAAACTGAGGAAATTTTTGAATAGTGTTTTCCGAACCGAGCAAGCATGCCTTTTCAGTTCCGTTTGAAATAAGGGTATATGCCACCTTGACCAATACCTGATTGTCTGTTGGCTCAGGAACGCTATACTGCTTGAGTTCTGCCTTGCCTAATTCAGAAAATACGATTTTATAGCCCGAGGGATTGTTTGCTGCCTGCTGAGTCAAAATCATATTAAACTCCTTCTTCTTATTTTAAAAGAAAATCATTTTTATGTCATTACAATTTTTAACGATAAATCACTCAACAAAACACCTCAAAAAACATAGGTGAATCTTCATTTGATACAAATCTGTCAATGTTTGCATTGAATTCGTCCATATTTCTTGAGGAGAGATAAGTGAAGCCTAAAGACTCAACCCAGCCTCTTGCGGTAGCCTGATGTGAGTGAACTATCGCTTTTGCTTTCCTATCTCTCAAAGCACCCGCTCCATAGTTGTTAAATAATACAATTCTAATATTATCTCCTAATTTTTTATTCCAGAGTGAATTCATATCATAAAAGAAGCTCAGATCACCTATCAACAAATAACACGGTTCTTTACTTAATGCTGCCTGCCCGATAAATGTAGACGCAGAGCCGTCTATACCATTTGTGCCCCGGTTGCAATAAACACTTATATTTTCTTTGATTTTGTATGAGCATGCAAACCTTACAGTATTGCTGTTAGCCAAATGAAGCAAAGCATTTTCAGGCATTTTTTCTAAAATCTGGTAGGTAGCATATCTTTGTGAATATTTTTCCGGAATGATATCATTTATTATTTCATATTTTTTCCATGATTGAAAATATGAATCAACAGATGATGCATCGCCAGCCATAAAATTCAGGCGTTTTATAAATTGAATAGGAGTACATTCGAATATTTTTGTTAATTTCTTATACGGATCTGCCGCGGCACCATTCGGAGCGATATCCCAATGCTCAAAAGTTTTAAATTTATACAAAAAGTCCCGAGTTATAGCAACAGTTGATCCAAACATTGTAATAACAATATCAGGTTTAATTTCCTTAAGCATTGTATCAGTAACGTTGCCTGATTTCTTCACCATGTTATATCCGTTAATGGATTTAGTGCAGGTAAAATTTGATAAATTTTCTCTATAAAACGCACAGTTAAATCTTTTACAGAATTTATCAAATGCGTCATGATCTTCGTGAGATAGCTTATAATTCTGCCCATAAATTATTAAAATTTTATTTTTTTTCATAGTATCAAGAACAGAATTCCACGAAGAACGATCCGGTAAAAACTTATATCTTTGCATTAACGGAAAATGCGATTGCTCTAAATCGTAACATTTAGCAGGTAATGGTTTAATATTCACGAATGCCACAGGAATATTTATGTGAACAGGTCCAAACTGATTATGAGTTGCTTCAAGGATCGTTTCACAAACTTCCCGACGCATTGCAGCCGTTGTATTCGGATCATCTTTAGGAATCAAAGTAACAGATTTCAGGCAAACCCTACCGTACATATTGTCTTGCGGAACCATTTGATCTTCACGCTGATTAAGTAAATGCGGGTAGCGGTCTGCGGTGATATAAATTAACGGAACATGCTGATAAAACGCCTCACTCATACTTGTAAGATAATTAGAGGAAGCTGTCCCCGATGTACAGCATACGGCTACGGGTGCTCTCATTTTCGTTGCTAAGCCGAGTGCATAAAATCCGGCACTTCTTTCATCAATAACATTATGGGTTATAAAGCAAGAGTTGTTTTCGAAAAATCTAACAAGATCAGCATGTCTTGAACCTGATGAAATTACAATATGCTTTACGCCATAGTCCCTTAACAATGTTGCTACCATTTTACATCTTTTTACATCAATGTGCATATTTTTTATCAATTCTGCAACATTGTCATCATCTTCAGGCTTTTTCTCTAAATTATTCAAAATTATTTTAGGCATGAGTTCTTTGGGCGTATCCAACGCAGTTTTCAACCAGTTTAAGGAATACTCTCTCAGCTCGTTCACGCTTTTTTCTGCCTGTGCAAAGTCTATTGCAGAAGTATCCGGCTCAGTGCGCCAATCCTCATATATTCTTCTGCTTTCAAGTCCCATCAGACCCACTACACTGGCAAATCTGCCTGCGCCCCGAAGAATATTATAAAATACATTGAAATTTTTTCGGAAAATATATGAAAAACACATGCCATGTAAACTGTCAGTTATAACATATCCGGCATTCTGGTATGCACACAAAAAATTTTCAGGAGATATTTGTTCCAGTTTATACATTTCCATATTCGAAGCATTAAAAATTTGCTCCGCCTTTGTAATAGCAGACTGGAACGGATCGGTAAGGACAAATATTTTTTTATAGCCTAATTTCTCAGCAAGTTTTAAAACGACATCCTTTTTAGCTTCAGTAGGGTCAAGGATAAAAGCAAGCATATACTCGCCGTCAATTTTATGGGAAGCTTGTTCTGCAAGGGAAGTATATTCGGATATATCCGGTAAAAATACAGGATCGACAACCCTTACCGCTTTAACATTAAAATTATCCTCAGCTACTTTTACAGCATAGTCTTCACGTACTGAAATGGCATCAAAACGCCTTAAATTATCATAGTTGGCTTTTACAAATTCGGGTCTGGATTCCAAAACACCTTCATTTCCAAAGGAAGTTCCATATGATATTCGCTTTTTATCATCTGCTGTAAAATCCAAAAAGCAGTCGCTGTTAACACGCTTAATATGAGGATTCCAAAGCTGATCACTTCCAACAATAAATGTATTGCATTCATCGTTGTATTTTCTTAATTCATCATAGTTGACTTGCTCTCTGAAATCGTAGTGTTCCTTCGCAAATTTATGCGGAGGATTGTTGTAATCCCATTTGACCCTGTTCGGATAACCGAGTGCTTCATGTATCATCAGAACAGAATAACCGAGATTTTTTAACGTCTGATGAAGCGCATAATACGTAAGCATGGAGCCGTAATTTGAATTATGCCACCATCCTACCAATCCAACATCATATTGCTTTTTTTCCATTATGTTTCCTCCTTGATACCCAAATATTTTCTCCAGAATGTTTCAGAACGGAAAACGTTTCCTGCCGCGCGATATTCGGCGGTCACCGCGTTATTGCAGCGTTTATACCTGCGCATCAGCTTTTTTCTTCTTTTCATCAGCCCCAAAAAACGTCTTTCGGAACGCATACGCAGATTTCCCGTATAATTTGATTCGTTGACTGCAAGAAGAGCCGTACAACCATAATTTTTTGACGGAGCCACAAACCAGTCGTAGGGTATGACGCCCGTTTTCTTTTTCATAAGTCTGGCAGGAAAGATCTGAAAGTTGTAAGTAGCGTTATAGATGAACTTTTTAAATCCGTGAAGCTCCGCAGGCTCGTACAAGCCGCTGGTGATATTCTCAGCCGACACGTCTTTAACTGTGTCAAGGACTTCGTACAAGTTTTTTAATTTTTCGTTTTTCGCAGACTTTTCTTTCACGATCTGTTCGCCGCGCGGCTCGGAAATAAAGCTCGGACCTTTCAGATAATCCTCTATCGCATCAAGCAGCAGGTCGCAGTCAGAGTAGCTGAACGCTTTTATCCTTTCCATAAACAGCCTGTTGATATTGCCGATAAAATCCGCATTAGGATATATGCCGTCTATCGCCTGAGTGATAAGTGAATTTCTGACCACCATATAAAATTCCATAGAGGCGTTGAATTTGTACTTGAAATCGTCATGCCATACGAATATGCCGTTCATAGTTATCATATGGGCTTTATGCCGTATGCTGAAATCCACGTCGTCGCAGCGTATAAATACCGGCAGGGGAAGGTCGTTTTCCTCTATCTGGGTGACAGGAAAGCAGCAGTACCACCACGCCGCATAAGAATCAGGCTTCTGAGGTTTTTCTTCTTCATTGATAAATACCTGATCCCATAAATGAAGGAACATCGTGGGCTTTGCGGCACGATAATACCCGTCGTCCACTACATATCCGATATCCTCATGCTGTTCGTTCATCTGCTGATTTCTTAGCATTGCGCCGCTTATAAAATAATCCGAATATTCGTCCTTTATCAGGGTGAGCAGAGCGTAAGTGCGAACAAAGGCTTCAGGAAGTATAGTCACGTCGTCGTCCATAAGCAGGATATGAGTCGGAGCCCATTTCAAATGTAAGGATTCAATGATACCTCTCGTAAATCCTCCTGCACCTCCGGCATTGATATTAGGGAAAAGCGTAACGTATTCATCATTGAAATCGTCAGGGTCAAGAGTCCTGCCGTTATCAATGATATTCATACGGAAGCGGTCTCTGCATGACTCAGAGCCGTAGAACAATTCCCTTTCTATCGTTTCAACGTTGCGTTTTATATAGCTTTCTTTTTTGAACGTTGTAGTAACGATAGATATTCTTACGTCTTTTACATCTTTTTCATCGATATATGTACACCAGCAGCCTTCCGAAACTGCAAAATCCCTTATGCTTTGTATCTGAAATCCTATGACGGTCCCTTTGGCGTCCTCGGAAACGGGTATTTCTATCGTTTCAAATTCCTGAAAATCAAAAATGTGCGAGGGATAAAATTCCTTTTCGATGATCTCGCCCCGACGGTAATGTCCGAACAGTTGTATCGTGAACTTGCCTTTTGCTTTGATACACAGGCTTATTGACCTGACGTTCGTATATTTGGTCCATTTTCCGTATGAAAAAGAATTGAAATACGTAAAGAATTCCGTAAACTGCCCGTCCTTCAGCGAAAACGATGACTGCAAAGGGTCATAAGTAAGCTTGTCCCCTCTGTACATCATAGCAAAATGCTGGTCGGGCAGGCTATTGCTGCGAAATATCAGGTTCTGCAGCTTAAAGCGTAAAAATTTTTTCATCATATGCTCCCTCATTCACTTATCTGACCCGTTCAATACGTTTGTAAGCCACTTCAAAGAAGCGTCTTTCAGTTGTTCCAAAAGAGTTGAACACTTATCATACTTTATAGGCTTCCTGAAAAGATACTCCTTAGTTTTGAAATCGTCATCGAGGTACACAAGTCTTTCGGTAAGGCCGAGCTGGTCGAGCAGCGTCGTATACCGTGAAAGGTCCTTCATATCCCTGCCGTATACCACAACGAAATTTTTTCTGAAAAGAATGGCGAAGCACATACCGTAATAATCGTCTGTGATGACAAAATCGCTGTTTATGATGTAGTGCAGCCAGTCATTCACCAGAATGTGATATGCAGGCTCAAGCCCAAGCGCGGCCGTTGACTCGGGATAGCGGTTGATATCGACAAAATTTCTGAGTGGAGAGGCGTATTTCTCCAGAAGTATAACATAGCCGCGGGTCAAAAGATCTCTTTTTCTTTCGTCGCCGTTTTTTATGTATGAGAATACAAAACTTTTCTGTTCCTCTGCTGTATTGGCAGCGGAGCTTTCCGCGCACTGAATATATTTCTGCTTATCGCAAAGGAAAACGGGATCCAGCACGATCTCAGGGTCTATGCCGAACATATCGCTCATTGCGACAGCTTCACGGAAGCATTTTACGGATATCCCGTTAAATTTGCGGAGAAGCTGCATATATTCGCTTCTTTTCATAACGGGAATATCGCAGTTGCCGCCAAAAGACGTACCGTAGGCTATTTTCTTCACATTTTCCTTGTTTACGCCCTTCAGGCAAAAATACATATCTTCATAGTTGTTTATGATTCCGCAGTCCCACATCACGTCAGAGCCGACAATGCGAGTACAGATGCCGTCCAGAAGCTCCTTGTCCTTTTCGTCAGAAAATACTTCAAGAACGTCACAGTTTTCATAAATAAACTTCCCTGCAATGTTATCCTTGTCCGCATAGTGTTCGCTCCACAGCGCAGGGTCCTTTTGAATAAGACAGCTTTTAAATCCGAGCTGCTCCAAAGTCTTATAGAGCGCATAAGCGGTCAGTATGCTGCCGTAGTCCAAACCGAACCAGAGGGTGTAAAGGGCTGCGGTGTTTTCTGGAACAGTTTTGTTTTTTTGCAAAGGCGTTGTGGCGTCTGTTTTTTCTTTGGCAACGGTTTGCAATTTGTCGGGTTCAATATACGATTTTTCTTTATCATCGGCGGAAAAACTGCTTACTGTGCTTTTTCTTTTTTTCATCTTTATTTCTCCTTTATTTTAGCCGCAGATCATTCATCGTCCCTGTAACAGTCAAAGCTTGCAACATGAGTATCAAAAGCGACGGAGTCAATGAGCGTACCCTGTTCGGAATCAAAAACGGCTATGTTCAGGCCTCTTCTGTTTACTGAATAATCTGTTCCGTCTAACCTTATAACAGACAGATTTCCGTTTTTGTAAACCATACTTTCAACGTGCAGCTCGTGATCGCCTGATTTTCCTTGGTATATCACAGAGTTAAGCGCTTCCCCAAGCTTTTCAAAAACTACCTTTTCGTTGTCGATGACCGCCACGTAGCTTCGGCTGTGTTTTTTGCTCAGGTTTGTTTTTATCCCTATCTGCATGAGCTGATCGGCTATTTCCGAATTAAGCTGAAGCCCCGGAGTATCTTTTACCGATATAACTATCAGCTTTCCCTTCTTCTGCTTTGCCAAAAGGTCGATATATGTGCTGAGCTCTGTGGTATATGCCAGAAATCCCGAACGACCCATAAGGTAGGTCACAAGCAGCTTCAGCTGTGAGATCTCCTCCTTTTGCTTATCTATAAGCTTGCGCATTATATCATAGTCGGAGAACAAAGCCTCTTTTGGTGCTTTTATCGCGTCAGAAAGCCATTTAAGACATTTTCCCCTCTCGCTGTCAAGTATACTGTAAACCTCGCTGTAATCTATCGGGTCAAACAATCCGGGTCTGTTGATATCACGCTCAGATTCAATAAGTCGGTTTTCCAGATGGAAGGTCTTGAGAAGCGTCCTGAATCTGTCAGCGCCTCTTGCTTTATTGATGATTGAGATAAACGGCTTTCCCATAATTATCGAAAAGCACGTGCCGTGAAACGAATCGGTGATAAACAGATCACAGTTTATTATTGTCTGAAGGCGCTCCTCGGTCTTCAGCTCCGGAATGTTCAAGTCGCCTAACGGAGCGACATACTTTTTGCTGCAGTTATACTCAGAGAAAATCTCACACGGCATACCCAATTTGTTCATAGCATACCTAAAAATGTTTCCCTTTTCAGCCGACGGGTCGGTTGCCGTGTCTAAAATGATACAATTACACGAACCTCTGAAATTTGCACCAAAGTCTGCTCTTTGGTGCATTTT
>CANRGJ010000004.1 GCA_947630175.1 uncultured Ruminiclostridium sp. | reverse complement strand
CTAAGATAAATAGGAATTTTAGAGATTCCATTTTTTAAAAGTAAAACAGTTCTTCAAACTTTTTATCCAATGCAATGCATAATAGTAAAGCTAATTTTGCTGTAGGATTAAACTGTCCTGTTTCAATCGAACTTATGGTATTACGTGATACACCTACTAAATTTGCTAACGCAGATTGTGATAGTTTCTTTTCTGTACGCACTTCTTTAATGTTATTTTTTAGTTCAAGTGAATCATTCATAGTTTAGTGCCCCATGAAAAATCTTATCGTCGCCATTACCGCAACAATCAATGTTATTACTGCAATGACCAGATGTCTTTTGTCTTTTGCCTTTATAAAGCGGTATGTCATAGCTGCACATACGGAAGCACAAACAGTGGCAGATAAATCCATCATTGGTAATCCTTGCTCTGAACGAATGATCGTAAATATCGTAGCCATCAAAACCATAACAATATATGACCACATCATTGATTTATCTTTGACTTGAAGTTCCCTTTCATCTCCGCTCCGATTCTCCTGTCGGCTTTTCTCCAGTATTTCTTCCTTGTTCATAATAAAACCTCCAAATAGTTTTGCCAAGTTTTATTGGCGTGATTATATTATATCATTACCAAGTTTACTTGTCAATAGTTTTACTTGTTTTCTACCTTGTAACTAAATAACTTGTTGAAAATATGTTGTGGTTTGTCTGTGTTGCACATACATACGCAATTGTTTACAAAATAAGAAGAAGGCATCATACTCTGTCGAGTACAATGCCCTTGATTATTATACACAAAGTCTGCTATTCAAATTTCTGTTAAGTTGCTGGAATCTGCACCTCAACCATCATAGCCACCCCATCCTTGAAACCGACCTTATAAGCAGCTCTCATCTCAGCGGCGGCAGTATCACTCACGCAGTCGAGGATTTTATGAAACACATCGATCTGCTCCTCACTCAGCGAATCTTCAAAAGGTATGCAGAGCTTATTAAACTCATCGGAGAACTCAGCGGAGTGAATCTCGCCTTGTCTGTAATTGTACAATGCATCAATCATTTGTATCTGTCCTTTCGGTTATTATCGTAAAACCAACCGTCCAAACTTTACCAAATAATCGTTGTTAAGGTGTTGCTTACGGCACCACAGACGACAAATACAACACCGCCGAAGCTATAAAGGAAGGACTGCTGATAAAAAGGCTTGAAAACGGGGAACTGTACGTCAACGCCCCTGCCTTCACCAAAGAGCAGAAAGCAGTGTTTGACGCAACAGCGGACAAATATCTTGAGCCCCTTATGCCTGAATACAACGCTCTTTTCAACCGCTTTGCCGAAGGCTATGAGGCTCTGATACCCTCTCACCTCTCCGACGATGCAAAACGTCTTTCCTACGGATTTTTTGACGGCTTGCTTTCCGTGCTGTTTGAATACGGGGAGAAAAACGGCATTATCGCCCCTCCCGAAAGCAAGCATTGTGACGTTCTGATACAGTTCAAGTGATATTATTTTTATACTGAATTTTCAGTCAAAAGCCGCCCTGACAAAAAACTGCGTCAGGGCGGCTATTCTATTCACTTTTTGTTTTTCACGTCCTTCTCCCTGAAAAAAATCAACTGCGCTCATCACCGAACGCAGTTGTTGTTTTTTACACTACATAAGCCCCCTGGAAATAAAACTCCAGTATCTGCTTATAATCATATCCCTTGTACTTCGCAAGGAAATGCGCTCCATACTGGCTCAGTCCCACTCCGTGCCCGTAGCCGTAGGTGGTGAATGTGAACTTATCGGTGCTCTTGTCGTAGTCGATCTTAAAGCTGGTGGAATTTATACCGTAGCCCATTACAACGTTTCTCATCGTGTTGCCTGTAATGGTGACCGTTCTTCCGCTGCCGTTCACATACGTTGTCTGACCGCCGACGCTTATGGTGCCCACATAAACGTGGTCGACGTATGATTTTATCTCAAACCAGTCCGATGGGTCGCCCGAAAGGGAAATGCCCAGCGCTGTCTTTACCTTGTCCTTCATAACGCTGGAAGAAAAGCTCTTTGTTGCACCGAAATAAGGGTCGTACAGGTCGTCAAGCTCACATCTTACGCTTTGCAGATACGGGTAATCAACTCCCCACGTGTTCAGCGAAGACGCCGTATAGCCTGCGGTGGACGCGCTGTAAACCGCCTGTATCAGCTCACCGTTATAGTAGATACCCTCGCCGAACACCTCGTCCACAAGCCTGTACATCTTTGAGGAAGCGTCCCTCATAGCTACATTGGGTATCTCGCCGTGGTCGTTATATTTTTTTACGTATGTATAGGCGGCGACTATCTGCGCTTTTATCGCCTCGTCAGCGAAAATATCGCCTATCTCGCCCATAACTACCTGCGCCAGGATATCTTTTCCGTCACCCTCGGCATATACTCCGTGTACCTGATCGTAAACCTTAAAGGTCATTCCGGAAGGATCGTTATCAGACGGCTTTGTAGTCGCCTCTGTCGTAGTGGTGGTAGTAGCTTCCGTGGTAGTGGTAGTAGTTTCAGCAGTTGTTGTCGTCGTTGTTGTCTCAGCAGTTGTTGTGGTAGTTTCCTCTGTCGTTGTTTCCTCAGGCTCTGTTTCAGCTTCTCCGATAGTAGTAATATCAGAGTCTTCCCCCGTCGTCTCCTCTGTCGTACCGCCAAACAGTCCCAGCGGCGGAAAACCGTCCTGCTCTGTTATGTCAAACGGCAGGGACGCCATTACGTCAGGCTCAGGTCCCACGTTAGGTCCGATCGATTGAATAAGCCCCTCCGTTACCGTTGAGGAATAAGGCGGTATCGTATACGTCGGTATATCGCCGTTTTCCGTTTCGTAAGGAGTAGTCTCTTCGTTTGCCGTCACTGTCTGGGACTCGGTCTGCTGTTCGCCGTTCTCCTCCTCCATAACGCTGGGCACTCTGCCCGTAACGCCGAATAAATATACGTAAACCAGCGCTATGACCAGTGCCAGCGTTATCTGCACCAGTGTTGATTTTTTCATAAATGTCCTCTCTTATTGTCTTTTACCCCTCAAAATCCTTTATCCAAGAGGTATCCCATTGTCTTCCTGCCCATTGCGTGTTGTATATATTATAATAAGCGTCAAACATTTTGCGCTTGACCTGACCGTTATCGTTATAGCCGCTGTTGTCGATGAATTTGCTTGTATCAAGCACGTTGCTTTCGTCATCTCTTACCTTTCTCGCCACGACTACCAGTCTTGCATTTGAAAATCCTGAAAAATCGCAGGTGGAAAGCGTCAGCAGCTCGTCCCCGTACTCAAGGTCTATACCAGTGTAATAGTAGCTTCTGTCAAGACATTCCGCCACGTAGCTGTCAAATTCGCTTTTGTTGTGGAAGCTGACGTTCTTCTGATATTCAAACACCTCGCCCATATCTTCGGTGGTATTTGTGAGAAATACGGAGAATATAAGGTATTGATTTTTCTTGTAGATAGTATCGAAGTTTACCAGATAATGCTCCTTGAGAAAATCAAACCCGCTTTGACTGCCAAGCCCTGCTCTGTAATAGGAAAGCGGCTCGAACATATTTCTCGTTATCAGATTGTGACCGTATATTATGGTATTCGCAGGCATAGAGTCAGCCGTTATTGGAACCTCGTAGTCTGCAAATATAGTGCCGTTTGCGGTGGGGTCCTTGCGCCAGTTGTGACTGAGATAAAAGTCGTTGTCGGTAGTCTGCACCACAGCCGACTGTATCCACGGATATATCTCCACAAAGCCCACAACGTCGTTGTTTTCCTTGTAGTATTCCGCATATTCCTCAAGAATGGAAACTTCCTTCTGCTCCGTCTGACCGCTTGAGTTGGTAACGTTCATCTGCACAGAGATAAGGTCGCTGGAGGGCTCGCCTCTGTAATCCAGCATATTCTGCTGTTCCTTTTCCAGCTCGTCGGTGCGTATGAAATAAAACCATATGATTATGACGGTAGCCGCTACAAGCACCAGGATAGCCGTGATGAAAACTATCTTTCTGACTACCTCTCCCGGGGGATCTCCCTTGCAGGGAAACAGCGACTGCCATACCGTCTGTTTCTTCTTGCTTTTTACTTTCTTTTTTACAGGTTCAAATTCAGGCATTTGTTGTTTGCACCTTCCTTAAATGTATAGACCGCAGCTTTGTTTTTGCTGATGCAGCGCCGTTTTTACGACGGCTCTTTTTCGTCAAGGCTGTCTATCTGGTCGCTGTACTTGTCAAAGTCCTTGACAAGCGACAGATCCCAGTTTCTTCCTCCCCAGGAGCCGCCCATTCTCTGATAGTAAGTATCGAAGAACAGCGGGTCAGGATTTATCATTATCTTGTCCACATCTACTTCGGGACTTTCGCCCTCTCTCACCTTTCTTGCGAAAAGCGCAAAGCGTGCGTCAACGTCCTTTCCTATCGTATAGCAGCAGGTGGACAGCGTGATTATCTGATCGCCGTATTCCACATCAACACCTGTATAGAAAGTGCTTCTATCCATTATATTCCCCATAAAGTCCATAAATTCCAATTCATTTTTGAACTGTCTTTTTTTGTAATAGGGGTAAGGATAGCCGTCTTTCTCCTCGGTGTTTATGTATATACCTGCGAATATCTTGTAGGTACCTTCCTCCCACAGCGTATCGAACTGTATCGTTGGGTACTGCTTGTAGTATCCGATAAAGTCCCCGTTGAAGTTAAGTCCGCCGCCTGACGAAGAATAGGGATCGTAGCAGGTGACCGTTGCGAAATATTCTCCCGACGCCATATTGTGACCGTAGATCACCAGATTGTTCGCGTCGGTGAAGGGAAGCACATGGTTGTCGCAGAATATGGAACCCGTCTTGCTCTCCTCCTTGTAGAAGTTGTGGTCGATGTAAAAGTCGGTGTCCTCCTCGTTCATCAGAACAGGGAAGTCAATATAATGTCCCACCTTTATCCAGCCAACTATATCGCTGTTTTCAGCATAAAGCTCCACGAATTTGTCCATTATCTCAGGAACTTCCTGCTTTACCTCGTCTACCTTTTCCTTGTCGATGGAGAAGCTTCCCGAGGCGTTCAGATCCAGCTTTTCCTCAAGCTCGTTGTTCATCTGCGTATCAGCGCTTCTTGTCAGATAATCGTTGAGTATATAAGCTCCGCAGACAATAACCACGATTATGGAAACGATGAAGATGATCTTTCTTACTATCGTTCCCACGCTGTCCCCCTTGGAGGGAACAAAAATGCGCACGAAAATATTTTTTTGTTTTTCATTAAGATGTTCAGCCATAATGACCTCCTTGTGGCAGTTTTTATTCGTTGTAGGATTTCAGATACGTCTTATAATCCCACACTCTCTGTCCGTAGCCGCACAGATTTCCGTCTATCGCCTGCTGCCAGCCCTTCCAGTAGTAATTTCTCGTTGCCTTTGAGGTATCTACCTCAGGACTTTCTCCGTCTCTTACCTTTCTTGCAAACACTGCGCACCTCACGTTTTCAACGTCCAGTCCCCAGGGGAAATAGCAGGTGGAAGCGCAGATTATCTCGTCACCGTAGGTCAGATCCACGTCTGTAAGGATAACGCTCCTGTCCATCACGTTCAGCACATAGTCGTTGAAATCGTCCGCGTCCTTGAAAGCCGCGCCTCTGCGCAGGTAGTTGTAAACCTCGCCGTACTGTTCCTCCGTGTTGAACAGACATACCGCAAACACCTTGTACATTCCCTCCTCCGCCAGAGTATCGAAGGTTATCGTGGGATTGGCGGTGTAAAAGCTCATCAGGCTCGTCTGAGCGTTCGGGTCGTCCTTATTGTAATAGTATCTTGTCATTTTTGAAAACATATCGCCCAGATAGGTATTATGCCCGTACATAACTATGAAATTCGGAGCGCTTCCGTCTGCGCCGAACTGACAGCGATAGTCAACGTATATCGTCCCCGACTTGCTGTAACCGCCGTAAAAGTCCGTGTCAAGATACTTGTCGTTGTTGTCGGTCTGGACAACTGCGTAGTCGATTATCTTATCCTCGCCGCCTACATTTATCCAGCCCACCAGATCTCTGTTCTTTGCGTAAAGCCCCATAAGGTCCTCGCGGATATAAGGCTTCGTCTGCTTTATCTCCTCTTTTTCTTCAGGAGTAAGGTTCATAGTGCCGTTGCTTTTGTCGTTCTGCATCTGCCCCCCGACGACGTAGACGTTGTGCAAAGAGCCAAAAACGTCGCTGAGCAGCGTATATCCCGTTATCACGAAAGCGACCACCGCACCGATAAACACTAATTTTCTTATAACTTCAAAAACCTCGTCCCCTTTTACAGGGAATATGGACATCAGAAAGCGTGTGAACGCTCCCTTTTCTTTTCCCTTGCACCTTGCCTCAGGTGGTCTGTCAAGATAATTCATATTCAACGCCTTAAAAGGCGAACGCACCTCCTTTTCAGTCCGTCTGTCCTTTTATCTCTTCCGTCAGCATCTGCAAAGCGGCAAGCACCGCCTGCTTTCTGATAAATTCTCTTTTTGTCATATCCTCGGGGCAGCTTTCGTCCTTGAACAGGAAGCGTTTTGCCCTGCTTCCGTTTTTGGAGCTGTACGTCCCTATCCATACCGTTCCCACGGGCTTTTCCTTGCTTCCTCCCGTAGGACCTGCAATGCCTGTCGTAGATACGGCAAAATCAGCCTTCGCCAGTCTTGCCGCCCCCAAAGCCATAGCCTTTGCGGTCTGCTCCGAAACTGCACCGTACTGCTCCAGCGTTTCCTTTGGAACTCCCAGCAGCTTTTCCTTTATCTCGTTTGCGTAGCTGCAAATTCCCATATCAAAGACCCCTGACGAGCCGCTGACAGTAGTTATCGCCGCAGAGATAAGCCCGCCTGTGCAGCTTTCCGCAGTAGCGGTCTTCCTGCCTATATCCGATAGTAATTTTACTACAATCTCCGCCTGTTTGTCAATATCCTTATTCAGCATTGACTGTCCGCCTTTCTCCGCCGATCTTGAAATCTTCAGTAACAATGCCGTTTATCGCCTTTTCTATCAGCGGGGAAAAGTCAAATTTTTCCTCCTCGGCAATAACTTCCTGCAATCTTGGCTTAGTTCTCGGGTGCTTTGGGGTGAACACAGTACAGCAGTCCTCGTAAGGCAGTATAGAAGTTTCAAAGGTATCGATTTTTCGTGCAATTTCCACAATTTCTTTCTTATCCATACCCACTAAAGGACGCAAAACAGGAAAATCTGCCGCCTTGTCAGTACAGCCTATCGCGGAGAGAGTCTGGCTTGCCACCTGACCCACGCTTTCACCCGTTATAAGTGCGCCGTAATTGCCTTTCCTGCAAATATCATTTGCAATTTTCAGCATAAGCCTGCGCATTATCACGGTGAAATAATCTCCGTCGCAGTTATCTCTCAGCGCTTCCTGTATCTCGGTGAAGGGAACGCAGTAAAATCTTATGTCCCCGCAGTATTCCGTGAGCTTTTCGCAAAGGCTCTCCACCTTCATCAGCGCTCTCTGCGAAGTATAAGGAGGACTTTGGAAATGTACGGCGTCAACCTTAAGCCCTCTTTTCGCCATCATATAAGCGGCAACAGGACTGTCAATACCGCCTGACAAAAGGAGCAGAGCGTTTCCGTTGCTGCCCACGGGCATTCCTCCAACAGCGGGTATCTTCTCGGCGTTGACGTAAGCCGCCTTGTCCCTTATCTCCACCATCACCGTCATATCAGGCTGATGAACGTCCACTTTAAGGTCGGGGAAAGCGTCAGTAACAGCGTCCCCGAACACCTGCTGTATCTGCGGGCTGGTAAGGGGAAAGCTCTTATCCGAGCGCTTCGCCTCCACCTTATAGCTTTTCGCTTTTTCCAGCGCTCCTTTAAGATAAGGTATGCCAAGTCTTATTATCTCGTCCATATCCTTCGGGAGGACCAGCGACCTTTGCACCGCCGCTATCCCGAAAACGTGACTAACTCTCTTTACCGCCTCGTCCATATCAACGTCCTCTGACAGCGGCTTTATATACACGGTGGACTGCCTGCGGTCAACTTCAAAATTTCCCAGCGTTTTCAGTCGCCTTCTGATATTTCTCGCCAGCATATCCTCGAAATTGCTCCTGTTAAGACCTTTGAGAGCTATTTCGCCGTATTTTGCCATTATAACTTCCATTTGTTAAAATCCTCTATGCTCTTTCTGAAAATTATCTGAAAATTATCTCCTGAACCTCTTTATCCCGTCTTTTATCCCCTCGACCAGCTTTTCCACGTCCTGAACCGTATTTTCCCCGCAGAAGCTGACCCTTACGGCGCAGTCTGCGTCCTTTGCGCTTATCCCCAGCGCCGCCGTTACGGGACTTACCTTTCCCCTTGAGCAGGCAGAGCCGCTTGACACATAAATCTCCCTTTCCTCAAGAAAGTGGAGCATTATCTCGCTCCTTACTCCCGCAACGGAAAAATTCACGATATTGTCAACAGCGTGCCTGCTGTTTATTGTTACCTGCGGCAACTTTGCCAGCGCTTCCACCAGCTTTTCCTTAAGCAACGCAAATTTCTCCGACAGGTCGGGATACGCCTTTACCGCCGCTGAAAACGCCGCTATAAGCTCCACGGGCTCAGTCCCCGAGCGCAGTCCGCCCTGCTGACCTCCTCCGTAAACGATAGGGAGCAATCTTGTTTCCTTTGTTTTGTAAAGAGCGCCCACGCCCTTCAGCCCGTGTATCTTGTGTGCGGAAAGACTGATAATGTCGGCGTGCAGCGGCACCTTGCAGAATCCCTGCACTCCGTCAACGTGTACCACGCACCTTGGAAATTTTTTCTTTACTTCATTGTATACCCGCTTTGAGTCGGTGATGAACCCCGTTTCGTTGTTCACCGCCATAAAGCTCAGCAGTATAGTATCTTCATCAACGGCGTCAATAAGCGCCTGCTCAAAATCCTCATATTTGCAGGGCGACAGCCTTACCACTTCAAACCCCTGTTCCTCTAACCTTTTCATCGGCTCTGCAACGCTGGGGTGTTCTATCGCCGTGGTAACTATCCTGTTCCCCCGCCTTTTCAGAGCGTTCGACGTGCCGAAAACGGCAAGATTGTTGCTTTCCGTAGCGCCTGAGGTGAAATATATCTCTCCCTCTTTGCCCAGCTTTTTAAGTATAGTTTTTTTCGCCTCGGAAATTACCCTTTCCGCCTCTATCCCCAGTCCGTGAAGAGAGGAGGGATTTCCGAAAGCGCAGCTTGCCGCCGCTTTTACCGCCTCCGCACAAGGCTTTGCGGTAGCGGCGTTGTCCAGATATATCATATATAAAGCCCCAAAATACGTTCTTTCATAATTACTCAATTTTATATTATAGCACAAATATCTCAAAACGTCAAATTTGAACACCGCTGCGCTTATTTCTATTGACAAAATTTTCCTTTGGCGGTAAAATAAAGGCGGGAATAAAGTCTTTTTTCAGAAAAAGGAAAAAATATGAAAAAAACGAATGCTTATACTCTCGCTTCTTTGCTGCTTGCTTCCTCTATTTTGCTGACAGGGTGCAGCTCGTCGGAGGAGGTAAACCAAGCGGACGAAACCACTACGTTTTTTGAAGAAACGCAAGAGCCTGTTGAAACTACCACAAGCGAGAGAACGGATATAACTACCACAGCAAAGACCACGGCTGAAACCAACACTGAACAGGCGGTAACAACGCCTGTAACTGAGAATGAACCTGTTACGGCGGGGACAACACAGAGCGCACCGAAACCCACGCCTGTTGTATCTTCAACAACTACAAAGGCAACGACCACAACGGCGACAAAGCCTGTGACAACCACTACGACAGTAACTACAACTACAACAACTACCACCACAACGACCGCCGCAACCGAGCCTGAGTTCGTATTCACCGAAGAAATGCGGCTTGAATATGAAAAGGAAGCCGCAAGACTTATAAACGAATTTCGTGTTGAAAACGGAATGTCGCCGCTTGAATGGAATGAAACCGTTCATCAAGCTACAAGAATACGCTCCGATGAGATTGTAGATTATTACTCCCACGAACGTCCTAACGGTGGAGATTTAATTGACTTACTGATTGAATTAGGGTATTGGGAAGGGGTAGACAACAAGGACGAATATTGGGAACTTGCCTACCAAGGTCTTATAGGACCACCATGTGAAAATATTGGGTATGGGCAACAGAGCCCAGAGAGAATTGTACAGGCTTGGATACATTCTGAAGGACATAGAGAAGGCTTATTAAGAGATTATAAAAATATGGCAGTCGGTGTTTCATATTGTGAAGAATGGGAAGAATTTGACTGGGTATTTATGGTTGTTCTATAACAAGCAAACATACAAAGAACAATGAAAGAAGCCATCGCAATATGAAACTTGTTGAAAGGGCAAAAGAAATAATGCCCGATCTGCAGGCTAACGCTTAATTATAAAAATAGAAATGAGAGCCTTGTTCTTCAAGGCTCTTTTCTATTTCAAAAAAATCCCAAGCAAAATTTGTCATTTCATCACAGGTATATTTTTGCAAATTTACAGAAAAATAACTACGACCCAAAAAATTACCTTCAAAAGAAAGGATAAGCATAATATGAAAAGAAATACGATTACGCTGACCACAAGAGCCTTTGTAAGGATAATCAGCTTCCTCACCGCATTTATACTGCTTTTCGCAGCTATGGCGGTGCAGAGCCAGAGCAGAGCAGACGCCGCAAAGGTACAGCTACAGTACGCTTATATGCGTGCAGTGGAGGACCTGTCCCTCAGCCTTGACAACATCAAGACCACGCTGAACAAGGGAATGTACTCCAACTCTCCCGCTATGATGGGCAAGCTGTCAGGCAAGCTGTGGAACGAGGCGGCAAACGCCAAGGCGGCTCTGGCGCAGCTTCCCGTTGAGGAGCTTGACCTTGAGCAGACCTACAAATTCCTCTCTCAGGTGGGAAATTACAGCCAGAGCCTTTCCACCAAGTTTGCAGGCGGGGAACAGCTTACAGATGAAGAAAAGAACAATCTGAAAACCCTTTACGGCTACGCCGACGGACTAAGCGGCAAGATGTGGCAGGTAGAAAAGCGCATAGAGGACGGCGAACTTACCTTTGACGACGTGAAAAGCGCCGCAGGCGGAGCAAATCCCGTAAACGTGACGGAGGGCTTTACCGATTTCGAGGAGGGCTTTTCAAACTATCCCACCCTTATTTACGACGGACCCTTTTCCGACCATATCCTTGAAAAGAAACCCCTTATGACCGAGGGACAGCCTGAGATAACGGCGGAGCAGGCGCAGGAAATGGCGGCAAAGGCTTGCGGTGAGCGCAGTCTCACAATGGTAGACGAGGAAAACGGCAAAATGCCATCATATGTGTTTGAAAGCGCAGACGCCACCGTTTCCGTCACCAAAAACGGCGGTTATGTAAGCTATATGCTGAAATACAAGGCGGCAGCGTCAGGCTCAGCCTCCATCACTGCGTCGCAGGCAACGCAAAAGGCAAAGGAATATTTAGCCTCCCTCGGGATAGAAAACGTCACCGAAACCTATTATGAAATCAACGGCGGCGCCTGCATATGCAACTTTGCAGGAGTGCAGGACGACATCGTGCTTTACACCGACCTTATCAAAGTGGGCGTAGCCCTTGACACAGGCGATATCGTAAGCTATGACGCAAGAGGTTATATCACAAACCACACTCAGCGTGATCTTGCAGCACCTCAACTTTCGGAGGAGGACGCCCGCGCAATGCTTTCCGACAGCCTTAACGTTATGGAGAGCCGCCTTTGCGTTATCCCCTCCGACGGAATGAACGAGCGCTACTGCTATGAGTTTTACTGCACCGACAGCGACGGACAGCAGACTCTTGTGTATCTGAACGCCGATACAGGCGTTGAGGAACAGATACTTCTCCTCAGGATAAGCGCCAACGGACGGCTCACAGTCTGACATTATCCGTCATAAAACAACAAAATAACTACAAAAGGGATTGCAAAAGCAGTCCCTTATTTGTTGAAAATGCAAAATCCTGTTCATTTCTATTGACTTTTCACTTCCGACAAAGTAAAATGGTATAAAGATAAAAATGTCTTTTGTATAAAAAATAAGAAAGACAAGGAAAAATATTTCCATAGGATTTTCGCCGCAGGGTACTTACCTGCGCTCTTACGGCGAAAGACCGCCCGCCATACAGAAAAAGAAGGCGGAGTGGCTCACGGTACGACGTTCCCGCCCTGCGGGAAACAGGCTTTCAGCCTGTTTAAGTCGGAAAGGAGAAAAATGAAACGTATATTGATATTTTTTACGGCTCTACTGCTTTTGCTCACGCTTTCAGCGTGTAATGACAACAGAGAGCCCGACCCACAGCCCGATACTTCCTCCTCATCAAGTGAAGTGACCCCTGAGAATACCTCCGCATCTGAAACCTCACAGACTACCCCTCAGCAGACGGAGGATTCTTCCGAAGAGATCACCACCGTTCCCGAAGAAACGGACAAGCTGGGCTTAAGCATAGCCCAGACCGCTGAAGCCCTTATAGGAATACCCTTTGCAGAAAACGGCTCCACCCCCGAAGAAGGCTTTGACAATTCAGGCTTTATCTACTATGTACTGCGTGAAAACGGCTTTATCAACTGCCCCCGCATAACGCCTGAGCAGGCGGCTATGGGCAACCACGTCGGCTACGACAGCCTTAAAGCGGGCGACCTTGCCTTTTTCTCCACCAATGACAGCGGCAACCCCGATTTCGGCGGGATCTACATTGGCGACGGACAGCTTATTTATTCCCCCATGCCCGGTCAAAACGTAAAGATAGCGGACATAACCGCCGACTACTGGCGCAATTCCTTCGCAGTGGGAGTAAGCGTGACTTAAAGCAAAAACCTTTCATACTCAAACTAAAAACGGCAAAAATTAACCGCCCTGCCATAAGAAAAAATTCTTATGGCAGTGCGGTTTTTGCTGTCACGGCATTTACCCCGCCTTTTTCTCCTTCAGCGTCATATCCGCCTTTTTGAACAAGGTGTAGCTTTGCTTTTCCTCACCGAACATTCTGCACCTTAAAAAATCGTCCAGCAGAATGCCCGCCGCCGACAAAAAGTACCACACGGCAAAAAATCTCGGACATATCTGCCCCATAAAGTTGAACGGGATATTGCTGTAATCCCACACGTCCATTTTCAGCCATACGTTTACGGTAAGTCCGCCGATAAGCTCCAGAGTCGTGATAATGACTGCGCTGAACAGCATTTGCACAGCCAAAGGCATATTCCTGTCGAAATAGCTGTTTATCCCGCCTACGCAGATAAACGCCAGTCCGCCCACTATCATCATCGACCAGTGGCTGTAACCTCTCACCGCCACCTCAATGGCGAAATATATCATTCCGCCCATAAAAAACAGCAGAGTGAGCTTTACAAATTCCCTCAACAGCGGGGAAGCAGGTCTAGTCATATTTACAGTTCTCCTTTTTCTTTTGGAATAGCTTTTGCATTTAACGGCGGCGTTATACATAAAAATATGGCAGGACAGCTTTTGCGAAAGGAGAAAAATATGCTCAGGAAAATAACTGCGGCTCTTGCGGCGATAGCGTTAACCGCGTCAACCCTTGTCAGCGTTTATGCCGAAACTGCCGAAAAGGAGGAACAGCAGGGCTATGACGCCCGTTCCGTGATACTTGCCGAGGCGAAAACGGGTCAAGTGCTTTATTCTCAGAACGCCGACGAACGGCTTCCCATAGCCAGCATAACCAAAATAATGACCCTGCTCATAGCGGCGGAGGAAATGAAAGCGGGCAGGCTTCATATGGAGGACGTAATCACCGCCTCTGCACACGCTTTTTCCATGGACGGCTCGGTGATATGGCTGAACGAGGGGGAAAAGATGAGCGTTTACGACATTACCCGTTCGATAGTTATAAGCAGCGCCAACGACGCCTGCGTCGCCCTTGCGGAGCATATCGGCGGCAGCGAAGAGGAATTTGTGAAGCAAATGAACCAACACGCCGCACAGCTTGGAATGAAAAATACCCACTTTGTCAACTGCACGGGGCTTGACGCCGAGGACCATTATTCCACCGCCTCCGACGTGGCGAAAATGGCGGCGGAGCTTCGCAGGTACGATTATTTCGACGAGTTTCTCCTCACCCGCCTTACCTACGTCAGGGAGGGAACAGACCGAGCCACCCAACTCCTGAACACCAACAAGCTGTTAGGCTACAACGGCATAACAGGACTTAAAACAGGCACCACTGACAATGCGGGCTATTGCTTTACCGCCACGGCAAAGCGTGGAGAAATGGAGCTTGTTGCGGTGGTTTTGGGAGCAAAAACGGACGAGGGGCGCTTTGACATAGCCGAAGCGCTTCTTGACTACGGCTTTGACGGCTTTGAGCTTTTCACTCCCGAATATGACGGCGAACAGCTTTCGGATATTTCCGTAGAAAACGGTGTTGCGAGAACAGTGCCCATACGCCCCGAAAAAGGTCAGCAGTGCCTTATTCCCAAAGGAAAAAGCGGCGAAGTGACGTACCTTTATAATATCAAGGAAAAAATGACCGCCCCTGTAAGTGAGGGCGACCGTGCAGGAAAAATAATAGTCCTGCTGGGCGAGGATACCCTTTTTGTGACGGAAGTGTGCGCCGCCGCCCCCTCCCCTGAACAGACCTTTCCCGTATGCATTGGTATGATGTTGAAAGGTTTCTTTTCCTTTTGATTATTTGTATAAAATATACAAATATATTTGTCATATTTGCCTAAAAACATATTTCCTCCCTTAAACATCTTGAAAAAGGAAGTAAAAAAAGGTATAATTATAACAAACAGAAATACATATCCCGCAAAAAAGTGTAGAATTACCGACGAAAGGACAAGGACACGAAAATGGCAGTTAAACTTAACGATAAATACCTTCGCTCCTTTATAGAGGACAGCGAGTATAAGGCTATCGCAGAAACGGCGGCAAAGGCTGAACAGACTCTTACGAGCAAAAGCGGCGCAGGAAACGACTTTCTGGGCTGGGTGGAGCTCCCTACAAACTACGACAAGGAAGAGTTTGAAAGGATAAAGAAAGCCGCTAAGAAGATAAAGAGCGACAGCGACGTGCTTATAGTTATCGGCATCGGCGGCTCATATCTCGGCGCAAGGGCGGCGATAGAGGCTCTGCGCTCCACTCTTTACAATTCGCTGAAAAAGGACACTCCCGAAATATACTTTGTGGGAAATTCCATCAGCCCAACTTATTTAAATGAAGTTATATCCCTTGTTGAGGGAAAGGATTTTTCCGTAAACGTAATCTCCAAGTCGGGGACCACCACCGAGCCCGCTTTGGCTTTCCGTGTATTCCGCACCCTTCTGGAGGAAAAATACGGCGCCGATGGCGCAAAGGGCAGGATATACGCCACCACCGACAAGGCAAGGGGAACGCTCAAGGAGCTTGCTGACAAGAACGGCTATGAAAGCTTTGTTATCCCCGACGATGTAGGAGGAAGATACAGCGTCCTCACTGCGGTGGGACTTCTTCCCATAGCCTGCGCAGGCTGCGACATAGACGCTCTTATGTCAGGCGCAAGAGCCGCCCAGACCGAACTTGTGAGCACCGATATCGACAAGAACGACTGTCTGAAATACGCCGCCATACGCAATATCCTTTACCGCAAGGGCTACAAGGCGGAAATGCTGGTAGCTTACGAAAACAGCTTCTCCATGATGAACGAATGGTTCAAACAGCTTTTCGGTGAAAGCGAGGGCAAGGACGGAAAGGGAATTTACCCCACCTCCGCCGTATTCTCCACCGACCTTCACTCATTGGGACAGTTTATACAGGACGGCTCAAGGATACTCTTTGAAACGGTAGTCCTCTTTGAAAAGCCTCAGAAGGACTTTTTCCTGAAGGACGAACCCACCAACGGTGACGGACTGAACTTCCTTTCAAATCAGAATATGTCGGTAGTGAACCGCAAGGCTTTCGAGGGAACAGTGCTTGCTCACACCGAGGGCGGCGTTCCCAACACAGTGCTTGAGATACCCACCCTCAACGAATACGAGCTTGGCTATCTTATTTATTTCTTTGAAAAAGCCTGCGCTGTTTCGGGCTACATACTGGGCGTAAATCCGTTTGACCAGCCCGGCGTTGAAAGCTATAAGAAGAATATGTTCGCCCTGCTGGGAAAACCCGGTTACGAGGACAGAAAAGCGGAGCTTGAAGCAAAGTTGTAAAAACATCATAAAGTCATTCCGGAGCGGAACGCTCCTTAAAATATATTATCGGAGGACAGCACCATGATAAGACTTATTCCCGGAAAAAAAGGCACAGGCAAGACCAAAATTCTGATCGATGCGATCCATCAGGCTGAAAAGGAGAGTAAGGGCAACGTTGTTGCAATACAGATTGGTTCTTCACTGAACATTGACATTTATCACAAGATACGTCTTATAAACATTGAAGACTTTAAAATCGCCGATTATGACGACCTGTACGGCTTTATAGCAGGCATACTTGCGTCTGACTATGACTGCACCGACATTTTCGTAGACGGCGTTCTTAGAATAGTAGGCAGAGATTTTGACAAGGTAGGCGAAATGTTCGAGCGTATCGCCGCAATAAGCGAAAGCACCAACGTGGTGTTCACCATTTCCGCCGATGTTGAGACGCTCCCTGATTCAATAAAAAAATATCTGTAAATTTCTCTGACAGGTATTGACAAATCAAAACGGTTATGCTATAATACCATTCGTGTGAAAATTCAGGTATATGAATAACATAACTATTTTGTATTTCAAAGGGAGGTGCAAATAATGGCAGTTCCAAAGAGAAAAGTATCCAAGGCAAGACGTGATAAAAGAAGAGGACAGGTATGGAAGCTCAACGCACCTGCTTTATCCCGCTGCACCAACTGCGGCGAGTTGAAGGTTCCTCACAGAGTTTGCAGCAACTGCGGTTATTACAACGGCAGACAGGTTATCTCTCACGAAGAGGCATAAGGATATACGCAAGCGTCGATAAAATCGGCGCTTGATTTTTATTCTCTTGACTTTATCATAAAAATATGCTACAATTTCCCATAAGAAGAATATAATATCATATAAAAGACAATGAACGGTCAGAGTACCGCTGAGTCCGAGCTTACAGAGAGCCGTCGCCGCTGGAAACACGGCAGCTCGTTCAGCGTGAAGTGCGTCCGCAAGTCGGCGGGAGGAAAGCGAAAGCAATTATTCCCGCACGTTTCCCGCGTTAAGGGAGAGAGCCCCGTTTTTACGGGGAAAATCGGAGTGGAACCGTGGCGTTATCGCCGCCTTCGCAGTCAGCGGGGCGGTGTTTATTTTTTATTTGAGAGGAACAATATGTTTGACCAACTTAAAGCGGAGCTTGACTCCATAATCGAGCGTGACCCCGCCGCAAAAAGCCGTATCGAGGTATATTTCCTGTACCCCAGCTTCAAAGCGGTAAGAGCGTACCGCAGGGCTCACAAGCATTACGAAAAAGGGCATTTCTTCCGAGCAAGGGCAATAAGTCAGCGCGCCTTGCGTAAAACGGGGATAGAGATACACCCCGGTGCAAAAATAGGAAAAAATCTGTTCATCGACCACGGCACAGGCGTCGTCATAGGCGAAACTACGGAGATAGGCGACAACTGTACCGTCTATCAGGGCGTCACCCTTGGCGGAACGGGCAAGGAAACAGGCAAGCGCCACCCTACCCTCGGCAACAACGTTATGGTGGGAGCAGGAGCGAGAGTCCTCGGACCTTTCAAGGTGGGCGACAACAGCAAGATAGCGGCAAACGCCGTGGTGCTCAGCGAAGTCCCGCCTAACTGCACCGCAGTAGGCGTCCCCGCAAGAATAGTGAAAAGAGACGGCGTTCGCGTGGGCGATCTTGACCAGATACATTTTCCCGACCCCGTTTCGCAGGAAATGTGCGTAATGCGGCATGAGCTGGAACAGCTTATCAAAAGCGAACACGAGCAGGAAACACAAAATAAATAGCCTGAAAGGAAATACATTATGCAGCTTTATAACACAATGAGCAGAAAAAAGGAAGAGCTTGTCCCCATAAACGGTAAAAGAGTTAATATCTACGCCTGCGGTCCTACGGTCTACAACCTTATCCACGTGGGAAACGCAAGACAGCTCTGCGTTTTCGACGTGCTGAGAAGATACCTTAAATACAGAGGCTACGACGTTTTCTACGTTCAGAATTTCACCGACGTTGACGACAAGATAATTCGCATAGCCAATGAAAAGGGCGTTTCTCCTTTCGACCACGCCGAGGCGATGATAAAGGAATATTTCACTGACGCTCACGGCCTAAATATAGCAGACGCTGACGTTCACCCCAAAGCCACCGAAAGCATCGGCATAATACTTGATATGGTAAAGACGCTGATAGACAAGGGCTACGCTTATCAAAGCGGCGGCGACGTTTACTTTGACACGAGCAAATATCCCGAATACGGCAAGCTGTCCCATATGCCGCTGGACGAGCTGAGAGCAGGCGCCAGCGAGCGCGTGGACTCAGGGGAGCAAAAGCGTGACCCGATGGATTTTGCCGTATGGAAAGCGGCAAAGGAGGGCGAGCCTTACTGGGATTCACCCTACGGAAAGGGCAGACCCGGCTGGCATATCGAGTGCAGCGCTATGTCAAGTCATTTTGTAGGCGGAACACTTGATATTCACGGCGGCGGAGCAGACCTTATCTTCCCTCATCACGAAAACGAGATAGCCCAGTCCGAATGTGCAAACGGTTGCCCCCTTGCAAACATCTGGGTACACAACGGTATGCTGAACGTGGACAACCGCAAGATGAGCAAATCCAAGGGCAATTTCTTCCTTGTGAGGGATCTTGCGGAAAAATTCGGCTACGAGCCCGTAAGATTTATGCTTTTGCAGGCGCAGTACAGAGCGCAGCTCAACTACACCGTTGAAGTTATGGAAAGCGCCGTAGCGTCCCTGAACAGGCTCAAAACCTGCAAGTTTGCTCTGGAAAAGGCAATATCTTCCGCACCCGACGGCGAACCAAGTGAAAAGTCTTTGCAGACCGCCGAAAACAGGAGAAATCAATTCATAGAAGCGATGGACGACGACCTTAACACCGCCGACGGCATAACGGCAGTATTTGAGCTCGTTCGTGAGATAAACACCGAAATGCTGGACAAAAACGTTTCAAAGGGAACTTTGGAAACGCTTTACAAAGTATTCTGCGAGCTTACCGATGTTCTGGGCATAATATATGAAAAGGAAGAGGAGATCCCCGCCGAAATACTCGACCTTGTCCAGAAGCGCAGAGAAGCCCGCAAAAACAAGGATTTTGCCCTTGCCGACAGCATAAGGGACGAAATAACCGCAAAAGGCTACATCGTTGAGGAAACAAGACAGGGAACAAATATCAGAAAGGCGTGAATTGTTACCGAATTGTAACCTTTTTGCTATTGACTTTTGCATTTTTGAAAGTTATAATAATTACAATATCAAATAAAAAATAAAGGAATTGGAAAAGATTTTGAAAAAACGAATTATTTTGCCTTTTATCGCGTCGGCAGTCCTGCTCAGCGGCTGTTCGCTCTTTCCCCAGGCATACACAAGCAGAGCGCTGGATTATGATTTTTCCCAGATGGAGCTTGTCCAGCTTGAAGAACCCGAGGACGACAGGCTCGCCGCTGTTATAAAGACCTCAAAGGGCGATATGACCGCCGTGCTTTATCCCGAATATGCGCCCAAAACGGTCGATAACTTCGTAAACCGTGCAAACGACGGCTATTACGACAACACGAAGGTATATGTGGTATATCAGCACAGCTACGCCGCCACAGGCTCCTCCAAGGAGGACGGCTCCAGCGGTGCCACCAATGACGGACAGCTTATCGAAAACGAGTACACGCCGAACCTCTGGCCTTTCAAGGGCTCGCTTTTGTCCCTTTCCTCAAACATAGGTTACGGCGACAGCAGATATATGATATTGAACACGGTGGAATTTGACGAGACCGCCGACGAAACTATGAGAGAGCCCAAGAACAAGGACGGGGAACAGCTTTTCCCGGACGAACTTATCGAGGCGTGGAAGGAACACGGCGCAGTCCCCGGAATGAGTGGCTTTTTCACCGTTTTTGGTCAGGTCGTTGACGGAATGGACGTGTTGGAGGAAATAATGGACGTTCCCGTTGTAGACGAGGAAACCTACGTTCCCTCCGAGGATATAGTCATTTATACCGTGGAGATAACCGAATACGGCAAAACAAAGAGCGAATGACCCGCCCTCAAACGGGATTATTCCTTATGCATAAAAAAATTCATAATTTTTGTATGTTTTGTTGGTGAATATGCAGATTTTTGAAATTATCCTTTCATTTTTTCTGCAAATGTGATATAATCAATTGATGGTGTGTCAGATATAAAAATATAACAGCTAATATAAAGACAAAAAGTCGGCATACTAAAAACAACGGATGAATCTCAGCAAAATTATTCAGGGAGAGTCAGGAAAACGCTTGTTTTCACGGTTTTCATCATTTTATTTTCAGTATCTCCCGCTTACTCCTCAAAAAATAACAGAGGCAGGCAAAAAAATTGGATAAATTTATTATAAACGGCGGAAAACGACTGGCAGGAACAGTCAATATCAGCGGAGCAAAGAATGCGGCAGTCGCCATAATTCCCGCGACCATACTTGCGGACGGTCCCTGCACCCTTTACAATGTCCCCAGCATAAACGATGTTTCCATTGACCTCAAGATACTCACTGAAATGGGCGCCGATGTGAAGATAATCAACAAATCCACCATCAGAGTGGACTGCACCCATATCCGTGATATGGTAGTGCCCTACGAGCTGGCACGTTCAATGAGAGCCAGCTACTACTTCCTAAGCACCATGCTCAACCGCTTCAACAGAGCGAGAGTATCTATGCCGGGAGGATGCGACCTCGGCGACCGCCCCATCGACCAGCATTTGAAATGCTTTAAGGCTTTGGGCGCAAGCTACACGATAGAACACGGCATTGTGGATATACAAGCCGACAGACTTATCGGTACCCAGATATACTTCGACCGTGTCACTGTTGGCGCTACAATAAACGCAATGCTCGCCGCCTGCAAAGCGGAAGGACTTACGATACTTGAAAACGCCGCCAAAGAGCCCCACATAGTTGATCTTGCAAACTTCCTCAACTCTATGGGCGCAGACATAATGGGCGCAGGTACTGACGTCATCAAGATAAGAGGCGTGAACAGCCTTCATGGCACAGAATACACCATAATCCCCGACCAGATAGAGGCGGGAACTTATATGATAGCCGCCGCCGCAACCAAGGGCGACGTTATCGTGAACAACATAATCCCCAAGCACCTTGAACCTATTACATCAAAGCTCCGCAAAATAGGCGTTGTTATAGAAGAACATGACGAATACGTCCGTGTTATCGGACAGGACAGATATGAAAAAGCAACGGTAAAGACCATGCCTCACCCCGGCTTCCCCACCGATATGCAGCCGCAGCTTACCGCTTTGCTCACAATGGCAAACGGAACCAGCATTGTGACCGAGAGTATGTTCGACAACCGTTTCAGATATGTGGACGAGCTTCGCCGTATGGGCGCGGACATTTCCGTTGACGGCAAGGTCGCCATAATAGAGGGCGTAGAGCATCTTACAGGCGCTCCCATAAAAGCGTCGGACCTTCGCGCAGGCGCCGCACTGATAATTGCGGGACTTGCCGCAGAGGGAACTACCGAGATAGAGGATATTTTCCATATCGAGCGCGGATACGAGGATATGGAGATAAAGCTGAGAGCGTTGGGCGCAGATATAGTAAAGCGAGTATTCAGCGACGGCGTGAGAAAAGCGCTGTAAATAACAAAAGAAAACACAATACCCGACAGCGTTTGCGGTCATTACGGACAACCTGCTGTCGGGCATTTTTAACTGTAAACGGAGGAACTATGAAGCTTTTTCCCATATGCAGCTCCAGCGGCGGCAACAGCGTGTACATCGGCTCCCGCAGCGGCGGCATAGCGATAGACACAGGCTGCAGCTTTAAATCCTTCCGACAGGGGCTATCCCTCATCGGAACGGACGTAAGCGCAGTAAAAGCCGTCCTTGTGACCCACAGCCACAGCGACCACACAAAAGGACTTTTGACCCTCACCAAAACCACAAATATCCCGATTTTCGCCACAGAGCCGACCCTGGATTATCTTGTGAGGAACTCACTTGTCACCTCCACCGCCCCTCTTTACACCATCGACGACCTTTCATCAGTGGAATTTGACGCTGATATACATAGTTTTCCAACCCCTCACGACTGCGATGGGAGCTGCGGCTATCACTTTGATTTTTCCGATATGAGCCTCGGTTATTGTACAGATCTGGGAAACGTCACCGACGAGGTTAGAAGAGAACTCACAGGCTGCCGCACAGTATTTATAGAATCAAATTACGAGCCTGAAATGCTGAGAAACAACCCTCACTATCCCCCTTATCTGAAGCAAAGGATAGCCTCCGACCACGGGCATTTGTCAAATCCCGCCTGCGCAGAATTTTGCAGGGAGCTTGTGAAAAGCGGAACGGTAAGCATTACTCTGGGACATCTCAGCCGTGAGAACAACACCCCCGAAACCGCCTTCAACAGCGTGAAAAAGGTCCTTGCTCTCAGCGGAATGATCTGCGGGCGTGACTTTACGCTGAACGTAGCGCCCGTTATGAACTCTGACGGAGCGTACATATCATTCTGAATAAAAAGGAGCGTGTAAAATGGAAAAAGCATATCTTTGCATTGATCTGAAATCATTTTACGCCTCCGTTGAATGTGTGGAGCGTGGACTTGATCCTATGACCACAAATCTTGTGGTAGCCGACCCCGAGCGCTCCGATAAAACCATTTGCCTTGCCGTTTCTCCGTCAATGAAGGCTTTGGGCGTGCGAAACCGCTGCCGTGTTTTTGAGATACCTAAAAATATCCAGTACATTATGGCGGAACCCAGAATGCAGAAATATATCGATTACGCCGCCCGCATTTACGGTATATATCTTCGTTACGTCTCTAAGGACGACATACACGTTTATTCCATAGACGAGGCGTTTCTGGACGTCACAAGCTACCTCCGCCATTACCACCTTTCACCAAAGGAAATGGCGGTAATGCTGATGAACAAGATAACCGAAGAGGTGGGCGTAAGAGCCGCCTGCGGCATAGGCACAAATCTTTACCTTGCCAAGATAGCCCTTGACATAACCGCCAAGCATTCTCCCGATTTTATCGGCATACTTGACGAGGAAAGCTACCGCAACACCCTTTGGGAACACACTCCTATAACTGATTTCTGGCGTGTGGGAGCAGGAACGGCGGAAACTCTTGCAAAGCATTACATTTTCACTATGGGCGACATAGCGAGGACTGACGAGGACGCTCTTTACCATATGTTCGGAATTGACGCCGAGCTGCTTATCGACCACGCCTGGGGGCGTGAGCCCGTCACGATAGCCGACATAAAAGCCTATCAGCCGAAAACCAACTGCCTTACCAGCGGACAGGTGCTTATGCGCGATTACACCTTTGACGAGGCAAGGCTTATTGTTCGTGAAATGACTGACGCGCTCTGCCTTGAAATGGTGGAAAAGAACGTGGCGACAGCGTCATTAACCTTGCAGATAGGCTATTCCAACTCACTTCACGTTCCCGCCGCAAAGGGAACTGCGTCCTTGGACAACCCCACAAATTCCGACCTGACGCTTATTCCCGCTGCGGTCCAGCTTTACGACCGCATAACCGACAGTAGCCTGCTTATCCGCCGCCTTAATATCTGTTGCAACAATATAGTCCCCGACAGCGGCGAAAGACAGATAAGCATTTTTGACGACCCGAACGCCGACAGAAGCAAAAAGCTCCAGAAAGCGGTGCTTGAAGTAAAAAAGAAGTACGGCAAAAATTCCGTGCTGAAAGGAATGGATCTGGAGGAAGCGGCTACCGCCCGTGACAGGAACAGACAGATAGGAGGGCATAAAAGTGGCGAAACGTAAACCCCGTTTTCCAATGCCGATCTCCGAGCGAGCGAAGCAGTTTTCGCCCTTCGCCGCCGTAACAGGTCTGGAAAAAGCCCTTGAAAGACAGGAAAGGGAGCTTTCCCTGATACCGAAAAAGGAGCTTTCCGAGGAGGACGCAGAAGCCCTTAACGAAAAGCTGAACCTGATACAAAAAGGCGACCGCCTTGCGGTGACTTATTTTTATCAGGGAGAATATATCACCATTACAGGCGCTCTCATCTCCTCGGAACCCACCGCACGGCTTTTGTGCATAGGCGAAGAAAAAATACCCTTTGATGACTTGTACAAAATAGAATTGATAGAAGAATAAAACGGCTGAACATCGTTAAAATGCTCAGCCGTTTTTGTTATTTGTATTTTTCATACCTGTAATGCTTCTGAACTTTCACCGCAAACTTGATTAAAAAACCTTCACAACCTCAGACTTGCCACCGCATTCAGCTCGCTTCCCGCCGTATTTCCCGCCAAAAACTCATAATACCCCTGACTGCCTATCATAGCGGCATTGTCCCCGCAAAGCGACACAGGCGGGATATAAAGCGTCATTCCTTTTTCAGCCGCTTTTTTCTCCAGCATTTCCCTCAGCCCGCTGTTAGCTGCTACTCCGCCTGCCAGCGCAGCGGTCTTATATCCGTTTTCCTCCGCCGCTTTGATGAACCGTGAGGTGAGAATTTCGCAAACAGTATGCTGAAAGCTCGCGGCAAGGTCGTTTACGTTGATCTCCTCGCCCTTTTGCTCCGCGTTGTGAACTAAGTTTATCACCGACGTTTTCAGCCCCGAAAAGCTGAAATCATACGGATTTTCCGTCTTGGGAACAGGAAGCTTGTATCTTGTATGATCCCCCATTTTAGCCGCCCTGTCTATGTGAACTCCTCCGGGGTAGGGAAATCCCATCGACCTTGCCGCCTTGTCAAAGGCTTCTCCTGCGGCGTCGTCCAGCGTCCTTCCGATAGTCTGAAATTCGGTGTAGCTGTTCACCTTTATGATATGGGAATGTCCGCCGCTTGCCACCAGACAGATATAAGGCGGCTCAAGCTCAGGGTGAGCGATATAGTTTGCGGCGATATGCCCCTTTATGTGATGAACTGGGATAAGCGGCTTTTTTGCCGCCAGCGCAAGTCCCTTTGCGAAATTTACCCCCACTAAAAGCGCCCCGATAAGCCCCGGAGCATAAGTGACCGCCACCCCGTCGCATTCCTCAAGGCTCATTCCCGCCTGCTCCAATGCCTCTCTGCAAACCCCGACGATGTTTTCACAGTGCCGCCTTGACGCTATCTCAGGCACCACCCCGCCGTACAGCTTGTGTTCTTCTATCTGTGTAGCAACAACGCTTGAAATGATCTTTCTCCCGTCCTCAACAACGGCGCAGGCTGTCTCGTCGCAGGAGGATTCTATTGCAAGTATCTTCATACGTTTATTTCCTTTTCATATTGATATAACAATTATACACCCGTTCCCGCCAAAAATCAACCTTGCCGTTTTTCTTCAAGTAACTCCGCAATATTGACATTTCACATAAAATGTGATAAAATTTCTTATATATGATTATGGCATAAAAAGGAGGTGATCGCTTGAGCAGAAGAAAAATGCTTGCGCTTTTCACAGCGCTTTGCGTAACGCTTATGGGCTGTAATACAAACACACCCGGTCCAGATGACCCTTCGCTCACGACGGAAGAAACGTCGCAGACGACAGCGGTCACGCCTGAACTGACAGACGATACAGAACCCACAGATACCGATACGACAGACGAAACGTCAGACACGTCCGACGTTTCCGACGTTTCCGATTCCTCCGAGGATTCGCAGACCGTCACTTCAACTACTGAAAATACCACGGCAAGCACGACTTCCTCAAGACCTGTCACAGCTCCACCGCCTGTGACTACAACAACGACTACTACCACGACGCACACCACTGCGCCTCCGCCCCCTCCCGCAGAGCCGTCAGAGCCCACCATTTACGCAAACACCGCTGACGGAACGCTGACTATCGCCAACGCCAAGGCGATAATTGATTACAGCAATGCGGACGACGGCTATATAATGGCGAAATATCTGGGAACAGTTTCCAAGGTCAAGGTCCAGATAACCGACCCCAAAGGCGTGACACAGACCTACAACCTCAGCGGCGGAAACTACAACGCCTATCCCCTTACAGGCGGAAACGGCAAATACAGCATACTTGTAGCGGAAAACATTTCGGGCAATTCCTACGCTCAGGCGGCGGCGGGAACTATCGACGTGAATATATCAAACTCCCTTTCTCCTTTCCTCCGCCCCAGCAAAATCGTGGATTACGCCTATGGCGATCCCGCAGTGAACAAAGCCTCACAGCTTTGCGGCGGCACCTCCAACGCTCTTGAAAAGGTGGACAGAGTATACACATGGTTAGTCGACAACGTGGTATACGACAAGGCGCTCGCTCAGCAGGTCACCAGCGGACAGCTTTCAGGCGGCTATGAGCCCGATATAGACAAGGTGATAAATTCTCAAAAGGGAATTTGCTATGATTATGCGGGAGCAATGACGGCTATGCTGAGAAGTCAGAACGTCCCCACACAGCTTATCGCAGGCTATGCGGGAAGCACCTATCACGCATGGGTAAACGTGTACGTCAAAGACGTGGGCTGGGTATACAACGTGATATACTTTGACGGCTCTTCATGGCACAGAATGGATCCCACCTTTGCCGCATCTTCAAAATCCGACCCGAGCATTATGCAATATATAGGCGACGGAAGCAATTATACTACCAAGTATGTTTATTGAGAGGAACAACAATGGGTAAAACAAAAATCGACTCCGCATATATATCTGCGCTTTGCGGAGAACTGGCGCAGGCGGTAAGCGCAGGCGTCACGATAAACGACGGACTTTATATGATGATAGAAGACGGCAGGGAAGACCCTGTCATAAATCGCCTTCTTGAAGAAACAAACAATGGCGGCGGCTTTGCCGACGCTTTAAAGGCAGTTGGCGGCTTTCCCACTTACGTTGAGGAAATGGTGGAGATAGGCGAACAGACGGGACGCCTTGATTCCGTCCTGAAGGGGCTTTCCGTTTATTACGCAAGGCAGAACGAAATTTCCGAAAACATAAAGAACGCCGTAGCCTTTCCTGTTATCCTGCTTGTCATTCTGATAGTGATAGTAGTGGTACTGTTGACTCAGGTCCTCCCCATTTTCAACGACGTGTTCAGACAGCTGGGAGTATCTATGTCCGCCGCCGCCACTGCTTTAATGAATATCGGCTCCGTTATCCGCACCTACGCCGTGTTTATCGCTGCGGCAGCGGCAATACTTGCGGCGATCGTGTTCATTTTGTACAAGCTCCCCGCAACTCACGGCGGAATAGTCGCCTTTTTCCAGGGGCGAAAGCTGCGCCGCAAAATGTCCTCCTCCGTCTTTGCCTCCGCAATGTCAATGACGATTTCCAGCGGAATGGATATAGACGATTCTCTCAGTATGTCCAAAAAGCTGTGCGGTGCCGACACCGCCGCCAGAATAACCGCCTGCCAGAACGATATGAAAGAGGGAATGAGCTTTGACAAAGCCATTCAGCGTTCGGGCATACTTGACCCCGCAGGCGCAAGACGCCTTGCCGTCAGCTTCAGAACAGGCAAGACCGACGAGGCTATGAGGAAGATAGCTGACGAGTACGCCGCGCAGGTGAACAATGCGATAGATGAAAAGATCAGCAGGGTAGAGCCCGCCTTGGTCATCATAATGTCCCTTATTGTGGGATTTGTGCTTTTCTCGGTTATGATACCTATGCTGTCCGTTATAACCGCAATATGAATTTACCCAAAATTTTGTGAAAGGAGCGTGCCTGAATGGAAAAAAAGAAAAAAATGCCTGTTATAGTCAGGTACCTTCCTGTCATGATCGTTTTTATACTTATTCTTGCAATTGCAATATATCTGTTTCTTGACGTGGAAAACACCGCCGACAGCGAAAGCCTTTCCATAACGGAAACTAACATAAGGCGCGCCGTTATGAGCTGTTACGCCGAGGAGGGACGTTATCCCGAAAGCATAGAATATCTAAAGGAAAATTACGGGCTGTACGTCAGCGATGATTATGTTGTGGATTACAGCATTTTTGCCGATAACATAATGCCCCAGATATTTGTTATGAGAAAGCAGGTGACAAATTGAACGGAAAAAGCCTGCATTCTGTTGATAAAATTTTTGTACTGATACTTTTTGCGGTATTCGTTGCCTCCGCCTTATTTGTCAGCGCCAGCGGCGCCCTTGCATATAAAAATGCCGCTGAGCAAATGGACGAACGCTTCAATAAGCAGACCTGCGTCAATTACATCACAGCGAAAATACGCTCAAACAACGAAAGCGGCAAGGTGCAGGCAGGCGAATTTGGCGGAAAAAGTGCACTGCTTATAAAGGATAATTTCGGCGGCGAGGGCTACACCACCTACATTTACCAATACGGCGGCTCGGTGAGAGAGCTTACCTGCGGCGACGAGGTGGCGGACACTATGGACCCCTCGGCGGGCTGGGAGCTTACAAAAGCGAACGAGCTTGCCTTTTCAAGAGAGGGAGAACTTATAAAAATTGAGCTTACCGATATATCAGGAAAGCTCACCACAGTTTACGTGAATACTATCTCAGGAGAATGACCCGATGAGAAACAGCGGACGTTCAAGTCTTTTTCTTATGGAGCTTATGATAGCTTTCCTCATATTTTCCGTCTGCGCCTGCGTGTGCGCCGCAATAATAGCGGCGGCGTGGTCTGACATATCGCAAAGCAGAGATATGAGCAACGCCCTTATAATCGCACAGAACGAGGCGGAGCTTATCAAAGGCGGGCAGGGAAGCGATTCCACAAAATATTACGACAGCGGACTTGCGGCTTCCGACAGCGAAAGCGCCGCTTATTCCGCCACAATGACCTTATCCCCGTCTGAAAACGGACTTACAGGCTACAAGGTGGAGGTTTTCAGAGCTTCTGACAATAAGCTTATATACACGGTGGATTCGGCGTACTACGCTTTTTAGCGAAAGGAAATACACAGTGGTCAAACAGAACAGACATTCATCGGGAATAGGCGGTTCGCTTATTCTGATAATTTTCATAGTGCTGACCTTGACGGTCTTTTCCGTTCTCACCCTTGTTTCCGCAAGAAACGAGCTTGGGACGGTGAACCGAACGGCAAAGGTAACCTCCGATTATTATGCGGCGGAGAAAGCGGCGGCGGAAAAATGCGCCGAGCTTCAGCAGGCATTGGAGGGCGTCACCGACCCTCAGCAGATAATTTCTCTTGCCGTTCAGTGCGGAGCGCAGCAGGAGCTTTCCTCCGACCCGAACGTGACAGAGTTCAGCTTTTCCGTTGAGATCGACGACCGCCGTTCTCTTAAAACGGTTATACAGTCTGCGGACGGAAAACTGAAAATTTCCGCCCAAAGCATAGTTTCCACAGGCGAAGAGATCATCATCGACGACGGCATAGGCATATGGGACGGCTCATCGCCGTTGACGTAAAATAAGAAGATAATAAAAATTTATATAGCAGAAAAGAGGAACTACAATGGAACTTAACAAGCTGTTAAAGGAAGCTGTTGATAAGCAGGCAAGCGACATTTTTATCATATCTGGGCTTCCCGTTTCGTATAAGCTGAACGGCGTGATACAGCCTCAGTCCGACGAGGTGGTTCTCCCCGACGTATCCGAGCAGCTCATCACCGACGCATACAAGCTGGCGGACCGAGATATAGGAAAATTCAAGGAAACGGGAGACGACGACTTTTCCGTTTCGGTAAAGGGACTTTCCCGCTTTCGTATCAGCGCCTACAAGCAAAGGGGCTCAATGGCGGCGGTGATTCGTCTTGTCGCCTTTGATATTCCAAATTGTGAGGAGCTTTCCATTCACGAGGACGTAATGTGCATAGCCGAAAAGACCAAGGGACTTGTCCTTGTGACAGGACCTGCGGGCGGCGGAAAATCCACAACTCTCGCCTGCGTTATCGACAGGATAAACAAGACCAGAAACGCTCACATAATCACCCTTGAAGACCCTATCGAATATCTTCACAGAAATAAAAAGAGCGTTATCAGCCAGCGTGAAGTGTTCGCCGACACCGAGGGCTACGTTCCTGCCTTGAGAGCAAGCCTCAGACAATCTCCCGACGTTATTCTCGTAGGTGAAATGCGTGACTTTGAGACCATAAGCACCGCTATGACCGCCGCTGAAACGGGACATCTTGTTATTTCCACCCTTCACTCTATGGGCGCCGCAAACACGATAGACCGTGTTATCGACGTATTCCCGCCCAGCCAGCAGCAGCAAATAAGAGTTCAGCTTTCTCAACTCCTCCAGACCGTAATAAGCCAGCAGCTCGTTCCCTCCGTTGACGGACGTCTTGTTCCTGCCTTTGAGATAATGCACTGCAACAACGCCGTCCGCAATATGATAAGAGAATCCAAGATACACCAGATAGACAACGCCATAAACAGCTTTGCCGACGAGGGAATGATAAGTATGGACAATTATCTTCTCGACTTGTACAAAAAGGGCATAATCACTTCGGACACTGCACTTAAAGCGGCATACAACCCTGACAGTATGGAGAGAAAATTATCCGTAAAGTAAAATATATTTGTGCTAATTTTAAAAAAACTATTGATTTTTTTGTCATATAATAGTATAATATTTACAGAATGTACAAGTGAAGCGCGGCTTCATAAATACGTTGATTTTTAAGGAGGATCTATCAAATGGCTTTTTGCAATAAGTGCGGCGCACAAATTGACGACAACGCTGCTGTATGTCCTGCATGCGGAGCGCAGCAGAACGCAGCCAATAATGCAAACCCCAATCCCATTCCTAATCCTATCCCCGCAAATATGCAGGGCGCTGATTATTCGGGACAGTACGACCCCAACGACGTTCAGCAGAACAAGGTAATGGCAGTTCTGGCGTACATAGGAATACTTTTTCTCATTCCCCTGCTGGCAGCACCTCAGTCTCCCTACGCTCGTTTCCACACCAATCAGGGCTTGATCCTTTTCATCGTTGACATTATCGTCGGCATTGTCGGAGGAATACTTGCAGTCATTCTGGCGTTTATTCCCATTGCAGGTCCTATCATCGGCGGAATCATCACTTTCCTGCTGAGCGCGTGCACGCTGGCGCTTATGATACTCGGTATCGTAAACGCAGCTACCGGCAAGGCTAAGGAGCTTCCCGTTATCGGCAAATTCAGACTGATCAAGTAATTATATCTATAAAAAAAGCGGCAAAAGCCGCCCTGCCATAAGAAAACACAGCCGCAGACTTTACCGCAAAAACGACATCTACTTCGTCAACGCCCCTTGCAATCCGTCAGGATTGCTGCGGAACGTTTCCTCGTATCTGCCGCTTTTGCGCAAGTCTGCGACGCTTTGCGATTTTCTGTGAAAACCTGTGTTTTCCTATGTCAGTGCGGCTAACGCCGCTTTTTTTATTTCTGTTACCTTTTTGTAATAATTTGTAACCGTTTTGTAATTGAAATTATATTTATCAAATGATATAATAATCAATAGCGTAGAAATTATTTTATTTATATAAAAAGGAACAGGATTTATGGTCTCGGTCATTCTTCCAAGCTACAACCCCTCGGACAAGCTGCTCAAGACGGTGGAACAGCTTTCCCTTGCGGGCTTTGATGACATTATCATAATAAACGACGGCAGCGAACAGCGCTGCGCTGAAATTTTCGAGGAAGTAAAGCGCCGTCCCTGCATAACTATTCTTTCTCACGAAAAGAATATGGGAAAGGGAAGAGCCTTGAAAACAGGCTTTGAATATTTTCTGGAAAACCGCCCCGACAAAGCGGGAGTAGTTACCGTTGACGACGACCTTCAGCATAGCTGCAAGGACATACGAGCCTGCGCCGAGCAAATGGAAAAAAGCGGCAAGGCGGTATTCGGCGCCAGAAATTTCAAAAGCGGCAATGTCCCCTTTAAAAGCAGAGCAGGCAATAACATAACCGCCTTTGTTTTCAGAACGGCGTGCGGCATAAAGATAACCGACACCCAGACGGGGCTTCGCGCCCTCCCCGCCTCCTATCTTCCCACCCTTATCAAAACAAGCGGAGAAAGATTTGAGTACGAGACCAATATGCTGCTCGAAATGAAAAAAGCAGACCTGCCCTTTGAGGAACACCCCATAGAGACCATTTACATCGACAACAACAGCTCCTCACACTTTCGCTATTTCCGTGATTCCGTAAAGATCTACGCCGTTATATTCAAGTACATATTAAGCTCCCTCAGTGCGGCGCTTATCGACCTTATTATTTTCACCCTGCTGAATCTTTTCCTTCCCGAAAATCTTGAGGACTGGGCGAGGATATTCGCCGCAACTGCCGCCGCAAGGGTCGTTTCCTCCGCCGTAAATTACACGGTAAACAGGAAAGGCGTGTTCAAAAGCAAGTCAAACGTGGGGAATTCTCTTATAAAGTATTACATTTTGTGCATATGTCAGGCGTTCGTCTCCTACGGACTCGTATATCTTATCTCCCTTGTCACCTCCACGGGACAAAGCCTGCTCCAGACCGTATTTAAAATGATAGTGGACGTAATCTTGTTTTTCATCTGCTTTGCGGTGCAAAGAGAGTGGGTATTCAAGGATGAGAAAAATTAAAAGGAGAGAAAATTATGCCTGATATAGACAGCGTTCTTGTATCAAGGAAAAAAAGAAAAAAGAAAGGCTATCAGAACCGCCCCGAACAGCCCAAGACCCACAAGGTGAGAAGAATAGTGTTAAGGTGTGTTCTCTCGCTGTTCACCGCCTTGGCAGTAGCCGTGGGAGGAACGCTGGGCGCAGTCCTGATACTTGAATACGGACCTTCTGAAAGGGCAAGAGATCTGTTTGTGGTATCCGTTATGGAGACCAGCGCCGCAAAATTCCTTGCAACCTCGTTTTTGGGACAGGAAAAGGTGGACGAGATACTTGCCGCAAACAAAATGCAGGACTCAGGCGGCTTTTCCGACACCGACCTTGTTGTGATAGGCGGCGACCCGAACAACAGCGGGAACGACGACCCGTTCAGCGATGATGAAAACAATACTTCAAACAAAAATATAATCCCCGGCACTGAAGATCAGGAGGTAGACCCCGACCACGACGGCATAGACATAGTTGAGATAACAGGTCCTACCTTCAGAGGAAAGATGATGATAGTTTACGACCCCACAAGAGTCTTTGTGGGAGTATCGGGGCCTTTCGGCATCGACCAGTACGGCAGGACGATAGACGAGATATACGCCAGCTACGACGGCGTAGTTGCGGGAATAAACGGCGGCGGCTGGGACGACCGTCCGGGGCATATGACAGGCGGCGAGCCCTGGGGAATAGTAATATCGGAAGGACAAGTCCTCTGGGGAACTCCCATGAATACCCTCTGGGAATGCTGCGGCATAACAAAGGAGGGCAAGCTGATAGTCGGCACCTTTACAGTACAGCAGGCGGTTGATATGGGAATAACCAACGCCGCGAAATACGGTCCTACCCTTATAGTGGACAATGTCCCCACTCCCTCTCTTGGAACAGGCGGCGGACTTAACCCGCGCACAGCAATAGGACAGCGGGCGGACGGAGCTATGCTCCTGCTTGCCATAGACGGGCGTCAGACCAGCAGCCTTGGCGCAAGCTACGTTGACGAACAGGACGTAATGCTGAAATTCGGCGCAGTAAACGCATATAACCTTGACGGCGGCTCCTCCACCAGTATGATATTCCACGGCGAGCATATCAATTCCAACGCCAGCGTTATCGGCTTGAGGAGAATGTGTACTACGTTTCTTGTAAGAGGTCAGTAAAAAATGGGCAAAGCGACAAAAGGCACCATAGCCTTCAGAATAATTTATATCCTTTTAACTCTTGCCGCCGTCGGTATCGTCATATATGTGCTTACGGTGCTTTGGAGCTTTCTTGAAGTATACGAAAGATGCCAGCCCGAAAACGCCATAATCGAATACGTCAGAACCTTTTCAACTGTCCCCGACGGAGCAATAAACGTCACCTTTAATGAATTTGAAGATGAATCCGTGCTGGACAGTTATATCAACGAGATGATGAACGGCGAGGCTTCATACAGCCGCAACGGCAAGGAAAGCAGCGCTGAAAAAACCGTCTACGACATAACCATAAACGACAAGACGGTAGCCAGAGCCACAGTCACTCCCTGCGAGGAGGAGGCAGGCTTCGGTATGCACGAATACGAGGTCTCAGGCGTACAGTTCGGCAAGGTTAGAGTATCCTCATATTCCGTGACGATACCCTCAAACGCCGTCCTCTACTTTGGAAACAAAAAGGTGGACGAAAAATACATCACTTCCAAAGGCGAGCCTTATCCCGAAACCGAAAATTTTCAGGGCTATTTCGAGGGAAAAATATGCGACGTAACGTATACGGTGGACGGCTTTATCGCTCCTCCCGAAGTTACCGTCAAGGACGCTTATGGCAACACTCTCAAAAAAGACGGGGACAAGTATGTGATGTCCCACACAAAAAACGAGGAGCTTTCGCAGCTTGCCCTTGATTTCTCAAAAGCCTACTCCGAGTATATCCTCGGTGACGGCACCTTCTACAATGTGGCGAATTACCTTGCGCCTGATATGCCCCTCTATACCGAGTTATACTTCTTTGAGAACCAATGGCACAATTATCACACGGACTATGATTTTCTCGATATTGAAATGGGCGACCCGCTGTTTTACAGCGACACCTGCGCCTCTGTCAGGATAAAATACGACCACGTTTTATACGGCGTCCAGACCGACAACGGCGAGCGCCACTCCGCCGCCGATTACACGGTTTATCTTGTAAACATAGACGGAGCGTGGAAGGTAACCACTCTTCAGCTTAACTGAAAAAATAAACGGAACACGAAAAGCGGACGTAATTTGCGTCCGCCTTTGTTTTTTGTCTTTATTCAAGCAGTTCAGACAAGGTTACTTTTTGTTACCGTTTTGTAACAATTTGTAACCAAATTGTAACTGAATTGTAACCGTTTTGTAATTGACTATTGCCGAAAATGTGGTATTATATAATCAGAGAAAGGAAAAAATAAGTAGATTGCAAGCGCGCGGCAATATGACATATTTCACCTTTTTATAAAACAAGCATCATTGTTGAAAAGGAGAAAAATTATGAAAAAGACTGCTGTTAAATTTTTATCTATTGTATTGACCTTTATTCTGGCTTGCCAGCTTACAGCCTGCTCTGAAAACAAAGAACCTGCCAACGGCAGCGATTCAGGCAGCTCCAATAGCTCAAGCAGCTCTTCCTCGTCTTCCCCCGATAAAGAGGAAGAGAAAACTCCGGCAGAAGAACAAACTCCCCAGTCAAGCTCATCTACGCCTGATTCTCAGGAGGACGACGCAACTACTCCCGAGACAGAAGACCCTGAGCCTGACAATACGTCTGCCGAAACGACGCCTTCTATCCCCGACAAATCCCCTGAGACCGAGACCACTCCGTTAGTCACCAAGGACAAGGAGGACACTCCCTCCGACGGAAAGGCGCTTGCTCCCGCTGAAAAGGCAAATTCCATAGTCGGACTTGCAAAATCACTTGCGGGAAACGAGTTCAAGTTTGGCGGAGCGTCTCCCGAAGACGGCTTTGACAATTCGGGACTTATTTACTACGTTCTTACACAGAACGGAATTGCCTGCCCCCGCCTTACCCACGAGATAGCGCGCATAGGCTCCAAGATAGGCTATGACGAGCTTCAGCCCGGCGATCTGGTGTTCTTTTGCATGGAGAACAGCGGCAACCCCGACTTCGGCGGGATATACGTTGGAGACGGACAGATGATGATAAGCATGTCGGACGGTATCCCCGTAAAATCCGTAGATATAACCACCAATTATTATAAAACCACCTTTGTACACGGCATAGCAGTAGCCAGATAACCGTTCAGCCGACGGTTTTTACATAGATCCTCTCTTATAATAAAAGTCCCTGCTTTTCCCGGCAGGGACTTTTATTTTTTAACGCTTGTCATAAACTGTCCCGCCGCTGAATATATTGATGTTGAAAAAGGGCGTTGTCCTTAATATGAAAGCGGAGGTCAGATATGGAACTTCAATTGAACAGAGAGCCTGTATTCCTGAACGAAGTGATATATGACGGTCAGACCGAGCAGGGCGTGGAATTTGACTATGTCCTTCCCGATTACTACCCTGATATATTCAAAATACTCAGATGCAGTCTCACTCCCGGGATATCCTCATACAGTATTTCGGGAACACAGCTTTTCATCGACGGTGCGGTACTTATCAAGATACTGTATCTTTCCGATGACGGTATGAACATCAACTGCGTGGAGCAAAAGTACACCTATTCAAAAACCCTGGAGCTTACGAAGGCTTCCGACAAAGCCTCCGTATACATCAGAGCCAAGACGGATTACGTCAATTGCCGTGCGGTAAGCGGCAGGCGCTTTGACGTTCGTGGAGCAGTCAGCTGTAAGGTGAGAGCCTGCGCCGCCAGGACCGTTGACGTCATAACGGGCGCAGAGGGACTTGAGACTAAAACGCAGCCCCTCAGCTACTGCGGCGACAGACTTTGCGGCGGCAGTCAGTTCGTGATAAGGGAAGATATCGAAACAGGCGCAGGCAGAGGCGGGATAGTCGGCATAATCCACTGCGACTGCACCGCCGAGGTCAGCGACGTCAAGGTAATAGCGGGAAAAGCGGTGGTAAAGGGAGAGGCAAAGGTAAAAGCCCTTTATCTTGTAAAAGCGGACGAAAACACCCGCACCACCGAGGTTATGGAAGCCGCCGTTCCCATAAGCAGGATAATCGACGTGGACGGACTTGACGACACCTACACCTGCAACGTGGACCTGCGCATAATGGACTGCGGACTTGAGATAAAGCCAAGCGACAGCGGAGAAAACAGAATGTTAGGCTGTGACCTTACAGTCGACTGCAAGATAACCGCCAACAGAGAAAGCAGTATTTCGGTACTCACCGACCTTTTCTCCACCGAATATGCCACCGACTACACAGTTGCCGACGTCAAGGTAGAATATGCTCCCACTCATATCAAAAAGCAGGCCACCTACAAAACGGTCATCGAATGCAAGGACGGCGGCATAGAGGAGATATTCGACTGCCGCTGTGAGCTTAACGGCATAGGCTGGCGTTTTGACAGCGAAGGCAGCTTGATAATTACAGGTCAGCTTGTATCTCAGGCTATCGGCCGCCTTTCTCCGTCGGGAACGCCGATGTTCATTGAAAAGAGCGAGTATGTAGAGCTTACCTGTGACGCAAACGCAGATGAAAACTGCATTATCGAGCCCAACGTTCAGATAACCGACGTGGGCTTCAACATAACGGGAGAAGCTCAGGCGGAGCTTCGTATAACCGCCGAGATAAGCGGCTGTATTTTCAGAACAAAAACCGTTTCAGTGATAGAAGATGCGGCTGTGGATACCGACAAGCCCAAAGAAAAGAACAGCGAATACGCCCTTAAAATGTACTACGCCGACAAGGGCGAAGAAGTGTTCGCCATAGCGAAAAAATACAACACCAGACCGTCAGCCATAACAGAAGAAAACGAGCTTGACGAGGATACGCTGTCAGCTTCTCAGCTGCTGCTTATTCCCATAGTCTGAGAAGGGAGGAAACAGCAGTGACGAATTCCATATATCAAAGCATAGCCAAAAGAACGGACGGAAATATCTATATAGGTGTTGTGGGACCTGTCCGTTCGGGCAAATCCACCTTTATCAGCAAATTTATGCAGTCCCTTGTTATCCCCTCCATAAGCAATGAGTTTCGCAGGGAAAGAGCAATAGACGAGCTCCCCCAATCCTCTGCGGGCAAGACCATTATGACTACCGAGCCGAAATTCGTTCCCGAGGACGCCATTTCCATAGAAGTAGAGGAAAACGTCACAATGAACGTTCGCCTCATCGACTGCGTGGGCTACATAATCCCCAGCGCTATCGGCTACATTGAGAACGAAATGCCCCGAATGGTCAAGACTCCGTGGTTCGACACCGAAGTCCCGTTCAATATGGCGGCCGAGGTGGGAACGCAAAAGGTCATCAACGAACACTCCACCATCGGTCTTGTGATAACCACCGACGGCAGTATAACAGGTATACCCAGAGAGGAATATCAGCAGGCTGAGCAAAGGGTAATAGACGAGCTAAAGCTGATAAACAAGCCCTTTATTGTAGTCCTGAACTGTCAGGACCCAAATTCACAGGAAAGCAAAGCGCTTGCCGCAGAACTGTCCGAGAAATATGAAAAGCCCGTCATTCCCCTGAACTGCCTTGAGGTAGATGAAAGCACCATAAAAAATCTGTTGTCCGAGGTGCTTTTGCAATTCCCTGTAAAAGAAATAAACATAAAAATACCCAAATGGCTCACCGCCCTTGAACGTGGGCACTGGCTCAAAACGGAGATCTTCAGCGCACTGAAAAGTGCCGCCGCCGACATTTCCAACATCGGTGAAATAAAGAACGTAAGCTGCCGCCTTTCCGAAAGCGAATACATTACCGACTGCAACGTCGAAAAGGTAGATCTGGGCAGCGGAGCAGGCTATGTCAAGGCGGAGCTTTCCAACGACCTGTTCTACCGTGTTCTGGGCGAGACCACAGGACTTGACATCAAAGACGAAAGCGACCTTATGCCCTGTATGATAGAGCTTGCAGGAATAAAGAAGAAGTATGAAAAGGTAAAGAGCGCCCTTGACGAGGTAGAGGCGACAGGCTACGGCATTGTAATGCCCAGCCTTGACGAATTGACCCTTGAAGAACCCGAGATAGTAAAGCAGGGCGGAAAATACGGCATAAGGCTGAGAGCAGAATCCACCTCTATCCACATGATGAGCGCCAAGATAAACACGGAGATCTCCCCAATAGTCGGCACTGAGCGTCAGAGCGAGGAGCTTGTGCGCTACCTTCTGAAAGAATTTGAGGAAAATCCCACTAAGATATGGGAAAGCAACATCTTCGGCAAATCTCTCCACGAGCTTGTTACCGAGGGACTTCACAACAAACTGTACCGTATGCCCGTCGACGCAAGGCAAAAGCTCCAGGAAACCATTCAGCGCATAATCAACGACGGTTGCGGCGGACTTATCTGCATAATACTCTGAAAACGCTTTCCTTCACTTTCATATAACAAGTGCGTGCTTTGCACCCACAGGAAGTGTTCCTGCACAAATTCCCCCGTTTTCGGGGGAATTTGTGCTTTTCAATACAATAAAAAGTACCGATAATACAGTGTCCCTTTTATCGGTCTGATAACTATTGACTTGATTTGAAAAAATAAATATAATATAGGCGTAAGGATAAGCGCAAAGCAGAAAGGACGAATGATATGAACAAGAAAGCCGTATTTATAGCAGCAATGGTATTGCTTATCGTAACGCTGATACCCGTAAAACAGCCCGACTTATCAGCGTCGGAGCAGCCCCAGACCGTGAACGAAAGCGCCGAGCCGTCGGAAAACACCGAAAATCAAACCGTGTTCACATACGTAAATGCTTTTTCCTCCGAAAACAGCATAGCGCCCGAGGATAAGACCGTTCTCTGGAAAGAAAATTCCGCCGTGGGAAAAATGTATGTAAGCGCAGACGGCGTTTACAGCCGCATTTACGCCATCGAAGGGAGCAAAAAGGTGAGCAGATACAGCCTTGACCAGGAAGTAGTCGTCACCGCCGTGACCGACACAGGCTATTACCGCCTTGACAGCGGCGATTATATCCACGGGGATTATCTGAAAAAAACTCTCATTTAAAAAAATCAGGCTTTCAAGCCTGATTATAATACAAGATAATTTCTATTATATAAAATTTATATTAAAAAATGCCCCTCATACAGAGGAGCATTTGGAGCTGATAATCAGATTCGAACTGATGACCTCATCCTTACCAAGGATGCGCTCTACCACCTGAGCTATATCAGCGACCTAAATGATTATATCACAACTCCCCCTCTTTGTCAACAGAATTTGTCAAAAAATTTCAAATAAATTTTTAGCGTTGAAAAAATCATAACAAAATGGAACAGACAAAAACGTCTGCTCCTTACATTATTATAACCCTCAGTTATATTTCTCCATCAACTCTTTTATAAGCTCCATTATCTTTTCCGCCGCCTCATTTACAGGAACTTTTATGCTGAAACTCTTATCCCTTGCGGATATTTCACAGCAGTTTTCTTTAAGATTTCTGGGACTTACAACTGCCCTGACAGGAATACCCAGCAGGTCTGCGTCTGAGAACATAACTCCTGCGCTCACGTCTCTGTCGTCATACATAACCTCTGCACCCATATTCTCCAGCTTTTCGTAAAGCTCATCTGCGGTCTTTTTTACCTCGGCGTCATCTGCGCGCACTGCGCAGATATGCACCTGCCACGGAGCAATAGGCATAGGCCATATAGGACCGTAATCGTCGTGGTGCGCCTCGCATATCGATGCCGCAAGCCTTCCCACGCCGATACCGTAACAGCCCATTATAGGATAGTGGCTCTCGCCGTTTTCGTCAAGATAGGTCATTCCCATAGTTTTGGTGTACTTTGTTCCAAGCTGGAAAATATTTCCTACCTCAATACCCCTTGAAACCTTTATTGCGTGCTTTTTGCATATAGGGCAGATACCGCCGTCAGCGATCTTTGCAAAATCTCCGTATTCCTTTACGTCTGCGTCGCGCTCAGGGCAGAATCCCATGTAGTGAGCGTCAACTTCGTTCGCTCCGCAGATAAGATTTTTCTGCCCCTGCAAGGAGCGATCGTAAAGCACAGTCGCTTTCACGTTCAGCCCCACAGGACCGATAAAGCCTGCGCAAATTCCCGATTCCTCGGTGATAATTGCAGGGTGCAGCTCGCCGCCCACAAAGTTGCGCAGCTTCGTTTCGTTTACGTCCAGATCTCCTCTCAGGAACACGATAACATAAGCGTCGTCCTCGTTCTTCTGATAAACCACCGCTTTGCAGCTTTTTTCAGCGGAGCTTCCCAGAAATCCGCAAACCTCTTCGATAGATTTAACGTTGGGAGTAGCCTTTTTGGTAAGAGCCTCCGCCTCGGAATTATCCCTGTTATCGTACAGACATTCAGCCGCCTCCATATTGGCGCTGTACCCACATTCCTGACAGATAGCTATGCTGTCCTCACCGATAGGCGTGAGCAGCATAAATTCGTGAGAGATATTTCCCCCCATCATACCTGAGTCTGACAGAACAGAAATAACTTCGGGAACACCCGTTCTGCGGAAAATATTTTCATACGCCTTGTGACATTTTGCGTAATACTGCTCCAGATCCTCCTGAGAGGTGTGGAAGGAATATCCGTCCTTCATGGTAAATTCCCGCACTCTGATAAGCCCTGCTCTGGGACGCGCCTCGTCACGGAATTTCGTCTGTATCTGATATATCATAAAGGGGTATTTTCCGTAGCTTTGCCCGTAATCACGCACAAGCTGGACAGCCGCCTCCTCGTGGGTCATACCCAGAACCATCTGACTGCCGTTCCTGTCGGTAAAGCGCAGCAGCTCCTTTCCCACGGAAGTGTACCTTCCCGATTCCTCCCACAGCGAAGCGGGCATAGCAACAGGGAATTGCACCTCCTGCCCGTCTATCCTGTCCATTTCCTCACGGATTATTTGCTCAATTTTTCTTGTAATGCGGCGCAAAGGCATATACGAGGAGTAAATACCGTTTGCCACATATTTCATATACCCGCCCCTTACCATAAGGGCGTGACTGTCCGTCTGACAGTCGGAGGGTCTTTCCTTGAATCGGTCGCCGACCAGTTTTTCCAGTTTCATAGCATTTTTCCTTTCAAAAAAATATAAGCCCCAAGCAAAACTGCTCAGGGCGAACTTTCAGTCCGTGGTACCACCTGTTTTCGGTAAAACCGCACTTACAGCGGCAAACGCCGCATTTACTCTTTAACGGGAGCATCCGTCACGCCTTATTTCGGCGGAGGCTCAAAGATGGGCAAACGCAGAACAATGAGAGCTTTCACCAACCGCCCTCTCTCTGAAAATGTCCAGGCATTGTGATTCTTTTCACAGCCTTTTGATTATATGAGTATTTTAGCATTTTGGGAAGAATTTGTCAATAGCAAAAAGGAATTTTAAAAAATATAAGGTAAAACGTTTCACCCGCTTATTCATTGGTTGTCAAAATGATACTAAATAAGCAGAACATAATAAAAACACACTCCGTTATTTGGGAGCATGCTGTGTCCAGCGTCACGCTGATGTGATATTGCGACCAAAAAGATTTTTGGTGATGAACATAAAAAACACGCTCCCGTTATCTGGGAGCGTGCTGTGTCCAGCGTCACGCTGGTGGTGGAGCAAAGAAGAACTTAAACGAACTCTCAAAGTTCGCCTTGCTCTCGTTTGGTGGAACCGGCGAGAGTCGAACTCGCGTCCGAAAGCCACTCCACTCACCTTTCTACATGCTTAGTCAGCCTTTAAAATCTCCCTCATCGCTTTCCGACAGACGGGACAGCGAATCGGCAGCCCTTTGATACATCTGAGGTTACAAGGCTCTTACCGCAGACGTTCACTGCTTAGTGACGCCCGAACCGGGGCCGCAGTACTCCCCGGCAGGACGGCAGCCGCAATTAAGCAGCTACGAGTTCAGATCTATAATCTGCGTTTAATTTTAAATTACCCATTATTAAAGAGTTTAGGAGAACTCTGCATGCTTAGCAAGCTTCACAGCCCCCGTCGAAACCTTTACGGTCCCATTAAGGCGCAAAATTATTATACAACAAAAAAATTTTTTTGTCAACAGTACAGCTTTTCCTATTTTTCCCCGCTTATCCACTTTTTCCATACGTCGGGACAGTTTCCCGCAGTCACCCTTTTCCCGTCCCTTACGATAGGCGTTCTGAACAGGGAAGGAGTGGCAAGTATCTTCTCTGTCCTCGCCTCGTCAAGCAAATACTTTGCCTGAAAATATTCCTCCGCCTCGGTGTTTATCACCTTTTCAAGTCCTCCCAAAGCGGAGCATATCGAATTGAATTCTCCCTTGCTCATCGCCTTTTCGTTAAGGTCGATGAACTGGAACTTTATCCCTCTTTCCTTGAAAAATCTCTGCGCTTTTTTGGTATCAAAGCACTTTTTCGTGCCGAATATCTGAATATTCATAATTACTCCTTGAAATTTTCATAATCGTTTATTTCGTCTATGAACTCCCGCCCGTACATTGTCAGCTTTGCTGCGCCAACTCCGTTCACCTGCAAAAACTCATACTCGTCTGACGGCTTTTTCTCCGCCATATCCTCAAGGGCGGCGTTAGTAAATACCATATATGCGGGTATCCTGTTCCTTTTGGCAACTATCGCCCTAAGCTCCTTCAGCCGCTGATACAGCCCCTCGTCGTAGCTCTTGATCTCCCTCTTTTTATCAGGCTTTCTCAGCTTGACTGTTTCTCTTGTTTTTACAGTTATGGCTTCCCCGCTTGTGACCGCCTTGTGCCCCTTTTTGGTTATGTATATCAGCCGATATTCGTCGTCCGTCCTGCCAAGGTACCCGTCGTTCACCAGCATATCTATCATATCCCGAATATCCTTCCTGTGATATTCCGACATTATCCCGTAGGTGGAAAGACTGTCCAGCCCCATACGCAAAACCTTTTCTCCCTTGCTTCCCATAAGCACTGCGCTTATCATAGCCCAGCCGTAGTGAAAACCTCTCTGCTGAAGTCTGAACACACAGCTTATTATCCTCCTTGCAGGATCGGTTATATCCTTTTCCACAAGCTCCGTCCCGCAGTTTGAACAGCCCGAGCAGCTCGTGCATTTCTCCCCGAAATAAGCGAGGAGGAACTCCCTCAGACACTTCGTAGTGGTGCAGTAGTCCACCATAGCGTTCAGCCGTCTTTTTTCCTGCCTTTGGAACTCCCTGAATTCCGTCTCGGTAAGCCCCTCCCCCTCAGCGTGGTCGATAAAATACCTTGCCGTATTCACGTCTGCGGGACTGTAAAGCAGTACGCAGTCCGCCGCGGTTCCGTCACGCCCAGCCCGTCCCGCCTCCTGATAGTAAGCCTCGGGGCTTTTCGGCATATTGTAGTGTATCACAAATCCCACGTTGGACTTGTCAATGCCCATTCCAAAAGCGTTGGTGGCGGTAATGACCCTTATCCTGTCAAAGATGAAATCGTCCTGATTTCTGCTCCTGTCTGCGTCGGACATTCCCGCATGATACATTGCGGCGGGAACGCCGTTTTCCCTGCATATCTCCAGGGTCTGCTCCGTCTGTTTTCTTGTGGAGCAGTAAACTATCCCGCTTTTCCCGTCGAATTTTTTCAGAAGCTCCGCCAGTAAAGCGGGCTTGCTTTTCGTGTCCGTCTTTATAACTTCAAAATAAAGATTAGGTCTGTCAAAGCCTGTGACTATCTCCATCGGCTCTTTCAGTCTCAGCTTTTCCTTTATGTCCTCCCTCACCTTTTCGGTGGCAGTAGCGGTGAACGCTCCCACCACAGGGCGCTTTGCCAGTGAATTTATAAAATCCGGGATTTTCAGGTAGCTGGGTCTGAAATCCTGCCCCCACTGGCTTACACAGTGCGCCTCGTCAACTATGACCATAGCGATATCGCTCCCCGCCGCAAATCGTCTGAACGTCTCCGTTTCAAGCCTTTCAGGCGCAACGAACAGTATTTTGTACGCTCCCTGCTCCGCCATTTGCAACGTCATCATAAATTCCGAGTGGGAAAGGGAACTGTTCAGAAACGCCGCCGCCACACCGTTTTGCGTAAGCGACAGCGCCTGATCCTGCATAAGCGAGATTAGCGGGGAAACCACCAGCGTTATCCCATCCCTCATCACAGCGGGGAGCTGATAGCAGACCGATTTTCCCGCACCCGTCGGCATAACCGCAAGCAGATCCCGTCCCGACAGCAGACAGTCCACCGCCTGCTCCTGCCCCGCACGGAAATATGAATGACCGAATATATCTTTAAGCGTTTTCAGCTTGTCCATTTTTTCTCTCCAAATGAATAAATTACAAAAATATGTTATCACTTATCTCTCCAAAAGTCAATATCGCCTGATAAAATCGCTTTTTCCACTGGACTTTTTCCCTCATATGTGTTATACTTAATCATATATCTGAACATAACTGACAGATTTTTTCAGTAAAATAGAAACAAACTGATGAAAGGAAGAAACACCATGTGCGGAATAGTAGGATATGTAGGCGACAAAGCCTGCCAACAGATACTTGTACATTCTCTTAAAAACCTGGAATACAGGGGTTACGACTCAGCGGGTATCGCCGTGTTCGAGGGCGACAAGCTGAAAACGGTAAAAGCAAAAGGCAAGATAGACGAGGGACTTGTCCCAAGACTCTTGGAAAACGGTGAGCTTAAAGCAGTTGCGGGAATAGGACACACCCGCTGGGCGACCCACGGCGAGCCGTCTGACATAAACGCCCACCCCCACGGCAACGCCAGAGTCAGCATAGTACATAACGGCATAATCGAAAACTACCGCAAAATAAAGGATTTTTTAATTGGCAACGGCTATTCTTTCGAGAGCCAGACCGACACCGAAACGGTCGCAAAACTGCTTGACTATCATTACAACGGCAATCCGCTGGAAACCATAGCCGCCACCGTTTCGGAGCTTGAGGGCGCATATTCTCTGGGAATAATCTTCCGTGAGCATAAGAACAAGATATACGCCGTCCGCAAGGAAAGCCCGCTGATAGTCGGCATAGGCGAGGGCGAAATGTTCATCGCCTCGGATATGACCGCGATACTTGAATACACAAAAAATTACTACCTCCCCGAAGCGGGAGAGATAGCGGAAATAGACAAAAACGGCGTCACCTTCTACGACATTCACGGCAACGTGATAGAAAAGGAGATACAGACTGCTCAGTGGGACGTCACCGCCGCGCAGAAGGGCGGCTATGAGCATTTTATGCTGAAAGAGATACACGAACAGCCCGCTGCCTTGAAAAACACCCTGACCCCCAGGATATCCGACGGAATGCCCTCCTTTGAGGAATGTGGGCTTACCGACGAAATGCTCCGCAATTACCGCAACGTGTTTATCGTCGGCTGCGGCTCCGCAATGCACGCGGGAATGGTAGGGAAGTACGTCATCGAGCAGATCGCCCGCACACCCGTAACGGTTGACATTGCCTCCGAATTTAAATACCGCGACCCCCTAATTACCAAGGACGACCTGCTGATAATCATTTCCCAGTCAGGCGAAACTGCCGACACTCTTTCCGCCCTGCGCCTCGGCAACAGCATAGGGGCTGACACCTTGGCGGCAGTAAACGTGGCGGGAAGCTCTATCGACCGCGAGGCGAAGATGTCCGTCAAGACCCTTGCGGGACCTGAGATAAGCGTCTGCTCCACCAAAGCCTATATGGTACAGTGCGCATTTATGTATATGTTCGCTTTCCGCCTTGCCTATGCGAGAGGAAAAATATCGGCGGAAACCTGCCGTGACTACACCGCCAAGCTGCTCCAACTCCCCGACCTTATACAGGAATGTATCGACCGCAAAGAGCAGTATCAGCGTGTAGCCGCAAAGCTGATGAACGCAGTGAGCCTTTTGTACATCGGCAGAGGACTTGACTATGCACTGAGTATGGAGGGAAGCCTGAAGCTAAAGGAGATAAGCTATATCCACTCCGAAAGCTATGCAGGCGGCGAGCTGAAGCATGGCACAATTTCCCTTATTGACGACGAAATGCCCGTTATCGCCGTAGCTACTCAGACAAATCTCTTCGCCAAAACCATAGCCAACGTTGAGGAAGTCAAAGCGAGAGGAGCAAAGGTAGTCCTCGTCTGCCGCGACAGCGCCGAAGTGACCGCCGACATTGCCGACCACTTTATCCGCATACCCGACACCGACGACCTGCTTATGCCCCTTGTAACGGCAGTACCATTGCAAATGACAGCCTATTACACCGCCCTTGACAGGGAATGTTCAATAGACACTCCGAGAAATCTGGCAAAATCTGTAACGGTAGAATAAAGGAAACTGAAATGCAGATAAAAACCGTATGGCAAAGGCTGAAAGAGACCTCCAAGCCCATAGTTATGTACGGAATGGGCGACGGAGCTGAAAAGATAATGAAAGTGTTCGGAGTGCTTGAAATACAGCCCTCCGCATTTATGGCAAGCGACGAGTTCGTTCGTGGGCAAAGCTTTTTAGGCTACAAAGTCCACACCCTCTCCCAGATACAAGAAACATACAGCGATTTCATCATCGTTGTCTGCTTTGGCAGCAGCCTTCCCGAAGTGACCTCCCGCCTTTATGACCTTGACAGCAGGTACGAGCTTTACGCTCCCGACGTCCCCGTAACAGGCGGCGGACTTTTTGACGAAAAATATCTTGAAGAAAACCGTGATAAGCTGGAGCAGGTCCGTTCTCTCCTTGCCGACGATTTTTCAAGAAAAGTCCTTGACGATATAATAACTTACAAGCTGACAGGGCAGATAAAATATCTAAGATCCTGCGAAACCCCCGAAGAGGAGGCGTACAGCCTTTTAAACCTCACCCACAGTGAGATATATGTCGATATGGGCGCATATAACGGCGACACTGTTGAAAAATTTCTTAGTCAAACAAACGGAAAGTTCAACCAGATATACGCTCTTGAGCCTGACAGCCGCAGCTTCAAAAAAATGCTGAAACGCCTTGAACATCTTGACAGCAGCGTTTTCCACCCAATAAACGCCGCCGCGTGGAATGAAAACACCACGCTGAAATTTCAAAAAAGCGGCAGCAGGAGCAGCTCCGCCGACAATTCCTACGGCAGAGGGAAAGTCATCGACATACCCGCCGTTTCCATTGATTCTGTCCTTGGCGGCTCTCCCGCCACGTTTATGAAGCTGGACGTGGAGGGAAGCGAGCGCGAGGCCCTTGATGGAGCAGCAAAGACCATTTCAACGTACAAGCCGAAACTGCTCCTCTCCCTCTATCACCGCACCGAGGACCTGCTTGACTTGCCCTTGAAGATAATGGAAATGAACGGCAAATACAGTCTGTATCTCCGCCACCACCCCTATATTCCCGCCTGGGACACAAATTTATACTGCATATAAAATCTCCCCTGTCCGTCAGGACAGGGGAGATTGTTTTACCACAATTTTTTCAGCGCATTTGAAAGCGGCTTGTAAATAACAAAGGTTATCGCCGAAACAAGAACGCCTTTAACAAAAGTGAACGGAGCGTTGAACCAGATAAGAGCGTCCCATAAATTTCCCACATTAGGATTTATAAGTCTGTAAGAATCGAGAATAACTTCTTCGGGAGCAAAAATATTAAAGTAAACGGGATAAATGATATAATAATTTATCAGTATGCTTGCCCCCGCCATTATGACGCACCCTGTAAGGCAGGCTATCAGCGCCCCCGTGCGGGTCTTTTTATACTTGTAGATAAGCCCTGCGGGAACTACCATCATACCCCCCAGCAAAAAGTTGCACACCTCTCCGATACCGCCTGTCGTTGTGAAAAGCGCATTTATCAGATTTTTCACAAGGCACACCGCCGCCCCCGCCCAGGGGGAAATGACGAACGCCGCCACCAGTGCGGGCAGCTCTGAAAAGTCCATCTTCACAAAGCTGGGTATCAGTGTGGGAACGGGGAAGCTGAGGAACATCAGCACCGTTGACAGCGCCGCCAGCATAGCTGTAACGGCTATCTTGCGGACGTGAGAATTTACCATTCTCTGAGTTTTTTCTGTTTTAACAGCCATAATAACACCTTTCCATAATCTGTATGATTTTTGGGAAAAAGTAAAGCCCCCGATAAACGGGGGCGTAAATGTTTTATGTAACGTAAAACATTCTGTTCTTTCATCCGGACTTTACCGTCGGTATCGGAATTTCACCGATTCAACCCTTGCGGGCTCGCAGACTTTACTGCCGGTGGGGAATTGCACCCCGCCCCGAAACAGATTATACTTATATTATACTCTCTTTCTCTCTTTTGTCAACAGTGTTTTCTTTATTTTTTCATTTTTTGATTTTTTGTAGCTGTAAAGAATCAGTATCACCGCCGTCGCAAATGTAAGCATCGCCGTTATTGTCCCCACGGTAATATTTCCCGTCCTGACAAAAATTCCCGTCTGATAAATGCAAAGCGCCGTCCCATAAGCAAAAACCGTCTGATACAGCAAAGCAAATCCCGTCCACCAGAAGCTGTTCATTTCCTTTCGTATTGCCGACATCGCCGCAACGCAGGGCATACACAGCAGATTGAACATCATAAACGAGAACGCCGAAAGGCTGTCGCGAAAGATTTCTCCTGCGTCCCCAAGCACGCCGAAAACTCCCACCAGTTCTTCCTTTGCCAGCAGCCCCAGAACAGACGCAACAGCCGCCTGCCAGCTCCCGAACCCCAGCGGCTGAAATCCCGCCGCCAAAAGCTCGCCCAGATTTCGTAAAACGCTGTCGGCAGGCTCACGGACGAACGCAAATCCTCCTGCGCTCCACCCCACGTTCAGCAAAATCCACACCACGCATGACGCAGGCAGTATCACCGTCCCCGCCCTTTTCACAAAGGAAACGCACCTTTCCTTTACCGTTCTGAAAACAATATTACCTTTCGGCAAATGATAGTCAGGCAGCTCCATAACAAACGGCGCGTCATTATCCCTGAAAATTTTCAGCCCTTTGAGAATAAGCCCCGATATCAGCACTGCCGCCGCCCCTGTAAAATACGCCAGCACAGCTACCCACCACGCTCCGCCGAAAAAAGTCCCTGCGATCATTGAGATAACAGGCAGCTTTGCCCCGCAGGGCATAAACGTAGCCGTGATTATTGTCATTCTCCGCTGACTTTCGTTGTCCACCGTCCTTGAGGACATCACGGCGGGAACTCCGCACCCCGTCGCAATAAGCATAGGAATAAAGGATTTTCCCGACAGTCCGAACGCCCTGAAAAACCTGTCCATTATGAAAGCGACTCTCGCCATATACCCGCATTCTTCAAGGAGCGACAGCATAACAAAAAGCAATGCCAGCTGAGGCAAAAACCCTACTACCGTCCCCACTCCTCCCATTATCCCATCGATGACCAGCCCGACAAGCCAGTCGGCGCAGTCAACGTAGATAAGAAGCTCTCTCAGCGGTTGCGTTATCACCCCGTTTATGACCGTATCCTCGAAAAACTCACTCAGCATACTTCCCACAGGACCCGCCGACAAAAAATACACCGCCGCCATCACAACGGCAAACACAGGCAGCGCCGTAAATTTCCCCGTAACTATCCTGTCTATCTTTTCCGAAAGTGAGCTTTCCTTTTTCGTTTTCAAAACGCACTGCTCCGCCGCCTTTTCCGCAATATCATACCGTTCGCTTATTATAATGCTGTCAGCGCTGTCCCCGCATTCCCGTTCCCTTTTTCGTATAACGGCTTCGATTTGATCTTTTATGTCCTGCTTTAAGGACAGATTTTCATAAACCCTTTCGTCCCGCTGAAACAGCGCCGCCGCATACCACCTTGTTTTCTCCGCTTGACCTTTCAGCATATTTTCAATATTAAGTATCGCCCTTTCCGTTCCCGCCGAAAACGCCTTTGGAGGAGCCGCCTTTTTTCCCGCCGCATATACAGCCTTTTCCACCGCCTCATCAAGTCCGATACCCTTTACTGCCGACATTTTCACCACAGGAACGCCAAGTATCCTCCCCAGCTTTTCCGTATCAATGACGACCCCTTGCTTTTCCGCCGCGTCCGCCATATTGAGCCCCAATACCAGCGGCAGTCCCATATCCATAAGCTGTAACGTGAGATAAAGGCTTCTTTGCAGCTTTGTAGCGTCCGCAACGTTCAGTATCACCTGCGACCTTCCGCTAAGCAAATGCTCTCTCGTTATCACTTCCTCCGCCGTATAAGGACTCAGCGAGTATATTCCGGGGAGATCCGTCACCACAACGTCTTTTCTGCCCTTGAGGATTTTTTCTTTTTTCTCAACGGTAACGCCCGCCCTGTTTCCCACATATTCTTCCGCCCCTGTCAGCATATTGAACACCGTAGTTTTTCCGCAGTTTGGATTTCCCGCCAAAGCGATATTTATCATCTTTTACGACCCCACTTGATTTTTTTGTAAATGTATGCTACAATATCATATTGTTCGGACTGTTCAATTATGTCCAACAAATAACGGTGTGCTTGATAACCACCTTACAAAAAAACAAGGAGAAAAAAACTATGTTCCAACTCAAAAACACAGCCCCCGTGCGTCTGGTAAGACTGGCGGCGGTCGCTGCTATCTACGTCGTCCTGACGGTATTTTTGCCCTTTACTTACGAGGCGGTGCAGTTTCGCATTGCGGAAATGCTTATGCTGCTCTGCTTCTACAACAAGGACTATTGCGTTAGCCTCACATTAGGCTGCGCCATAGCCAACCTGTTCAGCCCGTTTATGCTTCTTGACGTGCCTATTGGAACAGCGGCTACCCTTATTGCGGCGGTGCTTATGTGGAAATGCCCCAACATTTACGTCGCCTCCCTTTTCCCAGTCATAACAAACGCCCTTATGGTAGGAGCAGAGCTTACTTATATCGACAACACTCCTTTCCTTATGAACGCAGGCTTTGTCGCTTTGGGAGAATTTGTGGTAGTAAGCATACTGGGCGTCGCAGTATTCAGATTTATACTTCAGAGGAACAAACCCTTTATGCGGCTTATCGGCAACGAAAAGAACATTGAAAAAGCCGCCTGATAATATAACAGCAAAATCTGCCGACTTAACGGAAAAATTGATCGGCAGATTTTTTATACAACAAATCATACAAGGGGGGAAAAATAAATGCAGCTTGAAAATTACCGCCCCATAACCTCAACGCCCTTTCTGAAAAGTGGAAATTATTGCGAGATACCGCCCTGCGCCGCCCTGAAACCGTATATCCGCTGTTTCTGGGGCAACGCCCCTTCGCTTGAAACATCGGAACGCCTTGTTATCCCCGACACCTGTATGGATATTATCATCAAAGCTGATAATTCAAATAACACGCTGACTGCGGCATTTTGCACCCTTGACGAAAAAAGCTATCTTTCCCATAACTCAGAATTGGATATATTCGGTATTCGTTTTTATTGCTGGAGCGCAGTTTTATTCAGCGCAGAAAGCTTTCGCAATACGAAAAACAGCGCATATTTTCCCGACGATTTTTTCCGCGGCATAACTTCGGAGCTGACCGAGATAGTTTTTCGCCATAATACCCTGCCCGAACGTGCAAAAGAGGCGGAAAAGCTGCTTCTTCGCCGTCTTGATTTAAACTGTATGAACTTTGACGTAATGAACGTGATAAACGATATGATAAAGTATAACTGCCGTATGAAAATTTCCGAGATTGCTCGCAGAAACGCCCTTTCCCAGCGCAGAACGGAGCGCATTTTTGCTGAGAACATCGGCGTCAGCCCCAAAACGCTTTCCAACCTTATCCGCTACCAGCTTGTATGGCAGGAGATCGCCCGCGGCGGCGCAAAAATTCTTGATATAACAGAAAAATACAATTATACCGATCAGGCTCACCTTCTGAACGATTTTCGCTCTCATCACGGTATGACCCCGATGCAGGCTTTTCAAAACGCAATGTCGGATTTTTACAATACAGACAGATAAAAATATTGTAAAATATACATGGATAAAATATCCGAAATCATATTAAAAGGAGTTTTATATGAACACTTTTGAAAAAGCCCGCAGATTTATCTACCGCAATGCCAGACCCATCGACCTTGCGCTCTTTAAGTATCACTTTGAAAACGGCTCCGCCAATGACGTTATCACCGCCCTTTCTGCCTATCAGAACCCTGACGGCGGCTTCGGACACGGCATAGAGGCGGACAATTTCAACCCAAACTCTATTCCCATCGGAGTATGGAAAGCCACAGAGTACGTCAAAGAAACAGGCGGCATTGAACCTGATCACCCCATAATACAAGGCATATTGAAATATCTTTCAAGCGGCTCTGATTTTGACCCCGAACACAACCAGTGGCTGAATACCGTACCCTCAAGCAACGACTATCCCTGCGCAATGTGGTGGAAGTATTCAGAAGAAAGCAAGACCTTTGAATATAACCCCACCGCCGCCCTTGCAGGATTTATCATTAAATATGCAAAAAAGCAAAGCCCTTTATACGAAAAAGGCGTACAGATAGCAAAAACAGCCGCAGATTGGTTCATCAAAAACGCTCCCATTGAACGCCATATAGCGGCGTGCTTCATCTCGCTTATTGATTACTGCAAGGAGGCAGGCGATATGCCCTTTGACGGCGCAGCTTTATCCGCAAAGCTGGACGAAGTGATAGACAGATCTATCTGCCGCGATACCTCACGCTGGGGCGAATATATCCCAAGACCTTCAGCATTCCCTAAATGGCAGGGACTTTACAGCGACGAGCTTAAAAAGCTCTGCCATGCCGAATGTGAGTATATAAAAAGCACTCAGCTTGCTGACGGTTCATTTTACCTTCCGTGGCAGTGGAGCGATTATAAAGAGTGGTATGTTGCCGAAAACTGGTGTAAAGCCGCCATCACCATTGATAATATGCTGTTTTTGCGTGAATTTGGCTCTTTGGAGTAACCATATTTTAGTCAAAGGAGTTTACATATGCACTTTGTCAGCGCCAAGGGCATACTTTCCCCAAAAGGCGGATTTAACGTCTACCGAGGCTGCACTCACGGCTGTATCTACTGCGACAGCCGCAGCGAGTGCTATAATATAAATCACGCCTTTGAGGACATAGAAGTGAAACAGAACGCCCCCGAGCTTATGGAGGACGCTCTTCGCCGCAAACGCACGAAATGTATGATAAGCACAGGCGCAATGTGCGACCCCTATCTTCACTGCGAAAGGGAACTGAAAATCACCCGCCGCTGCCTTGAGGTTGCGGAAAAATACGGCTTCGGCGTCTGCCTGCTGACAAAATCCGACCTTATCCTCCGCGATATGGACATTATACAGAAAATCAACAGCAATACAAAATTCGTCGCTCAGATGACCCTCACCACCTTTGACGAGGAATTGTGCCGCTTTGTGGAGCCCAACGTCTGTACCACCCGCCGCCGATACGAGGTGTTAAAGGAATTTCAGCACGAGCATATCCCCACAGTCGTCTGGCTCACCCCGCTGCTGCCTTTCATAAACGACACGGTGGAAAACGTCAAAGGAATACTTGATTACTGCATAGACGCAGGCGTAAAAGGCGTCCTGACCTTTGACGGCGGAGGAATGACCCTGCGCAAAGGTGACAGGGAATACTACTACGCCGCCCTTGACCGCCGTTTCCCAAACCTGAGAAAAAAGTACGAGGAAACCTACGGCGACGCATACGAACTCCCCTCTCCCAACGCTGAACAGCTTTTTTCCCTTATCGAAACCCAGTGCGAAAGCCACGGCATAATGTATAAGCCCCACGATATATTCTCCTACCTTAACGAATTCCCCTCAACATCTCAACAACTCAGCCTCGACATATAAAAAAATACCTACGGAATTTTCCGTAGGTATTTTCTTTATTCTTCATTCGCCTGTCTGATTATTTCCATCAGCTGCGGCATTGTAAGCGGCGACTGATACATCTGCACCAGCGTTCTCAGCGGCCAGTCCATAGGAAGATACTTGAATTCCTTTTTCAGCTTTGCCCCCGTCGCCTTGAACAGCTTGTTCATAAAGATTTTTCCCTTAGGATTGTCGCCGAGGTCGCAAAAACGCGTATGTATCGTTATATCGTCGTAAATTTTTTCCGCCTTGACCTCGACCTCACAGCTAAGCGGGCAGTTGTCGCTGCTCCCGCCTGCAAGCAGGGTAAATTTTCCGCTGTCCGTGCGGCGGCAGTGGTGTTTTTCGTCATAGTAAGCAAAAGCGCCGTCCTCAAGCGTCAAAGTTACTGTTTTCGTTTCGCCCGCCTTGATGAACACCTTCTTGAACGCTTTCAGCTCCTTTTCAGGCCTTGAAACTTTAGGAGCGTTCTCCCTGACGTAAAGCTGAACGACTTCTTTTCCGTCCACCTTACCCGTATTTGTGACCTTTACAGTCACTTTCAGCTCATCGTGTTCATTCAGCCTTGTCTTTTCCGCCTTTATCCCGTCATACCTGAAAGTAGTATAGGACAGCCCGTACCCGAACGGGAACAGCGTGGGTATCTTATGCTTTTCGTACCAGCGGTAGCCCACATATATCCCCTCTGCGTAAGTAACCTCACAGTTTTCTCCAGGGAAATTCCCATAAGCGGGAGTATTCTCCAGCCTTTGAGGGAACGTTTCCGCCAGCTTTCCGCAGGGATTTGCCTTTCCGTAAAGCAGGTCTGCGATAGCCTCGCCTGCTCCCTCGCCGCCAAGATACGCCTCCAGCAAAGCGTTCACCTTGTCAACAAACGGCATTACCACAGGCGCGCCGTTGCACAGCACAACTATGGTATTTTTCTGCTTTTTCGCAACTTCCTCTATCAGCTTGATATGGCTTGCGGGAATATTCAGGTGCGTGCGGTCAAAGCCCTCGCTTTCGTATTCGTTAGGCAGTCCGCAGATTATAACTGCCCTGTCGCAGGACGCCGCCAGCTTTACAGCGTCCTTTATCATACTTTCGTCAGAATCGTCGGAAAGGGAATAGCCCTGCGCATATTCCACCTTCCCGTATTTTTTCATAGCCTCCAGCGGTGAAGAAACATTTATTGCCTTTACGCAGGAGCTGCCTCCGCCCTGATAGCGTGGCTTCACCGCCATTTCGCCGATAACCGCCGTTTTGCCGCCCTTGATAGGCAAAGCGCCGTCGTTTTTCAGCAGCACCATACATTCCTCAGCTATCTCAACAGCGGTCTTGTGGTGCTTTTCGTAGTCGCACTTTTTGCCGTTTTTCTTTTCGTAAAGGTCAAACACGACCTCCAACAGGCGCACTACCGCCTTGTCTATCTGTTTTATATTCAGCTTGTTTTTGAACCTCTTGTCCACGGCGGGCATAGCCACCTCGCCGCCGTTTACAGCGTTTTTCAGCTCTCTGTTGTTTTCCTCGCCTGTTCCGGGCATTTCCAGTTCAAGCCCTGCATAAACGCCCTGCGCTCTGTTATCGACTGCGCCCCAGTCGGACATCACAAAGCCCTCGAACCCCCACTGCTCTCTCAGCACGTCGTTCAACAGCCATCTGCTCTGCGAGCAGTAATCTCCGTTTATCTTGTTGTAAGCGCACATCAGCGTCGTCGGCTTCGCTTTTTTCACAGGATATTCAAAGCTGGCAAGATATATTTCATTCAGCGCTCTCTCGCCTACTTTTTCGTCGATAACGAACCTGTCCGTCTCCTGACTGTTGCAGGCAAAATGCTTCAGCGCCGTTCCCACCTTTTTTGACTGTATGCCTTGAATAACACCCGCCGCCATATGACCCGACAAAACGGGATCTTCGGAAAAATACTCAAAACACCGTCCGCCAAGTGGCGAGCGCTTGATATTGTTTCCGGGCCCAAGAACTATCTGCACGTCCTGATCCTGCGCCTCCTCACCTATCGCTGCGCCCTGCTTTTTTGCAAGCTCCTCGTCAAAGGAGCAGGCAAGCAGCACCGCAGGCGGGAAGCAGGTAGCGGGAACGCTTTCGCCCCAGCCCAGCCCCTGACAGCACCTAAGCCCGTGAGGACCGTCCGAAAGATTGATTGATGGAATACCCAGTCTCGGAATGGGAACAGTGCTCCATGCGTCCTTTCCCGACAGCAGCGAGACCTTTTCCTCCAACGTCATTTTATTGATAAGAGCCTTTATTTCGCTTTTTTTCATTTTCCCTTCTCCTTAAAAATATTTATACCGCTTCGATATTCATAACGTAATACATCGAGCCTCCCGGCAGACAGGTCTGCACCTCAGGCTTATCACGGAAATTTCCGTTCGTGTCCTCATAATCGTCGCACCCGCACCAGGGCTCTATGCAGACGAAAGGCGCATTCTTTCCCGCAGGAGTCCACACTCCCAGAGAATTGAACCCTTCCCATGAGATATTCACCCCGTGCCCGTCATTGTCCAGCAGACCAACGCTTTTTGAAGCTATCCCCCTGAAATACAGCACGTCGTTGTCAAACAGCGGATATGAAAGCGCATATTCATTTTCGTTTTTCAGCCGCCATACTCCGTTTTTCTTGAACAGCCTTGTTCTCACGTCCAAAACAGGACTGCACACCGTTTCCTTTTCCTGAAACACAAGACGGTAATCATCAAAGCTCTTTCCCTCAGCGGGACAGGCAAAAGCAGGGTGCGCACCGATACAAAACGGCATAGAAACACTGCTTTTGTTGATAACGTCATAAACTATCTCCAACCCGCTTTGGGACAGCTTATAGGTCATTATCAACTCAAAGCTGAACGGAAACATTTTAAGCGTTTCATGGCTGCTACACAGCTTAAAGCTGACTTTGTCCTCCGCCTCGTCAACACATTGAAATTCATTGTCCCTTGCAAAGCCGTGCTTTGTCATTTCATATTCAATGCCGTCTATCATTGTTTTTCCGCCTTTAAGTCCGCCGATAGCGGGGAACAGCACAGGGGACGTCTTTCCCCAGTAAGCGGGGTCGCCCCTCCACATAAGCTCTCTTCCGTCCGCCTTAAAGGACTTCAGCTCTGCGCCGAAGCTGTTGATAACAGCAGAAGAATTGCCATAGCGTATAGTTTTTTCCATTTCACTTTCCCCTCCCGTCTTATCAGTTTTGTGATGTTATTTGTTCAGATTTGCAAGAGCTATACGTGTTTGAGTAGCTTGGGGAACGTTTCTTTCAGTGCCCTCCCAGTCGGGCAGCTCCTTCCAGGTTATTACGTTTTCGCTGGCGAACAGCTCTTTTACGAATTCCTCTGACATACGCTCCGTGTTTATCTTGGGAAGTCCGTCAAGGTTAAGCTGAGGAGCGCCTGACGACCCTGCGGAAGCATACACGAAATCTCCGCACCAGGGCATACTGTAAAGCCACATTGCATTTTTGTCCAGCATATCCTTGATGTCGGGAAGATATCCGCATTCGGTGAGCGCTATCATCTTTCCTTCTTCCGTCATCTTGGCAAGATCATTGTATTCTGCCAACTGAGCGGAATGAGTTTCATTGCTGGGATAAATGTCTGTTCCCGAAATATCATATGTGTTTGGATTTACAGTCATAGTGGGACTCTGAGCGTTCCACACCCAGATAAGGTTCGTCAGCTTGTGATAGTTTTCAAGCCTGTCGAACACCATATACCACAGCTTTTTATATGCTCCTGTTACAGTTTCGTCACGGCTTGCCTTGCCCCACCAGAACCAGCCGCCCGCCGCCTCGTGGAGAGGACGCCAGATAACGGGAACGCCTGCCGCTTCCAATCTTTGAAGCTGAATAGCCACCTCGTCTATATCGTGTATGACCTGCTCATATTCTTTTGTTCCGGGAGTCACTGCATTCTGCAAAGAGAAATTCACTATTTCATCTGTATAGAACGCCACTCCCGAGCTCTCGGGATTATCTATATCTCTTGGAACGAACCAGTGCCACATCATAGCAACAAGACCGCCCGACTTGGTGTGCCATTCTATCGCCTGATCCACCTGAGATGCGTCTCCTGTTGCAGTGACTTGAAGCATATCAAAGCCCTTTATAGCGGGCAGATCGTCTGTCAGCATATAATATACCGTATCCTCGTATTCGTCGTCAGAATACATCTGCTGTGCGGTTATCATATTTTTCCCGTAATTTTCTCTCAAAAAGTTGAACACAGCCATCGTTTTTGCGTTTGTGTTCTGAGAAACAGGCTTTGTAGGGTCAACGGGGCGTGATTCAAGCTCTTCTATAAGCGCGTCCACGTCAGTCTGATACGCAAGTGCAACGTCCATATCCACGTCGCCGTCCTCGTTTACCGCCACGGGATTGGACAGATTTCCCCCATTCTCCGAGCAGGCGGGAAGATAAGCGCAAAGCATTGCGCAAGCCAGAAGTGAGGCAATAATTTTTCTTGTTTTTATCATTTTGTTTTTTCCTTTCTGATTAAATAAAAATGCTGTTCATATCTGAACTTCAGATTATATTTACCTTTCCCACTCTTTCTATCTCTTTGTATTCTCCGCTTTGTGAATATCCCAGCGCCGCCATTCCGTAAACAACGTGATTTTCAGGTATTCCGTACCTGTTCAGCAGCTTTCTTATTTCAGGTCTGTCGCATATCCCGTGGAGCTGATTTATCCATACCGAGCCGATACCCAGCGAGTGCGCCGCCAGAAAGATATTCTGCAAAGCGCAGGCATTGTCGTCCCTGCCGTAAAGCGAATCACGGTCGTTTGACGGGATTATGAGCGCAACGGGTCTGTACATATCGTAGCCCTCTCTCCCAAGCGCCTTTCCTATTGCGTTTGCCAGCTCCTCGATATTTTTTCTCTGGGTCAGCACTGTGAACTGAAATGTCTGCTTGTTCATAGCGGTAGGAGCGTGCAGCGCCGCTTGTATCAGCAAATCCAGGTCGGCAGCCGATATCGGCTTGTCTGAAAAATCTCTTGTGCTTCTTCTTGAAAGAATAGTCTTTATTGTTTCGTTCATAACATGTTCCTTTCGTATTATTGTCAGTCGCCTGTGGATTCCCTCAGCACCAGACTGTGGGGCAGCATATATATGCTCTTGTCGGGGATCTCGCTCTTCATATTTTCAATCAGCTTTTCTATTACCAGCTTTCCCTGAGCGTAGCAGGGCTGTTCCACCGTTGAAAGGTGAGGAACGAATATATGAGAATAAGCGATATTGTCAAAGCCGAAGAAAATAATGTCCTTTCCTATATTTACGCCCTTTGATATGGCATAATTCATAGCGCCTATTGCTATCATATCCGAAATGGCGAAAATAGCGGTAGGCGGGTCGTCCAGTCCCAGCAGATACTTGCAGCCCGTAGTGCCCGATTCCGTTTCATAAGAACCCAGATACACCAGCTCCTCGTCGTAGGGAATACCGTGTTCCTCCAGCGCCAGTCGATACCCCTTTTCACGGTCCACTGAGCTCTGGCTCCTTGTTTCCGTGGAGATAAGCCCTATCCTCCTGTGACCCTTTCCGATAAGATAGCTTACAGCGTCCTTTCCCGCCTTTACGTTGTCTATCGTGACGGTAAGCACGTTGCACCCCTCCATACGTTCAAGGCACAGTGCGATATTGTGATTTTCCGCCAGCTTTGAAATGGTGGCGGCGTCCTGCTTTGCGCCCAGCAGCACTGCTCCGTCCACCGAATGTGAGAACAGCATATTCAGCAGGTGCATCTCATGCTTCGGGTCATCTCTTGTCGCCGCAAACAGCACGTCATACCCCTGAGCGAACGCCGCCTCCTCCATTCCTCTCAGCACCTCGGAGTAAAAGCTCTGTTCAGCGGAGGCGGTTATGGCAAGGATACGCTTTGTTTCGCTTTTTCTCAGGTCCCGCCCCAGATGATTGGGACTGTACCCAAGCTGCTCCATCACCTTCGTGACTCTTTCGTAAGCCTCTTCCGACACGTTGGAGTGCTTGTTCAGGACTCTTGAAACGGTAGCTACCGAAACGTTCGCCGCCTTTGCCACGTCCTTTATAGTGACGCTCATTTTATCCCCTCCCGGACACTGAAATACATACGGGAAATAAAACCCTTCTGATTTATTTTATCACATACTATTTATCAATACAAGCTATTTTTTACCCAAAAATTTAGGTATTATTTAGCAATATTGACCTTTCTTGTGAAATCCTTTTCATTAAGCTGTAAAGCGGGTTTGCAAAATGCATAAATTTAACGTGCCGTCGTTTTCTACAACAGTGTATATTAAATTTTGTTTATAATTTTACTTTACAATCAGCTTAAATTTACTTAAAATAAAATAAAGAACTTAAATATCTGTACAGATCCGTTTCAGCGGCGGCTGGGCGGAGCATATCAGCGGAGGTCGTTATGATAAAGAAAAGCGTCACAATGAGCGATATTGCCCGTGAAATGGGCTGCAGCACCGTCACTGTTTCCAAAGCGTTAGGCGATAAGGACGGCGTCAGCGAAGAGCTTCGCAGCCGTATAAAGCAAAAGGCAAACGATATGGGCTACCGTTTCAGCTACGTTTCCAAGGTATCGGGCGAGGTGCTGACGCATAATATAGGAGTGCTTGTGGCAAAGCGCTTTATAAACGATGCCAGCGCTTTTTACTGGGTAGTTTACCGTTATATCGTGGAGCTTCTGCAAAAGCAAAGCTATTACGGAATTCTGGAGGTAGTCCCCGAAAGCGACGAGCGCAGCGGCATTATGCCTCAATCAGTCAGCGAGAAAAAGGTGGACGGCATAATCGTTCTGGGACAGTTTTCCGACGGCTATGTGGAGAGAATGTTGTCCGTTCCCATGCCTGTCGTTTTCCTGGATTTTTACAGCAGCCGTTCTGACGTGGAAACGGTGCTGTCCGACAACTTTTTCGGCGCCTACACCCTTACGAATTACCTTATAAACAAGGGTCACCGCAGTATAGGCTTTATCGGCACGATAACCGCCACCTCCAGCATACAGGACAGATATATGGGATATTATAAATCCCTCCTTGAACACGGTATACCTTTGCGTGACGACTGGGTAATAGGCGACAGGGACAGCGAGGGTCTCAGCTACCGCACCATTCGCCTTCCCGATGAAATGCCCACCGCTTTTGTATGCAACTGCGACAGGATAGCCTATCAGCTTATAAATCAGCTTAAATCAATGGGCTACCGCATACCCGACGATATCTCCATCGTGGGATATGACAATCACATTTATTCCACCATCAGCAATCCCCGCATAACCACTCTTGACGTAGACAGCTACCGTATGAGCAGCGAAGCGGTGGAGATAATGGTAAAGAAAATAAGGGACGCCAACTACCACTGCGGCAGGATACTTGTTACAGGCAAGCTGATAGAGCGCGACAGCGTAAAGGACGTGCGTCATGGTTAAGGTAACGGACACTCACGCCCATTACGACGACGAAGCGTTCGACAGCGACAGATACGAGCTTCTCGACCGACTTTTTGAAACTTCTGTCAATAAGATAGTTTCCGTAGGCTGCGCCTATGACCGTTGGGAACCCACCCTGCGCCTTACAGAACGCTATCCCTGCTTATACGCCGCTTTAGGCGTACACCCCGAGGATATTTACGATATGCCCTCGGACTATCTTGAACAGCTTGAACGCCTTTCTCAGAATCCGAAGGTCGTCGCCGTGGGCGAGATAGGACTTGACTATCACTACGAAAATTACGACCGTGAAAAGCAGATAGCCGCCTTCAGAGAGCAGCTTATCCTTGCCGACAGGCTTTCAATGCCCGTTATAATCCACAGCCGTGACGCCACCGAGGACACGTTGAATATACTCCGTGAGCTGCGCCCCAAAAAAGCGGTAATGCACTGCTTTTCAGGCAGCGCCGAAACCGCAAGGGAAATTCTTTCCTTGGGACTTCACGTCAGCTTTACAGGCGTCCTCACCTTTAAAAACGCCAGAAAAGCGCTGGAAGCCTGCGCCGAAGTCCCACTTGACCGCCTGATGCTGGAAACCGACTGCCCATATATGTCCCCCGTTCCCCACAGAGGCGAACGGTGCGACAGCTCAATGGTGCATTTCACAGCGGCAAAAGCGGCGGAAATAAAGGGAATTGACGCCAGCGAGCTTATAAATATCTGCAACAAAAACGCCGATAATTTTTTCGGGATATGAAATTTCATTGATTTTTCACCTGCTTTCACTTGCAATATCATTGAAAATGTGATATAGTAATACCTACATATTAAATATCGAATGAATAAGGAGAAAATTTTTTATTATGGACGCTGACGGGCGAAAACGAAAACCTGCCTACTATCTGCTTTATCCGCTTATACTTCTTGAAAGGGGACTCAGCTGGCTGCTGAAAAAGGCGCTGGGCGACAATTTCAGGGGAGCCACCGAGGACGAGATACTGTCCCTTGTCGACGCGGGAGCAGAAAACGGCGAGCTTGAGACCTCCTCCGTGGAGCTTATCAGCAACGTGTTTGAATTTGACGACTTAAAGGCGTCGGACGTTATGACTCACCGTGTAAACATTACAGCGGTGGAAGAGGACGCTAAGCCCGACGATATAGTTTACCTTGCCCTTGAGGAGGGATTTTCCCGCATACCCGTATACCGTGAGAGCGTGGACCACATTGTGGGGATAATTATAGTCAAAGACCTTCTCTGCCTGATAGGGAACGACCACCCCGAAAATTACACCGCCAAGGATTTTGTCAGAACAGTTGCGTATATCCCCGAAAGCTGTTCCTGCACGGACGCATTCAAACAGCTCACCGAGAGCAAATCCGGCATGGCGGTGGTAGTTGACGAATACGGCGGCACCGCAGGCGTGATCACGGTGGAGGATCTTATCGAATCCGTAATGGGCAGCATACAGGACGAATACGACGACGAAGAGATAGCGATAAAGACCATAGGAAAAGAAAAATACGAAATAGACGGCGAATGTGACCCCGAGGACATTCTGGAGCTTTTCGGCTACGAGCTCCCCGAAAATCACGAGTATGACACCATAGCGGGCTTTGTCACCGACCTGCTGGGCTACATTCCCGAAAACGTGATAAAGCCGCCCCACATTGATTATGAAGACATACGCTTCATAGTCACGGAAGTGGACGACAACTGCATAAAGAAAATTATTGCGGTAAGAAAAGAACAGAATAGCTGAGAATATGATTTCTCTACTGTCACGGAGTTTTTCGTTCAACGGAAAACTCCTTAACTGTCATTTCACAGTGGCATATATTCCCGCTTGAAATTATACCGTATTTGCTGTATAATAAACTCATTGACAAAAACTAATTTCTTTATTTTGACATAAGATATAGAACCGAGTCCTTGGAGAGGGACGAAAAAAACTACTACTCTCACAGAAAGGCAGACAATAATGAGTAAGAGTAAAGAAAAAAAGACAATGCCCGCTATTGCTATGCGGGGACTTGTTATATTTCCCAGAATGATACTTCATTTTGAAGTGGGAAGAGATTATTCTGTAAATGCGCTGAAAGCCGCTTCAGAGGGCGAACGCAGGATATTCCTTGTAGCGCAGAAGGACGCTTCCATAAGCGACCCGCAGCCCTCAGACGTATATCAGATAGGTGTAGTTGCCGAGGTAAGGCAGATACTCAAAACCCCCGACGGCGCAACGAGAGTGCTTGCCGAAGGACTTTACAGAGCAAAAGCGGTGGATTTTCACTATGAGGGAAATTACTACATAGCCACTCCCACCCGCCTTGAAGACCGCAAAAACACCCTTCTCACCGAAGAGGAAAGCACCGCTTTCCTTCGCTCCTTGAAAACCGCTTACGCCGAATATTGCAGTCTTGCTCCCAAAATGCCCAAGGAGCTTTACGAGGGCGCAATGGAGGAAAAGGATCTGGGCAAGCTGGTAGACCTGATAATCTTCAACACCTATTTCAGAGTTGAGGACAGACAGCTCCTCCTTGAAACAGTCTCCGAGAAAAAACGCCTTGAGCTTCTGCTGATGATGCTCAGCGACGAGACCGAGATACTCCGTCTTGAGTCCGAGATAAATATGGAGGTTTGCGAAAATCTGGACAAAAACCAGCGTGAATATTATCTCCGTGAGCAGATGAGGGTCATCTCCCGTCAGCTTGGCGGCGAGGATTCTCCCGAGGACGCATATGAATATATGGATAAGATATGCGCCGTGGGATTTCCAAAGGAAACCGAGGAAAAGCTGCTGAAAGAGGCGGATAAGCTGTTAAAGCTCTCTCCCTCCTCTCAGGATTACGGTCTTATCAAAACATATCTTGACGCCGTGCTTGACCTTCCGTGGAACGTAAAGACAGGCGATAAAATAAGCCTTGAAAAAGCGGAAAAACAGCTTGACAAGGACCATTACGGACTGAAAAAGGTGAAAGAGCGCATACTTGAGACCATCGCCGTTAGAGCCTTGAACCCCGACGTAAAGGGACAGATAATCTGCCTTGTAGGACCTCCCGGCGTAGGAAAGACCTCTGTGGGACGTTCCATAGCCGCGGCTGTACAGCGCAATTACGCCCGCATTTCTCTCGGCGGCGTCGGCGACGAAGCTGAGATAAGAGGACACAGAAAGACCTACATAGGCGCAATGCCCGGCAGAATAGTAAAGGCTATGACTCAGGCAAAATCTATGAATCCCGTTATTGTCCTTGATGAGATCGACAAGCTCTGCGCCGATTACAAGGGCGACCCTGCGTCCGCCCTTCTGGAAGTCCTCGACCCTGAACAGAACGTTGCTTTTGTGGATCATTATCTGGAAATTCCTCTTGACCTCAGCGACGTTATGTTCATCACCACCGCAAACACCACCGATACTATCCCTGCTCCTCTCCTTGACCGTATGGAGGTCATCGAACTGCCCTCATACACGGCGGAGGAAAAATTTCATATAGCAAAGCTCCACCTTATCCCCAAACAGCTTAAAAAGCACGGAGAAAGAGCCTCACAGCTTAAAATTTCCGACAGCGCCATATACAGTATTATCGACGGCTACACAAAGGAAGCAGGCGTCCGCAGACTGGAACAGCAGATAGCCTCAATATGCCGCAAAGCGGCAAAGGAGCTTGTAAACGGCAAAAAGCGTGTTTCCGTCACCGACAGGAACCTTTCCGACCTTCTTGGTGCAAGGAAATATCTTCCCGATTCCCGCTTTGAGCAGGATCAGGTGGGAGCAGTCACAGGCCTTGCCTGGACTTCCGTCGGCGGCGTTACAATGCCCCTTGAAGTCCTTGTGCTGAACGGCACAGGCAAGCTGGAGCTTACAGGCTCTCTCGGAGAAGTAATGACCGAATCAGGCAAGATAGCGGTCAGCCTTGTGCGCAGTCTTGCCGACAAATACCACATCGACCCCGATTTTTACAAAACCAAGGACCTGCATATCCACGCTCCCGAGGGCGCAGTCCCCAAGGACGGACCTTCAGCGGGCGTCACAATGACTACCGCCCTTGTTTCCGCCCTGACGGGAATTGCCGTAAAGCGTGAAGTCGCAATGACAGGCGAGATAACGCTCCTCGGCAGGGTGCTTCCAATTGGCGGACTGCGTGAAAAGTCCATGGCGGCATACAAGGCGGGAATAAAGACTGTGATAATTCCGTATGACAACAAGTCCGACCTTGAGGAAGTGGACGATGTTGTAAAACAGCATATCAATTTCATTCCCGTCAAGACGATAACCGAGGTCCTTGAAAACGCCCTCACAAAGCCCAACACCTCCGCCTCCGACCATTTTGAAAAGCTGAGAGGAAAGGGCAGTCTGACAGGACCCGACCACCGCCGCCCCAACAATATAGAAGTAGAGTGATATTATGAATTTCAGCCAAGCGCAGTTTATCGCCTCATACGGAAAATTCAGCCAGATACCCGCCTCCGACAGGACGGAGATAGCCTTTTCTGGGCGTTCAAATGTGGGAAAATCCTCCCTCATCAACAAGCTGTTCAACCGCAAAAGCCTTGCCCGCGTCAGCGCCACTCCCGGCAAGACCGTCACGATAAACTTTTACTCCTTGGAAAATATCTATATAGTCGACCTTCCCGGCTACGGCTATGCCAAGGTGGCGAAAACCGAAAAGGTTCGCTGGGCGGGACTTATCGAGGGCTATCTGAACGCCGACAGGGAACTTGATCTGGTGTTTCAGTTAGTGGATTTCCGTCACCCTCCCACAGCAGACGACTTGATGATGATAAACTTCCTGATAGACAGCGAAATTCCCTTTGTAGTCGTACTCACCAAAGCCGACAAGCTGAAAAAAACGCAGCGTGAGGAACGGCTGAAAGCCCTGCAAACCGAACTGCCCTGCGCCGACCAGATAACAGTTGTCCCATTCTCCGCCGAAACAGGGGAGGGAATTGAGGAGATAAGAGCGATAGTTGAAGAGATAGCCTCCGCCGAGGAATGATTATTATTACGAAATTACGTAATTTCAAAAAATATGACGAAAATTTATAAAATTCTATTGACAATCAAAATAAAATATGCTATTATGATATTACGTAATTACGTAATATCATATTTTTTTACAAAAAGGAGGAAAAACAATGGCAGAAAACAAAGACAACGAGCTTGAAGCTCTCCGCAAGGAAGTTGACTCTCTCAAAGCCGACATTGAGGAGTTGAAACGTTTTCTTATCCCCTCTTATCAGGAGCAGTCGGACGCTCCCGATATGGTGGGACATGTTGAAAAAATGCACAATATGCACTCCGACCCGTCCCTGATGACTATTATGGATAGATTGGAGAACAAGTGCGGCGAAAGCGGCAGCAGCGGCTGTATTTCCTATGTCGGCGTTTTCGCTTCAGGAGGAAGACAATCAAGCTGGATAAAAGACTATATGAATACCGACGACCTGCTTTCCCTGATAGACAACGGCACCGCAGTGACCGCTTTAAGCTGTATCGGCAGTCAGGACAGAATGAAGCTGCTTATGGCTTTGCTGAAGCAGCCTATGACTGCCGCTCAGCTTGTAAAAGCCTGTGGCTTCAACACCACGGGGCAGGTTTATCATCACCTGAATGTACTTGTTGCCGCTGACCTTGTTTACAGTGAAAGGGAATTGTACATTGTTCAGCCCTACCGCGTTCAGGGAATAATAATGCTCCTTGCGGGAATAAGCGATTTAACTGACAACGAGTATGGCAAAGGCGACTGGGCAGACTAAAACTAAAAAATACCCGATACGAAAGTATCGGGTATTTTTTGTTAAAGCAGTATAATGACCTTTTAATTTTACAGCTTCTCCCTCATCTCACTCATCAGCGCAGGAATATCTATCCCCTGCGGGCAGTGCTTTGTACATTCTCCGCACCCTAGGCAGTTCTTAGGAGTAGGCTTGTCGCTGTTCCTCAGCCCGTGGAGCGCCCATTCACCGTTTATGCGGTAATCGTTGCACACCGTCATCATCTTAGGAATATCTATCTGCGACGGGCAGTTGTCACAGCAGTAGCGGCAGCCCGTACACGGCACCTGTATCTGACTTTTAAACATATCGCAGGCTTTGAACAACAGCTTTTCTTCTTCATCGGTGAGCGCCCTGTCGTCGGAGAAGGTATTCAGGTTATCACGCACCTGCTCCATATTTGACATACCGCTTAGCACCACCTGCACCTGCGGCAGTCTTTTCACCCACCTGAACGCCCAGCTTGCTATGCTCCAGTCGGGGTGAGCCTCTTTCAGCACCGCCTCCGCTTCGGGAGTAAGCGAAGCCAGCCTTCCGCCCCTTACAGGCTCCATAACTATAACGGGGACATTTCTCTCCGCCAGTATCTCATATTCGCCCTTTGCGCCGCCGAAAAGCCAGTCGTAGTAGTTGAGCTGTATCTGAGTGAAATCCCACTTCTCCAGATCCGAGAACTTTCTCAAGACCTCGTGAGAGGCGTGAGCGGAAAATCCCAGATATTTTATCTTCCCCTGTTTTTTCAATTCCTTGAAATACTCGATGCACCCGCATTTTATGTAGTCCTGATAGTTTCCGTCACCCACGGCGTGGAGCAGATAGAAGTCAAAATGATCGGTGTTGCAGCGTCTGAGCTGTTCCTCAAAAACCGCCTTGTAGTCGGGATTTGCACCGTAGTTGAACTTTGTCGCCAGATAATAGCTGTCCCTGTCGTAATCAGCCAGAATTTCCCCCAGGAACTTTTCCGAATCCCCGCCGTTGTAAACGTAAGCGGTATCGTAGTAGTTTACCCCGCTTTTCATTATAAGGTCTATCATCTCCCTACCTTTGTCCCTGTCAATGGGATTTCCCGGCAGGTCGAACCTTTGGGGCAGTCTCATATTTCCCATTCCCAGCCTTGAAAGGGAAATATCCTTAAACGGTTTGAAGATCATATTCTTGCTCCTTTCCTTTCAGCCTATCACTGAAAATTCAACGCTCTGCGGCATTGCTGTAATTTTTCCGCCGCCTGACCTGATACCGCCTCCAAGGCGGTAAATGCTTTCTTTTATGTCAACGTCAAGGGAAAATCCACATTCCTCCCCCGACGGATTTATAACTGCCAGTATTTTTTCTTCACCGCAGCTCCTCACGAACGCAAGTGGGTACCTGTTTTCCTCAGCGAAGACAAATTCTATCTTCCCGCCGCTTTGCAAAGCCCTATGCTCGTTTCTCACCTTTATCAGCTTTTGTATCTCTTTCAGCAGGGAATTGCTGTCGTTCATACACTTTTCAACAGTTGGTCTTTCACTGTCAGGGTCAAGAGGGATATACAGCTTTTCTGCGGGAGCAACGCTGAATCCCGCGTTAGCCGAATCGTCCCACTGCATAGGCGAGCGTGAACCCGTCCGTCCGTAGCCGCCCTCCACCGAGGTCAGCCCCTCAACATACCTCATTCCTATCTCGTCCCCGTAGTAAATAAACGGAGCGCCCGGCACAGACAGCAGAAAAGCAAAGCAAATCTTCAGCTCCTCAGTATCAAACTTTCTCGCCAATCTGTCCATATCGTGATTTCCCGAGGGGATACAGATAAGTCCTTTTCCGCCGCTTTTTGCGTAATTTTCCTCATACTTTTTCACAAATCCCGCCGCATTTCCTTTTCCTCTCTTTGAGAAAAACGGCTCTTCACAGCGGAACAGGTCGTTATATCTTGACGGACCGAAATGCAGGAGAAAATCCATATGAAATCCCGCCTGCAAAGACTTGTCAGGCTCTCCCCACTCGGAAACTATCGCGGCTTCCGGGAATTCGCTGTCCAGCATTTTCCTCACCTTGTTCCACAGCCCGATATTTCCTTTTCCGTCAACATCGTTTTTCACCAGCGACGCCGCCATATCGACGCGAAATCCGTCGCACCCCATTTCAAGCCAGAACCGCATTACATCTGTCATCGCCTGTAATGTAGCTTTCGGCGCCTCGTCCTCCGCAGACATCTGCCACGGCTTCTCAGGCTTGTAGTACCCATAGTTCAGCGCAGGCTGAGTGGAAAAGAAATTCACAGCACAACACCCGTCCCTTTGGGAGATACCTCTTATGCAGTTCATACCCTCAGGCTGTTCCCACACGCTGTCCGTCCACACATACCTGTCTGAAAACTGATTTTTCTCAGGCTTCATCGACTCCTTGAACCACTTATGCTCCACCGACGTATGCCCAGGCACCAGGTCAAGCAGAATATGCATATCTCTTTTGTGGACTTCCTCAAAAAGCTCTTTTAAATCCTGATTTGTCCCATATCTTGGAGCAACGCAGAGATAGTCCGCCACGTCGTACCCTGCGTCCCCGAAAGGCGAAACAAAGCAGGGATTGAGCCATATCGCATTACTCCCTATGCTTTTCACATAGTCCAGCTTTGATATTATCCCTTTTATATCGCCTATTCCGTCCCCGTTTGAGTCGCAGAAGGACTGAGGATATATCTGATAAAATATTGCGTTATCCAACCACCTCGGCATAGCGTTTCCCCCTTATTTTACCGTAAATTCGGCAGTACCGCCCTTTTCGTCCTCACAGAACACGCCTATAATAATTCCCGTAAATCCCTCGCACACCTCACTGCTGAGATATTTCGACTCCATTCCTCCAAGCTGCACCCACTGCCCTTTTTCAAAGCCGTACAGCTTGTAATACTGCGCCTGCCCCTCAATTTTCAGTTTAAGCTCGTTTGTTTCGATTTTATTCGTCGCCAACGCAACTCCGCCGATATTTATTATACCGCTTACAGTGCAGCTTTCACCGTTTTTCTCCACCACAACGTCATAGTGGTCGTTCTCGTCCATATAAACGGTCAGTCCGCACCTCATACCCTCCGAAACAGAATTTATATTCACCTCGACTTCAGCTGTGCAGTCAAATTCCTTCTGCCTAACGCCCGCAAAGGTGACGTTCCCTCTGCTGTTCAGCCTGTTTTCCGTTCCTTTCAGCTTCAGCACGTTCCCCTCAAAGCTGTAATTGCTATAATCGGGACGCCTTATATAGCACGCCTCTTTTTTCGAAAAACTCCACTTATAAGCTGGATATTCCATGTTAGGAATACTTTTGCAACCGCCGTTTTCAAGCTCAAACCCACAGCGGCTCGTGCCGTCGCTGCCCACTTTAAGCCAGCCGTTTTCGTCAAAGAACACAGGCTCAAGGAACACCTCACGCCCAAGGTGATGAAACTGCCGCCACATATTTATCTGCCTGAACGCCAGATTTACCATCCACCACTGACCGTTTCCGTCCTGAACGATGTCAGCGTGACCTGCCCCCTGCACCATATATCCGCCTAAATGGCGGTTTGTAAGTATGGGATTGTGCGGACATCCCTCATAAGGACCAAACGGCTCTCTGCTCCTGAACATACACTCGGTGTGACCGTATTCGGTTCCGCCCTCCGCCGCTAAGAGATAATAATATTCTCCGATATGATACAGATGAGGAGCCTCAAGAAATCTTCCTCCGCTTCCTTTGGAAATGCATTTGCAGGGACCAAGCACCTTTCCCGTTTCAATATCTATCTCGCACAGGGAAACTCCGTTTTCTCCGCTGTCGTCCTCGCCGTTGCTCATAAAGTAGACCTTGTCCCCGTCAAACAGCAGGGAAGGGTCGATACCGCCTCTGTCCACCAAAACAGGCTCCGACCATTCTCCGTTTATGTCGTCCGTATAAACGTAAAAATTCCCGTCGCCGCTGGTATTTGTGACAACAACGTAAAATCTCCCCTTGTGATATCTTATGGTAGGAGCAAATAAGCCGCCTGACGGATCAACGCCGTTTAAATCAAGCTGTGAAGTTCTTGTTATACAGTGTCCTATCTGTTCCCAATCGACCAGATCTTTGCTTTTAAAAAGCGGAAGTCCGGGGAAAAACTGAAAGCTGCTGCAAACCAGATAAAAATACCCGTCGTCCGCCCTGCAAACGCTTGGATCGGGATAAAACCCTCTTATCACAGGATTTATGTACTTCATAAGAACCTCCGAAAAATATCATATAAACTTAAAGGACGGAAAGACCCGTCCTTTGCATTATTAAATTAAGCCTTGACAGGATCAGAGCTGCTGATCCTCTTCTTCAGCCTCTTCCGCAGCGTCTTCTATCTCGTCCGCTGCGTCCTCAACTGCATCCTCGACCTTGTCTTTTACGTCGTCAACAAGATCTTCAACTGAGGGCAGCTCGTCCTCGCCGAAGAAGTTTTCAAATTCCTCATCGTCCACAGCGTCGTCCAGAGGATCATATTCGGGGAAATCGTCTTCCTCATCCTCTTTGTTTTGGATCAGCTTGTTCTTGAGCAGAATGGTAGCGACAAAAGCGCCTCCGATAACGGCTATAAGTCCGATAAGAAATCCTACAAGTCCCTTGTTCATTTATAGATCCTCCTGTAAAAAGCGTTTATTTTTTACCATTATATAACAAAATCCGTTTTTTTTCAAGTCCTATGCAAAATATAGCAAAATACACAAATCCGTCACATATTTCCTGTTAAATTCATCAACACCGCAAGCGCCGCCACAGGCGCCGTCTCACATCGTAAAATTCTTTTTCCAAGCGTAGCGGCAACTATTCCGTTTTCCAAGGCAAATTTTGCCTCCTCCGCCTCAAATCCTCCCTCACTGCCAATGAAAACATCAATTTCCTTTGCGTTTTCAAGCGGTAGCTCCGATAATTTCATTCCGCCGCATTCATAAAAAAGTATCCCCGTTTTTTCGACAGAATATTCCTTAACAGCTTTTTTAAAATCTGTCAGATCGCCTATCTGCGGTATTTTTCCACGTCCGCACTGCTTTGACGCTTCCTCGGCGATTTTCTGCCATCTTTGGATTTTTTTGCCTGCATTTTTTTCGTCGGGACGTGAAACGCACCTCTTTGACAAAACAGGAACTATTCTTGAAACTCCCAATTCTGTTGCCTTCTGAACGATAAAATCCATTTTGTCCCCTTTGGGAAGACACTGATACAGCGTAACGAAAACGTCAGGCTCCGCCTCGTTTTTCTGCCTGTCCATAACCGCAAATTCCACGTAATCCCTATTTACAGCGGTTATCCTGCAAAGGCTGTCCTCACCGTTTCCGTCGCACAGCACCACCAGTTCTCCCGCTTTCATACGCAGGACTATTGAAATATGCTTTGCGTCCTCTCCCGTGACGACAACGCTTTCACCGCTTGTATCGGCAAAAAATCTGGGGTATCTCCATCGCTCGATTTTTTCCTCAGTTATCACCTTTTCAAAACCCTCGTTCAATTTCAACTTTCCACCGCCTTAATTAAAGCCGAATTTCTCCCCGCTGCTGAACAGCCGCTTTGTAAGCTCCCTCAGTCCCTTATTCTTTTCCTTGGTCAGCTTAGGGTCGTCCTTAAGGATCGCCGCCGAATATCTTTGCACCTGCTTTACCGTTTCCATATTTCCCGTCATACTTGCGATTTTCAGCGGCGGAAGTCCATGCTGCGCATATCCGAAGAAATCTCCCGGACCTCTTAATTCCAGGTCCTTGTCCGCTATCTCAAATCCGTTGCTGGTAGCGACCATCGTTTCCATTCTCGCCTTTGTGTATTCGGTCTTGCTGTCGCTCACCAGAATACAGTGCGATTGAACGTTTCCACGTCCCACACGGCCTCTCAGCTGATGAAGCTGTGACAGCCCGAACTGCTCCGCATTTTCTATTATCATCACCACGGCGTTGGGAACGTCAACTCCCACCTCGATAACCGTGGTTGAAATAAGCACTGAGACCTTGTTCGCCTTAAAGTCCGCCATAACAGCGTCCTTTTCCGCCTGTTTCATTTTTCCGTGGAGCAGTCCCACTGAAATACCTGAAAAATATCCGCTTTTCAGCTTTTCAAAATAAGCCGTTGCGGCGGTCTTTTCGCTTGTCCCCTCCTCGATCAGCGGACATACGATATAAGCCTGATACCCCGCTTTAACATACTTTATCACAAAATTATACAGCCGCTGATGATAGCTTTCGTCCACCCAGTACGTCCTTATTGGTATTCGTCCCTTCGGCATTTCGTCCAGCACGGAAATATCCAGATCGGCATATATCATCAGCGCCAGCGTTCTGGGAATAGGCGTAGCCGACATTACAAGACTGTGAGGGCTTGTTCCTTTCGCCTGCAATTCCGACCTTTGCGCCACGCCAAAACGGTGCTGTTCGTCTGTTACCGAAAGTCCCAACTCCTTGAATTCCACGTTTTTTTGTATCAGCGCCTGCGTTCCCACGGCGACCAGCGATTTTCCGCTTTTCAGCCTTGCCTTTACTTCATTTTTTTCCTTTTGCGAAAGGGAGCCTGTCAACAATTCTACCTTTATCCCAAATGGCTCAAGGAACGCTGAAAGGCTGTCCCTATGCTGTTTTGCCAGAATTTCCGTAGGCGCCATCAAGCTTGACTGCACCCCGTTCATCGCCGCAAAATACATCAGCGCCGCCGCCACCAGAGTTTTGCCGCTGCCAACGTCGCCCTGCAAAAGCCTGTTCATCGGCAGCTCGCCCAGCATATCTGCAATACATTCCTCCACTGCTTTTTTCTGAGCGTTCGTGGGAACAAAGGGCAGGGAACCGTAAAACCCACTCATATCCACAGGCTTCAGCCTTACCCCCGCCTTGCTTTTCTTCCTGTTTTTCAGCAGCATAAGCCCAAGCTGCAGCACCAGCAGCTCCTCAAATATCAGCCTGTACTTAGCCTTACCCAGCATTTCCGCGCTTTCGGGAAAATGAATATTCCTCAGCGCCTCATCAATAGGGAGCAGCCCCGCTTTTTCCCTGATATAATCCGGCAAAAGCTCCTCGCCCTTGTAAATTTCCAGCGCCGTCCTCATATTTGCGGATATCATATTGTTTGACAGCCCTTTTGTGAGAGAATATTTGGGAGTTATTTTGTTTTCCTCCCATTCGGGGATAAAAAGCGGGGAAGCGGTCTCTTTCTTAACAAAATCGCAGTTCACCTTTCCGTAAAAAAGATAGCTCTGTCCCACCACTAACTTGTCAAAAGAAAACTGCGTGTTAAAGAACGTCACCAGCATTTCGTCCGTGTCGTCGCTTATCGCCGCCTGATATACCGCTATCCTCCCAAGGTGCGGGCGGAACTTTTTGACGACTCTTCCTTTAAAGGCGCAGCTTTCCCCGTTTTCTATCTCGCAGATATTTTTCGGAGCGCTGAAATCAAAATAATCTCTGGGATAAAACCCCACCAATCCCTCAACGGTGGTTATCCCCAGCTTTTCATACAGCTTGGCTTTTTTTTCGCCCACGCCTTTGAGATACGTTATATCCATAAAACCTCACTCAAGATCCAGCCTGTAAAATTTTGCCTGAAAAACTCTCCCGTCAAGGCAGGTGTAGCTCCCGTCCTTCCAGTAGTGCATACCCGCCTTTTCCATAACTCTCCCGCTTGCGGGATTGTCCACGGCGTGGTCGGAATATATCTGCTTTATTCCGATACTTTTCAGATATTCTATTATCCCTTTGACAGCCTCGGTGGTATATCCGTTTCCCCAGTAGTCATAAGCGATATTGTACCCGATGGAATACATTTGATATTCAGGTGTAAATTTTGCGCCGCCGCTTCCGATAAGCGTTCCCGTGCTTTTAAGCTGAAATCTCCATTGAAGGGACCCGCTGTCCTCCTCGTCATAATGCTTTATCGTTCCCGACAGCCACTCTCTTGTCACTTCCACAGATTCGTGCGTAGTGTAAATCATAAATTTTGTAACTCTCTCATCGCCTGTCCACGTTTTGTAAATGTGTTCCGCTTCCTCTATCCTCAGCTTTCTCAGCAAAAGCCTTTCGGTCTCTATTTCTTTGAATTTCATAAATTTCTCCCTGCTGAAAAAGAGAACCGTACGGTTCTCTTTAGAAAATCAGCATTTATTCAGTTTTTCACGGTACTGAGCAATTGCTCAGCAGCTTATTCCACCGAAACGATATAGTAGTAAATAGGCTGTCCGCCGTTTACCAGCACGATCTCCAGATCGTCGCCCAGCTTCGATTTCAGCAGCTGATACGCCTCCTCTGCGCTTTCATCGGTGACATCTGCTCCGTAAATAACGGTTATATACGAAGAATCGCTCTTTATCAGCTTTTTGGTGACCTTCAGCAGCGCCTTTGTCACGTCTCTCTCCACAAACGCCAGTTTTCCGTTTTCCATAGCTAAAATATCGCCCTGCTTTATCTTCTTGCCGTCAAAATCGCTGTCCCTCACCGCAAAGGTGATAGAGCCCGTCCCAACGTTGTCCAGAGCGCCAGTCATATTCACGCCGTTTTCAGCGGCGGTAGCGGTCTCGTCAAACACCAGCATAGCCGAGATACCCTGAGGTATCGTCCTTGACTGCAAAACGATGACGTTTCTGTCCTTCACCAGCTTTGCCGCCTGCTCAGCCGCCATTATTATATTTTTATTGTTTGGAAGAACGAACACGTTTTTCGCAGGAGTAGCCATAACCGCCTCAAGAATATCCTCAGTAGAGGGATTAGAGGTCTGCCCGCCTCTTACGATACTGTCAACGCCCAGATCGGTGAAGATCGCTTCAAGTCCTGCTCCGTTCACCACGGAAACAAAGCCGAACTCCTTTTCAGGTTTTGCAGGCTGTATCTTCTGCTTCTTCGCCATTTCCACCTTTTTTTCCTGGGATTTGTGCTGTTCCTTCATATTTTCAATTTTCATATTCACCAGCGGACCGAACTTTATCCCCTGTTCAAGCGCTTTACCGGGGTGTTCAGTGTGAACGTGGACCTTGATTATGCTGTCGTCGTCCACCACCACAACGCTATCGCCGATACTTTCAAGATAAGCTCTCAGCGAGCTTGCGTCCTTGCTGTCCGCCTTTTTCTGAACGATGAACTCGGTGCAGTAGGTAAATTCAATATCCGCCTTGACGCTCCCCGCCGCATTGGTAATGACAGGCTCTTTCCTTGCGTTTTCCTCATCGCTTGCGCTGTCGGGAACTATTTCGCCCCCGTCTATCACCTGCTTCATACCCTTCATTATCACAAGAAAGCCCATACCGCCTGCGTCCACGACACCCGCCTTTTCCAGTACAGGCAGCAGCTTCGGAGTATTCTCCAGAGAGCTTTCAGCCGCACCTATAAGAGTTTCAAACACCTGAGCAACGTCGTCCGTTTCTTCAGCCTTTTTCGTCGCAGCCTCAGCGCTTTCCCTCGCCACTGTGAGAATGGTCCCCTCAGTGGGCTTCATCACCGATTTATAAGCCGCCTCAACGCCTTTTGTTAGAGCAGCGGCAAAATCAGCCGCAGTCGCCTCGGTTTTTTCTTTCAGACCCTTTGAGATCCCTCTGAACAAAAGGGAAAGTATAACGCCCGAATTGCCCCTTGCTCCTCTCAGCATAGCCGACGCCGTTGCAGACGCCACTGCTCCCGCAGTAACGTCGTCCTTCATTATTTCCAGCTCAGGCAGAGCATTTTTTATGGTCATAGACATATTCGTGCCCGTATCTCCGTCAGGAACGGGGAACACGTTCAGCTCGTCCACCATAGCTTTATTGTTGACAATGTTGTTTGCTCCCGAAATTATAGCGTCACGGAGCATTTTTCCGCTGATATTCAAAATCTGCTTCCCCCAAAAATTATGATTTTATTCCGTCAACGTAAACATTGACTGCCTCAACTTCAAGGTCAGTCTCCTCGTTTACCGCATAAGCTATCTTATGCTGTATGCTTTTCACCACAGAGGAAATGTTTATGCCGTACGTCACGGTGATATGCAGATCTATCTGCAATTTTCCGTCAACGCTTTTTACCGCTACGCCCTTGCCGTCCTTTTCCTTTTTTCCGATAACGGGCAGAGCCTCAAGAAAGGTTTTTCCTGCGCTTGCGGAATTGATGTCCGCCACGCCGAAGCATTTTTTCAGCGTGTTTCCGATAAGCTGTTCAAAGAACCGCTTTGAAATATTTATATTTCCCAGATGTCCCTTTACCAGTACCAACGCTCTCACACTCCTTTGACCGATTGCGGCAATTACCGCTAAGATATTGTAACATAAAATCGCCTTTATTTCAAGGCAAAGCCGAATATTTGTCGTGGGAAAGCCGCCTTGATAAAAATTTTGTCAGTTTGCATAAAATCAGGCGGGTATCTTTTGGAACATACCACAACCCGCCTCATCACATCGGCGAAACGATAAATTTTTCCCTAAACTCAATTTTCTCACAAGCTAATTTCGCCTGTTCATATGTTTGAAAAACACTAAACACTGAGCTGCCGCTTCCCGTAAGACAAGCGCCCTTTGCTCCGTATTGAAAGAGCGTTGTTTTAAGCCTTTCTATCCTCTCATCTTCATAGATCACTTCAAAAACATTGTAAAATCTTTTGTAAACTTCGTCATAATTTTCATCTTTTAAAGCTGATATGAACAAATTTCTTTCCTCGTTAATACCAACAGGTTTTTCGTCATATTTCCTATACCCTGCGGCAGTATCGCAGGAGAAATCAGGTTTCACGATCAGCAGAAATACCCCTTTGTCAAGCCCCCTGACGCCGGTCATCTTATCTCCTATGCCCTCGCAAACAGCGGTCCCTCCCCTTATACAAAAGGGAATGTCCGCCCCTGCTTCAGCGCCCGCCTTTTCAAGCTCCTCGCCTGACAAAACATCTCCGCACAGCCTGTTCAGCGCCGTCAAAACAGCTGCGGCGTCAGCACTTCCTCCGCCCAGCCCCGCCATAACGGGAATTTTCTTGCTTATATGTATTTCCGCACCGATAGAAAGCCCTGTTTTTTCAAAAAAAATCTTTGCGGCTTTATAGGCGATATTTTTCTCGCCGCAGGGAATATCCGCCCTGTCGCAGGAAACAGAAATCCCCTCTTTTTTGCACAGCCTGACACTCACCGTATCGCAAAGGCTTATCCTTTGCATAACGGTGTAAAGGTTATGATAGCCGTTATCCGCCTTTCCCGTTATATCAAGAAAAAGATTTATCTTAGCGTATGCGGGAACAGAAATCTCACCCTTAAAGTTCATTCAGAAACTCCCGTATCCTTTGCATCGCCGTATCAAGGTGCGCCAGCGAATAAGCGTAGCTGACCCTCACAAATCCCTCGCCGCTGTCCCCGAATGCGTCTCCCGGAACGATAGCAACCTTTTTTGTTTGTAGCAGTCTTTTGCAGAATTCCTGAGAGGAAAGTCCCGTGGACTTTATGCAGGGAAAAGCGTAAAAAGCGCCCTCAGGCTCAAAGCAGGGAAGTCCCATATCGTTGAAGCCTTTTACAACAAATCTTCTCCTTGAGTCGTACTCGTCCTTCATATTCTGCACGTCCTCGTCACATTCCGTAAGCGCGGTTATCGCCGCATATTGACTCACGGTGGGACTGCACATTATCCCGTACTGATGTATTTTCAGCATTTGCGTTGTTATGGGAGCTGGAGCCATAGAATACCCCATTCTCCACCCTGTCATTGAAAACGCCTTTGAAAATCCGTTTATCAGTATCGTCCTTTCCTTCATTCCCTCGATCTCTGCAATGGAAACGTGCCTTTCCTCCCCATAGGTGAGAACGCCGTATATCTCGTCTGAAATAACGATTATGTTCGTATCTCTCAGAACTTCAGCTATCGCCTCAAGCTCGCTTCTCCTCATAACAGCGCCTGTGGGATTGTTGGGATAGGGAAGCACCAGCGCCTTTGTTCTGTCGGTTATTTTTTCTTTCAGCTCCTCAGGCGTCAACTTGAAGTTATCCTCTAACTTCGTTTCGATAGTTACCGCAACTCCTCCCGCCATATTCGCCAGCGGAGCGTAGCAAACAAAGCTGGGCTCAGGCACCAGCACCTCGTCGCCCGGGTCGAGCAGCGCCCTGAAGGCGTCGTCTATCGCCTCAGACCCTCCCACGGTCACAAGTATCTCGCTCGCAGGGTCGTATCTTATGCCGTTGTTTTTGAAGGTATAGTCGCTTATTGCCTCTCTCAGCTTTATCAGCCCTGCGTTTGCGGTATAGGTGGTCTTGCCCTTTTCAAGAGTCCTCACAGCCTCTTTTCTTATATTCCAAGGCGTTTTGAAATCAGGCTCTCCCACAGACAGCGAAATGACATTGTCCATAGTTGCGGCAATATCAAAAAATTTTCTTATTCCCGAAAACCTGACCTCCGTGACCCTTTTGGACAGCAGCTTGTCATAATCCATCACGGTGAAACAAGGCTCCTTTCGTCAGCGCTTTCCCCTGCGAAATTAACGCCTTTTTCCTTATATCTCTGCAAGATGAAGTGAGTGGCGGTGGAAAGGACTCCGTCAAGGGGAGCCAGCCTTTCCGACACGAACATAGCCACCTGTCTCAGATTTTTTCCTCTTATGATTACCGCAAGATCAAAGCCTCCACTCATAAGCTGAACCGTATCCACCTCGTCATACTGGGCGATAGTTGCGGCAATATCGTCATATCCGAACTTCGCCTCAGGGGAAACTTTAAGCTCGATAAACGCCGTGACTGCGTTTGTGTTAGCCTTTTCCTCATTGATTATGGCGGAATAGCCTATTATTATCCCGTCCTCCTCAAGCTGCTTTATCTGTTTTCCGACCTCTTCGGGGGTCATTCCCGTGAGAGTGGCAAGCTGTTCATTTGACATTCTTGCATTTTCTCTCAGCAGATCCACCAGATTTTTCATACCTATATCCTTTCTCAGTCAATATTTACCCCAACGGGCTTTCTGTTTTTATAATAATATATCTTATCAAATCCGCACTTTTTTGCAAGAGATATGCTTTCTCTTATCCCTTTTCCCAAGTCGCTTGCCCTGTGCGCGTCGGAACCCACCGTGATTATCTCCCCGCCGCATTTTTTATAAAGACTGACGTAATGCTCGTCAGGCATCGTCACCCCTATCTTCTGCCGCAGTCCCGAGGAATTTATCTCTATTCCCATTCCGTTTTTCACAATCGTTCTGAAAATTTCCTCAATGATATTTTCGTACCTGCTCATATCTATCTTTATTCCGAAATCGCCCTGTATATATCTCAGAGGATACGTAAGATGTCCCAGCACGTCGAACCGTCCCCATTCCGCCATTTGCAGCACTTCATCAAAATAAAGTCCCAGCAGATAATACGGGTCTGTCTTCTGATAATCCAGATAGTAAAAATCGTCCCAGCCCTTTACCATATGGCAGGAGCCTATGATGAACTCATAGTCATAGCTGTCAAGCATACGCTCCGTCAGCTTCATATCGTGAAGCGGCTGTCCCAGCTCCACCCCGTAATGCATATCCAGCTTCCCCTCAAATTCCCTTATCACCTGCGGCACCAATACCGACGATTCCCTGACAGGCTCCTCATAAAGAAATTCCTCGTCATAGAACTTGTTTATCTCCAGATGATCTGTTATCGTGTAATGCTCTATCCCAAGCTCCACCGCCCGCTGCGCCATTTCCCTGACGGTATTTTTCCCGTCGGGGGACTGGGTGGAATGATTGTGACAGTCTGCTATCATTCTTATTTCATTTTCCAATATTCAGCATCTCCTGTAACGTCTAACGCTTTATCAAAATAAAATATACAACTATTTTATCACAAAAATAAAATTTTGTCTATCTAAATCTTTACATTTCCTGAAAAATTAGTTATAATAGAGTAAAACATCTGAAAGGAACATATAAAATGAAAGCCGTAGTAGCCGTTATAGGAAAGGATACAGTGGGTATCCTCGCCAAGATAAGCACGATTTGCGCAGAATACAACGCCAACGTTATGGACGTTACCCAGACCATAATGCAGGATATGTTCGCTATGACAATGCTCATAGATATTTCAAAATGCAGCTCTGAATACGGAGTACTTGCCGAACAGCTCAAAAAAGCTGGCGAAGAAATGAACCTTCAGGTCCATGTAATGCACGAGGACATCTTCAACTCCATGCACAAAATATGAACGTAACAACAAAGAAACAGAGGGGATATTTTGACTACAATGCTCAGCTCAAACGATATTCTTGAAACCATAAAAATGATACAGGAGGAAAATCTGGATATCCGCACCATCACAATGGGCATATCTCTCCTTGATTGTATCGACAGCGACATAGACAAGTCCTGCGCCAAAATTTACGAAAAGATGATGAGAACTGCTCAGAATCATGTAAAAACAGGTGAGGAAATTGAAAAACGCTATGGCATACCTATTATAAACAAGCGCCTTTCTGTAACGCCCATAGCAATGCTTGCCGCCGCTGCAAAGGGAAGTCCCGTAAAATTTGCCAGAACCCTCCAGAAGGTCGCGGAGGGAACAGGCGTGAATTACATCGGCGGCTATTCCGCCCTTGTGCACAAAGGCTTTTCCGCAGGTGACAGAGAGCTTATCGAGTCCATTCCCGAAGCCCTTGCCGAAACAACAAACGTCTGCTCTTCGGTAAACGTAGGCTCCACCCGTGCGGGAATAAATATGGACGCGGTAAAGCTGATGGGTCAGGTGATACTTGACAGCGCAAAAGCCACCGCCAACGACCATTGCTTCGGTGCGGCAAAGATAGTTGTTTTCTGCAACGCCGTTGAGGATAACCCCTTTATGGCGGGCGCATTCCACGGCGTAGGCGAACCTGACGTCGTCCTCAACGTAGGCGTAAGTGGTCCAGGCGTAGTAAGAGCCGCCCTCGCAAAAATGCCCGACGCCGACATAAGTCAGGTGGCGGAAGTAATAAAAAGAACCGCTTTCAAAATAACCCGTATGGGTCAGCTTGTGGGAACCGAGGCGAGCAAGCTTCTCGGCGTACCGTTCGGAATAGTCGACCTTTCCCTTGCTCCAACTCCTGCGGTAGGGGACAGCGTCGCCCATATCCTTGAGGAAATGGGACTTGAAAGTTGCGGCGCATACGGTACTACCGCCGCCCTCGCCATGCTCAACGACGCAGTGAAAAAAGGCGGTGTAATGGCGTCCTCTCATGTAGGCGGACTTTCGGGCGCATTTATCCCCGTTTCCGAGGACGCAGGAATGATCGATGCAGTCAACGCAGGTTCTTTGGGACTTGAAAAGCTGGAGGCTATGACCGCCGTCTGCTCCGTAGGACTTGATATGGTGGTAGTTCCAGGCGATACTCCCGCTGATATAATTTCTGGAATAATAGCCGACGAAGCGGCAATCGGTATGGTAAACAGCAAGACCACTGCCGTAAGAGTTATCCCCGCCATAGGAATGAAGGAGGGCGACACCCTTGAATTTGGCGGACTTTTTGGCAGCGGTCCCGTAATGAAGATAAACCGCTTCGGCAACTCAAAATTCATTTCCAGAGGCGGCAGACTTCCCGCCCCGTTGCAAAGCCTGAAAAATTAAAAAGAACTATGAATTTAAGAACCGTGAATTTCTAATACCCGAAAGGTAACGACCTTTCGGGTATTTTTTATGTAAAAAACAGACCGATGAGTTATCCTGCTCATCGGTCTGTTTTCGTATATTTCATCATTTGCGAAAGGCAAAAAATATAGTATGATAAACATGAATTCTTCAACAATGATAGCATAAAACCGCAAAAATGTCAACAAGAAAGGACGAAAAAATAATGGAAAATATTTATTTGCGAAGGGACGGACGGTACGAAGGACGGCTGACGGACAAAAGCTGTCACAAGCTCAGATATTTCTATGGAAAGACCAGCGATGAGGTTAGGCAAAAAATCAAAAAGTTCAAGGAAAATCAAAGCTATTGCGAAGTGGGTCTGACGGTAAAAAATCTTTTTTTGGAATGGCTGGAATTTTCCAAATTGAGGCTGAAAGAATCGACGATTTCCAATTACGTCGGCAAAGCGGAAAGCCATATCCTGCCTGCATTTGGCAACGTTTGCGCAGATAAGCTTGACGCTTCTCTATTGAATAAATTCATAGCAGACAGGCTGCAAAGCGGATTGTCCTCAAACTATGTAGCAGATATTGTGATACTTCTGAAATCCGTGATGAAATTTGCCGTCAACCGCTACAATATCCGAAATAGAATTGCCGAAGTAGTTTTGCCGAAAAGGAAACGGGTGGAAGTAAATCTGCTTTCAAAAAATCAGCAAACCCGCTTACAGAAATACCTCAGTGCAAACCAGAATTTAACTTCACTTGGTATTGCGCTTTCACTGTTCACAGGCTTGCGCATAGGTGAGTTATGCGCCTTAAAATGGTCAGACATAGACCTTTCTAAGCGTACTATTTCCGTAACAAGAACTATTCAACGCATAAGAACAAACGGCGGCACCAAGCTGATAATTACCGAGCCAAAAAGCAATTCCTCCGTCAGAGAAATTCCGATACCTGACTGCATAATACCATTAGTAAAAAGGTATACCGCAAGCAAAGATTGCTACCTCCTTTCTTCCACTCTGAAACCCATTGAACCCCGTGTAATGCAGTACCGCTTCCAAAAAGTCCTGAAAAAAGCAAACCTGCCGTCAATACATTTCCATGCCCTGCGCCATATGTTTGCCACGAACTGCGTTGAAATGGGCTTTGATGTGAAGTCGTTATCGGAAATCCTCGGTCATTCAGGCGTAGAAATTACCTTGAACAGATACGTCCATTCCTCAATGGAGCGCAAGCAGAAGTTTATGAAACGTCTGACCTTTGCGGCATAACTGCCGTCAAAACAGCTTTTTTGCCCTTGCCATCGGCTTTTTCGTGAAAGATGAAATTCAAGACAATCAAAAAATTCCAAAAAAAGGAGGAAAAGCCAATGACAAATCCGAGGAATATGACCTTTGCGACCGCCGCAGAAAAGTGGCTGGACTCTGTCAAACTGCGGGTGAAGCCCACCTCCTGCGCTCAGTACACGGTGAAGCTTGAGAAAAACATTCTCCCCTATTTCGGAAAAACCAAGCTGAAAGACGTTACTGTGGACAAGCTGATGGAATTTAAAACATACCTGACAGGCGAGGGGCTGACTTCGCAGTACATATACGATATTCTGATACAGATAAAGATGATAACCAAATATATTTCCAGAGCCTACGGCTGCCCCGACCCGGCGATAGACGCGGTTTTCGTCCGCCCTGAGCAGGAAACTCCTACCAAAAAAATATATGATGAAATATATTGCAGGCGGCTTTGCGAGGTGCTGACGGAGGAACCGAATCTTACAAAGGCGGGCATACTCCTCACCCTTTTTGCGGGGCTGAAAATAGGGGAATTATGCGCCTTAAGGTGGCGTGAGATCGATATGGAAAACGGGATTTTAACCATATCAAAAACGCTCCAGCGCATATCCGCAGGTGAAAACACGGGGCTTATCCTGACTGATCTGAGATCCGATTCCGGCGTACGAAAAGTGCCTTTGGCGCCGTTTTTGCAGGAGATACTGAAGCAATTTCAGACCGATGACGATAGATTTTTCCTTTCAGGGACGCTCACCCCGGTGGAGCCGAGAACGATGCAGTACCGCCTGCGTTCGCTTTTGAAAAGCGAGGACCTGCCGAGCATCAGCTTCAGCGAACTGCGCAGGCTGTTCATCGACCGCTGCGTCAACAGCGGCGTAGATATTGTTACGATCACTGATATTTTGGGGAATTCATCAGTTCAAAGTACCTATTCAAGCTGTTTAAAGCCAACAATGGACAGTAAAATTCATGCTATAAATCTTATAGCGGAGGAAGTAAGCTAATGTTTGATTATTTAATAGTCGGCGCAGGACTGTTCGGCGCAGTATTCGCATACGAGGCAGGCAAAAGGGGTAAAAAGTGCTTGGTAATAGACAAACGCCCCAACGTAGCAGGCAACATCTACACCGAACAAGTTGAGGGAATAAACGTCCACAAATACGGCGCGCACATCTTCCATACAAGCGATAAATTGGTATGGGAATATGTAAATCAGTTCGCAGAATTTAACAATTACATCAATTCTCCCGTCGCCTCATACAAGGACGAGCTATACAATCTGCCCTTTAATATGAATACATTCAGCAAAATGTGGAACATCAAAACCCCTGCCGAGGCTAAAGCGAAGATAGCCGAGCAGATTGCGGAGCTTGACATAGACGAACCTCAAAACCTTGAGGAACAGGCGCTAAAATTAGTCGGCACCGACGTATACGAAAAGCTTGTTAAAGGCTACACCGAAAAGCAGTGGGGCCGCCCCTGCAACGAATTGCCCGCTTTCATAATCAAGCGCCTGCCACTCCGTTTCCGCTTTGATAACAACTACTTCAGCGACAGATACCAAGGAATACCGATAGGCGGCTATACTCAAATCATTGAGAAAATGCTGGAAAAAGCAGAAGTAAAGCTGAATACAGACTACTTTGATTTTATCAAAGAGAACCCCGATATTGCCAAAAAGACAGTTTACACAGGCGCAATTGACGAGTTCTTCGGCTTTAAGTTGGGAGCGCTGGAGTATCGTTCCGTCCGCTTTGAAACCGAAATTTTGGACACCGACAACTACCAAGGCAACGCAGTGGTAAATTACACCGACGCAGACGTTCCCTACACAAGAATAATAGAACATAAACACTTCGAGTTCGGCGAACAGCCCAAAACCGTCATCAGCCGTGAGTATTCGGCAGAGTGGAAGCCGGGAGTTGAACCTTACTATCCCGTAAACAACGTAAAAAATAACACCCTCTACGGGCAGTACAGAAAGCTTGCCGACGAACGCGAAGACGTGATTTTTGGCGGCAGACTTGGACTTTACAAGTATCTTGATATGGACAAGGTGATCGCGCTGGCACTGGAAGCTTCAAAGAAAGAATTACAATGAGAATACTTTTGTTGTCCCACGAAATGACCTACACAGGCGCGCCGAACAGCCTTCTTAACGTGGCGAGAGTTTTGCGCAGTCATGGTCATTCCGTAAAAGTGTACACACAGACGAAAGGACCGTTTTCTTTCAGGTTTAATCAGCACGGTTTCAGAGTAAGAAAATTTGACATATCAAAGTGCAAAAAAATCTCAGGGAATTTTGATATAGCGGTCTGCAATACCGTTTTCTGCGGAAAAGCCGCCCTTGCTTTGCAGGACTATATTCCCACTATTTTGTACCTCAGAGAAGCTGAAAATCTTTCTGAAATAATGGCAAAAAATCACATTGACGAAGGCTGTATCTGCAACGCCGATCACATCGTCTGCGTCAGCGAATACGCGGCGCATTTTATTGAAAAAACATACGATCCTAACGATTTACATATACTTCATAACTTTTTGATAAAACCGCTTGGCAGAACGGCAACAATTAATTCTGTGCGAAAAAAGGTACACTTTCTCATAGCGGCGACAATCGAGCCGAGAAAAGGAATTTCGGTAGCTATGGAAGCGTTTGAAATGCTTCCGCCCGAACTGCGGAAAAAAGCGGTCCTTGACATATACGGAAGCGCTCCGAGCTGGGCGGCTGAATATAACAAGCCTCTCATTAAAAAAATGCGGGACGGCATTGTGTATCACGGCGAACTGACATACGGAAAAAGCCGAATGTACAAAAAAACAAACGTGGTGCTTGTCCCGTCCTTTGACGAGTCCTGCTCTTTAATAGCGTTAGAGGGCGCAATGTACGCAAGACCCATAATAGTGACGGAAAACGTGGGAGCAAAGTATATCGTGGACGGAAACGGCTTTGTTGTTAAAACAGGAAATGCCCAGTCGCTTTCAAGGGCAATGAGCTTTTTTATTCAGCATAAATTCGAGCTGGAAACAGCAGGAGGTATTTCATACGAAAATTTCGGGAAATACGCAGATAAAGACGATTATTACACAGGACTCAATAAAATTTTTCAGGAGATAATGTAAGGTGAAAACAGCAGTTTCGGTCATAGTGCCTGTTTACAATGTGGAGAATTACCTCGCCAAGTGCCTTGACAGCATACTGGCGCAGACGTTGAAAAACATCGAGATAATATGCGTCAATGACGGCTCTACGGACGGCAGTCCCGCAATACTTGCAAAGTACGCTGAAAAGGACAGCAGGATAAAGGTGATAACTCAGCCCAACGGCGGTTACGGCAAGGCGATGAACAGCGGGTTTAAGGTTGCTGAGGGCGAATATATAGGCATAGTTGAGCCTGATGATTTTATACTTCCCAAAATGTTCAGAACCCTGTATAATGCGGCAAAGGCAAACGATTGCGAGATAGTGAAATCCGACTTCTTCCGTTTTACGGGAAACGGAGATGAAAAAACGCTCTGGCGTGTGGCGAGAGAAGATAAGAATTACGACAGGGTAATCGACCCTGCGCAGGAAAAAGAATGCTTCCGATTTGTAATGAACACCTGGTGCGGAATTTACAGGCGTGATTTCCTGCTGAACAACGGTATCGACCACAACGAAACACCCGGAGCCTCTTTTCAGGACAACGGCTTCTGGTTCAAGGGCTTTTGCTGTGCAAAGCGCCTGATGATACTGAGCAAGGCGTTTTATATGAACCGTCGGGACAACCCGGGTTCTTCCGTGGCAAACAAGGAAAAGGTATACTGCGGCAACGAGGAGTACGCTTTGATATATGACTGGCTCTGCAAAAAGCCTGAGCTTAAAGAAAAGTTTATCGACGTATTCATGATGAAAAAGCTCCACACCTACGTGTTCAATCTGAAGCGCATAGCGCCGCAGTTCCGCCATGAATACATCAGAAGATTTTCCGAAGAATTTGCGGAAAGCTATCATAAAGGAGAGCTTCCAAGAGGAATATTCACCAACGGCGAATGGAACGACCTTATGCTGATGATACGGGACCCGGAAGAATATTACTATACCGTAGAACGGGAACGTATCAAGGTTTCGGTGATACTTCCCGTGTACAACTGCGAAAAATACCTCAGGCAGTGCCTTGACAGCCTGACCTCCCAGACCTTGCAGGATATTGAGATAATCTGCGTGAACGACGGCTCTGACGACAGTTCGCCTGAAATACTCAAAGAATACGCCGCAAAGGATATGCGCTTTGTAATAATAAACACTGAAAACAAAGGCGCAGGTGCAGCGAGAAACAAGGGGATAGAAGCCGCCTGCGGCAAGTATTTAGCTTTCCCCGATTCAGACGACTGGTTCGAGCCGAATATGCTGTCCGTGGCTTACAGAACGGCTGAAAGGGACACGGCTGACGTGACCGTTTTTCGCTCAGAGCTGTTTGACAACGAAAGCGGAAAATCAGTGCACTGTACCTATTCGTTGAGGCTGGACAAACTGCCGGATTACCGTCCCTTTGCTGTGAAAGATATGGATTGCAGCGTTTTCAGAAATCTTATGGGCTGGGCATGGGACAAGCTGTATAGTCGTAGCTTTGTGCTGAGCAGCGGTCTGCTTTTTCAGGAGCAGCGCACCACCAACGATATGTACTTCACGTTTATGTCACTGTACAAAGCCGCAAAGATAACCACCTGCGAGCAGTATCTTTATCACCAGCGCAGGAACGTATCAGGTTCTCTTTCAAATACAAGGGAAAAATCATGGGACTGCTTTTTCAATGCTCTGTGCGCAGTAAGAACGGAACTAAAAAATATGGGGATATGGGAAAAATATCGTCCTGATTTTACCGACTATGCGCTTAACAGCTGCCTTTGGAATCTGAACACGCTTGGCGACAACGAAGGAATGAAGTTGTATGAAAAGCTGAAAACAGAATGGTTCAGCGAGCTTGGAATAACGAACGCTCCACGGGAATGGTTCAAAAACGCCGATGAGTACAAGCAGTACGGACAGATAATGAATGCAAACGACGATTATCTTGCGTTCAGACTCCAGAAGCTGCGATTTGAGAACAGCCAGATTAAAAATCGGCTGGAAGCACAGCAGGCGGCCTCCTCTCCCTCCGCCGCTTCCACAATGTCCGTCGACGCTCAGGAGGCGTCCTTCTGGCAACGGGAGCTTGAAGCAACACGAAATTCACTGTCTTTCCGCATAGGCAGAGCAATAACCTGGCTGCCGAGGAAGATTAGGGGATATTGAGAGTATTATAATGGAGAAAAATAAAAATGAGTAAATCTAAGAAAAACAATAAAGAGGCAAGAATAGGCAGAAACGAAATTAATAATGTGATGCCTGTTGTTTTAATAACAGATGATAATTACGCTATGCCTACGGCCGTAGCGATAACATCATTGTATTGTAATAAGAAACAAGGATCAAATTATGCCGTTTATATTATTTGCACTGATGTTTCACAGGAAAATATGAAATTGTTCAAGCAGCTCAGTAAAGATGATTTCCCTGTTGAATTGATAGTTTCTGACGGAAGTCGTTTCAGTGATTTCAGCATGGAAAATTTTCATGTTTCACCTGCATCTATCAATAAGTTTGAGCTTCCGAATATATTTCCCCAATATGATAAAATTCTGTATCTTGACAGCGATATGCTGGTATTGTCCGATTTGACGGAACTGTTTTCTGTTGATATTGAAGGTAAATATGCTGCAGTAGTAAAGGATTATAAAACAACTACATATAATCCTCCCATATTATGTAAGCTCCATATTGAAGATAAGCATGAATTTTATTTTAACTCCGGAATGATGCTGTTGAATTTAAAGAAAATGCGTAATGATGGAATCACCGAGAAACTGTATGATTATCGAAAAAACGGTATAAATTATTTTATGGATCAGGATGCATTGAATGTTGTATTTGAAGAGGAAGTAGTTTATGTTGATGTTAAGTATAACACGTTATTTACTGTTATAGCAAATTTTTCTCACGATAAGGTTGAATCATATTATGACATTGAAGAATATGAAAGTATTAGCAATATTATTGATAGGACATCTATTGTCCACTTAGCAGGTATATATAAACCATGGGAACATCTGATGCCGGTTATATCCAATATCTTTATGCAGTATTATGAAAAATCACCATATGCTTTTCAGCCGCTTCAGCTTTTGGATAACGACCCGATAGCGTCGGACAAAACTTCCTGCGGCAATAAGGTTATAAATGTAGTATACGTTTGTGAAAACAAATCTGCAAAGAGCGCTGCCATTTCGCTCACATCGATGTATTTTAACAAAAAGCCGGAAACTGCTTATAACATATATATTTTTTGCAATAAATTGACGGCAGATTATAAAATGCGGTTAGCGGACATTTCCAAGGAAAATTTTGATGTCCACATAATTGATGTTGATAAATACGATTATGATAATATTTATGCACAGACAGGAAATGCGATATCTCCGGTACTGCTGACGCAGACAGAACTTCCGATATTGTTGCCTATGCTTGACAAAGCGATTTTTATTACCAATGACACACTTGTGCTGAAAGATTTAAGACCATTGTTTGATATTGATATAGAGAGCGAGTATGCTGCAGTCGTCAGAGATTTTAAACCCGAAACATATAATCCTCCTCAGTTGAAAAAACTTAACCTTTCATATCCGTATTATTTCAGCAACGGCGTTATGCTGCTTAATCTTAAAAAAATAAGAGATGACAACATTGTTGAAAAATGTTTGTGTTACAGGAAATACGGAGCGAATTTTTTGGCGTCGGACGCTTATAACGTTTGCTTTGAAGGTAAAGTAAAGTATATTTCTTATTATTTTAATGCATCTGACAATATCAAGGAGATATATAAAAAAGATGATATAGCTAAAACAGCGGAAATAAAAAGCTTTTACAGTTTTTCCGAGCTTTACAGCCGTTGCTATATTATTTATTTTAATCGTAAGGAAAAGCCGTGGAATGAGATAACACCTGTCCTTACAGATATGTATGTCAGATATTTCATCAGGTCTCCTTTCTCTGATTTGCCGTATGATAACGGCATGGATGAATTTATAACGCAAGTATTATGCAGTAATGATTTTTACATATCTAGTGAAACGGATGAGAGTGATTCTTTCTATTCGGAATCAATATGTCGGAAATTATATCCTCCTGTTCCTCAGATCCGGTATGTCGGCAGATATTCACAGATGGTAAAATCAAGGCTTGAAAGCTATGCTGATGTGACTTCTGAAGGATTTAACCATGAGAAGCGTGACAAAAAAATAATTGTTTCTCTCACGACGATTCCGTTTAGAATAGACGCCGCTTCGTGTGTTATAAGTATAATGATGCACCAGACGCTTAAACCGGATATGATTGTTTTATATTTGGGTCAGGGCAATTATAAGAATATAAAATTTCCTGAGCTTCTCGAAAAAGAGCAGGAATGTGGCGTACAAATAAAGTACCGTGAAGATATCATCTGTCATACGAAATATTTTTATGCAATGCAGGAATATCCGGATGAAATAATCATTACCGTAGATGATGATATATTATATGATGAAACGCTTATTGAAAATTTATATAATTCTTATCTGCAGCACCCCAATGCAGTTTCTGCAATGAGGGCTCATCAAATAACATACACATCATGCACTGAAGTAGCGCCTTACAGAAAGTGGAAGGGTTCAAATTATGATTATATTCTGAAGCCTTCTCATAAGCTTTTGGCTACTGGAGTCGGGGGTGTTCTTTATCCGCCTCACTGCCTTCATGAAGAGGTTTTTAACTTGGAAAAAATAAAGGCATTAGCTCCCAAGGCCGACGATATTTGGCTAAAAATAATGGAGATTATGAACGATACACCTGTTGTTATTGCAAAGCGTCAGTCTCCTTTGGAATTTTTGGATGGGACGCAGGAAGTCGGATTATGCTATGACAATGTAAATAACGGGCAAAATGATATTCAGTTTAAAAATGCGTTGAATGATTATGCAGGGCGTTTTCCGGATATACCCGTCAAAGAGCGTCTTTTTTCCGGTAATGATCCCATTCCTATGATAAACATCAACGAACCGAAATACGACAGCTTTGTGCTTGAAAAAATAACAGCAGAAAAGCTGAATTGGCTCAGAAAGCAAAAGACGTCCTTAGAAAATAAAATAAAAAATCTCGAGCAGAGCTTGAAAGATCCCAAAAGAAAAGTATATGTATCCGACAAAGAAACTATCTCTGTTGATTCTGTTGTTAAAAAACTAAAAGAAGCGGAAGGATTAAAAGAAAAAATTGCCGTTTACGATGATAAGCTCAACTGGCTTCGCAACATAAAAGCAGAATATGAAGTGAAAATAAGTGTTCTTGAAAATAACCTTAAAAATTATGTGAACAAGAATTTCAAACTTAAGGATAACAGTGATTACCTGCATAAAAAACTTGATTGGAACAGAGAACAGAACGCTGAATTTACAATCGAAAATAAAAAACTTATTGAAAAATTAGAGTGGAACAGAACCCAAAAAGCCAAGTTAGAGGATAAGGTAAAGACTCTGGAAAACGATTTGAAAACGTGCAGAGCGTTCATTGCCAAAAAAGATGCCAAAGCTAAAATGATAAAAATTTCAGACGACGAATGTATCAGCGAAGAAGCCGTTGTAAGCAAACTTTGCTGGAACAGAGAACGGACGAAAGAGCTTGAAGGCAAGGTTAAAATTCTTGAAGAAAAAGTCAAGCAATCCACTGAAGAAACGACGAAACTTAAGTCCGAAAAAGAGCAATTATCTAATGAAATAACAAATATTCGTAATTCTATGTCAATGAAAATCGGGCGTGCGTTCACCTGGCTTCCAAGAAAAATAAAGGGTAAATAAACATTTAGGAGATATATATGGAAACATATTCCTTTAAAAATGAGAACATTGAAATGGACAATTATGATTACAGTACATCAGGCAGCATCCCTTTAGTTGCTGTTATAGTACCCGTTTATAATGATGAAGAGTATTTAGAAGCCTGCCTTGACAGTATATCGAATCAAACAGTGCCCTGGTGGGAAGCGTGGCTCGTGGACGACTGTTCTACCGATGACAGCCTTGCCATTATTAAACGGTATTGTGAGAATGACCCAAGATTTCATATGTTGCGAAATGAAACTAACAGCAGCGCATGGGTCAGCCGTGCAAAAGGAATATTGGCTACATCTGACAGTGTAAAATATATTCTTTTTGCCGACGCTGATGACACCATCCAGCCTGATGAGGTTGAGCGTGCATATGAACTGATGGAACAGGAACCTGTTGATATTCTTCATTTTGGGACAAATGTAGCTAATTGCAGCAATATTTCACGAGAAAGAATACGCAGATATACAGCGTATTTACAACCTGACAGAGAACGCCTGTATGGTCGTGAGGTGTTTGACAGCTTTGTGGAGCGCAATTTTGAAGGGCATTTGTGGAACAAAATGTTCAATGCCTCACTTTTAAAAGAGGTAATTACGCATTTCGGCGTAAACAGGATACTCCCGAAGGCTCAGGACAAGGCTTTGTACTGGGCAGTTTGCTGGTATAAGAAAAATCTGACTTATCGCAGCGTATCAGAAAGATTATATAATTACAATTATGGGCTTGGTGTAGAAGGAGACGATTCCAAACTCACCCTTGAACAGTACAAGCAGTACTTGTGTCAGGCACATACAGAAAATTTCATTTCTGAAGTCATGGAAGAACATCCGGAGGACAAGGAAGAGCTTTATGACATACTGAGTCAATCACGGTATAACCTTATCCGGCACAGCGTAAAAAACTATCTCAGAATACCGGATTCAATAAAGCCTGACGCACTTAAAATGGCTTCTGAATATTGGAACAACGACTTTGATAAAGCATATCTCACTTGTGCACTCGCAGAGTATACATGGAATGACCGCATTACTTCAGCCGGTATTTTTGAAAAATCAGAAATATATAAGTCTGGTAAAAGACCGTCAGATTTCAAAGTGATAGGTACATATTATCATAGAATGGATAATGGCGGTATTCAGAGGGTTATAGCGAATATTATAGAGTATTGGCATGACATGGGATATGATGTTGTGCTGTTTACAGATTGTGAACCTTCTGAAAATGACTATGTACTTCCTGAATATGTAACCAGAGTAAAAATAGACAGACCACAGTCAAAGTGTACGTCCACCAACTACCATGAGCGTGGTATGAGCTTGGCAAGGCTGATAAAGAAGCATAACGTTGATTGTATGGTATATCACTCATATTTTTCAGATGTGCTGCTGTATGATATATGTATTTGCAAAAGTATGAATGTTCCTTTTATTATGTATGAACATAATGTGTTTACAAAATTTTTGCATACAAACGACGTAAAATTTTCAACAATTCCTATATTTTCAAAATTGGCAGATTCGATTGTATGCTTGAGCAAAATTGACAAAGCTTGGTGGGATTGTTTTCACCCAAATGTGCATATAGTTTTGAATCCTCTTACGTTTTCAATTGAAGAATGCTCGGCGGCGCCTCGCAATAATCACAACATATTATTTTTGTGCCGTTTTGATGAAAATGCCAAGCGTCCCAATGATGCAATTTCAATTGCTAAAAGCGTGATTGAAAAAATTCCCGATGCTAAGCTGTATATGGTTGGAACAAGTGAAAACAAACCATATCTGGAGGGTTTGAAAAATCGCATAAAGAGGCTTCACTTAGAAGACAAGATAATTATGTGCGGATTTCATGCAGATGTAGCTCAGTTTTACAATCAATGCAGCGTATTTTTAAGCTGTTCATCGCACGAAGGATTTATGCTTACTCTTTGTGAAGCGATGGGTTTCCGTATACCCATCGTAATGTATGAACTGCCATACTTGGCTACTACGGAAAACAATCCGGGAATAGTATCTGTACCTCAGGGAGATGTTGAATCAGCGTCTGAAGTAATATGTGAACTTTTTGAAGACAACAGCAAGCTTATGCAAATCGGAAATGCGGGATTTGAATATCTTTGTGAAATGTACAAAACCGATATCGCATCACAGTGGAATGAAGTATTTTTGTCTATTGGGCGTTCATCAAAGTACACAACTTTGACGGATATGCAAAACATAACGCATCTTATTGTTGAAAGCTACATATATGGAGTTACTGTTAAAGAAAAGAAACTATCAGAATTAAATGAGAAGAACAAGTCTTTGGAAAAAGAAAAAAGTGATTGCGATAAAAAAATACGGCAGCTTGAGAGTATGAAAAAATTATCAGTTGATCTTAAGCTGGACAGATTAGAACGACTTGAAAGCGATGTCCTTGAATTGAAAAAACGAATAAAGAAAAATGATAATCTGGAGATCGAACTGATACAAATACGTTCATCATTTACTTACAAAATCGGCAGGATAATTACATGGCTTCCAAGAAAAATCAGAGGCCTTTTTGCCAGGAAAAAACAATAAATATGGGGGATCGAAGTGTCAGACATAAAAAATATTTTTATTGACAGACCATCAATATATCTTTCAGATAACATTACTGCAGAACTTGACGAACAGCATAAGCGCCTTGAGGCGGACAAAACGCTTGTTTCAGGCGATTCGGTGCTTATTGATATTGACAATATCACTGAATTACCGGACGGCAGAATACGCTTTGAGATAGGTACAGCACGCTTTGAATGTTTTTTCCACAGAGGAACGCAAAAGAGATTGTACATCCATCTTAATGCTGCACGAACTTCCCGAAACGGCAAAAAGCGTCCATTACCGCAGTTTAGCCGCTGGAGCTGGTACACATGTACAGATTGCTCTTGGCTATGCATAGAAGATCCCATGAAATATATTTATGACGATTTACTGGTCGGTTGGTTTTATGGCAATGAATATGAAAATTATCGTTTATACACAGCAAACATTGCTCAAAAAATTGCTGAATTTCTGAAAATTGATAAAAAGGACGTAATTTTTTATGGCAGTTCCTCAGGAGGAACCGCAGCGATACATACCGCTGCTCTTTTTAACGGCGGAGTTGCTGTTTCCATAAACGGACAAGTGAACTTTGATTATCAGCATAAGGACATATCACAATTTTTAGATAACACCGGGATCGACTTACACCAAAAAGATAAATATAGGCGAAACGACATATGCTCAGTGATAGCGCAAAGCTCAGATACGAAATACCTGATAATCAATAATTGCCGTTCGAAATGGGATACTAACGATCACCTTAAGTATTTGTGCAGCAAAATAAATTTCAAACCTGAATATGGATTATCCAATATAGATAATTTTTATTTTTGGCTGTATGATGCAAAGAGCAATAATACACATGCTGCATTTGAAGACAGAAATTTATTTTTTGCTGTTGATTTTCTGATAAAAATTATTCAGTCAAATGATGAAATAGCATCATATAAAAATTTGTTTCTGCTGTTTAATGAGTTTTGGTACGATCTTTATAATAGAAAAGAAGCAGATAATGACGCCAATGTTTTAAACGAAACTGTACTTCTGGGCGATATCAAACCATATTTCTCTTTAGAAAAGCAGACAGAAATAAGAGATATACGAATTGAAAGTAAATCAGATAAATATAAGAATTTTTGTTTTTCGGAATTAAAAAGCAATACGGTTTATTTTGTTGCCATAAACGGCGTTACCTTATCAAAAGCAGCGAAGTACACTATCGGATTATTTGATTTTAATAAAAAAGTCTTTCTGAATAAATATACAGCTAAAGCGGGACAAAATGTAAATTACTGCTTTAAGCTGGAAGGGGACAGCAGCAATAAAGGCATCTGTATTTTTTGCGGAGAACATGGAAACACGCAAGATAAAACGATGACGATAAAACAAATAATGATTAGCTATATCAAATAAGGAGGCAACAAAATAGTATGCCAATTGCAATCAAGGCTTTAGAAGAAGACGATAAAATTGCTTTTTCTGATTTTTTAAAAACTCCTCGCAGAAGGCTTCCGGATCTTAAATTTGCTCCACTGGCAGCGCCACATGAAGAAATAGCAATAGCGGTGTTTAAAAAAGAGAAAAAAGACCTTATTACTTTTTCAAATAAATATAATTTGACGTTACATGAATATGGAGACCAAACTGTTGCTTTGTCCAAAAACAGCCCGTTTTCTTTAGATAACAAAAAGAATTCATATATTTTTTCAGGATATATATTTACAGAAGGAAAAATGCTGATAGGTCCTGATGAAGTTAGTAAGAATGTTAAAGATCCACAGTATTTATGTGAAAAAAACGGAGAGTATTCTCTTTGTATTGTTGATGAAAATGGCAACATTCAGCTTTCGTCAGATTTTTTTGGCATGGTTCCATGGTTTTATTTCGATAATGACTTTGTCTTTGCAGCATCTAACAACTATCATTTATTATTACTGCTTTTAAAGGAAATAGGCATAAGCTTGACGATGAATATTCCAAGAAGCAGAGTAAATATGATTACTACCGGATTTACATATGGTTCATCATTTTCAAAGGAACTGGATGTTTTGGGTTGCAGAATGAATTTTGCATACGAGAAAATCAGCTTTTCGTTAAAAGACGGTATATCTGTTTCACATACGTCTCTTCGTGATATCCTTACTGACAAGCCACCCTGGAATGAAGATAAATATGAAGAATATTTAAGCAAAGCAAAGTCAGAACTTGAAGAAAATTGCAGAGCAGCGTTTGAACATCCGAGATTTAAAAAAATAGTGGTAGATGTAAGCGGAGGTTTTGACAGCAGGGTAGTATTTGCAACAGCATGTAATCTTCCTAAGCGCCTTAGAAAGAAAATGTACACTCACACCCGACAAAGCGGGACTGAAGATGACATTGAAAAAGCTAATGCTGTAACAAACCTTTATAATTATCCGAAGCATACCTATGTAAAACATGACACTTCCGAATTATTTGACGGAAATAACAATGAAATAAATTTGGCTCATATATCAAGGACGTTGGGAACATACTCTGTTTCCTCATATTTGTACTCATGCCAATATGACAATATAGATACATTGGAAATAACAGGCTACCTTGGAGAAGTAATATTAGGATATATGAGATGCAGAGGGGAGGTAGATTATTCGTTAGGAGACCGACGACTCTTGGCAAGGTTGGGAGGCTGTTATTTGTGGAACAGTGTTACAGAATTAAATGAGGTTTTTGAGGATCAGGCAAAAATTATCAATGATACATTAAGCAATTATAAACATTGTGACTGCTTGTTTAAAAAATTTCAACAATTATATATAGATTCACGCAATCGGTTTATTTGTTGCTCGGCTCATAATATAGAAAATAACAATCTGAGGATCCCGATGTTGTTTTCTCAATATGCCTTAAGAGCAAAATGGCTTTATTTTAATAAATTTTCCGATAACGAAGTGCCGGATGAAAAAGTCTCAATAGACCTTCTGAATAAAATCAATCCTCTCTTATCAGTTTTGCCGTTTGCCAAGAATAACGATAACGTAATACCAAAGCCTGAGAACCTTCTTAATCCTGTAAAAGTAACTGTGAATATCGATAGCAATGCAAAACAGTTGCCAAAATCAGAAAATTCAAACAGCAAAAATCTATATTATGATAAACTTATTGAATATATCGATAACTTGGAGGTGGCAGAGCAAATGCTTCTTCAGATTTATGATTATTCAGAAGAGTATTATCCCGTATGCCTCGGTCTATATAAAGTAATACGGATTTTAAAGACACAGCCGGATGAAATAAAAACCAGTCATGCGAGAGAAACAATAAGGAAAATTTATGATGTATATTATCAGATGCATGTAATCAAGCATTGAAACCGTAAAGTTTTATATAAGGAAGATTAAAAATTTTATATCTGTACAGGAGGTTAAAAAAATGGTATTTTCAATTGCCGGAACCGGATACGTAGGATTGTCAAATGCAATTATTCTTGCACAAAATTATAAGGTGTTTGCTGTTGATGTCATTCCGGAAAAAGCGGAAATGATAAACAATAAGAAATCACCGATAGTGGATAAGGAGATAGAAGAGTATCTTGCAGAAAAACCGCTTGATCTTACTGCCACTGTTGACGGAGATATGGCATATTCCCAGTCGGATTTCGTTATAATATCCACTCCCACAAATTATGATGAAGAAAAGAACTTTTTTGATACATCTTCAGTAGAGTCTGTAATTGAGCAGGTATTGCGTGTAAATCCCACGGCAATAATGATAGTAAAATCAACTGTCCCGGTAGGCTTTACCGAAGAAATGCGCAAAAGATACGGAGTAAACAATATATTGTTCAGCCCTGAATTTTTGCGTGAGGGGAAGGCGCTGTATGATAATTTATACCCGTCAAGAATAATAGTCAGTGTCCTGGAAGGCGATGAAAAAATTATCCAGGCTGCTCATACATTTGCGGATTGCTTAAAAAAGGGCGCTATAAAAAAAGAAATACCTACTCTCTTTTTGAACTCCACCGAAGCGGAAGCGGTAAAGCTGTTTTCCAATACATACCTTGCTCTTCGTGTAAGCTATTTTAATGAGCTTGATACATATGCAGAACTTAATGGGCTCAATGCACGTCAGATCATTGAGGGCGTATGTCTTGATCCCCGTATTGGTTCGCATTATAATAATCCTTCTTTCGGCTATGGCGGTTATTGCTTGCCTAAAGATACCAAACAGCTTTTGGCAAACTACAAAAATGTTCCGCAGAACATAATTGAGGCTATAGTAAAAGCAAATCACACAAGGAAAAGCGTTATAGCAAAGCGTATTCTTGAAAAGGGCGGATATCCTGAAAAGCAGGTCACAGTGGGAATATACAGATTGATAATGAAAGCAGGATCTGACAACTTTCGTCAAAGTGCAATACAAGGCGTTATGCAGCGATTAAAAGATAAGGGTGCGGAGGTAGTTATATATGAACCAACATTAAGGGTTGACGAATACAACGGATATAAAGTTATTCATGATTTAGACGAATTTAAGCAAATGTCTGATGTTATAGCAGTAAATCGTTATTCGGATGATCTGTCTGATTGTGCCAATAAAATTTATTGCAGGGATATTTATCTGCGAGATTGATTTAAAATATCGGAGGTTGTTTTTTATGAAAAAAATCAAGGTTCAGATGGTGGGGAATTATTATGTAAATGAAATTGAAAGGTTTTTCCCCGAAAATATCATTGTCCAGAATAAGCTTACAGGTATTTCCCCCTTGACTCTAGTAGGGCGAAGCGATAAACAATTAATTGAGTTATGGGAACCTAAAATTAGAGATTTGAATCAATATAAAGAAAAGCCTTCAAAATCTGTTTATCTTCAGCAAGCAATTAAATTATTTGATTTAAAGAAAAATTTTCCCTCACTTATGTCCCGTAATAAAGAAAATTTTTGTGATAATGTGGTGTATAGGATTATAAATCAAAATACGGTATATGAAAATTCCGCAGAGTATTTGGTTGTTGAACATTCAGCTGCTGTATATTCTTTAATAAAACTCAACAATATTTTGTATACAGATACCTTTCCTAAATCTCCTTTTACAGCTTTTTTAAAATCCAACGCAGCCGCTGAAAGATTTTCTCCCACACAATTTGATGATTTCAACTGGAAATATTATTTTGATAAATATATTGACGCAATTTTACAATTTTACTCTAATCAAAAAATAATTTTAATAAAAACACCTTATAATTACTTTTACAATGATCAAAGTGGTATTAACTTGTTTAAGACTCAAAATATAAAGTTGGGTAATTTTATTAGTGAGTTAGATGAATATTTTGCTATAAAAACAGGGTGCATAGTAATTGATGACTTATGCATGGGAATACCACAAAAAAATTCATCAAATGCCTATCCATATGGCACATCTATGGGCGACAAATGTTATCGTAAAGTGGCTGATAGAATAGTCTCAATAGTCTATGGAAAGCAAGTTTATGATTTAACAGGATTTGATTTCTGTTATAATTCCAAAATTGCCGAATATCTTGCTCAAAACCTCCGACAAGATAAAATACAAGAAAAAAAGTATAGTTCCCTGTTAAATATAATTGAATCACATAGAATTGTATATGCCGATCAGCTTGTTAAAATATGTAACGAGCAAGATGAAGATTTTGAAAAAATTATATCTTTGATCAATAGATTCGTAACAGAAAAATGTCGATTATGTGATTATATAATTTCTTTAGTTGACTGTGAAAAAAACGTTGTCTCTATTCAACCTGATGCAAAGCTTATTAATGATTATGTTTCTTTATTTAAATGTGATATTAATGATGTCATAAGTTTGTTTTATTTATATAATGTTAGTGATGATAAGAGCTCATTTTGCCAGATTATAAATGAGTTATGTAAATCAGATTGTAGTGTAATAAAAAAAGCTAAAGAAATATTTTCTCAAAATTTGGCATTTTTAACAAACTATGATTACATTGAAAAAGTAATTTTTGAAAACTTATCAGCAGTAAATAAATATATCATACAACTGTGTGATAACGCTGGCCTAATAATTGACGGAAACGACACCCCCTGTTTTCAATATACCAATGAATTAATAAAATCAGATGTTGATTTCTTAAGTATTATAGAAAATGGGTATGTATGTACAATAGATTGCGCCGATGCGATAACATACAGTTATGATTATTACATAGAAAAAGCCAAGAGGGGAGATGGGCAAAAGCCGACATTTTTACATTTTGAATCAAAAGAACAATTTTATGACAGCCTTTTTTTTGAAGATTATGTCGATTTATTGAATAACGAAAAATTTATATTTACATTTGGCGATAATCATAACGAAACTTTCTATGAATATATTCCCGTTACAAATCTGACAGAATTGTTAGATCCTAATTTGGTGATTGTGTCAATAAGAAGCGGTTTGGGTGATCAAATATGCAAATATATTTATGGAAAGGTTATTGAAAAATATACCGGTAAGAAAGTTTTATACGAGACAACACAATGTGTTTCATATAACGGATTTGAGGTTCAGAAAATATCAACGGAAAGAATAAATTTATTGTCGGATATTTTGTCGAAACGTCTTTACAAAGCAAGAATATATAAGAATCTTTTCTTGAAAGTATCAGAAAGCAGTAATTATATAACAACAAGCTTAGATTCATTTAAAGGTGAAGACATTGCGCTTGATAATTTATCAGGATGTTATTTGGGCGGAAATAATTTGGAGATGTATATTGTTAATAGTTTGCCATACCAATTTCACAATACATTGGTGCGTGTTGAACAATTAATGAGTTGTTTTAATTTTGAAATTAGAGATTATTTAAAATTTCCTCCTTTTATCACAGAGCAGCACAAAGCACTTTCTTCGATTATTCTTTCATGTGATTCAGTAATCATTCATGTAAGACGTGGAGATCATATAACGGCAGGATTCGACATTGATAACGAATTTTATGTTGATGCTATTTCTGAAGTGATGAAACTAGACCAATACTCAAACAGAAAATTTTTTGTATTTTCTGATGATATTCCGTGGTGTAAAGCAAATACGGAAACTATAGGATTAAACCAAATTGAAGATTGTGAATTGTTCTTTGTGGAAGATAACCGAGAAGGTGAGAGCTTTAGAGATATTCAACTTATGTCACTTGGAAAAATTATGATTATAGGAAAAAGTTATTTTTCAAGAGTTGCGGCATTGTACAATAATAATATCGAAATATTAATTAGCTCTTCTAGATCCTTATCAAATAAATTAGCCTTGCAAAAAGGTCTATCGATGATTGTAGATTTGGGCTCAAAAGAATATCAAGAATATAAAGAAGATAAAACCCCAAGAAAATAAAAATTAATGAAAGGAAAAAAATGAAATATTTAATTTTAGGCGCTGGTCCAGCGGGACTTACATTCGCAAATATGTTAAAACAAGCCGGAGAAACATCATTTTTAGTTTTGGAAAAGGAGAACGAAGCGGGTGGTTTATGCCGCTCGGTAAATGTTGACGGTTCGCCGTTTGATATTGGAGGTGGACATTTTCTTGATGTCCGTCGTCCTGACGTCAATAAATTTCTTTTTGAATTTATGCCTGAAAGTGAATGGAATATTTTTGATAGAGACAGTAAAATAGATTTAAATGGAGATCTTATTGATTATCCTTTGGAATCTAATATATGGCAAACGGATATTAACAGTCAGGTCGAATATTTAAAGTCTATTGCGTTGGCGGGATGCAATATCGGAAAACCTATGCCGGAAGAATATTCTGATTGGATATATTGGAAATTAGGTTCAAAAATAGCAGAAGAATATATGATACCGTATAATACAAAAATGTTCGGCAAAGAAATATATAATTTGGGAACATATTGGATGGAAAAATTGCCGAACGTTAGCTTTGAACAAACATTGCTTTCCTGCCTTATTCACAAGCCATACGGAGAACTTCCTTGTGTTCATAAATTTTACTATCCCAAAAAATACGGATATGGCGAGTTGTGGAAGAGAATGGCATCTGCAATATCAGATCATATAGAATACAATAAATCTATAAAAACAATAGATTTTAAAACCAGATCTGTAATAGCTGAAAGCGGGGAAAAATATGATGCAGAAGTAATAATAACTACAATTCCTTGGCTTGAATTTACAACAATAATAGGTATGCCGGATGAAATTAAATCTTTAATAAGTAGGTTAAAGTATGGTTCTGTCCAGACTGAATATTTTTCTGATACCCTTGAAACTACCGCTCATTGGATATACTGCCCGAATTTGAATTTGACCTATAATAGAATACTTGTAAGACATAATTTTTGCACAAACAGTAAAGGTTATTGGACTGAAACCCAGGGACATCGCATAGAACCAAACAAAGAAAGTCCTAATTTTAAGTATTTTAACAAATATGCATATCCTTATATGACTAAGGATAAACCCGAAATAATGAAGAAAATTTTAGGTTGGGCAAAGCAACATAATGTTTATGGATTGGGGCGTTGGGGTGAGCACGAATACTATAATTCAGATACAACTGTGGATATTGCCATTAAAATGGCTGAGAAATTCCTCAGCAGAAAGGATACATAAAATGAAAAAATCCCTACTCACCGGCATCACCGGGCAAGACGGTTCATATCTTGCAGAATTTCTGCTCGAAAAGGGCTACGAGGTACACGGCATAGTCCGCCGATCCTCAATAGACCGCAGAGAGCGCATTGAACATCTCGTGGACAAAGAGAACTTCCATATCCACTACGCCGATATGACGGATTCCATAAGCCTTATGAGGATAATTTCCGAAGTTCGTCCGGACGAGCTGTACAATCTGGCTGCACAAAGCCACGTCAAGGTATCTTTCGAGGTCCCCGAATACACGGCTGACGCCGACGCGGTGGGAACTCTCCGCTGCCTTGAGGCAATAAGAATGGCGGGACTTGAAAAGACCTGCAAATTCTATCAGGCGTCAACTTCAGAGCTGTTCGGCAAGGTGCAGGAGATCCCTCAGTCTGAAACCACCCCGTTCTACCCCTATTCTCCCTATGCCGCCGCAAAGCAGTACGCTTTCTGGATAGTGAGGAACTACCGTGAAGCATACGGAATATTTGCCTCAAACGGAATTTTGTTCAACCACGAATCTGAGCGCAGAGGCGAGACCTTTGTTACAAGAAAGATAACCCTTGCCGCCGCCAATATCGCCGCAGGAAAACAGGACAAGCTGTACCTGGGAAATCTTGATTCACTTCGCGACTGGGGCTACGCCAAGGATTACGTTGAATGTATGTGGTTGATATTGCAGCATAACGAGCCTGACGATTTCGTTATCGCAACAGGCGAGCAGCACTCCGTCCGTGAGTTCTGCACATTGTCGTTCAAGATAGCGGGAATCGAGCTTGAATGGCAGGGCAAGGGCGTTGATGAAAAGGGCATAGACAAGAAGACGGGCAAGGTGCTGGTGGAGGTATCCCCCGAATTTTTCCGTCCCACCGACGTGGTGACATTGCTCGGAAATCCCGCCAAAGCCAAAGCTACTCTGGGCTGGAATCCTACCAAAACTTCGTTTGAGGAGCTGGTAAGGTTAATGACGGAGAATGATATAAAGCGTGTTCGGGAGGGAAAATAAATGAAGTACAGATTGAGCGACGACACATGGGACAGCAAGGAATTTGACGCCATACAGCGTGTTCTCTCATCGGGAAAATTTTCAATGGGCGAGCGTGTGGCGGAATTTGAAAAATCCTTTGCGGAAAAATTCGGCGTGAAATATGCACTTATGGTAAGCTCAGGTTCAGCCGCAAATCTGCTTGCGGTAGCAGGGCTGGTGTATTCGGGCAGACTGAAAAAGGGCGACGAGGTAATCGTTCCCGCCGTTTCCTGGAGCACCACATATTTCCCCCTGTATCAGATGGGATTAAAGCTGCGCTTTGCGGACATTGACAAGGACACGCTGAATATCGACGTATATAAGCTTAAAGAAGCGATAACCGAAAACACAAGGCTCGTCTGCCTTGTAAATCTTCTGGGGAATCCTAATGACTTTGACTCTGTAAAGCAGATATGCGCTGACAAAAACATTATCATAATGGAAGACAACTGCGAATCCCTCGGTGCCGAATACAACGGCAAAAAAGCAGGCACCTTCGGTCTGGTGGGAACGTATTCCACATTCTATTCCCATCACCTCTGCACAATGGAGGGAGGAGTTGTGGTCACAAATGATGAGGAGCTGTACCACTATATGCTTTGCATAAGGGCTCACGGCTGGACAAGAAATCTGCCTAAAGACAGCAAAATATATGCAAAAGGCGAAAATCCGTTCTATGAAAGCTTTAACTTTATCGTTCCCGGCTTTAACCTCCGCCCGCTGGAAATAGAGGGCGCAGCGGGCACACAGCAGCTTGCAAAAATGGACGGCATAATCGCACAGCGCAGAGAGAACGCCCGCTATTTCAAGGAGAAAATGCAGGATATTCCCGACCTTCGCACTCAAAAGGAAACGGGAAACAGCTCCTGGTTTGGCTTTGCCATTATTCTTGAGGGAAAAAATCTCGGCAGACGCGACGAGGTCGTAAAGCAACTTGCAGAAAATGAAATAGAGGTCCGCCCCATTGTTGCGGGAAACTTTACAAGGAACAAGGTCATTGAATATATGGATTATACCGTAAGCGGCGAGCTTACCGCAGCGGACGATATTCACGACAACGGATTTTTCGTCGGCAACCACAGCAAAAACAATTTTGCCGAGATAGACCACCTTGTTAAAACGCTTAAGTCCGTACTGTAAACAAAAAAAGAGGAGAAAAGGTATGGAAAAGAATTCCAAGATTTACGTTGCAGGTCACACGGGAATGGTAGGCTCCGCTCTTGTGCGTAATTTGACTGCTCGGGGATACACGAACATAATAGGCAGGACTTTTGAAGAGTTAGACCTTATAAGGCAGTCTGACGTTGAAGAGTTTTTCGACCGTGAAAAGCCGGAATATGTTTTTCTTGCAGCTGCAAAGGTAGGCGGGATAGGAGCAAACATAAAATCCCCAGCTGAATTTCTTATGGATAATTTGCAAATACAGTGCAACATTATTTCTTCAGCTTATAAAAACAATGTAAAAAAATTGTTGTTTTTGGGCTCTTCATGTATTTATCCGTGTAAAGCTCCTCAGCCGATAACTGAGGATATGCTTATGACAGGTCCGCTCGAGCCTACAAATGAAGGTTATGCCTTGGCAAAAATAGCCGGACTGAAGGCTTGCAGATTTTATAAAGAAGAGTACGGTGCTGATTATATCAGCGTAATGCCTTGTAATCTTTATGGCTATAATGATAATTTCAGCATCAACAGGTCACACATTATTCCGGCGATAATAAGAAAATTCCATTCCGCCAAGGTCAACCATCTGGATAAAGTAACAATATGGGGAACCGGCAATGCATATCGTGAACTGCTGTTTGTTGATGATATGGCAGACGCCTGCTTGTATCTTATGGAAAATTACTCAGGTGCGGATTTTCTGAATATAGGATACGGACAAGATTTTACTATTTTACAGATAGCTGAAATGGTAAAAAAGGTAGTTGGCTATGAAGGAGAAATAGTGACTGATCCCACTAAGCCTGAAGGAATGTTCAGAAAGCTTGTAGACAGTTCCAAACTCAACTCTTTGGGCTGGAAACCCAAAACAAGCATTGAAGACGGATTGAAACTGACTTACAATTGGTTTTTGGAAAATATTAACGACAAGGATCTGCTTGTCATTTAAAGAAAAGGAAGAAAAAATGCATATAGTTTTACTCTCCGGCGGCTCCGGCAAGCGCCTGTGGCCGCTTTCAAATGAGGTACGCTCCAAGCAGTTCCTCAAGCTGATAAAAACCGAAAACGGCGAAGTCGATTCAATGGTCCGCCGTGTATACGAGCAGATCTCCTCCGCCATTCCCAACGCCGATATTTCCGTTGCCACCAGCGCCACGCAGGTGGAGGCAATAAAAAATCAGCTTGGATCCAAGGTGTCGATAATCGTCGAGCCTCAGCGCCGCAACACCTTTCCCGCAATTGCGCTTGCGTCGGCGTATCTCTATTACGAAAAGCACTGCGACCCCGACGAGACCGTCACCGTCCTCCCCGTCGACCCATATGTTGACAGCGAATATTTCTGCACTCTGCTGAAGCTGGACAAGACGGTGCAGTCAGCCGCAGCGGACATCGTCCTTATGGGAGTAAAGCCTACATACCCTTCCGAAAAATACGGCTACATAATCCCCCAAAATACCGATGTTGAGCCTTCCCCCGTTTCACAGTTCAAGGAAAAGCCCGATTCCGTCGCCGCACAAAAATTCATAGATATGGGCGGACTCTGGAACTGCGGAGTTTTCGCCTTTAAACTGTCCTATATGCTGGATATAGTGAGACAAACCGTTCCGTCGGGAAGTTATGCGGACGTTATAAATAATTATTCTTCTTTTGAAAAGACCAGCTTTGACTACGCCGTGCTTGAAAAGGCTGACAGCGTAGCGGTTGTCCCTTATAGCGGTGAGTGGAAGGATCTGGGCACCTGGAACACCATCACCGAGGTAATGGACCCTCTTTACGGTTTCGCTATCGCAAGCGATGACTGCGAAAACACTCATGTAATAAACGAGCTTGAGATACCCATAGTGGTAATGGGCGCCCATGATATGATAGTAGCGGCAGGACCTGACGGCATACTTGTTGCGGACAAGGAGCAAAGCTCCTACATAAAGAAATATGTTGAGAATATGGACATTCGACCGATGTATGAGGAACGCGAGTGGGGAGATTACACCGTGCTCAATGTTTCCGTGGACGAAACGGGAAACAAAGCCGTCACCAAAAAGAAAACCGTAAAGAAAAACAGCGAGATAAAGGAAAAAATCCACACCACCAACCGCACCGTATGGACAGTCCTCAGCGGTAAAGCGGTGATACGGATAAACGGCAGGAATCACGACGCCTTCCCAGGCGACACCTACACGATAGACAAAGGTATAACCCACTCTCTCACAGCATTGGAGGATACTGTTATCCTGGAAGTGCAAATAGGAGCATAAGTCAACTTATATCTTATAAAAACCTTTTCGATTTCCAATGTTTGATCGAAAGGTTTTTTCTTTTCCAAATAACCCCAAATCATATTTCTCGCATTGTGTTTACGTCATATTCTTCATGCATCTTTCCCCACATAGCCGATATTTGTCAGCCCGTTCATTGAGATACTTTATATTGCAATTTGCAACCCTAAAAATAACCAAAAATACATTCTTTCAAAATCATTTTTTAGCTATAATATCCGAATTTTTCTCAAAGGGTATTGAAAAAATTTATTAAGAGGTTTACAATATACACACGTAAAAAGAAATTGTATTTTTCGTTAAATGTACGAACACAATATTAAGATATAAAGCACATAATTAAAAGAACAAAAGGAAACGGAGGCGCTCTTATGCCGAACATCAAAAGCGGAAATTCCATTCAATATATCATAGAGCTTGACAGACAGGCGAGAGAAAGAGTAGCTCAGGCGGAAAAGCAGGCGGAGGAGATCGACGCCGAAGCAAAACGCAAGACTGAGGAAATGCTGAAGGAATATCAGGAGCATTCAAGGTCCCGTCTGGAATCCGCCGAGCAGTCATACAAACAGGACGCCGAGGGAAGAATAGCTCAGATCGAGGCAGAGGCGCAAAAAAGAACAGACGCTTTTGACAAAGCCTTTGATGAAAATAAAGACGTTCTTGAACAGCAGATATTTCAGGCTGTAACAGGCAGCAAGCGAGGAAAGTAAGATATGGCGGATGCGATAATTGCAAAAGCCAAAGCGATCTACGGAAAACGTCTTACCCGTGAGGATTATAACAACCTTATCCATAAAAAGGACGTAAGCTCTGTTGTTTCATATCTGAAAACAACGCCCCGCTATCACAGTGCCTTTGCCAACGTAAACGAGGCGCAGGTACACAGAGGGCAGGTTGAACAGCTTATTTCAAAGGACGTTTTTGAGCTTTATCTCAAGCTATGCAGGTTTGTGGCGGCTGACAGAAACAGCTTTTGCTGGTATCTTATCAAGGAGCTTGAAATCAAACAGATAATCAACGCTCTTATGTATATCAAAGCGGGCTCATACGAAGGTTATCTGCTTGAAATGCCCTCATACCTTATGGGTTACGTTTCGTTTGACCTTATGAAGCTGGCGGCGGCAAAGGATTACGGCGACGTGCTGAACGTGCTGTCCGACACCCCGTATGCCAAGGTGTTGAAGCCGCTTCTGACAAATTCTCAGGGCGTTCTTGTCTTTGACGAATGTGCTGTGGCTCTTTTCGCATGGTACGTTCACTGGGCGTTCAAAACCATTGACAGGGATTTTAAAGGCTCTGAGGCAAAAAATCTGAAAGAGATATTTTTGCGGCAGTCTGACTTGAACAATATTACAATGTGCTACCGCAAGAAAAGCCTTTTCAATGAGGACAGCAGTCAGATAAAAAAATCCCTTTACAGCACCTACCGCAGGCTCACTGTGGAAAAGCTGGACGAGATACTCTCACAGCCCGATGCGGATAAACAGCTTCTGGCGTTCCTGAAAAAAACATATCTCAGGGAAAAGATAGAGTGCGACCCGCAGAATATCGAAATGGCGATAAGAAGATACAACTACGCTTATTATAAAAAGCAGCTGGCGTTCACCGACAATGGCACCATGGCTCTTTATGCGCTGATGTTTCTTTGTGAAACCGAGTGTTCAAATCTGAAAAAAATAATCGAAAGCGTAAGATACGGCAGACCTCCCGATGAAACGGAAAAGCTGCTTGTATTGTAAACATGGTTTAATATCATTCGGGACTTGCCCGATGAAGTATCATTAGATCGGATGGTTATTTAAATGGCAATTGAAAAAATGGCCCTTGTGCAGATCGAGGGCGTTTTGAAAAGGGTCAACAAAACCCTTATGAAATGCTGCGAAAGCAAATGCTTTCACATAATAAGCTCCAACCGAACCAACGATTCACGAAGCGGAGGCTTCAGATCGCTTAAATCCAAAAGTCCGTATGAACCTCTTGTAAACCGCTGCCGCGCCATAGCGAACAGTCTTGGGATCGAGATAAAGACGGTGGATTACGACGATATTGATTTCAACGTCAGCGTGGACTTCAGCAATTATTTTGAGCTTATAGAGAAAAAACTGAATGAAATACTCGACCGCAAGCTGACGCTTGAAAATTCGCTTAAAGAACACAGCGAAGCGCTTATGTTAGCCGAACGGCTCAGCGGTTTTGACGTAAAGTTTTCTGAGATATTTGCCTGCGATTTCATTAAAATACGTTTCGGCAGGCTTCCTGTGGAAAGCGTTCCGAAGCTGTCGTATTACAGCGACCGAAGCTTTACTTATTACCGCTTTGCCGAGGACGAAAAATATGCGCAGATACTTTACATCGTTCCCAAAGACAATTCGGTGGAGGTAGACGAGATATTCAATTCGCTTTTCTTTGAACGGACACGAATACCCGATTATTTCCAGGGCGACGCAGACGAAGCAAAGACGCAGATGCTTAAAGCGGTAAGGGAAGAGAACGAGACGCTGGACGCTGTAAACGCCGACATAAAAGCTCTGCGGCTGGAGATCGAGGGAACTTTCCTTAAAGTCGCCAGCAAGCTGACAGCTCTTGACCAGAGCTACGAGTTAAGACAAAACGTGTCGGTCTACAACAACAAGTTCTTCATTTCAGGTTACGTCCCCAAGAGGAAACTGAAGGAATTTACCGATTCGGTGACAAGCGTATCCGACGTTGAAGTAAGAGAAAAGCCGCTGGACAGCGAGCCTAATTCATCACCTCCCGTACTTCTCAGAAACTGCTGGCTGTTCAGACCTTTTGAGATGTTCGTCAAGATGTACGGACTTCCCAATTACAACTGCTTTGATCCCACCCCTTATGTAGCGGTAACGTTTATGCTGATATTCGGCATAATGTTCGGCGACGTGGGACAGGGACTGCTGATAACAGTCCTGGGCATTATCCTTGACAAATGGCGCAAGGTAAAGCTTGCCCCCATAATGCAGAGAATAGGCATCACCAGTGCGATATTCGGCGTGCTTTACGGCTCGGTATTCGGCAACGAGGAAATAATAGAGCCGTTCTTCAAAATGCCGTCAATATATAAAATGCTGGGATATATTTCTGCTCCCGCCGATATTTTCCAGGTATCAACGATACTGCTTATCGCCTCTATCGGAATAGGAGTTGTCCTTGTACTCATCTCGATGGCGATGAACGTAGCCACCAATATCCGCACTCCTCAGTGGCTGTCAGAGGCGGTCATAAGTCCCAACGGCATTGTGGGAATGATCTTCTACGCCTCCGTAATGGCAGGCGTAGCGCTCCAGATGGGCTTCGGCATACAGATGTTCACCGCCCCCTATATAATTTGCCTGATAATTCTCCCCTTAGCGCTGATATTCTTTAAGGAGCCTATCGTTTCCTTATTCGGCAAGAAAAAGGGAAAAGGCAAAAGCGTGAATATCGTCCGTGCGGTAAAGACCTACGGTGATTCAATATCACAGCTCCCGCCCATAAACGACGTTGAGGAACTGCTTGACGAGCTTTCCTCCACCAGCTTTGTAAAAGCGCAGTACGGCGAACTTGAGCTTTCCGCCTACGGCAGGATAAAGGACAGCGTGGGCGGCGATTACGTGTTCTACCCCTTTGAAGTAAAGGAAAACACAGTAACAGGCGTTTATATCGCTATGCTGAAGGATTTCCCGATAGTTGACAGAGACTTCTCCGCTTTGGGATTTAAAAAGATGAAAATGCCCGACCAGGTGGAGGACATCAGAAAAGAGGAAAAGCTTCGACTGGACGAATACACCGAAAAGCAGCAAAAAGAGCGCAAGAGCGTGGGCAACTTCATTATCGAAGGTATTATCGAGTTGTTTGAAAGCTGCCTGACTTATATTACAAACACAATGTCTTTCCTGCGTATAGGCGGATTTATCCTCAGCCATGCAGGTATGATGCTGGTAGTATCCGTGCTTGCCGCAAAAGCTGGAGACGCCGCCATAGTGGTCCAGATACTGGGAAACCTTTTCGTTATCGGTATGGAAGGCTTCCTTGTAGGAATACAGGTACTGCGTCTTGAGTTTTACGAAATATTCAGCCGTTTCTACAAAGGCGACGGAAAACCTTTCAGCCCTGTTGTTGCTAATTTCAGCGCTGAAGACTGAACAATAAAATAAAAATAATTTTCGGAGGAACTAAAAATGGAAAAAATAATTCTTATGCTTATGCCCCTTGCAGCCGTTGCATTGATAATGATACCCCTGGTAGTCTGCCTTATCCGCAAAAAGCAGGGTAAAAAGGTAAGCATTAAAAAGTCGATTTTCGCAAACGCAGGTTCATTCATCGGCTGTATGATACTTATGGTATGCATAATGCCTGTTCTTGCGGGAGCAGAGCCTGCCGATGCAGAAACTGCCGAGGCAGCTGCTGACGGTCTGTCACAGGGACTTCAGTATCTTGGCGCTGCTCTTTCAACAGGTCTTGCTACAATAGGCACGGGTATCGCCGTAGGCGGTGCTGCTCCTGCCGCTATCGGCGCTACCAGCGAAGATGAAAAGAACTTCACCAAGTCCCTTATATTCGTTGCCCTTGGCGAAGGCGTTGCTATCTACGGTCTGCTTATCTCCATACTTATCCTGTTCAGCTGATAAGCAGGGAAAGAGTATATAATGAAATTCTACCTTATAAGCGACAACATAGACACGCTTATGGGAATGAGGCTTGCAGGCATTGAGGGCGTTGTGGTTCACGAAAAGCCCGAGGTAATGCAGCAGCTTGATATTGCCATGGCGGATAAAGACGTCGCAGTTATCCTTATGACCGAAAAGCTGATAGAGCTTTGCAGAGAATACGTTTACGACTTAAAGCTGAAATGCCCCAAGCCGCTTATCGTTGAAATAACCGACCGTCACGGCAACAGCGAGGTCGCAAAGACTATCAGCGAATACGTAAACGACGCTATCGGTCTGAAGATATAGAAAATTCTGTATCTTTTTGAATAAAAACAAAGGGAAGGAGCGTAAGGCTATGTCAGACGATATAGAAAAGATCGCCCGATTTGAGCAGGAGATAAATAAACAGGCTGACGAAAAAATAGAAACGATCCTGTCAGAAGCGAAAGCAAAAGCTGACGAGGCTGTAAAATGCGCCGATGAAGAATACCTTGAGGACAGCTATCACACCGTTTCCGGAGCAGTTAAGGATATAAAAAGACGTTACGAGCGTCTGGTCTCTCAAAAGAGCTTTGAGGCGTCAAGACAAGTGATAGCTCACCGCAGCGGAAGAGTGGACGAGTTTTTCGCTCAGCTTGAGAAAAGAATAAAGGATTACGCAAATACCGATGAATACGCTGACCAGCTGAAAGAAATGCTGAAGTCGGCGGACACGGAGCATTCCTTTGCGTCAGGCGCAGTTATCTACGCCCGCAGGGACGATGTGGAAAAGATAAAGAAGTTATACCCCAACGTTTCCGTTGAAGCGGATAAAAAGATAAAGCTGGGCGGAATAACCGTATTTTATCCTACGCAGGGCATATATATCGACAAAACTATGGACAATGCGTTTGAGCTTCAGAAGGCAGATTTTGTGAACAACGCCTTTATGCGTCTTTGAGAGGTGATAGCTTGAATACTATTTATGCTATAAACGGACCTGTTATCAAGGTAAAGAACACCAAGGACTTTTCCATGCGTGAAATGGTCTACGTTGGTGATAAAAAGCTGATAGGCGAGGTCATCGGCGTCAGCTCCGACTTTACCGTTATACAGGTATATGAGAACACCGACGGACTTAAAGTAGGCGAACAGGTATACACCACAGGCTCGCCTATGAGCGCCACTTTGGGACCTGGAATAATCTCCAACATATACGACGGTATCCAGCGCCCATTGGGTGATATGAAAAAGCTGTCGGGAGCATTTGTTTCCGAGGGCAGCGACATACCCTCCCTTGACCTTGAACGCAAATACGACGTTACGTTAAAGGTAAAAGCAGGAGATACTGTAACAGCAGGTCAGATTTACGCCACCTGCCCCGAAACTCCTTTGATAACTCACAAATGTATGATACCTCCCTCAATTAAAGAGGCGGAAGTGACCTACGCCGCCCCCGACGGACAGTACACCGTCAATGACGAGGTATTGAAAATCAAAATCGACGGCGAGGAGCAGGAGCTTTCCTTGACCCTTTGCCAGAAATGGGCAATAAGAGAGCCACGTCCTTCCAAACGCCGTCTGCCTATCAGCCGCCCTCTTATCACAGGACAGCGTATAGTTGATTCTATCCTGCCGATAGCAAAGGGCGGAGCCGCCGCAATACCGGGAGGATTCGGCACAGGAAAGACCATGACTCAGCACCAGCTTGCAAAATGGTGCGATGCGGACATAATCGTGTATATCGGCTGTGGCGAGCGTGGCAATGAGATGACTCAGGTGCTTGAGGAATTCAGCGAGCTTATCGACCCTAAATCGGGCAGACCGCTTACCGACAGAACAGTTCTTATAGCCAATACCTCAAATATGCCTGTTGCTGCCCGTGAAGCGTCTATTTACACAGGCATAACCCTTGCGGAATATTACCGCGATATGGGCTATCACATAGCGATAATGGCGGACAGCACCAGCCGCTGGGCTGAGGCTCTCCGTGAAATATCAGGACGTCTTGAGGAAATGCCCGCCGAGGAAGGCTTCCCCGCATATCTTCCCTCAAGACTTTCCGAGTTCTATGAACGTGCAGGCTACGTTGACACATTAGGCGGAGATGAGGGCAGCGTCACCATTATCGGCGCAGTTTCACCCCAAGGCTCAGACTTTTCCGAGCCTGTTACCCAGAACACAAAGCGCTTTGTCCGCTGTTTCTGGGCATTGGATAAATCCCTTGCTTATGCCAGACATTACCCCGCTATCAACTGGATGACCAGTTACAGCGAGTACGCCGACGAGCTTTCTGATTATTACGCCGAAAACGTAAGTCCCGACTTTACCGCCGTCCGTCAGGAGATCTCAACGCTTCTTGTTGAGGAAAATAATCTGATGGAAATAGTAAAGCTGATAGGTGCAGACGTTCTCCCCGATGACCAGAAGCTGATAATCGAAACCGCAAGGCTCATCAGAGTAGGATTTTTGCAGCAGAACGCTTTCCACAAGGACGACACCTACGTTCCTCTTGAAAAGCAGCTCCTTATGATGAAGACCATTCTTCTGCTTCATCACAAGGCATACGATGCTATCGGAAAAGGCGTTCTTATCTCCTCAATAATCAAAACGGGGATTTTTGACAAGCTGATAAAGATGAAATATGACATTCCCAATGATAAATTGGAAATGTTCCAGGATTACAACAGAGAAATAGAGAGCATTTTTGCAGAGCTGAACAAAGAAACAGCCTGATTTATGAATTACAAAATCTAAAGGAGACTGGTATAAATGGCAATACAGTATGCCGGACTTAGCTCCGTAAACGGACCTCTTGTATGTCTTGAGGGCGTCAAGGGCGTAGGCTTTGACGAAATAGCCGACATCTATCTTGACGACGGAACTCAGCGTATGGGACGTGTAGTCCAGATGGAAGGCGACAAGGTCATTCTTCAGGTATTTGAGGGAACGGGCGGACTTTCACTGGAAAACACCAAGACCGTTTTCGGCGGCAAGCCTTTGGAAATTCCTCTTGCTGAGGAAATGCTGGGCAGGATATTCAACGGCGTGGGAAAGCCTATCGACGGTTTAGGACCTGTTTTCCCCGAAAAGTACGCCGACATCAACGGCAAACCCCTTAACCCCGTTGCCCGTTCATATCCCAGAAACTATATCCACACAGGAATAAGCTCCATAGACTGCCTTATGACCCTTATAAGAGGACAAAAGCTGCCTATCTTTTCAGGCTCAGGTCTGTCCCACAACAAGCTGGCTGTTCAGATAGTCCGTCAGGCTCAGATAGCCGATTCGGAAGGGAAGGACTTTGCGGTCGTATTCGCCGCTATGGGCGTACAAAACGATGTTGCGGATTATTTCCGCCGCAGCTTTGAAGAATCTGGAGCAATAGAGCGCGTCGTAATGTTCCTTAATATGTCCAACGACCCTATAATCGAGCGTATCCTGACTCCCAAATGTGCATTGACAGTGGCTGAATATCTCGCCTTTGAGAAGAATATGCATATTCTTGTAATAATGACGGATATTGCGTCCTACGCCGAGGCACTCCGTGAATTCAGCTCCTCAAAAGGCGAAATTCCCGGAAGAAAAGGCTACCCCGGTTATCTCTATTCCGATCTTGCCTCCCTTTATGAAAGAGCAGGCGTTATTGAGGGCAGTACAGGTTCCGTCACCCAGATACCCATTCTTACAATGCCCAATGATGATATAACCCACCCTATCCCCGACCTTACCGCTTACATCACTGAGGGACAGATAGTTTTCGACCGCAACCTTGACCAGACGGGCATTTATCCCGGCTTGTCGGTTTTGCTGTCACTGTCCCGTCTGATGAAAGACGGCATAGGCGAAGGCTTTACCCGTCCCGACCACCCCGACGTTTCAAACCAGCTTTTCTCTGCTTACGCCAAGGTGCAGGACGCGCGTTCCCTCGCCTCCGTAATCGGTGAAGACGAGCTTTCCGACATCGACAAAGCCTATATGAAATTCGGTGACGCTTTCGAAAAGTATTTCCTTAGTCAGGGCTTTGAAGAAAACCGCAGTATGGACGAAACGCTGAATCTGGCGTGGGATCTTTTGTGTATGCTCCCCGCAGGCGAACTGGACAGAATGAGCGAAAAGCTCATCTCCGAAAATTACGACCCTGCAAGAGCAGAAAAATTCAAAAGCTGATCAACTTTAAATTTTAAGGAAAGGCGGTGATACTACGGCACAGCAGATATTCCCCACAAAGGGGAACCTTATGGCGGCAAAGCGCTCGTTAAGTCAGGCGCAGCTCGGCTATGAGCTTATGGACAGGAAAAGAAACATACTTATCCGTGAAATGGTCAGTCTTTCCGACAAGGCCAAGGAGATAAGAGACAGCATAGACAACGTTTTCGCCAACGCCTACCAGTCTTTGCAGGAAGCAAACATAATGCTTGGCGTAGTAACCCCCCTCACTAAGCAGATACCCGAGGAAACAGGCGTAAGAGTCAGCTACCGCAGCGTAATGGGCGTTGAACTTCCCACCGTAACGATAGACGAAACTCCTCCTGTTATGACGTACAGCCCTATGCTCACCAACAGTCAGTTTGACCGCGCGTACATCTGCTTTAATAAAGCTAAGCATATGGCGGCGACCCTTGCCGAGATAGAAAACAGCATTTACCGCCTGTCTGTGGCGATAAAAAAGACCCAGAAGCGAGCAAACGCCCTGAAAAATATCCTTATCCCCAGATATACCGAGCAGGTGAAATTCATCACCAACGCTCTGGAGGAAAAGGAAAGGGAAGAATTTTCCCGCCAGAAGATCATCAAGGCGACCAAGGAAAAGAAAGATGCTGAAGCTAATAAATGAACACTGCGGACAGCGCCTGCTGTCCGTTATTTATTTTTTGTTACCTTTAAATGAAATTTTTCGTCTATAAGAGTGAGAGGCAATTTTCCAAAGGGAACTGACAAGATCATTCCTGCCGTTTTGCATAATAAAGGCGCCAATGCAAAATATCCTTTCGAAAGGAAAACCTATGGAAGACGAGCTCATAGTGGAGCTTTACTGGAAGCGTTCTGAGAACGCCATTTCGGAGAGCCGCACAAAATACGGCCGTTACTGCGGAGCGATAGCTGACAATATCCTTCATTCCCGTGAGGACACCGAGGAGTGTCTTAACGATACATGGATGAGGGCTTGGGAAGCTATGCCTCCAAACAGACCCAACCGCCTTTCGGTATTCCTCGGCAAAATAACAAGAAACCTCGCCATTGACCGCTACCGCAAGAGAAACGCCGAAAAGCGCAGTAAAGGACAAGTGGACCTGTGCCTTGACGAGCTTGCCGAATGTGTTGGGACCGAAGAGACCTTAGACGATGACATAGCGTTAAAAGAGGCGCTGAACAGTTTTCTTGAACAGCTTGACCAACCTGCCAAAGAGCTTTTTATGCTGCGATATTGGTATATGTTTCCGATAAAAGAGGCGGCTAAACGCTGTAAACTGACGGAGGGTGCGGCAAAGATGTCGTTAAAGCGCACTCGTGACAGGTTAAGGCTGTGGCTTGAACAGGAGGAACTTTTATGAAAAACAATGAAAAATTGCTTTTGACATTGGGTGAAACGGAAGATAAGCATATACCCGACATACCCCCCAAAAAGAAAAATAACAGATTTTTAGGCTGGTCTGCGGGAATAGGCGCCTGCGCCGCTGTCGCCGCTATCGCAACAGCAGTCGCCTTGACGCCGAAAAGCGGTATGGATATCAATCTTACAGGCGACAGCTCAATAAATCCTCCCGAAAGCGAACAGCATGAGCTTTCAGAAATAACATCGTCGACGACCACAGAACAGGCTCCTTCAGACACGTTGACCGACGTTCACATTTATCCTTATTTCAGCTATGAAACGAAAACTGAAGACCTCCAGGTTTTATCTCCCGCTGTTTCTTTTGGAGCAACGGGTTTTGAAGAACTTGAGTTTGACAGTGAAAATGGAATAAACAATTATATAGATAATTTAAACAACCCTTGGACAGAGGATATGGAGCTTTCCTCTCTTCCCGTATTCAAAAACAAGGTTTACGACGGCTGGACCAGCGGAGCAGGAGTTTTCATCTGCCTTTCCGAAGATGATATGACAAATATGGCGGAAAACACCGCATTACTGCTTAATAAAGAGATAGTTTCCATGCAAACTCAAAAGGATATGTTTATTTCAAGAAGTGAAACGGAAAACGGCTATCCCACACAGGAGCAGTTTGAATCTGCGGAAATAAAAGTCTATGAAATATCTGCCGAATGTGACGATGATACCCGTATTTCAGTATCAGGCGACGGCAGTATAAAAATAACCTTTAATACTCCTGTTCAGCTTCCCGATGAATATAACTTCAACGACACAAATGACAGTATAAAGTCCACCGAGCATCTGGCGGAGCAGTATTCGACCCTCCTTCAGTATGACAAGCCCGATTTTTTCTTAAAAAGCGGGTACAACTGCGTTTATGACAAAAACAGCGATGACGTCCGCGCCATACTTAACTACAATCTGTCCTTGACACGTTTTTGCGAAACTGACAGTGCGCTTACCATAATATATATCGACAATCATTTCTGTTCTTCTGAATATCTTGGTGATTATCCCATTATAAACTATGACAGCGCAAAACAACTGTTGAAAGAAGGGAATTACATCACCTCTGCGCCAATCGAGGGAGAAATAAGCGATGATATGATAGCCGCAGGCGAGCTTGTTTATCGCAGCGGCAGCGGTCAGAACGAATACTTTATGCCGTATTATCGCTTCTATGTTCTCGTTGATGAGAACAATTCCACTTCCGAATACAATTACGCCGCATTATACGTCCCCGCCGTCAGCTCGGAGTATCTGACAGATATGTCCGTATGGAACGGCAGCTTCAATTAAAATAAAAAAGAACTGGTGAAATTCACCAGTTCTTTTTTGATCTTTACTGTTCTCCCCTAAACCACTTTCTTATCCAGCTTCCGCTTTCGGAAAGGTCGCTTTCTTTCCAGTTTCCGTTAGGCGATGCAGAGGGCTTGAGCGCTGAGGACGACTCGTTTTTATTGGCAAGATTCCAGTTCATATAACTTATTCCCAGCTTATCCAACAGCTCCAGCCACTTTCTTGTCTGCCCGAAGTCGTTAGCTCCGTTGCCCGAAGCGTCACAGCAGCCGAATTCCGAAACGAATACGGGAAGTCCACTGTTGACACACTGCTCAAGACGTTGCCTCAGCCAGTCCGTATGTGTAGCCGCATAGAAATGCAGTGCGTAAAGCACGTTGTCATATTTCAGCGGATTTGCCAGCGCCTTGTCTATATCCTGGCTCCAGGTAGGAGTTCCCACGATTATCAGGGAATCAGGGTCGTTCGCTCTTATGACGGGAATTACTTCCTCTGCGTAAGGCTTGACGTCATTTTCCCACGTGGCATACCCATTCGGCTCGTTGCATATCTCATATATGATATTGGGATAATTTCCGTATTCAGACGATATCTCCTTGAAGAATCTCAAAGCGTCGCTTTTCATAACCTGGGGCGATTGATCCGCCAGAACGTGCCAGTCCACGATAACGTACATATCCAGCTTTATGGCAATATCTATTCCTTTTCTTACCAGCGCCTCGTATTGCGCTTTTCCAGCTCCGCTGTAACCCTCGCTTTGACCCGAATACATTGCAAGACGTATTGTATTGCAGTGCCAGTCGTCACGTATTGTCTTGAATGCCTGTTCGTTTACGAAATCAGGGAACCAGCCGATACCGTGAGTACTCATTCCTTTAAGCTGATAGCTTTTTCCGTTCTTATCCACAATTTTCGTCCCCTTTAGCGAAAGCTGACCGTGCTGCGATACGGGAGTTGTTCCCGCAGGATCTGAGGGCGCAGGCGAAGGGGCAGGCGTGGGCGAAGCCGTGGTGGTTTCCGTCGGTTTTTCAGTTGCAGGCGGCTTTTGCGTAGTCGTTGCGCTTGAAGAAGCGGCAGTTGTAGTAGTAACTTCCGGCTCACCTGACGTCCCTTCAGGAGTACCTGACGTTTCAGCAGAGCCTTCCTCCGCCTTTTTGCCGTTCACCGTAACTTCTGATGGCTCAAACTCCTCAGGCGAAGAATAGTTGAAGCCGAAGCTGACGCTTGCTCCGTCCGCAAGCTCGCCGTTGTAGCTTTCATTTGTAACGGTCGCCTTGCCGTCCTTGACTTCAAAAACGCCGTTCCATTGGGAGATGAACTCAAACCCATCAGGCACCTTGAATTCCACCGTCCAGCTTTCAAGCTCCGCCCCCGAATTATTGGTGATAGTCAGGTTATACCCGCCGCAGAAATTTCCCTCCTGCGTCCAGCTTCCCGACAATTCCCACTGTGCAACATATTCGCTTTCCTCAGGCTCTTTTGTTTCCTCTTCTTTTGTGGTGGAACCCTCGGTAGTTTCCTCCGTCTTTTCGGTATTTTCTTCGCTTTCCGAAACAGGCGTGCTTTGCTCGTCTGACGTGTTTTCAACGTTTTCTCCCGAGCTGCAAGCCGTCAGCAGAAGCGAAGCGCTTATCACCAGCGAAATTGCTTTTAAAAAAACTTTCTTCATAAATTTATTCCTTTTTATTTTGTGTTTTATAAAATATTTTTCAGCCGAGATTTTTTACATAATCAGCAAAATACGTTTAGCACACAGATAGCTCTATTCAAACACCGAGCATATCTTTGACGTAGCTTTTATCCCGTTCTCACCGTTTATAAGGTTTTCGCCCCAGTCCTCCGAAAGGGAATTGCCCTCCCAGTCGTGAGAGATGTCAAGATACTCCACACCGCCGCCGTTGCCTTTCCACGACCAACCGATATAGCCGATATCATTTTCGGTGCAGTATTGCATTATAAACGCCTCGTCCACGTCGCCGTCGGAATGATTGTACCCGAATTCGCCCACCACAACGCAAAGATCGTTGCTTGTGGCATAATTGAGATTTCGCTGTATCATTCGCGCATTCTTTCCCGCCGAACCGTACATATGTATTGAGAAAATAATGTTCTTGTTCGGATCGGCTTCAAACAGCTCTTTTCCGTGCTTTCCGATAGACTCCGCATACTGTCCCCAACCCGCCGCGTCTATCATTATAAGGTTGTTTATCCCGCCGTCACGCAGTTTTTTTACCGCCTGGGAATAACCGTCGTACCATGTTTCTGCGTCCCATTCTCCCACCCATTCGTTTGAGATATTGAGAATGACGTATTCCTTGTTCTTGTCAAGCAAAGGCTTCAGCTCCAGCCAGTAATCAACTGTTTTCAGCAGCCTGTCAATATCGTCCATACCCGTGTTGTCATGCACTTCCAGAACGCATATCATCTTGTTTGTTTTGCACAGCTCAACAATTTTTTCAACGTCTTCCGCAGGGTCCTTTTGCCACTGCTGACCGTCTGACAAAACGACTCTCACAGTGTTCGCACCTGTTTTTGCGATGGCGGGAATAGCTGTTTCAAGCTGATCCTTGAACCAGGAATGAGCGTGATTTATCCCCCTCATAACAAAAGGATTTCTATTAGCGTCATAAAGCGTCGTTCCCTCAACGTAAAATCCCTCTGCGGCAGTTACGTTTTCGGTCTGAGAAGATTGTGAGGACTGACTCTCGCCGTTTTCACCTGCGCAGGCGGGCAAAAACAGAACGGCTACCGCCAACAGCAGTGAAAGCAGAGTATTTTTTAATTTCATAAATTAACTCCTTTGAAAAACCTTATTTCGGCGGACAATTCAGTATTGCCCGCCGAAAATGCATAAATATCAGTAAAGACTGCCGTAAGCGGCGCAGGCTCTGTAATCCGCCCCCTCGATATCCTTTGTACCGAAAGCGGTCCAGGCGTGAGGACGGTAGATACGATCCTCCGAAATATTGTGCAGAGAAACGGGAATCCTCAGCATAGACGCCAGCGTTATCATATCTGCACCCACGTGACCGTACACAAAAGCGCCGTGATTTGCGCCCCAGTTAGCCATAACGCTGTAAACGTCCTTGAAGCTGTCCGTCCCTGTGAGTATTGGAGTGAACCATGTAGAAGGCCAAGTTTTATCCGTTCTGTCAAGGAGTATCTTATTAACATTTTCAGGCAGCTCAACGGTATATCCCTCAACTATCTGAATAGCAGGACCAAGCCCTTTTATGAGATTGAGCCTTGCAAACGTGCAGGGCATAACTCCCTTTGTGGAATAGCTGGAGGAGAATCCGCCGCCTCTGAAATAGCCCAAATTTGCGCAGGGCCATGTGGTAGCGTCAAGACAAGCCTTTATGTCCTCGTCCGTCATATCCCACCAGTTTTTCATACAGTTTTCGCCCTTTTCGTTGCGGGAAGCGCCTGTGCCGTCCAAAGCGGCGGCGCCGCTGTTGATAAGGTGGATAAATCCGTTTTTGGCAACTCCGTCAGGCTTCCACCCCGTAACTCTTTCTACCGCCTCAGGCGACCAGTAAGTTCTTACGTCTGCAAAAATAGCCGCCCTTGAGGTCACCTCATGGAGCAAAAGCAAAGTAGCGCCGTTAAGACCGTCATTTTCCGTAGCGAAAGGAATAGGCTCTCTCTTGCCGTTCCAGTCAAAGGTGGTATTGAGTATCGCCTCGGTAAAGTCAGCGTTAGGCATAAAGTCCGTCCAGTTGCGCTGTCCCTGGAAACCGCCTAAAATAGCGTTCCTGCCCTTAGCCTCTTCCAGCCAACCCATTTCCGCCAGCTTGGGATTACCCTTCATTATATCCATAACTATGCAGGTCATCTTTGCGATAAACTGCCAGTTTTCCTCTTTTTCCTCGGGAGTGAGGAAAGTCCGCTGATAGAACATTCCGTCGGTGGGATTTATGTCTATGCCTTCCTTGCAGTTTGCCTTTATCCACGCCAGCGCCTTTTCATATTCGTCCTTGTCGTAAATACCCAGCTTTTCACGGCGGATAATCTCGCTCATATCCACCCATTCGGGGTGCATACCCAGATATGAACGGAAGAAATCCTCATTGCAGTATGACCCTGCGATACCCATTGCCACAGCGCCGATATTTACATAGCTCTTATTTTTTATATCTCCCACTGCGACAGCGCACCTTGCAAAGCGCAGTATCTTGTCCTCAACGTCCTCAGGGATAGTCTTGTCGTCAGCGTCCTTTACGTCGTGACCGTAAATTGAAAAACAAGGCTGACCTATCTGAGCATATGCGCTCATAGCCGCCGCAAGGAACACGGCGCCGGGGCGCTCCGTGCCGTTAAAGCCCCATATCGCCTTGATAGTGTTGGGATTTTCGTCGATCACGGTTGTAACGTAGCACCAGCAGGGTGAAACAGTGAGAGTAGCCACAACGTTTTCCTTGCTGAACTTTTCGTTGCAGGCGGCGCTTTCTGCGATACCGCCTATCGTGCTGTCAGCAATAACGCACTCCACAGGCTCTCCGCTTGCGTGGCGAACCTTGGAAGTGATAAGCTCCGCCGCCGCCTTAGCCATATTCATCGTCTGTTCCTCAAGGCTTTCACGGATACCGAACTGCCTCCCGTCAATGACAGGTCTTATCCCGATTTTTGATAGCATTTGTTTAGTCCTCCTTGTGTATTTGATTTTATTAAATTTTTTGAAATTTTATTGGTAAGCCAAAATTCAGCGAAACTTCTCCAACCGCAGCAGTCCTTCAGTATCAGGCTCGGTTATCCCGTTTTTATAGCCGTATCCCATTTTAAGATAAAATGGTGTTGCGGTAATAGAGGCAGGTATTTCTATGCGTTTCGCCCTCAAGAAATAATCGTCCTGTTCCAGCATTTGAATGATACGCCTGCCGATACCCCGCCTCTGATATTCGGGCAATACAAATATGGTAAACAGACTGCTTTCATCTGTTCTGCCCCAATACGAGCCGATCGCACCACACCCGACGATCTTTCCACTGTCACATACGACGTAAAAATGCGTCTGTGCCGCCCGCTTTAAAATATCTTCAGGCTGCAAGCAGTTGACATTGCTTTCAATATACTCCGAGGAATAGTCCTTGATATTCACAGTGCGGAGCGTCGTTGTGATCAGCGTAGAAACTTCCTCTGCGTCTTTTTCCTGAAATTTCCGAATTTCCATTATATATTCTCTCTGTGCATTTAATTTTATTAAATTATTTCAGAAAATTAATTGGGTACAATTAAACTTGTTCAGCCTCTTTCATAAATCATTCTTACTTTTGTATTGGACGTACCGAGAACGATTTCCGCTTCTGTTCCGTCAAAGTGAAATCCGTATCTTTTATAGAAGCTGATTGCTTTTTCATTTCCTTTCAGCACCCAAACGGCAATTTTTTTATAATCAGACAGATTGGCAAGTGCGGTATTCATCAGTTCATATCCGATTTTTCGCCCTTGATATTCTTCAAGTACATAAATCGCAAAAACCTCACCATGCGAGGGAAGCGTATCATCACGATAGGGACCGTATCCTGCAAAGCCCACCACTTTCTCTCCGTCTTTCGCAACAATAATATTGTCAGACCACTTGTGCGCAATATCTGTACATTTTTTAAGTGTGAGCTGTTCGTTATATGCGGGGTCCACAAGGTCTTTGTAAGTTTCGTGCCAGGACTTATAATGACATACCCCTTGCCGTTTATTTCATCTTCGCTTTCCATCATTTTAATGATGTATTTGTCCATTTAATTTTTCTCCTTATCAAAGCCGAACTCGCTCATAAAAACTAACTATTGATTTATATACTGCTTTTTTTTCATCAAAGGCAAGCCGTATTCATCAACTCCGTTTGTCACCGAAACTTATTTTCTTTATTCAACGTCCAAGGAAAATGATGAAACAATATTTCCATCTGAATGATTGGCATTGGAAAATCTTTTTCTTTTAAATTGATATTTTTTGAAAATCCGACCGAAAGATCTTCTGTAACGAAATACAAATTTTCATCGCAAATAGAATATGCCGTTGAGCCTTTGAGATCTGTATAACTTTTCCAGCAATCGGTTTCAGATAACATTTTTCCGCAGATATGGTAAAATCCCGCATAAAACAATGATTTTCCGTTATCCTCTGCACAATTCACAAAAATTTCCGCAGGCTTATTTATGTTTATTCCGAATTGTGAAAAAAAGAGTAAAACTTCACCGGGCAGTTTGTCAGTTCCCGACACAAAATTATTGCACCCGTCACAATTGCAGCTGTTGGTAATTATATTGGCGTTATTATAAAATCGTTTTGTGGATTCAACATCAACGTCAAGCAGGTTTTTGCCTAATTTACAGATCATATCACTTAAAATACTCGACCCCGCTTCTGAATATAGGCATCATCTTATTTCCGTCCACGTTAACAGCACATCTCTCGTCGCTGATACGTTCGCTGTGACCCATCTTTCCGAATACGCGTCCGTCAGGAGAAATAATGCCCTCGATAGCGTACATAGAGCCGTTTGGATTGTAAGCAAGGTCCATAGCGGGCTTGCCCACCAGGTCAACGTATTGCGTAGCTACCTGCCCGTTTTCGATAAGACCCTTTATTACTTCCTCGCTTGCCACAAATCTGCCTTCACCGTGAGAAATAGGCACAGTGTATGTTTCTCCCACCTTGCACCCTGCAAGCCAGGGAGATTTGTTTGTGCATATCTTTGTATAAACAAGCTGCGACTGGTGTCTGCCTATTGTGTTGAACGTAAGCGTTGGGCTTTCAGCGGACAGCGGTCTTATTTCTCCGAACGGAACCAGCCCCAGCTTTATCAGCGCCTGGAAACCGTTACAGATACCAAGCATAAGTCCGTCCCTTCTGTAAAGCATATCGTTTACAGCGTCCTTAACCTTGGGATTTCTGAAGAAGGCGTTGATGAATTTTCCCGAACCCTCAGGCTCGTCGCCTCCGCTGAATCCACCCGGAACTGCAATTATCTGACTTTCGCCTATAAGCCTTGCAAATTCGTTTACCGATTCCTCCATAGCGGAAGCATTAAGGTTTTTGATAACGAAGATCTCAGATTTTCCTCCGCACCTGTTGAATGCGTCAGCCATATCGTATTCGCCGTTAGTTCCGGGGAATACGGGAATAAGTATTTTAGGCTCTGCCTTTTTGTTGACTGCGGCACACGAGATCTCACAGCCCTTTTCATAGCGTATTTCTTCGGGATTGGACTTATCGTCGGTGGTATTTTTAAATATCGGCTCCAGCTTTCCGTTCCATTTCTCTTCAAGCTCCGCTATATCAAGCACCACGTCGCCGCATATTATCTTGTATTCCTCAATAGTTTCACCGATAAGCTGCGCATTTTCGATTTCACCTGCCGCCTCAATGATAAATCCGCCGTAGCATGGAGTGAACAGCGTTTCATCGTCAAGTCCGTTTAATTTTGCACCTATCCTGTTGCCAAGGGACATTTTGAAAATTCCCTCTGCAATACCGCCTGCCGCAACAGACCATACTGAAATAGCCTTTCTGTCTGCAACAGCCTTTTCCACAACGTCAAACACATACTTAACGCTATCAAAATCAGGCAGCTTGTTTTCATCATAAGCGGGGCTGATATAGTACAGCTTGCTGTACGGCAGTTTGAACTCTGCGCTTATCACCTTGTCCGCCTTTGCGGTGGAAACTGCAAATGAAACCAGCGTAGGCGGAACGTCTATATGCTCGAACGTACCCGACATTGAGTCCTTGCCGCCGATAGCGCCGCACTGCAATTCAAGCTGCGCCTTATAAGCGCCAAGCAAAGCGGCAAACGGTTTTCCCCAGCGGGAAGGCTCGTTCTGCGTTCTTTCAAAATATTCCTGGAACGTGAGCCAGCATTTCTTTGCCGAGCCGCCCGCCGCAACTACTTTTGCGATACTTTCCACGACCGCCAGCACCGCACCGTGATAGGGCGACTGCGTGCTTATTGCGGGATTGAAGCCCCAGCCCATTATTGACGCGGTATTTGTATCTCCGCCGATAACGGGTATCTTCGCCGCCATAGCCTGAACAGGCGTCTGCTGAGTTTTTCCGCTGAAGGGCATAAGCACGGTGGCAGCGCCTATCGTGCTGTCAAAGCGCTGGATAAGACCCTTCTGAGAGCAGATGTTAAGATCGGAAACCAGCTCTTCCCAGTCCTTTTTGCTGTTCTTTCTTCCTGTTGAATAATCGACCTCGGGGCAGGGAACAGCCACTGTCGTATGCTTCTCCGCACCGTTTGAATTGAGGAATTCACGGGAAATATCGCATATCGTCTTTCCGTTCCACATCATTTTAAGGCAGGGTTCAGCTTTAACTACCGCCACAGGCGTAGCTTCAAGGTTTTCGCTGTAAGCAAGTGCGATGAATTTATCCGCATTTTCCTTTTCAACAACAACTGCCATTCTCTCCTGGGATTCGGAAATAGCAAGCTCCGTGCCGTCCAGACCGTCATATTTTTTGGGAACTGCGTTTAAGTCTATTTCAAGCCCGTCCGCAAGCTCGCCGATTGCAACGGAAACGCCGCCTGCACCAAAGTCGTTGCAGCGCTTTATAAGCGTTGTAGCCTCAGGATTTCTGAACAATCTCTGAAGTTTTCTTTCTTCGGGAGCGTTGCCCTTCTGTACCTCAGCGCCGCAGGTCTCAAGGCTCTCAACACTGTGGGATTTTGAGGAGCCTGTCGCTCCGCCGCAGCCGTCACGCCCTGTTTTTCCGCCCAACAAAATGATAATATCTCCGGGAGCAGGTCTTTCACGCCTTACGTTTTCTATGGGGGCAGCGCCGATAACAGCTCCTATCTCCATTCTCTTTGCCATATATCCTGGGTGATATATCTCGGCTACGTGACCTGTCGCCAGACCTATCTGGTTGCCGTAGGAGGAATATCCTGCGGCGGCGGTGGTGGTTATCTTTCTTGGCGGGAGCTTTCCGGGAATAGTGTCAGCCACAGGCAAAAGCGGGTCTGACGCTCCCGTAACTCTCATCGCCTGATAAACGAATGAACGTCCCGACAGCGGGTCGCGAATAGCGCCGCCAAGGCAGGTAGCAGCGCCGCCGAAAGGCTCTATCTCAGTGGGGTGATTATGCGTTTCATTCTTGAACATCAAAAGCCACTGCTGATCCTCGCCGTTTACGTCAACGGTTATCTTGACGGAGCAGGCGTTTATCTCCTCGCTCTCGTCAAGGTCGGGGAGCAGTCCGTCCGCTTTCAGCTTTTTAGCCGCCAGCGTAGCAATATCCATAAGGCAGACAGGCTTATTACCTCTGCCCAACTCCTCACGGTCTATCTTATATTCCTTGTAGGTTTCAGCTATGTAGTCCGCTTTTATATCAGCGCCGTCTATTATCGTACCGAACGTAGTATGACGGCAGTGGTCGCTCCAGTATGTATCTATCATACGTATCTCGGTGATGGTAGGACAGCGATTTTCGCTCTTGAAATAATCCTGACAGAACTTTATATCGTCCTCGTCCATAGCAAGCCCGTATTTTTTGATAAAGTCTGCAAGTCCGTTTTTGTCAAGATCGAGAAATCCGTCAAGCGTAGCCACAGCAGTGGGAATATCATACTTTATCTTCAGCGTATCATACTTCTCAAATCCGCACTCTCTTGATTCCACGGCGTTTATAAGATAATGCTTTATCTTTGCGAAATCCTCGTCTGAGATATTCCCCTCAAGAACGTAAATTTTAGCATATTTTACAGTGGGTCTGTCCCCCTGACACAGCATTTGTATGCACTGCGCAGCGCTGTCTGCTCTCTGGTCGAATTGCCCGGGCAAAAACTCCACGGCAAATACACGCTCTCCCTTTGAAAAATCGGGAAACTCTCTGTATATATCGTCAACAGGCGGTTCACTGAACACAGTGGGTATCGCCCTTTCAAAATTTTCCTCTGAAATTTCTTCTGCGTCGTATCTGTTTATGATACGGACGTTCTTAACTCCGTCGATCCTCAAAGCGGTGCGGATATCCTCTAAAACCGCCTTTCCGTCTATATTGTACTCTTTCTTTTTCTCCACATAAATTCGGTAAACAGCCATGATGATTTATTCCTTTCTTTTTTGTTTCAATACTTATTTAATTATAATTCATTTTGCGGTATTTTTCAAGGGGTTTCACAATGTTTGCCCTATGCAATATTCCTTTTTTACATCGGTAATTTTCACTGCTATAATATCGTGCCTTTTTGCAGTCCCGCCGTATATCCTCACAGGGATATAATTTTCCGTGTACCCGTTGATAAAATCAGGTGAAGTCCTGCGCTCAATAAGCACCTTGTGAACGCTCCCCACACTGTTTTTCCAAAAATTCTGTCTTGAATTTTCAGCGGCTTCGCTCATTATTTTGTATCTTTTTTCTTTTATTTCATCGCTGACTTGATTTTCCATTTTCGCCGCCGCTGTTCCCGGACGCACCGAATATGTGAACACGTGAACCTTTGCAAATCCTATGCTCTTCACAAATTCCAGCGAGCTTTCAAACTCTTCCTCCGTTTCTCCTGCAAATCCCACCATAACGTCGGTGGTTATGCCGCAGTCGGGAAACGCTTCTCTCAGGTCATTTACAATGCCCCTATATTCCCCAGCATCATAATGTCTGTTCATTCTTTTAAGTGTCTGTGAACACCCGCTTTGTAGCGACAGATGAAAATGCGGACACAGCTTTTCCACAGTTGACAGCTTTTTTATCATCTCCTTGTCCAGCAGCTCAGGCTCAAGGGAAGAAAGCCTTACTCTTTCTATCAACGGCTCGTCCGCTGCCGTTTTCACAGCGTCATACAAAGTCAGCCCTATATCGCTGCCGTAACAGGAAAGATTTATCCCTGTCAGAACGATCTCCTTATGCCCGTCCTCACCGTGAAACTTCGCCTCCGCTGCTATCCTTTCAAGACTTTTCGACCTCACCCGTCCCCTTGCATACGGAATTATGCAGTAAGAGCAAAATCTGTTGCACCCGTCCTCTATCTTGATGTACGCTCTCGTGTTATCGCTGTGTGCAAATTCACCGCTTTCCTCAAACAGCCTGCCGTGTTCCTTTATTTCACAGGCGGTTTCTCCTTTTTTCATAAATTCCTCCACAAGCCTTGGAATATCATCTTTTGCGGCGTTTCCTACGATTATATCGGCGTCTTTGTTTTTGCCCGCCTCATCGGGAAAAGCCTGCGGATAGCACCCTGTAAGCACGATAACGGCGCTTGGAAATTCCTTTCTCATTTTAGAAAGTATCCTCGCCCCTTTTTTATCGCTGGTTTGAGTGACCGTGCAGGAGTTCATTATTATAATATCAGGCTCTTCGCCCTCCAAAACAGGCGAATGACCGCTTTTTATCATATTCTGGGAAATGTTGTCACTGTCGCAGTGATTTACCTTGCACCCCTGAGTAATTACCAGAAATTTCATTTTGCCTTCCCGACCTTTAAAATTGTTTGTTCGTTAAACTCATTATACAATATATTGAAAAAATTTTCAATTTCTTCTTGACAATAATTTTTAAAGTGCTATTATATATGCGTGGACATACGTCGACATATTTTTACATACAAAAACTATGTCCTGAAAAATAAAAAACAAAAGAAGGCGTTTTAATTGAAAAATGTAAAAATCGCTTTGTCCTCCTTTGAGGACATAAAGGAGTTCAACAGGATAACCTGTATGTACGACCTTTCCGCTGATCTTTCAACAGGAAACTATAAGGTGAACCCCAGAAGTCTTATCGGACTGTTCACGCTGGACACGGGAAAGAAGCTTGATCTTACGATTTATTCGGATAATTACAACGATTATTTGGAGCGTATAGGCAAATTTTTGGTAGATTGAACAAAAATTTCATACAAAAGAAAATATTTTCAAAAAACCGCTTGCAATTTAAATTGAAATTTGTTACCATATACTTGTGAAGATCAAAGGCAATGTGATGTAACAGATTTCAACGTTTGTACAAAGCATAGCCAAATAAAAGGAGGATTTTGTTATGGTTGAATTCAAAGTAAAAATTACTACCATTGACGATGTAAAGAAGTTCGTCAACACAGTCACCAAGTATGATTTTGACGTGGATCTCATTTCAGGAAGATATGCAATCGACGCAAAGTCCATAATGGGTATCTTCAGCATCGACCTTTCCAAGGAGCTTGTATTGAAGGCTCACACAGATGACGCCGACCTTGTTAAGGCAGACCTTGCAAACTACATAGTAGACTAAAATCAAACATAATAAAACAAGAAACGGGAAGCATTCAGCCTCCCGTTTTTTGTTTTGTCGGAAATACTTTGTTCAGAAACAAAAATCACATAATTTTGTTAATTTTGTGCAAAAACTATTGTAAAAATTATTGTTGTATGCTATAATATGTACAAGGAAACAGCAATTGTTTTCAAATCTGACGTATCCCTTTACAAAGGAGGAAAAACTATGAAATTACAGCTCACAGCCAAGAAAATGCAGGTCAATCAGACTTTTGCCGATTATGCGGAGAAAAAGCTCAAAAAGCTGGACCGCTTTTTCGGAGATGAAGCCGACGCAAAGATAGTGATGTCCGCCTTTAAGGACGAAATAACGATAGAGCTTACGGTAACGTATTCCAATATGTTCTTCCGTGCTGAGCAGAGAGCCGCCGACAAGGAAGATGCCCTTGACGCTTGCATAGATAAAATAATCCGCCAGATTAGAAAAAATAAGACAAAGGTGGAAAAAAGCCTGCGTGAAAACGCTTTTGCAGATCAATACGACGATTCCATGGAAGAGCAGCAGCGCTATGAGATAATCAGACACAAAAAATTCACCCTTCGTCCCATGAACGCTGAGGAGGCTATTTTGCAGATGAATATGCTTGGACACAGCTTCTTTATGTTCAAAAACGCTGACAGCGGGGAAGTGAACGTAGTTTACCGCCGCGACGACGGAAATTACGCCATACTCGAACCCGAAAGGGATTAAAGGATAAATAAGCACAGGGCGCAGTTGACGGCTGCGCCCTTAATAATGTGAAAAATTTTTCATTTGACAGTTTCGTTTAATTATGCTATAATTAGACAATTTAAAAACGTCGTAATATTCATCTTCGGAGGCAATTACTATGAGCGCAAATTTTCCTCATCTCATTGATCTGGACAACTATCCTGTTGAAAGCTGGAATAATATCGTAAATCTTGCAATAGACATAAAACGCCATCAGCACATATATGTGGGAGCTTGCAGCGGGAAAATAATGGCGACGCTTTTCTTTGAGCCGTCCACCCGCACGCAGATGAGCTTTCAGAGCGCAATGCTCAGGCTCGGCGGAGGGATAATCGGCTTTGACAATCCCGCTACCTCTTCCGTCGCAAAGGGAGAATCCATAAAGGACACTACAAAAATAGCCAGCAGTTATTCAGATATAGTTGTAATGCGCCATTTTATTGAAGGCTCGGTGAAAGCGGCGGCGCTGACCGCAGACTGCCCTGTCGTCAATGCAGGCGACGGCGGACACCTTCACCCCACCCAGACCCTCACCGACCTGCTTACCTTAAAAGCCGAAAAGGGAACGCTCAGCGGACTTACAGTGGGTTTCTGCGGCGACCTGAAAAACGGCAGGACCGTTCATTCACTGCTGAAAGCCCTTTCCCGCTACGATAACAACAAATTCGTGTTCATCTCCACCGACGAGCTAAAGGTGCCCGATTATATAAAGGATATAGTGACGTCTTCGGGAAAGTCCTTTACAGAAGTCAATTCACTGGAAGATGCTATACCCTCCCTCGACGTGCTTTATATGACGAGGATACAGCGTGAGCGTTTCGGCTCGGCGGAGGAATATGAAAAGCAGAAAAACGTATTCTGCCTCGACTCCAAGAAAATGGAGCTTGCCCGCAAGGATATGATAGTTCTGCACCCCCTGCCTCGTGTTGACGAGATAGCGCTCAGCGTTGACGATGACCCCAGAGCCTTGTACTTTAAGCAGGCAAATTACGGAATGTACGTTCGTATGTCCCTTATTCTTTCAGTCATAAACAGGGATATACGATCTCAGCCTTTGCTGACGGGAAAAGAACTGCCCGACGTAAAATGCCGCAATCCCAAATGTATAACCGCCCTTGAACCTTCTCTTCCTCACAGCTTCAGAAACTGCAACGGAGTTCTGGAATGTGAATTTTGCGACGAAAGAATAACGGACAGACAATGCACGCTGTATTAATTGATATTAATAACAAACGGTGAAATTATGAAAGACAAAATAAAAAAAATTACGTTGTCCGCATTATTTATTGCTATGGGTATCGTTCTTCCTTTTCTCACGGCTCAGGTACCTCAGATAGGCAGTATGCTCCTTCCTATGCATATCCCCGTTTTTTTCTGCGGACTGATATGCGGCTGGCAGTACGGTGCGGCAGTAGGGTGCATTTTGCCTTTGTTTCGCTCATTGATACTGCATGCTCCGCAAATGTACCCCAACGCCATAGCTATGGCGCCCGAGCTGCTTACATACGGTCTGATAGCGGGGCTTGTCTATTCTCTTTTCAAGCGTCAGGGGATAGCCGCCCTGTACACCTCACTGATCGTTGCAATGATATCGGGGCGCATAGTCTGGGGACTTGCTGAGGTCATTATTCTCGGAATAAATCAGACCGCCTTTTCTCTTGAAGCATTTATGGCAGGCGCGTTCATCAACGCAATTCCCGGAATAATAATTCAGCTCATACTTATCCCCGCTGTAATGGCGGCATTGGATAAGATTGGAGTTGTAAAATTTAAGCGCCCTGTTTAAGATAAGGGGAGGAAAAACAATGGATATTGCCGGGGAAATAATTTCAAATATTCCGAAAAATTTTGAGCCGCCCTTTATCATTGCAATAGACGGAAGATGCTGCGCAGGAAAAACGACTCTTTCCAACCAACTTCAGAAATGCCTTGAATGTACGGTTTTTCATATGGACGATTTTTTTCTCCGTCCTTCCCAGCGAACAGCCGAGCGCTATGAAAAAGCAGGTGAAAACGTCGACCACGAGCGCTTTTTTAGCGAGATACTGCTCCCCTTGAAAAGCGGCGAAAAAACAATAACCTTTTCTCCGTTCGACTGCAAAAAGCAGGAGCTTTCGCCTCCCGTATCCGTAAACGTAACGCCCATCGTGATAGTTGAAGGCTCATACAGCCTTAACCCCTCTCTTTGGGAATATTACGATCTTCGTGTTTTTCTTACCATAACGCCGGAAAAGCAGAAAGAACGGATACTTACCCGCAACGGTGAGCAGAACGCCAAAACGTTCCTTGACCGCTGGATACCTCTTGAAGAAAAATACTTTCTCCGGTTAAACGTAAAAGACCGCTGCGATATCGTGTTTGAAACATAAAAAGTCCCTTGCACAGCAAGGGACTTTATTTTTATACATTTATTCCTTTACGCAATATCTCGCACCCGGAAGGGAACTGATTATCCCGTCGATTTCCATATCAAGCAGATACATGGGAATGTCGTCGGGAGAAATTTTGCAGGTTGAGGTTATGCTTTCCAACGACTGCGTTCCGTTTTCTTTTAAAAAGTCATACACTTTTTTGTAATTCGGGTCTTTGCCTTCAAAATCGTATTGTTCGGCGGCAATTTCTCCTGCTCTTTTTTCGTTCGGCGCTTTCCGTTCATTGCGAACGGCGGCTTTTTCAGCGGTCCTTGAAGGCGCTTTGGCTTTTTCTTTTTCATCAGCGGGAATACGTTCAAATATAAATCTTTTTTCAGGCGTAACGGTATATTTTTCATTCAGCTTTTCATGCATACCTACAAATGATGAATAATACGCATTTACCACATCAAGGTAATTGAACAGCGGCGTAGCTCCGTCTCTCAGCAATCCTACGACTCCGCCGTAATCACGGGAGAACAGATCGTGAGGCGGAACGCAGAACAGATCACGCCCCTGCTGAACAGCGTGAGCTGCAGTGATGAGCGACCCGCTGTCAGTGCTTGCCTGAAACACCATAACGCCCATTGACAGACCTGATATTATCCTGTTTCTTTCCTGAAAATAACTTCTTGATGGCGTTGTAGCAGGGAGAAGCTCTGTAATGCAAGCGCCGCCAAGCTCATATATCCTTTCCCTTATCGGAATACTTCCTCTTGGATAATCCACGTCAAGCCCGCAGGCAAGAACTCCTATCGTTCTTCCGCCTACGTCAATAGCCGCCTGATGAACGATATGGTCAACGCCTACCGCCATTCCGCTGACAAGCACGACCCCTATCTTTGCCAGATCCATACAGGTCCTTCTTGTGACCTTGGCGGTATATTCGGTAGCGCCTCTTGCGCCTACGCCCGCAATGCACATCTCGTTGTCAAGACCGCTTATATCGCCCTTGTAAAACAGCACGACGGGAGGATTGTATATGTTTTTCAGCCGATAAGGATATCCCTCGTCATCGATCGTGATGATCTTTATTCTTTTCTTTTCGCAAAGCTCTATCATTCTCTCCGAATTATCCAACGAAGCGTTAGGCAGTCTTCTGATCTCATAAGGTGATAAATATTGCGTGTCATTGTCGGTGACTATCGCCTCATAAACGTCTTTCGCCGAACCATACCTCTGAAGCAATTCGTGTGTTTTGGGATTTGCCGCACCCATAAGCTGAATGAGCCAAAGATAATACTCTAACATAACAAAGCCTCCTGCCTGAAATAATACCGCACAAATATTATAAATTTTTGTGCGGTATACGAAAATTATTGTTTGTTATCTTCCTGCCTTATCTGAACACGGCGGATTTTGCCGCTGATAGTCTTAGGAAGCTCGTCAACGAATTCAACTATACGAGGATATTTGTAAGGGGCAGTATTCTTCTTTACGTGATCTTGCAGTTCTTTTTTAAGCTCCTCGCTGGGAGTGTAATTCTTTGTGAGAACTACCGTAGCCTTTACGACTTGTCCTCTGATTGGGTCGGGAGCGCCTGTAACGGCACATTCCAGAACAGCGGGGTGAGTTATCAGAACGCTTTCTATCTCAAAGGGTCCTATGCGGTAGCCGCTGGCTTTAATAACGTCGTCGTTGCGTCCCACGTACCAGAAGTAGCCGTCCTCGTCCTTCCATGCGGTATCACCTGTGTGATAAACGCCGTTGCTCCACGCTTCGTTTGTAAGCTGCTCGTTTCTGTAATAGCAGTCAAACAAGCCGTCCTTGCCTCTTTCTGCTCTTACAACTATCTCGCCGACTTCGCCGACGGGAACGCTGTTGTCGTTTTCGTCAACTATATCCACATTGTAAAGAGGAGTGGGCTTGCCCATTGAACCGGGTCTTGGCGTCATTCCCACAAGATTTCCCAGAAGCGCGGTGCTTTCCGTCTGACCGAACGCTTCCATAAGCTTCAGTCCCGTAAACTCCAGCCATCTGTCAAATACTTCGGGGTTCAGCGCCTCGCCTGCGATAGTGGAATATTTCAAACTGCTCAGATCGTATCCCTGAAGTCCTTCCTTTATAAAGAATCTGTACATTGTGGGAGGCGCACAGAATGATGTTATCTTGTAATCCTGCATTATCTTCAGCATATCTGCGGGAATGAACTTGTCAAAGTCGTAAACCATTACGCAGCTGCCCAGTGACATTTGACCGTACAGCTTGCCCCAGGCGGCTTTTCCCCAGCCTGTGTCGGAGATAGTAAGGTGAAGTCCGTCGGGATCTACATTCTGCCACCAGCGTGCGGTCTGGATATGGCAGATAGCATATTTGTGATTGTGCACCACCATTTTGGGATAGCCGGTAGTACCGCTTGTGAAATAAAGGAGCATAAGCTCGTTGCAGTTTGTATTGACTCTCTCCATTGTGTCGGGCTGTTTCTTTATTTCCTCGTCAAAATCCAGCCAGTCGCCGTCAGCGCCGCCCCTGCATATGAACTTTGCGTCCAGCTTCCAGTTAAGCTCCTTTTGCGCCTCGTCAACATACATCTTGACTTCGGGATTGTCGTGTGTGCATACGACAGCCTTTACCGTAGCCTGCTCAAAACGGTAGGTAATGTCGTGAGTGGTCAGCAGGTGCGTTGCAGGGATAGCAATAGCACCCAGCTTTGTAAGGCCAATGATAGAATACCAGAACTGATAGTTTCTTTTCAGTATCAGCATTACCTTATCGCCTTTTTTGATACCCTTTGAAGCGAAAAGATTTGCCGCCTGAGTGGACAGCTTTGAAAGCTCGCCGTAGGTGAAGCTCTTTTTCTCCCCCGCCACGTTAGTCCATATCAGCGCCCTGCGGTCAGGCTCCAGCTCAGCGAATTTGTCAATTATGTCATATCCGAAATTATAATTGTCGGGGCAGTTGACCTCAAACTTGTTGAGTATACCGTTCTCGTCAAACCCCTCGTTTACGAATTTTTTGTAATAGTCCCTTACTTGTTCCATAATATTTTTGTGTTTCCTTCCGAGATGTATTTTTTTATATTGTTATATAAGTATTGCCAGGAACTGGCAGTCCTCGCCGCCGTAAGCTATCATTCCGTGAGGATTTTTGCTGTTGTAGTAAACGCAGTCGCCCGTCTCAAGAATTTCCTCGTGGTCGTTGATGACAAATTTCAGCTTGCCTGAAATAATGAAGTCCATTTCCTGACCGTCGTGTACGGACAAATGAATGGGCTTGTTCTGCTCTTCCTCAGAATAAGGGGCGTCAACTATCAGCGGCTCTATCTCCTTGTTCTTGAACAGATATGCCATATGCTGATAAGTAAAGCCTATGCGCCTTTCAATAGGCAGACCGTGTCCTTTTTTTACCACCGTGTAAGTATTCAGCTTAGGCTCAACGCCTGTGAGCAGTTCGATCATCTCAATTCCCAGCGCTTCTGCTGCGGCATTCAGAAATGAAAGTGAAAAATCCTTTTCGCCGCTTTCATAACTCAGATACTCCTCCACCGAAGTATCCGTTTTCTGCGCCATAAACTCAGGGTTTATGTCCAGATACTCTCTTGTGCTTTTCAGTCTGGAGGAAACCTCTTTAATGTTGTAATCCATACGATTGTTCCTTTCCTGTTTTTATCTTTTGAAACTGTAACTAAATTATTATACCATATAAAAAACAGCTTTTCAACAGTTTTATGAAATATTTTTCCTTTTGTTTTCCTTGCATATTCCCGCCAGACAGCACCTTTCACACTCAGGCTTTCTCGCATTGCAAACCAATCTGCCGTGCCATACCAGCCTGTGGCAAAGTCCCAGCCCTTCTTCAGGCGGTACTATCTCTCTGAGCTGTTTTTCCACCTTTACGGCGTCCTTTCCCTCTGCAAGACCTATTTTGTTTGTAAGCCTTATAACGTGCGTATCGCATACAAATGCGTTTTTTCCGTAAAGCTCTCCTGCAATAAGATTTGCGGTCTTTCTTCCTACGCCCGCCAGTTTCACAAGCTCGTCCACCTCATCAGGGACAATATCGTTGTATTCATCGTGAAGCTGTCTGCACATCTGCACAATATCTCTCGATTTCGTCTGAAACAGACCACATGAGTGGATATATTCCGCTACCTCTTCAGGCTCCGCCTCCGCAAAAGATCGTATGGTAGGGAATCGCTCAAACAGCTTTGGCGTCACCATATTCACTCTCACGTCGGTGCATTGTGCCGAAAGTCTTGTGGCTATCAGCAATTCGTGAGGTTTTTCATATGTAAGTGCGCATTTTACTTCGGGATATTCTTTTTTCAGCGCATCGATAACTTTCTTTGCAAGTGTTTTTTTACTGCACGGCATTATTGACGTTTCCTTTCATATAATATACGATTATTATACCATTTGCTTAAACTGAAGTCAATCAGCAATATTATTCATGCCATAAAATAAAATTTTGGAAAAGGTATTGACAAACAATTGAATATGTGATAAAATAACAAAGTTGAAAAAATTGGGGCGTCGCCAAGTGGTAAGGCAGTGGACTCTGACTCCACCATTTCGAGGGTTCAAATCCTTCCGCCCCAACCAGCGGCTGAGCCGCTACAACACGCTCCCATACCACGGGAGCGTGTTTTTATGTTAACCACCCAAAAATCTTTTTCGTCACAATACCACACCAGCGTGACGCTGGATCCAATACGCTCCCAAAACACGGGAGCGTATTTTTATGTTCATCGCCCAAAAATCTTTTTGGTAACAATATCACGCACTGTTAGGAAAAAATGTCCTCGCATAGCGAGGACATTTTTTGCAAATGGGAAAAGGCTTCGTCCGTCGCCTGACAGCTCGTCCTCAACTCTTTTCCATGTGAAATTTTTCTTGAATTTCCCTAAAGGAAATTCATTTTGCTCCGCAAAACCGAAAAATCGCAGCGTGCTCCCCAATGAGGGTGGAGCATTTTTATATTCATCACTCAAAAATTTTTTGTCACAATATCACACCAGCGTGACGCTTGATCCAATACGCTCCCAAAACACGGGAGCGTATTTTTATGTTCATCGCCCAAAAATCTTTTTGGTAACAATATCACGCACCGTTAGGAAAAATGTCCTCGCATAGCGAGGACATTTTTTACAAACTAATAGAATAAAGGTGTGTTATAAAAACAGTTTCTGAAAGTCGAATCTGATTTAGAAAGTTATTATTTTTTATTTTGCTATTCTTTTCCCATTTTTCTCCACAACGGCACAAACAGAAGAATACCCACCAACATAGCGCCGCAGTCCGCAATAGGAGTTGCCCACGCGATAGCGTCAGCGCCGGCAAGAGAATCCAGAAGGAACATAAACGGCACATCCAGACCACCTTTTCTCAGCATGGAAAGCACCAGCGGCTTTCCTTTCTGTCCCACAGACTGAAAGATAGAAATAATGACCGTCGTGAACGGCCCCGTAATGCAGATGATCCTCTGAAACATACTGCCGTACTGCACAGTCTCTGCATCATTGATGAACGCCCGTACCAGGGGGTTGCGCAGGTGAACAGCAATTTTATACAATCTTTACTTTGTTATTCAATAATTCATTTTCTCACCATACATTGGAAATTTTTACATATTTTTTCTCTATTAGCCTCCTGGCTGGCATCCTGTATCAACCTTGTAAATTATCCCGTTTTTATCAAAGTACATATAATAATGCTTTGAATGATCGGGGAAAATTCCAAAATGATCTGTATAAATATAGTAACCGATACGCCCTGATGTTTCAATATCAAAATCGCCATACTTTTCTCTTACTTTTGAAATACTGTTTCCATTGATCCACCAATCATTGTATTTATAATAGGTCAGATGAGATATCACAAAGAGTATAACAAACAAATTGACAATTAAAACTATCAAAATTATTGATATTGCAAAAGCATTTCTACGCTTGTAAGATTTATTCATTTATTTATCGCCCCCAAACGGCTCTTTGATTAATAACATAAATTATTTTGTTATTCAATAATTCATTTTCTCACCATACCTTGTCGAGCCATAGTTTCCTCCTTGATAAACTAACAGCGTTAGCATTATTGTACACTAGCACCATTAGTTTGTCAAGATTTTATCTTTATTTTGGAAACAGTAAGCGGTACAATATGAACGACGATATCCGAAGTATGCCTTTACGCCTGACGGAAATCAAAAAGGAATATTCGAATAGATGATTTTGTTCTACTTAAAAGAATAAGTTCAGGCAAACCGAACCGTTTGCCTGAAAATTGGTCATTTTTACGTCCCGTGTCTGATTATCAGACACGGGACTTTTTGTGTCTGTATTCAAATCAAAACAGAAGAGCTATAATGTATACAAACGAGTAAAGGAGGCTTTTGTATGAAGATGCGCTCTGTAACGCCGATGAGAATTGCGAAGATCGGATACATTGTAATGTCCGTTCTGTTTTGCGCCGCAGGCATTCTCTTTATCGCCCTGCCCGAAATTTCAACGGAAATTATCGGCGTTTGTATCGGTATCGCAATGATTATTTTCGGCATTGTCAAGCTGATTGGATATTTTTCAAAAGATTTATACCGATTGGCATTCCAGTACGATCTGGAATTTGGTATACTGATGATCGTATTGGGCGTTATCGTCCTTTTTAATCCCAAGAACCTGATGGTATTTATCTGCGTTGCTCTCGGAATATCCATTCTGCTGGACGGTCTTTTTAAAATCCGAATTGCTATGGATTCAAAGCAGTTCGGTATCAAAAGCTGGTGGCTGATTTTATCTCTGGCGATCGTGACAGGTGTGATCGGAGTTTTCCTGATTTTTGATTCAGCGACAGGCTCCCGGATAATGTCTGTTTTACTCGGACTCACGCTTCTTTCAGAGGGCATTTTGAACCTGTATACGGTGATCAGCACCGTTCTGATCGTCAAGAATCAAGCGCCTGACGTCATTGAAATTGAAGCGGATACATTTGAAATCGACAGAAAGGAAAGGTGAATACCGTGCGTTTTTCAAAAGCGGTAGTAAAATACCGTATCCCGATCCTGATCATAACCCTGGTTCTGCTGATCCCCTCGGTTTTGGGAATGCTGGGAACGCGAATCAACTATGATATGCTTACATATCTGCCTGAGGATATGGAAACCGTCATCGGTCAAAACGAGCTGATGGAGGATTTCGACAAGGGTGCGTTTGCGTTCCTTATTGTGGAGGATATGCCGAATAAGGACGTGGCGGCGCTGAAAGAGCAGATCGAGCAGGTAGAACATGTTGATACCGTCCTTTGGTATGATTCTCTTGCCGACCTTTCCATACCTATGGAACTGCTGCCCGACAAAATCTATAACGAATTTAATACAGAAAACGCCACTATGATGGCCGTGTTCTTCGACAGCTCCACCTCCTCAGACGTCACTATGGACGCAGTCCGTGAAATTCGGCAAATTGCAGGAAAACAATGTTTCCTGTCAGGGCTTACAGCTATGGTGGCAGATTTGAAGGACCTGTGCGAACAGGAGGAACCCATCTATGTGGGGATCGCTGTTGCGCTGGCACTGGTTGTTATGCTGCTTTTGTTGGACAACTGGCTGACGCCCTTTGTATTTCTTCTGAGTATCGGCATGATGATCCTCATCAATCTGGGGAGCAATTATTTCCTTGGGGAAATATCCTATATCACAAAGGCGCTTTCTGCTGTTTTGCAGCTGGCCGTGACTATGGATTATTCGATTTTTCTCTGGCACAGCTACAATGAACAGCTGACAAAACACGACGACCGCAAGGAAGCTATGGCGAACGCCATTCGGGAAACGCTGACTTCCATTGTTGGCAGTTCAATAACCACCGTTGCAGGATTTATCGCCCTTTGCTTTATGTCCTTTACTCTCGGCCGTGATCTTGGGATCGTGATGGCAAAAGGCGTTATTTTAGGAGTATTAGGTTGCGTGACCGTTCTGCCCGCCCTGATTCTCATACTGGATAAGCCGCTGCAAAAGGCAGAACACAAGTCACTGATCCCGAATATGCGCCGTTTTGCAAACGGCACGGTAAAGGTTTTCCCTGTTTTCCTTTGCCTGTTTGTACTGTTGATCCCGCCTGCCCTTTACGGATATAACAAAACCAACGATGAAACATATTACAATCTGGCAAAGTCCCTGCCCGACGATATGGAATACGTTATCGCAAACAGCAAGCTGTCGGAGGATTTTGACATCGCCTCGACGCATATGCTCCTCATAGACAAAGATCTTTCGTCAAAATCCGTTCGGGATATGATGAAGGAAATGGAACAGGTTGACGGAGTGAAATATGTATTGGGACTTGAATCTGTGATAGGCTCCCGTGTGCCCGAGGAAGTCCTGCCTGAATCGGTTACGGGTCTTTTGAAGAGCGACAAGTGGGAACTGTTGCTCTTGAACTCCGAATATCCCGTAGCAAGCGATGAGGTCGGTGCGCAGATAGAATCCCTGAATACCATTCTGAAAGAATACGACCCCAGCGGAATGTTGATTGGGGAAGCGCCCTGTATGAAGGATATGATAGACGTCACTTCCCACGATTTTGAAGTAGTCAATGCGATTTCCATTGTTGCGATCTTTCTCATCATCGCCTTGGTGGAACGCAGTGCTTCTTTACCATTTATTCTGATCTCGGTCATTGAACTGGCAATTTTTATCAACTTAGGGTTACCCCATTACTTTGGGCAAAGCCTCCCGTTTATTGCGCCGATCTGCATAAGCACCATACAGCTTGGTGCGACTGTGGACTATGCCATTTTGATGACCACACGGTACAAGTCGGAACGAATCAGCGGGCAGAACAAAAAGGAGGCTGTGAAAACAGCGCTTACCACGTCAATTCCATCTATCCTGGTTTCGGGATTCGGATTGTTTGCCGCCACCTTTGGCGTGGCGCTCTACTCAAAGGTAGATATGATAAGCTCCATTTGTATGCTGCTTGCCCGTGGCGCTGTCATCAGTATGCTCTGCGTCATTTTTATCCTTCCTGCGCTTTTGCTCCTGCTGGATAAGGTCATTTGCGCAACTACGCTTGGAATGAAAAAGAAAAACAAAACCGAACAGGAGGTACTTTTGAAATGAGAAAGACTTCAACGAAAATCATCTCGCTTTTCCTTTGCGCCCTTCTCGCAGTGAGTGGGATCGCAATTACTGCTTTCGCCCTGAGCTCTGACGAAAATGAGGCTGAAAAGCAGGAGAAAGCTGAAACCGTATCCGCTGCAGATGATACAGGTGTATCCAAAGATGAAACCGTGTATGTCCTTGCGGGTGCAGACGGCTCAGTTCAGAAAATCATTGTCAGCGATTGGATCAAAAACTCCCTTGGCAATGCTGCAGTGAGCGATAGATCCGAGCTGACGGATGTAGAAAACGTCAAGGGCGATGAAATCTACACCATGAACGGCGACAATATGCGTGTATGGGACGCCGAAGGCAATGACATTTACTATCAGGGCAGTATCGAAAAAGAACTTCCTGTTGACCTGTCTGTTACCTATAAGCTGGATGGAAAGCCCATCTCTGCAGACGAACTGGTCGGAAAAAGCGGAAGGGTGACCATTCGCTTTGACTATCAGAACAAGCAGTATGAAACCGTAGAGATCGATGGCAAACAGGAGAAAATCTATGTTCCGTTTGCAATGCTGACAGGCGCTTTGCTCAGTGACGACGTGTTTACGAATGTGAATGTCACAAACGGTAAACTTATCAATGACGGCAGCCGCACCGTGGTTATCGGGATTGCCTTTCCCGGTCTGCAGGAAAACCTTGCTATCTCCAAAGACAAACTGGAAATTCCCGACTATGTGGAGATCACTGCTGACGCCGTAGACTTTCAGCTTGATATGACGGTTACGCTTGCCACAAACCAGCTTTTCAATGAATTTGACACTGACAACTTGGATTCTGTTTCAGAACTCAGCACTTCAATGGATGAACTGACAAGCGCTATGGATCAGCTTTTGGACGGTTCCTCGCAGCTTTATGAGGGAATAGCCACATTGCTTGAGAGATCCGACGAGTTGGTGGAGGGGATAAATCAGCTTGCTGTCGGGGCAGAGAGCCTCAAAAACGGAGCAAACAGCTTGGATTCAGGAGCAGCCGAGCTACAAACTGGAGCGACGCAGTTAAGCGAAGGACTGAACACCCTTGAGTCCAACAATGACGCCTTAAACGGCGGTGCCAGACAGGTATTTGACACGCTGCTAGCCACGGCGAACACCCAGCTTGCAGCCGCAGGACTGGACGTTCCGACTTTAACGGTGGAAAATTATGCGCAGGTTTTAAACGGTGTCATTGTATCGCTGGACGAAAACGCCATATATGAGCAGGCGCTGAACCAGGTAACAGCAGCCGTGGAAGCGCAGAGAGAAACTATCGAACAGCAGGTCACGGCGGCTGTCGAGAGGGAAGTCACCGCACAGGTCACAGCCGTTGTCAGAGAGAAAGTTACGGCGCAGGTAACTGAGGTCGTTCGCAATACTGTGGCAGAGCAGGTAATCCAGTCTGTTCTAAATATGGATAAAGCGTCTTATGATGCCGCCGTTGCCGCCGGTCAGATAGATAAAGAGACACAGGAAATGATCGAGGCAGCGATAGAACAGCAGATGCAGTCCGAGCAGATCGCTCAGCAGATTCAGGCGGGGGTAGAGGAGCAGATGGCAACCCAACCGATTCAGGATACCATTGCCGCAAAGACCGATGAACAAATGCAAAGCGACGCCATAAAACAGACGATCGCAGAACAGACAGAGTTGCAGATTCAGAAGATCATCTCGGAACAAATGGCTTCTGACGAGGTGCAGGCACAGCTTGCCGCCGCTGCACAGGGTGCAAAATCTGTCATCGCACTTAAATCCTCACTTGACAGCTACAACACATTCTATCTCGGTCTGCAAAGTTATACGGCAGGCGTAGCCGACGCTGCGGAGGGAGCAGGAGCCTTGAAGGACGGAACAGATGACCTGAAGGTCGGTACTTCTCAGCTTTCTGCGGGAGCTTCTGAGCTTTACGACGGGATTCTTACGCTGAAAAACGGAACGCCGGCTCTGGTGGACGGGATCACCCAGCTTCGCGACGGCTCCATGCAGCTTTCAGACGGACTGAAAGAATTTAATGAAGAAGGCATACAAAAGCTGGTGAATGCGGTGGACGGCGATTTTGACGGACTTTTGAACAGACTGCGTGCAACAAGAGACGTGTCCCTTAGCTATAAGAGCTTTGCTGGCGCAAGCGAAGATATGGACGGTCAGGTTAAATTCATTTATCGGACAGATTCCATCGGGTAAAGGAAATCAGGGTAATTATAATCGTATACTGTTTCATATGGCTTTTCCTATATGGCTTGCTTGGCTGGATTTGTGAAATGTCTCTTTTTGGTAACAACATCACAGCGGCTGAGCCGTTTCAGCACGCTCCTAAATAACAGGAGCGTGTTTTTTATATTTATCACTTAAAAATAATTCACCCCCATTCTTTCCCACTCAATTTTTTACCAAACTTCACAAGATCCTGCAAAACTTCACAAACTTGTTGACAAGTAAAAATGATTATGCTAAAATAACAACAAAGATATTATTCACACAACAGCGAAATATCAAAATAACGTCAAAACCTTATCTGCATATTTTCAGACAATAAATTATTGATTTTCGCATTATCGTTCAAAAGGAGCATAAATGAAACATTTAAAACTTATCTCAATGTTCCTGCTCTGTGTGTTTGCAGTTTCCGCCTGCTCCACAGGCGAAGCTGAGCGAAAGGACAGTATATCAGGCACAGAGCCACAACAGCCGACAGCCTCCTCTTCCTCCGCCGCTGTGACAGATCCCGACCCTGTAAATACTTCTCAAAGCACAACAGCCTCAGTTGACAGCGGAAGTACGTCTACTACCCACTTTGATCCCCGTGAAGATGTCCGAAATTACGGCGGCGTAGGAATAGTTGGAACTCTGCCTACCGAATATAACGGCGAGGAGCTTTCGATAACGCTTGAAGCTGACAGCGGCGGCAGAAGCTATGATCAGGCATTTATTATATTTGTAAACGGCGAACGGAATGAATACAGCACCAATAAGAGCGATGAAAAAAAGCCTTACCATATCAACTATCTTCCCGATGAAGGAACAGAGGAGATAACCCTGTATTTTACTCCCAACAACTGCAAAAAGGGAGAAAAGGCTGTTATTGATATCGAATCAATGATTACTCCCGAATATATGCTGCCTGACACTACATATGTCAACTTCTTCCCTCATCATAATATAACCGGATTTCTGCCCTTTGAGATAGCTATAAACGAGGATACCCCGGTAACAGAGGAACACAAAGTTTTCACCGATTTTCAGCAGGAAAAGATGACTGAGGAATTCAGGCTGCAGCATATTACCACAGACGCTCTTGGACAAACCAGCAATTCTCTTGAAGCTCCGAATTTCGTTATGTATTCGCAATCGGAAGATGAAAGCATTGTAAAAGCCACAGGTGACGAGCTTGTACTGAATGTATCAGCTTTCGGTTGCAACGAAGAGGTCAAAGAGAGTCAATATATGATAGGTATATATGTCGACCATAAGCTTCAAAAGGCTTTTGGTGATAATTACTATGCCCTTTGCACCATTGACAGGGAATATATCAAAAGCTGCACGGCTGTTATCGACACGTCCGAATTATCGGGACTTCATCATATTTATATGATCGCAGTGCCTTGCGGGTCTGATACGGTTGAACGAAATTCGATACCCATAAAATCCGCTTCCAAGATACTAAGTATCAAAAAAAGCTGAGAACTGCCATATATACCACACAACGCGTGACATTGTGTGGTATTGTTCATATATGAAAGGAAAATTCAAGTGTCAGAGCTTATTCTTCAGGATATTACAAAAACCTATGCGTCCAAAAAAGCGCTGGATTCATTTACAGCAGAGCTAAGCGACGGTGTTTACGGTCTTCTGGGACCTAACGGGGCGGGAAAGACCACGTTGATAAACATAATAGCGGGCATACTTTCCCCCGACCCCGGCGGAAAAATAATACTTAACGGTAAACCCGCAGAAAAGCTGGGTAAAAGCTATTACAATTCCATAGGATTTATGCCTCAGTACCCCAAATTCTATCCCAATTACACAGCCGGTCAGATAATGGAATATATGACGGCTTTGAAGAATGTAAGCAATAAATCGAAAACAGATGAACTTTTACAATTTGTAAATCTTTCGGACAGCAAAGATAAAAAAGTCGGAGCATTTTCAGGGGGTATGCGCCAGCGGCTTGCAATAGCGGCGGCTATGGTGAACGACCCTGAGATCCTGATACTTGACGAGCCCACGGCAGGTCTTGATCCGATAGAGCGTATACGTTTCAGGAATATAATCTCACAGCTGAGTGCAAACCGAATGATCCTTATAGCCACTCATATAGTATCAGACGTTGAGTATCTTGCAGACAGGATAATTTTGCTGAACGACGGCAGGATAGTGGAAAATCTTACCGCCGCACAGCTTTGCAAAAGCATAGAGGGCAAGGTGTGGAGGGTAAGCTCAGACGCCGACAGCCTGACTGAATATATGAAGACGCATAAGGTCAGTGAAATTTCCCGTGATCTGCAGCTGCGTGTCATCTCTGAGCAAAAGCCCGGTCCCGACGCCATTCCTGCCGAGCCGAAACTGGACGACGTGTTCCTGTACTATCTGGATAAGGAGTAAGCCTATGAAAAATCTTCTTATCCTTTCCCGTTTTGAATTTAAAAAGCTGTTCATCAGAAAAGCCCTGATGATAATGACTATCATTCTCTGCCTTCTGAATGTATTGAATATCTGCCGTCATTTTGACGTATATCGGGATCCCGCTGCTTCTGACGGCAGACAAACAACTGTTAACAGCGCAAGATACACATTGTATCAGATATACGGCGGCGAGCTGACTGACGAAAAAATATCCGAGATAAACGCCCTTTACAGTCAGGCGCTTTACACCGTTCAGCCGGGCAACTTTCACGTTATTTATGACCCTGACAAATATTACAGCGGATATGAATACGGCGATGCCAATTTGTTTATTGAGCTTGGAGAGGAAATAAACAGACTGTCGGGCTATCACGATATGATAAGCTCTACCGCCGCCTCCGCTGAGGAAAAAAATCAAAACCCCACCCTTAACGCTTACTACCGCAATATAAACAACGACCTGATAAACATATATCGAGACCGTGAGATAACTCTTTACCGCAATAACGGAGGTATGAACGATTTTTTTGATTACCGCCTTTCCTCTGTTCTGTCAATTATTCTGGTTATAGTGGGAGCAGTAATGATATTCACTGCTGACAGGGAGGCAGGAACGGATATTTACCTGTCCTCCTCCGTCAACGGCTCCGGAAAATCTGCTGCGGCAAAGCTGCTGGCTACGGCTTATCATACTTTCCTGATAAATCTGATATTCTTTACGACAGACCTTGCGGCATTTATGATAATAATGCGTATCGACGGCATTACAATGCCCCTGTATTCTCTTGAAAATTATGCTTACACGCCATACGGCTTTACGATATGGCAGTATGCGGTAATATATTTCTTATTCCGGCTCGGGGGACTTTTGTGCATAGCTTTTATTTCCTCGCTTATCACCGTTCTGCTGAAAAAGCCTGCCGTATCGATGATCTCTTCCATAGCCTTATTTATAGTTATGTTGCTGATGAAAACATATCTTGTCACCGATAAAAACCGTATGATAAATCTCATAAATCCGCTTGTGCTTATGACCGCACCCGAATATATGCGCAGTTATGACGCACTGAACGTTTTCTCAAGACCTGTGCAGTATATTTTCGTTTCTACGCTCTGCATAACGCTTACGGCGGCAGCAGCGGCGGTCGTAACGGTAATTGCGGCGAAAATGAGGGGAGGGAAAAACATCGGAAATGCTTAAACAGGAAATAAAAAAGCTGTTTATAAAAAACAGACTGCTGATAATTCTCCCTCTGGCTCTGCTGTTTGATATCATCTTTATTTTAATCACCTTCAATGATAACATAGCAAGTGACCCTTCCATAGGCTATTGCTCCGCATGGACAGTGCTGATGAACGAATCGGGAATAGACTGGATATTGGTGCTTCTGACCGTTGTAATGACTATGAGGATATGGATAAACGAATATGCCTTCAATATGCAGCTGTATAACCTCACCTCAGTCAATGGCAGAATGCGCTTAGCGGCGATAAAACTGCTGATAAACGTAACGGTGGTCATCATAACGGTGGTTATTTTCGATTCCGCCCGAACACTGCTTTACGGAATGAAACTGTCCTTTGAGGACGTTCCGCTGACTCAGGCGGGGATACTGTTTGAAACGAGCAAGCTGGACATATCCGCTATGACGGCTTGTTTTGCGTCGTATGCCCTTCATGCGGCAGGATTTGTTTTCTTCTGCTCGATATGCGTATTCTTTGCCGTACTTATAAAAACCTCCGTAAATTACCTTGGAGCCTGCTGCGCAGCGATAATCGTCCCGCTGTACCTCTTTGACGATATAGCGGAAAGAGCGAGGCTGCCCCTGCCTGTATCCCTTATGCAAAGCTCCTTTATGTTTATGGGCGAAATGACAAACCGCAAAGGAGAAATGACGGCAAATGACATCGTCCTCAGCGGAGCTGTGCAGCTTGCTTTAGCCGTAGTTCTTATGACTGTTTCTGCATTTATATTTGCGGGCAAAAAGCCGCATTTCCCCAAAGCCGCTGTGCTGTCGGCGCTTGTCGTTTTTTCTTTTACCCTTTGTTCGTGCGCCGTGCAGCTGCCTGATGAAAACAGCGCAAAATATATCTGCGTTTCCGCAAGAGGCGACCAATTTTACTGCAAGGAAACCAAACAATTTATGCCTGTAAACCCCACACCTCTGGACAACAGAATTTTGTTGGACGTGGTGGGAGATTACGGAATAGTGAACGAGTCTATATCATATATCAACAATCTTGGCACAAACGAAATAAAGGTAATCGACCTTAACGACCTTTCAGTGGTGTACACCTTTCAGTCGATGAATGCATACGACGAAACGGGACTTATGGGATTGTCCGACATCATAGACATACCCTATCAGTTCCTTTATGATACAACGTATTACAGCTACCTTGATTTTTCTGACAACAAGCTGTATCTTGTAACAGAAGACCATATCCTTTGTATTGACATACAAAGCGGAAAGTATACAAAGCTGCTGGAAGGCGTTGATTTTACCGGTGTGAACTGTACTTCCGATGGTGTTTATTACACTGTGGATACGGAACACGGCTCTGCACTGTATCTGAACGACCGCCCTGTCTGCGATTTTCCTGTACAAACATTTATTGCCTCTGATAATGCAGTAGCTGTGGTAAATGCCGAGGACAACAACGCTTATCTTATCACTGACGGCAAGGTCAAAGAGATTTCGCAGGACAGTATAAACTCGTTTTTTTACACAGATGAAAGCATAACTGTTTTTGATGAGGTTACGGACGAGGGACGTATTATTGCTGCGGTGATAAACGGCGAAAAAAGAGTGTATGAAGACATTGAGGGGTATCATATGTTTTATGCCGACGCAGACGGCTTGTATTACACCAATGAAAGCGCCGACCAAGTGATAATGAAGGATTATTGAGAACGCAAAGCAGAAATTTGCGCACAAAAATCCGAATTACGTAAGACAGCCGCTGAGCTACCACAACACGCTCCCAAAACACGGGAGCGTATTTTTATATTTACACTCCAAAATTTTTCGATAACAGTGCCGCTTTGACCAGCCCATTATTTGTACCCCATATTGGTGTCAACGCATATTATAAACAGGGGTGATTTTTATGACGCAAAATAAAATTCCAACGGCAGTGGCTTATATAAGCGGCGGAAGAATACGTGGTACAGTCAAATTCTTTCAGAATTGCAGCAGTGTGCTGATAGTAGCTGAAATAAGCGGTCTGCCTGAAACAGAAACAGGCTTTTTTGCTTTTCATATCCACGAGGGCTCGGATTGCTGCGGAAACGGTTTCCCCAATACGGGCGGTCATTATAATCCTTGCCGCAGAGAGCATCCAAAGCATGCGGGAGATCTTCCGCCATTGTTGTCAGCAGACGGTAATGCCTATCTTTCGGTAGTAACGGACCGCTTTAACGTGAACGAGGTCATTGGCAGAACAGTCGTGATCCACGGGAAACCTGATGATTTTACCACACAGCCCGCAGGGAATGCAGGAACAAAAATAGCCTGCGGTATCATACGCAGAGCTTGACACGAGCAAGATACAGATGATATTTGTTTTGTTTCTGTCAGACATATTCAGAAAATTAGAAACGCTCCCGATTTATGGGAGCGTTTTTATATCAGCCGCCTAAAAATCCATTTCGACAACATATTCGTCTTTAACAAAACCCTCCGTCATATTCCACAAAACCTGAAATTTCAATATATACAACCTGTCAAAAACCTTATCATACCGCAAAAACGGTATGAAATATGCTTAAAACGGTATGCATAACAGGTGTTTTTCCCTTATAATTAAAATAAAAAGGGGGAACATTATGGAATTACAGCAAAATATGGCGTCGGTTATGCGCACCCTCAAGGAAAAAAGCGGGAAATCAATGACAGAATTTTCAAAGGAACTGGAAATATCCCGTTCCGCTTTGCAGGAATATCTGTCAGGCAACGGAAATCCCAATATGACCACAGTCGAACATCTTGCCAATAAGCTGGGAGTAACTCCTTCGCTTCTGGTATCGGGCTGCTTTGCGGACGAACAGCTGGAAGTGTTAATGAAGCTGCTTGACGTATTGGGAATTATATCAGAATTGGATTATGACAAGAGAATAAAATTTTCACAGCTCCTGCTCGATATGGTTTTATTGTGGAACGAAGGAGACAGCAACGGCTAAAACAAGCGTTGACGCCGATCCGCAGGAGGCGCTCTCTTATCGGATTCCTATGAAAGTAACGTCTGTGCGGTTGTTTTATTCTTTTGAAGAAGTTACATATTATCCCGTTTGCCCTCGCTGTCACATCACAATGGAGAGGGAATATCAGTCTTTCTGCGACCGTTGCGGGCAAGCGCTGGACTGGCACGGCTTTTCAAATGCAGAAGTGGAAAATGATAAAGCGGCAAGGTCAGGTTTACAGCTGTAAAAAAAAGGCTTATTGCCTTGTCAACACCGGCATAAGCCTTTATCTATATGTATTTTTCAAACATTAAAAGCGTAAGCTCATATCTCTTCGAGTCGCTTTCACAGCCGGTGACTATGGAAATATACGTTTTTTCATTACGACGAAACACAGCTGCCAGACAGTTGCCCGCTTTGTTCGTCGTGCCTGTTTTAAGACCCTTGGCATATTCGCTGTAAAATTCACTTTCAGGGTCAAGCAGCTTGTTTGAATTTGTCCATGTAATACATTCGCCCGATTCAAAAACCACAAATTTTTCCTGCGTAGCGGCTATCTCACAAATTGCGGGGAATGAAAGGGAATATTCCGCCAGCTTTACCAGGTCTGCCGCCGTCGTATATTGAGCGTTATCGTCCTGTCCGTCGGGATTTACAAAATGACTGTTGTTCATACCTATTTCTTTAGCAGTCTCGTTCATCAGCAAGCAAAATTTCTCCACCGCTTCTTTGCCCGATAATTCAGCTTCGGGATAGATCCGCCTTGCCGTTTCCGCCGCAACCGTATATGCGGCGTCGCTTCCTGACACGGTAAGCATTCCCGTTATCAGGTCGTACAATGTGAGCCTCTGTCCCTTTGATATAAGACACATACTTGCGTGTATATTTACCAGCTCCTGTTCTTCGCCAACTGTAAACACTTCGTCAGGTCCTACATATCTTAAAGCCGTACACGCTGTCAGCAGCTTTGTTATGCTTGCGCAGGATATTCGGGAATTTTCGTTTTCTGCATACAAAACCTTTTCGTCCTCAACGCAGTATAACGTCATTGCCGAAGCGCCTTTTTCATCGTCGAGTGTACTTTCATCTTTGCTTATGAAAAATAAAGCTGTTACCAGCAAACATGCTGCGCAAAATAAAACTACCGCTTTTTTCATATTTTATCATATTCCTGTTAAGTCGTATTTTTGTTAATTATATCACGCTGAAAAATATCAGTCAATAATTTTGTCTTTAATATCATAAAAATGTAATAAAACGCCGTTTATTATTGCGTTATGCATTGACAACAAAGTAAAAATATGGTAAACTATAAAAAGGGACGACTTTGAGCGAATCGCCGCTTTGAAGCCACAGCTTTCGTCCCGTATATTTTTGCGGCAGGCGCAACGTCCGCCGTTATTTTTAAATCTGGAGGTTTTTATTTATGGACGCTCTGAAAAAATATGTTGCGGAATTTATCGGCACGTTCGTACTGGTATTTTTCGCCTGCGGCACCGCCGTTGTTACAGGCTGCTCCGTTGACAACGGACCCGCTTACCTTATGACCGCCCTTGCGTTCGGTCTTGTTATTGTAGCAATGGCATATTCTATCGGTAACATCTCAGGCTGTCACATCAATCCTGCTGTTTCCATAGCTATGCTGGTAAGCGGCAGAATGACCGTCAAGGATTTCGTCGGCTACGTTATCGCTCAGTTCCTTGGCGCAATTGCAGGTGCAGCTGCTCTTATGGCATTTGTTGGCAAGGAAAGCGGACTTGGCACTAACGGACTTTACAACGGCGACGTTCTCCTTTCGATCCTTATTGAAGTGATACTCACGTTCGTTTTTGTAATTGCAATTCTCGGCGTTACCTCAAAGATCGAAAACAGCGCGGTTGCAGGTCTTGTTATCGGTCTTTCCCTTACTCTTGTGCATATCCTCGGCATTTACTTCACCGGCACTTCCGTAAATCCCGCCCGCAGCTTCGGACCTGCTCTCTTCGTAGGCGGCGATGCACTTGCAAACGTATGGGTATTTATCGTAGCTCCCCTTATCGGCGGTGTACTGGCGGCGCTTGTTTACAAGTTCCTCACCTCCAAGCCCAAGGGCGACAAATAGATTTAAATGTTAAAAAGAACAGCCGCAATTGAAAGTTGCGGCTGTTTTCTTCTTTTTATATGTTTTATTGACAAAATAATCTCATTGTGATATAATAACCTCAAACTGCGGAAAGAGGAATATTTTTATTTTAATGTTTGAGAACATTTTAACATTTTAAGGAATCGCATTTTGCCTTGCAAAACGCTCTTTTTATGTTATAATATTTAAAATTTTAAGTTTATAACCGATTTAATATATTAAAGCAAAACAGGAGAAAATGAAATGACACCCAGAAAAGGCAATCTGATGAGCGTCAGAGCCGACATAAAGGTACTTGACGCAACAATAAGAGACGGCGGACTTTGCAACAACTTCGAGTTTACCGATGAATTTGTGAAGGAACTTTATAAAACCAACATCAAAAGCGGTATCGACTATATGGAGTTCGGCTACAAGGCAAGCAAAAATCTGTTTAAGGAAAGCGATTTCGGCAAATGGAAATTCTGTAACGAAGAGGATATCCGTTCTATCGTCGGTGAAAACATTTCCGATATGAAGATAGCTGTAATGGCGGACGTGGGAAGATGCGACTTCAAGACTGACTTTTTACCCAAAAGCGAAAGCGTTATAGATATGGTACGTGTAGCCTGCTATATCCATCAAATACCTGCGGCTATCGAGATGATAAATTATCTTCACAATCTCGGATACGAAACCACCTGCAACATAATGGCGATATCTCAGGCAAACCTTAATCAGGTGAGCGAGGCACTTGAAATGATAGGAGCCTCAGACGTAGACGTGATTTATCTTGTTGACAGCTACGGCTCTCTTTACCCCGAAAACGCTGCTCAGCTTGCCCAGACCTATCTTGAGGCTGCCGAAAAATGCGGCAAGAAGGTGGGTTTTCACGCTCATAACAATCAGAACCTTGCTTTTGCCAACACGATAGAAACTCTTTCTTACGGCGTTTCCTATCTTGACGCCACCGCAATGGGAATGGGCAGAGGAGCAGGAAATTGTGCTATGGAGCTTCTTCTGGGATTTCTGAAAAACCCCAAATACAGCCTTTACAGCCTTCTTGAATTTATAGAGAAATATATGATACCCTTAAAGCAACAGGGCGTTATGTGGGGCTACGACCTGCAATATATGTTTACAGGTCAGCTCAACCGTCACCCTCGTGAAGCGATGAACTTTACCGCCGAGCACCGCAGCGACTACTGCGAATTTTATAAATCCCTGCTGGAAAATTATTGATAAGCGGGGAATTGACTTTTTCATTAAAATATGATATAATCACCGTAAAATATTAAAGAAATAAGGTACACCTCATCATGGGATTTGTAAATCGTATTCGTTAAAACCGCACAGTTTACCGTAATTTTTTACGGAATAGCTGTGCCTTTTTGCGTTTATGAATTTGCAAAAGAGGTGTATTTTTTTGTCCCAAGATTTAAAAATTTCACAGAATTTTCTGACAAGTCGTAAAACCATCGAACGACTTATGTCCAAAACCACCCTTTCCCCAAACGATACAGTCCTTGAAATAGGTGCAGGAAAAGGTCATATAACAAAAGCGCTTTGCGAAAGGTGCATGACTGTTATTTTCTATGAGCTTGACCCCATGCTTTTCCAAAAGCTGAAACCGCAGTTGAAAGAAAACGCAAGGCTTTACTGCGCCGATTTCCTGAAAAGCAAATTACCCAAAGCGCCCTACAAGGTCTTTGCAAACATTCCTTTTTCAAGGACTTCCGAGATAATGAAAAAGCTGACGTCGTCGGAGAATAAACCAACAGCCGTTTGGCTGATAATGGAAAAGGGCGCCGCTAAGCGCTTTTGCGGGCTACCGTCAGAGAACCTTAATTCGCTGCTTTTAAAGCCATATTTTGACAGCAGGATAGTCTGGCATTTTCGCCGTGAGGATTTTCACCCTGCTCCTCACGTTGACGTTGTAATGCTGGAGATGAAACAAAAGCCGCAATTTGATATTCCTCAAAGCAGCCGTGCCGATTTCTCCGCTTTTTTATTCCACAGCATAAAATACGGAATATTCGGCTCAAAATCTCTACTTACAAAAAAGCAGATCTCTGCCGCACTAAAACTGGCGTCACTTCCTCAGATACCGCTGTCCGGCGATATTTCTTATGTGCAGTGGCTCTGCCTTTTCCGATGCTGGCAGAATTTCGGAAAGAAATAAGGAGATTCTTAAAATGCTTGAAAACATAAAATGGTTATTTTTTGATATAGGCTCCACCTTGATAGACGAGAGTATCGCTTACGAACACAGATTGAGAGAAATTGCTCAACAAGCGGGCGTTCCTTTTGAAAAGGTGTATGAAACCGCACTTTCCTTTTATAAGCAAAACAAAACGGGCGACCACGAGGCTGCAAAGGCATTCGGAATACCGCTTACCAAGTGGCATAAAGAGGAAGAGATACTTTACGATGATACGATCTATTGTCTGGAAACCTTGAGCAAAAAATATAAAATCGGAGTGATCGCAAATTAGTCTTTAGGCTCAAATGAGCGTTTGGAGCAAAAAGGAATTTTGAAATACATTGACTTAGTGATAGCCTCAGCAGAGGAAGGCGTTGCCAAGCCCGACCCGAAAATCTTTGAAATTGCGCTTGAACGAAGCGGCTGCAAAGCCGAAAACGCTGTAATGATAGGCGACAGGATAGACAACGACATTATTCCCGCAAAAAAGCTGGGTATGAAGACCGTATGGATAAAGCAGGGCTTCCCTCAATACTGGAATATAGAAAACGACAACGAAAAACCCGATTTTTCAGTCAGCAGCCTGACTGAGCTTTGCAATATATTACTGTAAAAAGGAGCAGCAACAAATGACAGCGGAAGAGCTTTGGCAAATGTTTACAGCTGAAACCAAGCTACAAAGCAATGAATATGACGCATGGAGCTTCGGAACTGACGCCGACCTGCTTGCAGGCTTGGTAGTCAGTGGTACGAAAACCGCCACATCTTCAGCTTATCCGTTATACGAACGGGAAAACGAGCCTTTGCCTGAAGAAGGAGAATACAGCGTTATTTTAGATTCTGAAAACAACGCTGTCTGCATAATTCAGACAAAAAAGACCTATATACTCCCATTTGATAAGGTAACAAAAGAATATGCGTATAAGGAAGGAGAAGGCGACCGTTCGCTGGAATGCTGGAGAAAAGTTCACGAAGAATTTTTTACAAAATGTTTGAAGGAAGCCGACATCAAATTCAGCTATGATATGAAAGTTGTCTGTGAAGAATTTGAAGTTGTTTTCAAACCGTGAAAAAGCTTTTTATCAAAAAATCCCGACACCTTGATTTTTCTTTCAGACAATGCTAAAATGTAAACAGGAATAAAGACAGGTCATAATGCCTCAGCTGACGGTACAACGATACAGAAGGGAGCAAGCGTAATGAACAACACCCATCTTGAAACCTTTATCCGCATAGTCGAGGCGGGCAGCTTCAACAAGGCGGCTGAGGAGCTTTACATAACCTCCACCGCCGTTATAAAGCAGATAAATCTTCTGGAAAACGAAGTCGGCGTTCAACTTTTTGAACGGACGCACAGGGGACTGAAGCTCACCAAAGCGGGAGAATCGCTTTACACCGACGCAAAATATATAGTTTCATACAGCGAGGAAGCAGTCCGCCGCGCGAGAAACGCAGGCTTTGAAAAGAACGCCGTTATCCGTATAGGCACTTCGCCCATTACGCCTGCGCAAATACTTACCGACCTGTGGCCGAAGATACACGAGCATTGCTCCGATATCAGCTTTCAGCTTGTGCCGTTTGAGAATACGCCCGAAAATGCGCGGGAAATTTTGAAAAATCTCGGTCAGAATATTGACGTGGTTACAGGACTTTTTGATGATACATTGCTTGAAGTGCGCAGGTGCGCAGGACTTGAAATAGCGAAAGAACCGCTTTGCTGTGCTGTCTCAATTTATCACCCGCTTGCAAAAAAGGAAAAGCTGACGGTGGAGGACTTGTACGGAGAAGAGCTGCTTTTAATGCACCGAGGCTGGAGCAGTTATGTTGACAGACTGCGTGACGAGCTGACCGAGCATAAGCAAATAAAAATCGTCGATTTTGACTTTTATGATATAAACATCTTCAACCGCTGTGAGCAGGAGAAAAATGTGCTGCTGGTAATACAAAGCTGGAACTGCGTCCACCCTATGTTAAAGGTTATACCTGTGGAGTGGGAGCATAGTATCCCCTTCGGCGTGCTTTATTCCAACGAACCGTCCCGCACGGTCGAGAGGTTTTTGGAAGCGGTGAAGGCAGTAATATGACAGTTGTAACTTTTGGTTTGAACTGATAAACTAATCGAGACTTCTCAGGAGGTCTCTTTTTTTGTATAATAAAAGCATAAACACCGCACGCTGAATGGGGTGAAAAGAGTATGAAACGACTTACAGCGTTTGGGCTGTCAATGATTATGATATTTATATTTACCTCGTCGCCTTTTGGGAACGGCAGATGAAGAAATAGACAGGGTTTGAAAGGAGTATTACGATATGAAGAAAAAATTCGCGCTGCTGTTAAGCTTTATTATGATGTTTTCCCTCACAGCCTGCGAAAACAGCGGCTCAGGTACGGCAGGAAATTCCGAAACAGACAGAACGAGCCACAATGTTGCAGGTTCTTCCTATGATTCCGAACAGAACGCAGGCGGAGAAGAAAGCAGCGAAAACTCGCAAACACCGAATGAAGGCTCAGAAACTGACGCTCCTGTGGTCTATATGACGACGGATATCTCCCCTGAGGGATTGATGAAGGTCTATGAGGCTCTGGGCGTGGAGCTTGTAGGCGATAATATCGCAGTAAAGCTCTCAACAGGCGAACCGCCCGCGTCCAACTATCTTGACCCCGATCTTATCCGTGATCTTGTAGAGCGTGTAGACGGCACTATCGTGGAGTGCAACACCGCTTATGGCGGCTCCCGTTCCGAAACGGCTATGCACTATCAGGTGGCGGAGGATCACGGCTTTACCGATCTTGGCAAGGGCTTTGTCATAATGGACGAGGACGGCGAATCTATGATACTTCCCGTGGAGGGAGGACAGCAGCTTTCCGAAAACTATGTCGGCGCTCATTTCGGAGACTTTGACGGCTTCCTTGTACTCTCGCACTTCAAAGGTCACGCAATGGCAGGCTTTGGCGGAGCTATCAAGAATATATCTATCGGAATAGGTTCAAGAGAGGGCAAATGCCTTATCCATACAGCGGGACGCAGTCACACAAGTCCGTGGGGCGGCGATCAGGACGCTTTCCTCGAATCTATGGCGGACGCAGGAAAATCAGTGGTGGACGCACTGGACGGCAACATTCTCTTTATCAACGTGATGAACAGGCTGTCCATTGACTGTGACTGTGACGGAAATCCGTCTGAGCCTGACATTCACGACATAGGTATCCTTGCTTCCACCGACCCTGTAGCTTTGGATCAGGCTTGCGTGGATCTTATCTATCAGGCGGAGGGCAACGAAAGTTTCGTCCGCCGTATGGAGGGACAGCACGCAGAGCACGTTCTGGAGGCGGGCGAAACTATCGGTCTCGGCAGCCGCGCCTATCGGCTGGAAACAGTGGACGGTTAAGAAATACCTTGGACTTAAGGAGGTGAGAGGCTTTGGAACAGATATGGGAGGTGCTTCAGCGGGAATTTGTCTATGTATGGTACTACTTTACCGTTCAGCTCAGGCAGATCGCCCTCTATTACGTCCTCGGTATCGTTCTCGGCTCGGTCATCTCCGTGTTTATCAAGGATAAAATTCACGGACTTTTTCGCAGAATGGGCGATAAAAAGCTGGGCGTCCTCGGTATCATTCCCGCAAGTATCCTGGGAATCGCTTCGCCGCTGTGTATGTATGGGACGATCCCGCTTGCAGCGTCTTTCTCCAAAAGCGGAATACGGGACGACTGGCTGGCGGCGTTTATGATGAGCTCCATACTCTTGAATCCGCAGCTCATCATTTACAGCACAGCGCTGGGACCTGTTGCGCTGACGGTGCGTATCGTTTCCTGCTTTGTCTGCGGCTGCACGGCGGGTATTTTGATCCGTGTATTTTATAAAAACAAACCGTTCTTCAATTTTAACGGCTTTGACGAGCCGCATGATCACGACACAGACCCGAATTTGTTCCTGCGGCTTATCAAGAACATAGGCAGAAACATCAAGACGACAGCTCCCTGGTTTCTCGTGGGCGTGCTATTGTCAGCGCTGTTTCAGCGGTATGTTCCTGCGGATAAGTTTGCGGCTCTCTTTGGAGAGGCAGGCGAGGGCTTCGGCGTTCTGATGGCGGCGACTATCGGCGTTCCCCTTTATGCCTGCGGCGGCGGGACGATCCCGCTTATCCGTGAATGGCTCTACTCAGGTATGAGTATGGGAAGCGCGGCGGCGTTTATGCTTACAGGACCGTCCACAAAGATAACAAACCTCGGTGCACTCAAAATCGTGCTGGGAGTGAAGCGGTTTTTATTATACCTTGCGTTTGTAATACTGTTCTCGTTCTTAACGGGAATGATCGTCAATCTCATTTTGTAGAAAGAAAGGAAATGTTTATGAAAAAGTTATTTGCAGGAATTTTAAGCGTTATGCTCGTGCTTGCTTTGTCTGGCTGTGAAAGTGGAGAAAATACTCCCGACAATTCACAAAGCTCACAAAGCAGTGAAACGCAAAGCGAGGCGGCAGGACCCACAAGCTCCTCTGATGATGAAGCCGCGGCGGACAGCACACCAAACGAAACGCCCAATGAAACTCCGACCGATGGCGGCAAAACGCTTGTGGTAGTTTATTCTGCGTCAGGCAATACAAAAGCAATAGCAGACTATATCGTTTCCGCAACGGGAGCAGACTTGTTCGAGATAACGCCGACAGAGCCGTACACCAGCGACGATCTGAACTGGACGGATCCCGACAGCCGTGTCAGCCGTGAGTATGACGACGAGTCCTTGCGTGACGTGGAGCTTACCGCGACCACGGTGGAAAACTGGGAGGATTACGACACGGTGTTTATAGGCTATCCGATCTGGTGGGGAATAGCGGCGTGGCCTACAAGCAGCTTTGTAAAAGCTAACGATTTTTCAGACAAAACTGTCATTCCCTTCTGCACGTCCTCGACATCAGGACTTGGCAGCAGCGGTACGCTTCTCGCCGAAGAAGCAGGAACAGGCAACTGGCTTGAGGGACAGCGTTTCCAGTCGAGAGAGGACGAAAGCACGGTTAAGGAGTGGGTAGATAGCCTGGGGCTATAAAGGGTTCCGACAAAAATTATAACATTGAAGTCGGGACCGAAACCTACAACGGCTTTATTATCGATAACGTCTATCACTCTCCCTCCGACGGGGATATCCATTACAACGTCTATATTCCCGAAAGCTATGACGGCAGTGAGAGTTATGCGCTGTTTTTTACCTTGCCCGGCTATGAGGGACTGTATTTTCAGGGCGTGGCGCAAAATCTGAAATCGGAGGCGTTCGGCTTTGAGGCGCAAAAGTACAACGACAAGATGATAATAGTCGCCCCTCAGCTTTCCGACTGGGGTGAAACCTCCGCCAATCAGACGATCGCGCTTCTGGAATACTTCCTTGACTCCTACAACATCGACCGTGAAAAGGTATATGCAAACGGCTATTCTGGCGGCGGCGAAACAATGTCGATAGTTATGGGAAAGCGCCCCGAGCTGTTTACGGCGTATCTTCACGTCAGCTCCCAATGGGACGGCGAGCTTGAAACTCTTGCAGACAGCAGAACTCCCATGTATATTTTTGTGGGAGAGAATGACGAGTATTACGGCTCCGAGCCGTCACAGCAGGCTTATGACAGGCTGACGGAAATTTACCGCAGCAAGGGACTTTCGGAAGGCGAGATCTCACAGCTCGTCACATTTGACATCAAGGAACACAAGTATTTTACCGACCGTGGAGTGAGCAACGAACACGGCGGCGGTGGACTTGCGGCTTATGACAAGGATATTATGGGTTGGCTGTTTTCAAAATAATTTTCAGGAGGAATTTTAATGTCAAAAAATCTTATAATCTTTTACTCCCGCAAAGGCGAGAATTACGTAAACGGAACTTTGAAAATTCTTGAAAAGGGTAACACCGAGATCGCGGCGGAGTTTATTCAAAAAGCCGTGGGCGGAGATATGTTCAAGGTCGAAACGGTAAAACCCTATTCCGAAAGCTATAATATCTGCATCAAGGAAGCAAAGCGGGAATTGCAGGAAAACGCCAGACCCGAGCTTCAAAAATATTTGCAGGATATTTCACAGTACGACAACATTTTCATCTGCGGACCGTGCTGGTGGGGAACATTCCCTTTGGCAATCTTTTCTCAGCTTGAAAGACTTGACTTCACAGGCAAAAAGGTGATCCCGCTGATGACCCACGAGGGCAGCGGGCTTGGCAGTAGCGAGCGTGAAATTAAAAACGTCTGCAAGGGTGCGGAGTTTGCAAAAGGTCTTGCAATACACGGCGCAGATGCGGCAAGGTCGGAAAAAATAATTTCACAATGGGCGAAAAATTCAATTTGAGGAGGGTTTATTATGCAGACTTATTTAAAACTTAATGACGGTACGGAGATCCCGCAATTCGGGCTTGGCGTATATCAGATCCCCGAGGGAGAAATGACGTACAACGCCGTACTTGACGCGATGAAAATGGGAGTGCGCCACATAGATACCGCACACGCTTATCAGAATGAAAGAAGCGTAGGCAGGGCGGTCAGGGCAAGCGGCGTTCCAAGAAAGGAGATATGGATAACTTCAAAGCTGTGGCCAAGCGAATACGGCGAGGGCAAAACCGAAAAAGCTATTGAAAAAATGCTTGCAAGACTTGATACAGACTACATCGACCTGCTCCTTTTACATCAGCAGTTCGGGGATTATATCGGCGCGTGGAAGGATATGCAAAAAGCGGTAAAAGCAGGTAAAGTCCGTTCTATCGGCATAAGTAATTTCGAAAGCGAACGTCTTGAGGAAATCTGTGAATTTGCCGAGATAAAGCCGTCTGTTCTGCAAGTCGAATGTCATCCGTACTATCCGCAGAATGAATTGAAAAAGCGTATCGCAAAATACGGCACGGTTATTGAAAGCTGGTATCCCATAGGTCATGGCGACAAGGGACTTATCAGCGAGCCTCTTTTCACTCGGCTTGCGGAAAAATACCGTAAGAGCAACGTCCAGATCATTCTTCGCTGGCATATTCAGGAGGGAAATATCGTGTTCCCTAAAACAACAAATATTCAGCATATGAGAGATAACTTTGACATTTTTGATTTTGAACTTACAGCGGAGGAAATGTCTGAAATTAAGAAGCTGGACTGCAATAAGCGCTTCTACAATATGACGCTTGAACAGCAGGAGGCAAGTCTTGGTTCGTGGCAGCCTGCGGACTGATAAAGCAGAAAAAATACAATTTTTCAGGAGGACAATTATGGACTGCACAATTCTAAACAACGGTGTAAAAATGCCTATGGAGGGATTTGGGGTGTTTCAAGTGCCCGATCCTAAACAATGCGAACAGGCGGTACTTGACGCGATAAGCACAGGTTACAGGCTCATCGACACGGCGGCGGCTTATATGAATGAAGAGGCTGTCGGCGCAGCGATAAAGAAAAGCGGAGCTTGCCGTGAGGACTTGTTCATCACAACAAAGCTGTGGGTATCTGACGCAAGCTATGACAAGGCAAAGCAGGCTTTTGAAACCTCGCTGAAAAAGCTGGGGCTGGAATATCTTGACCTGTACCTCATACATCAGCCTATGGGCGACTATTACGGCGCGTGGAGAGCGATGGAGGAATTGTATAAAGAGGGGCGTATCCGTGCAATCGGCGTGTGCAATTTCTATCCCCACGTTTTAGCTGATTTTTGCGAAACTGTGGAGGTTATCCCTGCGGTAAATCAGGTGGAACTGCACCCCTTCTTCCAGCAGGAAAATGCACTTAAGCTGATGAAGGAATACGAGGTGGCTCCCGAGGCGTGGGGACCCTTTGCGGAGGGAAAACACGGCATTTTCACAGATCCCGTGCTGACAGAGATAGGCGCAAAGTACGGCAAGTCCGCGGCGCAGGTAGTCCTCCGCTGGAACGTACAGAGGGGCGTTGTAGTCATTCCCAAATCCGTTCACCGTGAGCGAATGGAGCAGAATATGGACATCTGGAACTTCGTGCTGTCGGACGAGGATATGACGGCGATCGCAAAAATGGACATCGGTCACAGTGAGATAGTCGATCACTTCGACCCGAATTTTGTAAAAGCTTTGCACGGAAGATTCAAATAAGACCTGCGGCGTACCGTGAAATTTTCGGTGCGCCGCTTGAAAAATACGGAGGTAAAGATGAACTCATTCACATACAGTTATCCCACAAAGGTCTATTTTGGCGAAAAGGCGGCGAAAAGCAGCTTACCCGCCGAACTTAATAAAGTCGGCAAAAACGTTATGCTGGCTTACGGCGGCGGCTCGATAAAGAAAAACGGCGTGTATGACGAGCTTATAGGCATACTGAAAGCCGCAGGAAAGAACGTCACCGAATTTTCGGGGATAATGTCAAATCCCACTTACAAAAAGGTTCAAGAGGGCGCACAGCTCGCCAAGGAAAATGCGGTGGATTTCATTCTCGCTGTCGGCGGAGGGAGCGTTATCGACTGCTGTAAAGTGATATCAGCACAGGCAAAATTAAGTGACGATCTGTGGGAATTTGAAAACGAAAAGCACGAACGTCCAAGCGAATTTATCCCTATGGGAGCAGTGGTCACGGCGTTCGGAACAGGTGCGGAAATGAATAACGGCGCAGTTATTACCCACGAGGAAAAGAAGATAAAAGGCGCATTGTGGGGAGCGTTCTATGATTTTGCGATATTAGACCCCGCTTATACAATGACAATGCCGATGAAACAGGTGATCTCGGGTTCATTCGACGCGCTTTCACACTGTATGGAAACCTATATGGGAAGTCCTGGAGGAACAAATCTTTCAGACGAAATAAACGAGGCTTGCCAGAGAAATATTATCCGAAATCTTCGCGCGACACTTATAGCTCCCAATGACATAAACCCGCGCAGCGAGCTTGTATGGGCGGCGGCAATGGCTGAAAACGGTATGCTGAAGATCGGCAAGATAACGGATTTTCAGGCGCATATGCTGGAGCATCAGCTTGGCGCATACACAAACTGCAATCACGGCGAGGGACTTGCCGTCATTCACCCTGTTTTGTACCGCCATATGCTGTCCGAGGCGCAGGCGCAGTTTTCACGCCTTGCGGTGAACGTGTGGGGAATTTCTCCCGATGACAAAAGCGAACGTCAGCTTGCCGAGGAATTTATTAACGCGCTTGCCGATTTTATCAGGAAAGTCGGTCTGCCGACAAAATTCTCTGAAATGGGCATTTCAAACGCTGATTTTAAGGCGATAGCGGACAGTACGGTAATAACAGGCGGCTGCTGCAAAAAATTCACAAAAGAAGAGTTGCAGGAAGTTCTGAACGAATGTTGTTAAGGAGTTGCAATGAAGATGGTCTTTAGTATGTTTTTGTCGGGATTTATGGCGTTATCGCTTGCGGGTTGTCAAAACAATGCACGTGAAAGTTCAACTGAAAGCGCCGGTAAATCGGAAAGTTCGTCATTTTCAGAGAGTTCGGCAGCTGACGTTAATTCATCAACATCAGTTGACAGCAACTCTGAAACCGCACCTGTTTCAATCCCTCAAACAGGATTTACAACAGCCGTTCCCGCCGAATACAAACAGCCCGCCGAAAAACAAGGCGAGGTGGCGGAGCTTCAGTATGACTCTCTCGACTATTTGCGTGACAGTTCGCCGATAACCAAAACGGCATACGTCTATCTGCCTTACGGGTATGATGAAAACGACAGCTCGACCCGATATGACATTATCTACTTAATGCACGGCTGGGGCGGTCATGCGGGGGAATACTTTGAATACACGCCCACAAAAAATATGTTTGACAACCTTATTGAAAAAGGGGATATCCCGCCTGTTATCATTGTATCTGCCACCTTTTACAACAAAAACAGCAGCACTGACTTCAGCAGCTCGATAGCCGAGTTCCGCGAGTTTCACCGTGACTTTGAGGAAAACCTTATGCCTGCGGTGGAGGGGCGTTTTCACACTTACGCAAATTCAACAAGTGCGGAGGATCTTGCCGCCTCCCGTGATCACCGTGCTTTCGGCGGATTTTCCCTTGGCTCGGTCACAACGTGGCTGGAATTTTGCTATGACTATGATTATATAAAATACTTCCTGCCGATGAGTGGTTCCTGCTGGTATTACGGCACTTACGGGGATTTTCAGACGGAAAAGAACGTTGATTTTATCGAACAGCTTGTAAAGGAAAACGATCTTGACAAACGGGGATATTTTATTTATCACGCGGTGGGAACTCAGGACGCGGTAAAAAGCCAGACGCTTATGCAGGCTGATGAAATGCTTGCAAGACCCGACGTGTTTACCCCCGAACATTATGTGTTCTATCAGAAGGACGGCGGCTATCACGATTTTGACGCCGTGCAGGAATATCTTTACAATGCGCTGCCGATATTTTTTGAGAGTTAGTTTATGCAAGCGAAACTTATACCTAAAATTTTCGTTGATGCGGCAATGACCGCCGTCCTGCTGTTGCTTATGGCGTACAGCTTAGTGGGCGAAAGCGAACACGAATGGCTTGGCGTGGGGATCTTCGCACTGTTCATTTTCCACCATATCTTAAACGTAAGGTGGAGCAAAGCGCTGTTTAAGGGTAAGTACACCCCCTATCGCACAGCTCAGACGGCGGCGGTACTGCTTGTGCTGCTCACAATGCTCGGCTCGATGATAAGCGGCGTGCTGCTCTCCCGAACGATTTTCACGTTCCTTGGCGGCAGACCCTGGCAAGCGCAGGCACAAACGTTGCATATGCTGTGCGCATACTGGGGATTTGTGTTTTTGTCGCTGCACTTGGGATTGCATTGGAACAACATAACAAATATGGCGGGTCGGCTCTTCAAAAAGCACTCGCCCGTCCGCAAGTGGACAATACGCATTATCGGCTGGCTTATCGCCGCTTACGGCATTTGCGCTTTTTTCAAGCGAAATTTTGCGGGATATATGTTTTTGCAGATCCATTTTGTTTTCTTTGACCTTGAGGAGCCGCTTGTCTTGTATCTTTCTGACTATTTTGCAGTTATGGGAATGTTTGTCTGCGCAGGACATTACACGGCTTTGCTTCTGAGGAAAGCGGGAAAGAGCTTTGAGAGCAAAGAATTTACAAAAATGTAACTTCCAATACATAAATCGGCGTATCCTCTTGGACACGCCGATTTGCTATTCTATTCAGTTTACATGATTTCTCTGTTAATGAAATTGCACATTATCAGTGAGAATTTTTTATTTTGTATTCCTGTTTATGAAAATAGCCTTCAGCTTATCATAAACAATTATCTGTGATTTATACAAGCTGAAATATCCCGACAGCATAAAGCAAGTGGAGCAAATTATTGCAAAGTAGGGAAGTCCCTTTACTCCGAAAAGCTCAATGCTGAGTATCAGCGACGCCAGCGGCGCATTTGTTGCTCCGCAGAAAACTCCCACAAGGCCCAGTGCAGCGCCAAATCCCGCATCCATTCCTATAAGCGGCGCCAACGTACAGCCCAGCGTTGCGCCCACAAAAAATGTAGGAACTATCTCACCGCCCTTAAAACCACAGCCCAACGTTATGACAGTAAAAAGTATTTTCAGTATGAACGCCTCGGGACGGGCAGAACCGTTTAGAACGGCATTATCAACAATATTCATTCCCGACCCGTTATATTCCTGATTTCCCACAGCAAGCGTGAGCAGGATTATCGCCATGCCTCCAGCAAACGCCCTTACGTAATCATTTTTGAATATTTTCCCCAACAGCTCTGACCCTTTTGAAAGCGACAGACAAAGCAGTATACTTGCAGGAGCGAACACTATCCCCAGCCCCATAGTTTGAAGCAGGCTTTCAGCGCCTATTTCAGGCACGTTGTCCAGCATGTAGCTTACAGGGTGGATATTAAGTATCAGCGTGAGAAAATAAGCGAACACAGAACTGAAAACGCAGGGCATTATTGCGCTGTAATAAATTACCCCGACGCTTATTACTTCCATAACAAAAATAACCGCCGTCAGAGGCGTTCCGAAAAGAGCTGTAAATACTGCGCTCATTCCGCAAAGCACCATAACGTGCATATCCTTGTCGTCAAGGCGAAATATCCTTCCAAGAGAAGAACCCAGACTTCCTCCCAGTTGGAGAGCTGCTCCCTCACGTCCCGCCGAGCCGCCTAAAAAATGAGTTATCACCGTGCTTATAAGTATTCCCGGAGCCATACGAAAGGGAACCTCTCCGTCTTTCCTTATTGAGCGTATCACATAGTTTGTGCCATCTATGTTTTCCAGCTTGAACAAGTGGTACATCGCCACGATAGCAACGCCGCCCAGCGGCAGAAAGTAAAGAATGAAAGTGTGTTCCTCTCTCAGCGCGGTCGCCTGTTCTATTAGTATATGAAAAAGACAGCCAGCCCCGCCGCACACAATGGCGGTAAGCCCACTCAGAAGCAGCCACTTGAAGAACGTTGCTATATATTTTATTATTCTTTTGATTTTTTCTGTTATGATTTCTTTGTTTATGTCCATTTTCCCAACTCCGTTCCGATTAAAATTATATCACAGAGCCTTTGTATTTTCAATAAGCAGTAAAACAAAAAACAGGCAGCTTTGCCTGTTTTTATTTATTGAATTTTCTTTATTTTTCTCGCAATAAGCCTGTCCATAGCGTGTTTATGAGGAATACCGCCCGAATTGCAGTCAAACACTTCCTCCAAGCACTCCTCAAAATACCAGTTATGATACAGCATAAACAGCTCTCCGCTTTTCCACAGACAGCGTTCTCTTTGGTCCTTGTCAGGCGGAACTTCTATAAACGGTTTTTCCACAAAAACATTAAGCACATTCAACCCGTTTTCAGCAGTATATTCCTGATAATTTTCAACTATTTCACCTCGCAGCTCAGGAGGAATATAGTGAAACACGCCGCTTGAAAACAGTATATCATATTCTCTTTCCAGCCTGAAATCCATTATGTTGGCTTTGAAAGCGTCCACATAAACGCCCGCTTTTTCCGCAAGCCTTTTTGTTTTTTCAATTCCCGTATCCGTTACGTCAAAAGCGCTCACCTTGTACCCGCAGCGAGCGAGAAAAACAGCGTCCTTTCCCTCGCCGCAGCCTATATCAATAACGCTTATCGCCTTGTTCTGCGGCGGCATAAGCCTGAGTATCTCAAGACACATTCTCGACGGCTTTACGCCCCAGTAGTATTCATCTGTCTTGTATCTTTCCTCATAGTCCGTGATAACAGCGCCGTCAAAATTATGAGAATATCCTAAAAGCTGGTCAACGCTTGTCCCAAGGATCGACGCTATCAGCGGCAATAAGTAAACGTCAGGCGTTGTCTGACCGCATTCCCACTTACTTACCGCCTGAAATGATATATTGAGATGATTTGCAAGCTCCTGCTGTGTCATATTCTTTTCTTTCCTGTACCTTGCGATGTTTGCGCCGATTATCTTTTTCATATGAGTCCTCCTGTATTCACAATTCCTGCTTTTATTATATATCCTCTTTTTTTCGTTTACAATAACCGCTTGGTGGAAAGGAAAAGAAAATTCAACCAAAAAATCAGCGGACCTTTCAGCCCGCTGATAAATCGTTGTTATTTACTTGATAATTCTCACATTAAGCACTGCGTCGATGGCTTTGAACTTCTCCATAAGTCCGTCCGTACTGCCCTTGACGTCAAGAACGGTATAAGCCATATCCTTCTTGGACTTGCTCTCCATATTCTCAATGTTTATCTTAGCCTCTGCTGTAACTGCGGAGATCTTGTTGATAAGTCCCTCCACATTTCTGTGAATAAGGCAAACCTTTGCGTCGCCCGACATAGCCATTGAAACATTGGGAAGATTTACGCTGTTCTTGATATTTCCGTTTTCAATGTAGTCAATAAGCTGCTGGCAAGCCATAACAGCGCAGTTGTCCTCGCTTTCAGGAGTGGAAGCGCCAAGGTGAGGAAGAGCTATAACACCCTCAACGCCGATAAGAGCGTCGGTGGGGAAGTCGGTGGCATAAGCCGCCATTCCGCCGTTAGCCAGCGCTTCGATAACCGCCTTGTCGTCAACCAAATCGCCTCTTGCGAAGTTCAGCAGGCGAACGTTCTTCTTCATCATCGCTATCGTTTCAGCGTTTATCATATTCTTTGTATCAGGAGTAGCGGGAGCGTGAAGAGTGATATAATCGCAGTTTTCAAAGATTTCCTTATTTGACTTTACGTCGGTAGTCGTCTTGACATACTTTACCTTCGTGGAAAGGTGGAGCGCACCACCCACTGACAGGAACGGGTCTGCACCGTAAACCTCCATACCCAGATCAACAGCCGCATTTGCCACCATTGCGCCGATAGCGCCAAGACCGATAACGCCCAGCTTTTTGCCCTTGATTTCGGGACCTGCGAACTGGCTCTTGCCTTTTTCGATAAGCTTGCTTACCTCGTCGCCCTGGCCCTTCAGCGTTTTTGCCCAGTCGATAGCGGCGGGAATTTTTCTGCTTGATATCAGCAGAGCAGTGAGTATAAGCTCTTTAACAGCGTTTGCGTTAGCGCCAGGGGTGTTGAAAACAACAATACCTTTTTCACTGCACTTGTCAATGGGAATATTGTTTGTGCCTGCGCCTGCTCTTGCGATAGCCAGCAAACTGTCGCTCAGCTCCATTTCGTGCATACTTGCGGAACGCACCAGTATCGCCGCAGGATTGGCAACGTCTTCGCCAACGTTGTATTTGGACTTATCCATAAGATCAGTGCCACAGTGTGCGATTTTGTTAAGCGTCTGAATATTATACATATCTCTTTACCTCACAAATCAGTTGTTCTTTTCAAATTCTGCCATAAACTTCACAAGCGCCTCGCAGCCCTCGATAGGCATAGCGTTATAGATAGAAGCTCTCATACCGCCGACTGAACGGTGACCCTTGATATTTACAAAGCCCTGCTTTTTGGCTTCAGCGACAAACTTTGCGTCAAGCTCTTCGTTGCCTGTGATGAAAGGAATATTCATAAGAGAACGGTCAGCGCCCTGAACGGTAGCCTTGAACATCTTGCTGTTGTCAAGGAAGTCGTAGATTACCTTTGCTTTCTTTTCGTTTATTTCCTTCATAGCCTGAAGTCCGCCCTTGCCCTTCAGCCATTCCAAAACCAGTCCCAGAATATAGATAGCGTATGTGGGAGGAGTGTTGAACATAGAGCCGTTGTCAACGTGAGTCTTATACTGGAGCATTGTGGGCACTTTGCTGTCCTCGGGGAACTCACGAACCAGATCTTCACGGATAATAACGACTGTCAGACCCGCAGGACCCATATTCTTCTGAGCACCCGCATAGATAAGGCCGAACTTGCTTATGTCCACAGGCTCGGAAAGGATACATGAGGACATATCGGCTACCAAAGGAACGTTGCCCGTTTCAGGAAGAACAGGGAACTTGGTGCCGTAAATTGTATTGTTAAGGCAGATATGGAAATAATCTGCGTCCTTATCGAATTTGCTGCTGTCCAGCTTAGGTATGTAGGAGAAGGTCTTATCCTTGGAGGAAGCGACTTCGTTTGCAATACCGAATCTCTTTGCCTCTTTATAAGCCTTTGTAGCCCACTGACCTGTAACAACAAAGTCAGCCTTGCCCTTTACCATCAGGTTTAGGGGAACCATAGCAAACTGCATTGAAGCGCCGCCCTGAAGGAAAAGCACCTTGTAATTGTCGGGAATATTCATAACTTCACGGAGAGAAGCTTCGCAGGCGTCGATTATAGCCTGATATTCTTTTGAACGGTGTGACATTTCCATTACCGACTGACCGGAGCTGCCGTACTCAAGCATTTCTGCCGCAGCTTTTTTGAGGACTTCCTCCGGCAGCATAGCCGGACCTGCACTGAAATTGTAAACTCTCATTTTTAGTATGCCTCCATAAAAAAATAATACCGATTTGAACGGTTTTTTGTTACGCCGTAAGGCGGCTTTAATAAAATACTAATTTAATTATAAAATAATGGATTTAAATTGTCAAGAAGTATTTTAATTTTATCGCATTTGCACAAAAACCACAATCTATCGGGAAAAAATATGCGCAATATGTTCATTCACAAAACTGCTGTATCAAAATAAAAAGCCGAAGCATAAAGCCTCGGCTTATACCTGATAAATTCACAGCAAATTCCCGTTATCATCATAAAATGCGTCGCAGTAAACGAGCTTTCCGCAAATGTTTCTTTCAGCTGATTGATCCAAAAACAAAATCTGTAAATGCTCGTTGTCAAATTCGTTTTCTGTCACGGTTATACCATATTGCTTTCCGCTTTCAAAACCAAAGCGTGAATAATAATCTCCGCCCAGCAAGGCTATCCACGAAAATCCCATTCTTGTTGCCCTGCTGACGCACTCTTTCACAAGAGCAGTGCCGATCCCAATATTTTGATATTCCTTTCGCACGCCCAGCGGACCAAGAGCCAAACCGTGATGATCGCCTATTTTCGCTTTAGTCAGTGCGTTATATCCTACTATGTTTTCGCCCTCCAAAGCCACAACGCACAGCTCAGGCAAATATCCCTCAGAACTCAGCAGATTTTCCGCGAACTCCCATTCGTTAAAGCGTTCATTGCTGTTCGCATGGTAAAATGCGCTTTTTAATGCGTACTTTGTACTGCTTAAATATGAATTTTCAAACGTCTTTATTTCCATTTAACCTTTTTTAATTTTTCTCCAAAAATCTGTCCATCAGCGTATGACCGATCTTTACGAAAACGCCCGTTTTTTCCGCAGACTCCTCATCGAATCTGTCTACGCCGTTATTTTTCTTTCTGCTGTCATAGATAAGATAGGGAACAGGTGCGTTTGTATGCGTTTTCAGCGCCAGCGGCGTGGGGTGGTCGGGACAGATAAGTATTTTTATATCTTCCCCCTCAAACGCCTTGAGTATCGGACCGAGAATAAGCTTGTCGATAAGCTCGATAGATTTTACCTTATTTTCAATTTCAAATCTGTGTCCGCATTCGTCAGGCGCTTCAACGTGAATGTAAACGAAATCGTTTCCATTTTTCAAAGCGTTTATTGCAGCGTCAGCTTTCCCTGAGAAATTGGTATCTATGTAGCCTGTCGCTCCGGGAACGTTTATAACCTCCATTCCCGTAAACTTTCCTATGCCCTTGAGCAGGTCCACCGCCGAGATCATAGCGCCCTTCAGCCCGTACTTCTTTTCAAACGGCATAAGGTCTTTTCTCACGCCCTCACCCCAGAACCAAAGGCTGTTAGCGGGACGAAGCCCTTTTTCCATTCTCTTTAAGTTGACAGGATGATGTTTAAGAAGATCGTATGAACGTTTCATCATATCTATCAGCTTTGCGCCGTTTTCGTTTGCGCCCAGATATTCGGTTATCTTTCTGCCTGTAATGTCGTGAGGAGGAGTGAGCGTTCCCACGTCCAAAGTACCGTGATCCCATATCAGACAATGACGGTAGCTTACGCCGCTGTAAAAGCTGAATTCTTCGTTGCCCATTTTCTCCTGTATAAATGCGATAAGCTCCGCCGCCTCGGCAGTGGAAATATCCCCCGAGCAGTAGTCAACCATAGTCTTATCTTCATACTTTTCATCATCAGACAGCGTAACAAGATTACACCTGAACGAAACGTCGGTGGGCTTCATATCTATCCCTATGCTGCCCGCCTCCAGCGGCGAACGTCCCGAATAGTAAACCGACGGGTCATATCCCAGCACAGACAGATTAGCTACGTCGCTGCCCGGTTTCAGCGTGTCAATAACCGTCTTTACCAGTCCCACCTCTGAAACCTTTGCCAGCTTGTCTATATTCGGCTTGTTTGCCGTTCCCATAGGAGTTTTTCCGCTGAGATCGTCCCTGGGCAGGTCTGCCATTCCGTCGCAAAGCAATACTACATATTTCATTTTCTTTATGTCCTTTCGGTATATTTTTCTTTTAATTTTTTGTATTGAGCTAAAAAGGGAACCGTTTGCACTGTAAATTCCTTTTTATTCAGATAATTCAGCTTTCCTGCGTCCTCAACAAAATCAAACCGCAGCTTATAGCTGTAAAGCGCCTGCATTTTAAATCCGAATTCTTTGTTTATACGGTTTATCCCGTATTTTCCGTCGCCCAGCAGCGGGTGACCGATATGCGCCATATGCGCACGTATCTGATGAGTCCTTCCCGTAAGCAGGTCCACTTCAAGCAAACTCAGCTTTCCAAAACTGTCCAAAATCTTGTATTTCGTTTTTATCGTAAGATTTTCGCTTGTCTTTTTGTCCGTTACCGTGACCTGATTTGATTCGCTGTCCTTTTGCAGATAAGCGGTAAGCAAAGCCTCTTCCTTATCAGGCTTTCCGAGAACGATACAGAGATATTTTTTTGTAAGCTCTCTGTTTTTTATTTTTTCATTGAGTATTCTCAGCGCCTCGGCATTTTTTGCGGCGATAACTATCCCGCCCGTATTTCTGTCTATCCTGTTGCAAAGAGCAGGGGCAAAGGAATTTTCATTCTCAGGCTGAAATTCCCCTTTTTCATAAAGATATTTTTTTATTCGGTTTATCAGCGTATCAACGTTTCCGCTTTCGTCCGAATGTACCGCAAGTCCCTGCTCCTTATCCGCAAGCAGGATATTTTCATCTTCGTAAATTATATTCAGTTTGTTTCCCGCCTGTGTAAAATCTTCGTCTGTATCATTCGCCTCTAACAGTCGGTCTGGCATAAAAATATACAGAACATCGCCGCATTTCAGCTTATAGGATATTTCAGAACGCTTTCCGTTTATTTTTATATCCTTGTTCCTGACCGCCTTGTTTATCACACCCGCAGTCAGAGAGGGAAAGGCTTTTATAAGAAATCTGTCCAGTCTTTGTCCTGCGTCGTTCTGACCTATCGTTATCTCTTTTTTCATTTTTGTATTCTCACAAAGCCGTATTTCTCAAAATGCTTTACGGCCTCGTTAAAAAATTCGCTGGGATTCGAACATCTCTCTCCCACGTTTTCAAGCGTCTGCTTTGCGTCAGCCCAGCGTCTTTCCGAGCTTTCATCGCTCATAGTATCACAGAACCACACCTGATTCTGCCATGCGTCAAAGGCAAGATTGATTATGTATGTGTTTCTAACCATTCAGCTTTCCTCCTTTTATCCCGCCCAGCTTTGCGTTTGCGAGAATGTTGGATTCAAAGGTAAAGTTGAGATTTTTCTGTTCTCTGTCCCTTTTCAGCGCCAGTGAGACCATTTTATCCAACAGCGCAGGGTATTTTGTACCCAAAGGCTCCCACAGATAGAATGCAAGGCTTCCCGGAATCGTGTTTATCTCATTGAGATAAATTTTGTTTTCCTTTACGTCTATCATAAAGTCTATTCTTGAAACGCCGCTGCAACCAAGGCATTTGAATGCCTTTACCGCCATATTTCTTATTTCTTCTCTTGTCTGCTCTGATATTTCGGCGGGAATTTTGCGTTTAAGCGACGCCATACCGCTTGACTTTGTGTCCTTTGAGCCGCCGCTTACATATTTGTCCTCAAAGCTGAGTATCTCGTCGGTGCTTACAGGCTCCTCGCATTCGCTTGCTTCCGCAAAGTCAACATCTCCGCATACGGAACAGTTTATCTCTCTGAGCTGTTCCACAGCACGCTCCACCAGTACCTTTCCTGCAAAACCGAAAGCGTGGTCAAGTGCCTCCTTCAACTCTTCCTCGTCACGTCCTATTTTGATACCCACGCTGGAGCCGAGGTTTACAGGCTTTACGATTGCGGGAAGTCCTATTTTTCTCTTTATGTCGTTCACAACGCTGTCAGGGTCATTTGAAAATTCCAAAGCGGTTTTGACAACACAGTCAAGCACAGGAATATCATTGTCCTTAAGCACCGTTTTCATCACATATTTATCCATTCCCACAGCGGAAGAAACAACGTCGCAGCCTGCATAGGGAATATTCAGCGTCTGAAAAAAGCCCTGCAATGCTCCGTCCTCCACGTTCGTCCCGTGAACGACAGGAAAAGCAACGTCTATTTCGGCAACGGTGCTGTCCCCGAACTTTTTCATAGGATAGCAGATGAGCTTTGTTTTCCCTCCGTCGCTTACTATCAGAACTCTCGTGCTTTTTTTCAGCAATGCGGGAATATTTTTGTATTCCTCTATTTTGCCAACCGCTTCTCCCGTGTAAAATTCATTGTTTTTGGTGATGTAAACGGGAATAACGTCGTATTTGTTTCGGTCAAATGCGTTAAACGCCTGAATAGCGGAAATAATAGATACTTCATGCTCAACGCTCTTTCCGCCGAAAAAAACTCCGATCTTGATTTTCATAGCATATCTCCTGTCAGCTTTATCAGAAATTATCGGGCAAATCGTTTTCCAAAAGGATTATCTTTTTTGCCCCGCCTGTTTTTACGCTATCCGCCTTGGCAAGTGCATCGTTCAGATTTTGCGCCACATACGTCTTTTCCTCAGAATAACCCGCCGCTTTAAGTCCGTCAACAATAGGCGCCGCCTGCTTTTCGCCTACTGCCATAACATAATCGCAAACTGCGGCGGCTCTTGTTCCAAGCTCTTTGTTAAGCTCGTATTCTTTTTCTCCCAACTCTATCATTCCGGGCGTTATGAGTATTTTAAATCCCTCCATAAGCCCCAGAGTGTCGAGCGCCGCTTTCGCTCCTGCGGGATTGCTGTTGAATGCGTCGTCAATTATCACAGAATTTCCCCTGTCGATTATCTGCATTCTGTGGGGTACCGCCTCCAGCCTCCTTACAGGCGTTTTCAGCTCGTTCAGCGTTATACCCAGCTTGTTTGCCACAGCGATAGCGCCCACTATATTCTGCACATTGTGTTCGCCTATCAGCTTTGTTGAAAACTCTGCGCTCTCCTCGTCCTTGTGATGAACGGTAAAGGAAGTACCCTTTGACGTCACCGCAATATTGTCCGCATAATATTCATATTTGTCCGAAAATCCGTATGAAATAACGTTTTTGTCGATCTTATGATTTCTTATATGCTCATTATCGTAATTCAGAAATACCATTCCGTCTGTAATACAGTCTGCTATCTCAAACTTTGTCTTTATGATGTTATCAACTGTCTTAAAGCTCTCAAGGTGCTGTTCTCCGATAGAGGTTATCATAGAATGTTTCGGGTGAACGATGTCGCATATCTCTTTTATCTCACCCACGTTTTTTGCGCCCATTTCGCAGATGAATATTTCGTGAACTGCGCTGAGCGAACCTCTGACAGTCTTTACAACGCCCATTGTCGTATTGTAGCTTTCAGGGGTCATCAAAACATTGTATTTTGCAGAAAGCAGCTTGTTCAGATAAAATTTAGTTGAGGTTTTGCCGTAACTGCCCGTTATTCCTATAACAGTGAGATTTGGCAGTTCGTTTATTATCCTTTTTGCGTCGTTTATATAATGCTTGTTTATAAACATTTCAACAGGCTTGTTGATTACGTTTGCTATTATCGCCGTAAACGCCGACAAAAGCTGTATCACAGGATAAGCTATAATGTACACCACAGGGAAGTAACACCCGCAGATAAACGCTCCTACCACCAAAGCGGCATACACTATCACCGACGTCACACACATTCTTATGACTCTTGGAGTATACACCAGCTTTTTCTTGGCTTTTTTAGGAAGGTTTATCAGCAAAAACACCCCCAGCACAGCTCCGCATGACAAAAGCCCAGCAATTGAGCCAAACGGGAATATTATCAGCAATATTGCCATTATTACTGCGCACAGGTGCCTTTTTATGATTTCGGGCATATTTCCTCCCAGCCACTTCACCTGTTCCTTGGCATGATAGGAGTTAAGCTGGAACATATGCATATACCGTATGAAATTGTTTGCAAAGTTAGCCAATAAAGCGGCAAAGAAAACAACATACGACACAACAGTCAATATTTCAGACATAATTACCTCATTTTACATCAAAGAATGAATCAAGTATTCTGCAAAAACGCTGTCCCTGTTCCAGAAAAGCATAATGCCCGCAGCCCTCAAATACTACGAGCCCCGCGTCGGGTATCAGCTTTTCCATCATCTGCCCGTCCGACAGAGGTGTAGCGTCGTCCTTATCGCCCCATACAAGCAGAGTTGGAACATTTATATTGTGAATAAGCGGTGTCAGATCCTCGTTTACGATCTTTACAAGACATTGCCTCATTATAGGAGAGGCGGCATTATAATCCGCCGAGCCGTTTTTCTTTCTGAAATTTTCCAATGCATTAGGAAACAGCTTTGAGCATATTTTTGAGGAAAGAACCTTTTTTCCTATTTTATAACAGCGTGTCCTTACTTTTTTCTTCAGCGTCTGTTTTGGACGTATTCCTGCGCTGTCCGTAAGCACCGCCCTCACCATTGAAAAAGGAACGTTATTTCTTGACATCAGCTTTATTATAACTCTGCCGCCAAAGCTATGCCCAAGAATAAAACAGCTTTTTATATCCATCTTTTCGCAGAAAGCGATAACAAAATCCACATAATCGTCTACGCACCAGGGCTCTTTCGGCTCGTCGCTTTCTCCGAATCCCGGCATATCGGGAGCATAAACGGTAAATTTTTGCGACAAATGATTTATCACAGCGGAAAAAAGCGTTATATTTGAGCCCCAGCCGTGCAGCAGGAGAACGTTTTCCTCACCGCTTCCTTCTGTTGCATAATTGATTTTCAACCCGTTTATTTCAGTAAACAAAGCGCACCTCTCAATAATATCCTAACTAATTTATTATATATCTCCTGCTATTTTTTGTCAAGAAAAAGTGACCATTTTCCGCTTTATGCATAAAATCCCCCGAATAAAATCGGGGGACTGTATATTGGACGGTAAGACCCGCTTTAGTTTGGCGCAGGCTTTTTCCCCGTGATATTTCACCTGAGAGAAAAAACCTGCTGTATAACGTCTTTACTTTTATATGTCAGCTTCGACAAAATTATTACAAAATCGCCTTTATTCAGCTTAACAGCGTTCCGATAATGCTGTTTGACACAAGAAATCCCTCAGGGGTCAAATACAGCCGTTCGCCGTTAAATCTGAAAAAATGCTGCGGGATAAGGCTTAATTTTCTTTCCAGCGCCTCTGCGTTTCCGCCTCTTTTTGCATATTCCGATAACATAAGCCCTTGTGTGAGCCTGAGCCTCAGCATAGCATATTCGTCACACCCGCCTGCGAGATCTGTTTCCTTATGTGTTGCCTGAAATTCTGCGTTTATAAATTCGTCGATATTTCTATCTACAAAAAACCTTTCACTCTTATAGTATGAATGTGCGGCAGGTCCTATTCCCACATATTCTTCACAGTTCCAGTATTTCAGATTGTGCCTGCACTCTTTTCCACTTTCAGCAAAATTGCTTATTTCATACTGATGTATACCTATATTTTCAAGCTGCTCAACGGCTGAAAGGTAAATATCACATACCGTTTCTTCATCGGGAAGATTAAGTCTCATCTTCGCAAAAGGAGTATTTTCCTCTATTTTCAGCATATAGGCGGAAATATGACAAAGCGGCAAAAGGCTTAGCTCATTTATGGTACTTTCAACGCTTTTGACACTCTGCCCCTGCGTTCCCAGCATAATATCAGCGGAAATATTGTCAAATCCGCAGTTATACGCTGTTTCTACCGCTTTGACCGCTGTTTTTGCGTCGTGCCTTCTCCCAAGCGCCATAAGCTCCTTGTCGTTAAGACTTTGAATCCCGAAAGATATGCGGTTTACGCCTGCTTTTTTCAAAGCGGACAAATTTTCTTTGTCGGAACAGCAGGGGTTGGCTTCAACAGTTATCTCTGCATTTTCCTCCATACTTATATGTTCAAGTATCTCACATATCTCTTTCCACAGCAAAACAGGTGTACCTCCTCCGAAGTACACCGTATCAAATTTTTCGTTGTAACAAAGCAAGTTCCTTATCACAGCGTCTTTATATTTTTCTGCGGTTTCACAGCTGTATTTTACCGAATAAAAATCGCAGTACGGACATTTGGAAAGACAAAACGGTATATGGATATAAAGCCCTCTGCTCATTTTTGCCCTCCGAATTACTCGTCCAGCTTAAGAACAGCCATAAACGCCTCCTGCGGAACAGATACCGTTCCAAGCTGTCTCATACGTTTTTTGCCTTCCTTTTGCTTTTCCAGCAGTTTCTTTTTTCTGGTTATGTCGCCGCCATAGCATTTTGCAAGCACGTCCTTGCGCATAGCTTTTATTGTTTCTCTAGCGATTATTTTTCCGCCTATCGCCGCCTGAACAGGCACTTCAAAAAGCTGACGGGGAATATTTTCCTTCAGCTTTTCCGTTATTCTCCTTGCTCTTGGATAAGCCTTGTCCGCATGTACTATAAAAGACAAAGCGTCCACCACGTCACCGTTGAGCATTACGTCCAGCTTCACCAGCTTTGACGGTGCAAAGCCTATCACCTCATAGTCATAACTTGCATAACCCCTTGACCGTGATTTAAGGGCGTCAAAAAAGTCGTAAACTATTTCATTGAGTGGCAGTTCATAGTGTATATCCACTCGTTTTTCGTCCATATATTTCATATCCTTGAACACGCCTCGCCTATCCTGACAAAGCTCCATAATGCTCCCTACATAATCAGACGGAGAGAAAATATGCGCGCTCACCATAGGCTCCTCGGCAAGCTGTATTTCAGACACGTCGGGATAGTTTGTAGGATTGTCTATCATCACCACGTCGCCGTTTGTTTTTGTTATCCTGTATACAACAGACGGAGCAGTAGTTATAAGGTCAAGGTTATATTCTCTTTCAAGCCTTTCCTGTATAATATCCATATGGAGCAGACCGAGAAAACCGCATCTGAAACCGAACCCCAGAGCAATTGAGGTTTCAGGCTCAAAGGAAAGGGAAGCGTCGTTAAGCTGCAATTTATCAAGAGCGTCCCGCAAATCTCCGTACTTTGATCCGTCAGCAGGATAAATTCCGCTGAACACCATCGGATTGACGTTGCGATAACCTGCCAGTGGTTCATCGGCAGGATCGTCAGCAAGTGTTACCGTATCGCCTACTTTGGTATCTCCGATGGATTTTATCGAGGCGGCAATATACCCTACCTCTCCCGCTTTAAGTTCATCTGCGGAGATAAGACCGAACGCACCCATATATCCAAGCTCGGTGACCTGAAACTCGGCTTTTGTAGCCATCATTCTTATTTTGTCACCGACTTTTACTGTTCCTTCTTTTACACGAATGTGAACAATTACACCCTTGTATGCGTCATAGTAGCTGTCAAATATCAGAGCCTTCAGTTTAGCGTCTTTGTTTCCCTTTGGCGGGGGAACACATTTTACTATCTGCTCCATAACAGCTTCAATATTTATCCCCAGCTTTGCGGATACGCAGGGAGCGTCGTCGGCGGGTATACCGATAACGCTTTCTATCTCCTCTTTGGCCTCATCAGGGCGTGCTGAGGGCAAATCTATCTTGTTGATAACGGGGACTACTTCCAGATCCTGCTCTATTGCAAGATAAGTGTTGGCAAGAGTCTGCGCCTCTATCCCCTGAGAAGCGTCCACTATAAGGATAGCCCCTTCGCAGGCATTGAGAGAGCGTGAAACTTCATAGTTAAAGTCCACGTGCCCCGGCGTATCTATCAGATTAAAAATATAGTCGTTTCCGTCCTTTGCGGTATAATTCAATCTTACGGCTCTTGCCTTTATGGTTATTCCTCTTTCTCTTTCAAGCTCCATATTGTCAAGGAGCTGCTCCTCCATATCCCTTTGAGCGACAGTCTTTGTCATTTCAAGAATACGGTCGGCAAGAGTGGATTTACCGTGATCTATATGTGCTATTATGCAAAAATTCCTTATATTTTCAGGATAATTGCACATTCCCATTGTTTTTGCTGTCCTTTCTTTATTTATCTTGAACCCAGTATATGTATTAGACGGGATTTTTTGTAGCCGTATGTATTCAATCTTCTATCAAGCGAATCATAGGAATGACAGGCTATCAATATATTTTCAGGCGTGGGAAAAAGAAAAATTTTTGTAATTACAAGTGCGTGAGTAAATTTTTCCCCGTCAAATGAAAGCTGTATCACATCACCGACTTTTGCCAGCGACAGCGGCAGTTCTTCGGCGTATGGACCTTTTCCTTTGTTTGATGTGATGAAATCATAGAAAAATTCCACCCCTGTCCATGCCGCACTTCTGTCGTTAATGTTATTGTAATACCAGCCTGTGTCTTTCGTATAATTCATCGTTCCGCAGCCCGCATAAACGCATTGTGAAACAAAATTGGTGCAGTCCCCGCCTATCTCATCAAATGCATAATATTCGGGATTGCGCATATACGCCCACTTTCTTGCGTATGCAACGGCTTTTTCACGGTCATACATAAATGTTTTCCTCCGCATATTTTTTACAATATACGACGGAAAATTTATTTTTATGAATTAAGCAAGTTATATTGTGCAGTGAGGTATTCGTTTATTTCATACAACGACTGTTCACAAAGCTCAAATGTTTTTTCAGCAATGATTTCGGATAATTCAAGGCACTTTTCGCCTTTCCATACAGACGCTTTTATGCCGTCCTCACAGGGAGAAATGATAAATCTTAAGTTATCCCTGCTCCCCTTAAAAGAATTTTTTGCCTGAAAATAATCTTCTCCCGGCAGATCCCATGTTCCGTATTTAAGCATATCAAAACCCCGTTTTCATATTAAAATAAAGCTTTTTATAAATGATATCACAATCGTTCATTCTTGTCAAGAAATTAAAAGTATGGCAGTCTATGCAGGAAAGTAAAATTTTTCTTGCATTTCATCGCTGTTTGTGGTATCATAATAAAAACAAAAATAAATTAAAGGGTGCGGAAAGGAGAAGCGTTCCTAACGCTGAAATAAATATGGATTATAATGCATTGGCAGAACTGTTGTTCCCCGACGTGGATAAGACTCCCGATTATTACGAAAAGCTCTATCCCGAAAGGGATCTGCCCGAGGGCGCAAAGGTGACAAGATTTGCGCCGAGCCCCACGGGATTTGTTCATTTTGGCGGGCTTTATCCCGTTCTTGTATCGGAAAGGCTTGCTCATCAAAGCGGCGGCGTTCTGTATCTGAGGATCGAGGACACCGACTCCAAAAGAGCAGTCGAGGGCGCAGAATACGACCTTATCAATGTTTTCAATACTTTCGGCATAAATTTTGACGAAAGCGTTGTAAAGGAAGGAGCCTACGGTCCGTACCGCCAAAGCGAGCGCAGGGAAATTTACCGCACTTACGCAAAGGATCTTGTACGGCAGGGCAAGGCGTATCCTTGTTTCTGCACCGAAGAAGAGATGAAAGAACTGAGGGAAAGGCAGGAGGCTCAAAAAGTAACTCCGGGTTATTACGGCGAATACGTAAAGTGCAGAAATCTCAGCCTTGAAGAAGTAAAGGAAAGACTTGACAAGGGTCTGCCTTATGTACTTCGTCTGCGTTCAGAGGGCGATCCCGAACACAAGATAAAATTCACCGACCTTATAAAAGGGACTATTGAGGTAACTGAAAATCATATTGACCATATCCTGCTGAAAAGTGACGGTATGCCTACCTATCACCTTGCTCACGCGGTGGACGACCATCTGATGAGAACAACTCACGTGGTAAGAGGTGAGGAATGGCTCTCAAGTCTGCCTTACCATATTCAGCTTTTCAATGCTCTGGGCTTTAAGCTGCCGAAATATCTGCATTTGTCCCAGCTTATGAAAAAAGAGGGAGATTCAAAGAAAAAGCTGTCAAAGAGGGATAAGGGTGCGGGAATGAGCGATTATATCAGCGACGGCTATCCCGCCGAAAGCGTTGTGGAATATGTTATGACGCTGCTCAACAGCAATTTCGAGGACTGGCGCAGGGCAAATCCCAACGCTGATATAAACGATTTTCCTTTTTCCGTAAAGAAGATAAGCCCAAGCGGTTCACTGTTTGATTTGGTCAAGCTGGGAGACGTGAGCAAAAACACTGTTTCCAGGATGACCGCAGATCAGGTGTATGACAGACTGACGAAATGGGCAAAGGAATTTGACAATGACTTTTATCAGGTTTTATCCCGTGATGAAACTTACACAAAGGCGATACTTCAGATAGGACGAGGCGGGAACAAGCCCAGAAAAGACCTTGAAACATGGAAGGACGCCAAAGGCTATATGGGATTTTTCTATCCTGAATACTTCAGTTATCAGGATATGATAGAGGGATTTGACAAAGCGGATATTATTGCTTGCCTTGACGGCTTTGCAGAGGGATATGACGAAAACGACCCGCAGGACGTCTGGTTTGAAAAGGTAAAGGCAGTTGGCGAGAAAAACGGTTTCTGTCCCAATATAAAGAAATACAAGGCAAATCCCGACGGCTGGAAGGGAAATGTGGGCGACGTAAGCTCTTTCATAAGAGTAGCTGTGACAGGTAAGCTGAACAGCCCCGACCTTTGCGCCGTAATGAAAATTTTAGGCAAAGAAGAAACTATAAACAGAATAAATAAATTTAAGGAGACACTGTAATGGCAGACGAAGAAAAGAAAGTGACAGAAGAAAACGAGGATAACTCCAATTTCCTTACGGATATTATGGAAAGCGACCTTGCGGCAGGGAGAGTAAAGAAAATACACACGCGTTTTCCTCCCGAACCTAACGGATATCTTCATATAGGAAGCGCCAAGGCTATCTACATCAACTATACCTCCGCAAAAAAATACGGCGGTCTGTTCAATCTGCGCTTTGACGATACCAACCCCACAAAAGAGGACAACGAATACGTTGAGGCAATAATCGAGGATCTGAAGTGGCTTGGCGCTGAACCTGACGCAATATTCTACGGCAGCGACTATTTCCAGAAAACATATGAATTTGCAGTTGAGCTTATCAAAAAAGGAAAAGCATATGTTTGTGATTTGAACAATGAGCAGATGAAGGAATACAGAGGAACTCTCACCGAGCCCGGCAAGAACAGCCCTTACCGTGACAGGAGCGTTGAAGAAAACCTTGAGCTTTTTGAGAAGATGAAAAACGGCGAGTTCCCCGACGGGTACTGCACATTGAGAGCAAAGATAGATATGGCAAGTCCAAATATGAATATGAGAGACCCCGCTATTTATCGTATTCTTCATATGGGACATCACCGTCAGGGCGACAAATGGTGCATTTACCCCTTGTATGACTTTGCGCACCCCATTCAGGACGCACTGGAGGGAATAACTCACTCTATGTGTTCTATCGAGTTTGAAAATCACAGACCCCTTTATGATTGGGTGATCGAAAATATCGGCTTTGAACAGCCTCCTCATCAGTACGAATTTGCAAGGCTTAACGTTACCAACACCGTTATGAGCAAAAGGTATCTCAGACAGCTTGTTGAAACAGGTGTAGTTGACGGCTGGGACGACCCCAGAATGCCCACGCTCTGCGCACTGAGAAGACGAGGATATACTCCCCAGTCTATCTTCAGATTTGTGGAGCTTGCAGGTATATGCAAGAGCCTGTCTGTTGTCGATATTGCTTTGCTTGAACATTGTATACGGGACGAGCTTAACAAAACCGCTTTAAGAAGAATAGCCGTGCTTGATCCTATTAAGGTGGTTATCGAAAATTATCCCGAGGATAAAGAGGAATTTTTTGAGATTGCCAATAATCCAAATGATGAGACCGCAGGAAAGCGCAAGGTAAAATTCACAAAGGAAATTTATATCGAATCGGACGACTTTTCCGCAGCTCCTCCTCCAAAGTATTTCAGACTTAAACCCGACGGCGAAGTAAGGCTTATGGGAGCATACATCATAAAATTCAAGGAAGTAATTTACAAAGAGGACGGAACGATAGACAAGATAATCTGTACGGCCGACCTTGAAAGCGGCAACGGAAATCCTGTTGACGGAAGAAAAGTAAAAGGTACTATCCACTGGGTAAGCGCAAAGGACTGCATTGACAGTAATGTTTATATCTACAACAACCTGTTCACTATCGAAAATACCAACGCCATACCTGAGGGAAAGACCTTTGACGATTATCTCAACCCCGAATCGGTAGTAAAGAAAGTCGGCTGCAAGTTGGAAAGAAGCCTTGAGGATGCAAAGGCGGGAGATAAGTTCCAGTTTGTCCGCCTGGGTTATTTCTGCAAGGACTCAAAATATGACGACGTGTTCAACAGAATAGTTGAGCTGAAGGATTCAAAGCCTTTTTAAAGTATGGATAAGACAGAAAAACTGAACCAGATGATAAAAGAAGCGGAAAGCGTGGTGTTTTTCGGTGGAGCAGGCGTTTCCACCGAAAGCGGTATTCCCGATTTTCGCAGTGTGGACGGATTGTATAATCAAAAATACGACTTTCCTCCCGAAACGATACTCAGCGACGATTTCTTTTACGGCAAGACGGAAGAATTTTACCGTTTTTACTGTGATAAAATGCTCTGCCTTGACGCAAAGCCCAATGCGGCGCATTTAAAGCTGGCAGAATTGGAAAAGGCGGGAAAGCTGACGGCGGTAGTTACGCAGAATATCGACGGACTTCATCAGATGGCGGGAAGCAAAAGAGTCTATGAGCTTCACGGCTCTGTTCACCGCAACTACTGTCAGAAATGCGGAAAGAATTTTGACGCCCGCTTTATGCTGAACAGCACAGGCGTGCCACGCTGTGAATGTGGAGGACTTATAAAACCCGATGTTGTTTTATACGGTGAATCCCTCGACCAGAACGTGATAAACGGAGCAGTCAGGGCTATAGCAAGCTGTGATATGCTTATTATAGGTGGGACTTCGCTTGCCGTTTATCCTGCGGCGGGACTGATAAATTATTACCGTGGAAATAAGCTGGTGATAATCAACCTTTCTGCAACAGCTGCCGATTCCTCTGCCGACCTCGTTATAGAGGGGAAGATAGGAGAAGTTCTCAGCAAAATTGAGTTGTGATTTTAATTATATAAAATCGCTTTAGTTAAATATAAAAACCGTTGAGTTTTGAAAATCTTGCAGATTTACTTGACAATCTGCTACTGTTGATTTATAATAAATTATATTATAGATTGTGGAGCAGTCATATGTCTTTTTTAGGAAAACTACATGAAATATCATTTTATGGGCTGATAACCACTATTGTTTGTCTGACACTGAAAAAAGTTGGCGTTTCTGAGATGGTAAATTATGGCTTTAATCCACAAGGATTTCCAGCTTTTTTCTTTTGCTATCTATTTTGGGCGAGCGTTTTATTTATTCCGATAGCAGTTATTGGCGCATTTGAAACTAAATACTTTGATCACGGTGAGGGCTTGACATTTGACTCTGATTTTATTTTAGTTATAATTTTTTCCCATATTGCAGAGGAGATTTTAGGACTGTTTTTAACACCATTTTGGCTATTAAAAGATATTTTTACGAAAAATTTTGATTTTTGGAAAGTTTTGGATTATGTTACTTATGCCGTGCTAGTCTTTTTTATAATTATATGTCTTATATGCATATGGTAAATTAAATAATTTGCATCGGAAGGAGAAATGTATTATGGCAATAAGAAAAACAAGAAGTGATTGTACAGTCGGAACATTCGAAAAAACAAGAGGGCTTCCGTCGGGTACAATTAGGAATCAAAATGGGCGTGACACCAGAAGCGACAAAAAGATTGGAACTATTCGCAAAGAAAATGATAAAAAGACAAAATAGCACGATTAAAGTCATTCGAGTGTGAGTGAAAAGCATTTGCCAAGTTGCCAAGTTTAAGCGGCAGTAATAGGAAAACAAAGTATATAATAAAATTGAATAAAAAGAGACAGGCGTACCGAGTGGTGCGCCTTTTTGTAACTATTTCAGCTTTTTCACTTGTGGTACATGCAGTTTAATGTCGGATAATTTTTTCCATTTTGAAGTGGATAGTTTTGTACCTGTTAAAGAAAGCAAATAATCCGAAAGTGTCGCCTATTTGGAACAGGTTCGGATTTGTACTGTTTGGTGCGCCTGACAGGACTTGAACCTGCACACCGTAAGGCATTAGAACCTAAATCTAACGTGTCTGCCAATTTCACCACAGGCGCATTTACATTATTCCCCTTGAAAAAACTCAGCTTTTCTGTTATACTTTACCATAAATAATTAAAAAAGTCAAGAATGGAGCAGTCCTATGACAAATTTTCTCATAAAGCTGTTTATAGGCGCCAATTTAAACAAGGACGACCCTTTGGTAAGGAAAAAATGCGGTTTTCTGTCAGGCTTGACAGGAATATTCATAAATCTTGTGCTATTTATCGGAAAAATATTTGCGGGAATTTTTTCAGGCGCAATATCAGTAGTAGCCGACTCACTGAACAACCTTTCCGACGCAGGCTCGTCAATAGTGAATATTGTGGGATTTAAAATCGCTCTTTCTCCGCCCGACAGGGAACATCCGTTCGGTCACGGCAGGGCGGAGTACGTAGCGGGACTGATAATCTCTTTTATTATCACCCTGATGGGCGTCGAACTTGCAAGAACTTCTGTTGAAAAAATAATTTTTGCTTCCGTTCCCGAATATGACCTGTTTACTGTGATAATACTCTGCATATCTATCGCTTTGAAATTCTGGATGTATATTTTCAACAGAAAAATGGGTAATATGATAGATTCGGTTGCTATGAAAGCAACAGCGACCGACAGCATATCCGATGTTATTTCGACTGCCGCAGTTCTTATCGGTATAGCGATAAATTATTTTGCTCACCTTAACGCAGACGGGTATATCGGACTGCTGGTTTCACTTTTTATTGTTTATTCGGGAATAAAAACAGCAAAAGAGAGCCTTTCTCCCTTATTGGGTCAAATGCCCAACAAAGAGCTTTCAAAAAACATAAAAGAAACCGTTTGTTCATATGACGGAATAATAGGAATACATGACCTTCTAATACATAACTACGGCGTTGGCGTCAGCATTATATCACTTCATGCTGAGGTCCCTTCCTGCGTCAGCCTTTCAGAGGCTCATGCTCTTATTGACCTGATAGAAACGGAACTTGAGCAAAAATTCCATTGTACAGCCACTATCCATATCGACCCTGTTGATGTAAACGATACAAAATTAGATGAGCTGCTGAGCAGTATCATATCATTTATAAAATCTATCGAGCCGTCCCTTTCTGTGCATGATTTCAGACTGACAGGCTCCACAATACATTTTGATCTTGTTATTCCTTACAAATTCAATATCGGCACAGAACAGCTGAGAGAAGAGGTCACCGATTTCATAAGTCAAAAGGATAAAGCTTTGAATCCGATAATCAATATCGAAAGACAAATGACCGAACTTGACTAATAAAGAAATTTGTGGTAAAATTCTATTGATTGTATATTTCAGATCATTCAGTTTTAACAAATAATGAAACGGAGAATTTCTGTGGCAAGTAAACTGATAGTTATAGAAGGGCTGGACGGCGGCGGAAAGACCACACAGCTTGAATTGCTGAAAAAAACATATACGGATTTCAGATATATAACATTTCCCAATTACGATTCTCCCTCCGGTAAAATAGTGAGTAATTATTTAAGCGGTGTATACAGCGAAAACGATAAATTTGTCAGCGCATATACGGCGAGCAGCTTTTATGCGATCGACAGATACACCAGCTTCAAGACGGATTGGGAAAAGGATTTTAAAGAGGGAAAAACCATAATATCAGCCAGATACGTCAGCAGCAACGCTATATATCAGATGACAAAGCTCCCTGAAAGCAATTGGAATGAATATATGGAATGGCTGTTCGATATGGAATACAACAGGTTTAAAATTCCCAGACCAACGGCTACGATTTTTCTTGATATGCCGCCTGAGATCTCAAGACATCTTTTGCTAAAACGGTATAACGGCGATCCATCACGTTTAGATGCGCACGAAAGCAATATGGAATTTATGGCGTCCTGCCGCAGAGCCGCTTTATACGTTGCAAAGCTGGAGGGCTGGCACATTATTGATTGTTCTAAAAATAATGAACCGAAATCTATCGATACTATCCATAATATGATAAAAAACATAATGGATGAGTTGTTGAAATATAATCGGTAAAAACCTTTGAAAGGAGAAAAATAAATGATATATTGTTTTTTAGCTAACGGATTTGAAGAAATGGAAGCCCTCTGTCCCGTGGATATACTTCGCAGAGGAGAATGTGATGTGCTGACGGTCGGCGTTGGCGAGGAGATAATAACAGGTTCTCACGGTATAAGCGTATATACTGACATCACAGCGGCAGAGATTGAGCTTGACGATAAACTGGAAATGATAATTCTTCCAGGCGGTATGCCCGGGACTCTCAATCTGGAGAGCAATCCTTATGTTCAAAAGGCGATAGATTTCTGCGTTCAGAAAGGAAAATATATTGCGGCAATTTGTGCTGCGCCTTCAATACTTGGACATAAGGGACTGTTGAAGGACAAAGAGGCGATTTGTTTCCCTGGTTTTGAGGAGCAGCTTGACTGCAAAAAACTTTCTGATGATTTCGTATGCGTTGACTGCAGCGTTATAACTGCAAAAGGCGCAGGCGTAGCGCAGGAATTTGGTCTTAAACTGTTAGAATTGCTTAAAGGCACAAATGCTGCTCAGGCAATGAAGGCATCCTTGCAATGCAGATAAAAGAGGAAGTCAGAAAACGCTTTCTGTTACAGCGCAGAACCTTTTCTTCCGAATTTCTGGAGAAAGCGGGACGCTGTGTATCGCAGGCTGTTATTTCACTTGATGAATTTATCAATGCAGATACTGTTTTATGCTATGTCAGCATTGACAGCGAACTGCCCACGCACCGTATTTTTGAACACTGCTTTAAATCGGGAAAAAGAATAGCTGCTCCCGTATGTGCAGGAGATAAATTGATTTTCAGATATATAAACAGCTTCAGCGATTTACAAAAAGGCGCTTTTTCCATACCTGAGCCTTCGGAGCACTGCCGTAAGGCAGGCATTTCCGAAAATACGCTTTGTATAACACCTGCTGTTTGCTATAATGTCAGCGGTTATCGCATAGGATACGGCAAAGGATTTTATGACCGATTCTTTGCCGAAAACAAATGTGTCAGACTGGGCGTCGGTTTTGAGGATTTCATAACGGATTTTTCACCTGATGAAAATGACGTCAAGGTGAATATTATCGTTACCGAGCGCAAGGTCAGGAGGTTATAAATGGACGACAACAAAGAAAAAAACGAAGATTTATCAGAGCTTCTCGACAATACAAACGAAAGTGAAGTGGAAACATCTCATAATGACAGCGGTATTTCCAAGGCGGAATACGGTGAGGAAGATCCGTTCGCTTTCGGTTCATCAAATCGGGATAATGCTTCCGAAGATGAGAATATGCATGATATAGATTTTGAAGATGGCGGTGAAGATGAACAGGACGATTCAGACATTGCAGAAGAGCAGGACCAAGAGGTAGCTGAATTTGTTGAACAGCTTTCAAAGCAGCGTCAAAGCCGAAAGACTGTTTTGCGTATTTTGCTTGGAATAATTATATCCGCTGCTATAATAACAGTTGGTGCAAAGCTCGGTTCAACACTGCTTAATATAATTCTGGATTACACAGGAATAAGCACTAACGAATTTGAGGTAGAAGTTGAAATACCTGAAAATCCTTCCTTAAATCAGGTTATAGACGCTCTCGACGAAAACGGTATCATTACTGAAAAAAATATTTTTAAAATGTATGTTGAAATGAAGGGCAGACAGAACGATTTTGTAGGCGGCACGTTTAAGTTATCATCAGCCATGAATTACGGAAGTATAGTAGATGTCCTTCAAGCCTCGAAAACAGCGTTAAGAACGGTCGAAGTGACTATAATCGAAGGAATGACCGCCGTAGAAATAGGAGAGCTTTTAGAGGAGAATTATGTTTGCAGAGCCGAAGATTTTGTGAAATTCTACCGCAATAAAATGGACGTATATGATTTTGAAAGGCGTGTGGAGGAAGGACCTCTTGAGTTCAATCAAATGGAAGGCTACCTTTTCCCCGATAAATATGAATTTTACGTTATGAATAAACTGCAGGACGATCCTGACGCCGATATCGACTCATCAAAAGAAGCGGAGGCCGCCGCAAGAAAAATATACTCCAATTTTAACTCTAAAATAACAAAATCAATGTATAAGAAAATGCATGAAATGGGTCTTACTCTTGACCAGCTGATAACTCTCGCCTCTATGGTACAGGCGGAGGTAGGCGACACTGAGGATATGAAAAATGTTGCCTCTGTTTTCTTGAACCGAATCCGCAACGGTGAAACGTTTCAGCATTTGGAATCCGACGCAACGGTATTTTACGTTCAGGACTGCATAGAGCCTTACTATAAAGATTATGATATGTCCGTCTCACTTCAGGCAGTGTCGAATGCGTATGACACATACGTTGCGGTCGGCATACCTGCAGGACCGATATGCAATCCCGGAATAGATGCTATAAATGCAGTGCTTGCCGATACTCCTACGACGTACTATTATTTCTGCGCCAACGATGAAGGCGAAACGTTCTTTGCGTCTACTGCGGAGGAACATCAGGCAAATCTTGAAAAGGCAGGACTTGTTTAAAAAATATCTGCGGCGTTTACTGACTATATGTAAACGCCGCATAAAAATATGGGGGACTTATGCTTGAACTTCTTTCACCTGCGGGCGATTATGAATGCCTGGAGGCCGCTGTAAATTTCGGATGTAATGCCGTTTATATCGGCGGAAAAAGCTATGGAATGAGAGCCGCTGCAAAAAATTTTGATTTTGAGCAAATGAAAAAAGCAGTGGATTTTGCCCATTCGCATGGCGTAAAAGTATATCTTACCTGCAATACGCTGCCTTCCAATGATGAAATAGACGCTTTTCCCGATTTTATAAAAAATGCTTCGTTAACAGGTATTGACGCCGCAATCGTTTGCGATTTAGGCGTTATGTCGCTTATAAAAAAATACGCTCCTGACCTTGACATACATATGTCAACTCAGGTAGGCGTTGTAAATTATGCGGCGGCAAACGAACTTTATAAAATGGGAGCTAAAAGGATAGTCCTGTCACGAGAAATGGGAATAGACGAGATAAGAAGAATGCGTGATAATATTCCCGATGATATGGATATAGAGGCATTTGTCCATGGCGCAATGTGCGTTTCCTTTTCAGGAAGATGCTTATTGTCTGCATATATGACAGGAAGAAATGCAAATAAAGGAGAATGTGCCCAGCCCTGCCGCTGGAAGTATAATCTGGTTGAGGAAACACGCCCCGGGCAATACTTTCCGATTTACGAGGAAGACGGCGGCTCATACATTCTCAATGCAAAGGATATGTGTATGATAGAGCATCTGGACAAGCTTGCAGACGCCGGAGTAACCAGCTTTAAAATTGAGGGAAGAGCAAAATCGGCATATTATGTTGCAACCGTCACGAATGCATACAGTATCGCATTACAATGCGCCGCCGATAAAAAGCCTGTCCCTCAGTGGGTAAAGGACGAGGTCTTCTGCGTAAGTCACCGTGATTATTGCACAGGATTTTATTTCGGCGCTTATGACCCTAAACAGGTATATGAAAGCAGCGGTTACGTCCGCAGTCGTGATTTTGTCGGAATAGTCGACGGCAGTGAAAACGGAATGGTCTTGATAACTCAACGAAATTATTTTACGTCAGATGATGAGCTTGAGGTGTTAAGTCCGCATTGCGAGCCTGTAAAATTTTGCATAAAGCACCTGTATAATTCAAACGGCGAGGAAATCAAAATCGCAAACAAAGCGGCAGAAAGACTTAAAGCGGTATGCGAAAGGGAATTTCCGAAAAATTCCATTATCAGGCGTGTATGCGCAGAAACAAAATAAAAAAGGCTTTCGGTATTTGTACCGAAAGCCTTTTTAAGCTTTTACAGATATTTTATAAGCTCGTCTCTTACGTCGTCAAGCCAACTGTCTGTAATTCCGAAATCCATACCTTTGTAGCACCATGCTGCTCTTGCAATACCGTGTTTTTCAAACACGCCGTTTATCACCTTATACCATTCCAATACGTCTTTTGGAGTAGCCTTGTCTATAACGCCGTATTCGCCGCAATAAACGTCGGTCCCGCATTTTTGGGCTTTTTCCAGCGCAGTTTTGAAAATATACTCAAACATTTCGGCGTTTATTTTCATATCTTCAAAACTGTATCTTTCTTCGGGGTCGATCTCCCTTGTCCAGTGTGCGCCTTGATGAGTAAACTTCAGTGGCGCATAGCAGTGGAATACGTAAACTATTTTGTCGTCATACGGGTCTGCAAGATCTTTTACTGCCTCAGGGCTGTTGTTCCAGTATCCGCCTATGAATATGAGAGTATCGGGTGCGTATTTTCTTATTCTTTCAACACATTTTAATGAAATATTGTTCCACACATCATTATAGCTTCTGTCGGTTACCTCATTGAGCAGTTCAAAAGCGACAGTATCAGAGTATTTTCCGAAATTCTGCGCCAGCTTATCCCACAGCTTGAGAAAACGCTCCTGCAATTCTTCGTTTTCAAAAAATCCGCTTTCCTTTTCTCCGAAGTCAAAGGAAAATCCCGCTGTCTTATGTAAATCGAGAACAACGTTCAGACCGTATTTTTTTGCAGTCAGCAAAGCCTTTTCCACACGCTCAAAGCCTTCGTCTATATATCCGCCGTTGTTGTCCTCAAGAATATTGTAGTCTATTGGCAGTCTCACATGGTCAAGACCCCACGATGCTATTTTCTTGAAATCTTCCTCTTTAATAAAGTTGTTGAGTCTTTCCTCGCTGTAATCGCACTGCGACAGCCAACCGCCAAGATCCACGCCTCTGTAAAACCCTTTTTCTTTCAGTTTAAGCATTTCATTTTCCACCTTTCCGTGTATTTTATCAGCAGATATTTTTATCCGCCTGCTGACGAAATCAGTATATCATAATGCCAGTTATGATAATATCAAATATTTATTTTTTATATCACATTTTAGAAAAATAAAACGATTACATTAAGGCGATAAGCAGTTGTAAGGACATAAAAACGATATTAAAAATATAATTTTTATATCAATTTAAAAGCTGAAATGATAAAATTTTAATTACAGGAGGTGTTACTATGAATATTAAAATTGTAAGAAAAATTTTGCCTGCCGTATTTATCTTATCAACTCTTTTCCTGCCCGCCTGCAGCAATCAGAATGAGCAGCTGCCTGAGGGCGCCGTATATGCGGAATTTAAAAACGGTATGCCTGAGGGCTTTGAAAGCTCTGACGGCTGGACGAACGGCAGTATGTTCAATGTGACCTGGAGAGCAGACAACGTCACGTTCAATGACGGGAAAATGCAGCTCGTTATTGCAAACGACCCGACGCCTTCAGGCGGAATACCTTATTCAGGCGGGGAATTTAGGAGCAAGGATTTTTACGGCTACGGTCTTTATGAAGTAAATATGAAAGCTATAAAGAACGACGGCGTCGTTTCTTCATTTTTTACGTACACAGGGCCTTCGGACAATAATCCCTGGGACGAAATAGACGTGGAGATACTTGGAAAGGATACTTCAAAGGTTCAGTTCAACTATTTTACAGACAGCAAGGGCAATCATGAATATTTATACGACCTCGGCTTTGACGCCTCTGAGGATTTTCATACTTATGCCTTTGAATGGCTGGAGGATAAAATAACATGGTATGTGGACGGAAAAGAAGTCCACAGTGTAACTGAAAATATACCTGTTACCCAAGGAAAGATAATGATGAACGCCTGGTGCGGTACCGGAGTTGACGGTTGGCTGAACGCTTTTAACGATACAGCTCTCCCTGTGACCGCAGAATATATGTGGATACGCTATACGCCCGTTCAATGAACTATGATCGTTTTGTATGCCATATTTTTGCTACAAAAATACGATATTAAAGACAAAAAGTTGATATTGCAAAATCTGACTATATTGTAAAATTGAATCAGCGGAAAATCAAATTACAACCACAGCACGTTAAAATCCAATAAGGAGGAAAGTTTTATGAACAAAAGAAGATTGATATCCGCAACATTAGCGGTCATCACTTCACTCAGCCTTTTGACCGCATGTGCTGAAAATGTACAGGGCGGAAACAACGGAAACGGAAACGGCAACGGCTCTGACTCTGCATCCAACGGAACTACTCCTGCTCCCTCTACTATGGGTCAGGAAGAGCAAAGCAAAGCCGAAGAGATCGAAGTAAAGGAATTTGAACTTGAAAACAAGAAGATTTCTTTCCTTGCTTCATGGCCAAGAAACCCTGCGAAGGGCAAAAACAAGGACGTAGCCATTGAACTGTTTCAGAGCAGATTTGGCGGTGAGATCGAAGATATCACTGTTCCTGACGCTGACAGATATTCCAGACTGGCTGCCCTGATATCAACAGACGATGCTCCCGACTTCTTCTCTGCTGCTGATATGGACGCATTCCCCAAGGGTGCGATCAACCATATGTTCCAGCCCCTTGACGATTACATCGACTACAACGACCAGTGGTGGAAAGACCTGAATTCCATAAACGACAAGTTCGTATTCCAGGGCAAGCACTATGTAGGCGCTATCGGAACCGCTGTTGACGTACTTATGATATACAACAAGAAAGTTGTTGAGGCAAACGGTTTTGAAGATCCTGCCAAGCTTCTTGAAGAAGGCAAGTGGGATTGGGACACCTGCAAAAAGATGATGCAGGATTTCTGCAGCAAGAACGGTGAAGGCTATTATGCTACCGACGGTTGGTGGGTATCTCAGGGCTTCTGCAACTCCACCGGCGTTCCTTTCGTAGGAATAGAAGACGGCAAGTTAGTAAACAACCTTAACAATTCTCTCATCGAGCAGGCTCAGGAGCTTCTGCTGGATATCCACAGAGAATCAATGGCTTACCCCGTATGGGATAACGGTTGGACAGCAAATGCAAGAAACGTAGGTCTTGGCACTACATTGTTCTTCCCCTGCGGCGAATGGGCTCTGACTCAGCTTGAAGGCGAATACGCTTTGTCCAATTACGCTGATGACGCCGCTGACGTTGGTTTCGTTCCCGTACCTAAGTGCCCTGCTGCTGACGAGCTCTACATTCCTTCCCGTGTTGTAGGTTATATGCTCTGCTCAGGCGCAAAGAACCCCGAAGGCTTTGCTGCTTATATGTACTGCGAGGCAGCTGCAACGACCAGCGAGAAATCTGATGAGATAACCAAGGACCAGTACTTTAACGAATACGGCTGGACTGAAGAAATGTGGGATATGTGGGAGAAGATCCACGAATTGTCCGACGCACATCCTGTATTTGAATATTACAAGGGCGTTTCCGATGAAATGTTCGATGCTCTTGACAATCCTACCAAGGACGCTTATCACAATGAAGTTTCCTGGATCAGCACAAGAGATTCTATTTACGGCAGCGTTCAGGCTGAGATCGACAAGGCAAACGGCTCACTTGAATAATCAAAGATAATTTTCATTTGTTTTAATGTTTTCCATCCAAGGGAGGACCGTCTCGAAAGAGGCGGTCCTTTTCTGTAAATTATATTTGCAATAGATTGCTTGACAGTGTACAAGCAGCTTTTAAAATGTACGGGTCAGTTTAACGCTTTACGTAAGTAAATCCTTTATTGTATCGTGCGTTTATTATGATTTATAAGCGACAGGTTACAATAGCTTTTAAACGGTAAGCTGCGATTAAGAACTTAAGCAGAGGGAACAACGCTGTTTAATTGTCATTAGTGCAATGGTTAATTATTATACAGTTGTATTTGTTTAATATTTTTACTCCGCAATAAAAACGTATAAAAAGAATCCCTGCCATAGGCAGGGATAAAATATATTAACGGAATCAAATAATTACTTTCTCTTTCTTGCTACAACAACAGCACCGGTAGCAACGATTGCCAGAGCAGCTACGATTGCAACGCCTTCAACGCCTGTATCAGGAGTGTTCTTGTCAGCGGTAGGAGCATCAGTGTTTCCGTTGTCAGGAGCGGGAGCAGCGGGAGGTTCGTCGGAGATCGTCAACTCTTTCAAAGTAATGCTGTGACCCATTATAGGCATTCCGCCTTCTTTAAGGAGATCAACTGCGCCGGAAGGAACCTTGAATGTAACAGAGGTCATATCAGCGTTGCCTATTTCAAAGGTGTCATGGTTGGGTTCTGAAATAACAGCGAGTACATCTTCGCCTTCAGCAAGGTATTTTGCGTCTGCAATAAACATCCAGCCGCCATCGTTTACGCAAGGCTTGACACACCAGTATTCGGTTTCAGCAGGATCAGCGGTGAAAGTGATAGTTATGTAGGAATCTGCTGTAACGTCTGCAAATTCAGATGCGGGAACTTCAATATTCAAGCTCCAGTTTTTTCCCAAATTTTTCTCGCCCAGATCATAAGCGGAAGCCATTGTGGTCATTGCCATTGCTGCGGTAGCTGCAACAGCAATACCAGTAAGTAATCTTGCTTTTTTCATAACATAATTTTCCTTTCATTTTTTTAGGAGATACATTTCTCCTTTATATACTATTTTACAAGGAAAATCCGAACAGCCATACCATAATTATATTTTTTATATCATTTTTTTGACTCAACATTCTCCTCGTCGCCCCAGCGTGTTCTGAAGAATTTATTTCTGTATTCCTTTGGAGTCATCTTAGTGAATGATTTAAAAACCTGGATAAAATAGCTTTCAGAATTAAAGCAGAGATAATTTGAAATTTCCGTACAGGTGTATTCCGAGTATTTCAGCATATTTTCCGCCGCCTCTACCTTTTTCTGGGCGATATATTGAGAAAGCGTCACGCCTGTTTCCTTTTTGAACAGCTTTGAAAGGTAAGAACTGCTCAAATCGGCAGTTTTGGCAAGGTCGGAAAGTGACATTTTGCTGTGAAGATGATTATAAATATAGTCTATGCATATAGTTACGGGCCTTGAATATAAATGGTGCTTGACTATCATATGCATACGGTGTGTGAAATCCTCCGCCACTTCTTTATGTATAACGTGTATCTCCTGTTCCGTCTGACATTTGTCCAGCCTTTGAATATAAATATCGCTCAGATTATATGCGGTTTCCATTGTCATTCCGCCTTCAATGGCATATCTGGTGATGAAAGCTATCGTTATGATAAGGTGATACTTGAGGTTTCGCAGCTTGTCGTCGCTGAGTTTTCCCATGCCCTCTACTCCCAAAGGCTTGAAAAGCCGTTTCATTTCTTCTTCATTTCCGGCCTTTATGCTCTGGAAAAATGCCATTTCACGCTCATAAGGCATATGCTCTATCATATATTCACGATTATTAAAAGCTGTTTTTGCCAGATCCTTTTCGGTACTCATAATGTTTTCCTTTCCAAATCAAGAGCAGATAACTTATAATTACAGTTTATCATAGCTGATTGATAATTGCAAGAAAAATTTTATATTTATCTTGTCTTATCAGCGAAAATATACTATAATTAGGTAAACGCCATTTATTAAACGGAGGATAACAAATATGGATATGTCGCTTATTTCAAAAGCAAATTCTCCCAAAAGCAGAATGATATATCATGAAGACCCCTCAATGCTGCATGTTGGTACATTGCCGTCAAGAGCGTGGTTCGTTCCTTTTGCTAAATATCAAGACCCGTTTCAGGAAAAGGAAAAGTCCGATTTTGTTGAAATGCTCAACGGGGAATGGTTTTTCCGCTATTACGACAGTATTGCGGACCTTGAGGACGATTTTACGTCGGCGGATTTTGAAAAAACTATTCCCGTTCCGTCAAACTGGCAGCTTTACGGTTATGACAGACCGCAGTACACAAATGTTTGTTATCCCATAACCTATGACCCTCCCTACGTTCCCGATGACGACCCTGTGGGAGTGTACAAAAGGGAATATAACTATGTTCCTGACGGAAGAAAGCGCATACTGACCTTTGAGGGCGTTGACAGCTGTCTGTATCTGTATATCAACGGAGAATTTGCGGGATACACTCAGGTTTCCCATTCATATTCTCAGTTTGACGTTACGTCATTTTTAAAAGAGGGAACTAATCAAATAGTTGCCGCCGTATTAAAGTGGTGCGACGGAACCTATCTTGAGGACCAGGATAAAATACGCCTTTCAGGAATTTTCCGTGATGTATATATGATAAGCAGAGCCGATAATTACCTTGAAGATTACCATATCACTACCGACATTGGTGAGAAAAGCGCCGTTCTTAATATTACCGTTTTCGGCTGTAACGCAGAAGTGACTCTTCGTTCTCCCAACGGTGAAAAATTGTTTTCTTCTTCTATCATTGACGGCTCGGCTCTGAAAGTTGACGTTTCGTCGCCTCAGATTTGGTCGCCTGAAAGACCTGTACTCTATGATCTTACAATTGAAACGGAAGATGAGATCATAGGCGAAAAGGTGGGGTTCAGAAATATAAGTATAGAAAACGGTGTTGTTAAATTCAATGGAGTCCCCATAAAATTCAACGGCGTGAACCGACACGACAGCTATCCCGAAACAGGGTACTATGCATCAGAAGAGCAGATGAGGAAAGATCTCATCCTTATGAAAAAACATAATATCAACGCAATACGCACCTCTCACTATCCCAACTCCCCTCTTTTTTACAGGCTTTGCGATGAATACGGATTTTATGTTATAGCTGAAGCGGATTTTGAAAGCCACGGCTGTGTTGAGGTGTACAACGATTTTTCATGGAGCAGGGGATATAACGGGATCTGTCTTCTTGCAAGAGATGAACGCTTTAAAGCGGCGATAACAGACCGTGCCCAGCGTCTTGTAACTCAGCATTTTAACAGACCGTGTATTGTCATGTGGTCGCTGGGAAACGAGAGTGGCTGGGGAGAAAACGTCCTTTGCGCAGCAAAGCTGATAAAAAGTCTTGACAATACCAGACTGCTGCATTATGAAAGCACGCACCGTCTTGACGATACTCCGAACGATATTCTTGACGTAGTTTCTCAAATGTATCCTTCGACTGAAGATATGAAGAAATTTCTGCAAAACGAGCAGGAAAAACGACCGCTTTTCCTTTGCGAATACAGTCACGCTATGGGAAACGGTTCGGGCGACCTTGAGGATTATCACAATACTTTTTATTCCGATGAGCGTTTCGCAGGCGGCTGCATTTGGGAGTGGTGCGACCATTCCGTCATACTTGGAAAAACTTCTGACGGAAAGATAAAGTACGGTTACGGAGGAGATTTCGGAGAACGTCACAATGACGGGAATTTCTGTATGGACGGTCTTGTTTATCCCGACAGAACTCCTCATACAGGTCTTTTGGAGGCAAAGCAGGTTTATCGCCCTGTAAGGGTAACAAAAGGAAAAAACAGCGGAGAGTTTGTTATAAGCAGTCTATTATGCTTTGAAGACGCAGGAAAATATCTTGATTGTTCTTATGAAATAAAGGAAAAAGGAAAGCTTTTGTCTGACGGAAAAATCAATTTCACCGTTCCTCCGATGGGAAGCACAGTTGTATATTTGCCTGAAATTGTTGGAATAAACGGAGAAAGTCTGTATATCAAATTTGATTTTACCACAAAGAATGAATTGCCATGGTGCGAAAAGGGTTATCCTGTTTGTTTTGAACAGCTTTTACTCTGTAAAGAGCCTGTTAAAGAGATTTGCGTCTCTAATGAAAAACCTGCTTTTTTCAAAACAGGGAACTGCTTTACTATAAAGGCAGGTCAGACAGAATATTTATTTGATTTGCGAAAGGGAAGTATCTCTTCCATAAAGAAAAACAACGTCGAGCTTATGGAAAAACCGATAGAATTCAACTTTTTCCGTGCGCCCACCGATAATGATACAATGAGGGGAGATTGGTACAGAGCGCATCTTAACGATTATGTGCAAAAAATATATTCCGTTTCAACAGAGCAGGTAGAAAATACAATAATTATAAAAGTCCTGCATTCTTTCGGTTGGAGCATACATCAGCCTTTTGCCAGAACTGAAACAAAATGGACTTTTTACGGAAATGGAAAAGTGAACGTTGTTTCAAACGCTGTTACAAGCGAGAAGGTTTCCACGCTTCCACGATTCGGACTGAGAATGTTCCTGCCGAAAAACTTTGATAAAGTTGAATTTTACGGCTACGGACCACATGAAAGTTACATTGATAAACATCAAAGCAGCTATGTTGATAAATTTGTAATGAATATATCCGATATGCACGAGGATTATTTACGACCGCAGGAAAATTCATCACATTACGGCTGTGATTATCTTAATGTAATAAGCGACGGTGCAGCTTTGAAATTTACCTCCGAAAGTCAGTTTTCATTTAACGCCTCTGAATATACGCAGGAGGAGCTGGCAGGCAAACGTCATAATTTTGAACTGCAAAAGAGCGAACATAATATTATTTGTGTGGACAGCGGAATGATAGGCGTCGGTTCAGCGTCCTGCGGACCTGCCTTGGCTGAAAAATATAAAATTGCACAGCTAGATATTCATCTTGATTTTACAATAGATGTAATTTAAAAATAAAAGCTCTGAGAAAAATTCTCAGAGCTTTCTTATTGGATTAAGAACGCTTTTTGCTTACGAACAGTAAAGACGCTGCTCCGGCGGTAAGTATTAGAATCTGAATAAGACTGTTGGCGGTATTTGGATTATCGTTTGTATTTCCGCCGCCGTTTTCAGAATCGCTGTCTGTATCAGTCGGCTCTGATGATGTGGTATTATCATCAGTGTTGTCAGGTTCGTCAGTCTCAGGCGGATTTGTTGGAGATGAGGGCTCGGTATCCGATGAAGTATCCGTGCTCGGCTCTTCAGGTTCTTCTGCGCCGCATACCTCACACTTTCCGTCAACGAATTTGTGTTCCGTCATAGGGAGCGTTTCACCCTTTGAAACCGTTTCACCGCAAACTGTACAGATCTCATCACCTGAATATCCTGTTTCTGTACAAGTGGCTTCCTTCTGATTTTTTAACTCGGTTTTGTGACCGAGGGCGCCAATTACAGTTCCTTTTTCTATTACCTCTTGGCAAACTGTGCAGACCGTGTCGCCTGTGTAACCGTCTTCGGTGCAGTTAGCGTCTTTCTTGTTTTGGATTTCTGTAACGTGTCCCTTTGCCTCTGTTTCACGTTCCTCAACAAAACCGCATAGAGTACACTCACGCTTTTCCAGACCGTTTTCAGTACAGGTCGCTTCCTTGTCTATTTTCCATTCACCAAACACATGCTTGCAGTCAACTACTTCTACCTTGACAGTTCCTTCAGCCTTTGCGGTCGTTGCATTTGAGGCAGTTATAACTTCCAATGTATATTCGCCTGCGTCTGCATAATCTGCATTCTGAACGGTCAGATCTTTTGATTTTTGACCTTCAAGCAGCTTGCCGTCCTTATACCATTGATAAGTTTCAACCGCACCTTCTGTCTTACTTGTAACGGTCGGAGTGATAACAAGATTTTCTCCCACTGTTACAGATTGAGTATCATATTCAAATTCTATTTCAGCGGGCAGAGCGTGAGGCAGGACCACTGATTCATTTCTTCCTTTATCCTTTTCGACTACGGTTTTAGCCACAAACTTTACGTCTATTATACCGTTGGACTCAGCCAAGTCATCGTAGCTTACAGTTATCTCAGCCTTTGTTTTGCCGTTTGCTTCAGCATAATATTCACCTGCAACGGCAACACTGTCGATAACATATCCTTCCTGAGAAGTGATTGAAAGCGTTTTGCTCTCTCCCTTGCTCAAAGTGAATATGTTTTCTGCGCCTTTGACTTCACCGCCCTCTGTTGCGGAAAGCAAAACTGTTTTATCTGCATCGCTTTCTTTTTCTTCATCTTCGGGAACTGCAACAATAGCGAACGGGCTGAAAGATTTGCAGATAATTACCAGACCATATTTGGTGATAACACACGGTATCTCTTCAACGCCTGTGATATTTCCCGATTCGTCTTTAAAGAAATGATATACTTTGAATGTTACTCCCTCATCTTCTGGACCATACCCTTCGGGGAAACCAAGTTGTATTCTCACGCCGTCTCCCGTGGAGATGACCTGAAGATTGCAGATAGAAAGATTGATGTTGTAGGTCTGCTGTGACAATATTTCTTCTCCGCTTTCGTCCTCTATCATATCCAGCATTTCGTCTGTCTGTGAATGAGTAGGCTCTGTAACTACAAGCACCATTCTGCTGCGCAGCTCGTCTGCTATTTCTTCTCCACTTGCGCTTTGCCAGTCGGTTGTATCAACATCAAAGTTTTCCATAAGCGAGGGTTTGCCGAACAGGTTCCACTGTATTCCCTGGGAACGGTAAGCGCAAACCGCACACTGTCCGCAGACGTAGTAAGCAAAATCTCTTGGAGCTTTCAAGCTCTTGCTGCCGATAAGACCTTTTATGGAGAAATTGTAGTTTACCGAATCATCAAGCCACATTTCGCTGGGAGTAAAGTCGAATTCTATCGTGCTGGCTCCGTCCCACTTGAAATTTTCTATCTTGCTGTTTTCTTCTGCCGAATCGCCTGCGCCGTTGTTGTGTGCATTTGTTGCAGTAAGAACATAGTAAGGTTCAACATTTTCATCTTCAAGCTTCAGCACGTCGTCATACGTTGCCACAACGTGATATGTTTTGCCGTAATATATTCTTCCGCTGTTGCTCGGGGTTATCTTGCTGACAACAGGGGCTCTTACATATGAGCCTGATGGGTTGTATATGCTTCCTGTATAGGATTCAAACAGCATAGGGTCGCCATGATAAGAAAAATCTGGCGATGTGGTATTTTTGTCATATGCAGGAGGAGCAATATCCGTTACCGCAAATTCAACATAGTTGATATGAGGGAAGGGAAGAATAACTTCCGTATCGGTGTCCGTAATGGCAGGATAAATTTCAGGGAGGATATATCCCCATTCACCTATGTCCCATTCGTCCGTCTGCTCATAGTAGATAGATGTTTTGCAAAGAAGATATTTTCCTTGCTCGGCGGATTTGGCAACGCCCATTCCGTTATAGCTTACGTAGAATATTCCCGCCTCAAGGTCTTCAAATTCTCCGTCGCTTTTGTATTTAACCGAAAGACCGTTGTAATTGGAAACTTCCTTTACGTTAAAGCTGTCAGGGTTGAGCGCAGGATATTCAAACTCAAATTCAGCAGGCGACATAATGCCGCTGGGTACATGCTGTCTGCTTATAACCGATTCTCCGACAAGCATATAGTTCTGATTTTCATATCCGTCTACGCCGTTAACACCGTTTTTGCTTTTCGGATCGTCCATTGTAGCGTCAACAGCATACCATGCATTGTCTATCTGAACTTCGCACCACATATGAAGCTCAGGAACGTTTTCGCTGTGTCTGAATACTCCGTTTACAAGAACGCAGGGTATTCCCAGACGGTCCATTACTGCTTTGAAAGCTCTTGAATAACCTTCGCATACGCCTTCGCCCTTTACCAATGCACCGTAAGCCGTCCTGATAAAACCTGTATTTTCAGGCTTGCAGGCGTTTTCAAGGCGATATGAAACATGATTGGTTATGTAATCGTGAACAAATTCTATTTGTTTTTGTGTCAGATTTTCTTTTTCTTCAGCAGTTATTTTTTTAGCTTCATCTACTATCTTGCCAATAGCACTATCGTATTCCGAAACGGCTTTGTCCACCTGCTCCTTATTGGAAAAGCCTTCTGTATAGTAATCGCTTATTCTTCCTGAGCCCAGATATATGTGATACTTTTCATCATCGTTGGTAACTCTTATTGAAAGCTTTGAAAAGTCAACGTAGAAAATATCGGCGTGATCTGCGTAAAAAGCGTCTCTTGCAGCTCCGAACATTTTCATTGTCAGTGTACTTCCTTCAGCAAACGCTTCTGCTTGTTCATTGGAGAAATGACCGTTGTCTATTAGGTCATAATCGCCATTTCCTGTTTTGAAAATTCCTTTTTCATTCATTATTTCCATTGCGTCATAAAACACTTTTGCATCATCGGGCAACTGATAATAAAAATAATGCTCAGCGCTTTCCTGAGACGCATAAACGGTGTTTCCCAATGGATGAACAGGGAATACCGCAGTTGCTGTTACTGCCAAAGCAGTTGCCGTGACGATTGCCGTAATCTTTGTCAGTTTTTTCATTCTTGTTACCTCAACTCTGTAATAATCAATAATGAACCTTAGGTTACTCGGTATTTTGATTATAATCTTAATAAAACGCTTTGTCAATAGGCTTTGAACGGATTTGGAGGCTTTTTGATTTTTTACCTGTTTTTGGATAGTTTATCAGTAGAAATATACAAAAATGTAACGTAATAAAACAATATATCCCCATTATATAAGGACAAATCATTAAACGCAGGTTACATTTTATTTTTCATTTCATAAAATAATATTTTTATATGTAACCGCAATAAAGTCTTTGGTGACAAAAATATATACCATATATATTAGATAATTGATAATTATTATTCAAAAAACATAAGTTGCTATCAAAATGCGCAAACAAAATTCAAAAAAACTATTGACAACTGATAAAAAGTTTGTTATAATATCAACGTTGCAAATTTGGCAAAGTGCGATCCACTAGCTCAGGCGGCAGAGCACCTGCCTTTTAAGCAGGGTGTCCCGGGTTCGATTCCCGGGTGGATCACCAGCGGTCACCCGCTTTTTAATCAACGGTAAAACCGCCCAATTGCGCCAATAGCTCAGTTGGTTAGAGCAACCGGCTCATAACCGGTCGGTCCGGGGTTCGAGTCCCTGTTGGCGCACCACTCTTCTTTTCGCCGCTCCGAAAGGAGCGGTTTCCGCATTGAAAAGGCGAAAGCCTTTTCAATACAGGGGTGTGGTTCAATGGTAGAATAGGGGTCTCCAAAACCTTTGACGTGGGTTCGATTCCTACCACCCCTGCCACCAGCGTGACGCTGGATTCAATACGCTCCCAGAACACGGGAGCGTGTTTTTATATCTGCAAAAAATCTATTCTGCCGACAAAGCAAATCGCTGTAATACTTAAACTAAAATGAATGCTCCCATAAGACGGGAGCATTTTTAGTATTCACTTTATTTTAACCTGTTACTTCTGTAATTTTACCGTTTGATATACTTAAAACTCGTTTACATTTTTTTGCCACATCATCGTCGTGAGTTACAATTATTACTGTTGTTCCTGCCTTATTTAGTTCAAAAAGCAGATTTAAGATGGATTCTGCTGTTTCAGAGTCCAACGCTCCCGTAGGCTCGTCCGCCAGTATCAGCTTTGGTTCGCTTACTATTGCCCTTGCAATTGCAGCCCTTTGCTTCTGCCCGCCCGAAAGGCAGGAAACCTTCTTTTTGGCAAGTTCGGAAATGCCCACCGCTTCAATTGCTTTAACGGCGGCTTTGCGGCGCTGGCCGAATTTCACCTTACTGCTGAAATACAGCGGAGTCATCACGTTTTGAAGAACTGTTTCCTCTTCTATAAGGGCGTAATCCTGAAATACAAAGCTTATCTCACTGCCTCTTAGCGCAGAGCGTTTCCTGTCGGACAGCCTGCTTGTATCAGCGCCGCAAAATAGATATTTTCCGCTGTCAAATCCGTCCACGCAGCCTAAAATATTCAGCAGGGTGGACTTTCCCGAACCGCTTTTTCCGATAATGACTGTCATTTCGCCCTTTTCTACCGTGAGGTCTAAACCCTCAAGCACCTTTAACATACTCTTATCGCCGTTTTTATAGCTTTTGCAAAGATCGCTTATCTCTATTATTTTTTCCATTTTATCCCACCTTCAGATTTTCTATCGGAGTTTTCTTTTTTATGAAAATAAACGGTATGAGCGAGGCGATTGCCGAAACCGCCAGTCCCACAAGAAAAATAACTGCCGCAGTTGTAAAGTTCGTTGTATATACAGTCAGAAATCCTTGTATATCGTTTCCGCTGAGACATAATTTAATGATAAGCAGCACGCCGAGGAACATCAGAAAGCTGATACCGTACATAACGGCGAAATAGGTGAAATATATCATGACGCTTTTCATAAAGCCGCAGCCGTTCAGGCGGTATATAGCTATCTGCTTTGTCAGCTTTCTTATATTCAGAAATGAAACGCATATAATGGAGATCAGCGAAAGTCCTGCCAAGGTGTAGCACAGAAAGAATTCGTCGTTAAACTCATTGTCAGCCACGTCTTTGGTTTTTTGTATAATATCGCTCCCCAAGGTACAAAAGCCTGCTGCTTTGGCGTCGGCACAAAAAGCCTGTATTCTTTCCTCAGGAGCATTGTTTTTGAAATAATACAATGCAGTCCCGTTACAAAAATCAAAATCCCCGAAAAGCTCCTCGTTGTACGGGAAAAATATGCAGGTACGATCTCTGCTGTCGGATAAGCTGAAGGTGTTCCTCACGTCATTCGTCAAAGTCCCGTATTGATTTCCAAGGAAAAAGGTAAAAGGTTCTATGCTGTCAATTATACCTACCACCTTGCATTTTATGGTCATTTCTTTTGGAGGGATAATTTTGCCGATTTGCTGGACGTGCATATATGCCGAAACATCAAGCTCTACTGTTTCACCCAATTTATATAAAGGAAAATCCACAGGATATCCCTCACTGTCTTTAATTACTTCTCCCACGTCATCATATTTGGGAAAATAAACAGGTCTGCCGTTTTTTTCCGCGATGAGATTTCCGTCCATATCGTATTTAGGCGTCAATTCGCCGTTAAATACTACTATGGGATAATATCCGTCCTTTGCCGCGCTGTCAAAGAGCCATTCTCCTTCACCCTTTATTCCTTTTTTCATATAGGAGGCAGTTATTTGGTCAAAAACATAAAATGAACCGTCAGTATGATCGGCTGAATAGCAGCTGAAGTTCATCATTTTTGAAATTCCTTCTATTATATCTTCGTTTTCCTCTGCAACAGCGTTCATTTTTTCTACGTCTTCCGATTTTAAATTTCCGTTTTCGTCCCTTGCTCCACCCATATACATAAGAGAATTATTCAGCGGTGTGTCCTTAAAAAAGTCATAGTCGTAATACATTTGGTGAAGAATATTGTATGTAACGTTTGTCACCAAACAGGCGAGGCAAAGAATGATCATAACCATTATGTTGGAAACCATATTCTTTTTCCACAGATTTTTTGCAAGGTTCAGTATAGTCAGCATTATTCGCTCCTCCTGTAAATCCCCACAGCGGAACTTTTTATAAACTTTGAAATATACACTGCCATAACTACGAAATATATAGCAAACGTCAGTATAAACAGCGTGCCGCATTCGCTCAGATCAAAGCTGTCATATCCGAGAGCAGGAATGAATATGCAGTAGTTCAATGCCAGTCCCAAAAGAAGAGCCAGTCCGAAACTGATGATATAGGTGATCAAACAGCCTGCTGTGATCATAAAGATCACTGCCCCTTTAGACGCTCCGCAAAGCCTGCATATTGAAAATCTTCTTAACCTTTTTGACAGGATAAAAGAATACAAAAATACTATGCACATCATTCCCAGCAGGAAAAGGACCATAGCCGTTATTCTTGTCATCATAAGATTTCCCGCATATACCGTGTCAAAATCAGAGTAGCTGTCGTCGGCGTTGCCGAAAATGTTTTCTATCTCTTTGAGCACATCGTTATATTCACTTTCTGTCAAATATGTTCTGTCGAAAACAATATAGGTCTCAGTGACATTAAAATGTGCAAGAGCGGTGTTTAACGGTACATAAAAAATACCATCTCCTCCGTTTGTGTATGTGCCTGCGATGATAAGAGGGATAACGTCAAATACCTCTTTGTTTATATCATTTATATTTCCCGACGTTTCGTCAAAAACGGAAATCGCACCGTTTGCCTTGTGCCTTAAAAAATAGACTGTATCTCCTATATTTTTGCCTGTCGCCTCAGCATAAAAATCAGGAACATACAGAGCGTTTTCAGCCGCATTGTCTGCTATCGGTGTGCCCGTGGCTACACATTATCAACTCAACGAACGCCGATACAGAGCCAATCCATTAAACCCGTTAGCTATACGAATATGAAAAACGACCGAAGAAGAAAATTCTCCGGTCGTTTGTTCTGTTAGTAATCTGCTCGACTTATGGGAATTTGACTATCTCTTAACTCGTTTTGATAAATGAAGTTCATTATCATCTACATAACCAAGTTTATTATATAC
>CANRGJ010000003.1 GCA_947630175.1 uncultured Ruminiclostridium sp. | reverse complement strand
CCCGTAGCACCCTTTGCCCCAGCCGCTCCCGTATCACCCTTGTCGCCCTTAGGTCCCTGCGGACCTGTTGCTCCTTGGGGTCCTTGAGCGCCTGCGTCTCCCTTTGAACCTTTTGTTCCGTTTTTCACTTCAAAAGTCATTGTTTTACCATCGGCGGTAGAAAAAGAAAAAATATTTGTTCCTCCGTCTGAAGAAGATGAGACTGTTTGTTCTCCGCTAATTATAGCAGAACCTAAGCCAAGATTTTCGGGCGAAATATCTACATTTCCGGTCCTGTATGTTTTTTCTGCACTTCCTTTTATCCCAGTGACTTTTATATCTCCCCAGCGAGGTATATCTTTATCATTATTTACCGGTGATAAATTTTGCATCTATGCTTCCTCCTATCCTACAATGATAGCTTGATATGTGCCAGCGGCAATATCTTCGGCACTGTTGATAAGCACCTTTACCTGACTTGCTGATACAGATATAATATCTGCTATTATCATTTCACCAGTACTTATTTCATAGAGTTGCACAAGAGGATATTTAGTGCTAAGTCCGTGAGTTATAGTCCAAGTGCATATATTGCTTGCTGATGTTAAAGCCGGATTAGCAGATGTATATTTATAAGCGTTGCCGTCATCACCTGAAGGAACGAGTACCCATGTGGGGTCAGTCGCTGTTGCAATAAAAAGATCTCCTACTTTTGCAGATTGATTAGCATATTTTCCCGCAGTTGCGACCTTGTAAGTATCGCCAACAAGTACACCGTTTGTTGGAAGCGCAGAAATAGTACCACCTGAACCAATGGTTCCTTTAAATCGCATGGCATCCGATGCGGACAACGCTGCAGCTATGGCATTCGCAACGGCGGCTGAGGTAGGCAAATTAGCTGAAGATGGTGATTCAGAGATGACAGTATCTACTTTCTTATACGCTGCTGCCGATAATCCTTTGACATCAATGTTAAAAGTGTTTCCATTGCTGTCAGATACTTTTATTTGTCCGTTGGCATCTCCGGCAGCAAACGTATAAGTAGTATTATCGTCAGTTGCGCTTACCCAGCGGGTTCCATCATAATACAGTAATCTGTTTTTTCCAGTATCAAAATAGAATTGCCCCTTTGTAGGGTTTAGCGGTGCCGCCGCAAGATTTTGTGCGACTGCATTTTGTATCTCATTTTGTAGGATATTGATATTATTAAGTATATCCATGTATATTACCTCATCTTAATTGCAGTACGCTTTACCACTTATTGCCGTGGAAAAGCTGATTATAAGGCGGTTTATGTCTACATACTCTACATTTCCGACGATTATATTTCCACCACTGTCCACAACGGTAACGGAGCAATACTTACCAAGATTATGCTGCACCACCCATTTGGCACTGGTTGCTGTTTGATTATGTATATAATTTTTGTCACTCGACAATGCCGTAAACCCACCTTCAACAGCCACAGCGCCCTCTTCATAATAGAGCCTTCCGTCTGATACTCCTAAATGGTATTGCTTTTTTGTAACATCATCAATTAGCTGGTTATTGAGTGCCTGTATACTGTTGTATAAAGACTGGATCATGGTATATAAATGGGTGAGAGCATTTTCGTCCAACTCAGTCTGTAGGCTGGAAAACCACTTTTCAAATGCTGCCTGATACTGAGCAAATAATTCATCAGTCTTAATCTGATCTATAACTCCTTTCACGATCCCACAATCAGATTCAATCATCCGAGTATCTGTAATATCTGCTTGAGTTATTTCCGTTGTCCCGGATCGTACAGATATAATTGCCAGTCCCAACTCATAGATAGTATCATTCCTTGTAAGCTGAGGTATTTCTGCAACTGTTGCAGCAGTACCTCTTAACACTGCCAATGATGTTGTCCTCTTGGTTAGATCAAGCCTTGCTACTACTCTGTCATAGCGTGACATATTTTTTTCTGCAACTAACGGTATGGATAGGGAATAATCAGTAGTATTGGTGCTGTAATACCCATTGATCCACAACTTCCCAGGACGAACCTTAATGTTGTTAGTACTGCCACTGACAGCAACTACCTTACAACCGTTTGCTGGCTCGGCAAATACGCCGTTGCTGATAAAGCTGGCAAAATAGTCAGCCCAATCAGCTGCGTTATATGTGCGATCTCCGTTTTTGCTGTTGTAAAAACGTGATAAAAATGCCATTTTAATACTCCTTTCCACACATTATCTCGGTGTGTTTTTTATATTTCGAATTACTCTTCCGAAATCAATATCAGGTGCGCCAAACCTAACATCCAGCCCGATAGAGCTGGACTCGTATCGCTCTGAAATTTCGATAATGGGAGTGTCAAGATTTTTACCTATTGCTTTGCTTGCAACTGTTACCTTATCACCAAGATTCCATTTTTTGAGATATGCAAAAGACGCTGTATCCACAACAGGAGCGGTCAAAGACTCTGTTTTTGTATAGCCCTCCAGTTTGTGCTGAGCTTCTTTTTCGAGGCTCATAGTTGTATCTGTTTCTACTACTTCCAATGATCCACAATCAAAAAATATTTCTCTTCGATCCCAGCCTTCAGGTTCAATACCATCTTTTGTCACTTTTATAATCGTTCTGGCTGTGCCCTCACCGGCACCACCGGCATACGCAAGATTACGCAGCCCGCTGATATCATCCATATAAGTGCAGCTCAGAATATTATCAAAACTGCGAGAAAATATAACACGACTATTTTCAGCTTGACTGTAAGATCTGTCGACGCCTTCTATAATGTCAAAGACCAGCTGCTTATTATGCAAATCAACGTAGATTTCCCACCCCACATCACAATACACGCTGACATCACGAAGCACGTCCGAAAGTGTTTCCAAACGCGACGACCAAACAGTTGCTTTCCCACGCTTAAGATCCTTGGCAATAATCAAATTTGGGAATTTACGCTTAGGGTCTGCCGGATTTACCATATGACGGTTCGCATATGTTTTTAAAATCGTCTCTGCTGAAACGGGAGAAGGGCTTATGTTATCATCAGTTAAAGATGGCACATTATCATAGCCATAGTTATGATCATCATTGTTAGGCAACGTGATACGCTGTCTTGCCACCCCCTGCAATGTCTTCCCGGTTACGGTAAGCATTATTCCCTTATCGCCTTCAGATGACTTCACATTTTCGATGTATCCACTGCGATGCCCATCGGCACCAAGTAAAATAATATTGTTTTTGATAAGCTTGTCAGCCCCATAAGCCGAGGCAGGTAGTACAAGCTGCCAGTCCCCTACATCCTGCCACTTACGATTGAAAAGTAGGGATGTATATACATCTATCTGAGCCTGTAAAGCAAAATTTCTATCAATGACTGTTATCAATGGTGCATCCATATTTACACCCCCGAATACAGCTCGTAAAAAGCAATATCGACTCTTGTCGGTTCGCTTTCATCCCAGTTGATATACTCAAGCTCGTTTGCTCCCGGAACAAGTTCAAATAGCTCTGATTCCGGCGTGATATAATGAAAAGCGTCCTCTATCGTGCCGTTGTTGTGCACAAGAGTGACGCTTTTATATCTGCGTTTCGTGTTGATAATCAGCTTTTCATTGCCAGTTAGAGCACGCTCAAGCTCTATGACCTGCCCGGTAGTATTGTTGCTTATTTTTATCGGATTGGTTGCCGGCGCAGAGATTGTGATAACTATCGGCGTATTAAGCGCATTATTGATATACACCGTCTCTTTTGATTGGATAACGCCAAACTGCATGTTTGGCTCTATCGCTATCGGAAATTCAAATGCATTACCTATCCATGCAATTTTTACTTTCTTTTCTTCCAAGCTCATCCAGTAGGACTCCGGGCAGAAAAAAATAATATCTGCAGCATTGTAATTTTGTATACGAGCGGTAAACTGAGGGGACGATTGAGGTATGGCGGCAATTTTGGCTGATATATAGTCATTATAATAGTACAGTGTTCCGGGTGTGGATTTTGCTGTAAGGCAGCGGATAAGATTAAATCTATTTTGGTACATTTCTCTGCGATCACTGCCGTACACATTGACCTTTGCTTTGATCTGCCCGGGTTCCAGCTCTACATCATGCACATATTCTCCGTTCATACCCGGTATCTTGCTGCTTATAATGTTAACATCAGTGCCGCTGGTACCGCTGACAGTTCCTAAGATCACAGGCTTATCTAACTGTAATATGACATTGTCTTCTCCGCCTAAGTTGTCCCAAGGCGGTACATATACCAACTTTTGCACATTGGGTCACCTCCTATTGTTGTATTATGGCCGCAAGCTGGGATGCGGTACTCTCTATTGCCCTTTTTGTCTGTACGGGAGATTGTACCGGCACATTAAAATTACTTGTATAATTAATAGTTGTGCTTTTGGGGGAACCCGATGATAATTGATGCCCAATATATTCTGCCGCAAAATTATCGGCTGCATCAGCCGCAATTTGCTTAGCAGCGTTCTGGTAATTGAGTATCGCTTCCATGATTTCCTCAATATAAACATAGATATCATCGACCTTACTTTTAAAGCCATTATATAGACTTTCGCCTATAGACTGTCCGGTAAGATTGTAATCAGGAGCATAGGATTGTATTAATGCAATAATGTCTTCCTGCGACTGTTGCATAATTATATGTTCCGCTTGTGCGCGAAGAGATAGTGCAGAGGTTAGCTCGTCATAATTATCATTAATTACATCTAACTCTTCTTCCAGTGCTTCACGTCTTTCGTCTGCTGTGTTTTCTACATCCTCTATCTGCTGACGTAATTCTTCCTTTTGGGCTTCAATCTGCTCCTTGCGAAGTCGTTCCTCTTCCTCGGCAGCTAAACGATTTAGTTCCTTAAGATACTGTTCACGCTGATAATCATCTTTTTCATATGCAATCTTCAACTGAAGTTCCTGAGATTTTCGATAATATTCTGCAGATGCAGACTGGCTTTCCTGTTCCTTTTCCAGTTCATCCAAAGCATCTATTTCCGCCTGTATTGTAGCAACAGTGGATTTTTCCCAATCATCCCAAGCGGATATGCTTTCATTTATGCGATCCTGCTCCGCTTTACGCTGCTCATCATACTGGTTTTTCAAGGCTTCTGTAATTGCGTTTCCAAGATCGTCCAAAGCATTGATTTCATTCTGCTTCAGCTCCTGCTTAAGATTATATATCTTGATTTCCAGAGCAATACGCTCTTCAGCGTTCATTTTATACTTTTGCCGGATTTTTTCAAGCCATTCCAACTCTTGTTCTGATGTCAGCTTACCAAGAGACTTTAAATTTTCAATTTGTGTGTACTGCTCCTGCAAAGTCTTTGATCTGATTTCTTCTATTTCCTCAGAATATTGTTTTTTTGCTGTGTATATTCGATACTCAAGATCCATCTGCTCATCAGCGGAAAGTGCATATTTTCTTCCCAGTTCTTCAAGAGCCGCTATTTCTTCTTTTACGGTCAACTGTCCCATTCTTTTTTGATGGTCAAGCTTTTCAAGAGCAGACGCATACTCGCTTATTCCGCTGTTTAGTTTTCCATTGTCAGCAGTGTTCCAATCCAACTCCATATTATTTATGTTTTCAATAAGGGTATCTATGCGTGTGCAATTGGTTTCTAATTCGGTCAGCTCTTGCCGAGAGCCTTGCAACGCGGCTAACGTTTGTAAATAATACTGCGCATCTGATGCATACCCCGTGCGCATGACTGATGCTTGAGCAACTGCATATTCAGATTCTGCCACCTTAACATTGGACTTTATCCGTTCTTCATTTTCAAGTAACTTTGCTTTGGCAGCTTCTAATTCGGCAATTTGCAGTTGTTTTTGCACCTCATACAATGTTCTCATTGTATCCTCGGTAAGCTCAAGCTGACCTGTTTCCGCATTTAAATAATCAATGAGCTGTGGATAGGAATTTATCAGTCCATTTATAGTCGATTGAGAAAGCCTGCCATTCTTCTCAAGTTCAGAGTGTGCCGATGCAAGGTCGGATTGTACCGTATTTATCTTATTAAGAGATGATCCCAGTGTATTATTTAAATTTTCATATGCTTTCTCAAGCTGCACACTGCTATTGACTGCGTTTTGAGTCTGATTAGTAAGTTTAGAAAAATAATTCTCTACAAACCCGCTGTCAGATAGTTTTGCCCTGATTTCCTCAAGCACCTCATCATAGGTAATGTTCTGATTAATGATATCGTCCATATATTCAAGTATCAGAGAATTACCTACAGTTGCTTGAGCGGAAGAAAGCTGCTCCCATGAGAGAGCTACTCCTGTGTTGGAGTCAATCAAGTCTATATTTTCTTTTATGTAAGCCTCTGCTTCTTTTTGTGCTTTGGCATAAAGTTCAGAGAGCTGAATATCATATTCAAGCAATTGTTCATCGTTCAATACGTCAAATGCACGCAGTCCACCTCCGGTTTGTGCATCTTGTATTGTTTCTTTAATATCATTATATGATTGTATTGCGTTTCCATTTGTAATGATTTCCTGTCGAGCAAGGGATATTTTTTTATTCATTAAGTCTATTTGTTTTTGTAAAATCTCATTATTAGCAAGTATTGCTTCACCTTCATCAGTATAACCGACAATCAAATTATCAAATGTTGATGCAAGGTTATTTCTGGCTGTAGTAAGCTGGTCCGTTGAGCTTTTGCTGTTGTTAAGGATTTCCAGCGACTGATTTAATGTTTGCAGTTCAGAGGAATATTTTTCATAGTTCTGTATTCCGTTTTCAAAGGCTTCCTGCCTTTTTTCTTCCTTCTCCTGTAATGCGGTGATAGCAGTAGTAACTAATGTCACCGCCGCCATTACACCAAATGACAGCACGGATGCCATCATTGAACCTGTCGTTGCTGCTGCTTGCATACTTCGTTTAAGGTACATGAGCTCGGTTCCAAGATATCCAAGCTTTGATACAGTGCCGCCTGCGGCGGACGTAACAGCTCTCAATGCTGTAGCGCCCGCATCAAAAGCCATGTTTGTTTTATTTACAGACGATGCCTGTTTATTCATGGCGGAGGAGGTAGCTCCCTCTGCACTTACAACATCTTCAGCAGCTGAGGCTTGCTTAGCAGCTGCGTCGACTGCAGCTTCCGCAGCTTTTTTTCTTGCCGCTGTTATCTGGTTGATTTTTGTTTCCAGTTCAGACAACTTTGCCATTTCTTTGTCAAGTTGGGCACTTTCCTGAGGATAGAGTTCTGCAGGGTCGAAAGTATCACCTCTGCCAAGGCTTTGCTCCAGTTTATAGTAATCTTCTACGAGGTAGTCGAGCTGCGCACCCAGTTGGTTAACAATTTTCTTTTGTGCTTCATAGTCGCTGTTAAGTGTTTGAAGTTGGGCATCATATTTTTCCAGAGATCCGGCTTTAACTTTTGAATTAACTTTCGATATCCCGTCGGCAGCCCCTTGGGATCCTTTTCCTATCTTGTCTAAAATAGGGGCAAGTCCGTTTGTTTTTGACTGCAATTCTTCCACTCGATCAACGGCTTTTTTACCAGATTCGCCTAAATTATTCAGCCCCTTAACAGCACTGTCAAGTGTACTGTCGACTTTATCCGCATCAATTCTTATTGTAGCGACTATACCGCCTACATCTATTTCATCAGCCATTTGCAGTCACCTCCTTACAATGGCATAAAAATAGCACCTGAACTGCGCTCAGGCACTATGTAAGTGTGTTATCTATATTTATCAATATCTAACCCGACCTCTTTTGCTTTTTCAACAAGTTTCAGGTAATTTGCCGTATTTGCGTTTTTCATTCGGCGGTACCCCGAAAAAGATTTTGGAGCGATGCCGTGGAGCAGCTTTCGGAGCTTTTGATAATCAAGACCGTCCATATACTGCTTGTAAATATAGTATTGCAGCCGGTCGTAATCGTCTTTTTCTTTTTGGGTTCGTGGATCGGTGAAGGGTCTGTTGCTAAAAGCTATGGCTTTCTCGATCTCTTCCTTTGTGTGCATTTCTTCGACCCACGGCATGAAAATATGCTTGCAGCCCATATGTATCTGGTAAGTTCCTTCAGACAGGACAACAGATAGCGATGGGAAACGTTTATCCTTTCCGGAGATAGAGTATACTCTCCCCTGAAAAATAGCACATTTTTCGCAGGTAATTTGGTGAGAAATCATTTCTACAAGGTCATATTCATATTCAACACCCTGTTCTATTCTAAATGCATTCCCGTTAGCTATCTCATTAGGCGTGTAAAAAATTTCAGGATGCTCTTCCTTAAACTTTTCGACCTCATCCCTGTACTCACGGAACTTTTCAAGCGTTTCCACTGCGTAACCCCCTTAAAAATATTATAGCTATATACTACCATTTTTGGGGAAGGTTGTCAATCCAAATCATCAGCATAGACCTCTTCCACATGATTTGGATCGTGCATTGCGTTATACTCATCCATCACCGCGATAAACTCATCGAAGTAATACTGCATCAGCTCTGATTTTGTGATGCCGATGCTCTGAGCTGCGGCGATCCAGCGCTGGAACCAATACTCGCTGCCCTCAGACGACCCGCCAGACTGCGGGCGGCCTCGAAAAAATCCGTCATATCGTTAAGCTCCCAAAACTCACATATAACGTCAAGCAGCTCCTTCGGCGACAGCGCGTCGGGCGTGTCCTCAAAAAGTCTTTCAAGCGGTATGTCAAGCAGCTCCGACAACAGTTTCATAAGCTCCTCAGGCACGACCGCCAGTAGCCGCGATATGAGCTCTACTAAGCTGTCTTTATTAAGGTTTGCAAAATATTTAAGCATATCATCTACGCCTTTTCCCGGAAATGTCTTGCCGATGAGCAGCTGCGGCAGCTCCTCCATAGCGTGCAGGAGCTTTATATACTTACAAATCGGCAGCTTGCGGACATATACGCCGTGTATTACTTTATCTTTTGGTGCGCTGATTTCCAGCGATCTGTTTTTTCTGAACATCTTTTCCTCCTCAAATTTAAACAGTATTTAAGGGACGTTTTGCCGCCCCTTAAATACCATTTTATTTTTTATTACGCAGGGGTCACCGTGGGAATAGACGCCAGCCATGTTGCCGATGCGGCAGCGTCTTTCACGTCTTCCGTACCTCTTATCTTGCCGTCGATAGCGCGAGGTGTGCAGCGGAAAGTCAGCTTGTAGGGCTGTCCGTCAGAGCTACTGCCTTTGGTCTTGTGTTCCACGCTGTATTTGAGCAGCTTAGCGTTGTAGTAACGATAGCAGCGGTAGCCGCCGTCCCTGCGAAGCGCGCGGTAAACCAGTGCTACCGTAGTGGGAATGTCGAACACGCCCTCCTCAATTGTTGTTTTCACTTCGTCTTTGCTGCAGCCTGCCAGCTGCGCCAGCACAGCTAAGTCTATCTCGTGGACGGTTACCTCCACGTCCGTGTAAGTCCACTCGGAGCCGCTGTCATAAACGCCGTCGTCTCCGGGAATGGTAAACTCCTCACGGTTATCGGTAAAGTTTCCTTCAGAGGCACCGATAAATTTAAGGGCTTCTCCTGCGGCGCTGTATTTTACTTCCGTGTCTTCCACGTTCGGAAATACTGCCACCGCCGAAAATCCCTTCAAGCCGATTTTCTTTACATCAGGCATATTATTCTCCTTTCACATTTCGCCCCAAAGGGCGGTTTCACAGTAGTATGTTGTTGTTTTTGCCGTGCGGTCTATGATTGTGGGACCGCGTCTCGGGCGTGCTATACACCAGCGATCCTCATTAAGATGTAATATTTCCTCATCTAATCCGCTGTCCAGCAGCTGAAATAAGTCCATGCATACCTTACGAGCTTCCGCAGCTGTCTTGCGCCTTACTTGCAACTGTACATAGTAGGTACCGCTGCCGTCGCTAAGCTCCGCCACCGAATTGCTCCAGCAAAAGATTCCAATAGCCTCGGGCGATGTGTCCTCATCGGGCAAGTTGTCAATGTAGACATTTTCATATCCCTGACTTTTTAAAAAGTCTGATAATGCGTCAATCATTGCTGCCTCCCAAGTCTATGGCCTCGGCGATGTGTTGTAATATTCTGTCCTGATTATCAACAAGCACGCTTTCCAAATATTTTGCCTGACCGCCGGGGATCTTGTTGACAGTCTTACCGGCGTGCTTGTTAGGCTTCCCCGTGCGTTGGTTAATCTCAGGGACACGATATCCATCTGTACGGTCATGGCTCAGCGACAAATCCTCATGCTGCTTTGCCGCATACTTGCTGGCAAAGCCTATAGTCGCCAGCTTAGCACCATTCCACGATTCCGTGCTTATTCCAGCAATATCGCCTTGCCCACTTCGCTGTTGCCTTACTTCCTCCTGCCCGCTTGCGATACGCTTGTCATCAAGGTCGACATATACGCTGTTGCGTAGGTCGCCGATCTCTATCGGTGTGCGCTTAATTGATTCGTCTGCCACATAGAGTGACGCGTCTTTAAGTCCTTTCAAGCTTGTAGTCTTTAGCTGAGCTATAGCTTTGTTGATATTTGTCGTAACCTTGTCAATACCCTTTATGCTGCTCATAGCGTAACCTCCCAGTGGTCAATGTCGCCCGACAAGGTTCGAATCGCCGCGACCGTTGATGCTATCCATGCCCGTCCGTCAAAATCCACCTTGTCAAGGGGTTTAATTTCCGTTTCAGTATACAAAACTGCCTCGCTTATAGCCTTAACTCCGTCCTTGCCGATAACCTCCTGCCGCTTGTATTCAAATCGACAGGCGATTTCCTCGGGGACGGAATACTGTACATCCCCGTAAACGTTTGTACCGTTACTGCGGCTGAGCAGCGCGGTTTGTGTAAAGCCGAATTTAAAAAAACTCATGCCGTATCATAGCCCCCTCTGATGTAGGGTATGACAAGTCGCCGCGCCTGAGGGCAGGTGAGAGCGGACAGGCTGTCGCCGATGTTGCCGCTGTCCGCAAAAGCCATTGACAGCGAGCCCAGCGATATGGACTGTACGCCTTCCAGCTTCAGTTGCTCTCGCTGCGCGGCGTCGGTCTGAGCTTGCTTGTCGGACAGCCACAAGGCAAGCTCCGCCTGTGCGTTTTTGATTTTAGAGGGAGCTTCCGTTGCGGTTGTGAGCTGGAACGGCTCTCTCGGAAAAGCAAGTAGCTGATCTTTTTTGATTGCCGCGCCCTGCCATGGCAGTCGTTCCAGCTCTGCGCAGGCTATTCGGAGGAAGACTTCTTTTTCTTCAAGGTCGAGTTCTTCCCAACGTTTTCGCTCGGTGCTGTCGGGGAGGAAGTGGTCGCCGATGTACTTGTCTGCCCACTCGACGTTGATGTAGGTGTCTGTTCCGATGCTGAGCATTCCGGTTTCTCCTTTTCTTCTGATTCAGGCATTGCCCGATCATCTGTTATTTCTTTCCATGCAGGATTATTGGCAAAATTCAGAGCCGCCACTTCCGGTGACGGCTCTACGATTGCGCCTGTGATTTTGTTGATAAATTTCATTCTGCAGCAGCCTCCATCTTGAAAATCAGGTCGGGGGTGAGTGCCTTCGCGCCATAATCAAAAAACAATGATACAGCATAATCGTTTGACAGAGGTATTTTTTCAGGGTTGCTGTAAGGATATGATACAACAGGTTCTCCGACCGAGCCCTGAGCCATTACTATCGCCTGTGTATTTTCGGGTAAGTTAAGGCAGTTATAAAACTTGACGCCATGATACATCGCAAACGCTTCTGCTGCGGTATCGACATTAGCATTAGGCAGACTGTCAAGCTTAGTGCGCACATCACTGTAAAGAGTGGGAGACAGCACAACATCGATCATGTTGCGATTGATACCCCTCACATAATCGTTCTTGACTGTTTCCAGCATTACAATTATCTCTTCTATTTTTTCGAGAGTTGTTGAAGCTTTGGGTTCGACCTTTGTTGCAGCGGCCGCTGCTGTGGCAAAAAATGCAACGTCAAGTTCTGTTGCCATTGTATCAATATGGTTTGCGGCGCGACGAGCCATAATAGATGCTACGCCGAAGGTATCTATATCGAATTTTGCAGCCTCTTCAACGATTTCTCTGTGTTTGTCAAGGTTTACCGTTATAGTCGGTGCCTTAAGCGCACTGCCCTTACCTGCGGTGCGGGCAGTGCCGTATTCCTTGGCTTCGCTGTTCGTAAATCGTTTATATTCCACCGATCCGGCTGCGGGGTTACCTGAGTAGGCCTGTGATTTCAGCCCGCTGGAGAGAGTGTCCTTCATCACATTGTCAATGACAATCCCGTATATTTCCGAGAGATCGCCCTTGGTCGCTGCTTCCTGCAGCATTGATATCGCTTTAGTTCTTGCCATTTTGATTTTCCTCCTTGTTTAAAATGTCACCGTGCCTTTGGGAAAGGCTTTGTTTTCACTCTTTGTTTCCGTTAATGCAGGGTTTCCTCCGCTTCCCGGCACTTCCTTGTTCGTGGCTGTAAAGGCCCATTTTTCATTTTCGTGCAGGCTCTTGAGCTGTTCGTCAAGACCTGTCACGTTTCCGCTGTCATCAAGACTCAGCTTGCTGCCGTCCAGCAGCGCCCGCACTGCCTTCGTGTTAACAGCCCCCTCTTTTAACAGGCGGTTTTCGATTGCGCTGTCCAGCTTGAGGGCTGACAGCTCCGCCGCATATTTTTCCGCCGCCGCTTTGTTCTCCTCCTGAAGACGTGAAATTTCGGTCTTCAGCTTGTCGGGCTCAACTTTGCTCAGCTCGCCCAGCTGCTTGTCGCGTTCGGCAAGCTGTGCCTGCAAGCTGTCAAAATCTGTTTTTGCAACATATTCCTTGTTAATCTCAGCTGTTAATGCAGCGGCAAGATCGTCGGAATAACTGTCGCCAAGTAATGTTTTAATATCCATTTTCTTTCCTTTCCGCCGCTGTGCGGCTAAAAATTTGTATAAAAATAACACCCTTAGAGGGTGCCATTCTTAATCTTGATCATCTATAGGATCATATTTGTATTCACCATTACACATTAAATCGCGGTTGTTTGGTCCTTTTTTCCAAAACCATTCTGACGGAATACCGTTCGGAAAAGCATTGCATATTAACTTTTTTTCAGGATTGTCTATAAAATTCTTGCAATCACAGCAGTCTGATAAGATACAAGGCATTTATTTTCGCCACCTTTCCACATATTTCTCAATTAGTTCTCTCACCTTTTCAGAAACATCTTCGTTGTTTCTTATTTTTACAAAGCCTTCAGCTATTGTTTCTGCACCGTCACGAGTTGCGTCTGAGTATCCTGATACACCTTCGACAAATTTTCCGTGAACGGTCAGTTCGGTTCTCTCAAATTCCTCCCATGAAACACAATCTTTGAATGTTAAAATATGCGCTATTTCATGTGCAATCAGATCTTCAACGCTTTTAGCGGAAAGAGTGCCCTTGCTATAGTTTCGCATTATTCGTTTTGTAAATTCATCTAAGCTGCCTTCAAAATAATAGTCTTTGTTTATTTCAAGCGACGGGTAATATTGGTAGCCAAATTTATGTGGATAAAATCTAAATGGATTTTTTTCATTGCCTTTTCCGAAACTTACACATTTAATATCTGATGATGATATACCTAAGTCATATTCTGTATTAAACTTATCGATCGCTTTAGCTATTTCGTCCCTTATCTCATCAGCCATTCCACCGATGTCATTTATACCCGAAGGGAGTTCAATGTATTTATTATATCTGCCTTTATCAGAATTGTCAACACTTTTGCTTCGGTACTGTGCTTGAAGGCTTGCCCATTTTTCTCCATTTGTGTTCTTTATCCTCTTAAACGCTGCTATAGACTTTGGCGCATCATTTCCCAGCCTTTTTTTGTACCTCTCATACTGCGCCTGCAGATCTCTTGCCTGTCTGTTCTTTCGCTGGAGCTCATTATAAAAAGTTTTCTCCTCACCGCTGCGGGGATCTGTCCATTCACGGTTGCTGCGCTTTATCGCTTCCTCAATCTCTTCCGCCGTATGCATTTCTTCTACCCAGCCCACTATAACGTGTCGGCAGTGGGGGTGTATGTTTTTATACTCTCCTATTGCTTTTGAGAGCGGAGGAAAACGCTTGTCTTTCCCACTGATGGAATATACACGGTCTTGCAGGATAGCGCATACCTCGCAGGTGGGGTAGTGGGTCGGTATCTCCACGAGGTCATATCCGTTGGCGGTGAGCTGATTTATCCTTGCGGTGTTGCCCACCTCAATGCTGACCGAGCGGGCAACGAGGTGAGCATAGTTAGTGACGCTCATCTCACGCTTATGCTTTCCGCTGCCAAACTCAACTTTTAATATCCCCGTCTCTTCCAAGAGCCGTTTGACTTCCTGCTGCATATCGGATACCGTGCCAACGGTATCCACCTTGTATTGCGCCGTCTCAAGTCCTATGCTTCGCCGCGCAGTTTTTTCTGCAAGCTCAGCCGCGTCCTTGAGAAGCTGTGCCGTCTGCTGCTTCGCTTTTTCCAGACCCTGCTCAAGCTGTACCTGCATTTCACGTCGCAAGTCGTATATAGCGTCGCTGTGGAGCTGCCTGTATGCTTCGGGTGGGCGCAGGATTTGTTTTTGCTGTGCCATCTGCTCAACAATTGCGGCGGCGTTCTGCATATAGACACTGCGCACGGCTTTTTCCGCATAATCCGCAGAGGCTTTTTTCAAGGTATTGATAGTTTTGTCAAGCTCCTTGATAAGATTTCGGTAATATCTTCGCATATTGCCGCTACTTGCGGTTTCCATTTTTTTGTGCAACTCATCTCGCGCTTTTTCATATGAGTTTATCAGCTTTTCCTCAGATGTCATCGTCGTTGTCCTCTGTCTCGTCAACTGTCGTCAGGGCAACAGGTGATACTGCTGCTGCTTCTGCGGCAAGCTGTTCTATTTCTGCTTCTACATCATCATCTGACAGGCCAAGTCGTTTCATCGCACTGTACTGCGACATTATCGGAGCGCCGTTTGTAGCCGAAATAAGGTTTCTTATCTGCTCACTCTCATCAACGGGTATGCCGTCGTTCCAATGGAGCTGCAAGTTGTCATAGTCAAGGTCGATGTTATTTATACGCGCAAACAGTGATATAATCCTTTTTACCACTGCGTCGTTATTGGCAACGAGCCGCGCAGCTTTTACTCTTGGAGATATAAGCCTCAGCTTCAGAGCTGTACCGCTGCTTTCGCCGCCGCCGTCTTTTCCCAAAGCAAAGGCTTGTCCCATCTCTGAGATGATATAAAGCTGATCTAACAGCGTTTCTATCTCCTGAAAAGCAGAAGTCAGATTGCCGTCCCATGTTATGTATTTGATATCAGGCTGGTCGTTGGATTCTCGTGCAAAAAATTTTCCAAAATCAAGATAATACCGCTGAAAACGCTCGTCATACGACAACGCCGATGACGGACCCGAAACGCTCGGCTCGCTGTGTTTGTTCAAAACTACATCTATACAGTGAAGTCGCCATATTATTTCGGCAACGATACTGTTTATCGCCTCATAATCGTCAATACCGTATATGCTGCCCGAATGGGTAACGTTGCTGAGAATCTGCACGGCAAAATCATCTTTTATTTCGATGATTGATTCCATGCGCTTTATCAGTTTTTCTATCGTGTTTTTCTCTCCGTCAAATTCATAAATTCTAGTTTCCACCTTGCCTATGCTGTGAATTTCTGCGTACAGCTTGGTAAAATATCCTTTATCATCCGGCTCAATCGGATAAGCTATAACATGCTGCACTATTTCTTTGAGGTCGGAGATGTCTACGATTGGAAACCAATACTTGGGGCAAACTGCTGTTATCCTTTTACCTACGATTTTTATTACGGCGTTACCGTATCGGCTAACGTCTATAAACGCTTCGTACAGCTTCCTAGCCCAATGCTGACGCTCAAGCCTGCGTTTGAGTTCGTCAGTATCATCTTCGGTTTCCATAGTCGGCGGCTCGGAGCAGACAAAGTCTGCGGTCTTCTTGGAAAGAAGCTGGTGATAGTTCAGCACTGTCCTTACTTCCTCGGGCTTTTTGTGCAGCTGCCTGGATAAGCAGTCGTATTGTTCTTTAAAAACGGCAGTATGTTGTGACGCAAACAGCTTTTCGTTGGTTGTGTACTTTTCAATCCTTTCTTTTTCCGCTTTCGGCGGGAACGGCTTGCCGCTACCAAGCCAATCAAGATTAGTCAGCACTTGCTATCACCTCCTTATCGTACAAATCTGCCATTAACGCCGTCAAGCACGGTGTTGACAAAATACCTTATATCGTCCATAGCGTGGTCGTTTTCCTTTATCGGCTTGTCGTCCGTCGCCTTATCGTCCCAGCGATACGCACCGAACTCTGCCAGCGTGTTTTTACAGCAGTCACATATTTTTATAATACCCTTTGCAAACGCCGCCACGGTTTTACGTATCCCGTCCAGTACACTGTTGCGGGCGGGTATGACAGCAAATCGTCCGTGTCTGCGTATGGCGGTTATGTAGCTTGCCGCCGAAGGGTCTACTATAACAGCTCTGACAGGCAGCCCTGCCGCGAGCTTAACCAACTCCTGATAGTATTCTTCATCTGTCTTGCAGCGACCGTCAGTACGGCCCGAAAAATAATACTCTCGCAAACGATACCAAACGCCGTCGTTAAGTCCCCATAAACCCATACTGCACGGGTTGAGCGTACCATAGTCAATACTGATATAATACTCTCTGCACCGGATATTCTGCGGTGTTGGTACAGTGTAAGCGCCGTTGGCAGCATCGGGGTAGATCAGACCTTCCGCCAGTACCCATTTTCCAAGGATATACCGGTCAAAAAACACCGTGCCTCTGAGCTCTTTTTCCAACTCTGCCACAAACTTAGGCGGCAAATATGGGTTGTCATAAATAGTGTATTCCTGCAAATACAAATCGGCGTCGCTCTCTAAAAACTCCTTGAACCAGTGGTGTGGATTATCGGGGTTGCAGGTCCCGTCAAAGCAGCTGTACTCTTTGTCAAGACGTGTCTTGAGCATATCAAATACATCTTTGTGCCAAGTTACCACCTCATCGCCATAGCAATACTTGATACTTGCACCTCGTATGCGGTCTACCTGATTAGCTTTGTCCGCACCTAAGCAATAAACCTTTTCCCCAAATATAATAGCTGTATTGTCGCTTCGGATATTGCCCACCAGCTTGGTACCCCACACCTGTTGTAGCGGTTCGATGACGTTTCGTGTAAGTGTCCCCTGTGTATTTCCGAGAAATACGCTTAGACCGTCCTTCCCTATACGCTCCCGTATTCTTGCCGGTATAACGTAGGCAATATCCATATACGTTTTACCTGATCGCGTAGCGCCCGACTTAACATTCCAGCGCTGATTGGCATTGCACACATATTCATTTTGCTTCGGAGTCAGTCGCATTTGCTTTTACTCCCTTCAGGATTTCATCCAGTTTTGCCAGCGTGTCATCGTCTCCGCTGTCGGGGCTGCTGCTCCACTTATCGGCGGAGCGGTTATTGAGCCAGTATTCTATCGCCTTTTGATTGGGCGGGATATGCCTCTCCTTGTATTCCATAAGCACCCTGCCGTTGCTTATCCGCTTGGTAACGTCAGTGACCGTGTATCCCGTTGCTATTTTGAGCAGCGCCCTCTCAACTTCCGAGGAGAGAAGCTTGGGATTGCTGTCCATCAGCTTCCTGACTTCCGAGTTGCTTTCCAACAATTCGACAACAGCTCTTTTTCGCTGCTTCGGGTCAGGGATAAGGCAGCATTGTACAAGCTGTTCAATGCTATTTAAATTGCTTTGCGAGCGGTTTTTTTCATATTCGTGCAGGTCGCTTGCGATGCTGCTTTTTCTTTTCTTAGCCATGTTGTTCTCCTTTGAAATTAAAAAGAGCGCAAAATTCGGCGATTTAAGGGCGCTTAAATTCTGCGGTCGATATCTTTCCTTAGTTTTTAATTTTAAACAATTTAAACGGGCGTTTTGTTTGATTTAAATGGGTATGCTTCGCCATATCGGTAACGCAGGTTACCGACTCGGTCAAATATGTGCAGTCCGGCAGAGGACGGGGAGCGAATCAACCAACGTCGTATCCTTATGCTTTTTCTATGTCTACGCCGCACACTATGCGGTACGGCTCGCCGTAAATTGTCAGCTCAACGGTTGCGCGGTGCTGGCGGCGGCTGTACTTGATAATTTTGTGTTCATAATGCTTTAAAAAACCCTCGGTTATTTTTAGCTTACCATTCTGCAGGATCCCCTTGCTTATACCTATATCATTGCCGTTGTTGCAAAATCCTGTTATGTACTCTTCCTCGGTCGCCGACAGAGGAATATTGCGATTGAGAAAATTTCCGACGCCGTTGATTTTCTTGATTGTGTAATAGTCTTCAGGAGTTATTTTATCGCCTTTTAAAAAGACATAACCGTTAAACAATATCTGCGATATATCATAATAGACTCCGTTCTTCCGCTGTAATATCTGTCTGCGGGGAGCATATGCGGTATAACCGCACCTGCCCAGTTCTTTAACTATATCAAGCTCTTTTCCGCCCATAACATATAAGACATACATTTAACTTTCCTCCCGTTCCTGTTTTTCCAAAAATGCCGCAAACCGTGCGTATAAATCAGGATCAGCCCTTCGCATATCGTCAAATATCTGCTCCTTAAGGACATCATATGCTACATCCTTAAGCTCGCGGGAACGCCGGGCAGAGTCTGACTTGTAAGCCAAAGCCTTAACCAGAGGGGCGACATTGTTTACAAGTTTTATTGGATTGCTCTCTCTGAGCTCATCAACTGACATACCCTGTACAGCTTCCAGCATTTTAAATGCGGTCACTCGGCACAGCGCCTCGGTGGTATCAAGCTCGGGATATTTTTGCAGCTCATCATTGATTGCCCGGAAACTCTCGCTGATAAGCATCACGTCTTCCAACTTGCTGTTGAGCCCCTTGGCGTATCGGGCGACAGATGACGGGCTGACCTCAAAGCCGTTGTCGCGGATAAAATCCACTATATCGCAGTAGGTATATTCGGCGGGAGTCTGCACCATGATGTCCACAGCATCGCGCAAGCTCTTAGGCAGCTTGTCTATTTTCCCGCGCTTTCTATTTTGCCTGCGCATATTATCACCCCTTTAAAGGTCTATACATGGATCGCTGACAGCTCCGTTGATAAGCTGTATACCTCTCGCGGACAGCTTTGCTTCCAGCTCGTCAAAATCAGAGTCTGCAAGAGTGCTTTGCCTATCTGTGCCTATTACACGCAGCTTGATATATCCCGCTTCTGTCAGATAGTTAATGCTGTCGGCAATATCAGCCCTACCGATTTTCGGCTGCAAAGCAGAAAGTACAGTGTCCAGCTGTACATAATCGGTTCTTATTATATTCACGGCACGGAGCACAGCGCCGTTGTTACGGCGGAACCCGTTCTTTCTCGCCTGTTCTTTAAGCTTCTCTTCGTTCATTTCAAACTCCTCACTTGTTCATCAGATACGCTTTAAGGTCCTTTATATCGTCCTTAAGCTCTGTCATGTTTCGTACAAAATCTTCTTTATCAACGGCGCTTTCTCTCATCGTCTCTATGGACCTGCGCATTTCTGAGATGTCATTTTTTATTTCTTTAAGCTCTTGTTTTGTTGCATATTTGTCATTAAGGTTTTTTATATCCTGCTTATGCTCATCAACCTCTTTGCTAAGCCGCTTTACATCTTCCTTTGTGGCAAAATCGTCCTGACGGGACATTGTCCTTTTCAGAAAAAATCCCACCACTCCTACTACAGCTGTTATGATGAGCTGTATGACCATGTTGATAATGTCATAATTTTGCATAAATCCCCCAAAAATAACCGTTAAAAGGCTTTATTATCGCTAAAAACAGTATACCATTAAAAATGTGTCAAGTACAACAATTTCTGTCACTATTTTAACGCAAAAAAATCCCCCTTAAGGACTCAACTTAAGGGGGATTAACTATGATTTTTTCTGTTTTTATTTAAAATTCCTAAATAACTGCTTAGGGCTTGTCGCGCTTAATGCTTAAAACGCCGATAACCCGTCCTTTACAGTAAAAATTTTCGGGATCTGTGATATATATATCCTCATAGTCAGGATTGATTGATATTAGGCGATTGCCGCCGAACTGTTTGATGTATCCTTCACCATTATATATGAATATACCTATTTCTCCCGGCTCTACTGACGGTTGGGTGCGCACCAATACTACATCGCCATCATAAAAACGGGGCTGCATACTGTCTCCTGCTACACGCAGCGCATAATTAGCCTTACGGGTTTCTTCGGTGGACGGCACCTTCAGCGGCTCCGTATCATCGCTGTGGAGATATATACCCGTCCCGGCGCTGGCGGGGAGCGATGGAAAATCAAGGTAAATGTACTCCTCTTCAGGCTCTTCTTCGTCCAACACAGGCGCGGGAGTGATTTTCTTTACAACCTTAGGTGTCGCCTTGTGCGCCACCTTCTTTTTTTGACGCGCAGCTTCGGCAAGACCTTCAGCCTTACCGAGTACGCTGCCCTTTCCACGCTCATCAAGTTCTTTATAATAGCCAAGGAGTTCTTTTTCGTCAACGGATATATTTGACTTTTCTTCTCCAGTCAGAAGATAGTCAGCCGATACATTTAAACGTACCGCCAGCTTAAGTACAATGTCACTGTTAGGCGATGCACCTTTTTTCCAGCCACTCAACGAGCCTTTATTTCCTCCGCATTCTACAACAACAGGGGTTATTTTCAACCCTTGCCTGTCACATTCTGCTTTTAAATTGTCATAAAACACTAAAATCACTCCTTAGAAAATTGTGCAACATTACAAAAGTATATTTAAGATTACTAAATTACTTGACAAGTAATTTTAAATATACTATAATGTTCCTAAAGCAACATTCAAGTATATAAAAATCCACCCTTATAATATCACAATAGGGTATCAAAATCAAGTATTTAATTTAAAATTTGCATCAGGGAGGTTAAAAATGCCAAGAAAAATGTCTGATAAAAATCGGCGACATTGCAAGAAAAATCTACATAACAGCACTGATCCCGTTATCAAAAACCTATCGCTCAAAGAATACAAGGAGTACCTAAAATTGACCCAAGGATACTGTATACACTTACATCCATAAAACTATAACGAAAGGAATGATGCAACAATGTCAATGGGACAGTATGTACAAAAAATGCGGGAAGAATCCGGCTTGACACAGCAGGAACTCGCCGACAAGCTTGGAATAGCTCGCGGCTCTTTAGCTCGCATCGAAGGAAACTACAGCACCATGTCGCTGACGTTGGCGATACAGATTGCCGATCTGTTCAACTGTTCACTGGACGCATTAACAGGGAGGAGAACGTCATGACAGCAAAAGAAAAAAGTCGAATAATCTATAATTGGTTCTGCACACATGGCGGCATACCCTCTTACAGCGAAGTAAGGGTAGATAATCTTGATTCAAATGTAAGCAAAATCTTTGTTAATGGTTCATATTTCGGCACATTTGATTTTAAAAAGCAAAAATTTCTGCACAGGAGCAACGGATATGCCTGTTAGATTATATGCTGACAGGGACGGAAATCTTATATATCCCGGAATGTTACTTGCAACCAACGACGGAACATACGAAAGGGTGGTAAGGCTTGCTGACGGTAACCTCGGTTTTTCCCGTTCCCGCAACTACGCCGAGCCGCTGGACAAATGTTACACTATGCCGACGCCAACTATGGATATACTTATGGACTACAGGATCGTCCTCCAATCCTGAGCCGAAACGGGCAACCGGGTTGCCCGTCTGCGGGGACCGACCGCCCCGTACCGATGATGGCAGGTCAATAATAAGAAAGTAGGGGGTGATAAAATATGACCTTGGAAGAATTTAACGCCGAGTCGAGGCACTATGCCGCCGTATGCTTAAGGCTCATTATTGAGTTTATAACCGATGCCGAAGCAAAAAAAATAGAGCCGGAGCTCAAACGAAAGCTTATTGCAACCGGTCTCTCGTTAGTGCTCTATTTGCAGGAGGATTTGGAAAAACTCCGCAACGGCTCTGAAAATAGTATATCATAGTATTTTAATTTTGTCAATCAAAAAAAGGAGGTGGGTGGTTGGAATATTTAAAAGTGTCTGAGGTAGCACAGCTCAAGGGCTGCACTGAAAGATACATTCGCAAGCAAATATCCGATAATCATCTGCTTGCCGTTGAGCTTCCCGTTGCTGCCAACAATCGGAAAGAGTACGGAATACCCGTGGATGCTCTTCCTGACAACCTCAAAACCAAATATTACGCCCGTAAGCGCAGGGAGCTGGGACTGCAGCCAATAGAAAAAACTGTTAAAACTGCCCCGAAAAAGTGTTTTAATACCGTTAAAAAATCTCTTGAAGAATACACCGAAGATGAGCGCCGACAGATAAAGCTGTGGACAGATATTATACGGGATTGGCTCAGACTGCGCGACGGCGCCAAGAAAAAAACCGATATAGACCCTTTGTATATTGCCAAGTGCAGGCTCGAACACCCCGACCTGACTATCAGCGAGGACATCCTCTACCGCAAATACAGCGCCTACCGTGATAACGATCTTGACTCGCTAATCGGTAAGCGCGGCGGCTGGAACAAGGGCAGCACTCAGATCCCTCAGCATATCCTTGACGGGTTTATGTATTTTTATCTTGATGACCACAGACCGCCGCTGTCAAGGGCGTATCAGTTGACCATTGAATGGGTACGGGAATTTTATCCCGCAGATGTAGCCCTTATCCCCTCCGAGCGCACTTTCCGCCGACAGGCCGAAAAGCTACCAGAAGCAGTCATTAAGCTGACGCGCTACGGAGAAAAGGCTCTCAGCGACAGCTACATACCCACTGTGGAGCGTTGGTATGAGGACTTAAACGCTAACGATGTCTGGATCGCCGATAACCACACCTTTGACTTTCACACCGTTGGCGATGCGGGACAGGTACATCGCCTGCACCTCACAGCATTTATTGACGCGAAATCAGGCGTAATGACAGGCTGGAATCTGACGGAACAGCCTGATTCCCACAGCACATTGCTGGCGCTCAGGCACGGAATACTCCGTTTCGGTGTACCTAAGTCAATATATGTCGATAATGGTTCCGAGTTTCTGACCCACGACATAGGCGGTCGCGGACACCGCACCCGAAAGTCATGGAATAAGGACGATCAGCCGCCCACTATCCTTGAATTGATGGACATAGAAATGCACAACGCCTTGGTTCGCAACGCCAAAGCGAAGCCCATAGAGCGTACATTCGGCACGTTTAAAAATCACGTCAGCAAAATGATAACCACCTACTGTGGCGGCACCATTCTGGAACGCCCCGAAACATGGAAATGGAAAATCAAACACGGAATAATCCCTGAAGACCAACAGATTAGGGATATATTCGGAACGCTGGTTGACGGCGACTATAATGTGTCTGATTACGGCGGAAAGGAAAGGCGATACAAGGGCATGAGCCGCATCGACGTATGGAACGAGAGTATACAGGATACCACATTCCGCAAGGCTGCCGAAGCTGATCTATCACTTATGCTTGCCCGTACCACTCGTTACCAGAAGGTCAATAAAAACGGTGTCACCGTCAAATTCGCCGGAAACGATCTGCGCTACTACTGCACAGAGCCGGGACGGGAAACATGGCGTTATATCGGTAGACAGGTATATGTACGATATGACCCGTCCGCATTGATGGAAGCCCGAATATACGACAAGGACACCGACGCCTACATTGATACATGGCAGCTTGATATGGATATGCAGCTCCCCTATATCACCGACGACAAAGACGAGATTGCCGCCGCTGAAAAACGTATCAGGATCGCCTCCAAAAGCGTGCACGATTACGCTAAGGGACTTACGGCAAGCGTTTCAGGTGCGCAGGCAATTGATTCGCTTGAAATGTCAATTATCCGTGCCGGGCGCGGCAAAGAAGATTTCCACATTAAACAGCCCAAAAAATTCAAGCCGATCGTGTCCGACAAAGCTATTCTGGAAAATCCCGATCTTGCCAACATTGAAAACGTAGAATTTGCAATTGACCTTGAAAAATTAAACCGCAACGCTGAAAAGCGGCGGCAAAACAAAGGATGGTGAAACTAATGACAGAACTTACCGAAGTACAAAAAAAGGCGATAGAGCAATTTGACAGGCTTGCCCTGAGCGAAGGCTCCGCAAACAAAGCAGCCGCCCGAATAGGAATAAGCAGTGCCGCAATATCTGCCATAAAAAACGGCACTTACGCCGGGAACGTCAAGAATCAGATAGATAAGCTGATTGATTATTTTGCCACCAAATCTGAAGAAGCCGAAGTCTACCACGAACCTGAATATGTTCCTACTTCCATATCCACCAAGGTGTATGAGACAATTAGATCTTGCAAAATAAAGGGCGGATTTTCTATCATAACTGGTCACGCCGGAATAGGTAAGACCAAAGCGATTCAGGAATTTCACCGCCAAAATCCTAACGACAGCATCGTTATCACGATAAACCCATGCTGTAAATCGATCAAAGCCGTACTTAAATTATTAGCCAACGAGCTGGGTGCTCAGATATCCTCCAGCTCGGACGACCTGTGGCTCAATGTTTGCAATAAACTCCATGATGGCATGGTCATCATCATCGACGAGGGACAGCTCCTTACCTTTCACGGCATGGAAACGGTGCGCTCATTTAGCGACTACTTTGCCGACCGAGGTCAGACCTTGGGTGTAGCGCTCGTAGGGAATAACGGAATACGAGAACGCATCGAAGGTAAAACAAAGGACAGCTACCGTCAGATCAATAACCGTACATGGCAGCGTCCTTATTTTGAGACGCGAGATGTACAGTATCACGATATTGAGCAGCTTTTTCCGATACTCACGGCCGAAGGTGCTACCAAGGAACTGACGTTTTTGCACAGAATAGCGCAAAGCCCTGAAGGCATACGCGGCGCAGTCAGACTGTTTGGAAACGCATACGATGCTGAATCGTATGACCTGCACGGACTGGCAGAAATGGCTAAGTTTATGAGGATAGACTTGACGGGAATAGGGAGGCTGTGAAAGTGATTAAAAAAATTCGCAAGCCGTTGTGCGCAACTATAATGATCATATGTATAATACTGCTGTTAGGCATCACAGGAACAGCAGAAACAGGCGGCGATATTGTTTCTTATGTGATTAGCGGATCAATACTGCTGATTATCACTATCATCGCCGGGATAGTCGGAAAAATATTTGATTAAAAATCAGGAGGACAACAAAATGGCACTCACGGAAAAACAAATAGCAGACCTTAAAATAATGGCACTGGCAGGATATGCAAACTCTCAGATAGCGTCAATGCTCGGTGTAGACCTAAGCATAGTTCACGCGGCTCGCTCATATCTGGGTTACACTATCCCAAAAGTCGCCGAAATGAAAACCGTACCTTGTGATTGCTGCGGATCTCCCGTCCCGTTAGACGCGGAAAATGAGTACACAATGCCGGACGGGATCACTACTTCTAATTTATGTGCCCGCTGTCAGATGACGGTGGATTATGTAAATAGTTTTTATGATGAAAACGAGGAGGATAACAATGCTGTACAGAATAATTGATGATTCCGGGGTAGTAAAAGCCGAGATAGATATTAAAGAGGAATGGCTTCCGAATCTCATTACCCAACTTTCCACATTGACAACGCCCGAAGAGGTAGCAAAATATACTCCTGTGCAGACTACCTTGTTGGATCAGCTGCAGCTTCTTGTCGAACAATCTAAGGAAAACCCTCAGCTGAGCGCCGCCAATACCGAGGCTATGTGTACCATAGCTGAAACGCTGGAGGACATGAGCCATGAGTGATGATATTCAGCTGTCTTCAAAAGAAATCAAGCTGCTTAAGCGCATGATAGGATATGATTCAAGACACAGGCCCAAGCATGATAAATATCTTGCTTGGAGGAACTACTTCGGTGCTGTTGCTGATAGCTCGAATCCTGAACTGGAACGTTTATGTTCCTTGGGAATATGTGAAAAGAAGATATACTCCGAGATGATCTTCCATCTCACAGAAAAGGGTGCGAATCTGTTAAGTAAATACTTAGGTGTTAAAGTCGCTTTGCGGTAACACCTTCGGGGCGTAAGCCCCGCCCTAATGCAGCCAAGGACGGTCGCAAGCCCGTGTAAATGCAGAGTGGGGATAAGCAAAAGGAGGGATACAAATGTCTCAACGTCAAGAAAAAAACCGTCGCATTAACTTAAAAATCCAGTATATATCGGCATTTGAAACATGGCTGTCCTCAGAGCCGAGCATTTTGCACTTCTTAAAACGGCGGCGCTGGAAAAAGGCAAGACCCGCCGTGCCTGATTTTGTCGATGTAAAGGCTATTCCCGATAAATGCGCGCCTCCGAACGGCATTACAATAAAACCTGACGGAAAAAACGAGCTTGACCCTTGTGTATATGAGCTGACGGAAATACACCGCAATGTTACCGTGGAAGTGAGCCGATGCCTTGTCTGCGGATATGTCGATATCTCATGGAAACGGCAGGAAGACACGGAAGATGAGTTTTTGGAGCCGTACATATAAACGGGGCGTAAGCCCCGCCTTAATGCAGCCAAGGACGGTCACAAGCCCGTGAAAATGCAGAGTGGGGAAATAAAATCTAGGAGGTTAATTATGGGTGTACTGAAGTACAAAAAACTTACTTCAAAGCGCGGCATCAACCTTAACAAAGACATATGTGCTTATGTCGACTTAAAAGCCGGCGATTCTGTCGATGTTACCGCTCAGGATGACGGTACGGTTCTGATTCGCAAGCATACTCCGCAATGCCGCTTTTGCGGTGACAGGAAAGAAGCGGTCACAGTTATGGGGATAGATGTTTGTCCCAACTGCGCCGAACGACTCTGCGCAGAGGTGATTGAGAAAGCAGGAGGTGTCGAATGATAAGGAATACAGAATACAGCGACAAGGTCAAAGAGCTTGCCCTTGTAAACGCTAATTTACAGGCGCTTAAAACAAGGAAGAGCGAACTTGAAGCATGGTTTTTGACAGTCGGCAACAATGATTTAAAAAACAGTAAAAGCAAATCAGTCTGCTATCAGACTGAGGACAACAGCAGCAGCGTAACTTATACGCAGACGCAAAAGCTTACGCTGGAATCACCTACATATCTTAAAAAACTGTTTGGAGAAGTCTTTCCCGACCTTATCGAAGAACACAACGAGCCGACCTATAAAGTCAAGTCCGCCGCTATTGAGCGTATGCTTATCGGCTTGTATACAGGTAGCTATACCAAATCCTCGCCTGCCGATGTGATAGCTCAGCTCCCATGTAGCTCAGAGCAGCAGGCGGCTTTGAGTAAGAAGCTCAAGGGCGCCAACTTTGAAACCGATGTAAAAAACCTGATGGAAATAGGTGGACTGTCTGAAAGCGATGCTTCAGATTACGCCTACCTTTTCGCAGAAGCTGTCGTTTATGATACTTTCCTTCGTGTGCTTCATATTAGCGGCGCCGATGAAACGGACATAGACGAATACGTTAAGGGAATATCGCTGTCTGTGTCGGTAGACGACACCACAAAAATCAGCATTAAGTAAAAAGGAGGAACTTATGGCAGCAGCTACCAAAAAGCAGATACAGCTTATATATGTTATCGGCAGTAAGTGCGGTCTTGTAGACCCCGGCAACAGAGAAGACGACCTGCATAACTTTGTTTTCCAATTGACCCACAAAACATCTGTTAAGGAACTGACCGAGCAGCAGGCGGCTGCTGTCATTCGTCAGCTCCGCGAAAACGAAAAGTCAATTGCCGATGATGAACCCGTCGCTTTCATAAGCGCCGCTCAAATCAAGAAAATATTCGGCATGATGTATGAACTGGCAAAGCTCTCGCCCTCAGAGGCGACCGTTAAGTTGCGGCTTTGCGGAATAATTCAAAAAGAGCTAAAGCTAAAAGTCAGCCCTGAAAGAGATATCTTCAATGGTTTTTCAGAGCGTCAGGGCGCCGCTCTGATAGAGGCATTAAAGAGGTATTTAAGGAGTGCGAAAAGGAAAGGAGCGAACGATGGACATCAACAGCTTGAAAGATAAAAATTTGGAAATAGCTAAGCTCATCGGCATAGATAATTACATTCTGCTGGTTCGCAACTACGGCGGAGGGTACATTTACATACCGACCTTTTCCTCTCTGATGCGGGAAGCAAATGCGGCGGAAATTAAGCGCCAGTATAACGGTGATAATGCCGCTGAGCTTGGAAAAAAATACGGCTATTCCGCCCGTACTATCGTGCGGATCGTCACCAAAAAACCTGAGCGCTAAGCTCAGGTTTTTCTTTGTCTACAAAATTGCTTTTTTTGCAGATTGCACAAAAATCGCTTGTTCCAAAAAAGCCAAAAACAAGCTTTTCAACCCCGTTTCCCTCTGACGGCTCACCTACCAATCAAAAAACGCTTAAATTCATAAATCCCTTTAAATAGGGGTTTTATAGCATTTTAATATGTCGCGGAACTGGTTCCGTGACAACATCTAAAAAGTTCCGCGAGTTCCGTGCGGATTATTGCCGCTTTTGCCGCTTTGGTGTTTCAAATCGTTTTAAAAATTTAAACACTTAAATCCGCTTGTATAGCCTGTTTAAACAGTTCCCATTTTCATTAAAATGATTTTAAAACAGTATTTTAAAAAATTTTTTTCTTTCCGCCGAAAAACAAAAAGAGGGCAAAAAGCCCCCTAAATTTTTGACACGCTGCCGGATAATTGCCGCTTCAAAATCAACCGTTTTATTTCATGCAAATCCCATCTACAAGCCGATTTTCTTCACATCGTTGTCGCCCTTTTCCGTGTTTTACCGCTTTTTCCCGTTTTCACGTTTTCCTTGTCAAATAACACCTGCTTAAGAAACTTTTTTGTAAAAAAGTTTCTTAAGAATCTTCAAAAAACTCAAACGGAGGCGAACGCTTTATCCAGCGCCGCTATAAGGTCGTCTACGTTCTCAATGCCTATGGACAGGCGAATTGTGTTGGGCTTTATGCCCTGCTCCTCAAGCTCCTGCTGGGTGCACTGGGAATGGGTGGTGGTGGCGGGGTGTATAACCAGCGACTTTGCGTCGGCAACGTTGGCAAGCAGGGAGAATATCTCCAGATTATCTATAAATTTATGCGCTTCCTGGACGCCGCCCTTTATCTCAAAGGTAAAGATAGAGCCGCCGCCGTTGGGGAAGTATTTCTTGTACAGCGCGTTGCTTGGCTCGGTGGGGAGAGAGGGGTGATGTACCGCCTCGACCTTCGGGTGGTTGCTCAGATATTCCACTATCTTCAAAGCGTTCTGAACGTGGCGTTCCACACGGAGGGAAAGGGTCTCAAGTCCCTGCAAAAACAGGAATGCGTGGAACGGGGACAGGGTCGCGCCCGTATCGCGGAGAAGTATCGCCCTTATGTAGGTGACGAACGCCGCCGCGCCCACTGCCTTTGTGAAGCTGACGCCGTGATAGGAGGGGTTGGGCTCGGTGAACTGAGGGAATTTTCCGCTTTCCTCCCAGTTGAATTTACCGCTGTCTACGATAACGCCGCCTATCGCCGTGCCGTGGCCGCCGATGAACTTGGTGGCGCTGTGTACCACAATGTCCGCCCCGTACTCAAATGGTCTTACAAGATAAGGAGTTGCGAAGGTGGAGTCCACCACCAGCGGTATCTTGTGAGCGTGAGCGAGCTTTGCAACTTCCTCGATGTCGATTATGTTGGAGTTGGGATTTCCCAGAGTTTCAATGAAAATCGCCTTTGTGTTGGGCTGTATCGCCTTTTCAAAAGCTCCCTCCTCGTAAGGATCCACAAAAGTCGTGGTTATCCCGTAAGTGGGGAAAGTGTGGGCGAAAAGGTTGTAGGTCCCGCCGTAAATGGTCTTGGAGGCAACTATGTGCTCTCCCGCCTTGGCAAGCGCCTGCACCGTGTAGGTTATCGCCGCCGCACCGGAAGCTGTCGCCAGCGCCGCAATGCCGCCCTCCAGCGCCGCTATCCTCTGCTCGAAAATATCCTGGGTAGGATTTGTGAGCCTGCCGTAAATGTTGCCTGCGTCACGCAGTCCGAAACGGTCGGCGGCGTGCTGTGAGTTGTGGAACACATATGAAGTTGTGGCGTAAATAGGCACCGCGCGGGCGTCGGTAACGGCGTCCGCCTGCTCCTGCCCTATATGAAGCTGTTTGGTCTCAAATTTCCATTCTTTATTTGACATTTTAGTTTACCTCGATTTCTTTTGTTTTTGATTTTTGGTTGAAAGTATGGTGGAAAAATCAAGGTCACATTCGGTCGTTAAGCTGCTTTCGCAGAAGTAAGCTGTTAAATTTCATAGGTTCCTCCAGAATTTCTATATTACCTATCTGAATTGTATGTTTTGTAGTATACCACATTTTCAGGATTTGTCAAGGGGGTTTTGGGAAAAAATTTCAAAAAAATTTGCCTGCCGTGGGGCAGGCGGAATTATCTCAGGCTAACGGTTAAAGGAAGGCTGGGCTTGCGGCAGGATTTTTCCATAGGCGCACGGAATGGGATTACGGGCGGCAGATACGTTATTTTATAAGCGTATGCTGTTCAATTTGTCGGGTAAGAGTCCGCCTTCCGAGTCGGAAATGATAATCTCGTATTTGCTTAACGTCATATATCGTGGGGCGCGTTTATCCACACAGTTTTTCGCATTTTCTTGAAATATCCGATTATTACATGCCCCTATTCGGTTATGTTTGAGAGGAAGCTTATCAGGGATTTGCTAAAGAGGCGCTGTTTTTAGGCGGGTATGCTTTTATATCTGCACAAAGTCCTACTGCCTATCTCACCATTCTGCAAACAGGAGAAACGATATACAGTTCCCGATTTCACTTGAGCAATGTCGTCAAAATCAGCATTTTGGGTTCCGATAAAGGGCAGTGCTCCCGCACGAGAGAGCGCTGCCCTTTGTCTTTCTTTAATCAGGAAATTGCGTTTCGTCATACAATCGAAATTGCCTCCTGATTCAGCCGCTTAGTATAACATCAGCCGAGCGGCAATCGGCATGTTCATAAGATTTATAACGTTCAGTCTTATTCAAAATAAACGGAGCTGCCCTTAATTACATCATTTATGTAATTGGACATCACCTCTTCACACACTGCCGCATTAACGAATCGAGTTGAAGAAATGCCCAGCGTGTCACGAACAGCGACCTGTTTATCAAGAGGACAATCTATGATATAATAATTCGAATACTTTGCATTTTTAAGAGATGAAAAATCTATTTTCTCATCGTAATCAATGATCAAATTATATCCCGTGCCGGCATATATGGATCCATAATCACTGATTCCTGTATCGTGCAGATCCAAACATTTATAGCCTTGACTTGCATATAGCTTAAGAGACGAGATACGATTACCGCTTAAATTGACGACTATCGTGCGTGGGATCACTGCTAAACTGTATTTCCTCATCTCCTGTTATTTGAAGCTGATTGTTTGACAAATCCAAATAATTCAGGTTCTGCTTGTTTTCTAATCCTTCCAGCGAGGCGATCTGATTGTTCCTTGCTGAAACGCCCGCCAGATCCGTACTGCTTTCTAACGCCGCCAAAGAAACAATGCTGTTATTATCAATATTAAGATAGGATAACTCCGGCAAGCCGGACGGGAAATCAAAATGCTCTATCTGATTGTTTCTCACATAAAGGCTATAAAGCGTATTGGCAGACTTTGCAAGCACCGAAATATCCGAGATCTGATTGTCGCTAAGATACACACGTCTTAAAACCGTTGCATTGGATAACCCGGAAATCGTAGTGATCTCATTGCTGCCCGCCTCAATATCGGTAAGGTCAAGGCAAAGCTCCAGTCCTTCAAGAGTTTTCAGCTGATTTCCGTTGACAGATAATTCACTCAGATGCACACAGGAGGAGAGAGGCGATAGATCGGATATATTGTTATCGTCTGCTACTAAAGTGGTTAACTTTGTACAAGACGCCAAAGGCGACAGAGTATTGATACCGTTCCCGCTTGCCTGAAGCTCAAGGAGATCTTCAAAAGAGGAAAAAGCCGATAAGTCTGAAATAGAATTTCCGCTTATGTTCAGCTCGTTCAACGAATCGCCAAGCTCCTCAAAGACAGAGCCGTCAGAAATGTTATTGTCACTTACGTCAAGCTTTGAAAGGTTGGTCAAAATCGGAAAATCCATACTCTGAATTTTTTCATTGGTTAAACCGCAATTTACCATTTGAAGGTAATACAGCTCAGGTCTGCAAAGCTTGCTTATGTTGTCACATTCTAATTTGCACCCTGTCAGGCTGATAGCCGTGAGCTTTTTAAAATCGTCAAAAAGCTCTAAATCTTCTTCTGTAAGCGCGGCGCCGACAATACCGACGTATGAATCGGTATTGTGAAACGTTTTCCCTGCTATCAGGATTCTCGACGATCTTTCTTCATTCAATACGGCAGCCGCAACGGCGATTACAATAACAACGAAAATAATCGCAGCTGCCACACACGCGCCTATGACAGCGCCTTTCTTTCCAACAGGGTCTTTGGGCTTCTCAGGCTTTTGCACTTTCACACAAACGGCTTCTCGTTTTTCGATCGTTGCTTCCGACTTCTTTGCAGGAGCAGCCGTCGTATTGATACTCTGATCCTGAGTTATGGCTTTTACTCCGATAACGCCCTTGATTTCCTTTATCATTTTCTCGATAGCGTTATCCTTGTTCTCATAAGCGGCATAGCGCTGCACGTTGGCCAGATAAAAATTAAAGTCATCCTTCAGCGCACAATTCTCAAGCATAAAGGGCATTATAACCTTGTTCTCGTTTATCGCCTGATCTAACTCCCTCGGCACCCATTTTGACCGCTGCGATTTTTCAGAAAGCAGCAGCACAAAGACTTTGCAGTTACGGATAGCTTGTGGAATTTCGAAAGCATAGCTTGACCCGCCGGGAATACTTAGCGGCGCCATCCAGCAGGAAAGCCCGTTGTTTTCCAGCGTGCACCTTATCCAATTTGCATCATCAAATTCTTCGGCTTTATAACTTATAAAAACATCTTTATTTTCCATGCTGTCCTTCCTCTTTCTCATATACATAAAATGAGGCTTTTTTCCCAGCTGCACTGTCAATTCTGCTGTAAAACAATATCACTTATGTCAAAAGCGAAGATTTCACTATATGTTCAATCTATAATCGTCTATCGGATAATCATATGCTTTAAAGTCGCCCGTTCCTAAATTCTTATCAGTATATTTTTCCTTCATCCTTATCGCTGCCTGATCCAGCAGATCCTCTTTTCTTGGCTGTTCTGCATCAGCGTTATCCAAGGATTTTACAGCACATTCCACCAGACAAGGATGCAGCTTAAGGGTCAGATTTTTATGTTTTCCTTTGTTTTGAAAATCATTCTGATCGGTTGGGACCGGCAATCTCCTGATATAACTCTCTTCTTCCTGAAGCGTCGGTCTTTTGAATCCGTTGACTCTCATAAAGGCATTCCATCTCCGATGTTCCAGCCAGGCAAGCCGATGATTCCTATTTAATTCATTGTTGGGATCTTTGGCATTCTTAATATAATCATCTGCGCTTTTGCCAACGCAAAATGCTTTATATTTTATATGGATAACACGAGCGATTTCCGACCAATAAGAATACGAATCCTTGTGCTCCTTTTTGCCATACTCCTTAATATCTGTCATCATAGCTGTCAGTTTCTGATTGACAGCTTTTTTATAAATATCATCCTCAGCAACAGATACACTATTGCTAAGACCGCCATATGTAATGTTATTGCAGCAATATGTGTCATCAAGCGAACCAAAAGGAAACATATCTACAAACGGATTTTCTTCATTGCAATTTGATTTTAGCAGCTCGCTTAATGCATCATCATAAACAACATATGCAACAGGTATTCGGCTTTCTGGTGCTTCGGTCTTAGACAGTGTGATATATCGGGCGATTTGATCTGCGACATCTAAATTATCCTCGTCCGAACCAAGCGCAACAACAAAATAATCAGAATCAACTATCCTTCCGCCGTCTCCATCATGAAGCATTTTTGTGTAAAGATCATCTTGCCGTACATCGGTTTCAACATAACTGAAGCTGAAATATGTCGGTGAAGACGGAACTGCCTCATCTTCATACACTCTCAGCAGCTCCGAACCTTCCTTGCTCGTTTCAAATATGTCTGAATTTATATGGTCTATTCTGGCTCTGAAATCGGCCTCTTTTTCTTTGGAAATAACCGTCAGGTGAAGCTTATAATCCAATAATTGTCCGCACCAGTAGGCTGCCAGAAACATCTCGGTACCGATCTGACCGGAACCGAAAACAGCAATTTTTAAATGTTCGCCGGCCTTTCGTGGCTTACCTATCTTAGCAGAAAACAAAGGCTTGTTCTTCAGGAGATCATAAACCAAGTTTTTCATGCCGTTGACGGACATTACTAAAGGTTTTTCCGCACCGAGCTGTTCTTCGAAGAAGCTGCGGACAGATTCTACGACAAGCCGATTGCTTTCATCGGTCCCAAACACATATATTTCATCGTTATGTTTTAATCTTTTATATATTTTTTTGCTTTTGAATGCAGCCAATGTCTGTAAATTGCCTATTTGTTTTTCATCTATCAAAAAGAATTTCTTTCCCCGTCTGTGACTGATCGAAATATCAGCTATGTCCTCCTTCAAGCATACAGCATTGATAAATTTAGCCTTTTGGATTCTCTCCGATATTTCTTCATCGTCAGAGTCGGTGTAAACATCCAAAAAAACAATCAGCGTTTTAAGAAAAAAGGAATCTGAATTCCGAATACTTTTCGCTAACGCCAAGGATGCATCATTTAATTCCGAAAAATAGCAGATAGGCCGCCAATACATAAAATTAAAGAACCAGAGCTTGATCTTCGGGAAAATGCTGGTTAATATAGCAAACAGTATTGCGCCGCCCATGATCGGACATATTACATTCAAAACTGATACATAAGCAGAATACAGCAGCTTGACCGCGCCTGTGTGAGGGAACAGGCTTTCCATCAATACTTTGCCCTGCGTCAGATACTCTGTATAATCTTCATCCATACTGAACGACTGAAATGTATGAACAAGGCTGTTTAATATTTCCTCGGAACGGGACAAAGCCGTTCCGTCAGGCGAAAGCACCCCGGAAATACCGACCATATATCTTATGCACCACGTTGCAGCCAATAACGCTGCTGAAAAAAACATTATTCTGTTCTCAAATGAATGCTTATTTGCTTTAAAGACCCTATTGTGAATAAAGAAATAATAGACTCCCGCCAAGAACAGAAGAACCGACACAATAAATAAAACGCTTATTTCTATTACATTAACATCAGTATTCACATTATTTCTCCTTTATTTTTGCTGTTTACGGAATATTTGTTTTTAGCTTAATATCAAAGTCGATTAAGAAAAGTTACTTTTGTCATAATATAAGCAAAATATGAAAAAGCTTTATTTCGTCCCGACACTGCTGTCCTTGCGTTTCTCGGTCTCATCAAGTGAAGAATAATCAACTAAATCATGGTGCATTTTCGCAAGGTCGTTGCGGCTGCTCTTTTCGGAGGAGCCGCTGAAGATATAGCCTTCGGATCTCATATATGCGTTCCAGCGGCGGTGCTCCAGAACTCCGATTATTTTTTTCTCTTCTTCGGTAAGGTCTTCCTCATTCTTTGCCGCTCCGGGTATGCCGCAGGCTATGCGCGCTTTCATGTGAAGCGCAGATGCTACCGAAGAATTATAGTTATACTCATACTGCCAGAATTCCTCCTCACTGCCCCATTTCAAGTGGCGGCTCAGAGCGTCGGCTTCAAGCTGGGAATTCATTATCACCGCTTCAGAATAGAACGATCTCGTATCACCGATAAACTCAATGTCATACGGCTGACCACGGTAATTTGTTATGCCGTTCAATGCATTCTTTTCATCTGTGCCGGAAACGACCGATTGTATCACCGGTTTTATCTTCATGCGTTCAAACAGCATGCGAAGCATAACGGCAGTTTCTATATTCACAGTATCTGAGCCGAGTGAAACAAATACGTACGTGGTATCGGAAAGCTTAGCTATTTCATCGGCAAAGGACTTTGTGGTGACGTCAAATCCTGAATGGATACGTATCGTGTACTCCGCTTCCTCAGGCAGGATAACACCGTTGTATTTTTCACTCATCAGCTCAGGGGCCAAGGCATTGAATCTGTCTTCAGCTTTTTCGTCTAAATCAAATGCATTTATCTCTAAGTGATAACCGTCCATCTGGCAATACCAGGACAGCGCCTTGAGCATTTCGGTCCCGTGCCGCCCGACGCCGATGATCAAAGCGGATATCTTTTTGTCTCCGTTCGGCATTTCTCTTGCGTTTGCAAACAGCTCTGCACCCTGTTCATAAAGTATACGGTTCACAAGAGATCTGACCTCGTTGACCCTGCGCACCTTTAACTTCCCTTTGTCCGCTTTGGTCAATAAAAGCTCCCCGTCGATCCTTGATGAGAAAACGAACAATCGGGTATCAGCCCTGTCCTTATACAGTCTGATAAGCTTTAACGCCTGGTCGGTATTCTCAGTTTCGTCTTTTCCGATAGTAAAAAATACTATCGGTGCCTTGTGGTGGTGAGACTTAAAATTGATCGCCAGAATATCTTTTTTGAAGCATATCGCCCGTATTTCCCCGGCGCGTTCAACTAGCTCGCAGGAGATCCCGTCGTTATTCTCGAAAACGTCAGTATAGACGATAAGTGCCTTGCTGTGGTTCTTTTTGATATCAGCTCCAAGCGACAGAGACTTTTCGTTCAGCTCTGAAAAAACGTATACGTCACTGAAATAATGAAGAAGGTAGTTTAAAAACGCCGTCACATTCTTAAAGAAAGATATCAGAAATCCAAACGTCAGAACGGGCGCAATAAGGAAAGCAACCGAAAGATACGCCGAGTAGGCAGCAGACAGCCATTGCTGCGAACAGGTTATTCCCTCCATGATTATGTCACGGTCCGCGTTTATGGTAAATACCTGCAAAGTATTATGCAGTGAGAAAGCGACAGTCTTCAGTATACTGTCCGTCGTGTCGGACAGTATGCCGTTATAGATCGGAAGCAAACAAATAACGACAGAGATAAAAACGCCCCCGAACACTATGTTGAAAGGCGTCAGCACTCTGCCCCGTTTATATTTTCCAACAGAAGCAATAACCGCAAAAATAATTGCGGCTGTCAGCACAAGCAACGAAATTGAAAAACTTAAAAGCCAATCCACAGCTTCCACCTCAATATATAAATTATATAGCTATTATACTTCTCAGCGGTGAACGTGTCAAGAGTGCTCTCCCTGTTTCTTGCGCTGAACACTTAAAAAGAACTCCCATTGAAAAACTCAGGCATTTTCAAATACTGAGTTTGTGGGATCTCTCCATTATTATAGCTGAACAATGCGGCTTGTAACAACAATATGAAATCAACATATGATAAATATATCCACAAGCTACCATATAGGTTCCCATCATGAAAGCTCCGAGCACAGCTCCGCTATCACAAAGGGCTCTTCAATCTCGCCTTATAATTATCGGCGCTCTACTTTAAGGTGTGAATAATCAAAGAAAGACCTTTATTCTGTTCCAGAAATATAAACAGGCTTCCCTTTCCTGATCAAAAAAATGGACATTGTATCTCTGCCCACGCTCTCCTTCAAATACTACCCATTGATTATTCTCAAATAGTATGCACAGGGCTTCCTCGCCATATGAACCGATCCTGTAATAGCTCTTTGGTACCTTTATCCCTTCCAGCTTCTCTTTGAGAATTGTTAAACTAAGTATTCCGTCTGCCATTTCACACTACCTGATCCTTTCCATAGTTCTGTTGGGATTATTAGGATTGGACATTTCTGAAAATGTTTCTGAAAAAAAAACTGCTTTCCGCCGCCTTTCTGGCCAAAATTCTTAGCAGCAATGCCGCTTTTGCAAGTCACAGGCTTGAGCACTTTATACTCATGATATTCATGCGTTGCAGGATCATACGGTAAAGATAATTCGGAATAATCTGTTCCTTTATCTGTCCCATAACGCCCACGTTCGCTTCCATGTCTTGATATAATTGTTTCAGGCGGAAGAGTATCATATGTAACAGGCACGTCCTTGTCAAAGCCTTCAGCGTCTGAATTCTCAGCATTGGAAGACCAATCGATAGTCTTTTCCCCGTTTTCAACATAATTGTCCCCTTCTACCAAAAAACTGTCATCTGTGACTATCGGGACATCGCCTACCGGATCACCATTTTCATTGTAATGTGTTTCCATGTCAACTTGATATGATGGGTCCTTTGCTTCATATGAAAAATCCATCAGCTCGACTTCATATTCATTTAAATCATCAGAGATGTCAAATAATTCTTGGTCACTTTTGTCAGAGCACAGCTCGCTGTCAACTGTTTCCATGCCTTCTGATCCGATTTCCACAGCCTCTGCAGATGATTCCATCCCTGCGTCAACGGCTCCTTCTGATACCGAAGGACCTCCGGCCCCTCCTGCGTCAGGCATTATTATCCCCCCTATCTTTATGTGACCCGCCTGATAAAGCAGCTTTGCTGCCTCCTGCAAATAAGCACAGCAGATCACACACTCAACAATCTTTTGATCAGATACTCGTCAAAGCTCAGGTTTGCTGCTGAAAGCTGTTTACTTCCGGCAATGAAACGATAAACCGCATCCTCGCTGTCAACCAGGTAATAATCGCCGTCTCCCTGGTCTTCAATTGCTATCAACCCATTTGTTGCGTCAAATTTTTCATGAAGGAATATGGTTTGCTGAATCATATCCGACTTGATCCCTTGAATATTATTAACTCCAAACAATTCGATATATTCATATCCGATATAGCCATAGTCAATAATATATTTTTTCAGCTGTTCTCCTACTTTTACATCAAGAATACGCTCCATCTCCGTGATAAACGATTCATCAACTCTGCTATAAGAAAAATCAACATTGTGGGTCTTTATAAAATCATTAAGCTCCATAGTTTAACCTTCCTTTGCCCTGCATCTCCAATGTTGAGGGCGTTCTTCATTATTGTACCGATTGTTTTTTTGTTCATCGCTGCGCCAACTCTCGGATTCCTTGGTATGTATGACAGAATAATACTGCCCATGCTCTGAATTAGCGGTCAATTCAGCTAACGGAGAATCATATTCCTGACCGATATGATGTAATTGGATTTTTTCTCCCGTTTTTGAATCATATGGAGAACGTCCCATTTCCATCAATTCTTTATTTGTCTTTCCGGATTTAGGATCAACATAGTCCATATCAATGTCATCTCTCACAAGATATGCTCTCCCGTCAATTTTTGCTTCTTTTAATCCGGCCTTTTGATAAATCTCCAGCTCCTCAACTGATGATATCCTATCGTTTATTTCATCTGAATATTCACTTTTCTCATATATTTCGGCTCTTTCAATTTGCTGATCGGAATTTTTATCTTCCTCTGCAGATTCGTTTTTTTCAGACTTGCCCTCGGATTCCGATTCGTTTGCCGCTTCTTCCTTTTCCGATTTTTCATGAACCAAAGCAGATTCATCACACAGCTCAGTATCTTTGTCAGATTTTTCACCGTTCAATAAATCATCGGAATAATCTAAATGTTCTTCATCACTGTTTTCTTCTGCGTTTTCGACAAGCTCATCATTTTCTGTTGCTTCAAATGAAGCACTGTCGTCTGATACATCAGAGACCTCTGCGGCGCTTGCAGATCCTTCGCTTGCTTCGTCACACATGCTCTTTACCTCCTCTTTCTGATACACTCCTTGATATAAACTTGTTCGATTCTGCCTTTGAGTGATTTATCCTTGACTTCCAATTCCCACTGTTTTAATAAACAGTTTAAAATGCAGTTTTTCGCAAATTGTCTCTCCTCAGCAGACGCAATATTTGTCTCAGCGTCAAGATAGTTATCCATTGCACTATCAATATTACTTATTTTGCAGCTTTGGACAATTGTAGGGTCAAGCGATCTCGCAAATCTCTGAAAACTTGATTCACGACCGAAAATTATTTCATCAGGCATTTTGCAGCAATAATGCTTGCAGGCCCGACATATAGGCGTACGCTTGTTAGTAAGGGACTCGTATTCGGGTCTGTTCAATACATCTATGCAATTTGAGGAAACTGCCATCAACACTTGTGTTCGCGTCTGGTCTTTTCTTTCCGGCAAAGAGAACTGCCCCGCATATTTTGATTTAACCAGCTTTGGCCTGTTATCCCCTTCAGAATAAACCGCAGCTACCCCTTGCTTCAACGAGGCAAGACTGTCGATCTGCTCTTCAGTCATATGCATAGCGCCGCCGATGAGTATACGTTCTTCTTCCGCCACAGTTCTATGTACTATTTTTAAATTGGTATTTTTAATCAGGTCAGGTGCCAGCTTTGAGGGAATTTGATCAGCAATGATAAAGCCTTGACCCTTGCTCCTGAGTTCAGCCAGAAGATTACAGAAAAATTCAACTGCCGCGCCACGGGGATCAGCGTTTTCGCCTGTTCCGCTTGGAATATTCTTAAGCAACCGATGTGCTTCCTCTATCAGCATAAGATGTCTTACTCCAAGCTGACAGTCCTCTTGCTGCCTTCTGTATTCCATAAGGTTGATCAAGAGGAGGCTAATGATAAACGCCTTAACATCATCATCACCAATATCCTCTAATTCAATAACAACATTCCCGTTCAGCAACCGATCTATAGGAAATGAGCGAGACACATTTAACGTATCTCCTTTCGTGCCGATCCTCATAGAATTCACTCTTGCCTGAAGTGACCCTATCAAGTCATTGCGCATCTTTGCATCATAGCCCATGTCTATAACGACTTCCGGAATTTTAAAATACAGATCTTCAATTGTCGGATAAACGTTATCGCCGTTGATATTGGTATTATTATGAATATCCCAGCCGCAGTCCTCATAGATTTCATAAATTGCACGTTCAAGGACATAAGGCATAGGTGTATACATAATAAAGCTTGCTTTAAAAGCCGAATATACAAAATCAATATGAGTTTGGATCGGTACAGATTTTTTCGTTCCGTCTTTATAAGTGAACAAAGCTCGTTCAAACGGATTCATACAGAATCTGTGAACGTTTGTTTCGTTAGAGCCTACACTATATATCTGCAAGTCAGAATAGCCAAGCTTGTAAAGCTCCCAGTATTCTTTTTTTGCCGGCTCGATAACCATGACCGGTCGCACAGTCCCTTTAGTCAGCCCACAAATCAAGCTTTTGATCGTATTAGTTTTCCCGGATCCTGTTAGTCCGACAACAAGACAGTGTCTGTTGAATTCGTTTGAATCAATGCAGTAAGTGTTGCCGGTTACATTTCCGGAATCAAAAATGTTCCCAATATCCAAATCGCCGGTATTATTTCTGTTAACATCAAATACTACATAATCCGTTACAGATAGACCGTATGTGTCGATCGTTGGAAGTGATGCATATATGGCCAGCTCTCTGCTGCTGAGCATTGTCGAATACTTAGGATACTGCATTTCGCAATAAGAAGCGTGCATATACTTCGTCCCGACAACGATTGGAGCTGTAATTAAATTATTGTTGTAAACAGCATGAACAGGTTCCGGCTCGGAGTTGTCTCCATAAAAAGCAGCGGTCAATAAGCCTCCGAGCAAATGAGCATTTTCATTGGAATCAGAAAGAAAATTGATGGTGGTACACCATTCTCCTGAAGAAATACTATCAGTTATTTTCTCACAGAAAGCACCGATCTTTTTAGTCAGCTGCTCGCTGTGATAATATTCTTTTTTATATGAGGTCGTTTCCAATCCATCGGTTTCAGAATATGTCAATTCGTTAAATACGCTGCAATTTGAGGCTTTTGTCATCCACAGCTGTTGCCTCAAAAGTGTATCGCCTTTGTCAACGGGCTGCGCAAAGAGCAAAATCGTCCAGGGCTTTTCTTGCATTCCTTTAATAACTGCATCTATCTGATAAACATTTTGGTAATTATCATTACCGGTCGGATTGCCTTTCAGATATCCACCGTGATTGCAGGAGTCTTTGCCGTGAATTTCAGAAAAAGAGAAAATTCTATCCCCGCCCCCGTCCGCTTTTGCATATCGTAACTGCGGGATTACGCCCGCCAGCATTTTTGCAAGGACTTCTATTTTATCTATTGTGCTTCCCACATAAAAAGACGTTTTGTTTTTTTCGCCTTTTAGAATGAATGAAAAAGGGATCCGAACGCTGTATAGTCCGACAAAAAAGCTTGACATCAAGCTCCAAATCGGCATTTCATCTGTTATCCACCGTTTAGAAATCTCTTCCGGTTTCAAATACACATAGTCACTTGAATCCCTATCGGAAGCTGTCAGCGATGTTGCAGACAAAACCATTTCGCTGATCATTCTGAAATATTCTGCGGTTGCCTCTTGATTGAACTGCTCTATTTGATTTCTATTCATTTTCTGTTCCTTTGCAATTACTTCTTTTCATCGACCAAAGAATTTTTAGCTTCTTCATATATGCTGTATATTTTCCCAAATAATTCTATGGCAATTGTAAGCTTTTTCTCCCATTCATAATTACTTCTGATCAAAGTGATGAAGTTCCCGAACACGATAGTGTCGCCAAAATCGGTTTTGTTCTGCGGAAAAATCAATATGACGCATAAGCTTGTAGTACAAGTCATATGAAGGGAACGCTTTATTGTCGCGAGATTTCAAAATCCCGAGTTTCTGCGCTTCCTGCGCCATATTGAAGATCGACAACATATGAAGTCGGTCATCTTCTGTAACGTCGTGACCGTTATCTTGAAACCTTCCGAGAAGTTTTGCAAACATTATCTCCATCCTTTGTCAAAGCAGCTTTCTCGACTTCAAAGAATTCCCCACACCTTGCGATTGGGAAAATCTTCTTTGCAAAAGAGCGATTGGAATCCAATGAGCTCTTGCGCATAATCTTGATGATCTCATCTTCGTTTATATTTCGTTTGTTCCACTGTTCGCTCAGCCGCTCCATCAGTCTATTTTATAAGCAGCAGAGTCCTCACCGACGGGGCAAGAATACACTTTTTTTCTTGCCACATTGTTATAGAAATAATCCATCTCCTTGATTGCAGCGTAAAAATTACGCTTTAATCCGTTATATGCCACCGTAGTCATCTTCTCATCTTTCTCTTGAACGTCAGGCGTAAAAAAATTCCTTCAACGCTATGCTGAATTCCAAGCGGTTCAAGAACCTTTCTGACCATATAAAGAAATCAACTATTGATCCGCTTCCGGTACCGCCACTAATCCTGCTATGATATAGATTTTCACAGAAGCGTGATTCGCATGTGCTTTTGCAAAGGCATAATTGAGGACACTATACACTTCAGAATAGACTTTATCATAGCTGCCCAACAACATGACTCTTCCGATTTGGCGTATTGATTGGGCGCCCTGACCATTGAAAGTTTGGGTTCCCAATATCAGCAGTAGTAGCTTCTGCAATCTTATCCATATCCGACAGGCACGTATCAACCACTCTATAAAAACGTCTGTCAGGATTGTTAAGCTTTTCATTGGATGCTGACTTAATGGCATTAACGGCACGGCCGCCAAGACCGCCAAGGCCAAAGAAAACTGTAACATTGCTTTGATCAAGAAGCTGAGGTTCAGCCAAAAGGCTTCCTCCATATCGAGTGGAAAGGCCTTTGAATTTTTCCTTTAATTGTTCTTTGTTGATTGACATAATGATAACCTCGTTAAAATCAGAATCATCCCACAATAAATTTAAACACAATAAAAAGCACGACAAGCAAAACAATAATAGGAATCGCAGATGAAAGGATTCCGGACAAAGCGCTTCCAACACTTGCACCAATGCCTGCACCGTTAAAAAATATCAACGCTATAACAAGTGATATCAGCAATATTCCGATCCATGGAATTTTTCGTGGTTTTCCTGTGACTATCTTAGCCATAATTCCAATCTTAGAAAAACTAACAATAAAATAAAGTACAGTCACAATCACTGCCGATATCAACCATATTTTTAAGAACGATCCTATATTATCAAAAAAACCGCCCTCAGAGCTTATGCCGATGTAAATCAAAAATATAGCGGCGAATATTGCGAGTAACCCATATAGTATTGCTTTCAGGGAATGTCGAAAATAAACCGGACTTTTGTATCCATTATTGATGACCGAAATATTGTTTGCCATCAATATACCATTACAATATTTACCGGCTACTTCGACTTCAATATTGTTAACAAGTTGAATTCCACCGGAAATAACTCCATGTACATTTATCGGAACATCGGTATAAATTTGATTACCAAAATTATCCGTTCCGTTATTCGTCCTAACAGAAAATGAATGCAATACATCATCAAATCGTTGTTTATAGATAACGGCATCAACTAACCTTTTAACAAAAAACCGCTTATATCCGCTGTTCTCTTTCTGTGAGTTGGTATAATTTGTTACCTTTCCCCTAACCAGCGTTCCAATATTCTTAGCGCTCATATAGGATTCGTTTGAGTTATACTTGCCTGGATTTGACCAGCCTGTTTTTTGAGCTGGAATAAGATTGTTCCCGGCACTATTGTCTACTTCAAAGGAATGTCGTTCGGATGGTAATTCAAAATCGCTTTTTCGGTTTTCACTAAAGTCACCATACATTTCTGGATCTACAAATCCAAATCGATTTGTTTCATCGTCTCCAAAAGCGTCGTCTCCAAACGAATTAGACATGTCTTCAGATCCAAAATTATCATCAGCGGGCTGTCCAAATGAATAATCATCTGCAAAGGTAGTCATTTCAGCTCTTCCAAGGAGATCATTTTCGTTGATCATCTCAGAAAGAAGTGTCGTCCCGCAATTTTCGCAAACGTCAATGCTGAAATTTTTGGTATAAGGCTTTCCTGAACATTTAGGACAGTACTTAATTATCATTGAATCTCACTTCTTTCTTTTTACATTCCAAACCCTGAATTTTCATCATTTCCAAATCCGTTTTTTTCGTCGCTCTCAAAAGAACTCAAAATTTCTGTTTCAGAGGAAAAACCACTATCATCGCCAAATCCAAAGCCGCTATCATTTTGATTCATATGATTGTCGGATTTATCTACATAATCCCTACCGAATCCTAAGGAAGTATCTCTCAAAGTATGTGTTTGTGTATCTTCATCACTTTTTGCTGTAAGTTGATTTTTGCTTCCGACAACATCTTGTCCGGTCTGATCTGACTCTGTTTCAAGACCAAATTGGTATTCAGGATCAAAAGTATATACATTCGATTTGACAAAATACCCAGGCGTGATTGCCCATATTATACAGAATGTCAGCCTTGCCAACCATGCAGGCAAATCAAATATACTAAAACAAATTTCCATTATAATTGAACCGACAGTTGTGCAAATGAGAGACACCTTCAATACAAAACTATCGAACTTGGGACCTTTAGAACTGCAAAATGTCTCATATTTCAGCCAAGAAAAAGCTGCACCAATCAAACATAAGAACAAAATTCTCAAAAATGCATATAATACATCATTTTGGGGTGTAAAACGGTCAGATATCAGATTTCGATCGAGAAAAGATGTCATAGCATTATTCATCTGCTCTTGAAGCTCATCAATATTGTTGACATTTATATATATTCCGCCCGTTTTTCTGGCAATTTTTGATAACAAGCTGCTATTTACATTAAATCCAATAGTACTAACAACTATATTGTTGCTTCGACATTTTTTGATCACGGAATTAACTCCATAATAAGATGACACACCGTCACTAAGCAGCAAAACCTTGGGATAATTTCCTCCATTGACTGCTTTTGATATCAGCTCGTCAGCGACTTTGTCTAAAGAACCAACTATATCAGTTCCTCCGTCCGAAGAAAATTCAAAGCTATCTGTTTCGGTATACTTGCCCATATCTTTTAACAATTGGGCTTGATTGGAAAACTTATACACAGCATAGGGCATATCATTGGCTTGGTTTTTCATTATTCTATTAATTGCCGCGCCTCTTTCAAACTGAGGATCATTTCCTGCCATCGACCCGGAATCATCAATCAAAAATACATAAGATGAAGTGTCATAAATAACATCATCGCCAAGCTCATAAATGAATTCAAATATTCCGGATAATACAAAAATGACTATCAAGCATACGGTGCCTCGAATATATGCTTTTTTTACAGTATCTTTCTTTCCGTTTTTAAACCAATAGCTATAGTCCTTTCTAATTTGATTAAGAATAAACATCGCTATCAGCATTATTGTGGAGAAAACTAAAAAATAAACCGCAATACCTATGGGAGTCCACCATTTTTCTATAATATACGGATATAAAATTTGTCCAATTACAAAAAACAAAACCCCTATTATTGCTGAACAAGCAATATGAGCTATTGCATTTTTTTTCGTTTTCATATTTGTTATCCTCTCAAGATCAATTCTTGAAATGCAATTTTATAAGCTTTCGGCAAAACCTTTATTTGCATCTGTCCGGCTAATCATTTCTTATATACATTACTTGAAATTATTAGAAAATAATAAGCAATAAAAATTGAAAGAGTTACACAGATGGCGGTAGAAAAAATCTACCGCCATCTGTGAGAGTCATGGCAGCTTTATAGCTTTACTTTGAGCTTTTTGATGATATCGCGATAGAATCTGTTCAAATTGTCAAAAACGCTTGATGCGCCATCGTACTGTGTAGGAATATTATAACAATCACTATAACGAGAGGAAACAGCAAGTTCATTAATTGCTTTATTTCTTTCAGATTCAAGCTTACGAGTCATAATACCGCTATTCAACACATCTTGGGCTTCCTTGAGATATTCAGGACGAAGCTTACATTCGCCATTATCCATCATATCATCGCATGTATGTCTTATCACAGCACACATTTCATCAGAAAGGTTACACGCTCCACTACAAAATGCGATATAAAATCTTGCTATCTCATCAAGCTCATTTTTGGGTTTTCTGAATTTACAAAATTCCCTCCAATCATCGTCTTTGCTTATTTGAAATTTCCAAACTTGTGTTTCATCGTCATATTTGACCAGTCCGCAAAGCAACATATCAGCGAACAGACTAATCCTAACGGTGTACTTATTCACAGAAGATCTGTTTTTGCTTTCTATCTCGGCATTATCTCTTTGTTTAGCGATTACCTCAAGTATTGAGCCCTTTGCATAATTGCCATTATCCCAAAGCTGGTGATAAGTTGTTAGAACGAGGTTGATAAACTTCATATTTGATCTGATGATTCTCGAGAGATTTGAAATCTTTCTCGGGTCATCAGGCCGCTCAGCTTGTCTGGAGTAAAGAGGCGAATTGTTACAAATCAAATTGAGTATCTTATAGCTTACCGTATGATGCTCATTATCAACAGCTGTGAGGCAGTCAATAAGCTTTGCTTCCGAATTGCGGTTTATTTTATCATAATACAACTCTGCAAAAGTCGAAAAGCCGTCTGATGATTCAATCTCATATATCAACTTGAAACAATTATCAGACGAATCATCGAAGTAAATAACACCGTTGTCAAGACAGAATTCTACCGCCTCAGATATCTCGGAATAAACCTTGCGGTCATTGTCGTTCGCTGATTTTGTCAACAAAAGATCATTTCTTTCCATCGCCTTGAAATAATTCTCGGTATCAACGCCAAACAATTCAGGCAAATATTTCGCCCAGTTCTGACCGCGCTCATCCAAATGCCTGCCGGCTGCGGTATCTTTATCATTTCCTGAATCAAAATACTGTTGTGCAAATTCGCTGAATTTTTTTATCAAAGGCAACGCGAGCGGGTCAGAAAAGCGTACAGAATAAATAACCGACTTAAAGTCATCTCCAATGTAACCAACCGAAGGAGGGGTTTTCATTTTGCCAATTATCGCTTTATTGATAATGTCCATTTCCTTAATAAGAATTATAGATGTCGTCCTAATTAATTTATTAAGCATCTGCGGGCCAGACTCGGCATTTATCAATACATCACCGCTGCTCTGCAAAGCCTCAGCAATGGCAGTCGCTGCTTTACCAACAGCGTCATCTCTGATTTGCCTCTCTTTTGTTCCTGGTTCAGCATCCCAAATCTCGTCCAGTTTCTCCGGTGTCAAGTCTTTAATCTTACCATCGCTGTATGCAAGAACAACAAACTTTTGAAGCAGATTGTTAACAAGCGGTTTAAAGAAATCTTCAAAAATTTTGCGGATCTCATTTGCCAGCTCCTCCGGATGATCTCTAAACGATTTCCACTTTTCTTTGCTATCTGCATCAAACATACTTCTGGCAAATTTAAAAGCAATTTTTTGAATTTCGTCCGAATTAATATAGCCTTTAAATAGATTGATGAATTTTTCACGCTTAATTGCACTGTCACTTATTCCATATGCGTCCATTCCGAATGACTGACCATTAGCATAATAGGAATGATTTGGCTTTGCAAAAAACGTTGCATCATTATTTAGCATAGCAACGAGTGATTTCATTATGGGCACAAAAATCTCAAATGTCTCATTGTTGAAACTCTGCAATTTGCGTTCAATCTTTCCCAAGATTTGATCCATTAAATTGGAATAAATAATATTTTCAAAATACGCAGAAGAGTAATCAAGGCAGGAATCAATGAAGGTTTCAACTTCGGGATCAGTCGGATCATGGTCGTTTTCAAGAAGCTGACCTTGTGATTTCATATTGCCTTCAGCTGCTGCAACTGCGTCTTCGCTGGCTGCTATATCCTCTCTTAGTTTAGCCTTTAAGTCCTTTAGATTATCACAACATCCACGAATATCACCGTAACCTGTCAACGTTGCAATAGCCGCAAAAGGTCCGTAACTTCCTACAAAGCTCGGGCTGGATAGATATGTAATAAACGGTTTTACGATTTCATCCGCCATTCGTTCAATTGCTACAGCATTCAAATAGGGAGAGATCGCATTTTCTACTTTTTCCTTAGCACATTGCATAGTAACCGCAGTTTCTGTGACCTTACCACGACCAAAAAAGTACATAGTCACATTCGGCCAAGACCCGGCGTCAGCAATCTTATTAACACGTAATGCCTTGCTGTCAACATTCATATGCTCTTTTATGGCAGAAACAATCTGAGCATTTGAGCCAAGCTTGTACCTGTTCACCCATTGATAAACATTTTTCTGGTTTAAACATTTAACATCTGTCCATACAGAATAAACCTGCGATAAAACTTCGTTTGCGCAATATGCCATTATTTCATCACGAGGGAAATATACTGCACTATAGCCAAATGATGAGTAAGAATAGTTCATAAAAGCAGGAAATTCAGTATTATCAATTCCCAGCGGATCCGCCTTTTTTCCTTCAATCGGGGAACCAACGTTATCTCGTCTCCAGTCAGGAATATGAGCCCTGGCAGCATTGCAAAAATCACTGATAATTGCCTGACTTCCACCGCTCGCTTCTACATTTTGGAACATATTCAACAAACCGCGTGATGTAGCGTTTACAATTTCGTCAACTTCGGTCAAGCTTCCATTCGGTCCGATTATAAAAACCTTTCCTTGATCGAAAAGCGGCTCTGCGGATTTCACCTTAATACCGCCGGGAGCTGTCAATGAATATATTGCTTCGCTGCCCGTTTTCATGCTTCCATTATTCATGAAATAGTCTAATTCCTTAAATGCGGCATATCCATTTCTCCGCAGGCAATTCCATTTAGCCGGGTTATTCTTAATTTCGGGAATTGACTTCTGAGAATCTGGCGTGTAAAAAACACCCCAAAACGTTACTTCGTCATCTTTATCAGTCCGTCTTGTCGATAATATATTTCGAATCATATAAGCAACATCTATAAATGTTCCGCTACCTGTGCCTCCGGAAACACCGGCGATCAAAACAACATTGATTGGGGAAGATGAGCTGTGTATGGCATTAATTTTTGAAGAGATTCGCTGTTGCAATTCGAGATACTTCTGCGTTCCACAGAGCATAATTCTCCCGATTTGTCTAACACCCTCGGCTCCTGTAGACCCAAGCGGTGCAGGGGTTAGATTCCCAACCCAGCTTGAAACTTCCGGGGGAGGAGTGATCAACAAGTTTACAGAATCATCATCAAAGATTTGAAACAGCTCATCATCCGTTAAACAGCCCTCTTCATTTGTTATAGAAATTCTTTCTTGAGCTCCGGTATCGGTGTCAACAGCAAGAAATCTAATGTTTTCTGCAACCTCAAAATCGGAGGAATAGATCTTTTTTATTTCATTTATTGTTTTTGATCCGAGTCCTCCCAAGCCGATGAAAAGAACGCTTCTTTCTTTGGTAAGCTTCAGTTTCTTTATTTTCTTAACAAGGCTTCCGCCCGATGTAGCACTGAGCTCATTAATGATTTTTTTAATGTTGGCATCGTTGTTTGTAGACATAGCAAGTTCCTCCGTTAATTAATTGTTTATATATTCGATTTCAATATAGGCTTCCGTTTTTTTGTCAGGTGAATTTTCAGCATCAATCGGCACAGATATTTTGATTACAACAAGTTTTCGTCCATATGGCTTTGTAGAAAGCTTATTTTTTATAATCCTCGGTGACAAAAAATTAATCGGTTGCTTTGATTTATTCAACAGCACTATTCCTTGGCGTCCGAAGCGAGACCCCAAAACCTTTATATTGTTGAACTCCGAAAAATTGTATTTTATAAAATTCTCAACCTTCTTTACCAAAGCACTGTCCTGGATGTCACCGGCAGACATCATATGATACTGAAATCTTTTTACAAACTCATTAAGAACAGCATACAAGCTGTTTTGCTTTTTCGTAATAGTAGAACCCAAGTTCATTTCGCCATTTGAGAAGGAATTGGATAAAATGATTTCCAGACTACTGATTCCTTTATTTTCCGATTCCTTGTCATCCGCCGGATTATCATCAGAGGAATTATCAAATCCAAAGCCGAATCCACTTTCCTCTGCGTCCGAAATCGGTTCATTCTCATGGAAATCATTAAATGGTGAGAAACCAAAGCTTTCGGTTTCATTCAACGAATCATCTGAAAACAAATCGTTGTTTTTTGTTTTTGTAGGATCCTTGTATCTCCTGTTCTTGTCTTCAAATACGATTTCGGCGGTTTGACCGTCAATTCTTTTCTCCAGCAATGCAATTCTTATCTTGCCACGCACTTTAAATGTCTTTTTATAAAGCACATATAAAATGCTTGCAACAATCAAGAGCAGTAATGCAAAAATTGAAACAATAAGCACCACTGCCCACGGATCACCAACGCTTACCTTAAACGAGGTTTCAACCATATTGCCCTGAGCATCTCTAAACTCCAATGTGACAAGAGTTTTAGCCCACCATCCTTTTACGCCGGTGATATCGATCTTATCGCCAATAAAATTGATATCAACAACATCATCTGCCGTCACATTTTTTAATCCGACCTCAATCGGATCGTTTTCCTCATCGTGGACATATTGAAAAATGTTATCAAGAGTTATCGTCTTCCCCTTATCAACTTGAACATCATCAATATCCTTTACAAGTTGAACCGGCGTATTACTTGACATAACTGTCAATGTATCTTCACGGTAAACAGTATCCCAATCAAGCCTTATTGTAATATCATAATAACAGTCTTCTGGGATCACAAAGCTTCCTGTAAAAGCTCTTCCTTCGCGAGTCAGCTTAACGGTCCTTTTATCGTCCGGATTCGCTCTTGAAACACATACGGCAGTCGCAGATGTTACCGCTTCATAAATTTCATCATTTTCCAAGTCGTTATCATCATATGTCAACCAGGTCTTTATGCCTATGACATCATTTGTATAAGCAACTCCGGTTGGGTTACCTTCAGGAAAGATCAGTTGACTTGTCAAGTTCATTTTGAAATGTTCCAACAAGCCAACATGGATATCCTCGCCATTGATGTCTTCGACAGTAAGTCTCCAATCTCCGGCTTTCGGCATAATCACTTTAATGCTCGCAGCTGTTGCATCAGTGTCGTAACGGATATTGCCGGAATTAACAAGCTGTATTTCATTTCCATCCGGATCATACAACCGTACCTTACCATCCTTAATCGCATTCATCCCTCCGCCTGTGATGCGGATATTGGCTTCAATAACGCTTGGACTCACAGGAATAACGCAATCATGGAATCCGCCGTCTCCGGGAATCGTTGCGATAGTTTTATAGTTCAAATCGCACACATCTGCTAAAAAATCGATCAGCAGCTGCTCTATATCGGCGATATTGTGGATCTCTTTACAAACTCCTCCTGTATTGCCGGCAATATTTTGCAGCTTCTGAAGGCCTTCTCCATCTGCTCCCATAGAGCTTTCACCTGAAGACATAACGTAATTATATCCGACGCAATAAATACAACAGTCATTTGCTTTTGCCCATTTTATAGCATCCACTTCATTGTCTTCGCATGCAGAAAGGGCTACCTTATCATACCCAAAATCGTTCAGACCATCAGTGAATAACATTATAGCCTTGGTATGCTCGCTGTCGGACTGACTGTTAAGCAGGTCCGCAGCCGCCTTGACTGCGTTTCCGATGCCTGTTCCGCCATTGTAAGCAATAGTTGAGACATCTGTGCGAATCGTTTCAACTCCGGTAAAATCTTCCAAGCTCACCAATATGTTGTTGCCGGACGGGTCTTTTGTCAATACGGTTGGCTGCGTATTAAAACTAATAATTCCAACCCTGCTATCCTTCGCAGGCATCATATTGACAAGCATTCTAACAGCGTCAAGCGCGGTACGATTGGTGTCGGAATCCCTCATTGAACCGCTTGAATCAATAACAACTACCAAATCCAACGGGTTATACACCTTTTCGTTTTCCAGTTCTTTGGCGTAACAATTAACTGTAAATAAAAAAGATAATAATAACCCCAAGCACAATGCGGCAATGCCTTTTCTCTTCATATGATAACTCCTCTATGAAAAAATCAATAAGTATTGCTCTTTTCAAAATCAGAATGATTCAAAAACAAATCAAGCTCACTTGTATAAATTTCTAATGCACGCAAAAGAACAGCTGTTTCCTCGTTTTTATCAAATAATAAAACTAGTGACAAAAACGTATTCCAAGTCATTTTTCTTTTCTTTGTTTCAATTAACATGACTGTGTATCTGCTGCTTCCAATAATTTTGGCTAAGCCCTCTTGTGAGAGTTTTAATTTTTTTCTCAACACAGGAAGATTATCGGCCATTTTTTCCATTAAAATTTCTCTTGTATCAGTCATCTGTCCTCCTGACTTTCTGTACTATGTGAAGTCCATAATACAAACGGGATCCTTTTGACTAAGCAGTTATTTATTGGCAATAAAATCATTTATGCTGATAAGGCCCTTACAAAGCGCAAGAAACTTGTCATTATATGTATCAACTGTTATGCTGGAACAAACAACCAAATATTCGAATAACCCTTCACCGATTTTGCTTTCTCTGAAAGATGCGGTCAATCGGAACATAATGGTCCCGCTTGCAATATCATAATCAAAGCTGCCGTCAGCAAGCCCGTTGGACGCAACGCATGTTGCAATCGCCAATTCCATTCTTTTATCTTCCGGAACGGTAAAAGGAAGCTTTGAAAGGACTCGGAGCAACTGGCGTTTTGCATCTACCGCAATGATAAATTCCATAGGAATATCTTCTCCGGAAACACCAAATGTAACTACAAGATCGTCCTCGTGCTTTTGATAATTCCATTCCCTTTTTTCAAGTGCCGAGCAAAGATCAGCATAGACTGCTTTTGCACGCTCCAATTCATTCACTTCAGCCATTTTTTCCTCCTGTATTATTCGTTTCTTATAAAATTGTCAATGCTTAACATACCCTTGTCAAGCATTAAAAATCTATCATTGTATGCATCAATTGTGCTAAAAGAAATCATCAGCATATAGGTAAACAGATCGCCCCCGATTTCGCTTTCAATAAAACTGCTTGTCATTCTGAAAAACATATGCCCATCAGTAATATTAAAGTCAAAGCTCCCATCAACCAAGCAGTTGTTCACCATGCTCGTCGCAACTGCAACCTCCAGCCTCTTATCCTCGGAAATAGTAAACGGAAGATGTGAAAGCAGTATGATAAGCTGCCTTTTAGCATCTACGTTAATCGTGATCTCCATCGGAAGATCCTCTCCCTGCGCTTCGCAACTGATACAAAGCTGTTCATCATTCTTCTGATAATGCAAGCCATGCTTACCAAGTGCGGCGCATAAGGTTTCATATACTCTTTTTGCACGTACCGTTGTTTCGTCTGCCATTTTTTCATCTCCTGAATTTATATTTTCATCATTTGTGTGACAAATGATATTTAACAATGTCTGAAGATTTATTCCCAAAAACAATGATAACTACATTGTTTAATTGAATTTTTATTGTATCCTTTCCGATCAATATGCTTACAGACTATGCAAAATATCAGGCGTATATCGGCTTCTTACCGCCTGAATCATTATTAAAAGGTCGGATTTTTGCCATTTCTGAAGCATTGTCTCAAATTTTTCATAAGTAAACAGTATGATCCTTTTTCATACGCTCAGACCTTCATTTTGACATATTATACCACATTTTGAAGGCGCAGTCAAGGCGTTATTCAACAATTTTCAACCTTTTTTCGGTTACATTATCTTGATTAGACATATTATAAATTTCTACCTTACATAGTTCCCCTCAGTTCATCCGCCGGCTGTAAAAGTATCGCCATCGAAAAGCAAGCTGTATTTTCGCCCCACAAACGAAACGTCACCTTATGGGCGACTTTCCCTTTGAGGATCGGACTTTGTGACCTCAGTCCTGAATTTTTCAGACAGACGGTGAAATTTTACCTATCCGAAGCAAAAACTGCTTTTTGCTTATGTCTGCCCGAATGACAGATAAAATCACAGTACATCAAATCTTTATCAGCTTTTCGGGACTATCTCAAAATAATCAGACCTTTATTTCGTACCGATTCAACACGAAACGTCAGCAGCAGTATGACCTTTGTAATTATTTCATCATAGCTTTTAAGCACAATAAAGCGCGGTCCGCTCATTGTATGTTCGGTTCAACACAGAACTGTGTCGTAAGGCTTTATATTTTTTGAATTTGCCGTCTTACGCAGACTGATGAGCTGAAAACTCATCTGTCTGTTTTTTGGTACAAAAAATACCCGAAAGAATACTTTCGGGTAATCAGAATATGGGAAGCAAAATATGCGTGGTTTTCGGTTTTATGCTGTCTCGCAAGCTATCTCAGCTTACTGGTTTCAAGGCGGTTTATGGCGCGTTTCAGCTTGTATTCCGCAACGAGGTAATCCTTATCTTCTTTTTGAAGGGACTGCATAAGCTGTTCGGCTTCGGTTTTGGCGGCGTTGGCACGCTCTATGTCTATCTCGTCAGCCCACTCGCAGCTTTGGGTGAGGATAACGGTTTTATCCTTACTAACCTTGACAACGCCCTCGGACACGGCGGCAATGCGGAACTCGCCGTTCAGCTTGATTTTCAGCTTGCCGATAGGCAGGGCGGCGACGTAGGGTTCATGGCGGGCGAGGATACCTTTATCGCCGACGGTGGTGCGGACTATGAGGTTTTCGGTTTCGCCGTCGAAGAACAGACGGTCGGGGGTGTAGATTTGGAGGTGGAATAAGGTCATAAAAACTCCTTCCGGCAGTTGACAGTGCACAGTGTACAGTGTACAGTTGTGGTGTCGCCTGCGGCGACGGATTTGGAAAAATTAAAAATAAAAGTTTTTGAAAGAGAGTCTGAAAGGAAAATTTTTTCCAAAAATTTTCCTTTCAAAGGGCGGGAGCTTGGCAGTGCACAGTGTAAAGTGAAAAGTGAAAAGTTATGGTTGAAGGGAAGAGTTAGGGGGCGGGAGGGTGGGGCGCTGACGTGAAACTGATCTGCACAACACAAAAGCGAAAAGCTGTGAAAAAACGCTCTCCCAAATCACCGCTTTCCAAACCAAGACCGTGAAAGTATCACGGTAAACCCCATAATTCCATTAACTATCAACTGTCAACTGTTTTCGCCTTTTCCACCGCCTCTTCTATCGTCCCCACGAACAGGAACGCAGACTCAGGCAGGTCGTCGTGCTTGCCCTCAATTATCTCCTTGAACCCACGGATAGTTTCCTTTAACGGCACATACTTGCCCTGCATACCCGTGAACTGCTCCGCCACGGAGAAGGGCTGTGACAGGAAACGCTGTATCTTTCTTGCTCTGGCGACGGTAAGCTTATCCTCGTCGTCCAGCTCGTCCATACCCAGTATCGCTATAATATCCTGAAGTTCGTTATATCTCTGCAAAATACCCTGAACTGCTCGTGCTACCTGATAATGCTCCTGCCCCACGATTTCGGGCGTGAGTATCCTCGAAGTGCTTTCCAGCGGGTCAACGGCGGGGTAAATTCCCATTGACGCAATTGAACGCGAAAGGACCGTCGTTGCGTCAAGGTGAGCAAACGTAGTAGCAGGAGCAGGGTCGGTAAGGTCGTCGGCAGGAACGTAAACCGCCTGCACCGACGTGATAGAGCCTTTTCCCGTAGAGGTTATCCTCTCCTGCAACGCGCCCATTTCGGTGGCAAGAGTAGGCTGATAGCCCACCGCCGAGGGCATACGCCCAAGCAAAGCCGATACCTCGGAGCCAGCCTGGGTGAATCTGAATATATTGTCTATGAACAGGAGAACGTCCTGTCCCTCTCTGTCACGGAAGTATTCCGCCATTGTAAGTCCCGAAAGCGCAACTCGCATTCTGGCTCCAGGCGGCTCGTTCATCTGACCGTATACCAGCGCCGTCTTGTTGATAACGCCCGACTCCATCATTTCCCGATAAAGGTCGTTGCCCTCACGGGTACGCTCGCCTACGCCTGAGAAAACGGAAATTCCGCCGTGCTGTTTGGCAACGTTGTTGATAAGCTCCATTATAAGCACGGTCTTGCCAACGCCTGCGCCGCCGAAAAGTCCTATCTTTCCGCCTTTCAGGTACGGTGCGATAAGGTCGACTACCTTTATTCCCGTTTCAAGGACTTCCGTGGTGGCGGCAAGCTCCTCGTACTGGGGCGGCTTGCGGTGAATTTCCCATCGCTCTGCGGTCTGAGGGTCAGGCTTGTTGTCCACCGCCTCGCCCAGCAGGTTGAAAATCCTGCCCAAGGTTTCGGGACCTACGGGTACGGTTATGGATCTTCCCGTATCAACCGCTTTTGTCCCTCTTACAAGGCCGTCAGTGCTGCCCATGGCGATACAGCGGGCGAGGTCGTCGCCTATATGCTGCGCCACCTCCACTACCAGCTTTTTGCCGTCGGGCTTGGGTATCTCAACGGCGTTAAGCAGGGCGGGGAGCTGTCCTGCGGGGAAACGAATGTCCAGCACCGCGCCGATTATCTGGACTACGGTGCCTATGTTTTGTGAAGTTGTGCTCATAGTTAAGCTCCTGAATAGTTTATTAGAGATTGGTCGTTAGTAGTTAGTTGGGGGTGTCGCCTGCGGCGAGGGATTTAAAAAATAAAATAAAAAAGTGAGCGCAGCGAGTAGAAAATTTTCTAAGGAGAGCCTGAGAGGATTTCTTTTTTCAAAAGAAATCCTTTCAGAGGTTACAGCGTATTGCCCGCAAGGGCAACAGCGGGGAATTGGCAGTTGACAGTGTACAGTATGCAGTGAAAAGTTAAGGTTGAAGGGAAGCAGTTGGGGGTGGGAGGGTGGGGCGCAGCCGTGAAACTGGTATGCACCACACAAAAGTGCGGAAAGGAGAAAAAAACTCTCCAAAATCACGACCTCAAATCTGAGTCCGTGCCAGCCCAACGGTTCCGTGAATAATCAAATAACTATCAACTATCCACTATCAACTCTCAACTATATTGCATTCGCCCCCGACACTATCTCATTTATCTCATTTGTTATCTTCTCCTGCCTTGCCCTGTTGTACTTCAGGGTCAGCTCGTCGGTCATCTTCTCCGCATTGTCGGTGGCGTTTTCCATAGCGTTGCGCCTTGCCGCCTGCTCCGAGGCAAAGGATTCATTCAGCGCACAGTAGATAAGGCTCATTGCAAACTTCGGCACAAGCCTGTCAAACACCGCCTCGGGGGACGGGTCGTAGTTTATCAGCGTGGGATATTCCTCGTCATCGTCGCTGTCAATGGGCAGGATAGACATTGACATAGGGTCCTGCACCAGCGGCGACACAAAGGCGGTAAAGAATATCTTCACCTCGTCCGCCTCGCCGTTTTTGTACATATTTATCGCTATGTTGGCAATATCGCCGCAGTCGGCAGTCTTGGCGCTTTCCGCAAGCAGAGGATATCTTCCCGCTATTGGAAAATCCCGCTTTTCAAAAAACTCCACCGCCTTGCGCCCAATCGCTATGATATGGGGCTTGTTTTCGTCGCCTTCGCAGTCAGCAAGGACGGATTTCAGCAGGTTGCCATTATAGCCGCCCGCAAGTCCCCTGTCCCCCGCAATAACGATGAAAAGGCGGTTTTTTATCTCCCGCTTTTCCGTAAAGTCGGAGGAAAAGTCCTTTCTGGTGTGAGCTATCTCCGTCATCATCTCATACAGCTTCTCAAAGTAGGGCGCGCCTGTTTCCGCCTTTTCACGGGCACGGCGCAGCTTGCTGGACGCTACCAGCTCCATAGCCTTGGTTATCTGCATAGTGGAGGCGACGCTTTTTATACGGCGCTTTATCGCCTTCATATTTCCCGACGCCATAGTTAAACCTCAGATAATATCAATAATATTTTTTGGGAGGGAATATCTCTTCCTTGTTAAGTATGAGCAGAATGTTGAACGCAAGGTTCAGCGCAGCTATCGCAAGCGCAACGATACTTATTGCAAGAGCAGCCTTTTTCATGTGTGGTTCCTTTCTATCAGTTGATGGTTTACAGCAAACGTGTGCTATGTACGGTTGACAGTGTACAGTTGACAGTGTACAGTTGTGGTATCGCCTTCGGCGATGGATTTAGGATTGCCGCCTGCAAATTTGTACCTGTCATTTCAAATCCGTCCGCGAAGCGGACTCCACAACTGTACACTGTACACTGTCAACTGTCAGCCGTCAGTTGTTATTATTTGTTAAATTTGTATACCTTTTCGGGATTTGCTTCTGCAAAGGCGGCGACCTTTTCAAGCTCGGCTATTGCCCTGTCCTCCTCCGCAAAAAATGCGCAGGAAACGCCTGTCAGAGTAGCAGAGGCAGTGCTTTCGGAATAGGCGGTTATCACCCACTTCTTATCCTTTCCGCCGCCAATGTTTTTGTTTATGCTAAAAAATTTTGCGTCCACAAGATTCTTTTTTTCGCAGTCCATTATCCACATAGCGCTTTACTCCTTAATTATTCCCCGCAAATTCTGCGGCGAACTCGGTAAGAGCAGCTTTCAGCTTTTCCTCGTTTTCGGGAGAAAGGACCTTTTCCTTTGCTATTCCCTCAGGAATTTCACTGTAACGGCTGTGCATACGCTCAAGAAGGTCGTGCTGATATTCCGCCGTCTTTTCCTTGGGTATATCCTTGAGATAATTGTTGATAACGGCATAGATTACTATTACCTGATCCTCCACCGCCATAGGCGTGTTCTGTGGCTGCTTCAGCACCTCAACGATACGCTCGCCCTTGGCAAGTCTTGCCTTGGTATCGGCGTCAAGGTCAGAGCCGAACTGGGAGAACGCCTGCAGCTCCCTGTACTGTGAATATTCCAGCTTCAACGTGCCCGACACCTTTTTCATCGCCTTTATCTGGGCGTTACCGCCTACACGGGAAACGGAAATGCCGGGGTTCACAGCAGGTCTTATGCCGCTGTTGAAAAGCTCAGTTTCCAGGAATATCTGTCCGTCGGTGATCGAAATTACGTTCGTAGGAATATACGCTGAAACGTCACCCGCCTGAGTTTCGATTATGGGAAGTGCGGTGAGAGAGCCTCCCCCGTACTCCTCCGTCAGGTTGGCGGCACGCTCCAGAAGTCTTGAATGGAGATAGAACACGTCGCCGGGGTACGCCTCACGTCCCGGCGGTCTTTTCAGGAGCAGGGAGAGCGTTCTGTACGCCACAGCGTGCTTTGACAGGTCGTCGTAAACGATAAGCACATCTTTCCCCTTTTCCATAAAGTATTCGCCCATAGCGCAGCCCGAATAGGGCGCGATATACTGAAGCGGCGCAAGGTCGGAAGCGGCGGCTGAAACCACGATAGTATAATCCATCGCTCCCGCCGATTTAAGCTGTTCCACAACGGTGGCAACAGTTGACGCCTTTTGTCCTATTGCAACATAAATGCAGTATACGCCTGTGTTTTTCTGATTTATTATAGTATCTATGGCAATAGACGTCTTACCCGTCTGTCTGTCGCCGATGATAAGCTCACGCTGACCTCTGCCTATGGGTATCATACTGTCTATCGCCTTGATACCCGTTTGCAGGGGCACGCTTACAGGTTCTCTTGTGATTATTCCGGGAGCTATCCTTTCAATAGGGCGGCGCTCCTGGGTCAGTATCGCTCCGCCGCCGTCTATGGGCTGACCCAGCGGGTTCAGAACTCTGCCTAAAAGCTCCTCACCCACGGGGACGGAGATGATATTTCCCGTTCTTTTGACAACAGAGCCTTCCTTTATATCGTCGTCGGGACCCAGCATTACTGCGCCCACGGAGCCTTGCTCCAGATTCAGCGCCATACACTGCACGCCGTTTTCAAACTGTAACAGCTCATTGAGCATACAGTTTTCAAGCCCGTGGATATTCACGATACCGTCGCCTGCGGTGATGACTGTTCCCGTATCGGTGAGGGATATCTTGCTGTCAAATTCTTTTATTCGGTTTTTAAGTATTGCGGTTATTTCGTCAGGACGAAGATTCATAGTAAACTCCGTTTAGTTGTTAGTTTTTGGTTATTAGTAGTTAGTTATTTTAAAATAAAAAGCGAGCGAAGCGAGTAGAAAAAGTTTTTGAAAGAGAGTCTGAGAGGAAAATTTTTCCAAAAATTTTCCTTTCAGAGGGCGGGAGCTTGGCAGTGCACAGTGTAAAGTGAAAAGTGAAAAGTTATGGGTAAAGGGAAGGGTGTGGGGGTGGGAGGGTGGGGCGCTGGCGTGAAACTGGTATGCACAGCACAAAAGTGAAAAGCTGTGATACCCGTTCTCCAAAAGCACCGCTTTCCAAACCAAGACCGTGAAAGTATCATGGTAAACCCCATAATTCAGTTAACTGTGCACTCTGCACTCTTAACTTTCAACTGCCAACAGGCTGTCCCTCAAATTCTCCAGCTTCGTCTTCACGCTTCCGTCAAGCCTTGTATCGCCATAGTCGGCAATTATGCCGCCCATAATGCTTTTGTCGGTCTTTTCCGTCATAATTATCTCTTTTCCGATAATTTCCGACATTTTTCCCCTTATTTTTTCCCGCTGTTCGGCGGTCAGAGGGAACGCAGAGGTAACGGTTATCTCAGCAACGCCCAGCTTTTCGTTGCAAAGTGAGCAAAACCGCCTGCATATCCGATCAAATTCGCTCCACCTTTTCCCCTCGGTGAGAACGCAAAGGAAATTAAACATCGTCCGCGATACCTTGCCATCAAAGGCGTCCTGTATCACCGACAGCTTTTCCTCAAAGGAAACGGTGGGAGCGTTCATCAGCTTCACAAAGCCGTCCGCTTCGGATACAGCCGTCTGAACTGTCCGTATCTCCTCTTTCGCCTGCTGTAAGGATTCGCCGTTTTCTTCAAGTGCGGCTATAAGAGCGTCGGAATAATTTCTCTCAACTGAATCCATAGGTCATTCCTCGCTTTTTCCCACGTTGACGATAAAGCTGTCTATCAGGCGGGCGTTGTCCTCTTCGCTTATCTCTTTTTCGCAGACCTTTGAGGCGGCAAGCACCACTACCTCGGATATCTGATCCTTCACCTCGTTCAAGGCACGGCGCTTTTCCAGCTCAATGCTCTCCTGCGCCTGCTGTTTCATACGGGCGGCGGCTTGGTTTGCCTCGGCGATTATCTCCGCCTCACGGTCGGACGCTTTCTTTACGGCGGCGGCAACTATCTGCTCCGCCTGAGCGTTGGACTGCTCCAGCTTTTCGGTATATTCCGCCTTCACCTGCTCCGCCTCTTGCTTTGCCGCCTCAGCGGCGTCCATTTCGGCGTTTATCGTCTCTCTGCGCTTGTCCATCACCGCCATTACCTTGTTATGCAGTAAAAAGCGGTACAGCAGAAAGATTATCAGCGTGTTTATCAGGGTGAAGACTATGGTGCTGGGACGTATGTCCACAAAGGGGAGATAGGTCTGCGTGCTTTCCGCAAGCAAATTAAACATATCAAGACTCCTCAAGTTAAACGTTAAGCTGACCTATAAAGGGATTTGCGAACATAAGCAGTATTGCTATCAGCAGGGAGTAAAGACCTGTCGTTTCCGCAAGAGCGTCGCCGATTATCATTGTTCTTGTGATAATGCCAGACGCCTCGGGCTGTCTTCCCACTGCCTCAACTGCCTTGCTGCCGCAGATGCCTTCGCCGATACCGGGGCCCAGACCCGCTATCATTGCCAGTCCTGCTCCTATTGCAGATGCGCCAAGTACGATTGCTTGTTCCATAAATACCTCCGAAAAATAATTTTTTTGTTGTGATTTTTTATAGGGTTGTAGGGATTTATATGCAGATTATTTGAAACCACGGGTTTCAATACAAAGTGTACAATGCAAAATACTCAATTGTGGTATCGCCTGCGGCGATGAATTTTAAATCTGTTTTTCGCCAAAGGCGAAAAACTCCACTATTGTGTACTGTGCATTTTGCACTGTGTATTGCAAAACAAAGTGTACAATGCAAAATACTCAATTGTGGTTATCGCCTGCGGCGATGAATTTTAAATTTGTTTTTCGCCAAAGGCGAAAAACTCCACTATTGTGTACTGTGCATTTTGCACTGTGTATTGACCGCTGAATGGTACACTTTTATTCCACCTCAGCCATAGCAACATAGCTCATAGTCAGCGTCACAAAGATGTACGCCTGGACTACCGAGGAGAAAAGGTCGAAGTAAAGGGAAAGTATGGCGGGAACGCCTATGCTGGGAAGCCCGTAGGCGAAGCTGCCCAGTGCGAAATAAACAAGTCCGCCGATGACCATTCCCGAAACGATATTTCCGAAATGACGGAGCGCCTGCGACATAGGGTTCGCTATCTCACCGATTATGTTAAAAGGGAGCATAAAGGGCAAAGGCTCGATAAAGCTCTTGAAATAGCCCTTTACACCGCCTGTCTTTCCGCGGTTGAACTGCACCAAAATAAATGTGATTATCGCCCATGCTCCCACCACGGAGATGTCAGCGGTGGGTGCACGCAGTCCTAAAAGTCCCATAAGGCTGGACACCATTGAAAAGCAGAAAAGCGCTCCGATGTAAGGGGTGTATTTTTTGTAGCTTATGCCCATGGAATCGTTCACCATACCGCTGAAGGTGGTAACGATATATTCCGCTATCACCTGCCGCCTTGAGGTGGGACGGACCTTCAGGTTCCTTCCCAGAACGAAGAACAGCACGCCCAGTATAAGCATAACTATCCACTCTACCACAACGGATTCGGACAAAACGACGGTGAAGCCGAAAAGCTGAAATTCCGCCGATTTAAGCGCTCCGCTGACGGAAAAGCTCTCTGCCAGCAGCATATTTCCCGTTATATTCACAGCCGTCACTTCCTTTCGCTGTAATTTTTATCGGGATCTTTCATAAATACGTACGTCAGTGTGTAGTAAATTTTTGGTATAAACAAGGGGAGAAAGGTGGGGATAATATCTATCAGCTTGAAATAAAGCCCCGCTATAATTATCGCCGCCAGCCCCAGATACCTTGCGCCGTAGGACAGATTAGCGGAAAAGCGTCCCTGCTTGGCGTTCGCTTTCGCCACAACGCTTGCCGCCGACGCTCCCGCAAGGATAAAGTTGGCGATACAAAGGGCATTCCCCATAAAAAGCCCCGTTAACGCTCTCCACGTCAGCCCCTGAAACACGCCGTAAAGGGAAAGCCCCATAAGGATAAGCCCGTTTATTATCAGGAATGAGGGGAGCATATTTTTAAGTTCCCCGTAAGCGGGGTTGGTTGGTTTATGTTTCATAGAAATAAAAACAGGCGGTGACAGAGTTGACAGTGTACAGTTGACAGTTGACAGTTGTGGAGTCCGCTTCGCGGACGGATTTGAAATGACAGGTACAAATTTGCAGGCGGCAATCCTAAATCAATCGCCGCAGGCGATACCACAACTGTACACTGTACACTGTACACTGTCAACTGTAAAAGTCGTGGTCCTTAACGTCGTGCTTCAGCTTGGAATTCGGGTCGTCCTCGTCTTTTCCGTATTTTTTCATCAGCTTTGCAAGATAAGTTCCCACCGAGGAGATCATCGTGCCTATCCCTAAGATAACGAAAATTATCATCAGCCACTGAGGCAGGGAAAACCGTTCGATAAGCCACGAGCCGCCCCAGATGAACAGCAGGAGAGGAGCAATAACCATAAATCCCACCTGACTCACCACGGCGTAGACGGAAAAGGGATTCTCTTTCATCAGTATACCAGCTCGGTGAGCTTCCAAACGCCGTTTTCCCGTTCCATAGTCATTTCCTTGTTCACCTTTTCATTGGTGGTTTTATCGGTGAGGGTAAGCTCTAACTTGCACTCGCTTTCGGAAAGCGGGGTGCAGACGTACTGGAGCTGTCCCTCCCACAATGGGTCGGGGTCGGAGGGGACAAAATCTTCGGAAAGTCCCAGAACGCCGTTGTCGTCGCCGTAAACGACGCCCTTTCCGAACGGGTCGGAAAGCACCTTGACTGCCGCCGCCTCGGTGTAGGTGTTTCTCACCAGCTCCGACCAGTCGGCAAAGGTCTTAAATTCATCGCTTATGCAGGTGTAGAAGCCGTCCTCCGGCTTGTTGCCGTAAGGCTCCTCCTCCACGTTCATGCCCATAGTGAGCAGGCAGTATATCTTGTAGTTGTCCTGAACGAGGCGGTAAGCCTCTTTCTCAGTTTCGTCGATAAGCTCCTGAGTGGGAGCGAATTTTTCCTCGGTGGTAGTAACGTCCCCCTCGCCGCCGCTGTTAGCGCCTGAAAAGGTCCAGATTAGGAAAATTACTGCGGCTATTGCAAGGACCGCCGCTACAACGGTTATTATAATAACGGAAACGTCCTGTTTTTTCTTTTTGGCAGCCATCGTTATCTCCTTACGGTTGTTCTGTTTTATTTTTGTTCAAATTATATAAATATTATTATACAATATGCGGGAAAAAATTTCAAGTAGCAATGGTAAAATTTCACTCCATTTCACCTGAAATTCACAAAGCCGCATATTTTTGCATTTTTCCGCCTGCGGGGGAGATAATACAAGGTGAATATCCCTTTCAGGAAAGGAAAATCACAAATGACACATTCAACGCTGATAAACGGCAGAAAGCTGAGAGGAAAACTGAAAAAGATGCGCAGACAGCTTGAGGAACGGGAGGGCTTGCGGGAAAACCGCCTTTTCGAGTCACAGCTGCAGGAATTGACAAAAACCGCCGCAGGGCAGTTTTTTCCCCTTGAGGAGGGCTTGCCGCCCTTGGGAGCAAAGGTGGCCGCTTTAAGCGAAATTTCCGACGAAAGCGTTTGCGAGCTGATACAAAAGGAAAAGCTGACCCGATATATAAGCGAGGAAGAGCTGAGCAGTCTTATGTGGACCAGCCGTTTCTGCCTTATTTCCTTTGCCTTGCAGGACAAGGCGGGGGAGGGGGAAAAATATCTGAGCAAAATGTACGCCCTGCTGGACGTGGATTTTGAAAGGCTTGAGGAGCTGAGCCAGATGGACGGCGCTTTCCGTCAGGACGAGGTATACTGTCGCTCCACCCGTTCCACAAGAAGAACTTACCGCGCTCACGCCGCGGCAATATCACGGGCGGCGGGGATAGAGCAGGAAAAATACACCAGGGAGCTGGTGAGCCGCAGTATAAAAAGCGGCGAACATCTGGGCAAGGTGATAGAAACGGACTATCGCCGCGTTTTTCCCTATATAAGCTTCGGAAAATACTTCTGGTGGCTGATGATAATCAGCGCTTTGCTGTCGGTTGGAGTGGGACTGCTGACAAATTTGTGGTTTTCACTGCTTGTGTTTTTCCCCGCTGTGGGCGCTGTGAAGCCGCTGGCGGATATGGCGGCGGCAAGGCGGGCAAGGTCGGACAGGCTTGCGAAAATAGAGATAGGCGAGGAGATCCCCGCCGAGGGAAAGACCGCCTGCGTGCTGTCCGCTTTGGTTTCAGACGAAAACAGCCTTGAACAGGCTTTGAAAAATCTTTTCACCGCAAAGCTGAAAAATCCTCAGAAAGGGATAGTTTTTGCTTTGCTGTGCGACCTGCCTGCCGCAAAGGAGGAGGAGATCCCCGCCGACGATCTGCTTTTTTCCGCCGCAGACAGGCTGAAAGAGGAAATTTTTCCCCAAAGCATAATTATTTTCAGAAAAAGAAAATACAGCCCCACTATGGAAATGTGGCAGGGCTTTGACCGAAAGCGGGGAGCAGTGGAGGAGCTGCTCACCTTTATGGACGGAAAAAAGGGGGATTTCCGCTACGTCAGCGGGAACGCCGATGAACTGAAAAGCTGTGTTTTTTTAACGGCGCTGGACTTTGACACAGTGCCGCTGATGGACAGCGTGAGGGAGCTTATCTCCGCCGCTATCCACCCGCTGAACGAGGAATACGGCATTATTGCGCCAAGGTGCGGGAGCGACCTTTCCTCCACGCTGAAAACGCCCTTTGCCCGCATTATGGCGGGGAACGGCGGCGTCAGCGGTATTTCCGCCTACGACAGCTTTTGTGGGGAGTTTTACTTTGACTGCTTCGGCGAGGGCATCTTCTGCGGGAAAGGGCTGATAAAAAAGGACTCCTTTCTGAAAAACTGCAAGGGCGCTTTTCCCGCCGAGAGAGTGCTGTCCCACGACATACTGGAGGGGGGACTGTGCAATGTGGCGTTTGACGGGGAGGCGGAATTTTCCGACAGCTTTCCCGCCTCGTCACGCTCCTTTTTCAAGCGCTCTCACCGCTGGCTGAGAGGGGATTTTCAAAATCTGCGGTTCCTTTTTAAAAAGGGCTTTTCCCCGCTGACACGCTTTAAACTGCTGGATAATTTCAGGCGTGGGATAAATCCGCCGCTGATAATGGCGATGTTTTTCCTCTCCTGCTTTGTAAGCAACGGCTCTGCGCTGGCGGCGGGGGCGTATCTTGCCGCTTTGCTCCCATTTCTGCCGCCGCTTGCCGCCGCAGTACAGAGGGGCTTTGCCTTTGGGGTAACGAGGCGGTTTTATTCCCCAATAATCAGCGAAACGTCGCAGATCGCATTAAGGGCGCTGGCGGAACTTATGACCCTTCCCAAAGCGGCGTTGGTTTCCCTTGACGCCTTGTGGAAAACGGTTTGGAGAAATCTTGTCACAAAGAAAAATCTGCTTCAGTGGACCACCAGCGGACTTTTAGAGCGCACAGCTTTTAAAGGGGGAGTCTGGGGACTGCTGCCCGGTTTTATACTGTCGCTTTTACTGCTGGGGTGCTGTATTTACGGGGAAAGCTGTTCGGTAGTTGCGGCGTTGATAATGTGCGGCGGCTTTCCTGCGCTGGTGTACTGGGATAAGCCTGCTAACAGCGGGCGCAGGGGACTTAAAAAAGAGCAGAGGGCGGAGCTGCTTTGCGAAACGGAAAAGATGTTCAGCTTTTACACCGCCTACACAACGGCGGAAACGAGGTTTTTGCCCCCTGACAACGTGCAGTATTATCCCGTTTACAGAGTGTGCCCCCGCACCTCTCCCACAAATATAGGAATGTATCTACTGTCCGCTGCCTGCGTATGCGGGCTGGGGATAATCTCGGAGGAGGAATTTATTCAGCGGGTTGGGCAGACCCTTGACACGGTGGAAAGGCTGAAAAAGTGGCGGGGGAATTTGTACAACTGGTATGACGTGAGGGAGCTTGCCCCCGTTTCCTCCTTTGTTTCCACCGTGGACAGCGGGAATTTCGTCTGCTGTCTTATTGCCGTCAAGGAAATGCTGAAAAGGGTAAAGGGCGGGGAGCTTCTTGCCGCAAGGTGCGAAAAAATAGCGGAGCAGACCGACCTTGCCGCCTTTTACTGCAAAAAAAGAAAGCTGTTCAGCATAGGCTTTGACGAAAGCACGCAAAAGCTGTCCCCTCACCGCTACGATATGCTGATGTCGGAGGCGAGACTGACAAGCTATTACGCCATTGCAACGGGGCAGGCGCCGAAAGAACACTGGCGGGCGCTCTCCCGAACCATGTCAAGAAGCGGAAGATATGCGGGGGCAGTCGCCTGGACGGGGACTATGTTCGAGTTTTATATGCCCGAACTGCTGTTGACTTCAAAGGAGGGGAGTATGAGCTATGAGGCGCTGAAATTTGCCTTTCACTGTCAAAAGCGGAGGAGCGAGCCTTTCGGCATTTCCGAAAGCGGATATTACGCCTTTGACGGCGAGCTGAACTTTCAGTACAAAGCCCACGGCGTGCAGACCACCGCTTTAAAGGACGGAATGGACAGGGAGAGAGTTGTGAGTCCTTATTCCAGCTTTCTCACCCTGTCGAGAGAGCCGTATGAAAGCTGGAACAATCTGGCAAAGCTGAAAAAAGAGGGAGCTTACGACCACGAATTCGGCTTTTACGAGGCGGTGGACTATACCCCTCAGCGTGTGGGGACGAAAGCGATAGTCAAAAGTCATATGGCTCACCACGTGGGAATGAGCATTGCGGGAGCCGCAAACGCTCTGGCGGACAATATCTGCTCAAGGCTGTTCCTCAGCGACGACAAGATGAGGAGAGCCGAGGAGCTGTTGGAGGAACGTGTTATGGCAGGCGAAAAGGTGCTGAAAACGTTAAAGCGGAAAAGCGGAGAGCTTAAGCCCCCTGCACTGAGGGAGGAGATAACAAGACATTCCCTGAAAAATTCTCCCGTGAACATTTTAGGCGGGGGAAAGCTGTCCGTTTACAACAGTGCAAACGGAAGATCATACTGCTGTTTTGACGGAAAGACCGCTTTTGGCGGACGGGAGAACGGCGGCTCTTTCTTCGGCTACTGTACGGAAAAGAAAATTTATCCTTTCCTTTATACGGGGGACGGAAGCGGGGAGCTTAAAACCGTCTTTTCCTCGGAGGAAAGCGAATATTCCCTCAGGGACAAGGAGCTTTTCCTTTCAATGACGGTGAGCGCGGATATAAAAAATAACGGGGAGATACGCAAATTCAAGGCTGTAAACAGAGGAAAGAGCAAAAAACTGCTCACCCTTTGCGCTTACTGTCAGCCCGTGTTTGCGGCGGAACGGGACTACCGCGCCCACCCCGTATTTATGGATATGTTTATGAACGTAAGATACGACAGGGAAAAGGACCTTTTCCTGCTGTGGAGGAACGACAGGAACGGTGGCAGATCCTTTGCCTGCGCCGTGGGATTTATGAAAAAGGAGGATATGACCTACTGCCTTTCAAGGGAAAAATGCACGGACAGCAGACCCTTTTCATTCTTCCAAAATGCGCTGATAAGGGAGAACGTAGACAGCAGTCTGCCCTATCCCTGCCTGTTTATCAAGGCGGCGATAAGCCTTGACGCAGGGGAGAGCAGGGAGCAGGTTCTTTTCTTCCGCTACGGAGATACCGTGGAGCAAGCGGTCAGGGGTGCGGAAAAACTGCGCAAAGAGGGAATTTCGGAAAGCGAACCCTTTGCGCCGCCCCCGCTGTCATTGTCAACACTCCACGGCTCAATGGCGGCAAAGGCGCTCCCCGCCCTGCTTTACGGTGAAACGGAGCAGGAGGAGATAATAAAGGCGAGGGGGAAAAACGTACTTTCCCGCCACGGTCTGTGGAAATACGGCATCTCGGGGGATATTCCCCTGCTGGTGTTCGTTTACGACAGCGATACCGCCGCCTGCGGAGTCCGTATGAAAGGGGGACTGGAGCAGGGGGGAATAAACTGCGACCTGGTGGCGTTATGCGCCGACGGCTTGCAGAAAAAGGCGGCTGAACAGCAGATGAACGGCTGTGGCTACGCCTTGATAACGGCGGAGCTGTCGGAAGAGGAGCTTACACTGGTGTACGCTCTGGCGGCGAGGGTGATAAAAATAGGCGAGCCGCCCGCAAGGAAAAAGGAGCCGCCTGTACTGCCCATACTCCCCTCGTTCCATAAAGAGGAAAAGGACGGATTTACGGAAGATGGCTACGTCGTGTCCTCCTCCGCCCCCATACGGTGCAACGTGATGGCGAACAAGGATTTCGGCACGCTGGTATCACAGAACAGCCTTGGCTTCACCTGGGCGAAAAACAGCCGTGAAAACAAGCTGACCCCCTGGAACAACGACCCTATCCGTGACAACAGGGGCGAGCTTCTGCTGATAGAGCGTGGCGGGCGGTTCTTCGACCTGATAAGGGGGAGCAGGGCGTTTTTCTCTCCGTCCGATTGCAGGTGGGAGGGGCTTGCGGCTGGGCTTTCCTGCCGCGTCCGCGAGCAGGTCTATACTGAGGGAATGGGAAAGGTGATAGACCTGACGTTGGAAAACGGCGGGGACAAGGCGGCGGAAATTCGCCTGTGCTACCGTATTCAGCCTGTATTAGGCGGGGACAGCGGGGCTTCCTACGCCGTTTGCTTTGGTGAAAACAACGCCGTCACGGTGGTAAATCCCCTTGACCCGTATTTTCACGGGGGAATGGCTGTCTGCTGTTCCAAAGCGGCAAAATTTCTCACAAAGGAAAGCGCCTTTGACGCGGGGGACTTTTCCTCCGCAAGGGAACGATTAGACAGGACTTACTGCGAGATAGTATCACTGATAGTTCCCCTCAAGCTCCCGCCAAAGGGCAAGGAGCGAATAAGGTTCATTTTGGGGTACTGCGACGATCCCGCCAAAGCGGCAGAGTACGTCAGAGGGCTTGAGGGAAAGCCCTGCGGGTACGTTTTGAAAAACCGCTTCCTGCTTTCAAGCCCCGACGAGGGGCTGAACAGGCTGTTCAATATCTGGCTCCCTCATCAGGCGCTTGCCTGCCGACTGTGGGCGAGGACGGGATTTTTCCAGAACGGCGGCGCATACGGCTTTCGTGACCAGTTACAGGACTGCCTTGCGATAACGTATTTTGACCCCGATATTGCAAAGGAGCATATTTACCGCTGTTGTGAAAGTCAGTTCCCCGAGGGGGACGTTCTCCACTGGTGGCATATTCTTGGTGACGTCAAGGCGGGAATAAGGACACGTTACAGCGACGATCTGCTGTGGCTCCCCTACGTCGCCTGCGACTGGCAGGAAAAAATCGGCGAGGAGGGCTTCTGGGAGAGGGAGCTTCCCTACTGCACCGCCCCTGTTTTAGAGGAGGGGCAGGAGGAGAGCTTTACTCAGACGGGAGTTTCCGACTTTAAGGAAAGCCTTTATTCCCACTGTAAGAGGGCGATGGAAAAGGGCTTTTCCAAGGGCGAGAACGGACTGCTGAAGATCGGCGGCGGGGACTGGAACGACGGCTACAACAACGTGGGCGCAAAGGGCAAAGGCGAAAGCGTGTGGCTCTCAATGTTCTATATAATGTGCGGAAAAAAATTCGCCGCCGCCGCAAGGGAAATGCGGGACGACGAATACGCCGACAAGCTGGAAAAGCGGGTGTCACAGCTCACCGTTTCGGTGGAGGAGAGCTGCTGGGACGGCGACAGGTATATCCGTGCCTTTTACGACAACGGGGAAAAAATGGGTGCGGCGGAATGTGACGCCTGCCGCATAGACCTGCTTCCACAGGCGTTTTCCGTTTTGTGCGGACTGCCTGACGCTTCAAGGTGCGAAACGGCTATGAACACCGCCTACAACGAGCTTGTGGACGAGGAAAACGGGATAATCAAGCTGTTCTCTCCCCCGTTTTCCCCCGAAAAAAGCAGGCAGAAGCCAGGCTACGTTATGTACTACCCGGAGGGACTGAGAGAAAACGGCGGACAATACACCCACGCCGCAGTATGGTACTGCCTCGCCTGCTTCAAAATGGGGCAGAGGGATCGTGGCGTCCGTCTGCTGAAAATGCTTGACCCCACCAAAAAGCCGCCTGCTTTCGGCAGAGAGCCGTACTTCATCACGGCGGATATTTACACCAATCCCCACTGTTACGGCAGGGGCGGCTGGTCGATGTACACGGGAGCAGCGGCGTGGTACTGGAAGTGCATTTTTGAGGGACTGCTGGGAGGAGAGATGAGGAAGGGGAAGGTGAAGTTTACGGGGGAGATGCCTGAAGGAACGGAAATTAAAGTTGACAGTTGACAGTTGACAGTGTACAGTTGTGGTATTTTTCGCCTTTGGCGAAAAATGGATTTGAAATGACAAGTGCTGATTTAGAGGTTTACCCTTAAATCAGCACTTTTTATTCAAATAATTTTTGCGAAGCAAAAACTCCACAACTGTCAACTGTCAACTGTACACTGTCAACTTATCTTTCGTTGTGGTTTTGTCGCTTTTGCAGAATTTTTCCTTACTGCGAACGCCGCTATTTTTCCCAGATTGTAGCCGAAGCCCTCCAGCGTTCTTGCCCGCCAGACTCTGACGAAAAGCCAGCAGAACGTGACGAGCACCGTCTTTATCCTGCGGAATACAAGGTCCTTCCTGTAAAAATCCGCCTCGGGGGCGCTTACGAAGAAATCCTCAACGTAGCGGTTGGCTTCAAGGTAATTCCCTATGCAGCTTATGTCGGTAAGACCTGTAATGCTGTTGTTGCGGCAGGTGTAGATATAGGTCCTGTCGCCTATAACGGCGGTTTTTTCCGAATAGTAGAACAGTATGGGGATAATGTAGGTGTCCTCAAAGGTCATTTTGGGGAAAAAGATGTTGTTGCGGGTGAAAAGGCTTTTTCTCCACAGCTTGCTCCACAGGTAGCTCCTTATGGAAATATCCCTCAGCACTGCTCCCATAATGCTGTCGGTGCAGAAAACTCCGCCGTGGTGGATTATCTTGCTGGAGCGCAGGTGCTCGCCGTTCTCGTCGCAGCAGCAGTAGCCGCAGCACACTACGTCCGCGTCGGCGGCTTTTGCGGCGGAATACAGCTTTTCCAGATGGTCGGGGGCGAAAGCGTCGTCTCCGTCAAGAAAGGCGATATATTCTCCCCTCGCCTCACGGATACCTTTGTTCCTAACTGCGCCCACGCCGCTGTTTTCCTGCCGTATCAGGCGAAAACGGGGGTCATCGGTATAGGAAAGGGCTACCTCCGCCGAACCGTCGGGAGAGCCGTCGTCTATCATTATCACTTCAAAATTCTGAAAGGTCTGCTTTGCCGCGGAATCAAGACAGCGGCGCAGATATTTTTCTACTTTATATATGGGAACGATAACGCTTATTGCAGGGGTCTGCATTTTTTCCTCCTTGTTATGAGCTTGCGGAAAGGTTGTTTTTGACTGTATCCTCGTTTGTGCCGCCTATCAGGGCGCTTATTATCTCTCCAAGCTCAAGCCGCGCGTGCAGAAAATATGTTGTCGCCGCAGTCTGGGCGGCGTTGAAAAGCATTGAAGCTGGCAGTTTTACGCCCATTTTCTTTAAAGCAAGGCGGGCGTTCCTCCTTGCAAGGGAATAATCCTCAACGCTCTGAAAGGTGGACATTGAGGTGGTACTGCCGTTCCTGCGGGTGTAGAGATAGCACCGTTCCTTTATCACGGCGACGTTCTTTGCGCGGGCGGTAAGCTGGGGAACTATCTCGCTGTCCTCGAACATATGAAGTGGGAAAAGAATATTATTTTCCGTGAAAAGCTCCCGCTTGTATATTTTGCCGCAGATATTGCTTTTCACCGTTATATCTCTCACCATTGAGCCGAGAATTTTTTCGGCGGGATAAACGCCCCTTGCTTTTACCAGTCTTTTGGGGCTGAGCTTTTCGCCGCTGTATATGTAATAGCCGCATATCGCCATATCCGCGTCGTTTTCCTCTGCGGCGGCGTAAAGCTTTTCAAGGCAGCCAGGCGTTAATGCGTCGTCGCTGTCAAGAAAGGTCACGTACTTTCCCACGGCGTGGGAAAGGGCGGCGTTTCTCGCTCCGCCTGCTCCCGTGTTTTCCTGTCGGAGGAGGGAAAAGCGGCTATCCATGGTGAATTTCTCTGCAAGGACGGCGGAATTGTCCGTTGAGCCGTCGTCAACTATTATCGCCTCAAAGTCCGAAAAGGTCTGGACTTTTAAGGAATTTAAACATCTGCTTATGTAGCTTTCCCCGTTATACACGGGAATAATAACGCTTATCCTCGGTTTTTTCACTGTCATTTCTCCTTTGTGCTTTTGTGACAAAGTATACATAGGAAAAATGACTTTTCAGTGACATTTAAATTACAAAAACGCAACATTACAGTTCACAGTGTAAAGTGTAAAGTGCAAAGTTGTGGTATCGCCTGCGGCGATAGATTTAGAATTACCACCTGCGAATTTTTGCCTGTCATTTCAAATCCGTTTTTCGGCATAGCCGATGTCCAATATTGCGGTATTGCGGAGCAATATGAATTGCCTTTAGGGCAATTCAAGCAATGTTGGATCGTACTTCCGCCCTCGGCGGAAGTACTGAACTCCACAACTGTACACTTTGCACTGTGAACTGTCAACTGTCAAGTTGTTAGCATTTTTTCCAGCCGTTGCATTGCTTCAGCAGTGTTCTCACGAGAGCCGAACGCGGTCATTCTGAACCAGCCCTCGCCGTTTTTGCCGAAGCCTGCACCGGGAGTTCCAACAACTTCAGCTTCTTCAAGCAGTTTGCGGAAAAACGCCCAGCTGTCCATATTGTTGGGACAGCGGAACCAGATATAGGGGCTGTTAAGTCCGCCTGTGAACTCTATCCCCAGCTTTGTAAAGGTTTCCGCCATAATTGCGGCGTTGTCAAGATAGCCCTTTATGGTCTGCCTGCACTGGGCAAGTCCCTCCTCGGTAAATACCGCCTCCGCCGCCCTCTGAACGGGGTAGGAAACGCCGTTGAACTTACTGCCCTGACGCCTTGCCCATATCTTGCGCACGCTGTAAGCAGTGCCGTCGGAAGCGGTAAACGTGAGCTGAGAGGGGATAACGGTATAGCCGCAGCGGGTGCCTGTAAAGCCCGCCGTCTTGGACAGGGAGCTTATCTCGATTGCGCAGTCCTTTGCGCCCTCTATCTCAAAAATGCTGTGGGGCAGGGCGGGGTCGGTGATGAACGCCTCGTAAGCGGCGTCGAAGATAATGACCGCCTTGTTTTTCAAAGCGTACTCCACCCACTTTTCAAGCTGTTCCTTTGTATATACCGAGCCTGTGGGATTGTTGGGAGAGCAGAGATATATAAGGTCTGCGGGAAATTCGGGGGGCATAGCCGCAAAGCCGTTTTCAGGCGTGCTGTCGGCGTAAAGTATCTTCTTCCCGCCCATTGTGTTGGAGTCAACGTAAACGGGGTAAGCGGGGTCGGTGACGAGGACGGTATTTTCCTCGGAGAAAATGTCGTTTATGTTCCCGCTGTCGGACTTTGCGCCGTCGCTGATGAAAATTTCCTCGCAGTCAAGCTCCACGCCCCGCTTGGCGTAATAGCCCTTTACCGCCTCGCGGAGGAAATCATAGCCCTGACCGCTGTCCTCATAGCCTCGGAAAGTTTCTTTCTTCCCCATTTCTGCGGCGGCCTTTTCCATAGCCGTCACAACGGCGGGAGCAAGAGGCTGAGTAACGTCGCCTATACCCATTTTTATCAGCTTGCAGTCCGGGTGAGCAGAAACGTATTCGTTCACCTGACGGCTTATTTCCTTGAAAAGATAGTTTTCCTTAAGGTCGAGAAAGTGATCGTTAAGTTGTGCCATAAAAATACCCCCAATTTTACAGTTTACAGTTAAGAGTGTAAAGTGCAAAGTTGTGGTATCGCCTGCGGCGATAGATTTAGAATTGCCGCCTGCAAATTTTTACCTGTCATTTCAAATCCATTTTTCGCCAAAGGCGAAAAATTCCACAACTCTTAACTTTGCACTCTGCACTTTAAACTATTTTTTGTCGTACATTTTCAGTATGTCTTCCGCCACTGCTCTCTGGGTCTTCCTCATATCCATCGCCTGCTTTTGGATATGGCGGTGAGCCTGTTCCTCCGTGAGGTTCAGATATTCCATAAGGCAGGCTTTTGCCCTGGCGGTGACTTTGACGTCCTCAAGCTGTTTGTTCAGCTTGTTTTTTTCTTCCTCAAGGCGCTTTATGCTCTCTCCCGCCACGTCGGCAAAGCGGAGAGCCTGCACAAGAGCGCCTTTGCCGCAGGGTCTTCCTATAACGAAAGCGCCTGTGAACTTTATTTTCTTCTGCACCTCGTCGGCGATTTCGTTTTTCGTGAGAACGATAAAGGCGGCGTTGGTCTTGCCTCTCAGCTCCGCCAGCAGGTCGAGCCCGAACTCGTCGGACAGCGGGGTGGAAAGGATTATCACGTCGAAAACGTCCGCGTCCATACTGCGGGCGCGAACGCCGTCGGTGACGTTCACCGTGCGGCAGTCCTGTTCCGTGAGCAGGGCGGCTATGTTTTCGCATACCTGCGGGGTTTTTCCTGCAATAAGTATATTCTGCAAGCCGACCCCTCCCTTTTTCTCAACTGTGGACAGAATACTGTTTTCATTGTTACACAAAGTATATCACTAATAAAATAAATAGTCAATATTCTGCAAGAACAAATGTTCTGACTTTCACGGGCAGATTTTCAACGATTTGCATAATTTTACAGCTTTCGCTAAAACTATGGGAAAACAAACATTCCGAAAGGGGAAACAAGATGAAAGAGCTTAAGACCTGCATTCAGGAGATAACCGCGCGTCAGATATTCGATTCAAGGGGAAATCCCACCGTGGAGGCGGAGGTAACTCTGGCGGACGGAACGAGAGCCATCGGCGCTGCTCCCAGCGGAGCGTCAACGGGAAAATTCGAGGCACACGAGCTGCGTGACGGGGACAATCAATACGGCGGGAAAGGCGTTTACAAGGCGGTGGGGAACATCAAAACGATAATTTCCGACGGGCTGAGGGGACAAAACGCCGCTGACACCTATCAGGTGGACTGTGTGATGAGGGAGCTGGACGGCACTGCCGAAAAGAAAAAGTTAGGCGCAAACGCTATACTTGCGGTTTCCCTCGCCTGCGCAAGGGCGGCGGCGCTGTCGTTCAAAATGCCGCTGTACCGCTTTCTTGGCGGGGTGAACGCGCACACCCTCCCTTTGCCTATGATGAATATTTTAAACGGCGGCGCACACGCAGACAACGGGCTGGACGTTCAGGAATTTATGCTTGTGCCCATAGGCGCGCCCTCTTTTAAAGAATGTATGAGAATGTGCACCGAGATATATCATTCGCTGGCAGGACTGCTGAAAGCGGAGGGGCTTTCCGTCGCCGTGGGGGACGAGGGCGGCTTTGCTCCCGATCTTACCACTGACGCTGAGGCTCTGGAGCTTATTATGGCGGCGGGACTTAAGGCGGGATATGAGCCGAAAAAGCATTTTGCTTTAGCTATGGACGCCGCCGCATCGGAATGGAAATCAGGGGAAACGGGAAAATACACTCTTCCCAAAAGCAAGAGGGAATACACCTCCGCACAGCTTATCGACTACTGGGAGCATCTGGCGGAGAAATATCCCCTTATCTCCCTTGAGGACGGGCTGGACGAGGAGGATTTTGACGGGTGGAAGCTGCTGACCCAGCGTCTTGGAGATAAGCTTCAGCTTGTGGGGGACGACCTGTTCGTTACCAACGTAAAGCGGCTCAAGGACGGCATAAAGGGCGGCTACGCAAATGCAATACTGATAAAGCCCAATCAGATAGGAACGGTATCCGAAACACTGGAGGCGATAAAGACCGCACAGCGTGCGGGGTACAACGCCGTGGTTTCCCACCGAAGCGGGGAAACGGAGGACAGCTTTATCGCCGATCTTGCGGTTGCGGCAAACTGCGGGCAGATAAAGACGGGTGCGCCCTGCCGAAGCGAAAGGCTGTCAAAGTACAACCGCATACTTCGCATTGAGGAACAGCTGGGAAAGGGCGTTGAATTTATGGGCACGGAATATTTTCTCGGCGCAAGGGGAGGTAAGGCGGAATGAGGGACGACCCTAACCTTGACCACCGCAAGGCGGCGGTGATAGGCTGCGGCTTCGTGGGCTCGGCTATCGCCTTTACCCTTATGCAAAGGGGAATTTTCTCCGAAATGGTGCTTATCGACGTGAACGTGAAAAAGGCGGAGGGGGAGGCTCTGGACATCAGCCACGGTCTGCCTTACAGCGCGCCTATGGAAATTTATGCGGGGAATTACGACGATATTGCGGACGCCGCATTCATAGTTATTGCCGCAGGAGCCAACCAGAAGCCGGGAGAAACGCGCCCTCAGCTTATCGAAAAAAATCTTGAGATATTCTCAAAGATAATCCCCGAAATAAAAAAGCGGGACTGTCAGGGGATAATCCTCGTGGTGTCAAACCCCGTGGATATCCTGACTTACGCCGCGCTGAAGATGTCGGGCTTTCCCCCTCACAGGGTGATAGGCTCAGGGACGGTGCTTGATACCGCAAGGCTGAAATATCTGCTGGGGCGGCGGCTTGACGTGGACGCAAGAAGCGTTCACGCCGTGATAATCGGGGAACACGGCGACAGCGAGCTTGCGGTATGGAGTGGCGCAAATGTTTCGGGGGTGGACCTGAACCACTTCTGTGAGCTGAGGGGCTTTTCTCAGCACAGGGAGGCTATGGACAAAATCTACCGTGAGGTGCGGGACAGCGCTTACGAGATAATCGAAAGAAAAGGCGCCTCCTACTACGGGATAGCTATGGCGGTAGCGAGGATAGCGGAATGTATCGACAGGGACGAACATTCCGTCCTGCCCATTTCCGTGTTGCTGGACGGGGAGTACGGGATAAGCGGATTGTGCCTGAGCATTCCCGCCGTCGTAGGAGCAGGCGGAGCAGAAAAGGTGCTGGAAATACCGCTTAGCGGCGCGGAACAGCGTATGCTCACGGCGTCGGCGAAGGAAGTGGAAAAACAACTCTTACAGTGTAAAGTGTAAAGTGCAAAGTGCAGAGTTGAGGTATTTTTGCCTTCGGCAAAAATGGATTTTAAATAATAAAAGTGCCGATTTAAGAAATTACCTTAAATCGGCACTTGTCATTCAAAATATGTTTTTCGGCGGCGCCGAAAAACAACCGCAACTATGCACTGTACACTGTGCACTGTCAACTGTTTCACCCGTGGTGGTCGTCGTTATGGTGGTCATCTTCGTGGTGTTCATCTCCGTCGTTGAACACTGCGGGTCTGCACTCATACGTTAATTTCTCGGGGTCAAACGTCAGCGTATATTCCTCCCCCGTGTGGTAGTTGAGCAGTCCACACATCGTGTTACTGCCGGGTATTATAGCGCAGTCATCGTCGTATGAAACGCCGGTAGCATCGGTGAAGCCCAGCTGATACAGCTCCGCTTTTCCTGTTTCAAAGGCTTTTTCGTTGATGGCGAAGAAACAGAACGGTCGACTAAAAACACCTGACGTAACACCCGGCGTCTCAAACAAAAGGATATATTCGCCCTCGGTCTGTTCCAGCTTGAACAGCTTGAACCCAAGGTCAAATCCTCCGTCTTCTTCCTGCACGAGATTTAATCCCCAGTCTATGCTCAGCGTTCTGCCGTCGGGAGCGTAGACTGTTATGACACACTTGTCGAAGGTGATATCGTTTGAATTCAAGTCATAGTCTATTCCCGAAACGGTAAATTCGGCGTGATAGCCGTCTACCGTATCTGTGTAAGCAGTCCAGCTTTCGGGAAGCTCGGACGAAGCTTCCTTTGCGGTGAAGGTCAGCGTTTCGGGGTCAAACGTCAGCTTATATCCATCTCTGAAAGAGTCATACAGCGTGTTGGTGCCCGCTATCATATCGCAGTCGCCTGTGAGTAAAAAGCCGTAAAGGTCGGAGGGGTCTGCCTGATACTGCTCCGCTTTTCCCGTTTCAAAGGCTTTTTCGTTGACAGCGTAGAACAAAGCGTTGCATCTGGGAGCGCTCCACAAAGCGGGCGGCTCAAACACGAGGAGATATTCGCCCTCGGTCTGTTCCAGCTTGAACATCTGGAACAAAAGGATAAATCCTCCGTTTTCGTCCTGTATTAAGGGTATTTCATCGCAGTCTATTTTCAGCATTCTGTCGTCGGGAGCGTAAATCGTTATTTCATACCTGTCGGCGGTGATATCGCCGGAATCCTCGTCGTAGGCTATTCCCGAAGCGGTAAACTGAGCGTAATAGCCGTCTATCTTATCTGTGGTGAAGGTCCAGTTCTGGGGAAGCTCGGGCTGATCCTCCTTTTCAGTGTAGGTCATTGTTTCGGGGTCGAATACGTAGAAGGGTTCGCGGGCGGGAAAACTGTCATGGCAGATATAAGCCTGCTCTGTCACTTCAAAACCATCTGTCACCCAAGGAGCAGGGTAGTCTTCAGGCGCGTCCTTGAGAACGTAGGGTTTGATCTCTCCCGTTTCAAAGGTTTTTTCGTTAAGAGCGTAAAAGCGCGCACAATAAGGGAAGACTGAGTTCGTGTCTACGGGCGGCACGCTAGATTTCAGCAGGATAAGAAATTCCCCCTTGCTCTTGTCCAGACACAGCAGTTGGATCGTGTCGTAATCATAATCGTCGTAGGACACTGCGGCGATCGCCGTTCTGCCCTTTCCGTCCGAAGCAAGTATCACCGTAACGTCGCCGATTATTCCGTCCTCAAGAGGTCTTTCGCCCTTAACTATCCACACATGTACGTCTGACAGCCCGACTTCGGGGGCGTCGATAACGGCGGAGTTCTCGGAGTTCTGTGCCACAGCTGCAAGCTCGCTTCGTGTGACGCTCAGGGCGTCAGGGTCGAAGGTCAGACCGTAGCCCGCACTTCTTCCGGCCCAGTCGACGAAAGGCAGCGTGGGCGAATCGAAATCCAGGTTCGGGATATACAGCGTGTTATCCAGGCTTACACAGCTGTCGTTCACCATGTAAGCGTAATAAGGCGTGCTGCCGTCGGCTTTGTATACCTGGATCTGCCCCGTTTCAAAGGACTTTTCGTTCAGGGCGAAGAACACTGCGCTGTAAAAATCGTCCGCCTCTTCCTCCTGCTCGGACGGGGTCATACACGCCATAACAACGTATTCGTTTTCTTTTTTCAGCTTAAAGGTCTTGACTTTGACGTAATTTTCCGACGTGTTGGGCGACGGCAGACCGCAGTTTTCAAGGTTCAATTCAATTTCCGCAGTTCTTCCTTTCCCGTCGATAGCAAGAATGGAGGTAACGTTGCCGTCGCTGTCTTTCAGCAGTTTAACGGTATAACCGTCCGCTTTATCCTCATACATCTCCGTAACTCCCGGCTGAAGCTCGTACGACGAGCTGTCGCCTGTGTTTGACGTAAGGTCCACGTTGATACCAAAGCCGTTTCCCGCCGCCAGAGCAGCTCCTCCCGCAAATACCGCCGCCGCGGCGCAGACAGAGCAGGCGGAAACGGTGAAAATTTTTCTTTTCTTTGCGTTTTGTTCGTCACGCCGCTTTAAAATATCTCGTGTTAAATCATCATTGTTCTTCATATGAAAAGCCCTCCTTTTCAAGCTGTTTTTTCAGCGCTTTTCGTCCTCGTGAAAGCAGGTTTTCCACCTGCCGTCTGTTTTTGTTCATCGCCTGCTGTATCTCGGCGCTGCTGCGGTTTTCAAAGTAGGAAAGGTAAATCGCTTGGCGGTAATCCTCGTTAAGGCTCTGCAGCGCCTTTTCCACCGCCGCCTTGTTTTCCTCCTTTAAAATAACGCTCTCCACGTCGCCGCTGACAAGCTCCGCCGTTTCAAGGTCGGTCTCCCGACTGCGGCGCTTGTTCAGGCGCTTGAGCCTGTCCATGGTCAAATTCCGCCCGATAGCGAAAAACCATGTTTTGAAAGAGCTTTTGCCGTTAAAGCGGGGCTTTTTCACCGCCAGCTTCACAAAAGCGTCCTCCATAAGCTCCTCGGAAAGGGTCATATCCCTTGTGAAGCCGTTGATGTAAAGGGTCAGCTCATTGGCGTACAGGCGGACAAGCTCCGCCATTCCCTCGTCGTCGCCTTTGACGTAGCGTTTGTATGCGTTCTCGCCTTCGTCCACGGGATATTCCTCCTCTCCTTTTTTCACTTGTTAGACTGCTTTTTGGGAAAAAACGCTCAGCTTGGGAGCGACTTTTTTTAAAAATAAAAAAGAGGAACGTTGCGTCCCTCTTTTTTTCGATTACTTTTCCGTTTCCTTCTTCAAGCCGAACTTCTTGTTGAACTTGTCAACGCGTCCGCCGCTGTCTACCAGCTTCTGCTTACCGGTGAAGAAAGGGTGGCACTTGGAGCAGATCTCCACTCTTATATCCTGCTTGGTGGAGCGTGTTTCGATCACGTTGCCGCAGGCGCACTTGATAGTGGTGGGCTTGTAATCGGGATGGATACCCTCTTTCATATTGTCACCGCCTTTTCCTTTATGCTCAGCCTTATGGGGAGCAACCCATAAGTGGTTAATTCGCAGGAAAGATTATAACACACAGCGGGGAGTTTGTCAAGAGGGAATTTTTGCATTTTTTATTTATTGGAGAATTTTAAGCTGTTTCCCCTCCATAGCCGCTTTTACCGCCTCTGGGATCATCTCAAAATGTCCCACGATTGAATTGGGCTTTTTCTCCCAGTCGTCCTGCCGCAGGGGAACGAAGAAATAGTGCTTTAAATTCATCAGCGCGCCGATATTCTTTGCCGACCCCGCAAGGGCGTCGTTGGTGGCGACGTTTATCAGCACGGGTCTGCCTATGCGCAGGTGGCTTTTCACCGCCATAGTGACGGGGGTGTCGGTGATGGAATTTGCCAGCTTCGCCAGAGTATTTCCCGTGCAGTTGGGCAAAAGTAGAATGTCAAGCATTTTCTTCGGTCCTATCGGCTCCGCCTCCTCAATGGACATTATCACCTTTTTCCCCGTAAGCTCCTCAAAATGCCTTACGTTGTCCTCCGCTTTCCCGAAGCGGGTGGAAAGGCTTGCGGCGTTATAGCTCATTATGGGTATCGTCTCCGCCCCCAGCGAGTTCAGCTTTTCCACCGTTTCAAACGCCTGCCTGAACGTGCAGAAGGAGCCGCATATCGCAACGCCCAGTTTAAGACCGTTCAGTTCCACAGCCTTGCTCCTCCTCCCAAAGCATATTTTCCACCGTCTGACCGATGATCCTGCCCGCCGTGACGGGGGCGGTCTTTCCCGGCAGGGAAAGCGCCCATATCAGCTTTATTCCCTCCGCCATAGACATATCCCCTATGCAGGAGACTGAGGCAAGGTCGATGATAAGGCAGTCCCTTTTCAGCAGCTTAAGGCTGCTCTTGTCGAAAAGGGGCGCGGGAACGGTGTTCACTATCACGTCGCACAGGGGCAGCTGACGGAGGAATCCCCCGTCAAAGCTTGCGGCGGCGCAGTACATTCCCCTTGCCCGTGCAAGCTGTTCGGGGCGCCTTGCGCAGACCGTGACGTGAGCGCCTAGCGCCGTAAGCGTTCTCGCCATAGCCTCCCCCACTCTGCCGAAGCCTGTTATCAGCACGTTAAGTCCCCATATAGTCACGGGAAGCTCACGGAGCATTATCTCCAGCGCGCCCTCCGCAGTGGGAACGGCGTTCATCACTAAAAGCTCCTCCCGCTTGAGATAGTTTTTCAGCTTTAACCTGCGCTTCTGACAAAATTCCTCGAGGGCGGGCATCGTTCCTCCTGCGAAAACGTATCCTCCCTCCCTGACTTTAAGTACCTCAAGGGGCAGCTCGCCCCTATGATAGGGGGCGTTGACAGTCCTGCCGTCCCTGCTCAGCGGAAGCGGCAGTACCAGCCCGTCGCACTCCACAGGCTCGTCAGCCGTGGGAACGGGCTTTTCCTCCGCCTCCTCAAAGCCGTAAGCAAGACATTCCAGCCCTTTATTTAAATATTCGGCGGCGTACAGCATACGCATATCCCCGCCCGCAAACAAAAATCTTTTCATAATATCCTTCCTTTCAAAAAAGATAAGCGCTGATGTAGTTTATGTTAGGAAGAAGAAAATTGTTCACCGTTTTCGCGGAGCGAAAACGGTGAACAATTTTCAGTTGACAGTTTACAGTGTAAAGTGCACAGTTGTGGTGTCCGCTTCGCGGACGGATTGGAATGGGTGGTGGGGGAGAGAAGGTTGAAGGGTAAACGCCGAGGGCGGGAAAGCGTGTTTGCGGCGAAGCCGCAAACAGCGGGCGGGGCGCACAAGTGAAGCTGGTATGCACCACACAAAAGTGAAAATTACTTCCGCCGAAGGCGGAAGTACGATCCAACGTTGCTTCGCAATACCGCAATACCGGACTCCTTCGACAATGGATTCAGAGTTGCCGCCTGCAAATCAGCACCTGTCATCTCAAATCCGTCCGCGAAGCGGACTCCACAACTGTGCACTTTACACTGTACACTGTCAACTGTCAACCGTCAGCCGTCCATGATTTTTCATTGAATTTCACCCCACCCCTCTGCTATACTAAAACCACCCCCTGTCCAACGGGACTTTTGCAATAAAAAGCTATCTGTCCCATAAATACCTTGACAATCTCTCCAAAAAGGAGCATAATAAATATGAACTCCGACACAGCGGAAAGCCTCGCCAGCTTCCCGCCGAAAGCGGGCGAACAAGCCCATAGAGATTGCCTTTGCTGATTTTGGAGGAAACGTTTGGAGCTATGACGGTAAAGGAATTTTTGAACCAGGCGGCTTGCCTTGACCGCCTGATAGACGTAAAGCTGGAAGAGCTTGCAAGGCTAAAGGAGATATCCTGCGGCGCAAGCGGTATCGTCACCGTGTCGGACGGCGGCACGATACAGAGCAAGGTGGAAAAGACCGTTGAAAAGATATGTCTTCTGGAAGAGGATATAAACAAACGGATAGACGGCTACGTTGATTTAAAGACGGAGATACAGAAAATGATAAATTCCGTCCCCGACTTACAGCAAAAGCTGATACTTGAACAGCATTACCTGTTGTTCAGGACATGGGAGGAGATAGCGGATATCAGCTATATGAGCCTTCGCAACGTGCATTATATCCACAAAAAAGCCATAAGCCGACTTGAAACGCTGTACGGCGCCGCACTGGAAAAGCTCCCCTGCGGCGAAACCTGCGCCTGAGCCGACGGAAAGGAACGTTATGTCTGATATTTTTTTCGGAAAGGCGGGAACGGGAAAAACCGCCGCTATGCTGGGGGAGATAAAAGCCTGCGCCGAAAAGGGGGAGAACTGTCTGCTGTTCGTTCCCGAGCAGTTTTCCTTTGACACCGAGAGGGCGGCGTATTTCGCCGTGGGGGCGCAAAATTCCCGCTTTGTGAAGGTCACCGGCTTTTCCAAATATTCAAGGGAATTATTGACCCGGTACAGACAGGCGAAGCCCTGCGCCGACGACGCCGTAAAGCTGATAACCATGTGGAAAGCAGTGGAAAGCGTCAAGGACGAGCTTATCAGCTTTTCCGGGGAGAAAAATTCGGCGGGCTTCTGCCGAATTATGCTTAAGACCGTGGCATCGTTCAGAAGCGGCGGTGTTTCACCTGAGGAGCTGAGAAAATCGCTGGAGGCTCAAAGCGGACTTTCCGAGGAGCTGGCGGACAAAGCGGAGGATTTTCTGAAAATATACGAAAAATACAACTCCGCCCTGACAAGGGAGCTGGACGACAAGCTGGACGACGTTTCACGGGCGGCGGCGCTGGCGGAGCAGTACGGCAGCTTTAAGGGTCTGCACCTGTTTTTCGACAATTTCGACAGCTTTTCCGCTGCTCAGCAGCGGCTTATGGCGGTGGCAATCCCACAGGCGGAAAGCAGCGTTTTCTGCTTCACGGCGGACAGGATAAACAGCCGAAAGAGAGAATTTATCTGCGTTTGCAGGACGATGAACGATGTCGCCGCCCTTTCCCCTGAGGTGACTTACAGGGAGTTCAGGGAGCCGTTCAGGGAAAAGGGCAGGGACCCCCGCCCCGTGGAGGTGTATTCCGCAAAGACGCCTTACGAGGAGGCGGAGCTTGTCTGCGCAAAGATACACCATATGATAAGGGAGGAGGGTATGCGCTGTCGCGATATACTGATACTTGTCCCCGACAGCGAGTATGAACCCATAATAACCTCCCGCCTGACGGAGCAGGGGATACCCGTATTCAGCGACTTTCCCCGCCCTATGACGGAAAAGCCTGTGGTGGACTTTGTGTTGCAGGTATTGCGCTCCCTTTCCTTTGACACTGAAGAACTGCTTCGCCTTGCGGAAAGCGGCTTCAAGCGCATAAGGGACGAGGAGGGAAAGCCCCGCCTGCTCCTTCGCGGAAGAGCTTACTCCCTGCGGCGGGCGGCGGAAAAATACCACCTTTCCGCCGAAAGCTGGACTATGCCCTGGACGGACGAGGGACGAAAGGACCTTTTCCTGCTGGAGGACCTGCGAAAAGGCTTCATTTCCCCGCTGGAAAGTCTGAGGGAACAGCTTGAACAGGCGCAGGACGGCAGGCGCTTTTCTGAAATTTTTATGGACTATCTGCTGACGGAGGAGAACGTTCAGGCCACCTTCCGCGCCGGCTCAAAAACGGGAGAAGGGGGCGAAACCGACTGGCTGGAAAACGACCCGCAGACTGCGGAGGAATATTCCCGTATCTGGGACGCTCTCTGCGAAGCCATATCCTCTGCGGCGTTCTGCCTTGAGGGGGAAAAGGTGACTATAAAGCAGTATATTTCCCTCTTGGAGGAGATTTTGTCGGGAGTATCTCTCGCAAATCCTCCCGCCGTACTGGACAGCGTGACGGTGGGGGACATTGAGAGGACGAGAAAGGCGTCTCCCAAAATCGTGATGATAATGGGCTTTAACGAGGGAAAGATCCCCGCTTCTTCAAGCCCCAAAAGCGTATTTACATATTTTGAGAGGGAAAGTCTGAACGGCGCGGGACTTCCCCTTTACGACAGCAACCTGCTCCGCTGTTCAAAGGAATATTACTTCACATACAGGGCGATGAACCTGTATGGCAGGAAGATGATAATCACCTACTGCGGACAAAGCGCCGCAGGCGCCGAGGAAAGCCCCTCTGCTCTGCTGAAAGGGCTGGGCGTAACGCCCGTTTCGGTGGGGGATATGCCGAGGGAATATTTTCTCAACACAAAAAGCGATATTCGTCAGCTTATGGCGGACGAGGAGGACGAGAAGCTGACCGCCGCCTTGTCAAGACTGTTGGAGGAGGACGACTTTTGCTCCGCGCTGGAAAACTCCCGCCGACTGCTGAGAGGGGAAAGAAAATTCCGCCTTTCGGCAGGAACGGCTATGCAGCTTATGGGAAGCGGGGAATTTTCCCCCACGCGTCTGGAGGCGGCGTTCAGCTGTCCCTTTATGTACTTCTGCAAGCACGGCTTAAGGCTGAGAGAACGGGAGGACGCCGATATCGCCCAGCCTGCGAATATGGGAACGCTGGTGCATTATATAATGCGGCTGGCCCTTGAAACGGAAAGCGGCTTCGAGGATCCCGAGGATCTGACTGACGAGGAGATAACTGCGATCGCAGCGGACTGCATAAACGAGGCGCTGAAAACGGCGCTTGCCGCCGAGCCCTCCTGCCCCGAAAGGGCGGAGACGATATGCAATTCTCTCCTGCCCGGAATAGTCTCTCTGCTCAAGCAAATACGCCTTAACCGCACCACCACCGGCTTTGTCCCCTCTGAATTTGAACAGCAGGTGAGCTATGAGATAACCGACGAAAAGCTCCCCCTTGAGGGAGGAAAAATGCGGGTGAAGGGCATAGCGGACAGGGTAGACAGGCTTACGACCGACAAAAACGAATACGTTATGATATACGATTATAAGACGGGGAAAAAGCACTTCTCCCCTCAGGGGGTAGAAAACGGCTCGGATCTGCAAATGCTTTTGTATCTGTTTTCCCTCTGCGAGGACTGTAAGCCCGCGGGGGTAAGCTATCTTAAAGCGGCGAGACAGACTCCTGTCAAGGCGGCGGGTACTTCCCTCATTGACTCCAAGGAGTTAGCGGCGGGGTGGTACTCGGAGCATTCCCTTTCGGGAGCATTGTTCGACAGCCCCGAGGTGGTGAACGCTTTCGCAAGGAACGAGGGAGAGATAAAAAAGATCACCTCTCACCCGAGAAAGAGCTTTTCCGATATGCTGAGCCTTTCGGCGGACAAGTTCAGTGAGTTCAGACAGCATATTGAAAAGGACGTTATCGTTCCCAAGGTGGCAGATCTGCTAAGCGGAAATATAGAGGCGATACCCACGGGGACGGAAAACGACCTGCCCTGCTCCTACTGTGAATTTAAGTCCTGCTGCGGCAACGGCGGCGACGTATTCAGAGAGGCGGCGGGGGACGGTATAACGCCGTTCCTGTCGGAAACTGACGAAAAAAGTGAAAAGAAAGAGGCGTGACGATATGGGATTTACAGTTGAACAGGAAAATGCGGTAAATTACCGTGAAAGCAAGTCTGCGGCGGTGTCCGCCTCGGCGGGCAGCGGAAAGACCTCCGTTCTGGTTGAGCATATCGCCCGCCTTATTTCTGATATGGAAGATCCCGTTCCCGCCGACAGGATAGCGGCGGTGACCTTTACCGAAAAGGCGGCGGCGGAGCTTAAACAGCGGCTTGACGCAAGAATTTCCGACCTTATGGAGGAAACGGAGGGGGAAAACGGCGAGTACGCCGACTTCCTGCGGGAGCAGTCGGTAAGGCTTTCCTCCGCCAAAATCTCTACCATAAGCAGCTTTTGCCTGTCAATAGTCAGGGAAAATATTCGTCTGCTCCCTCAGCTTGACGAGGGCTTTGCCGTGGGGGACGAGACGGAAATGAAAATGCTGTCGGAAAAGGCGGTAAATTCCGCCCTGCGGCGTATGTACAGGGAATTTTCCGCCGAGGAAAAGACGGCGGTCTCAAGAAAGATAGGCGGGGAACGGGAGATAGAAGCGGCGGTGCTGAGGCTATACGACTTCCTCTCCAACATTCCCTCCCCCGAGGAATGGGTGGAAAGACAGCTTGAAATTTACGGCGACCCCGATCTTTACGACAAATATTTCTGCCAGCCTGCAAGGGATATGGCGGCGGGATTCCTCAACGAAAGCAAAAAGCTGCTGGACGAGGCGAAAAAACTCTGTTCTGAAGCCCAAAAGCCGTTTAATGAAAAGCTGGCGGCATATTTCGACGCCCGCCTGACAATGACAGACGATCTCCTTTCCGCTATGAAGAAAATGGACGGGGAAAAAATGCTCTCGGCGCTGAAAACGCCCCCCGGCAGATATCCCTCGTCAAAAGACGCCAAAGGGGCTCTCTACGACGAGCTGAAAGAGATAAAAGAGGAAATCAAGGAGAATACCGACAACGCTCTGCAATATATCCAGACCCTCCCCTCGGCGGCGGAGGACGCGGCTTACTGCAAGGGCGCATTTCAGCTTTTATACAGGATAGAACAGCTCTACGACGAGGAATATTCCCTGCTGAAAAGGGAAAGGAATGTTGCAGACTTCGCCGATATGGAGAGATTTGCCCTTGAAGCGGTAAGAAAGGGCGGCTCCGTGGGAGATCACGCCTTTATCATAGTGGACGAATTTCAGGACAGCAACGATATCCAGTTCGAAATATTCCGACTTTTGTCGAAAAATGAAGAAAATTTGTATTTCGTGGGGGACGTGAAGCAGTGCATTTACTCTTTCAGAAACGCAAATCCCGAAATATTCGCCTCCCTGCTGAAAAATGACAATTATGAAAAATTTCTCCTTAACAAAAATTTCCGCAGCAGCGACGACGTGATAAACACGGTAAATTTGATGTTCGGCGGGAAAATGCCCCATAGCTTTGACGGCGGGAGCTGGGAGCCTATGACCGCAGGGCGGGGGATACCCGAATCCCCGCAAAACAAGACTGAGCTGGTAATAATCAATTCCCTGAAGGAGGACAAGGGGAGAGAGCCCCTTTACGTGGCAGGGCGGATAAAGGAAATGGTGGAAAGCGGCTTTACGATCCACGGCAGAGACGGGGAACGCCCCTGCAATTACGGGGATTTTGCGGTGCTTACCCGCACCTCATCAAAGACCTTTAAGTTCCGCAAAGCCTTTGAGGACGCGGGAATACCCTACACCGCCGTGGGCGACAAGGCATTCACTGACCTGACGGAAATAGAGATAGCTCTGGCTTTGCTGGGAGCAGTGCTGAAGCCCAGCGACGACGAAGCAGTGATGAAAGCGCTTATGTCCCCCGTTTACGGCTTTTCCGCCGAGGAAGCGGCTAAAGTAAGGCTTGGCGAGGGAACGGAACTTGAAGATCCGCAGAGAAATACACTTTACGGCAATCTTTCCGCTATGGAAAAGGCGGGCTCCCTGCCGCAAAAGGGACTGCGCTTTCTGAAAGATATGCGCCTGCTGAGAAAGCAGGCGGCAAACGACGTCTGCGAAGCGCTGATAAGGGAGATATACTCCGTCACAAGGCTGCCTCAGCTTATGAGCGTGGGGATAAACGGGCGGGAGAGAAATGAAAATCTGCGGCTTTTGCTCCACTATGCAAAGGCGACGCCCCGCCCCGCCGATTTTGCGGAGAAGATGGAGAGGATAAAGCGCAGCCGCCTTGAAATGCCCCAAGCACAGCAGGCGGGCGCGGAAAGCTCCGTCACTATGATGACTATACATAAGTCAAAGGGACTGCAATTTCCCATAGTTTTCCTGTCGGACACCAACTTGAAGACCGACGCGAGGGACTACTCCCTGCCCTTTATCTTTGACAGAAAATACGGGGCGGGAATTATGGCTGTGGACAGATACAAGCCTGTGAAATGCGTCACCGCCAGCCACCTGCTGTTGCGGGACAGCCTTGCGGACAAGGTGAACGGCGAGGAGGCAAGACTGCTTTACGTCGCTATGACAAGGGCGGAGGAAAAGCTGATAGTTACCGCCGAATGTAAGGTTAAGCCCGACAAAGAGGGATATATTGACGAAAACGCCGTGCAGATAACCGTAAAGGGGAATTATCTTGATATGATAACAAAGCGGCTGGAGGAAGCGCCGCAAATGCTGTCGCTTACTCATATCAGCAGCGATACCGACGTTTCCCCCCAGAAGGCGGAGCAAACGGAAAGGGAAAAATTCCTCCCCGACCTGTCGGAGCTGCAAAAGCGGCTTTGCTTTACCTACCCCTATCAGAAGGCGGCGGAAACTCCCGCCAAATTCACCGCCACCGCGCTTGGCGTTGCGGCGGGTGACGGGGACAGCGGCGACAACGTAAGCGGCGCTTTCTATATGGGACTTCCCCTGTTTATGAAGAAGGACCGCCCGCTGACGCCGAAAGAGCGCGGCGACGTTTATCACAAGGTCATGCAGTTTATCGACTTTTCCGCCCAAAGCGCAGAAAACGAGCTTTCCCGCCTGTTTTCGGAGGGGTATCTCAACGAGGCGGAGAAAAAAGCGGTAGACATAAGCGAGATACAGGCGTTCCTTGACAGTCCTCTTGCAAAGAGAGCCGCCGCTTCGGAAAACGTTCAGAGGGAATTCCCCCTGTTCACCACGGTGAATATGACTGGGGAAGAAAATCCCGACAACGACGACCTTTCCTTTGTTCAGGGCGTTGCGGATATGTTCTTCGAGGAGGAGGGAAAGCTGGTGCTCGTGGACTACAAGACCAACCGCCACACCACTTCCGAAAAGCTGATACAAGAATACAAGGGTCAGCTTGAGATATACAAAAAAGCTCTGGAGGAAATGACGGGGAAAGAGGTCAAGGAGTGCGAGTTGTTCAGCTTTACGCTTAAGAAACAGATTGCGATTTACAGTTAACAGCGTTGAATAGTTTACAGTGTACAGTGCAAAGTGCACAGTTATGGTGTGTTTCGGCTTCGCCGAAACACGGTATTTGAATTAAAAGTGCCGATTAGGAGAATTGCTCCTAACCGGCACTTGTCATTTCAAATCCGTCCGCGAAGCGGACTCCACAACTTTACACTTTGCACTGTACACTGTAAACTATTCCACGCTGTCTTCCTCATCGCGGGACGCTATAAGCTCCGCCAGAGTTAGCAGCTCCTCTTCGGTAAGGCTCACGCCTTTTCCCATTCTCTCGTGTTCGGGCGCCCATTCTCTTATGTCGTATTTAGGCTCCCTGTCGTTCCAGCTCACAAGGTTCAGTTCCTTGGTCCAGCCCCTTGCGTTTTCGGAGATGACTCCCAGCTCTTTCACGATCTCATACTTAAATTCAGGCATTTTTATCTTTCCTTTCTGTTGCACTTTATATTTTTACGCAGAAAAATTTTTCGGCGTTTTATTTCCTTTTTCTTTTGGAACGCCCGTCGTCGGCGTCGGCTACGCAGTCGAACACCGCCTGAAATTTCGGGGGTATCAGTTTGTTGATATGGTGCCGTCCGAAAAACCAGCGGTCAAAGTCCACCTTTTCCCTCACCTGCTCAAGGAAAGTGTTTATGTGACTGCGGTCGGTGTTGCCCAGGTCGATAAATTCGCTTATCTTTGCGGGCGGCTCGTAGCTGACTATGTAATCCACCTTGTTCCCGCAGGCGGTAAGGTTCTCCATAGCCTGCTCCAGCTCCTCGTCCGAGGGTATCTCCTCTTTAAGTCTAAGCTCCATATCCTCGCTGTCAAGCGCATTTTCGTCGCTCCTGCCGCCGCCGAAAGCAAACACCCGCTTTCCGCAAAGCTCGAACACGCTCCCTCGGATAAGCTGGCGGAGATTGCCGCTTATGCGCCGTGTCAGTCCGCCGCACCAGTATTCCACGCCGTACTTTTCAAGCTCCTTGAAATTTTCGTGTACGCCCTCCACGAAAAGCACGCCATAACGCTTTTTCCCCAGCTTTTTCAGCCGCTTTTTTTCCGCCTTTGAGCCGTCCCACACAAAGCCGAAATCGCCGCATATTATGAGAAAATCGTTTTTGCGCAGGCGTTTCAGTTCTTTTTTCTTGAAGCGCTCCAAGTCGCCGTGTGTGTCGCCCGTAATGAATATCATAGTCGCTCCTTATCATTTATGGTACAGAAATATAAATTTTTTATGAAATTTTTTAAAAAAGTCTTTTCATAATGGAAATTTTTTGATATAATAGGGACAAGAATGGTTTTCGCCCTGTCAAAAGCAGTTGAAAATTATTAAAATTCTAAATCTGTTTTTCGGCTCCGCCGAAAAACTCCACAACTGTGCACTGTGCACTGTGCCCTTTTAACTATATTAGTATACTACAAAAAGGTGGTTTTGTCCATATGTCAAAAGCAAAAAAATTCAGCAGAGCATTTTTGCCTGTTTTTATGATATGCACAATTATGACCTGCCTTGCGCCCAAGGCGTCGGCGGCGTTCGTTCCCGACTCGGACGTGAAGAGCGAGGGGGTCTATATGGTGAACCTTGACACGGGGATAGTGGTCTGCGCGCAGAACGAACACGAGCGCTTTTTCCCCGCCTCCACCACGAAGATAATGACCTGCATAATAGCTTTGGAGAACGTTCCCGACCTGAACGCCAAGGTCACCATAACCTACGACGCAAACAACGAATTCTGGGAGGGCGACCCCAACAAGACAAACGTTTCCTCAGCGCTTTTTGAGGCGGGACAGGATAACGTTACGTTCAAGGACTGCATTTACGGGCTTATGCTGCCGTCAGGCTGTGACGCCGCAAATATCCTTGCACTGAATATCGCGGGGTCTTTGTCCGATTTTGCGGCAATGATGAATCAGAAGGCGCAGGAGATAGGCTGTACGGAAACTCACTTTTCCAACGCCCACGGTCTTTGGGAGAAGGATAACTACACCACTCCCTACGATCTGTATCTTATCACCCGCTACGCCTATGACAATGTTCCCGGATTTATGGAAATATGCGACACGAAATCCTACACTTTCCCGCCCAACTCTATAAATCCCGACGGATATTCAATGACCAACACCAACAAGCTGATGCAGACCTCCTCCGACTACTTTCTCGAATACGTTCACGGAGTAAAGACGGGGAGCATTGACGAATACTACGACGAAAGCGGAACGCACGACGGCGGACGCTGTCTTGTCACTACCGCCCAGCAGAACGGCTACACCTATATGCTGGTAACTATGCAGGCGCCCTACTACAATGCAGAGGGCAAGGCGGTGGATTACGCCGCAAACGACCACTACAACCTGTACGAATGGGCGTACAGCAACTTCACCTACTGCACGGTGGTGCCCGAGGGCTCAATCTGCTCGGAGATAGATGTGGAGCAGGGCGAAGACGACAGGCTCCAGCTGCTCACAGATTTTGCTTTTTCCACTCTGCTCCCTGTGGACCAGGCGGAGGCTATCCAGAACGGCGATAAGGGTCCTATCCAGCGGAAGATAACCTATCTTTACGACACCGTGACAGCTCCTGTCAAAAAGGGAGAGATACTCGCCCGAATGGACGTTATCTATCAGGACGAGGTAATAGCTACAATGGACCTGGTAGCGGGGCGCTCCATTGAACGCTCACAGCTTGCCTTTATGGCGGACAGGGCGCGCTCCCTGCTTGATACCCCTTGGTTCATTCCCCTGCTTATACTGCTTGCATTGCTTATCGTGGTGAACGTGGCGCTGATGTCCATAAGGCGGGCGCGCCTTGTGAGAGCCGCCAAGCGCAAGGCAAGAAGAGGCGGTATAAGCTACAAATGATGAACGTTACGCTCCTTTGCGTGGGCAGGCTGAGGGAGGAATATTTTTCCGCCGCCTGCAAAGAGTATGAAAAACGGCTGAAAGGCTTTTGCCGCTTTGAAACGGTAATTATCGAGCCTGAGCGTCTGCCTGCCGAGCCGTCGGAAAAGGAGATACTTTCCGCCCTGAAAAAAGAGGGGGAGGAGCTGCTGAAAAAAATTCCCGCAGGAGCATTTGTTACCGCCCTTTGCGTGGAGGGGAAACAGTTCAGCAGTGAAAAGCTGGCTAGGCTGCTTGAGGAGCTGCCCTCACGGGGCTGTGGGAACGTTGCTTTTATTATAGGAAGCTCCTTCGGGCTCAGCGAGGAAGTGAAAAACGCCGCCCAACTGCGGCTTTCTATGTCGGAGATGACCTTTCCTCATCAGCTGGCTAGAGTTATGCTGACGGAACAGCTTTACCGTTCGTTCGCTATCATAAATAACCGAAAATACCATAAATAACTGCGTTTTCAAAGCGTTTGACATAAAACCGACGGTTATAAAAATAAAACGCCGTTCGGCGGAGAGAGTATGAGATCAAAAATAAAATTTTATCCTGTTATCTGTCTTATAACGGGGCTTATCTTTATCGGGGCAGGGGTCTTCCTGCTGGCGGACGGGGATTTCATCATCACCGTGATAAGCTACGGCGGAGGGCTTCTGGTGACGCTCCACGGCATAACGATAGGCGTTTCCGCAATTTCGAGAAAAAAGGAGCTTGCGCCTGACGCTTTCAGCAGTCTTATTGCAAGCTGTCTGTTCAACCTGTGCGTGGGGGGAGTTATGCTGTTGCTCCCTATGCTCCAGATGGTGCCTGTTTATATCGTTTTCACCGTGTATATCATAATAAATGCGCTGATAAAGCTGGTGGACTACGTTATTGACGTGAGGGACAACGTGCAGGGGCGGCTTTATGAGCTGATGATGTTTTTGTTCTTCGCAGTTTTCGGCGTGCTTATGGCGTGCGTTCCCGGAATGGGAGCAGCGGCGCTTTATATCGTGTCGGGGATATACTGCATAATCTACGGGGCGTTTTTGCTTTGGGACGGAGTTTTACAGCTGCTCCCCGTAAGGATAAGAAGTAAGATAACCCGCAGAATGTCACTGCCTATGCCTATTCTGGTGTCCTCATGGCGTCCGATAGCAAAGCTGAAGTCCCGCCACAGACAGACTATTCTCGACCCCGACGGGGTAAAGGCGGAGCTGAAGCCCTACTTCCCCGAGGGGAAGGAAACCAACGCTCCTCCCGATATGGAAGTGATGATACACGTCAGCGAAACGGGATTCGGGATAATGGGGCACTGCGACCTTTCCTTTGAGGGGGAGGTGCTGTCCTACGGCTCGTACGACCTTGCCTCCACCTCTCTTTTCGGCTGTGTGGGGGACGGAATCTTCGTTGTTGCGCCGAGAGAATCGTATATAAGATTTTACGTCACCTCAACGCCCCGTGAGATATACGGCTACGGCTTTCGTCTGAACGAAGCCCAGAAGCAGGCGGTGAGGGAGGAAATAAAGACGCTGAAAAGTATGGCGTACCCCTGGGAAACGCCCTTACAGCAGGTGCTTCACAGCGACCCTGACGCAAAGGGCGAGGTGGTAATGGACTGGGGCAGTAAGATGTGGAACTGCACGGGGGCGGACTTTTTTAAATTCAAAAGCGGGAAGATGAAGACGTATTTCGTCCTCACATCAAACTGCGTGAAGATGACGGATATGATTGTGCGGAAGGCTTGTACAGACATAATCCCGCCGAGGAATGTTTTTACGCCGGGGAGCTATTATGATTATCTTGAGCATTTGCTTGCGATGAACGATTCTCCCGTTATTTGCCGAACGGTGTACGACAGGGTGAGCACTACGGGGTGGAAGTACACGCCCAGACACCCGTATTCCAGCCCGCAGCTTGAGATGCGCAGTGAAACGGAAGCGAACCGTCTTGCCAGCGAGAAGCAGGGCAGGAAGTTTGAGAAAAAGCAGAGGAAAGAGCATAAAAAGGAGAAGAAAAAAGAAGAAAAAAGAGAGTAAATGCGTTGAAGGGAAGGCCTACGGGAGGGCGGGTGGGGCGCTGACGTGAGGCTGGTGTGCAGGACACAAAAGTGGGGAAAGGTGAAACGACGCCGCCTGCGCTGAAGCTTATTGAGCCGAGATAGTGAAAGATAATGAACAAAGTTTTTTCTTTAGCTTTCACGAACTCGGTTAAAATGTTGAAATAAACAGAAAAAGCAACACCGCTTTTCACTTTTGTGTTCTGCACACCAGTTTCCCGCCTGCGCCCCACCCTCCCACCCCTAAACTTCTTCCTTTCATAAATATAACTATCCACTGTCAACTATCAACTATTATTTTTCCGCGGAGGAAACACAATGAGCAAAGAAACAGACTATCTTGACAAATTCGAGGGCGCGATAATCGGAAGCGCCGTAGGCGACGCTTTCGGCTATCCGCTTATGGGAATGACCTATGAGGAGATATGCGACCGCTTTGAAAAGGACGGTGCGCTTGAGCTTGCGGTGAGCCGCAAGACGAATACCGCCCTGTTCACCGAGGCGACCCAGATGTCCCTTTTCACCGCAGACGGGATACTGTGGGCGCACAACGAGCAGTCCGACTATGAAAACAGCGCAGTCGCGTCCTACGTTTTCTACTCCTACCAGCTTTGGCTGTATATGCAGACCAAGACCATAGCGGGCAGGGAATACGAGTGGCTTTTCGACAAAAAGCAAAATCCCAACCTTTCCTCTCTGCTGAAAAGCAAGGGGCTGGGCAAGTCCAGAAGGCTCACCGACGTGAACGTGGACGTTCTCCTTGGGATAAGGGAAAACTGTTTTGGCACCCTCAGCCGCAGTATAAACAACAATGCGGACAACGGCGCAGTAAAAAGAGTGACTCCTGTGGGACTTTTCTACGGAAAGAGCCCCGATATGGCGTTTCGTATAGGCTGTGATATCGGAGCGATAACTCACGGCTCTCCCGACGGGTATCTCCCCTGCGGGGTATACGCCGCAATGGTTGCGGAGCTTTTGGAGGACAAGTCCCCCGACGTGGCTGTTGAGGCGGCGGCGGAGATACTGAGGAGCTACCCCGGTCACGAAAACACCCTTGCCGCTTTGGACAAGGCGATAGCTCTGGCAAACGACGAGGAGACCGACCCGCAGGAAGGTCTGGAATCGCTGGGCGACGGCACGGACGCAATTTCCTGCCTTGCCATAGCGGTGTACTGCTCCATACTTCATCAGACGAATTTCAAGTATGCGATAGAGCTTGCCGCAAATCAGGACGGCGACAGCGCCGCCTGCGCCGCCGTCACGGGCGGACTGCTGGGCGCGTGGTACGGACTGTCAAAACTGCCTAAAAAGTGGACTAAGAAGGTGCAGTACCGCAGTCTGCTGGAAACGGTGGCGGACGTGCTTTACGACGCCTCGGAGTATGCGGACGAGGAAGAGGAAGAGTAAGAAAGAGGAAGTTTGAGGGAACGGACCTGCGGGAGGGCGGGTGGGGCGCTGGCGTGAGGCTGGTATGCAGCACACAAAAGTGAGAAAAGGTGAACCTGCGCCGCAAATCCCGCCGCCTGCAAACAGAGACCGTGAAAGATAATGCGCAAAGTTTTTTCATTATCTTTCACGAACTCGGTTAAAATGCTGAAATAAACCTAAAAAGCATCACCGCTTTTCACTTTTGTGTCGGCTCCTTCAGCCTCACGCCAGCGTCCCACCCTCCCACCCCCTAACCCCTTTCCTCCATAATTTTTTCAACCTCCCACCCCATAACCATATCCAACACCAACTATAAACTATCACCCATTAATTATAAAACTATCCGAAGGAGTGTGTGTTATGCCAAAGTCCCCGAAACAAAAACAAAAGCTGATCTACCTTGCGAAAATCTTTATGGAGGAAACGGACGACGAGCACAAGCTCAGCCTTTCACAGCTCGCACAAAAGCTGGAGCAGTACGGCGTGGGCAGTGAGAGAAAGTCCCTGTACGACGACATAAATATCCTGCGGGATATGGGACTTGACATCGAGTGTGATATGTGCGCCCGCAACACCACCTACTATCTGGCGAGCAGGGAATTTGAAGTGCCAGAGCTTCACCTGCTGGCAAACGCCGTTGCCTGCTCAAAATTCATCAGCAGCAGAAAGTCCGTTCAGCTTATCAATAAGATAGCAAAGCTGGCGGGACAGTACGAGGGCGGCAAGCTGGTAAGGCAGATGATAGTCAGCGACAGCGTAAAGTCCTCCAATGAAAGCATTTACTACACCATAAGCGCCGCAAACGAGGCGATACAAAGGAAGAGAAAGCTGTCGTTCCTGTACTTTGACTATGACGCAAGGAAGAAAAAGGTATACCACGACGGAAAAGAACCCCTTGTCATCACCCCCAGGGCATTGGTGTGGAACAACGAAAATTACTACGTCGTTGGCTATTACGAGAAGTATGACAAATATGTGAATTTCCGTGCGGACAAAATGGAAAAGACCGAGATACTGGAAATTCCCGCCGAGAAAGACGACAAATTCAACGTGACCGAGCATTGCAAGCGCCTTTTCGGAATGTTCGGCGGTCACGACGAAACGGTGCGCCTGCGCTTTGACGACGGCCTTGCGGGCGTGGTAATAGACAGGTTCGGGCAGAAGATACCCTTTGTAACCACGGACAACGGCTTTTACATCGAAACGGAGCTTACTGTAAGCCCCACCTTCTTCGGCTGGCTGTTCCAGTTTGGGGATAAGGCGGAGATACTTGCTCCCGAAGAGGTAAGGGACGAATTTGCAAAATTTGCCAGAAAAACGCTCAAGCAGTACAATAAAAGAAAATAATGCCGCCGACAGGAGGGATATAAAATGACGGAAAACGAAGCGAGAGAGGCGATATGCGAGGTAGGTCACAATCTGTGGCAGTTAGGCTTTGTCGCCGCAAATGACGGAAATATTTCGGTAAAGCTGGACGAGGACGTGTTCCTTGCAACCCCCACAGGCACCAGCAAACGCATACTCCGCCCCGAAATGCTGATAATGGTAAACGGAAAGAACGAGGTGATAAAGGAGGCTCCCGGCTACAAGCCCTCCTCCGAGTTCAAGCTGCACCTGCGCTGCTATAAGGAAAGACCTGAGATAAACGCCGTGGTACACGCTCACCCGCCCACAGCTACGGGCTTTGCAATAGCACACGTCCCGCTGGACGACTATTCTATGCCCGAAGCCATAATCTTTCTGGGCAGTGTTCCCATTGCGCCTTACGACACTCCGGGCTCAGTAGGGCTGGCGGACTCCATAATTCCTTTCTTAAAGGAACACGACACCATTTTAATGGAAAACCACGGCGCAGTCTGCGTGGGCGTTGATTTAACGCAGGCGTATTACAGAATGGAAACGCTGGAGCATTACGCCAAGGTCTCACTTGTTGCAAGACAGCTGGGCGGCGCTCACCCGCTTCCCAAGGACAAGATAGACGAATGTGTGGAGATAGGAAAGAGCTTTCCTATCCGCCACCCCGGCTACAAGAAATATTCTTGATATTTACAGGAGAAAAGGCGGTATTTACCGCCAGAATAACGCAAGATGAAAAAAGTCCTTATATTTGATTTCGGAGCGTCGTCAGGCAGGGCATTGCTTTGCAGTTACGAAAACAAGAGCTTTATCTCCAACGAGATACACCGCTTTTCCAACGCTCCCGTAAACGTGAACGGCACTCTCTGCTGGAACATAGATATGATGTTCAAAGAGGTGGACAAGGCGATAGACAAGGCGCTGGACTACGGCTTTGACGCTGTTTCCGTGGACACCTGGGGGGTGGATTTCGCCCTGCTGGACGACAAGGGGAATTTTGTGCTGAAGCCTGTCTGCTACCGTGACAGCCGCTTTGACGGTATGAACGAAAAGCTGTTTGAAAAGATACCCGAAAAGGAGCTTTATCAGCTTTCGGGAATACAGCAGATGTCAATAAACACTATGTATCAGCTTTTAGCCTTGCAGGAAAAGGAGCCTAAGCTCCTCGCTAAGGCAAAGCATTTGCTGATGATGCCCGACCTTATCAACTACCGCCTTACGGGAGTTATGGCGAACGAGTACACCGAAGCTACCACCACGGGACTTATCGACCCTAAGACAAGGGGCTGGAACAAGGCGCTGATAAAGCGGCTGGGACTTCCCGAAAACATTTTCGGCAAGATAGTTATGCCCGGGGAGAAGATAGGGGATCTGAAAGCGAAATATTCCGACACCCCTGTTCCCGTGTTTGCAGGACCCTCTCACGACACTGCGGCGGCGGCGGTAGCCGTTCCCTCCGACGAAAAGCGGTTCGCTTTCATAAGCTGCGGCACCTGGGCTTTGTTCGGGACGGAGCTTAAAGAGCCTATCATAACCGACGAGGCGATGAACAGCGGTCTTACCAACGAAGGGGGCAGGGACGGCACTATTACTTTCCTGAAAAATATCACGGGGACCTGGTTTTTGCAGGAATGCCGCAGGTTCTTCAACGCAGGCGGCGAGGTGTTCACCTTTAACGATATGGAGGCTTTCGCAAGAAGCGCAAAGCCCTTTATAGCAAAGATAAATCCCAACGACCCATCGTTTATGAAAAGCGGGGATATGCCGCAAAAAGTGGCGGCGTACTGCGAAAGAACGGGGCAGAACAAGCCAAGGACCATAGCGCAGGTACTGCGCGTGATATATGAGAGCCTGGCGGCGGAGTTTGCCTCCACGCTGGAGTCGCTAGAAAAGATAACGGGACACACCTACCCGTCGGTATACATTTTCGGCGGCGGCTCAAAGGACGAGTTCCTGTGCCAGCTGACTGCCAATGCGACGGGCAGGACGGTGGTTGCAGGTCCTACCGAGGCTACCGCTATCGGCAACGCTATGAGCGCATTTATCGCTTTAGGCGAGATAAAGGACGCCGCAGAGGCAAGAGCTATCGTCCGCAGGGGGGCGGAGATAAAAGAGTTCGTTCCTGACCTTTCGGACGGGGAGGGGAGGAACTGACAAATTGACGAAGTCAATTTGTCAGTTAGTTAAGAGTGAAAAGTGCAAAGTGAAGAGTTATGGAGTTTTTGCTTCGCAAAAACGGATTTGAAGTGACAGGTGCAAATTTGCAGGCGGCAATCCTGATCCGTCCGCGAAGCGGACTCCACAACTGTGCACTGTGCACTTTGCACTGTAAACTTTTAACTGTAATTTTTGTTTTTGGAGAAGAACTATGCGAAAGACAAAGATAGTTTGTACCATGGGTCCTTCCACCGCTGACGACAACGTACTGCGTGAGCTTATGCTGGCGGGAATGAACGTGGCGAGGCAGAATTTTTCCCACGGCGACCACGAGAGCCATCTGAAAACATTTCAGCAGGTAAAGCGCATTCGCGAGGAGCTGGACCTGCCTGTGGCTTCGCTGCTTGACACGAAAGGTCCCGAGGTGCGTGTTAAGCTGTTCAGGGACGGCAAGGTGGAATTAAAGGACGGGCAGGAGTTCGTTCTCACTACCAGAGAGGTGGAGGGGAACGAAAACGAGGTCTCCATAACCTACAAGAACCTTGCTCACGACATTGACGTGGGAACGGTCATTCTTGCCGACGACGGGCTTATTGAGATGAAGGTCGTTGACATCAGCGTTTCCGACGCAGGGGACGACGTAAAGTGCCGTATCGTTCACGGGGGAATACTCAGCAACAACAAATCCTGCAACTTCCCCGGCGCAAAGCTGTCTATGCCCTACGTCAGCGAACGGGACAGGAGCGACATAATCTTCGGCATAAAAACGGGCTTCGACTTTATCGCCGCCAGCTTTGTAAGCTGCGATGCAGATATTCTTGAGATAAGAAAGATACTTGAAGAAAACGGCGGCAAGGACATAAAGATAATCGCCAAGATAGAAAATCAGGAGGGCGTTGACAACATCGACGACATTCTCCGTGTTTCCGACGGTATCATGGTTGCAAGAGGGGATATGGGGGTCGAGATACCCTTTGAGAAAATTCCCCAGATACAGAAAATGCTCATCGAAAAAGGCTATAATGCGGGGAAACAGGTGATAACCGCCACGCAGATGCTGGAAAGTATGATAAAAAATCCACGCCCCACAAGAGCAGAGACCACCGACGTTGCCAACGCTATCTACGACGGCACCAGCGCAATCATGCTGTCGGGCGAGACTGCGGCGGGACTGTACCCCGTTGAGGCGGTGAAGACTATGGCGAGGATCGCCGAGACCACCGAAAACAACATAAACTACTCCAAACGGTTCAGGGCGAGAGAGGTGGATTCCGCCGAGAACGTCACCAACGCCATAAGCCACGCTACCGTCACCACGGCGCTGGATCTGAACGCAAAGGCTATACTTACCGTCACCACCACGGGCGGAACTGCAAAGCTGCTTTCAAAATACCGTCCCAACAGACCGATTTTGAGCTGCACTCCCAACGTGCGCACATGGCGGCAGCTGAATTTAAGCTGGGGCGTCGTTCCCCTGATGAGCAGGCTGATGGATACCACCGACGACCTGTTCAACCACGCTGTTGAATGTGCGGTGAACGCAGGCTACCTTGAAAACGGCGACCTTGTTGTAATCACGGCAGGCGTTCCTCTGGGAATAAGCGGAACTACCAACCTGATGAAAGTACACGTCGTCGGGGACGTTCTGGTAAGAGGCGAGGGCGTTACCGAAAAATCCGTAACCGCACCTCTTTGCGTTGCACGCACTGAGGAGGAGGCTATACGCAACTTCGTGAACGGCGACATTCTTGTAATGCCTGAAACGGACAACAGCATAATGCGCATACTCAGAGCCGCCTCGGGAATAATCACCGAGAAAGCGGGGAAGGACAGTCATGCCGCCGTTGTGGGATTATCCCTTGACATTCCCGTTATCGTGGGGGCGGAGAACGCTACGCAGATACTGAAAAGCGGAACTACTGTCACTATGGACGGGAGCAAGGGGATAGTGGCGGCGCAGTAGGCAGTTGACAGTGTACAGTGCACAGTTGTGGAGTTTTTCGGCGAAGCCGAAAAACGGATTTGAAATGATGGGCAGAAATTTGCAGGAGGCAATCCTAATTCATCGCCGCAGGCGATACCACTATTGTGTATTGTGCACTTTCGCAGTGGACAGTGTAAAGTTGTGGAGTTTTTCGGCGAAGCCGAAAAACGGGTTTGAAATGACGGGCAGAAATTTGCAGGAGGCAATCCTGATCCATCGCCGCAGGCGATACCACTATTGTGCACTGTGCACTTTGCACTGTAAACTGTTCTCCGCCTGATCATATAACTTTAATTTTTACTTAAAATCCCGCCTGCATTAAGTAAAAACAGCCTAACGGCTTGCGGGTTTTTTGTATGTTATTCCGACTTGACAAGGTTTTTTGCCCTTGTTATAATTAGTTTGACATAAAATAAAACGATTACAGCGGGGCTTGCTGTAAATAATTTTCTGAAAGGAAAAAATCAGATATGAGCGTAAAAATACTTAACGGACAGTCTATTCCCAATATGCCCTGGCAGGACAGACCCGAGGGCTGCAAGGACGTTATCTGGCGTTATTCCGCCAATCCCATAATCCCCCGTGACCTGCTCCCCACAAGCAACTCCATATTCAACAGCGCCGTGGTTCCCTTTGAGGGAAAATTCGCAGGCGTGTTCAGAGTTGACGACAAGGCGAGAAATATGGCTATCCATGCGGGATTTTCCGAGGACGGCGTTCACTGGAACATAAATCCCGAAAAGATAGAATGGATAAACGACGACCCTGAGACTGCCGCCGCAAATCCCTGGCAGTACGGCTACGATCCCCGCTGTGTATGGATAGAGGACAGATACTGGATAACCTGGTGCAACGCTTACGGCTGGAAGCCTACTATCGGCGTGGGCTGGACAAAGGACTTCAAAGAGTTCCACCAGTGTGAGAACGCTTTCCTGCCCTTCAACAGGAATGGCGTTATGTTCCCCAGAAAGATAAACGGCAAGTACGTTATGTTCAGCCGTCCCTCCGACAGCGGACATACTCCTTTCGGCGATATGTATTTGTCCCAGTCCCCCGATATGAAATACTGGGGCGAACACAGGCACGTTATGGCTCCCGGCAGCGGCTGGGAGGCAAAGAAGATAGGCGCAGGTCCTATCCCCATTGAAACGGACGAGGGCTGGCTGTGCTTCTACCATGGCGTTCTTGAAAGTTGCAACGGCTTTGTATACAGCTTCGGCGCATGCCTGCTGGATCTGGAAAAGCCCTGGATAGTAAAGGCAAGATGCAGAGAGTACCTTATCAATCCCAGAGAGATCTACGAGTGTGTGGGCGACGTTCAGAACGTTACCTTCCCCTGCGCAGCTTTGTGCGACAAGGATACGGGCAGGATAGCTATTTATTACGGCTGCGCTGACACCTGCGTGGGTATGGCGTTCTGCACGGTGGACGAAGTTGTTGAGTATGTTAAGAGCCATTCCTCCGTCTGACAAGCAGACGGAAAAAAGAGCAGCTTTTGCTGCTCTTTTTTAGTTGACAGTTGACAGTTAATTGAATTATAGGGTTTATTGTTGTTCTTTCACTATCGTGTGCTATCTCGGTTTGATATGTTTTGATATTGGCGGTGCTGTTGCACCGCTTTTTTGTTTTGTGTGGTGCATACCAGACTCACTTCTGCGTCCCACCCGCATTTTTGCGGCAAGCCGCAAAAACGCTTTCCCGCCCCCGGGTTTGAGCCTTCAGGGGTTATGCAGTTGTGAGAAAATTTATGTTGAGGGGTAAAAGACAGGGGGCGGGAGGGTGGGGCGCTGACGTGAGGCTGGTATCCGCAACACAAAAGTGAAAAGCTGTGAGAAACTCTCTCCCAACTCACAACTGCCAAACCAAGCCCGTGAAAGAAACCGAACCAACCTGATAATTTAATTAACTGTCAACTGTACACTGTCAACTATCCTCCTCCTGTCATTCAAATCCGTCCGCAAAGCGGACTCCACAACTTTTCACTATGCACTGTGCACTTTGCACTCTTGCATTTTCCCCCAACCTGTGCTATACTATTTAAAGAATATCGCCAAAACTTTCCGAAAGGAGAATAATATGGATACCAATAAACTTTATCAGGAATGGCTTGAAAACGCCATTGCCGACCCCGACCTGAAAACGGAGCTGGAAAGCGTCAAGGGCAAGGACGACGAGATCTTTGACCGCTTTTACCGTGAGCTGGAATTCGGCACAGGAGGACTGAGAGGCGTTATCGGCGCAGGCACAAACAGAATGAACATGTACACCGTGAACAAGGCTACGCAGGGCCTTGCCTCCTACATCAAGGACCACGGCGGGAACAGCGTTGCAGTAAGCTACGACAGCCGCATAAAGTCCGACCTGTTCGCAAGAGGCGCGGCGGAAGTGTTTGCAGGCAACGGAATAAAGGTGCATATTTACAGCGAGCTTATGCCCACGCCTATGCTTTCATGGGCGGTAAGAGCGCTGAAATGCGACGCAGGCGTTATGGTGACCGCAAGCCACAATCCCGCAAAATATAACGGCTACAAGGTATACGGCAGCGACGGCTGTCAGGTGACTATCGAGGCGGCAGACGAGATCCTGGCGCATATCAACAAGACGGACGTTTTCAAAGACGTTAAGACAAAGGATTTTGACGAAGCTGTCAAGGAAGGGCTCATCAGCTTTATCGGTCAGGACGTTATCGACGACTATATGGCTATGGTGCGCCGCCAGTCCCTCCACCCCGAGATCTGTGAAAGCGCAGGGCTGAAAGTGGTATACACTCCCCTCAACGGCACGGGCAACAAGCCTGTCCGCCGTATACTTAAAGAGATAGGCGTAAAGAACGTTGTAGTTGTCCCCGAACAGGAAAATCCCGACGGCACTTTCTCCACCTGCCCTTACCCCAACCCTGAGATAAGAGAAGCTCTGGAGCTTGGACTGCGCCTTTGTGACAAGGAAAAGCCCGACCTGCTCCTTGCCACCGACCCCGACTGCGACCGTGTGGGAATTGCCGTTCCCGACGGAGACGAATACTCCCTGTTCAGCGGCAACGAGGTGGGTGCAATGCTCCTTGAATACGTTGCAAGAGAGCGCAAGGCGCTTGGCACTATGCCAAAAGACCCCGTTGCGGTAAAGACCATAGTTACCACCGATATTACGGAGAAAATAGCGAAAAAATACGACGTGGAGCTGAAAGAGGTACTCACAGGCTTTAAGTTTATCGGCGAGCAGATAGGATTTTTGGAGAAAAAGGGCGAAGCCGACCGCTATATCTTCGGCTTTGAGGAAAGCTACGGCTACCTTGCGGGCAGCTATGTAAGGGACAAAGACGCAGTCGTTGCCTCAATGCTTATATGCGAAATGGCGGCGTTCTACCGCGCTCAGGGCAAGAGCCTTATCGACGTTCGCAGAGAGATGTATGAGGAATACGGATTTTACTGCAACAAGCTGGACACCTTCACATTCGAGGGCGCAAGCGGTATGGAAAAAATGTCCGCAATTATGGACGGCTACCGCACCAATGCTCCCAAAGAGGTGGCGGGAATGAAGGTAGTGGGAACCGCCGACTACGAGGCGAGCGAAAAAGTCGACCTTGCCACCGACGCAAAGGAGCATATCGACCTGCCCAAATCCAACGTCATCGCCCTGTACCTTGAAAACGGCAACAAGACCATAATCCGTCCCAGCGGCACCGAGCCGAAGCTGAAGGTTTACTACACGGCGATAGGCGGAACAATGTCCGCCGCCGAAGAGCTGCAAAAGAAAATGTCCGCTGACTTCAAGGCTCAGCTTTCATAACTAACATAAAATGACAGAAAAAGTCCCTCAGACCGAGGGACTTTTATTTTTCCACAATAATCGGTGGAAAACGCGTGGAAAAGAAAAATTTGTTTGGTGAAAAGCTACTAAAACATTCCGCTTATTTTGTCTTTTTCTATGAAAAACGCAGATTTTATTGAAATTTACGTACCATATGTGCTATAATTAAGGTTACGAAAAAGTCCGTATTGCAGACAAAAATCATCATGAAGTCAACGTAAAAACGTGTAATATATAAGGAGGACGCTATGAAGAAGAAGTTTATTGCGGCGCTGACCGCACTGGCGATAACCCTGACCGCCTTTACAGGCATAATGTTGCCTGTGGGGGCGGAGGAGGAACCACTTAAGCCTGATGAAATAATCATAACGATAGGCGGGCAGGTGTATGACCCTGCAACCAGCGGAGCTGTTGATTATAAGCCCGGAGACGAGTTCCACGCACACCTGAGCTGGAACGAAATACCCGAAGGCGTGACCAGCTTCACTTATCCTCTGGGCGATCATATTAAAACGACAAACACCAGCGGAGATATTAACGTTGGCGGTACGAATGTGGGTAAATGGGAGATCGTTGACGGCAATCTGATCGTTACGTTCAACTCGAACTTTAATGATATGCAAAACAGAAACTGCTGGGTAGATTTCACCGGCACGATACCCCTTGACCCTAACGAGCAGAAGCAGGGCGAGGAATATAAAGTCGAATTCGGCGATAAAGAGATAGACATCAAGCCACAGTACGGCGAAAGCGACGTATATGTGGGCAAAAGCGCTGTCAGCACAGACAACTACAGCATAACCATAAGCGATGACGGTCGGTATATTGTCAAAAACAAAGTTACTGTAACAATAAACAATAACTATGCTGAGGACATAAATCTGAAAGACCTTCTGGGCGATTGTATGGCAGATCTGCCTGATACGTTCGACAACGACGATGTAAAGCTGACATATACTCCCGCCGCCAACAACACAGACTCCAACACAGAGGTCGAGGACGGATACACGGTCACCCGCAATGCGGACGGAAGAGGTTTTGACATAGAGCTTCCCGGAGAATTCAAGGTGGGCGACCAGATAACTCTGGAATATGAGACCGAGCTTACCGAAGAAGCGGTAAAGAATATGCTCAACGGCGAAGGCAATCAGATCAGCGGCGCGAACACGGTGAGCGGTACTTTTACCGACAAGTTCACGGATAAGTCCAAGGAAACAAACAAGGCGGAAGAAAACCTGCAGGTCTGGAAGCCGACCCTGACGAAATCAGGCGTGCTTGACCCGGAAACCAACACGATAAAGTGGACTGTCACCTTTGACCCCGGATTCTTGCGCAATATACTTGACAGCAGCGGCAGCAGGATAGACCCTGACAAGCTGATGGAGGAGCTGAAGAAGCAGTTTGGTCCCGGCACGCTTGGTGATACGCTTGATGGTGGAGAAACGGGACATCAGTCTTCCGAAGTTGATCTGTCAAGCCTTTCTATAACTGATTTTAAACGGTCTAATCCATATGATCCCAATTCAAGCTATACAATAGAATTCACCACCAAGATAACCGACGACGGCGAGCGCGGATATTATACAAACGACGCGGATCTGACTTTAATGGACGACGTTGAGCTTAAAGCGCACGCTGCGGTGGGAATAGGCTACGGCGTTGAGAAGGAGTTTGTGGACGAAACCGACGACGGCAAAATGCAGTGGAAAATCACCATTGAAGTGCCCGGAGCTGATACCAAGTTCACGGAGCTTACCATAAATGATATTCCCTCCGCAGATAACAGCGTAAAGTCGGGCTATGAGCACAGGCTCCTGCCAGGCAGCATAAAGGTCGGCGGCGTTTCTATTGATGAAACTGAGGGCGGCATAAAGCTTGAAGGAAATAAAATCACAATAACCTGCGAATATGCAGAAAAAATGGAATGGCTGGGCACACAGCTCACCATAACTCTTGAGACCGAGGCAGTAAAGAACGACAGCCGTGAAGGCTCTCTTGATCCGAATTTCAGGTATATAAACGACGTCAATTACACCGTGACCTATGACGACGGTATAAACGGCACCACAACCGCTCACGCTGAACATTCCAGCATTACAGAAGAGCTTTATAAAAAGGGCGGAGAAGCGATAACCACTTCAGGCTCTGCGAACGGTTTAAACGACGGAAGCACCAAGCCCACTTCTCAGGTGCTTTGGTATGTGGATATAACATCGGAAATGCTGGTAGGATATAACGGCAATTTCAGCGGACTGTTATACACTGACGAAGAGCTTGTCGTAGACCTGACGGATACTCTTCCTGACAATATGGTCTATGTTCCCGGCAGCGCATATGCGACTGTTGGTGAAATGGTGACCTCGTATGACGGTAATCTTAAAAAAGTGGGAAGCGACCCGAGCTTTTATTCTGTACTGACTGACGGTATACTGACAGTTATCGACAACGGCGACGGCACTCTCAGCATAAAGTATAATCTCACAAATGATAAAAAAGCCGCGGCAAAAGCACAGTTTGACAAGCTGGCTTCAGAAAATGTACTGGGATGGGCTTTGCAGAACGGACACCTGATAATATGCTATATCACCGAAATAGCCGACACTGACAAGTTCATCGAGCAGACCCCGATAGGTCAATATGCAACGGAGTCGGCGGAGGTCACCTTCACCAACACCGTTTTCGGCTCTGTGAACGGCAAATTCGGCGTTCCTTCTCCCGCTGACGTAAAGCTGAAAAGAACGCAGGCTCTTGCCAAGACTACAAAATACAACAGCGAAAGCGATATGCTGGATATACCCACCGACGAAGACGGTAACTGGAAAACAGGTCCGTTCGGCACACAGAACATTCCTTTCGCAATAGAGGTAAATCCTCAGAAGCTCTCGCTGGGATATGACAACGGCAAGCTGGTCATAGAGGACGTTATGGGAACCAGCCTGAGGCTTGTGGAAGAATCTGTAGTGATACAGGATTATGACACCAAAGAATACCTTAAAGAAGGCGAATATTCCGTAGAGGTAAAGCTCCCGTACTACGGCGAAACAGACCAAAGATCAAGAATAATCATCTCTATGCCTGACGGCAGACATTTAAGAGTTACATATTACGCTGAGATAGCGGAGCCGCCGACAGAATTCACTGAAGATCCCACCACCAACAAGATCCTGCCTAAATTTGAGCTGGTTGATATGACAAATGAGGTGCATTTCTATCTTGAGGGCAGCGCAGAATCTTTCTCATGCTATATACCTAACGCCATGGTATTCACGAGCGCAGGCGCAGGCTATAACAACTTCCTCAAGCTGTTCAAGGTGGACAAGGATAATCAGACTGAGGGTATTCCCGGGGCAAGGTTTGAGCTGAGAGTTGTAAAGCTGGATCCGACAAGCGGAGAATTCACGGTTGTTGACCCGAGCAAAAAGCCTGTACAGGGAACCTTCAGCGAAACAAATTCCACTACATATTTAGGTGTAGATGACCCGTTGCGCGAGATATATCAAGTCATTGAGGTCAAGGCGCCCGAGGGCTTCCAGCCTGACAGAACGCCGCATTATTACGTTTTCCAGGCATATCTGGATCATGAAGATAATGACCCGACGATAATCGCAATGCTGGAAGAAAAGATAAAAACGGGAGAAGTTACCCTTGTCACCGATTCCTCACTCTTTTCAACCTCATCTAATCCCTCAGTTCCCAACGAGCACGCTCTCGAACCCGTAAAGGAAAAGCTTTCACTCAAAAAGACGCTGACGGGCGGAAAGATCGCCGATTATGACGGAATATTTAACTTTACGCTTAGTGTTCTGGAAACTCCTTACGATTCTGATTACAACCTTATGATAGCAGACCGCACCGTAAGCAACGATGAAAACGGCAAAATTGATTTCGAACTGACCTTCTTGGAAGCGGGAAAATATGTTGTAAAGATCACTGAGGAGGTCGGCACGGACAGTCAGATAACCTATGACACCAACGCTATAACCGTTACTTACACGGTTGCTCCTGATGAAAATGACCCGAATTATTTGACAGTGGCAGACATTTCCTATCAGTACGGAAACGATACGGCAACCGACAAAGCGCCTTCGTTTAAAAATGAAGTCAAGGTCGAATCCGTAACTCACGCGATCCCCACTCTGCACAAAGAGCTGCTCAAAGACGGTAAAACGCAGACTTTGACAGGGGGCGAGTTCAAGTTCGAGATCTCTGCCGCTGAAAATAATCCTGAAGGATCTGCGCTTCCTGCAGAAACCACCGCTGCAAACGACAAGGACGGAAACATAAAGTTCGACGGTCTTATCACGTTCACCAAGGCGGGAACCTATACATTCACAGTTGAAGAAACAAACCAAACCGACAAGCTTATCGACTATTCCGACGCCAAAGCAATAGATATCACTTATAAGGTAGAGAACGTTGACGGACAGCTGACAGTTACAAGCGTTACGCCTGAAGATGAAACTGCTCTGACTTTCACCAACGTATACAAGACGGGCAGTCTGGAAATAAGCAAGACTGTTTCGGAGGGCGGAGATACCGATAAAGAATTTACCTTCACTGTAACGTTTACGGACGCCGGCGGCAAGGAGCTTACCGATGAGTTCGACATCGCTCCTGCTAAGGGAACTAAGACGACGATAAAGAGCGGCGACAAAATTACTTTGAAGCACGGCGAAAAGGTAACCATAACAGGTATTCCCGACGGAACAAAATACTCTGTCACCGAAGAACTTACCAAAGAGGACAGATCAAATTATACTTCAAACCCAAAAGACGACAATGGCACCATAAAGTATAACACTCAATCTTCCGCTTCCTTTACCAACATCTACATTCCCAGAGGCAGTCTGCGAATAAACAAGACCGTTACAGGCGGCGGAAATAAAGATAAGCTCTTCACCTTCCGTGTGACTTTCTCCGATATACCTGCAGACGGATACGCATACAATACCTACAATGCGCAGAACGTACCTCAGACGAACGGCGTCCTGAAAGAGAACGATCAGTCTATTTCCTTGAAGGACGGCTGGTACGCAGTTATTGATAAGATTCCGGTAGGTGTTACCTATACGGTCAAGGAGGACGATTACTCCGAGTACGGTTATAAAACCACCACAACCGGCAGTCCCACCGGCGAGATCAAGGAAGTAACAACCGTTTCCTTTGAAAACAAAATTCCTGTGGGAACGCTGTCTGTCAGCAAGACCGTTAAGGGCGACGGCGGGGAAACCGATAAGGAATTTACCTTCACAGTGACCTTGACCGACGGTGAAGGAAATAAGCTGGCAGGTCCGTTCTCCTATGAGGGCGACAGAAACGGCACGCTGGAAAACGAAGGAACAGTTAAGCTGAAAGACGGTCAAACGATAACCATAACGGATATTCCCGTCGGCACAAATTATACTGTGGAAGAAACCGACAGCGACGGCTATAACGTAAGCATAAGCGTGAACGGCAATTCCGTAAGCGCCGCCAAGGGTACTGTTTCCAAGGACGGCGAAACGGTAAAATTTGAAAATCAGCGCAAGACGGGACAGATAACGGTAAGCAAGAGCGTAACAGGCGAGAACGCAGATAAATCGCTTGACTTCACCTTTACCTTCAGCTTCACCAACAGCGATAACACTCCCGCTGATTACGATTATACCTACACCTACGAAAATTCCAACAAAAACGGCGGCACGCTGAAAAACGGCGGAAAGCTGACCTTGAGGGACGGCGAAAGCGTTACCATTAAAAATATTCCTTACGGCGTTACCTGCAAGGTGACCGAAGAGTCCAACGACGAATATGAGGCGTCTGTAAACGGCGCTAAGAACAACGTGTTCAGTGCGATAGTGGACGAAAAAACGCCGTCGCCAAAGGCGGAATTTGTCAACACGAAGATACAGGAGACTATGGGCTCGTCTGCGACCACTGAGCCCGAGCCTGACGATAGTACGTCATCAGATAAAGAACCTGCTCCCGACGATAGCACGTCGAACAGCTCGTCGCCTGATAACAGCTCGTCAAGCGAGAGCTCTTCAAGTGAAAGCTCGTCAAGTGAGAGTTCTTCGAGCGAAAGCTCGTCAAGCGAGAGTTCTTCGAGCGAAAGCTCCTCAAGCGAGAGTTCTTCAAGTGAGAGCTCGTCAAGCGAGAGCTCGTCAAGCGAAAGTTCTTCAAGTGAGGGCTCGTCAAGCGAGAGCTCTTCAAGCGAAAGTTCTTCAAGTGAGAGCTCGTCAAGCGAGAGTTCTTCAAGTGAAAGCTCTTCGAGCGAGAGTTCTTCAAGTGAAAGTTCCTCAAGCGAGGAAAGCTCCTCAAGTGAAAGCTCTTCGAGTGAGAGTTCTTCAAGTGAAAGTTCCTCAAGCGAGAGTTCGTCAAGTGAAAGCTCCTCAAGCGAGAGTTCTTCAAGTGAAAGCTCGTCAAGCGAGAGCTCTTCAAGTGAAAGCTCGTCAAGCGAGAGCTCCTCGAGCGAAAGCTCCGTCACCACTCCCGACGTCACCACCAATAACAACGTGGTAGACGGCGACAGCGACGAGAACCACACCACTTCCGAGGACGAGATACCCGACACGGCAAACGAAGGGAACTTCGTATTCCTGCTGTCAATAATGGCGGCGTCCTGCGTATTCGTCACTGTTACAACCACGGTGGCAAGAAGGATCTCCAAGAGGAAATAACAAAAAATAAAATAACTCCGATATTCGATTTGGGTATCGGCGTTATTTTTTTCCGTGTATTACAGGTAATTTGTATTTTTCTCTTGACATTCACAATTTAAAGTATTAAAATATTATCAGAATACTTTACTGTACGGAGGTTTTGCTTAAATGAAAAAATTTATTGCGGCGCTGACGGCGGCGGCAATTGCGGCGGTTTGTATACCCGTCGTGCCTGTGTCGGCGGTATTGGTCTACGGCAGTTATACCTATGAGGTGAACGAGGACGACACGATAACGATAACCTTTTACACCAGCTATGACCCGCAGACGGAAGTCCCTGCGGAAATAGACGGGAAAAAGGTTACGGCGATAGGAGATGGGGTGTTTGAATACGCCGATTACCTTACGTCCGTGACTATTCCCGACAGTGTAGTCAGCATAGGCGACAGCGCATTCAGCGGCTGTTCCTCGCTGGAAACGCTGGTCCTCCCATCGGGTCTCACCGAAATAGCGGACTATACGTTTTACGGCTGCTCCTCCCTTAAAGAAATCGTTATCCCCGACGGGATAACAAGTATCGGAGTATCGGCGTTTGAGGACTGCTCTTCTTTGACGAAAGCGCCCCTGCCAAAGGCGCTGGAGGAAATAGGATACTCTGCATTTTACGGCTGTTCTTCTATCGCTGAGGCTGACCTTCCCGAAGGTCTGACCACGATAGGCGATATTGCATTTTCAAATTGCTCTGCGCTGACGTCCCTGAACTTCCCCGCAGAACTGACCGAGGTAGGGTCCCGTGCCTTTGCGGGCTGCTCCTCTTTAAAGGAGATAAAGGTAGATGAAAACAACAAAAGCTTCAAGGACGCAGACGGCGTGCTGTTCTCTGCGGACGGAAAGACCTTACTTATGTTCCCGCCTGCCAAGGACGCTGTTTCCTATGCGATACCCGACGGCGTGACAACTGTGGACGTTTCCGCGTTTGAGGGCTGCGACGGGCTTGAAGAGATAGTTATTCCCGACAGCGTTACGGCGGTAAAAGTCAATGCTTTCAGATACTGCGACTCTCTTGAGGAAATAAACGTTCCCGCTTCGCTTACCGATATTGAATCGGGAGCATTTTGCAGCTGCAACTCATTAAAGGCGATAAACGTTGCTGAAGACAATGCAAATTACAGCGACATTGACGGTGTTATGTTCAACAAGGAGGGGACCGTTCTGTTGCAGTTCCCCGCCGCAAAGACTGCGGAATACGCTGTTCCCGACGGAACCACCGCCATTGGCAGCAACGCCTTTTACGGCAGCGAGACACTGACGAAGATAACCTTCCCCGACACTGTGACTAAGCTGTACGACAATGCGTTCAGCTACTGCACCGGTCTTACGGAAATAGTTCTTCCCGACAGTATAACTTATATGGAAAATAGTGTATTCAGCTACTGCGACGCATTAAAGACCGCAACGCTCCCCAGTGGTCTGACGAAAGTAAGCAGCAGCACCTTTTACCGCTGCACAAGTCTGGAGGAAGTGATATTCCCCGAAAATGTGACTGAGATAGAAAATTTGGTGTTTTTAGGATGTACCGGTCTTACTGAAATGATATTCCCCGACAGCATAACGACTTTGGGAACAGACATATTCTTCTACTGCAGCAATCTGGAGAAGGTACATCTGCCTGAGGGCATAGACAAAATAAACACAAATATGTTCTGCTACTGCTACGACCTGAAGGAAGTGAACATTCCCGACAGCGTAAAGTCGATAGAGAATTATGCTTTCTACGACTGCCGTTCACTGGAAACGATCGATATTCCCGACGGCGTTACAAGTATAAGCGACTGGGCGTTCTTCAACTGCGTTTCTATAAAAGAAATAAAGCTGCCCACAGCCTTGACTCAGCTCGGCAGCGCTTGCTTCTGCCAGTGTTCGGGACTTACTGAGATATCCATTCCCGAAGGCGTTACGGAGCTGCCTTACTCCACTTTCAGAGACTGCACCAATTTGGAGAAGGTAACTCTCCCAAGCACGCTGGAACGGCTGTGTGAGCTTTCTTTCGGTATCTGCGCCATCAAGGAGATAGTTATTCCCGACGGAGTTACCTTCATAGATGATTGGGCGTTCAGCGAATGTCCCAACCTTGAAAAGGTGACTATTCCCGCCGGCGTTGAATTTATCGGCACACTGGCATTTGATGAACACGCTGAGAATTTTACGATATACGGCGAATGCGGCTCCTACGCTCAGCAATACGCCGCTGAAAACGAGCTGGATTTTGTGGCGTCGGAGGACAGCCATGACTGGGGCGAATGGACAGAAGTCAAGGGAGCGACCGAAACCGAAACAGGGCTTGAAGAGAGGACCTGCTCCGTCTGCGGCGAAAAGCAGACGAGGGATATACCCGTTCTTCAGGTAACGCCCTCTGAACCCACCGAAACAGAACCTCCCGTATCCTCAGACGAGGACGAAAACGTGAACACAGGCAATTATCCCGCTGTGGGGCTGATAGTTCTCCTTGGAACAGCGGCGGCTGTGGCTGTGGGAAGCAGAAAGAGAAAATAAAATAATAAAAAAGTCCCGTTCTTAAAGAGAACGGGGCTTTTATTTTTTACCTTTACAGGCAGAAATAGTGGTCGCCGATGACTCTAACTACCTCTCTGCTGGTCATATAGCTGTCGTTGGTCTTTTGGGGATTGTAGTAGTAAATACAGCCGCCTGTGGGATCCCAGCCCGCAAGAGCGTCACGGGCGGCGTAGTAGGCGGACTCCGCCACGGGCTCGTTGAACTGACCGTCGGTTATGGCAGTGAACGCTCCTTTCTGGTAAATGACGCCCTGCAGGGTATCGGGGAAGGAGGGGTGTTCGATACGGTTGCATATAACTGCGCCTATGGCTACCTGTCCCACATAGCTTTCGCCTCTGCCCTCGGCGGAGATTATTCTGGCGAGCAGGTTGATATTAGCCTGCGTTGCGTCGGGGGCGGAGCCTATGGTTATGCCCATTTTCTTCAGGGTGGCGTCGTCGGCTATTCCCGTCTGGGGAAGACCGTTGGCTTTCTGATACTCCTTCAGCGCTGTTTCGGTGGCTGTGCCGAAGTAGCCTGTTATCTGCCCCTTGAAAAGTCCCCATTCCTGCAAAACACGCTGTATCTCCTCTACCTCAGTGCCTTGCGAGCCTTGCTGTGAATAGACGGGTATCGCCGCCTGCTGTGAAATTCCCATAAGGACGAATGCCGCCGCCAAGGCGGTCACGGTTATCTTAAAAAATGTATTCATTTCAGATTATCCTTTCCAGCGGCGGATTTTTCGCTGCCGCTTTTCTGGGATAATTATTTGCAGTTTTGTGAAATTTATGCAAATTTTTGTTGAAGGGTGAGCGAAGGGGGCGGGAGGGTGGGGCGCTGGCGTGAGGCTGGTGTGCAGGACACAAAAGAGAGGAGAGGTGTTACAACATCTCCTGTTTTTCCGCTTGCAAAACCGAGACCGTAAAAGAATAGCGGTTCTGTTAATAATTAAATTTATTTTGCACTCTGCACTTTGCACTGTAAACTGTCAACTGTCAGGTTCGTGAAAGCCCAGCAATAAACATTATAATTTAATTAACTGTGCACTTTGCACTGTGCACTGTAAACTGTCGTCGCTCTGCGCTCTTAACTTTTAATTGTTTCTAAAATAAGTCCTGCTTATTTCGCTCAGCTTTCCCGCCAGCTTCGGAGTGAGGGCTTTTTCCTTCATTCGCCACATCCAGTTTCCGCCCAGGGTGGAGGGAGTGTTCATTCTGGCGTTTCCGCCCAGCCCAAGCACGTCCTGCATCGGGACGATGGCGAGATGTGCGGGGGAGGCGTAAAGGCTCTTTATCATAGCGATATTCAGCGGCTTGAAAAGTCCCGCCCCGCAGTAGCGCTTTGCGTTGCTTCCTGCCGTTCGGTTTGCCTTGCTCCAGCCTATCACCGTGTCGTTGTCGTGAGTGCCCGTATATGCGACGGACTTTACAGGGTAATTGTGTGGCAGGTGTTCGCTGTCCTCATACTTGTCGCCGAACCCGAACTGCATTACCCTCATTCCGGGGAAGCCTGTATCTTTAAGCAGCTTTTTCACGCTGTCGAAAACCTCGCCCAGGTCCTCCGCTATAACGGGAATTTCGCCAAGCTGCTTTTTCACCTCGTTCCAGAAATCCATACCCGGCCCTAACATCCACTGTCCGTTGACGGCGTTCACGTCCTTTGCGGGAATGGAGCAATAGGTGTCGAAGGCTCTGAAATGGTCTATCCTCAATATATCGTACATAGAGAGGGCTTTTTTCAGCCTTGATATCCACCAGCCGTAATTTTCTTTTTTCATCTGCTGCCAGTCGTAGAGGGGATTTCCCCAAAGCTGACCCGTTGCGGAGAAATAATCGGGGGGAACTCCCGCCACGGCGGTAGGGTCGCCTGCGGAATCAAGCTGGAACAGATCGGGGTGCGCCCACACGTCTGCGCTGTCAAGAGCTGTATAGAACGGCATATCGCCTATTATGCCCACGCCGTTGCGGTTGGCATAGCGGCGCAGCTGTGACCACTGCTTATAAAACTGATACTGGACGAACTTGTAAAAGCCTATCCTGTCGGTATGCTCCTCCGCCGCCTGCTGCATAGCTTTCGGCGCGCGGTAGCGCAGGTCATGTTCCCACGTCCAGTACGGTTTCATTCCCGCCGACTCTTTCAGCGCCATAAACAAAGCGTAGTCCTCAAGCCACCAGCTTTCCTCCTGCAAAAATGCAAGGTAGCCCACGTCCTCGCTGAAATGCCTGTACGCCTCCTCCAGCAAAACCATTTTCGTCCTTGTGACCTTTTCATAGTCCACAAAAGACGGGTCGGCGCCGTAATCCGCCTCGGCACAGCTTTCCTTTGTGATAAGTCCCTGCTGTACCAGATCGTCCAGATCTATCAGCAGGGGATTTCCCGCAAAGGCGGAGAAGGACTGATACGGGCTGTCTCCGTAACCTGTGGGTCCAAGCGGCAGGACCTGCCAGTAGCTTTGCCCTGCGCTTTTCAGCCAGTCCACGAACCTTTCCGCCGTTTCCCCGAAGGTGCCTATCCCATAAGGCGAGGGGAGGGAGGTGACGTGCATTAAAATTCCGCAGCTTCTCATTTCTTTCTCCAAAATTCAAGGATTTTGTTGTTTACGAAATTATTATAGCACATTTTGTCAATAAGGTCAATTGGCAGTGGACAGTTGACAGTGTACAGTGCACAGTTGTAGAGTTTTTCGGCGAAGCCGAAAAATGGATTTGAATTGCCGTATGCAAATCTGTACTTGTCATTTCAAATCCGTCCGCAAAGCGGACACCTTAATTGTACACTGTACACTGTGCACTGTCAACTGTTATCTGCTTTCGCCGCTGTCCAAACACAAATCACCAATATCACTCCATATATCACCCCGCTTGTCACAGCAGAAAGTGTCAGCATTTTTTCATTTTCTCCCATCGCCGTTATCAGCGTGTTCTGAAGCATAAGCACCGACACCAGCGCGTCGATAATGTTTATCGTCCCCAACAGCCGCCGTGAAAGGGAATTTTTCTCCCCTCGCCCCTGCTTTTTCAGCCGCAAGCATACAGAAGTAACCTTGTAAGTAGTATACGCCGCCATAGCGATAGCAGGGGTTAATCCTATATCAACAGGTCTTTTCATAATCACCGCAAGTGAAACGGGCAATGCTAACGACAGGCTCAGTATCACCATTATCACCGAGCCCGCAATATAGGCTTTCCTCCTGATTTTTTCCTTCTCGTCTTTCGCCTGTAACTTTTTCTCCGTCAGCAAAACCGTCCCCCTAACTGCGGCAAGGAGAAGATAAAACACGCAAAAGCTCCCGTACCACAAGGACAAACGGCTTATCCCCAAAAATCCGTTATACAGGGCGAAAACCACGGTTATCCCCAAAGAAAAGACAGCCTTATGCTTTAAAAAATTCTTTATCTCATTTTTCATCAGGATTCCCGTTTCTCCTGTCAAAGGGTCGGACGCACGCCTCTATCACGTCGGCTATCACTTCCACAGGCTCTTTACAGCCGCCGTTCAGCCATTCCTTTATCACCGCCACAGTGCCCTCTATGTAATAGGCGGTGTAATATTTCCAAACCTCCTCAGGTATGCGGAATTTCTCAAAAACGGGACGGATAACGTACTGCTTAAGATAGCCGTACTTCACCCCCGCCTGCATACTTTCGGGATTTCTGAAGGTGGCACGGTAAATGTTTTTGTTTTCCCTGATGAAATTCAGATACGGACAGAGATAGTCCTTTTTGATAAAGATAAGCTCCTCCGCGCTTTTGCCGCTTATTTTTTCCGCAAATCCCGCCTTGTCTGCGGAGAAATAGGACAAAAACCGCCTGTTTATCATCTCCGCCGTTTCGTTCACCAGGTCCCCTATCGTTTCATAGTGGAGGTAAAAGGTGGAGCGATTAACTCCCGCCTTTTCGCATATCTCCTTGACGGTGACGTATTCAATATCCTTTTTCTCCAGCAGCGTTATCAGCGCCTCGTCCATACAAAGGGCGGTGTTGAAATACTTACTTTCGGCTCGGTTCATTACCACTCTCCTTTTTTATTCCGCTTCCTCGCTTATTTCTCCCGCAAGCTGCATAATTTCGAAGGCGTATTTGCTCTTCCCCTTTTCCAGCAGCTTTTTGTAAATGGGATAGTTTACGCATATCCCCGCAATTCCCACAACGCCTATAACTATCCCCGCAGGCACAGAACTGCCGATAACTCCCATAGCAAGGCACATTCCCGCGCCGAACACCAAGGTCATTATTATGCCAAAGGTGTAGGCGAAGATGTTCGCCGTGCTTTTCGCTTTTCTGTCCAGCTTTCTCAGCGCGATCACCTTTGAGCTGCGCTTGGGGGCATATTCCTCAGCTATCGTCTGGGCGTAGATTTTGTCAGTATTCATATCGGTTCTCCTTTTCGTTTTGATACTTTGATTATAACCGCTTTTGGCGGAAAAGGGAACAACAGATGTGGGAAATTTTGTTGATTTCAAAACAGTTCGGCTGACAGTTTACAGTGTAAAGTGTAAAGTGTAAAGTGCAAAGTTGTGGTATTTTTCGGCTTTGCCGAAAAATGGATTGGAATGGCAGGTGGGGGAGAGAAGGTTGAAGGAGCAAAACTGCGGGCGGGAAAGCGCTTTTGCGGCTTTGCCGCAAACAGCGGGTGGGACGCTGGCGTGAAGCTGGTGTGCACAACACAAAAGTGAAAGTCACCCCACAAACATTCCCACTCTCACAACATTGGTAAACGACCTTCCCTAACCGCACAACGCCGTGCCGCATGTTGCCCGCCTGTGGTAGCGACCCGCAGGGGCGCGGGACTAAACCTCGCAATTGCGAACGTTACCACTTGTGGAGTGAAAAGAAGTCGAGCAGGCGAATTTAGCAGGGTAGGCTAAAAATAAAGTTTTTCCGGAATTCTTAAAACCGCCTTTTCCAAAAAAGGCGGTTTTAAGCGGGGCGGCCGCGCCGCATCCGCACGGTACCGTGCGAAACCGATACCAACATCACCCGATTAGGCAGACATAAAAATCAATTCCAAAAGGTGAAACCTTTTCCACACCCCAACACTGCCTTATCAAGCGCCGCAACATAAAAACCCATTCCAAAAGCTACCCCCTTTTCCCAAAAACCGTCATAAAAATCAAAACCTTTTAAAAAAGATGAAATTTTCCTTGCAAATCTTTCCACTTTATGTTACAATAAAATGTAAATATACTTTAGTACACAAAAGAGAAACGACCAAAAGCGAGGTGACCACCTTGGCAAAAATGGAAAGAGCCGAACTGCTCCACATAGCTCAGCTGTCTATGCTGTCCTTTACGGAGGAGGAAGCGGAAAAAATGACGGAACAAATGGGCGACATAATCGACCTTATGGACACCATAAGGGACGTAGAGCTGGAGTACGACGACACAGCGGACAAAAACGAAGTCCCCTACGATTCTCTGCGGGAAGATACCCCCGCCCCCTCTGCGGACACGGAAAAACTGCTTCAAAACGCCGTCACCGACAGCACGGGAAATTGCTACACCATTCCCAAGATGATGGAATAATAACAGTTAAAAGTTAAAAGTTATGAGTGCAAAGTTATGAATTTTCACCCGGCAATTCTGATCTGTCCCCGCAGGGGACACCTTAACTTTTAACTTTGCACTGTGAACTTTAAACTACTATATAAACGCTTGGAGTAATTATGGATATAAGATCTGCCTCTCTCCGCACCCTCCGTGAAATGCTGGACAGCAAAGAGATAAGCGTTTCGGAGCTTTGCGGGGAATGTTACAAAAATATCGGCGCCGCCGAAAAAGAGATCGGGGCGTTCATCACGCTGACAAAGGATATCGCGGAGGAAAACGCCGCCGCGGCGCAAAAGCGCATAGACGAGGGAAAAGCGGCGTTCCTGACAGGTATTCCCTTGGCTGTCAAGGACAATATCTGCACCGACGGGATAAAGACCACCTGCGCTTCAAAAATGCTGGCGGATTTCGTTCCGCCCTACGACGCAACGGTCGTTGAAAAGCTGAAAGGACAGGACTACGTTCTGCTGGGAAAAGCTAATATGGACGAATTTGCCATGGGCGGCTCAACTCAGACCTCCGCTTTTAAGGTGACAAAAAATCCCGTTGATACCAGCCGTGTTCCGGGCGGGTCGTCAGGCGGCTCTGCGGCGGCGGTGGCGGCAGGATTTGCGCCCGCTGCGCTTGGCTCCGACACAGGCGGCTCTATCCGCCAGCCCGCCGCTTTCTGCGGCGTTACGGGGTTAAAGCCCACCTACGGCAGAGTGAGCCGTTACGGTCTGGTGGCTTTCGGCAGCTCGCTGGATCAGATAGGACCTATCGCAAATTCCGCCCTTGACTGCGGAGAGATTCTGAACGTCATCGCAGGAGCCGACCCGCGGGACGCCACCTGCGCCAACAAGACCGAGGCGGACTTCAACCGTCTGGCGGGAAAACCCGTTAAGGGGATAAAGATCGCCATTCCCGAAGAATATTACGGGGAAGCGGTGGACGATGAAGTAAAGACCGCCGTTATGAACGCCGCCAAAGAGCTTGAAGGTCAGGGCGCAATACTGGTAAACTGCAAAATGCCGTCTTTGAAATACGGTATTCCCGCATATTATCTGATAGCCTGCGCCGAGGCCGCCTCAAACCTGTCCCGCTACGACGGCATAAAGTACGGACTGAGGGGCGAAGGTAAAAATTACAAGGAAATGATACTTGACAGCCGCAACAAGGGCTTCGGAAACGAAGTTAAACGGCGTATCCTCCTTGGAAACTACGCCCTGTCCAGCGGATATTTTGACGCTTATTACAGAAAAGCCTGCGCCTTGCGGCAAAGGATAATCGGGGAATATGAGGAGATGTTCGGTTCTGCGGACGTTGTCCTGACTCCCACAACTCCCACCGCCGCATTCAAGCTGGGCTCCACTGAAAACGACCCTGTAAAAATGTACACGGCGGACATTATGACTGTTCCTGTAAATATTGCGGGACTGCCTGCCGTTTCCGTTCCCTGCGGAAGGACCGCCGAGGGACTTCCCATAGGAATGAGCATTGTGGGCAGGAAATTTGACGAATATACCATAATACAGATAGCGGACGCTTATCAGAGATCGTGTAAGGAGGGTCTGTAAAATGCTTTATCCTACTATCGGACTTGAAATGCACGCTGAACTGCTCACGCAGTCAAAGGTATTCTGCACCTGCTCCGCCGCTTTCGGCGGCGAACCCAACACCCGCTGCTGCCCTGTGTGCAGCGGTATGCCGGGGACGCTCCCCGTGCTGAACCGCCGTGCGGTGGAATACATTGTAAAAGCGGGGTACGTTTTAAACTGCGACATCAGCCGCTTCACAAAGTGGGACAGAAAGAACTACTTCTACCCCGACCTTCCCAAAGCCTATCAGATAAGCCAGATGCCCCGACCCGTGTGTCTCGGCGGATACGTGGACATCGTTTCCGAGGGGGAGGAAAAGCGGATAAGTATAAACCGAATCCACCTTGAAGAGGACGCAGGAAAGCTGATACACGACGACGCCAGCGGGGAGACCCTGGCGGACTACAACCGCTGCGGTATTCCCCTTATAGAGATAGTGACCGAGCCTGATTTTCACTCCGCCGCAGACGTTACAGCATTCGTGGAGAAGATGAGGTTATTGCTCCAGTATGCGGGGATATGCGACGGCAGAATGGAGCAGGGAAGTCTGCGCTGCGACGTGAACATTTCCCTTGCGGAAAAAGGCGCAAAGGAGCTTGGCACAAGGGCGGAAATAAAGAACATCAACTCCGTGCGCGCAATCGGCAGGGCTATCGAATACGAAATTTACCGCCAGACCGAGCTTATCGAGAACGGCGAAAAGGTGATACAGGAGACAAGGCGTTTTTCCGACAGCACAGGGGAAACTTCCGCTATGCGCTCCAAGGAGGACGCTCAGGACTACCGCTATTTCCCCGACCCTGACATTCCCCCCGTTATATTCACGGAGGAAGAGCTGGAGGAGATAAGAAGCTCCATTCCCGAAATGCCCGAAAAGCGCAAGGAGCGTTATGTAAGTAAATACGGCATTTCTCCCGCCGACGCCGACACGCTGATAAACAACCGACCTGTCTGCCTTTTCTTCGAGGAGGCGGCAAAGGCGTATGATAATCCCAGAAACGTGGCAAACTTCATTTTAGTTGAGCTTATGCGCCGCATAAACACAGGGGAAGCGGATATGGAAAATCTTCCCTTTACAGCGGCGGATCTGGCAAGACTGGTGGAGCTTGGCGACACTGACAAGATAAACAAAAGCTGTTGTAAAGACGTTTTGCGCACTATGCTTGAAACAGGGAAGAAGCCTGACGTTATCTGCGAGGAGGAAAACCTTTGGATAAAGGAGGACCTTGGCGCAGCGGAGGCGGTCATCGACAAGATACTTGCCGACAATCCCAAGGTGGTGGAGCAGTACCGAAACGGCGAACAGAAGGTGTTCGGGTTCCTTATGGGGCAGGCGAACAAGCAGCTTAAGGGCGCGGCGACGCCGAAGGCGGTCAAGGAGCTGCTGGAGAAGAAGTTGGGTTCTTGAGCAGAACTTGCTTTTTTAGATAATTTTTATGTTTTTTCGTCTGATAAGGCAGTGTTGGATTTTCAGAAAAGGTTTACCTTTTAGATTTAATATATATCTGGTTTCGCTTGATAAGGCAATGTTTTGTTTTTGGAAAATCTGTACCTTTTTGTTTAATTTTTATGTCTGCCTTATCGGGTGATGTTGGTAACGGTTTTGCACGGTACCGTGCGGATGCGGCGCGGCCGCCCCGCTTAAAACCGCCTTTTTCGGAAAAGGCGGTTTTAAGAATTCCGGAAAAACTTTATTTTTAGCCTACCTTGTCAAATTCGCCTGCTCGACTTCTTCTCACTCCACAAGTGGTAACGTTCGCAATTGCGAGGTTTGGTCCCGCGCCCCTGCGGGTCGCTACCACAGGCGGGCAACGTGCGGCACGGCGTGGTGCTAAAGGGAAGGTCGTTTACCAATGTTGTTCTTATGGCGGGGTTGTGAGTTGGCTTTCACTTTTGTGTGGTGCATACCAGATTCACTTGTGCGTCCCACCCGCTGTTTGCGGCAAAGCCGCAAAAACGCTTTCCCTCCCGCAACCTTGCTCCTTCAACCTTCTCTTTCCCGCCAGCCATTCAAATCCGTCCGCGAAGCGGACTCCACAACTGTGTACTGTACACTGTACACTGTCAACTTTTCCCAACCAGCTACTAACTACTATAAACTATAAACTATCAAAGGAGTTTCCCATGATAAAACCAAACCAATACCGCACACATACCACCGCTATGATAAGCGAGGATACGCTTGACACCACCGTCTGCGTAGCAGGGTGGGTGGAGAATATCCGCGACCACGGCGGGATAAAGTTCATCGACCTGCGGGACCACTACGGCGTCGTGCAGGTGACGTTCCAGCAGAACGAGGCTTTGCTGGAGGGTATCCACCGTGAGTTCGTCATTTCTTTGGAGGGAAAGGTCATTAACCGCGACCCCTCCACCTACAACGACAAAATTTCCACAGGCAAGGTGGAGATCGTGGCGGAAAAGCTGAACGTTCTGGGAAAGGTGACGGAGCAGCTTCCCTTCGAGGTATCAACTTCAAAGGACAGCGGCGAGGACGTGCGTCTGCGCTATCGCTTCCTTGACCTGCGCAGCAAAAAAATGCACGACAATATCGTAAAGCGCAGTGAAATAATGCAGTTTATGCGGGAAAAGATGATGGAAGAGGGATTTTTGGAATTGCAGACCCCGATACTTTCCACTTCCTCCCCGGAGGGAGCAAGGGATTTCCTTATCCCCAGCCGCCGCCATCACGGGAAGTTCTACGCTCTGCCGCAAGCGCCGCAGATATTCAAACAGCTGTATATGGCAAGCGGATTTGACAGGTACTTTCAGCTGGCGCCCTGCTTCCGTGACGAGGACGCAAGGGCGGACAGAACCGCGGGCGAGTTTTATCAGCTTGACCTTGAAATGGCGTTCGCAACGCAGGAGGACGTGTTTGACGTAGCGGAAAGAGTTTTCCCCGCAATACTGGAAAGGTTTGGAAGCAAGGAGTTCACAAAAGCGCCGTTCCCCCGCATAAGCTATGAGGAGGCTATGCTGAAATACGGCACGGATAAGCCCGACCTGCGCAATCCTCTGGAGATAATCGACATATCAGATTTATTTGAGGAAACTGAGTTCAAGCCCTTCAGGGGCAAGACGGTGAGAGCGATAAACGTTCCGGGAATGGGCTCACGCAGTAAGACCTTCTTCGGAAAAATGGAGGAATATGCTCTTTCTATCGGAATGAAAGGGCTGGGATATATCAAGGTAGACGAAAACTTCAACTATCTTGGACCTATCGACAAATTCCTCAAGGACAGCGACAGAACCGAGCTTAAAGAACGTGCAAGGCTGAACGTGGGCGACGTGCTTTACTTCATCGCCGACAGCAAGAAAAATGCCGCAAAATTTGCGGGGCAGATACGTTCTGAGCTGGGACTGCGCCTTGACATAATCGACAAGAGTAGTTATAAGCCCTGCTGGATAGTGGATTTCCCTATGTACGAGGAGGACGAGGACACGGGTCTGCCTGCGTTCACACACAATCCTTTCTCTATGCCCCAAGGGGAGCTTGAGGCGCTGAACACCAAGGCTCCCGAGGAAATTCTGGCGTATCAGTACGACCTTGTGTGCGACGGGATAGAGCTTGTGTCAGGCGCAGTGAGAAACCACGATATTGACGTTATGGTAAGAGCATTTGAGATAGCGGGCTACACCGAGGAGGACGTAAAAACCAAGTTCGGTGCGCTTTACACCGCTTTCAAGTACGGCGCTCCCCCACACGCGGGAATGGCGCTGGGAATAGACAGGCTTATTATGATGCTGTTGGAGGAGGAGAGCATAAGGGAGGTCATTGCGTTCCCGCTGAACTCCAATGCGCAGGACTTGCTGCTTGGTGCGCCTACTGAGGTGACGGAGCAGCAGCTCAGAGAGGTGCATATCAAGGTTAGGCAGAAGATGAACTGAGTTGACAGTGTACAGTGCAGAGTGCAGAATACACAATAGGTTTTGATTTTTATGTTTTAGCATTTGATAACACAATGTTGGTTGTGACTCCAGCGTCACGGCGGATGCGGCGCCGCCTGCACCCATGAAACTGAAAAGCTTCGCTTTTCAGTTTTCTAGTCAAATGTTGCAGTTTTGCTTTGCAAAACTGCAACATTCGAGCTACGATTATCTTTTTTTAGAAAAAAAGATAGCCTTAAGAATCCAGAAAAAAATCTGATTTTTAGCCTACCTTGTCAAATGGTCCAGCTCGACTTCTTTTCAATCCGCTGATTATAGCGTTCGCAATTGCGAGGTTTGGTCCCGCGCCCCTGCGGGTCGCTACCACAGGCGGGCAACGTGCGGCACGGCGTTGTGCTGTTAGGGAAGGTCGTTTACCAGTGTTGTTTAATGGGAAAAGTTGTGAGTTGACTTTCAGTTTTGTGTTGTGCACATCAGTTTCACTGGTGCGCGTCCAATATTGCGGTATTGCGAAGCAATATGAATTGCCTTTAGGGCAATTCAAGCAATGTTGGATCGTACTTCCGCCTTCGGCGGAAGTACTGCCCACCCGCTGTTTGCGGCTAAGCCGCAAAAACGCTTTCCCGCCCTCGACCTTGTTCCTTCAACCTAAAACAAAAACAGGAAACACCAAAAAAGTGTTTCCCGTTTTTTTTATTCCTCTTTTTTCCCCTCAGCGTGACTGCACCCGTGGCAATGGGCGCAATCCCCGCCGCAAAGGGTTTTTCCCTGTTTTTTGCCTTTTACCATTGATACGATTATCAGTCCGATTATCACCGCTAAGATAAGCAGGACAACGGCGGTGGAGATGTACTGTTCCATAATTTTTCTCCCGAAGTTATTTTACCGTCAGCTTGTTGGACTCCTTATAGGGTCTGAACAGCAGGAACAATATTCCCGCCGCAAGGAGGAATGCGGCTATGGAGCCGATAATGTTTCCGTTTCCCGTGAACAGGCTGCCCAGCTGGTAAACGATAAGTGCGATTATGTAGGCGAAAATCGTCTGGTAGCCGATGGCGAACCACGTCCACTTTGCGCTGTTCATCTCGCGCCTTATTGCGCCTATCGCCGCAAAGCAGGGAGCGCACAGCAGGTTGAAGATAAGGAATGCGTAGCCCGCAAGGGGGGTGAGCCCCGCAAAGTCCAGAACGCCGAACACGCCCACTACCTCTTCCTTCGCCACAAGTCCCATTATGGTTGCAACTGCGGCGGTAGCCTCGCCAAATCCCAGAGGAGCAAATATTGGGCAAATGGCGCCGCCGATGTAATCAAGCACGCTGACAGCTTCCTCCGCTTCTTCGGTGAGGAAACCGAAAACTGTTGAGCCACTTTCTCCGAGATAAGTGCCGAAGCTGGAGCCGAGCCAGATCACTACTGAAGAAAGGAGGATTATCGTTCCCGCTTTCTTGATAAAGCTCCACGCTCTCTCCCACATTGAGCGCAACACGTTGCTGACGGTGGGAAGGTGGTAGGCGGGAAGCTCCATTACGAAAGGAGCAGGGTCGCCTGCGAACATCTTCGTCTTTTTCAGGATTATTCCCGAAACAACTATTGCCGCTACGCCAAGGAAGTATGCGCTGGGGGCTACCCACCAGGCTCCTCCGAACAAAGCCGAAGCGATAAGTGCGATTATGGGCAATTTTGCGCCGCAGGGAATGAAAGTGGTTGTCATTATGGTCATTTTGCGGTCGCGGTCGTTTTCAATGGTCCTTGACGCCATAATTCCGGGAACGCCGCAGCCTGAACCTATAAGCATTGGTATGAAGGATTTGCCCGACAGACCGAATTTTCTGAATATCCTGTCCATAACAAAGGCGATCCTCGCCATATAGCCGCAGGATTCCAGAATAGCCAGCAGGATAAACAGCACTATCATCTGAGGAACAAATCCCAGAACAGCGCCCACGCCGCCCACGATACCGTCGATTATAAGGCTTTTCAGCCAGTCTGCGCAGTTTATGCTGTCAAGTCCGCTTTCCAGAAGAACGGGTATTCCCGGCACCCACACGCCGTATTCCGACGGGTCGGGAGCGTCCTCGCCAAGCTCAGTCATCTCCGAGATGTCAAAGCCCTCTGCCGCCAAAGCGTCGCCGTAGCTTCCCACCGCTTCGTCAAATCCGCCGAAATCCTCGTCCTCTATTGCGCCCATAATTTCGTCAGCGCCTACAACGCCCGCATTTACAGCGTTCTGAACGGTGGTTTTCAGCTCGTCTGTCCAGATATTTTCTGCGGCGTATTGGTTCATTGCGTCGTCGTAGTCGGAAGTTCCTATACCGAACAAATGCCAGCCGTCGCCGAAAACTCCGTCGTTCGCCCAGTCGGTGACTATCGTTCCCACCGTGGTAACTGATATATAGTAAACCAGGAACATTATCACCGCAAAAATGGGGAGGGCGGCGAAACGGTTGGTAACTACCCTGTCTATTTTGTCGGAAAGGGTGAGCTGTCCCGCTGTCCTTTTCCTGTAACAGCCCTTCATTATCGATGCTATATATATGTAACGCTCGTTGGTGATTATGCTTTCCGCGTCGTCGTCCAGTTCTTCCTCGGCGGCAGCTATGTCCTGCTCGATATGGTCAAGGGTTTCCTTGGGAATGTTCAGCTTCTCTAAAACCTTTTCGTCACGCTCGAATATCTTTATCGCATACCAGCGCTGCTGCTCGGCGGGCATATCGTGAACAGCGGCTTCCTCGATATGAGCTATGGCGTGTTCCACCGCCCCCGAAAAGTTGTGCATGGGAACGGTCTTTGTTCCCTTTGCCGCCTCTATCGCCGCTTCCGCCGCGTCAAAGATACCGTTTCCTTTCAGGGCGGAAATGTTTATCACCTTACAGCCAAGCTCGCGGGAAAGCTCATCTATGTTTATCTTGTCCCCGTTCTTTTCCACCACGTCCGTCATATTTATTGCGATAACAACGGGAATACCAAGCTCGGTGAGCTGTGTGGTGAGGTACAGGTTTCTTTCCAGGTTGGTGCCGTCAACTATATTCAATATAGCGTCGGGGCGTTCGCCTATCAGATAATTTCTTGCAACCACTTCCTCAAGTGTGTAGGGGGAAAGGGAATAGATACCGGGCAGGTCGGTGATTATCACGTCGTCATGCTTTTTCAGCTTTCCCTCTTTTTTCTCAACGGTGACGCCCGGCCAGTTGCCCACGAACTGGTTTGAGCCTGTCAGAGCGTTGAACAGCGTGGTCTTACCGCAGTTGGGATTCCCGGCAAGAGCAACACGAATAGACATATTGTTATCCTCGCTTTCTTTTTTTTAGTTAGGCAACACTAACTTGTAGAGTTAAAAGTGTATGGTGCAAAGTGCAAAGTTAAGGTGTCCGCTTCGCGGACGGATTAGGATTGCCGCCTGCAAATAAGCACAAGTCACTTTAAATTCGTTTTTCGGCAAAGCCAAAAAACTCTACAACTGTGCACTTTACACTGTAAACTTTTAACTGTCAACGGTTTCAATCATTTCCGCGTCCGCTTTTCTGATACTCAGCTCGTATCCTCTCACGGTCACTTCAATGGGATCGCCTAAAGGCGCTACCTTGCGGACGTGTATCTCAACGCCCTTGGTTATGCCCATATCCATAATGCGGCGCTTTACTGCTCCCTCGCCGTGGAGCTTTACCACCTTCACGGTGGAACCGATCTTTGCTTCTTTTAATGTTTGCATAAAACCTCCCTGCTGACAGTGTATAGTGTACAGTTGACAGTTGACAGTTGTGGTATCGCCTTCGGCGATAGATTTAGGATTGCCGCCTGCAAATTTGTACCTGTCATTTCAAATCCGTCCGCGAAGCGGACTCCACAACTGTACACTGTCAACTGTACACTGTCAACTGTCTTCACACCATTATCCTATTCGCCATTTCCTTACTTATGGCTATCCTTGCCTCTTTCACGTTCACAATAACGTTTCCGCCCAAGGTGCTGACTATCTTCACAGTTCCGCCTACTACGAAACCTAAATTTTCAAGGTGCTGTTTAACCTCGGGCTTACCGCCTATTTTTTTGATTATGTTTTCTTCTCCGATGTTCGCAAGTGCAAGCGGCATCATTGTTTCACCCTTCTTTAATTAGTATAGACTAACTTATTTTCCAAATAAAAGTTAGCTCCTGCTAACCAATGAATATTATAACCTGTGTCCCTTATTTTGTCAACGGTTTTTTTTGAAAATATACAAGATTTGTATTTTTTTACAAGGGATTTTTGCGTTTTTTTGCTTTTGTTGTGCATTATTTACAATACCACATCACCTTGTATTTCGACAAAATTCTTACTACAAAATAACCATATTATTTAGTTTTGGGAAAAAACTTTTTCATATTTTTCACAAAATTTCATAGTGAAAAACAGCGAAATTTTAGTTTCAGGTTATTGAAAATTTTGCTTTAGTATGATAAAATTAAATCACATCATCTTTAAAATTCTTTGTTAAAAATACATAAGCGTTACATCTTACGTCTTTCTACGGGATTTTACATAAAATCTTTGAAAGGGAGAGAAAACTATCTATGAATTCATTTGCGGAAATTTTTGAAGTAGTCAAGGACAGCCTTGAGATAACCGATACTGCCAGAAGGCTTTTTATCGATCCGATAAAACCCGTCAAGCTCAGCGGGAACACCGTGGTGCTTTACGTCAGTCACCCCTACGAGAAGGAGATATTCTTCAACAACTACGTCAATATGTTCAAGACCGCTTTTCACGAGGTACTGGGCTTTGACGTGGAGTTTGAGATACTTTCCGTCCATGACCTGACACCTGAGCAGAGGCTGAAGTTCTGCGACCCTATCCCGGAGCTTGAGGACGACGAGGATATGAGCCACAAGCTGGAGACTACGATAGCAAACAGCAACTATAATCATACTTTTGATACATTTATAGTAGGGGACAGCAACCGTCTTGCTTATTCCGCCTGCAAGTCCATAGCGGCAGGGCAGACGGGACAGTACAATCCGCTTTACATTTACAGCGAGCCGGGACTTGGAAAGACGCATCTCCTTTGCGCTGTTAAGAATTATATGGAAAGTCAGAATCCCACCTGCAAGGTAATATATATCTCAGCGGAAAATTTCGTCACGGAATTCGTCAATTCCCTGAAATACAACACAAACGACGAATTCAAGCACAAATACAGGACCTGCGATATGCTTCTTGTAGACGACGTGCAGTTTTTCAGCGGGAAAAAGGAGAGCCAGACCGAGCTTTTCCATACCTTTAACGAGCTTCACCAGAAGGGAAAGCAGATAATCCTTACATCTGACCGTCCTCCCAAGGAGATAAACGACATTGAGCAAAGACTGCGCAGTCGCTTTGAATGGGGACTGTTGACGGATATAGGCATTCCCGAATTTGAAACAAGGCTCGCTATCATCAAGCGCAAGGCGGAGCTGCTCAATATGCATATCCCCTCCAACGTAATGGAGTATATGGCGGACAAGCTGAAAAAGAACATCAGACAGCTTGAGGGCGCTATGATAAAGATGAACGCTATGACCACGGTAACGGGAGTTCCTCCCACAATGGCAATGGCGCAGAACATAATCAGGGATATCCTCACAGAGCAGCAGCCTGTTCCCGTAACGGTGGACAAGATAATCAGCGAGGTTGGACATATCTACAACGTCACTCCCGAAGAGATTTTGGGACCAAGAAGGAGCAGTCAGATATCCTCTGCAAGGCAGGTAGCTATGTATCTGATAAACCGTATAACCGGGCTTTCCTACACAGCGATAGGAAATGAATTCAGCGGCAGGGATCATTCTACCGTGGTGTATGCTATAAATAAGGTGAAGTCTATTATTAAGAAGGATCCGAATTATAAGGCAACAATTGAGGATCTGCTGAAGAATATTGCGAATAACGCATAGGAAACAGTTGACAGTGTACAGTGCACAGTTGACAGTTGTGGTATTTTTCGGCTTTGCCGAAAAATGGATTGGAATGGCAGGGGGAAATAGTTGTTAGTTTGATAATAGTTAGTAGTTGGTTGGATAAATCTGAAGGAGCAAAGTTGCGGGCGGGAAAGCGTTTTTGCGGCTTTGCCGCAAACAGCGGGTGGGACGCACAAGTGAAGCTGGTATCCGCAACACAAAACTGAAAGCCAACTCACAACCCTGTCCATTAAACAACATTGGTAAACGACCTTCCCTAAAGCACAACGCCGTGCCGCACGTTGCCCGCCTGTGGCAGCGACCCGCAGGGGCGCGGGACTAAACCTCGCAATTGCGAGCATTACCACTTGTGGAGTAAAAAGAAGTCAAGCAGGCGAATTTGACACGGTAAACTAAAAATAAAGTTTTTCCGGAATTCTTAAAACCGCCTTTTCCAAAAAAGGCGGTTTTAAGCGGGGCGGCCGCGCCGCATCCGCACGGTACCGTGCAAAACCGTTACCAACATCACCCGATTAGGCAGACATAAAAATCAATTCCAAAAGGTATACCTTTTTTTAAATACACACACTGCCTTATCAAGCGAAACAAGATATAATATGTAATTTATAAAGCAGACACCTGCTCATAGGAAAATTTGTCCACCAAATTTTCCTCTTTCCCTCCACCTCACCCTGTTAAAAAGTTTAAAATAAAAATCTTTAAACCTTTCAGAAAAATTTCAACTTATTTTAAACCTGCAACCTGTCCTTTCAAGAAACGGACTTGCATAGCTTTTCCACATTTTACCCGCCTAAATAATAAAAAAAGAAATATATATATTTATAAGAATTTATTTTTTAAAAAAATTTTTTTCTGCAAATAACGTCAGTGGAAAAAACTGACTTCAAAAAATAATTACCGTCAGGAAGGTGCAATTATGAAATTTACAGCAGACAGAAACAAACTTTCAGAGGCAATAGTAAATGCGTCAAAGGTTACCGCCTATCACTCCTCTATACCCGCCCTTGAGGGAATACTGATAAACCTGAAAAAGGGTGTTATCACGGTTATGGGCTACGACCTTGACAGCGGTATCAAAAGTATGTTTCAACCTATCTCCGCCGATGAGGACGGAGAAGTCGTGCTCAACGCAAGGCTGACCTCCGAAATGCTGAAGAGAATGCCTGCGGGCTGTCCCATAGAATTTACCTGCGAGAACGAGACTCACGTCACCATTCACTGCGGCGGGGTAGAGCTCAACATCACAGGCGTTTCGGGAAACAACTATCCCAACCTTCCCGAGATGAGCCTTGCGAATAGCTTTAACATAAAGGAAAACGTACTCAAAAGCATGATAAGGCAAAGTATGTACGCCGTTTCCCAGAATGAGCTGAAGCCCGTTTTCACAGGAGTTTATTTTGAGGTAAAAGACGGTTATTTCAGTATGGTGAGCCTTGACGGCGTGAGGGTCGCTGTCAGAAAGGAAAAGGTAGACTATTCCGATATGGGATTTGTAGTTCCCACCAAGGTGCTTAACGAGCTGCTGAGGATACTGTCTGACGAGGATACGGGGAAGGACGTTACCGTTCTTCTTGACAGGACGCAGGTGGGATTTAACCGCGACGACTACATCACATTCACGAGGATAATAGAGGGAGATTTTATAGACTACCGCAGATTTACGGAATTTACTCCGCAAAGCGAGGCGGTAGTAAATACGAGGCTGTTCGGCACGGCGCTGGACAGAGTTAATCTTCTGACTGAAAGGTACAAAACTCCTGTGATATGTACTTTTGAAAACAACAATCTGACAGTAGACTGTACCACCAACGTGGGTTCGATCCACGAGGAGATAAAGGTGGATTATCCTTATCCCAAGTTTGAGATAGCTTTCAACTCACGCTATATGGCGGACGCTATGAGATATTCGGAATGTGACGAGGTAAAGCTGCATTTTACAAATCCTCTTTCGCAGATCAAGATAACTCCTGTAAGCGGGAATGATTTCACGTTCATTGTAATGCCTGTCAAGAGGTAATATATGGAGGAAGTATATATCAGGCCTCCTTTCATAAAATTGGAACAGTTTTTAAAGCTGTGCGGTTTTGCCGACACTGGAGGAATGGCGAAAAACGTCATTTCTGAGGGACTTGTAAGAGTTGACGGAGAGGTCTGTCTTATGAGAGGGAAAAAGCTGCGCGGTGGAGAAGTTGTAGAGGTGGAAGGGAAGAAGTATAGGTGTGTGTTGGCAGATGACAGTTGACAGTGTACAGTTGACAATTGACAGTTAATTGAATTATGAAGTTTACCGTGATACTTTCACCGTCTTGGTTTGCGAGTGGTGATATGGGAAAGCGTTTTTTCACATATTTTCACTTTTGTGTGGTGCATACCAGTTTCACGCCAGCGCCCCACCCTCCCGCCCCCTGACCACTTCCTTTCAACATTAACTTTTCACTTTGCACTTTACACTGTGCACTGCCAACGCCCCGCTTTGCTGCGCAGTCGCTCCCGCCCTCTGAAAGGATTTCTTTTGAAAAAAGAAATCCTCTCAGACTCTCCTTAGAAAATTTTACTTCTCGCTTCGCTCGCCTTTTTATTTTTATTTTTATTTTCAGGAAATCATATGCTAATAAAAAATCTCAAAATCACCAATTTCCGCAATATCGAATCAGCGGAATTTTTATTTTCACCACATATAAATATCATCGGCGGAAATAACGCCCAAGGAAAAACCAACCTCATGGAAGCAATCGCCGTCTGCATAGAACGCAGCTTCCGCACTTCACGGGTAAGCGCATTGCTCAACACCACCACAAATGCCCCGTGCCAGATATCCCTGTCCTTTACAGTCAACCCGCACCCGGATAAGGAAAATATCCTCACCTTCAAAACCGACGGCGTAAAAATACAGCGAACGGTAAATGATATTCCCTATAAAGAGGGAATAAAATTATACCCACAGTTAAAAACGATAGTTTTTATACCGGAAGATTTATATATCGTAAAGGGCGACCCTGAAAATCGCAGGGAACTGACAGACGATACCGCGCATATGATGAACAAACAGCACCGCAGTATCTGCGCCGATTACCTGCGGGCGTTGAAACAAAAAAACACTTTCATAGCTTCCCTCCAAGGAGCAAGACCTGACAGCGCGCAAAAGCTCCAGCTTTCCATCTGGAATGAAAGTCTTGCCAAAGCAGGGGTCAACGTTATCTGCGGAAGAAGAAAATATTTCTATACTTTAAGTAAATATGCGGCAGAATTTTACAGTCAGTTAAATAAAAATAATGAAAATCTGAAAATGGAATACAAAAGTTCAGTCATTTCGGAGGAGGACTTTGAGTCAGCGGAACCTGAACGGCTGTTGAATTTATATCTTGACCGTCTTGAGAGGGCGGAGGGGAACGAGATTGCCGCAGGTCACACGCTGGTGGGCGTCCACCGTGACGACGTGGAATTTTTCATAAACGGCCGTCCTGCCAAGGATTTCGGCAGTCAAGGGCAGGTCCGCAGTATAGCGGTAGCTTTGCGTCTTGCGCAGGCAAGAATGTTCGGAGAGAAGTGGGGGGAATATCCCGTTATAATTTTAGACGACGTTCTGAGCGAGTTGGACGAGGCGAGAAGGGAGTTTATTCTTAAACATACGGTAAAATCGCAGGTATTTATTACCGGGTGTAATAGGAATGACTTTGCGAAGATAGCGAATGCGAAGTGGTGGGAAGCGGAGCTGGGGAGATTTAGTGAAGTTAATGAGTGATAAAAGAAAGAAAATAAAAAGAAAAATAAAAAAGCGAGCGAAGCGAGTAATAAAATTTTCTAAGGAGAGTCTGAGAGGATTTCTTTTTTCAAAAGAAATCCTTTCAGAGGGCGGGAGCGACTGCGCAGCAGAGCGAGGGATTGGCAGTGCACGGTGTAAAGTGCAAAGTGAAAAGTTAAAATTGGGAGGAACCGTTTGTGGGCGGGGCGGGTGGGGCGCACCTGTGCAGCTGGTCTGTACCACCCAAAAGTGAAAAGCTGTGCTACCTGCTTTCCAAAAGAACTGCTCCTCAAACCAAGCCCGTGAAAGTATTACGGTAAACCCCATAATTCAATTAACTGTCAACTGTCAACCGACATTATTCGTTCACATTCGACGAAAGGAATGAACTCTTATGAAAACCTACCTCCACCTTGGCGCAGACGTAAACGTACTGTCAAACGAGCTTATCGGCATATTCGACATAGAAAAGACGACGGTAAAAAAGAGCGTCAACGATTACCTCAGCCGCTGTCAGAAGGACGGAAGGATATATTACGTCAGCCTTGATATGCCAAAGAGCTTCGTGGTGTGCGACGATTGCACATTCATTACCAACGTTGCAGCATTGACCTTGAAAAAAAGAGGAAAAAATGAAAAAATTTAGTGAATAGTGACAAAAAACGTTTTTGATTATTGACATTCTGACAAGAAAATGATAAAATTCTTAACGTGAAAAAATAAACAGAGAGGATATATTATGAGCAAGAAAATAATAGTAACTACCGCCGCAGTATGCGCTTGCATAGCGATGTTTGCCACCGCCTGCGCAGGAAATGTGGAAAGCATCGTATACGCTCCCGGCACGCTTTCGGGCGAAACTTATACAAATACCGTTCTTGGCGTAAAGGCGAATTTTGATTCAAGCGAGTGGGAAATAGCAGATGAGGATTATCTTGCAGAGATGAACGAAACGGACGGCGGCTCTGCCGAGGATCTGAAGAAGGCGCTTGAAGAAAACGATATGGTTTTTGAGTTTATGGCGACAAAGGAAAGCGGAACTAACGTCAGCGTTTCCTGCGTCGCAGGCACGCTGATGAGCGAGGACAGATACGCAGAAGCGTCCATTCCGGGAATAAAGGAGGAAGCAGAAGCCAGCGGATATGAGCTGGCGGACGGCGATATAAATAAATCCAAGGTCACGTTCGCAGGCGCAGAACATTCCTGCATAGACGCAAAGGTCGGTTACAGCGGAATGGAGATCTGGGAAAAGATGGTGATATTCAGAAAGGGACAGTATATTTATATGTTCACTATAACCGCCCTCACTGAAAGCGAAGCAAATGAGATAGCGAATATGTTTGAACCGATAAACGGTTAAACACGATAAATAAACTTACGACAAAACCGTTGTTCTTTCTCGTTCCCGAATAAAGGGAGTGAGAATGAATAACGGTTTTTCTTTTTGCACAATTTTACACCATTAGTCAACGCATCTTTATTCCGTTTGTGAACTGAACCTTTCGCCCACACAAACAATGTCAGCGCCCTCCCGCCACAGGTAATAAGATCTCCCCTGCAAAAATGAAAAAAAGCCCTTTCCAACAAGGATAAACCCCTCAAAATACTTGAAAAATTTCTCAAAATATGCTATAATCAATATACTATATTTAATATATATTCGCTTGAATGAAACAAGATGTTTTTCAAATAAAAAAGAAAAAGGAAAGGATCAGAAATGGCAGACGAGATAACGAAGGTAGAACACGGCTACGGCGCCGAGGATATACAGGTATTGGAAGGACTGGAGGCGGTGCGCAAGCGCCCCGGTATGTACATCGGCTCCACAGGACCCAGCGGTCTGCACCACCTGGTTTACGAGATAGTGGACAACGCCATTGACGAGGCGCTGGCAGGCTACTGCACGAAGATAGACGTTAAGATACTCCCCGACAATATCATACAGGTCAGCGACAACGGCAGAGGTATCCCCACGGGCATTCACCCCAAGGAGGGAATAAGCGCCGCCACGGTGGTCTATACTATCCTTCACGCAGGGGGAAAGTTCGGCGGCGGCGGATATAAGGTATCAGGTGGACTTCACGGCGTGGGCGCCAGCGTTGTAAACGCCTTGTCCGAGTGGCTGGAACTTACCGTTTACGACGGAAAGGACGTGCATTTCCAGCATTTCGACAGAGGAAACTACTCCGAACCTTTGAAAGTTATCGGCAAGACCGACAAAACAGGCACTACCGTAAAATTTAAGGCGGACGGACAGATATTCCACGACCTGAATTATGACTATAATATTCTCCTTGACCGTATGAGGGAACAGGCTTTCCTTAACGGGGGTATACAGATAGACCTTACCGACCTGCGTGACCCTGACGACATAAAGGGAGAAACGCTGAAATATGACGGCGGTATCGTGGAGTACGTTGACTGGCTCCAGGAGAAAAGGGGAGCAGAGCGCCTGCACCCTGATATAATCTACCTGAAAGACACCGTTGACGACATAATGGTTGAGGTGGCGTTCCAATATAACACCGACTTCAACAGCGAGGCGTTCCGTTCGTTCGCAAACAATATCCACACCGTTGACGGCGGTACTCACGAGCTTGCCTTCAAGCGGGGACTTAATAAGGTTGTAAACGACTTTGTAAAGGCGTATAAGGAAAAAGAGGCGGCTAATTCCCGCAAGAAAACTGCCAAGAAAAAGGACGATGACAAGAAAGAGGAATTTGTCGCTCTCAGCGGCGAGGCTATAAGAGAGGCTATAAACGCAGTCATTTCCGTCAAGCTCCCCGAATGTGAATTTGAGGGACAGACCAAGGGCAAGCTGGGAAATCCCGAGGTAGGACCCGCCGTTTACAAGGTGGTAAGCGAAAAGCTGACCTATTACTTTGAGGAACACCCCGATACCGCACAAGCGATAGTCATAAAGTCGATAAACGGTCAGGCCGCCCGTGACGCCGCCAAGAAGGCTATGGAGGCAAAGAGAAAGTCCGCCTCCGACGGCGCGGGACTGCCGGGCAAGCTGTCCGACTGCTACGAAAAGGACGTCACCAAGACCGAGATATATATCGTAGAGGGAGATTCCGCAGGCGGCTCCGCAAAGCAGGGCAGGGACAGCAAGTATCAGGCTATCCTCCCTCTCTGGGGAAAAATGCTGAACGTGGAAAAAGCCCGCGTTGACAAGGTATACAACAACGACAAGCTGACCCCTGTGGTAAAGGCGCTGGGTACGGGACTGGGCGACGAGTTTGACATAACCAAGCTGCGCTACGGCAGAGTTGTTATAATGGCAGATGCCGACGTTGACGGCGCGCATATCAGAACGCTGCTGCTCACCTTCTTCTTCCGCTTTATGCGCCCGCTTATCGAGGAGGGGCACGTTTACCTTGCTCAGCCGCCTTTGTTCAAGGTGAGCAGGGGGAAAAAGATAAGATATGCTTTCTCTGACGAGGAACGGGATATGTATATCAAGGAGCTTCAGGGCGACACCAACGCCAAGGTGGAGGTACAGCGGTACAAAGGTCTTGGTGAGATGGACCCCGATCAGCTGTGGGAGACCACTATGGATCCTGCTTCCCGCACTATGCTTCAGGTGACATTGGAGGACGCGGCAAAAGCCGACCTTACCTTCTCCATTCTTATGGGGGACAAGGTGGAGCCGAGGAGAGAGTTTATTGAGACGAATGCGCAGTATGTGCAGAATTTGGATATCTGAGGTCCTTAGCAGGACGGGCTTGGCAGTGTACAGTTGACAGTGTACAGTGTATAAGTTAGACTTAATTTTTATCTTGCGGCGCTTGATAAGGCAATGTTTTGTTTTTGGAAAAGGTTGTACCTTTTTGATTTTTATGTCTGCCTAATCGGGAGATGTTGGTAACGGTTTTGCACGGTACCGTGCGGTCGCGGCGCGGCCGCCCCGCTTAAAACCGCCTTTTTCGGAAAAGGCGGTTTTAAGAATTCCGGAAAAACTTTATTTTTAGTTTACCGTGTCAAATTTGCCTGCTCGACTTCTTCTTAATCTGCTGATTATAGTGTTCGCAATTGCGAGGTTTGGTCCCGCGCCCCTGCGGGTCGCTACCACAGGCGTGTAATGTGCGGCACGGCGTTGTGCGGTTAGGGAAGGTCGTTTACCAATGTTGTTTAATGGGCAGGGACGTGGGTTGGCTTTCAGTTTTGTGTTGCGGATACCAGCTTCACTTGTGCGTCCCACCCGCTGTTTGCGGCAAAGCCGCAAAAACGCTTCCCTGCCCGCAGCCTTGCTCCTTCAACCTTCTCTCTCCCACCTGCCCTTCCAATCCGTCCGCGAAGCGGACACCACAACTGTCAACTGTCAACTGTACACTGTCAACTACCAACTGTGCTTTTTTGAAAGAAAGCTCTGAAATATCACAAAATAATAACGAAAAGAGGACACAAAAATGGATTTCGATATCAAAGCTATCGCAAAAAGCGTAATTGACAAGCTGGACGAACAGCAGATAATGGACTTCCTCAAGAAGTTCGCAGACAAGGAAACACTGGAGCAGGTAAAGGACAAGATAGGCGATAAGGGCGGCAATATCCTTGACGCCGCAAAGAACCTTTTTGGCGGAAATAAGTAAGTAGATACCGTATTACATATTGGATCGCATTTCCGCCTTTGGCGGAAAACAACAATATGTCTTGCACAACGTGTCCAATATTGCGGTATTGCGAAGCAATATGATTTTCCTTTAGGGAAAATCAAGCAATTTTGGATCGTATTTCCGCCTTTGGCGGAAATACTTGGAGCTTTCTTTCAAAAGAGTACGCGGTCTGTTATTTTTCAGGAGGAACTATATGAATTCCCACAAAAACAACGAGAAGATAATACAGCTTTTATCCGAAATGGAGCCTATCCACGACGAGAGCGAAGAGGAGAAGAAAAAGCGGCTCGAGATGACGGCGAACGCTATAAAAAACGCCGAGGAAGAGGCGCCCTTTGCCTTTGCGAAAAGGATAGCGGGTGGGGTATGCGTTGCGCTGTGGGCGTTTGCCATAGTTGCAATGGTGTTCGGATTTGGCGAACTGGGCGTGCTGTTGCCGTTTATGCTTATCTCGCTTGCGGTGGTATGCGGGCTTAACATTCCCGATTTCTGGAAAAAAGGGAAGGTTATGGACGTGGTTGTGGCGATAGCCGCCTGTGCCGCGTGCTTGATCTTTGCGGTGGGAATGATCATTGCTGGATCGAGATGATGGCAGTTGACAGTGTAAAGTGCACAGTTGACAGTTGTGGAGTTTTTCGGCTTTGCCGAAAAATGGATTTGAATGGCAGGCGGGAAAGAGAAGGTTGAAGGAGCAACGCTGTGGGCGGGAAGGCGTGTTTACGGCTTTGCCGCAAACAGCGGGTGGGGCGCAGAAGTGAAGCTGGTATGCAGTACACAAAAGTGAAAGCCAACGCACACCCGCATTATCAGGCGAAAACATAAAAATCAAATTTTACTGTGTACTTTGCACTGCGCACTGTACACTGACAGTCGGAGTAACAATGGAAACGATCACCATAAAATACGACAACACCAACGAAGAAATAGAAACCGCCTACAAGCTGTTTCTCCGCAAATACACGCTGAAAAGGAATATCATTTTCACAGTGGTCTATGTCATAGCTGCAGTTCTGGGCTTTGACCTGATACTGAAAAACAGCGGCAGTATGGCGGGGTATATCCTGTTCGTGCTGGGACTGGGAATGGCGATTTCCGTATGGGCAAGACCCTACTATGCACGAAAAAAGCTGATGAAGACGCTGGACAGCCTTGGCGGAGAGACCTACACCGCTGAGTTTGCGCAAAGCCATATCACGGTGGACACCGAGATACTGCCTGACGAGCAGACGGAAACGGTTGCGATAACAAGCAAGGGGATAATCCCTGTGGGCGAAGACGTGGAGATACCGCCCGAGCAGGAGATAAAGCATGATAAGACGAAGATAGAGCTTGCCTCAAACACGCTGGACTCTATGGAAACGGAGGAGATGTTCCTGCTGTTTCTCAATCGGTCGCTTATTTATATATTTCCCAAGAGGTGTTTGACTGATGAGCAGGCAGGCGCGTTAAAGGAGTATTTTGAGGATAAAAACATATAGACAGTTGACAGTGTACAGTGTACAGTTGACAGTTAATTGAATTATGGGGTTTACCGTGATACTTGCACGGTCTTGGTTGGGAAAGTGGTGCTTTTGGAGAACGGTTATCACAGCTTTTTACTTTTGTGTTGTGCAGACCAGCTTCACGCCAGCGCCTCACCCTCCCTCCCCCAGTCCCTTCCCTTCACAGATAACTTTTCACTTTGCACTTTACACTGTGCACTGCCAAGCCCCCCGCTGTTGCCCTTGCGGGCAAAACGCTCCCGCCCTCTGAAAGGATTTCTTTTGAGAAAAGAAATCCTCTCAGGCTCTCCTTAGAAAATTTTATTTGCGCTTGCGCGCGATTTTATTATATTACTTACAAAGGAGTATTTTTATGCCCGACGAAACCAACGAAAATCTCTCCACGGAAAAGCTCATTCAAGTGGATATCGACAACGAAATGCGAAAATCCTTCCTGGAATATTCCATGTCCGTTATCGTACAGCGTGCCCTGCCCGACGTGCGTGACGGATTTAAACCCGTTCACCGCCGTATAATCTATACAATGAACGAATCCAATAATACTTATGAGAACCCTTACCGCAAATGCGCCTACACCGTAGGCGAGGTGCTGGGTAAGTATCACCCTCACGGCGACTCCTCCGTTTATGACGCTATGGTGCGCCTGGCGCAGGATTTCAGCCTGAGATACCCGCTTGTGGACGGTCACGGAAACTTCGGCTCCGTGGACGGCGACCCCCCTGCCGCTTATCGTTACACCGAGGCGAGAATGAGCAAAATTGCGGGGGAAATGGTGGCGGATATCAACAAGAATACCGTTGATTTCGGCACGAACTATGACGACAAGATACCCGAACCCACGGTCCTGCCCAGCCGTTTCCCCAATCTTCTGGTGAACGGCAGTGTGGGAATTGCGGTGGGAATGGCGACAAATATTCCGCCTCACAATCTCCGTGAGGTGATAGACGCGATAAATTTAGTGATAGACGACCCCGACGTGCCCGTTCAGGACATAATGTCGATGATACAGGGTCCTGACTTCCCCACAGGGGGAATAATTATGGGCAGGGCGGGGATAAGGAGCGCGTATCTGACAGGGCGCGGCAAGCTGACTCTCCGCGGCAGGGCGGAGATCGTGGAGGAAAAGACTCACACCCGCATAGTTATCACCGAGCTGCCTTATATGGTGATAAGAAAGCGCCTTATGGAAAATATTGGCGCACTGATGAACGAAAAGCGTATCGAGGGTATCTCCGCCCTGCGTGACGAGAGCGACCGCAGCGGTATGAAGATAGTTATTGAGTTGAAGCGCGACGCCAACGCCAACGTGGTACTGAACAAGCTGTACAACTACACCCAGCTCCAGGACACGGTGGGAGTTATCATGCTGGCGCTTGTGAACGGCGAGCCGAAGATACTTAACCTGAAAGAGCTTATCACCAATTACATCGACTTCCAGAAGGACGTAGTCCGCCGCAGGACGGCCTTTGACCTTGAAAAAGCCAAGGATAGGGCGCACTTACTGCAAGGCTTTATGCTGGCTATCGACAACATTGACGAGGTAATAGCCATACTTCGCTCCAGCAAGACCGAGCAGGAGGGCAAGGAGCGCCTGATGGAGCGCTTCAAGGAGGCTGACCTTTCCAACCTGCTCCACAGAGCTATGGGCGAGCAGTACGCCGACATACAGTTTGAGCATACCGTAGGCTTATCCACGGCGCAGGCGGACGCTATCGTGAAAATGCGTTTAGGACAGCTGACGGGTTTGGAGCGTGAGAAGATAGAGGGCGAGCTTGCGGAGCTTATGAACAGGATAAAGGACTATATGTTCATTCTCTCTGACGAAAAGCGTGTTCTTGAGGTCATCTCCTCCGAGCTTGAAGTTATAAAGAAGAAATACGGCGACGAGCGCCGCACCTCTATCGAGGACGTTAGCGGGGAAGTGGACATCGAGGACCTTATCCCTGTGGAGGAAAGCGTAATCACCTTCACCAACATCGGCTATATCAAGCGTCAGTCAATGGAGGTCTACAACCTGCAAAAGCGTGGCGGCAAGGGCGTTACGGGTATGAAACAGCGTGAAGAGGACTTTGTGGAGGATCTGTTCGTTGCTTCCAGCCACGACGATATTCTCTTTGTCACAAATATGGGAAATATGTACAAGCTGCGCTGTTACGAAATTCCCGAGGGCGGAAAGCAAAGCAGGGGAACTAACATTGTAAACCTGCTCCAGTTGTCCGAGGCCGAGCGTGTTGCCGCAATGATGAAGACTTCCGATTTCAGCGAGAACAAGTATTTCATCTGCGTCACCAAGCAGGGCAAGATAAAGCGCACACAGCTTTCCGAATACAAGAACCTGCGCAAGGGCGGACTTCGTGCCGTAGGGCTTGACGAGGGCGACGAGATAGCCGCCGCATTCCTCACCGAGGGCGACGCTCACATAATGGTCGCCACCAGAAACGGCGCTATAATCTGCTTCCTTGAATCCGACATACGCAAGATGGGCAGGACTGCTCACGGCGTCAGGGCGATAAAGCTGAGGGACAACGACTATATCGTGGGTTCCTGCAAGGCTTATGACGAGAATATGACCCTGCTCACCGTCACCGACAAGGGTATGGGACGGCGTTGTGGTGTGACGGGCTACCGTGTACAGAAGCGGGGCGGTTACGGCATACTCAACTACAAGGTGAGTGAGGAAAAGGGCTATGTTTGCGGAATCAGGGCGCTTGGTCCTGACGACGACGTTATACTGATAAACACTGACGGTGTGATAATCCGCATTCGTGCCAATGATATAAGGGTTATGGGCAGGTACGCCACGGGCGTGCGTGTAATGCGGCTTTCAGGCGACAGCAAGGTAGTGGCGTTCACCCGCACCGAGCATGACGACAGTGCTGAGACCGAGCAGGTGGAGCAGGCCAGCGAGGAGGAGATAAAGGCTGCTGAGCTGGAGGAGCAAGGCGAGGTCGTTGCGGAGGAAGAGCCTGAAGAGGAAAGCGAAAGCGAAGAATAAAAAAGAAAAGCGCCGCAAAGCGGTCAGTGTTTGCTTGCGCAAACACGATCCCACATTGCTTGAATTGCCCTTAATGCAATTCATTTTGCTTCGCAAAACCGCAATATTGGACAGAGATTTTCTAAGGAGGGTCTGGGAGGAATTTCTTTTTTCAAAAAGAAATCCTCCCAGAGCTTTTAGCGAATGCGCAGCAGAGCGAGGACTTGGCAGTGCACAGTGTAAAGTGTATAGTGTACAGTTAATTTAATTATGGTGTTTGTTGTTATACTTTCACGGCCTTGGTTTGGAGAGTGTTGCTTTTGGAGAGCGATTAGCACAGCTTTTCACTTTTGTGTTGTGCAGACCAGTTTTACGCCAGCGCCCCACCCTCCCGCCCCCGCACCCTTCCCTTCACCCATAACTTTTCACTTAGCACTTTACACTGTGCACTGCCAGCGCCCCGCTGTTTGGTACTTCTGGCAAGCCGGAAGTACGTCCAACACGGCTCGATTTTCCCTTATGGAAAATCGTTTTCGCAAGCGAAAACCGCCGTATTGGAGCTGGGCAATTTGCTCCCGCCCTCTGAAAGGATTTCTTTTGAAAAAAGAAATCCTCTCAGGCTCTCCTTAGAAAATTTTATTTGCGCTTGTGCGCGGTATTTTAATTATTTTATTTAGGAGCCAACTTATGAACTACCAACTCGCCGTTATCGGCGGCGGTCACGCAGGTGTTGAAGCCGCCCTCGCCGCCGCCCGTCTCGGCATTAAAACCGTTTTATTCTGCCTCTCCCTGGACACTATCGCAAATATGCCCTGCAACCCCTGTATAGGCGGTTCCGCAAAGGGTCAGCTGGTCAGCGAGATCGACGCCCTGGGCGGTGAAATGGGCAAAGCGGCAGATTCCACCTTCATTCAGTCAAGAATGCTGAATAAGGGGAAAGGCCCCGCCGTTCACGCCCTGCGTGTGCAAAGCGACCGTGTGAAGTACCATACTTATATGAAGTCCGCCCTGGAAGCGCAGGAAAACCTTGACGTGAAGCAGGGTGAGATAACCGAAATTATCACCGATAGCAACAAGGTCGCCGCCGTAAAGACCCGCACGGGCATTACTTACGCCGTGAACGCCGTTATTATCGCTACGGGAACGTACCTTGGCGGGCGTATCCATATCGGCGAACTGAACTATCAGAGTGGTCCTGACAACGTTATGCCCGCCCTGCTGCTTACAAAATGTCTGGAGGAAAAGGGGGTATCCCTCCGCCGTTTCAAGACGGGGACGCCTGCCCGCGTTCACCGCAAAAGCATTGATTTTGCGGCTATGGAGGTACAGCGGGGCGACGAACCGATAACGCCCTTTGCCTTCGACAACGACGAAAAGCTGGAAAACAAGGCGGTTTGCTACGTTACCTACACAAATGCCGCCACGCATGAGGTGATCCTGTCAAACCTGCACCGTTCGCCCCTTTACGCAGGGCGGATCGAGGGGGTGGGACCACGCTACTGCCCCAGTATCGAGGACAAGATAGTCCGCTTTAAGGACAAGGAGCGACACCAGCTTTTTGTGGAGCCTATGGGACTTGACACCGACGAGTTTTATTTGCAGGGAATGTCCTCAAGCCTGCCCGAAGAGGTACAGCTCCAGTTCCTCCGCACAATAAAAGGGCTGGAGCAGGTGGAGATAATGCGCCCCGCTTACGCTATCGAGTACGACTGCGTTGACCCGCTGGAGCTTTACGCCACACTGGAATTTAAGAAGATACACGGGCTTTTCGGAGCAGGGCAGTTCAACGGCACCAGCGGCTATGAGGAGGCGGCGGCGCAGGGGCTCATCGCAGGTATAAACGCCGCCAAATACTGCCAGAATAAGGAAATGCTCGTCCTCTCCCGCGACAGCAGTTATATCGGGACGCTTATCGACGACCTTGTGACCAAGGGCTGTATCGAGCCGTACCGTATGATGACGGGGAGGAGCGAGTACAGGCTTTTGCTCAGGCAGGACAACGCTCCCGAACGCCTTGCGGGGATAGGTCACGACGTGGGGCTCCTCCCTGAAAAGCGCTACACCTACTTCCTGCAAATGGACAGGGAAATAAACGACGAGCTTCAGCGCATAAGCAAGACCACCCTGAAGCCCACCGACGAGCTTAACGCTGCGCTTGAAAGCTGCGGAACAACGCCTGTTTCTACGGGAGTAAGGTTCACCGAGCTGCTGAAACGCCCCCAGACGGACTACAAAACGCTGATAAAATTTGACGAGAACCCCCCCCAGCTTCCGCAAAAGCTGACGGACAAGCTGGAGATACGGGTGAAGTATGAGGGGTACATTCAAGCGCAGACCGTCAAGGTGGAGCAGATGAGAAAGCTGGAACAGCGCCCCCTGCCCACGGATATCGACTATCGGGAGATAAAGGGCTTGCGGCTGGAGGCGCAGGAAAAGCTGAACAGGTACAAGCCGCTGAACATCGGTCAGGCAAGCAGGATAAGCGGGGTAAATCCCGCTGATATAACGGTATTGCTTTTGTTGACGGAGGATAAGAGCTAACAATGTTCCACGGGGAACAATCTTTGTAAACCGCTTTGTATAGCGGGTTTGAGAGGACAAGTAATGACAAGTGACATAAAGGAAAGATTTCTGCGGACGGGGATAATGCTTACCGCGGAACAGCTTGAGAAGCTGGACGCGATGACGGGATTTTTGCAGGAATACTGCAAGAAGGTCAATCTGACCGCCATTCGCGACCGAGAGGGGATAATTGAGAAGCACCTGATTGACAGCGTTCTGCCGCTGACTATGACTATTGTCGGACAGGGGGCGAAGTGCCTTGACATCGGGACGGGGGCGGGATTTCCCGCTGTGCCGATGATGATATTCCGTGAGGACCTGCGGTTCACGCTATTGGACGCCCAGCAAAAGCGTACCGTGTATTTGGCGCAGCTTTTAGAGAGGCTTGATCTGTCGGCGGAGATAATTCACGGCAGGGCGGAGGAGTTATGCCGAAAGGACGGCTACAAGCGGGCTTACGATATGGTGACTGCGAGGGCGGTTGGGAATTTAAGCTTGCTCTGCGGATATGCGGAGCCGTTTCTGAAGGAGGACGGGCGGTTTTTGGCTATGCGGGGTTCGGCGGAGGAAGAGGAAGGGAAGCTGAAGCTGAGGAAGGCGGAAGAAATGCGGTATCAGCTGCCTTGCGGCGATGGGAGGAAGCTGATTATTTATCAGAGGAAATAAATAAAAAGGGGAGTGTTTGCGCTCCCCTTTTTTATTTCATCTTTATTTTTATCCGATATTCTATTTCCTCATCACTGCTTATCTTCTCCGTTTCACAGCTTATTCCCGCCGATTTCATCTCCTCCACCGTCCGGCTGAACGTGTTCAGATAAAGCCCCACCATATTCTTCGGGTCGCTTTTGTCGATTATTTTCTGCTTGGGCTTGTCCTGAAAACGCTTACAAAGCAGCTCCACATAGTGTTCCGCCTGCGCGCTGTTCATCTGCTTTAAATACATCTCCTGTATCGCTTCCTCCCGCATTTCCTCGGGCAGGCGGAGCAGGGCTCTTGCCTGACGCTCATTGAGCCCGTATTTCACTAACATTGCCCTGTCCTCTGCCCTCAGGCGGAGCAGGCGCAGCTTGTTTGCGACGGTGGACTGGGCTATTCCCAGCTTGACGGCGGCTTCCTCCTGGGTCAGCCCGTAGCTGTCTATTAGCCGTTTTATGGCGGCGGCTTCTTCAAGGTAATTCAAATCTGCACGCTGGATATTTTCCAGAATCGCCATTACGGCGCTGTCCTTGTCCTCCGCCTCACGGACTATGCAGGGGACGTAATCAAGGTTCACCAATTTTGCGGCGCGCAGGCGGCGTTCCCCTGCGATAAGGATATAGCCGTCCTCCGCCTTACGGACGATGAGGGGCTGCATAATGCCATTTTGTCGGATACTTACGGCGAGCTGGGTCAGGGCGTAGTTATCGAAATAGGCTCTCGGCTGGTCGGGATTGGGGCGGATAAGGGACGTGGGGAGGCTTACCACTGTATTCACCACACGTTCCGTTTGTTTTTGGAAAAGCATATGTATTCCTCCTTTGAGATAATTATACACATGCGGCAGAGAAAATTTTGGCGAATTAGGGAAAATGAGCAAAAATAAAATAAAAATAAAAAATGGCACTTGCGCCAAAGTAAAATTTTCTAAGGAGAGTCTGAGAGGATTTCTTTTTTTCAAAAGAAATCCTTTCAGAGGGCGGGAGCGTCTTGCCCGCAAGGGCAACAGCGGAGAAGTGGTAAAGTTAAGATAAAAGAATAAACTGCGAAATTGCCCTGAGAGGAACCGTTCGGTGGGTGGGACGGGTGGGCGCACCCGTGAAACTGGTCTGCACCACCCAAAAGTGAAAAGCTATGCTACCTGCTCTCCCAAAGCACCACTCACCAAACCAAGCCCGTGCAAGCATCACGGTAAACCCCATAATTCAATTAACTGTCAACTGTCAACTGTACACTGTCAACTAAAATGTTCCACGAGGAACATTTCTATAACTTCGCTTCCCAACGCCCTTTACGCCCACCCAAAAAATTTTCCCTCTTTTTTCAAAGAGGGCTTTATTTTTTCCTCAAAATGTGCTATACTTAAAAAGACAAGAAAAACCAAAAATTCCAAAAAGCAGGCGGAAACCTTGCAAACCCGTTCTGCAAAAGGATTTGAAAGGAGCCTGCGTATTGGGCGTTATAATTTCTGTGGTGAACCAGAAGGGCGGAGTTGCCAAAACCACCACCGCGGTGAACCTTGCCGCCGCCATAGGTCAACGGGGAAAAAAGGTATTGCTGGTGGACCTTGACCCCCAGGGCAACGCCACTTCCGGTATCGGGATAAATAAAAAGGAATTGAAATACACCACCTATGATGTGATAATGGGCGAGGTAAGACCCGCCGAAGCGGTGGTAAAAAGCGAGTTCAGAAACCTGTGGGCTCTGCCGTCAACGCAGACGCTGGCGCAGGGCGAGCTTCGCCTTGCCGCCTTTGACAATAAGACCTTACAGCTTAAAAAGGCGCTTTTGCAGATAAAAAACGATTACGACATCATCATCGTGGATTGCCTGCCGTCGCTGGGCGTTCTTGCGCTGAACGGACTTTCCGCCTGCGACAGGATAATCATACCTATGCAGTGCGAGCCGTACAGCCTGGAGGGCGCAGCGGAACTCCTCTCCACAGTAAAGAGGGTCAAAAACAGTACAAATAAAGCCTTACAGCTTATGGGAATAGTGTTCACAATGGTGGATAAGCGGCTGACGGTGAACAGGGAGGTCATGGAGAGCATAAAGCGCACCTTCCCCAAGGACGCCATTTTCAAGACCGAGATCCCCCGCAACGTGCGCATTTCCGAAGCCCCCAGCCACGGCGAGCCCATAACCTATTACGACCCCAATTCAAAAGGCGCCGACGCTTATCGCCGCCTTGCCGCCGAGGTAATGCAAAGAGCAGCGAAGGTGGGGAAAATGCTGTAAAGCTTATAAGAATGCGGAGAGATAAAATGAACACCTGATGATTATACCGCAAGATTTCTGGAAGAAGAGCGAATGGGGAAAGACGAGTGGGAAAAAGAAATTCGGGCTTGCGATCAGAAAGAAAAGATATTAAAAATGATAGTGCTGAAATAGGAAAACTGAATATATTTTTGCCTTTTTTATACGAACCTTTGTATGTATTCAATTTAAATCACACATCTACTTTAGTCCTTGATAAAAAGATTGTTGACGCTTTTAGTTCCTACATAGAAAAGATGGAGTAAAGTAACATGAAAAACGATTTTCCGTTCATAGATATTATAAGCGAATTAATAGTTTTATTTGTTTCGGTAATCCTAGTTTCAATTTTTTCAGCGATTTTTGCAAAACAGAAAGATATTAGAAAAAAATATACCTTGATTAGTTTTATCAATTCCCTGTTACTTGCACTCTTTCTTATTCATTCAAATATAAATTTCAATATACATTTTTAATATGTTTCTTGGTTTGTGTTATTTTTTCTTTTGGAAATATGTACTTTCTCTTAAAAAACGATATTAAACTTAAAAAAATAATCATAGGTTTTATTATTCAAGCATTGATTGTCGTTTTATGTGTACATTTCCTTTCTGCGTTTTTGTTTATGATATGGTATAATAATGGCTTAATGTAATTTTAAGATTTTTTTATAGTAATATTCGTCTTTTTATTGCTCTTGTCGTTTTATGATTTTTGGTTTTTGGTTTTCTCTGTACTGAATGCTGTCTTAATAATATTCCTTATTGTTGCGTCATCAAAAATTAAAGCAAAAAGAAAAGATAAATATCGCAGAAATATGTAACTTGTCTTTGTTGGCGTATCCTGACGCTCAACAGCCTGAAATCTCGAAAAACAGTTAAAACGACGGTGTAAACAAGCTCAGAGAGCTTAAACAGCTTCTTGACGAAGGCATTATAACGCAGGAAGATTTTGACGCTGCCAAAGCGAAATATCTTAGCGGCAGCTATTTATAAACATGTTGTAAGGAGGCTTTATGAAAAAAGAAAAACGCCCTGCCTTAGGCAGTAAATTCGACAACATATTCGATGACAACGCAGGTCTGTTCGGCGACGGCGGCGAGGACAAGCTGACGGTCTTGAAGATAGGCGACATCGAGCCCAACCGTGACCAGCCCCGCCGCGACTTCGACCCCGAACAGCTGGAACGCCTTGCAAAGTCCATAGCCGACCACGGCATAATCCAGCCGCTGACGGTGCGGGAGCACGGCGGAACATACCAGATAGTGGCAGGGGAACGCCGCTGGAGAGCCGCAAAGATAGCGGGACTGTCCGAAGTCCCCGTGAGGATAATGGAGCTTTCCGACGCAGAAACGGCGCAGATAGCGCTGATAGAGAATTTACAGCGTGAGGACCTTAACCCTGTGGAGGAAGCCAACGGCTATAAACAGCTTATCACCCGTTACGGTCTTAAGCAGGAGGAAATTGCGGCGGGAGTGGGAAAAGCCCGTTCCTCTATTGCAAACTCCCTGCGAATCCTTGAACTCCCCGAGGAGGTAAAGGAGCTCGCCAAGCAGGGCAAGCTGTCTGCGGGGCATTGTAAAGCGCTTTTGTCGGTTAACGACGAGGTGAAACAGCTTGAGCTTGCCCACAAGGCGGCGGGGGAGCAGATGTCGGTAAGACAGCTTGAAAAGCTGTGCGGCGCAGTCAACGCCAAACCTGCTCCCAAAAAGATAAGACAGGTATCAACGTTCATCACCGAGGCGGAGATGAGCCTGAAACAGCTTACAGGACGGGCAGTCAAAATTACTCCCAAAAAGAACAAGATAACGCTGGAAATAACCTGCAAGAACGAGGACGAGCTGAGAGAGCTTATGAAACAGCTTAACGGCTGATTTGACATAAAGAAAGGAACAAAAAAATGATAGACATCAAATTTTTACGCCAGAACCCTGAGATAGTAAAGGAAAATATCAAAAAGAAATTTCAGGACGAAAAGCTCCCTATGGTGGACGAAGTGATCGAGCTTGACAAACAGCAGAGAGAGTGCCAGCAGCGCTCCGACTTTCTCCGCAGTCAGCGCAACTCCATTTCCAAGGGGATAGGTGCGCTTATGGCGCAGGGAAAGAAAGATGAAGCGGAAGCCGAAAAGAAAAAGGTCAGCGATATGGCAGAGGAAATGGCTCAGCTTGACGCTAAAATGGCTCAGCTCACAGAGGAAGTGCGCAAGCGTATGATGGTGATACCCAACATCATCGACGACAGCGTTCCCATAGGAAAGGACGACAGCGAAAACGTTGAGGTGGAGCGCTTCGGCGAGCCTGTTGTGCCTGAATACGAAGTGCCTTACCACGTTGACATAATGGAGGCGAGAAACGGCATTGACCTTGACAGCGCCCGCAAGACCAGCGGCAACGGCTTTTACTACCTGAAAGGGGACATAGCCCGCCTTCATTCCGCAATACTCAGCTACGCCCGTGATTTTATGATAGACAAGGGCTTCACCTACTGTATTCCCCCCTTTATGATAAGGGGGAACGTGGTGACAGGCGTTATGAGCTTTGCCGAAATGGAAAATATGATGTACAAGATAGAGGGCGAGGACCTGTACCTGATAGGCACCAGCGAACACAGTATGATAGGCCGCTTTATTGACAGCTTTCTTGATGAAAAGGAACTGCCCCAGACCCTCACCAGCTATTCCCCCTGCTTTCGCAAGGAGGTGGGCGCTCACGGCATAGAGGAGCGCGGCGTTTACCGTATCCACCAGTTTGAAAAGCAGGAGATGGTAGTCATCTGCAAGCCTGAGGAAAGTATGGATTGGTTCCATAAGCTGTACAGTTATACGGTTGAGCTTTTCAGAAGTATGGATATTCCCGTGCGTACCTTGGAGTGCTGCTCGGGTGACTTGGCGGATCTTAAGGTAAAGAGCATAGACGTTGAGGCGTGGTCGCCCAGACAGCAGAAGTATTTTGAAGTGGGAAGCTGCTCCAATCTTGGAGACGCGCAGGCAAGGCGTTTGGGTATCAGAGTCAAGAACAAGGAGAAAGGGAATTACTTCCCTCATACCCTTAACAATACCGTTGTTGCGCCGCCCAGAATGTTGATCGCATTCCTTGAAAACAATCTTCAGGCGGACGGAAGTATCAGGATTCCTGAGCCGCTTAGAATGTATATGGGAGGAAAAGAAGTTATCTGAGTTCCTTGAGCAGGACGGGCTTGGCAGTGTACAGTTGACAGTGTACAGTGTACAGTTAGACTTAATTTTTATCTTGCGGCGATTGATAAGGCAATGTGTGTATTATTGGAAAGGTTGTACCTTTTATTGATTTAATTTTTATGTCTGCCTAATCGGGTGATGTTGGTAACGGTTTTGCACGGTACCGTGCGGATGCGGCGCGGCCGCCCCGCTTAAAACCGCCTTTTTTGGAAAAGGCGGTTTTAAGAATTCCGGAAAAACTTTATTTTTAGTTTACCGTGTCAAATTCGCCTGCTCGACTTCTTTTTACTCCACAAGTGGTAATGCTCGCAATTGCGAGGTTTGGTCCCGCGCCCCTGCGGGTCGCTACCACAGGCGGGCAACGTGCGGCACGGCGTTGTGCGGTTAGGGAAGGTCGTTTACCAATGTTGTGAGAGTGGTAATTTGGTGGGTTGGCTTTCACTTTTGTGTTGTGCACACCAGCTTCACGCCAGCGTCCCACCCGCTGTTTGCGGCAAAGCCGCAAACACGCTTTCCCGCCCTCGCTGTTGCACCTTCAGCCGCTTTTCCGCCTGCTTTACCCCCCAACCAGCTACTAACTACTATCCAACCAGCAACTACTTGACAAAACCCCCGAATTATGATAAACTACAAAAAACGATGACGGAAAGAAGTACCCGCTGTACGTCTTCAGAGAGCCTCCGTTTGGTGCGAGGGGGCGGCTAAGGCGGCGAAATACATTCCTGAGCGACCCTGTGAACGGCTTACGCATAGTAGCAGGGTACGGGTCTGCCCGTTACAGCTTTCGAGGCGGCTTTTGCCGTAAATTGAGGTGGTACCGCGATATATTCGCCCTCTATGATTACATTCATAGAGGGCTTTATTGTTAAGGAGAGGGTCATGAAAGCGGTGAAGATAGCTTGTTTTTTTGCTGCGGGAGCTTTGGTGCAGATATTACTTTTCACCTTGCTGCAGGTGCTATTGTTTTACGACGTGGGAGTTTTTGTGGCTTTCGCGGTATACACGTTATTTCTTGAACTGTTTCTGGGGTTTGCCGCGAGGAAAATTGCCGGAAAGATGAACACTTCGCCGCTGCCTCTTGTCATTTCTTACATTGCGGGAACTGTGGCAGCAATAGTCGCACTGTTTGTTTACCTTGACGTACGATACCCGCTTGCGCCGGATAACACAGGTCTTGGAGGCTTGCCTAATCTTGACAGAATTTTTATGTTTTTCTGCTTGTTTGCGAAAATACCCGCAGCGCTTTTAAACGCTGTCGTTCAGACAGTGCTATGCGTGATCGGGCTAAGACGGAAAAATGCTGAACGCCGAGGATAATCGGAATTAACTTCAGCTTTACAATAGAAAATCAAAGGCGTTTTGTTTATTCTTTTTGAAAGAGGTGAAAATATGCTGAGAAAAGCCGTCGCTGCCGACTTGGAGCAGATAGCCCAGATAGCTTTTGAATTACACGAGATACACGTCAAGGGCGACCCGCAAAGCAACCGTTCTATGCCCGCAGAGTATTTCCAAGGGGAGCTTGAGGAGTTTTTGCAGGGGGAAAACAACGTTATACTTGTAAGCGACGAGGACGGGATAAACGCTTACGCCGCCGTTAAAATAACGGAAAGCGACAGTCCGCCCCACTATCCCCGCAGGATATGCTTTATCAACTGCTTTGCGGTAAAGGAAGGCTGCCGCCGTCAGGGCGTGGGGACAAGGCTTATGGAGTACGTCAGGAGTTACGGCGAGGAACAGGGCTGCACCGATTTACAGCTCGGCGTCAAAGCGTTCAACAAAGCCGCCTGTGAATTTTACAAAGCTGTGGGATTTACAGAGCGCAATATAATCATGAATATGAAAATAAAAAAAGATAAGGAGCAATAAAAATGACTATTTACGAGGAACTTCAGCGCAGAGGACTTTTGGCCCAGCTTACCGACGAGGAGGAGATAAAGGAGCTGATAAACGCAGGAAAGGCTACGTTCTACATCGGCTTTGACCCTACCGCCGACAGCCTGCACGTCGGGCATTTTATGGCGCTTTGCCTTATGAAAAGGCTTCAGCAGGCGGGGAACCGTCCTATCGCCCTTTTGGGCGGAGGAACGGGTATGATAGGCGACCCGTCGGGCAAAACTGATATGAGGAAAATGCTCACAAAAGAGGACATTGACCACAACATTGAATGCTTTAAAAAGCAGATGTCCCGCTTCATCGACTTTTCCGACGGAAAGGCGCTTATGGTGAACAACGCCGACTGGATACTGGACTTGAATTACATTGACGTTCTCCGCGAGATAGGACCTCATTTCAGCGTGAACAGAATGTTGGCGGCGGAGTGCTACAAGCAGAGAATGGAGAGGGGACTTTCCTTCCTTGAGTTCAACTATATGATAATGCAGAGCTATGACTTTCTTATGCTGTATGAAAAGTACGGGTGCAATATGCAGTTCGGCGGGGACGACCAGTGGTCGAATATGCTGGGCGGCACCGAGCTTATCCGCCGTAAGCTGGGCAAGGACGCTTACGCTATGACCATAACCCTGCTCCTCAACAGCGAGGGGAAGAAAATGGGCAAGACGGAAAAGGGCGCAGTGTGGCTTGACGCTGAAAAGACCAGTCCCTACGAGTTTTTCCAATACTGGCGCAACGTGGCGGACGCCGACGTTATGAAGTGTCTGAAAATGCTCACGTTCATTCCCATAGAGGAAATTGAGGAAATGGAGCGCACTATGACCGGCTCCGAGCTGAACAAGGCGAAGGAGATACTGGCGCACGAGCTTACCGCGCTGGTTCACGGCAAGGAGGAGGCGGACAAGGCTCTCGAAGCGGCAAAGTCCCTGTTCGGCGGCTCAGGCGTAAGCGACAATATGCCTGAGGTGAAGCTGTCGCCTGAAGATCTGACCGACGGGAAGATAGGCATTGTGGATCTGTTGGTGAAGGCGGGGCTTTGTCCCTCCAAACGCGACGCGCGCACGGTGATACAGCAGGGCGGTGCGGCGGTTGACGACAGGAAGATAACCGCCTTTGATGAGATGATTGAAATTGAGGATTTTGTGGTGGTTAAGAAGGGGAAGAAGAGTTTGGTAAAGGTTTGTTCTTGAGCAGGTGGCTGTTGTCCTTAGCAGGACGGGCGTTTTGATATAGTTTATATCTTGTTTCACTTGATAAGGCAATGGTGGATTTTCGGAAAAGGTTTATCTTTTAGATTTAATATATATCTTGTTTTGCCTGATAAGGCAATGTTGATTTTTTGGAAAAGGTTGTACCTTTTGGGTTTGATTTTTATGTCTGCCTAATCGGGAGATGTTGGTAACGGTTTTGCACGGTACCGTGCGGATGCGGCGCGGCCTGCCCCCATGAAACTGAAAAGCTTCGCTTTTCAGATTTCTAGTCAAATGTTGCAGTTTTGCAAAGCAAAACCGCAACATTCGAGCTTAAAACCGCCTTTTTGGAAAAGGCGGTTTTAAGAATTCCGGAAAAACTTTATTTTTAGCCTACCTTGTCAAATTCGCCTGCTCGACTTCTTTTCACCCCACAAGTGGTAATGTTCGCAATTGCGAGGTTTAGTCCCGCGCCCCTGCGGGTCGCTACCACAGGCGGGCAACGTGCGGCACGGCATTGTGCGGTTAGGGAAGGTCGTTTACCAATGTTGTGAGAGTGGGAATGTTTGTGGGTTGGCTTTCAGTTTTGTGTTGTGCACACCAGCTTCACGCCAGCGTCCCACCCGCTGTTTGCGGCAAAGCCGCAAACACGCTTTCCCGCCCGCGGCGTTGCTCCTTCAGATTTATCCCAACCAACTGCTAACTACTATCGAACTAACAACTATCCACCATCCATTCCAATCCATTTTTCGGCTTCGCCGAAAAATACCACAACTGTGCACTGTACACTGTCAACTGTCAACTTTTCCCAACCAGCTACTAATTACTATTAAACTAACAACTATCTCCCACCAGCCATTCAAATCCGTCCGCGAAGCGGACACCACAACTGTCAACTGTACACTGTAAACTGTAAACTGAAAAAAACGGGGGTATTACAATGGATACTGAATTTCGTTACGACACACAGCTCCTTATTGAGGGGGAGAACCTTGACGAGGACGCAATCAACGACTATTTCCTGGAAAATTTTAAAGGGGACTGCCTGCTTGCGGTGGGGGACGAGGATCTGATAAAGATACACTTCCACACCAACGAGCCGTGGAAGGTGCTGGAATACTGCGCCTCCTTAGGCGAGATATACGACATAGTAGTGGAGGATATGGACAGACAGTCAAGAGGGCTGAAAGGCTGATATGGGCGGATTTAACAAGAACTGGCAGAACAACGACCTGAAAAAACGCCCCGCCACTCCCGAAGAACAGCTTGCCAAGCTGAAAGAGCGCGGCTGTACCGTGGAGGACGAGGCTTTTGCCATAAAGACCCTGACGGATATAAACTACTTTCGTCTGGCGCACTATTTTTCTCTGTTTCTGGAGGGAAGCGGAAAGTATCGTGAGGGGACCAGCTTTAACCGGGTGCTTAAGGTGTACGATTTTGACAGACAGCTTCGCAACCTGCTTTTAGAGATACTGGAGGAACTGGAGATATCCATGCGGGCGCACTGCTCCAACTTCCACGCCTTGAAGTACGGGGCACTGGGGTATCTTAATGAAAATACCTTCTGCAAGGTACACAGGCACCAGCAGTTTGTAGGGCGGGTAGAGCGCACCATTGAGACCAACGAGGACAGCGAAATGGTAAAGCACTATCAGAACAAGCACGGCGGCAAGTTCCCCCTTTGGGTGGTAATGGAGCTGTTCAGCTTCGGCTCGCTGATAATGTTTTACAGGGATATGAAGCCTCAGGACAAGACGGAGATAGCAAAAGAATACTACAATATGACCTCGGGAGCGCTGGAAAACCGAATGGACAGGCTTCTTGACCTGCGCAATCACTGCGCTCACTATCACAGGCTTTACGACACAAGGATATGCGGGGAGGACACGGTTTTCACGAGTATTCTTGCTATGCGTGACATTTACCGCCGCAAGGAAAGCTGGGAAAAGGGATTTTTCCCAAGGCTCAGGCAGCTTTGCGCCGAGTACGCGGACGTGGTGGAGTTGGAACGGCTTGGTTTTCCGGAGGACTGGGAGGAGAAACTGGGAAAGAGTTGACAGTGTACAGTTGACAGTTGACAGTTAATTGAATTATGGGGTTTACCGTAATGCTTTCACGGGCTTGGTTTGCGAGTGGTGATATGGGAAAGTGTTTTTTCACAGCTTTTCACTTTTGTGTTGTGCAGACCAGTTTCACGGCTGCGCCCCACCCTCCCACCCCCTGACCCTTCCCTTCAACAGTAACTTTTCACTTTGCACTTTACACTGTTAACTGCCAATTCGTCGCTCTGCTGCGCAGTCGCTCCCGCCCTCTGAAAGGATTTCTTTTGAAAAAAGAAATCCTCTCAGGCTCTCCTTAGAAAATTTTATTACTCGCTAACGCTCGCTTTATTTTTTAGGTAATTATTTATGAACTACGACATCGCAATCATCGGCGCAGGCCCCGCAGGCTGCACCTTCGCCCGCCTTATAGCAGGCAAATACCGTATCGCTCTCATCGACCCGAAAACCGAAGATAAAACCAGCTTTCATAAACCCTGCGGCGGGCTGCTGTCGGAGGACGCACAAAAAACACTGGCACGGTTCGACCTGACCCTGCCTAAGTCGGTATTGGTAGACCCTCAGATATTCGCCGTGCGCACCATTGATCTGAAAAGCGGCTTGATACGGCGGTATCAGCGGTTTTACGTCAACCTTGACCGCCACCGCTTTGATATGTGGCTGAAGGGGCTGATCCCCGAAAGCGTGGATATGATAACTGCAAAGGCGAAGAGCATAACTCCCGCCGAGGGCGGATTTGTGATAGACTGCGGGGAAAGAAAGATAACCGCACGGTACGTCGTGGGCGCAGACGGAGCGAACTCCCTTGTGCGCAGGACGTTTTGGAAGAAAAAGCTGCGCTCATACGTGGCTATACAGCAGTGGTTTGAGGAAACCAACCCCACCCCGTTCTACTCCTGCGTGTTTGACCCTGACACAAGCGATTGCTGCTCCTGGTCCATTTCCAAGGACAACTTTTTCATCTTCGGCGGCGCATTTCCCCACGAAAATTCCCGCCAAAGATTTGAGGAGCAAAAACGCAAGCTGGCGGAGCAGGGCTTTAAGTTCGGTGAGCCGCTGAAGACCGAGGCGTGCGTAGTCTTGCGCCCGCGGGGTTACAGGGACTTTGTCTGCGGCGGGAACGGCGTACTGCTGATTGGCGAGGCGGCGGGGTTTATCAGTCCCAGCTCGTTGGAGGGGTTCAGCTATGCGTTTGACAGCGCCGTGTTGTTGGCGGAATGTTTTGAGAAAGGGCTTGACGGGGTGGAAGGGCGTTATCGCAGGGCGACGTTCAAGTTGAGGACAAAGTTAGTGGGGAAGGTTTTGAAATGTCCGTTTATGTATCAGCCGACGCTGAGGAGGTTGGTGATGAAAAGCGGGTTGAATACGGTTAAGGAGTAGAGAGAAAAAAGGGGCGTAAGCCCCGTAAAAAAATTTTCTAAGGAGAGCCTGAGAGGATTTCTTTTTTCAAAAGAAATCCTTTCAGAGGGCGGGAGCGCTGGCAGTTGACAGTGCAAAGTGAAAAGTTAAATTTGAGAGGAACCGTTCAGGGGGGCGGGACGGGTGGGCGCAGCCGTGAAGCTGGTATGCACCGTCCAAAAGTGAAAAGCTGTGCTAACCATTTTCCCAAAGCACCGCTTTCCCAACCAAGACTGTGAAAGTATCACGGTAAACCCCATAATTCAATTAACTGTCAACTGTCAACCGCCAAGACTGTGAAAGTATCACAGTAAACCCCATAATTAAATTTACTGTGCACTTTGCACTGTACACTGTAAACTGTCAACAAGCATAATAATTTATAAAAAAGGAACACCCTATGTCAATATTCGATATTTTCAAAAAAATAGAATCCACACCCACCTCCCAGACCCCTGTTGAGATGATAATAGCAGGACTGGGCAACCCGGGAACGCAGTACGAAAGCACCCGCCATAACAGCGGCTTTATGGCGCTGGATACGTTAGCCGAGAAATGCGGAGTGGAGCTGAAAAAGCTGCGCTTTAAATCCCTCACCGCAGAGGCGGTTATCGAGGGAAAACGCTGCCTGCTGATGAAGCCCACCACCTTTATGAACAACAGCGGCGACGCCGTTGAGGAGGCGGTGCGGTTTTACAAGCTGCCGCCTGAAAACGCGCTTGTGATCTACGACGATATAACCCTTGACGTGGGCAGGATAAGAGTGCGCCCCAAAGGGAGCGACGGCGGACATAACGGAATGAAAAGCATAATACTCCGCCTTGACAGCGACAATTTCCCCCGAATAAGGATAGGCGTGGGAAAAAAACCTCACCCCGATTACGATCTGGCGGACTGGGTATTGTCCCATTTCACCAAAGCGGAGGGAGAAAAGCTGGAAGCGGCGCTGGAAAACACCGCTGACGCCGCAAAGCTGATAGCGGCGGGAAAGCTGAACGATGCAATGAACACTTACAACGGAAAATAACGGAAAGGCAGTTCAATGAAGATAATAGCCCATGTGAAAAGCGATTTCCCCGAAAAATTCGGCATACCCAGGCAAAGCGGACTTGCTCCCGCCTTGAAAAGCAGGATAGTCTTTGAACCTCAGTATCGTGTAAAAGAGGCGTTCAGAGGACTTGAGGGATATTCCCGCATTTGGGTGCTGTGGGAATTTTCCCGTGCGGAAAGGGAAGAATGGTCGCCCACCGTCCGCCCGCCAAGGCTGGGCGGCAACAAGCGGGTGGGAGTTTTCGCCAGTCGCTCTCCCTTTCGTCCCAATCCCATAGGTATGTCGGCGGTAAAGCTGGAGCGAATAGAGTACGGAGCTGACGGACCTGTTCTTTACGTTTCGGGCGGCGATATGATGGACGGAACGCCAGTTCTTGATATCAAGCCTTATCTTCCCTATGCGGACGCGTATCCTGACGAGGAGCACGGCTTTTCCCACGGCAGGGGAGAGGATACGCTGAACGTGGAAATACCTGCGGAGTTACTGGAAAAGCTACCCGAGGAAAAGCGGGAGGGGCTTATTCAAGCGTTGGAGCAGGACCCGAGACCTGCGTATCAGGACGACCCTGACAGGGCGTACACAATGAGCTATGGCGGGGCGCAGGTGAGGTTTGTTGTTAATGGAAAGACGCTGACGGTAGACAGTGTAGAGTTTACAGCGCAGAGTACACAGTAAATTTAATTATCAGGTGGTTTCATTATCTTTCACTATCTCGATTGCATACATTTTGACAAAGGCGGTGTTTCGGCACCGCTTTTCACTTTTGTGTGCTGCTCACCTTAAAATATCTCTGCGCAGACTCCATAATGATAAATTTGCTTTCATACTTTTCTCGGAATTTTGCCCTCGCTTTGTCAGATTTCAGCGAAAGGTAAGCGCTCCAAAATATGATATGCCTAGCATTTCGTGCCATCTGTTGTGATTTCTGCTCAAAAGCGGCATTTATTGCGGTGAGGTCAAAATCATCTCCCAAGCGGCGGGCGGTGATAGGCTTGGCACGGTCAGATGTCAGATAAGATAACCGCCCTCTGCTTTGCTTGACAGTCACGCCCTCGCGGAGAAGCAGGACAGAAAACTCATCAAAATATTTAGCTGAGGATAGGACCAATAGTGTATATCCGCAGCAGGGGTTGACATTTTCTCATGCATTTGATATAATTCTGCCATAAAATAAATCGGAGTCAGGATATTAAAACAATAAAACATAGGAAAATTATGTACACTGTTTTGATTATTTTTGCAATTATAATTTTGCTGCTGTTGGCGATATATATAAATCATAAAATTCACTTAAAGAAAGAGTCAGCGCTTCTTTTGCCCCTTGGTCAAATCGTTGAGGTTGACGGTCATAATATGAGCGTTTACACCGAGGAGAGGGAGCGACAACTCTTGTTTATATGTCGGGAGGCGGCACCTGTTCGCCAATACTGGATTTCAAATCTCTTTATTCCCTTTTGAGCGATGAGTATAGAATTGCAGTAGTTGAAAAATTCGGATATGGTTTCAGCGATGTTGTTGATAAAAGCAGAGATATTGATTCTGTTCTTGAGGACACGCGAGCTGCGCTGAATGCGGCAGGTCTGTATGCCCCTTATGTTTTGTGCCCTCATTCTATGTCAGGGCTTGAAGCGTTGTATTGGGCGCAGAAATATCCCGAAGAGGTCACGGCAATTATCGGGCTTGACATGGCTGTTCCGCAGTATTATGATAACATGAAAATCAATATCCCGTTTATGAAGATCACGAGTTTAGCGGCAAGCATAGGAATTCCCCGTCTGATACCAGGTATTTCAGAGAGCGAAGCAATACTCCACGGTACGCTGTCTGACAGGGAAAAGGAAATCTACAAAGCAGTTTTTTACAGCCGCACTGCGACAAAGACAATGATAAATGAAATGGAATCAGTGAAGGAAAATGCCGAAACGGTTGACGGCATGGGTGTCCCGCAGCTTCCGATGTTGTTATTCGTTTCAAACGCTTCGGGAGGAACGGGATTTGATGAAGAAACTTGGCGAAAAACAGCAATTGACTATATTTCTCAGGTTAATGGCGGAAAATATATAGAATTGGATTGCCCGCATTATGTTCATGATTACGAATACGAAAAAATCAGCGAAGAAACAGTAAAGTTTTTAACAGATATTAAGTGAATATACGCGAATAATTATTTGTCTATTCGGTTTATAGCTAATAATCCCCGCGTTCTGTCATAATGATAGGACACGGGGATTTTAATATTATTTCGTGGGCGGGGAAGGCTACTCCCCAACAAGATTCCCGCGCAGACTAATTTGTGCTTAGAGCCAAATTTGCTCCCGCGGTAGAATCTTGCTCTGATTAGCATACATTACCCCAGTTTAGCAAACTATTCTCAAATCTTATTGAGTACCTCCCTCTGATATGTTATAATATTTTCGGCGCCATCGTTTTGAAAAGCGCTTTCCTATAAATTTCGGTCACTAAAACAACCGACCGCTGACGGTCGCATTTTATGCTTTAAATGTATAAAAAGCTGCCCAAAGGTCGGAGAAAAAATTTTGATTTTCCCCAACCTTTTTCGCGTTTTCATTGTCTTATTATTGAAAGCTTTCACGAAAGGACGATCAATATGCCTCATCTCACAAGCTCTGACGGAGCGCTGGTGCTTCTGACGCTCGCGGGCGACCCGACTGCCTATGACGAGCTGGTCAGGCGACATGAAAAGCGCGTGCGCTCGGCCGCGTACTCGGTCATACACAACCCCCACATCGCCGAGGACGCCGCGCAGGACGCCTTTTTGGCGGCATGGCTCAAGCTCGACCGGCTCATCGATCCCGAAAAATTCGGGGCATGGGCGGCGCGCATCGCAAAAAACTGCGCGAAAAACATGGCGCTTCGGTTTCGGAATTATCTGAGCCTCGACGACGTCGACGGGCTTGAATATATCCGATCGGACGAGGACGACCCGGAGCAGCTGCTTATGACGGAGGAGGAGGCAAGGCTCCTTCGGAGGGGACTGCGAAAGCTGCCGGAACGTGCGCAGCAGGTGGTATATCTGCACTATTACGAGGATATGCGCGCCGAGGACATCGCGCGGCTCATCGGCGTTTCGGTGGGCACGGTCAAGTCGCAGCTCCACGACGGCAGGAGGAAAATGAGAAAGGAGCTATGCTCAATGGACGAAAAATTAAACGATACACTGTTACAAAAGATACGCAAAAAAATCGACGAGGTCAAGAACTGGCAGTACAAAAACTCAAAGGCCGGCTTTGAAAAGGTCTATAAGGACGTTTTAAAGGACATCGACACTATGCCTGAGTGTCAGGAGAAGTACCATGCCCTTGCCGACGTGCTGATGCGCGGTTACTGGTGGCTTCCGGGCGAGAAGAACGACAAGCTTTTGGAGAGGATCAAGGAAGCCGCCCGCCTCGGCAAGAACAACGAGGTCATGTATTCCGTTCTCTACCGCGAGTCGCTGAAATACTGGGATAACGACAGGCTGGATCATATCAGGAATATTCAGATACCGTCGCTCGATCCCGTCGATTTCAGGATAACTATCGCCGAGCTTTGGCGCCATCTTGCAAACAACACCAAGCTGGAAAAACGGGACGAGGCGCTGAATGCCTACGACGCCGCACTCAAGCTCTTAAAGCCCGGCGAGCCCCTCTATTATGCTGTGGTAAACTCAAAAGAGAACTACGAAAAATCAGCAACGGAGGAGTTTATAAGTGACAATCAGAACCGAATCAACTCCGGCGGAGTATTAGAGGTCAACCTTTCGGACGGAATTAAGCTCGGGGAAAGCTGGTACTGCAGCTTTGGCGAGCTTTATTCCTACAATCATTCCAACGGGTATATATGGGACAGGTTATTCGTCTGCGACGGAATGATGACCGCCGACATTAAGCCCGGAGAAAGCGTTACAGCCTCCGACGGCTCGACGCTTACCTTTGAGGCCGACTGCGAGACGGTAGAGGTCCCTGCAGGAAAATTCGTCGGCTGCGAGGTTTGGACATCACGCCTCAGAAACGTCACCATTCGCAGCTGGTTCAAAAGCGGCGTGGGCGTTATAATGCAAGAGGTCATCTCGGAGGGCGCAAGCGAGAGTATGCTCTTAAAATCATATGACGTCATAAACGGAGAGGGACTTTTGCCGATACACAAAGGCGATTTCTGGGAATATGTATCCGACAGCGACCCTGAGGCATATGCTGCCGAGCTAAGGATAGATATCCCGCACTATGTGGGCAAAAAAGCCGTAGCCAACATAAATATCAGCGCCGTCAGGAAAAAATACGACGAAAATTCCTGGTTGGATATGATCTTAAAGACCAGAGCGGACTATGCCACCAAAAGAGATACCAACACATGGAAGCTTCGGGACGTCAGGGAGTATGCAAAACGCGCGATAGAGCTTGCAAAAACGCCCTACGAAAAGGCTCATGCCGAGACCGCTTACTCGGTCGTCAAGAGAATTATCGAGACCGATCAGGAAATCAACCCCGACTGCGAGGCTGTCGGCTTATGGAACTTCTTTATCCGATGCGAGATATATAATGCAGACGGCAGAATTATCGCAGACGACAGAAGCGGAAGATTTTCCTTTGAATGGAAATGCGGCGATCACAACCCACTCTTTTATCGCCTGCTCTCGAATCACCTCTACTGGATACTGAGCGACGTTACGGAATGTCTCTTTGACGAACAGTGGAAGCCGGGATACAGCACCGAGAAAACGATCGACTACTTTAACGACGCACTTAAGACAAAGATAAGCTGCGAGAACGCGGGCACGGTCGAGGTAAAGGCGGGAAGCTTTGAAAACTGCCTCTCGGTTGATACCGTCTGCGAGGGCTTCCCAGATGGGCAGGAATACCGCGGCGGCAGGAGAACATATTACTTTGCGCCCGGGATAGGGCTTGTAAAGGTCGAGATATACTCTAAAACCGGCACCGTGAGCGCATATGAGCTGACATCATACGAGGGCGTCGGCGAGGGATATATGCCGATAGAGGAGGGCATGAGGCGCCGCTATGAGGACCTAGGCCTGACCGACGGCTACGTGGGCGCGGCGGAGTATGTATATGCCAAGGACAGCGAGGGCAAAACGGTCATCTTCTCCGACCTCACCGGCATAAGGCACAAGGCGCAAAAAATCACCCGCTATGATTCCATAATGGGCGAGATGGAGGAGGAGCGCCTCGACCAGCTCGAAAAGTACAACGAGGCGAACCTTGAGGGCAGCTGCAACGCCATAAATATCCTTCTGCATCAGATGACAAAGGGCTACCATTTCTTCCGGGACCCCATAACGAGGGCAAAGAGGTTTATGTATAACTACCGCCTTATGGAAGCCGCCGGAAACGGAGAGATCGCCCCGGCGTTCTATGCGAGGGCTTCAAGAACATGCCTTTTGGCGGCAGTCGCGTTCATCGGCGGCGGGCAGAAGGACGAGGGGTATAAGTATCTGGAACTCGCGATCGAATATGCCGAGAAGTGGAAGGCGATACCCGAGGGCGAGAAGCTCAGCTTCGGTGACGAGGCGGTTTTCGGGAACATCGTCTACATCAAGGGGCAGTCGCTCATCGAACTCCCCGACGGCACGAAGCGCGAAATAGGCGCCGACGGCACCATCGACGGCTGGCTTTCGGACAGCGGTCAGATCTATTTCGCCATGACCGCCCCGCACGGCTGGGAATGGTTCGACCCCGCAAGGGAGGACGAGAGGTATAAGGAGCTGACAGAGAGGGCAAGGGAATTGGCTGAATAGGCCTTAAGGCAAACGCACCCCTAACACAGCACGCGGCATAAATGCCGAGACGGTGTGGGAGGGGTGCGTTTTAATATCTGCTTTTATAAAAAACTACTTTTGCCGGACGATCGCTGAAATTGTAGTTAGCGCGATGGTTTTGAACGCAAAAACGGGGATAAAGGAGGATTTATTGTAAGCGCGGGTGTGGTTCAGTGTCTTTAAGTGTGGAGAACACCCCACTCTCCCGCCCCCACACGTTCCCCTTCAAACACAACTTTTCACTGTGCACTTTACACTGTACACTGCCAAGCTCCCGCCCTCTGAAGGGATTTCTTTTGAGAAAAGAAATCCCCTCAGACTCCTCTTAGAAAATTTTAGTCGGGCTGACGCCCGTTTTTATTTTTCGTAAAAAACAACAGCGCCCCTTACAAGGCGCTGTCGTTTTATATCTGCTCGAAAAGTGTACTTTCGGAAACTGCTTATCCTTTATTCTCCGTCAATTCAACCTCAATATCCAGAGTAGTGACCCTGCCCGAGCCGCCAAAGCCGAAGTATGAGTCGCTTTCAATGACCCTGCTGACGGTTAATGTTATCTTGTCCCCTGCGTGCATTCCCTTGGTTATCGCCTGCACGTCGGATACGGACTCTATCTCCTTGCCGTTCACCTTGGTGATAACGTCGCCTACACGCAGATCGCTCTTTGCTACGGGAGCGTCCTCGTCAATGTCGGTGACGAGCAGACCAGTTGCGTAAAGCCCGTAAAGCTGAGCTGTGTATTCGTTTATCTGTCTGGTGGTAATGCCTATCGTGGGTCTGCCTGTAACGAAGCCGTAGTTGATAAGGTCGCTGATAACAGGCTTAGCCTCGTTTATGGTGATAGCAAAGCCCAGATTCTCCAGCGTTGTGGAGGAGCTTTGAGAAACCAGCTTGGAGTTTACTATACCTACCACGTTTCCGTACAGGTCAAACAGACCGCCGCCTGAGTTGCCTGGGTTGATAGCCGCATTGGTCTGAATGGAGCTGAGCTCATAGCCGCCCTCCTCAGAGGCAAAGCGGTTAAGTCCCGAGATAATGCCGTTGGTAATAGTCTTGTTCAGTCCCGCAGGGTTGCCGATAGCGCAGACCTCCTGACCTATCTTCAAAGAGGAGCTGTCCCCCAGCGCAACCGCTGTAAAGGGCTGATCCCTGCTTATCTTCAGTATCGCAAGGTCGGTGGCGCTGTCCGAGCCTACCACTACCGCTTCAATTTCTTCTTCGTCGCTGTAAGCGTCGGAGATGACAACGGATATCTTGCTGTTGCCCTCGACTACATGGTGGTTTGTGACGATATAGCCGTCAGTGGTGAAAATAACGCCGCTTCCCGTGCCGTAAAGTGTGTAGCCGCCCGGCTCGCTTTCGCCGCTGAGCATTGAACTGCTCTGAACGTAGTTCTTTACTACCACTATGCTTTCGTTCACTTTGTCGAAAAGCTCCTCGTAGCTGTACTGTACGGTGGTGTTCATATTCACCGTATTTTCCAGAGTGCCCAGATCACTGCTCACCTCAGTGTCGGGTTTATGATATTCGGGGGTAGTAGCGTCGGTGGTTTCCTTAGGCTCTTCCTGCTCATCGGAGGAGGAGGGGGCGTTATCGTTATCAGCGGGCTGGCTTTGGGAAGTATCGTCCTGAAGCCTGCTTGCAAGATACGAGCCGCCGAAGCCGCTTGCGCTTCCTACAACTATTGCGGCGATAAGCACGCCGATTATAAGACCGCCGTTTGTTTTTTTCTTCTTAGGCGGCTGAGGGGCGGGCTGTTGTTGCTGATAGTTGTTGTTATAGCCACTGTTTGGGTCGGTGGAAAAATTATACTGCGGGTATTCGTACATTTTGGGTCAACTTCCTTTCTTAAAAAGGCATTTATTACTGTCCCTGCGAGGGAGCTTTTTTCTTTTACAACTGGGATTATAAACCTGCATTGTGACAGGGGCGTGAAGGGAGATTTATAAATCGGGGAAAGATTTGTGTGTTGAGGTAATCATTGTCCTTTAGCAGGACGGGCTTGGCAGTGTACAGTTGACAGTGTACAGTGTACAGTTAGACTTAATTTTTATCTTGCGGCGATTGATAAGGCAATGTGTGTATTATTGGAAAGGTTGTACCTTTTATTGATTTAATTTTTATGTCTGCCTAATCGGGTGATGTTGGTAACGGTTTTGCACGGTACCGTGCGGATGCGGCGCGGCCGCCCCGCTTAAAACCGCCTTTTTCGGAAAAGGCGGTTTTAAGAATTCCGGAAAAACTTTATTTTTAGCCTACCTTGTCAAATTCGCCTGCTCGACTTCTTTTCACCCCACAAGTGGTAATGCTCGCAATTGCGAGGTTTAGTCCCGCGCCCCTGCGGGTCGCTACCACAGGCGGGCAACGTGCGGCACGGCGTTGTGCGGTTAGGGAAGGTTATTTACCGATGTTGTTTAATGGGCAGGGTCGTGGGTTGGCTTTCACTTTTGTGTTGTGGATACCAGCTTCACTTGTGCGTCCCACCCGCTGTTTGCGGCAAAGCCGCAAAAACGTTTTCCCGCCCTCGGCTTTGCTCCTTCAAAATTATCTCAACCAGCTACTAACTACTATCCAACTATCAACTTTACACTGTGCACTTTACACTCTTAACTGTCTCCCGCTGCCAGCGCTATCCCGCATTCTATCCTCTTTTTCTGCATTTCGCAGGCGATCTTGTGGGGCTTTCTTGCGTCGCCCTCGTATTTGAAAGAATTTGCGTTGCAGCCGCCTGAGCAGTAGAACCTTGCCCAGCAGTCAGCACAGCCCTCTTTGCTGTAAATATGGGTCTTTGCAAAATAATCCTTTATATCTTTATTAACGTTTCCGTCAAATATGTTGCCCATTTTCCACTCGTCCATTCCCACAAACTGATGGCAGGGGAAAATATCGCCGTCGGGAGTTATGGCGACATACTCGTTCCCGCAGCCGCAGCCACGCAGGCGCTTGACGGCGCAGGGACCCTGATTTAAGTCTATCTTGAAATGGAAAAAGTTGAACTTTTTCGGGTCGTTTTTCATAATTTCGCAAAGCCTGTCGTATTCGTCAAAAATCGTGGGCAGGTCGCTTTCGGCTATTGCGTAAGGCATTTGCGGGTCGGTGACAACAGGCTCCACCGAAAGCTGCTTGAAGCCCAGCTCCGCCATATGTAGGATATCGTTTGTGAAATCCAGGTTGTATTTTGTGAACGTTCCTCTTATATAATGGTCGGTCCTGCCCTCGTTTACGCGTCCTTTGACAAGCTTTTGAAATTTGGGAACGATAAGGTCATAGCTGCCTTTTTCGTTGGGAGTAACACGGATACGGTCGTTTACTTCCTTTCTGCCGTCAAGGGAGAGGACGCAGTTGCTCATCTCGCGGTTTATGTATTCCGTCTTTTCGTCGTCCAGCAGTACACCGTTGGTGGTTATCGTAAAGCGGAAATTTTTTCCGTGCTGTTTTTCAATGCTCCTTGCGTAATCAACGGTGGCTTTGACGGTGTCCCAAGCCATAAGCGGCTCGCCACCGAAAAAGTCCACCTCAAGATTTTCCCGTCCTGCGGATTTTTCAATAAGGAAATCTATGGCTTTTCTGCCAACTTCGGGGGGCATCAACATTCTTCCCCCGCCGAAATCCCCCGTTTCCGCAAAGCAGTATTTGCACCTTAAATTGCAGTCGTGGGAAACGTGCAGGCACATCGCCTTTATGGGAGCGTTAAGGGTCATCTCGGCATATTGCCTGTACTCGTCCTCGGAGAAAAGCATTTTGCCGTTGTAAAGCTCCTCCAGCTCGGACAAAGCCTCGGCTATCTCCCCCTTGTCATACTGAGGCAGGGAAGCGGCAAGCTGCTCTGCGTCAACGCCCAGCCCGCCGCCCTCGTGGTCGGGACAGATATAGTCCAGCATATCGAAGATAAGGCGGTCCACAACGTGAACGCCGCCGCTGTTTATGTCAAGGACGATATACATATCTCCCTGTTTGTACTTGTGTATTCTTGAATCCATTTTTCAAATCCTTTTTAATTTTTCTAAACATCAAAAGAGGGGGTCTACCCCCCCTTTTGCTATTTACTTATTTGCCTCGCACTGCTGATTTGCAACGGTGCAGGAGGTCTTGCAGGCGGACTGGCAGGAGGTCTGGCACTTGCCGCAGCCGCCCTTTGCGGCGGTTTCCTTCAGGTTAGCCTTATTGACAGTTTTAAGATGTTTCATATCGTTTTCCTTTCAAGATAGGTGCATAATTTTTATTATTATAGCACGAAAAGAGTGAACTGTCAAGACAGTTTACAGTGTACAGTGGAAAGTTGACAGTTGTGGAGTTTTTCGGCTTCGCCGAAAAACGGATTTGAAATGACAGGCATAAATTTGCAGGCGGCAATTCTAAATTCATCGCCGCAGGCGTCCAATATTGCGGTTTTGCGGAGCAAAATGAATTTCCTTTAGGGAAATTCAAGCAATGTTGGATCTTACTTTCGGCTTGCCGAAAGTACTGGATACCACAACTGTGCACTGTACACTTTACACTGTCAACTGTCAAGCACTTCGTAGCACTTCGCGACCTGTTCCCAGTTCATATTTTCGGGAGCGATAACGGGCACTATCGTGTATTTCGTGCCAAGGTATTCCTCCGCCTTGCTCATCAGGGCTTTCGCCTTTTGCGCAGGGTCTGCGGGCAGGTCAATGGTCTCCTTGTCGCTTATTTTTAGCTTGTTTCCAAATTCAGACAGGGTGATATTCAGATATACCTTGCCGTCAAATGCGCTGTCGGAAAGCATTTCGGCAGTATCGCCATAGCTCTTTCCATATCCCGCCAGCAGGTCGGACATATTTATCACGGCGGCGGTCTTTCCTCCGTCGGCGGAATTTACGTTGTTGTACAAGGCGGTGAGGGCGGTGTATCTTGTTGCGGTGAAATATTTTCCGTCAAGAATAGACTGGTCGTAGGGCTTGAACACGGGGAACCTCATCTGCGACAGCAAAACCTCGTCAAATCCTGCGTCGGTCAGCTCCTTTGCAACGGAGGACAGGTAGTCGGAGGAGCCTTTGCGGAACGGGTCTATCCAGCGTCTGCCGCCCCTGTCGGCGTAGTTGTCCAGCCATGCATAGCTGTCGTCCTTGAACCAATATCCCGTATCAAGAACGCTTGCGGGGGTAAGGTGGTCCCTCAAAGCGGGGAGCAGAGCCTTTGCCTCAAGTCCCATTCCCTTTGCCATTGAAGCTATTTGCCCTGCGGGAAGCGTTCCCTTTACCAGATTGGTGTTTTTCAGATTGTCTATGGTTGTAGCGTAAAGCAGTTCTCCCATATCGTTCTTCACGGGAATAATCACCTGTGTGAAGCCTGCGTTTTTAGCTGATGAAAGCGCCTGAGTAAGAGCAGAAGCGCTGTTCAGCGCCGTTTCAGGCACAACGTAGCTTCCTCCCGACGTCTCAGGTTCGGGAGCAGTGGTGGGCGGCGGGGTGATCTCCTCCGTGCTTTCCGAGCCTGACTGCTGTGGCGTTGTGTCGGAAGAGCTGCTTTCAGGGGGAGTCCAGCCCTGGGGAGTGCTGTCGGTGGCGTTTCCTCCGCCGATAGAGTTGGACAGTCCCTTTGCTATGGAATAGCCCACGAAGATAAGTCCTCCTGCCAGCAGGATAAGCAGTATCACTTCCGCTATCTTTCTGCCGGTGGACTTTCTCTTTTTGTAAAGGTGGTTTTTACCACGCTTTATTTTTATGCTTTTTCTTTTGTAGTTTGACATTGTTAGTTCTCCGTGTCCTTGAGCAGGACGTGCTTTTTTTATTTCAATTTTTATGTTTGTGCATTTGATAACGCAATGTTTTGTTTTTGGGAAAGGGTTTACCTTTTGGAATGGATTTTTATGTCTGCCTAATCGGGAGATGTTGGTAATGGTCTTGCACGGTACCGTGCGGATGCGGCGCGGCCGCCCCGCTTAAAACCGCCTTTTTTGGAAAAGGCGGTTTTAAGAATTCCGGAAAAACTTTATTCTTAGCCTACCTTGTCAAATTCGCCTGCTTGACTTCTTCTCACTCCACAAGTGGTAATGCTCGCAATTGCGAGGTTTGGTCCCGCGCCCCTGCGGGTCGCTATCACAGGCGGGCAATGTGCGGCACGGCGTTGTGCGGTTAGGGAAGGTTATTTACCAGTGTTGTTTAATGGGCAGGGTTGTGAGTTGGCTTTCAGTTTTGTGTACTGCATACCAGTTTCACTGGTGCGTCCCACCCGCTGTTTGCGGCAAAGCCGCAAAAACGCTTTCCCGCCCGCGGCTTTGCTCCTTCAACCTTCTCTCTCCCACCAGCCATTCTAATCTGTCCGCGAAGCGGACTCCACAACTGTCAACTGTACACTGTACACTGTCAACTGTCTAGTTCCAGAACGCACTCAACGCCAGCGAGATTACTCCCACATAGATAAGCGTTATCGGCATTCCTCTGAACGACGCAGGGACGGCGTCGGAGTTCAGGCGGTCGGAGGCGGCGCCCAGCAGGTAGCCTGCCAGGAGAAAGCCCAAGCCCGTTCCCAGACCGTAGCCCACATAGCTTGCAAAGGTGCCGCCTATGTTGCTTTGGATAAACAGCGCACCAAGCACGGCGCAGTTGAACACCGACAGGTGGACGTAACGCTTTGCCTTTTTGAACAGCGACGGCAAAAAACGCCACACCGCAAGCAGGGTCAGCAGGTATATTGCCGACATTATGAAAATATAGATAAAAGGCATCAGTATATTATAATATTCCCAGGCGGAAAAATACCTGTCCGTAAGGCAGGTGACCATAGAGGTGAGAGTTGTGACGTAAATAACGCCGATGAATATCCCCACCAGGTTTTCCTTCCTGCGGGCGGTGTAAAGCAGGACGTTAACGCCAAGAGCGTGTTCAAATGCGGCGTTTTCAATGAATATGCCCAGCAGAGCCGCAGTCAGCATACGAGTGAATACCGTTTCCATTTACGCTCGCTCCTTTCCCGCTTTTCCGCGGCGAGGGCTGAAACGGTTGAACACCGCGCGGCAAAGTCCCGCCAATATTCCCACCAGAATGAACCCGCCGAACATTTTTCCCATAGAGGGGATCTGAAACGGCAGATTTACCCTTAAATTCCACAGCATGTTGTCCGTGAGGATATCCCTTATGCTCCCCACCAGTATGCAGGCAAAGTCAAAGCCCAGGGTAAAGCCTATGGCGTCCTTGAACATCTGCGGCACGGGGCGCAGGAAAAATCTGCTCTCCGTTTTTGAGAGGATAAGGGGATTGGCGACGGTTATGGCGAGATACAGCTGTATCTCGTTCAGCGCCTCCTCGGGAAAGATGAGCTGAGTCAGCATTATCACAGGCACATATACGGCGGAGGCGATAAGCGCGTACAGCACTATCCTCACAGCAAACGCCGCGCCCTTTGGGATTATCCTGCAAAGTCCCACGGAAAAAATAGTTACCAGCGTAAACACAAAGCTCAGCGCCAGAGCGTTGAGCAGCCCCGTCGCCGCACCGATGACAGGTCCTGCGAACAGCCCACTCATCAGCACTGCGTTTTGCCGCACGATTCCGTCGGATAGCCTTGCTTTTCTTTTTGAAACTGACATTTTATATCAACTGTCCTTTTTTGGATTTTCGGTTTTGTCTTTCTTTTCGGTTTTTGCCCTGCCGCCTTTTGGGGGATTTACGGTTTTCGGGGATCTTCCGTTTTTGTCTTTCTTTTTCTCCTTTTTCTTCTTTGAGGAGAACAAGCCGCCCTCCTTGCGGACGGGAACGTTATCCTTGCCCCTTACTATCTTGGGGGGCTTTTTTGCCGCCTTTATCACCTTGTTGTCAACGGCGGGCATATTATAGTTGAGAAGAGGTACAATAATCTCCTGGGTATCTCCCAGCGGCTTTGCTGGTTCGCCGCTTTGCGCCTCGCTTTTCACCTTTTCAAAGCTGCGGATATTTTTCAGTCTGCTAAAGCCGTTTTTGAAAAGGTCCGCCGTCTTTTCCGCAAAGCGGTCGATGTGTATGGAAAATGCGTTTGCAAGGAGCAGGACGAAAACGAAGCTGGTCTCGGTTTTTGTCAGATGTCTGAATATGACAAGCAATGCTCCCATAAGAATACCATAGTATATTCTTCCAAGTATGCTCTTTGGCATAGTCTGGGGGTCGTTTGCCAGAAACAGCAGACCGAACAGCAGGTTCCCGCAGATAAGCTCTATTACTATCGAGGCGTTTACGTTGTCAAAAGAGGGGAACAGGAACGAGCCCGCCATAAACACTCCCAAAGTTACCAGCGAAATGACGGGGGACAGCGCCCTTCTGAAAATAAGGCACAGCCCGCACACAACCAGTATCAGAACGTGAGTAGTGCCTATTGCGCCGAGGAAATTTCCCAGAAAAATGTCTGAAAGGGACAGCTCCTGTGCTGTGCCAAGCCTTACAAGATAGCTTTCCAGTCCCGAATAAAGAGTTCCGCTGTAATTTCCCCATAAAGGGATATTCTCGCCCAATGCGGGGAACATCAATATCTGAGAGGGCCAGCTCACCGCAAGGAAAGCGTAGCTGAGACATGCGGGGTTGAAAATATAATTGTTTTTCCCGCCGAAGATATGCTTTATTCCCATAGCCAAAGCGGCGCCGAAAATAACGCAGGCGTAGCTTACCGTTGCGGGCATAAGCAGTCCCAAACACATACCGCTGACAACAGTGGAAAGGTCTTTGAAGTTATACGTTTTTTTAGTAAGACGGCAGCAAAGCCAGTCCGCCAGCATACTCACCGCCACGCTGACAAGGCAGACGGCAAAGGCTCTTACGCCCCAGCGCCACACGCCCATTATCAGCAGGGCGCAAAGGCAGATAAGCTGGTCGCCGTAAACGCTGTGGTATTTTCTTCCGAAAAAGCTGCGCTTTTTTTCGGCGGCGGTTTTGTCCGTTGTGTCCATTGTATCCATAAATAAGACGATAAGCCTTTCCTTTCGTAATATTCCGTAAAGCGGCGTCTGCCGCAAAAATTCAGGGGGTAAAATATGAAAGCAGAAATGATATCAGAATCCACGCTCAAGGTGACGCTTACAGCGGAGGATATGAGCGTGCATAACCTTTCCTACGAGGAGCTGACCGCCAAGGGCGCTCAGTGCCGCAAAACGCTGGAAAAGCTGCTGACGGGGCTTGACCCGTCGAAAAACGCCATAGCTGCCGCAAGACTTCTGGGTGAGGAGCGCAGGCTGTTCGTGGAGGCGTTCCGCCGAATGGACGGCGGGTGTATGCTTTACGTCAGCGCCGCGGCCTCTCCAAAGCGGCAAAAGCCATTGCTTGATGAGAGCCGTGAGGCGTCGCCCATACAGTTCCAGACCTTCTCCCAAAGCGCGCTGGAGCAGCTTCTCCGCTGTCTTGAAATGGAAAAAGAGCAGGGGGCGCTTTTCACCTCAAGGCTTTTCAGAAAGGGAGAGTGCTTTCGCCTTGCGGTGATACCGCAGAATACCTGCCGCACCAGACTGCTGAGGATATTCAGCGAGTTTGGTGAGGCTATAACGGGAGAGCTTGCGGCGGCGTATACGGAGGAGCATTTTGAGTTGATAGTTGATAGTTGACAGTGCACAGTTGGCAGTGCACAGTGAAGAGTGCAGAGTGAAAGGTTATATGTGAAGGGAAGGGGTGTGGGGAGGGAGGGTGGGACGCAGGCGGGAAACTGATGTGCAGGACACAAAAGTGAAAAGCGGTGTTGAGTTGTCTGTTTAGCTCAACTTTTTAACCGAGTTCGTGAAAGATAATGAAAAAACTTTGTTCATTACCTTTCACTATCTCAGTTTTGTTGCCGTGCTTTCGGCGGAGTTGTTTCACCTTTCGTCACTTTTGTGTCCTGCATACCAGCCTCACGCCAGCGCCCCACCCTCCCGCCCCGTCCGCTGCCCCTCAATTTGAGCAGCTTCCGAAGCGGAAAGCCTGACTTAACCTTTCTTCAGCTTTTCCACCATTTTCGACATATCTTCCGCCTTGAACAGACAGCTTCCGCTTACCAGCACGTCAGCGCCCGCCCTTATGGCAAGGGGAGCAGTCTCGGGATTTATCCCGCCGTCCACCTGTATCATCAAAGAGGGATTTACCTTGCGGGCGTACTCCCGTATCTGCGTTACCTTAGGCAGAGTAAAGTCCAGAAAGCCCTGCCCGCCGTAGCCCGGCTCCACCGTCATCACAAGTATCATCTCAACCTTGTGAAGATAAGGCAAAACCGCCTCAGCGGGAGTGTTGGGCTTTATTGAAAGCCCCGCCATTATCCCCGCGTCGTGTATCAGCCCGATAGTCTGCTCAATATCGCTGTCGCTTTCCGTGTGGAACGTTATCATATTCGAGCCGCTTTCAGCAAAGAACTTTATCTGCCTGTCGGGGCGGGACACCATAAGGTGTGTATCCTTGAAAAAATCCCCCTTCAATGCCTTCTGAAAAGGCGCGCCGTAAGAGATGTTCTCAACAAAGCTGCCGTCCATCACGTCAACGTGTATCCAGTCAGCTCCCGCTTTCAGCGCTCTTTCCGCCTCCTCGCCCGCTTTCGACAGGTCGCAGCCAAGCAGAGAGGCGCTTATTTTTATTCCGTTATCTGAAATTTCCATAATTATCTCCTTAGCTTAAGAGATATACACATTTATTGTACCTCATTTTTGGAGTTTAGTCAAGAGATAACCGAAATTATCTAATTCACAAAAATTTCACTTGCATTTTTCTTACAAACCCTGTATAATATTTCTTACAGCAAGACGCAAAGAAAAACACATAAAGGAAAGGAAATCAACATTATGGATCTTCAGCTTCTGGTAGATACGTCAAACGCAGCCGCCAACAACGGTCAGGCAAATATGTGGGTGACGCTGGCAACGACGATACTCCCCATAGCGCTTATGGTGCTTATATTTTACTTTTTGCTTATCCGTCCCGAGAAAAAGCGCTCCAAGAAAATGAAGGAAATGCTGGACAATCTTCAGGTAGCGGACGAGGTTGTTACCACCGGCGGAATAATCGGCCGCGTTCTCTCCGTCAAAGAGGACACCGTCCTTATCGAGACAGGCAGTGACCGCACAAGACTGAGAGTTCTCCGTTCGTCAATTGCGGAAAACAGAACGGTACATGACGACGTACAAGCGTGAAAAAAAGGTCCTTCTTCGAAGGACCTTTTTTAGTTGACAGTGTACAGTGTACAGTTGACAGTTGTGGTATTTTTCGGCTTTGCCGAAAAATGGATTTGAATGGCAGGCGGGGGAGAGAAGGTTGAAGGAGCAACGCCGCGGGCGGGAAAGCGTTTTTGCGGCTTTGCCGCAAACAGCGGGTGGGACGCAGAAGTGAGGCTGGTATCCGCAACACAAAAGTGAAAGCCAACCCACAACCCTGCCCATTAAACAACATCGGTAAACGACCTTCCCTAACCGCACAACGCCGTGCCGCATGTTGCCCGCCTGTGGTAGCGACCCGCAGGGGCGCGGGACTAAACCTCGCAATTGCGAACGCTATAATCAGCTGATTGAGAAGAAGTCGAGCTGAACCATTTGGCAGGGTAGGCTAAAAATCAGATTTTTTTCTGGATTCTTAAGGCTATCTTTTTTTCTAAAAAAAAGATAGTCTTAAGCGGTGCGGCGGCGCCGCGACCGCCGTGACACTGGGGTCACAACCAACATTGCCTTATCAAGCGCCGCAAGATAAAAATTAAACCCGCACGGTACCGTGCAAAACCGTTACCAACATCTCCCGATTAGGCGGACAAAAAAATAAAACAAAAAGGTAAACCTTTCTCAAGAACAAAACATTGTATTATCAAATGCACAAACATAAAAATTAAATCTAACTGTCAACTGTCAACTGTACACTGTCAACTGTATAATTTTCTTCTGCCAAGCATACACTTGTATAAAAAACAGAGGAAAAGCCTATGAAATCACTTACCATACATATCTTCCGCCCATTCCTTGTTTCCGTAGTGATAGGAATGTCAGCCTCCGTCGCCGCCCTGCTCCTGTTCTCGCTGATAATGTACGCCCTGCACCTGCCCGACAGCTTCAGCTACCCGCTGGGTCTTGCGTCCCTTGCGGCGGGCTGCTTCACTGCTGGGCGTATCCTGGGCGGAAAAAAGCGCCACAGCGGCATAAAACAGGGTCTTCTCTGCGGCGGGGCAATGTTCCTGCTCTGCCTTTTGGGAGGATTTATCTTCGGCACCGTCAGCTTCTGGGGCGTACTTGCCAAGCTGCTCATCTGCCTTGCCACGGGGATAAGCGGCGGCGTTTCAGGCGTGAACAGCAGAATAAAGCATTAAATACACAGTCATTCTTTCTTACTTTTGGAATAAAAAATGTAAATAAAATTTACATTTTTTTCAAAAATCCATTGACAACCCCTGTTAGATGTGATATACTTTTTCATAAAGAAACCCTTGCAAAAAAGGAAAAAATAAACCGAACAGGGGGCAGACAATGGTAACCATAAGAAACCTGCAAAAAAGCTACGGCATATTTCAGGTGCTGAACGGGCTGGATATGGACGTAGCGGACGGGGAAATATACGGCTTTCTGGGGAAAAACGGCTGCGGAAAGACCACCACGATGAACATTCTTTGCAACGTTATACCCAAGGACGGCGGCGACATACTGCTGGGTAACGGCGGCGAAAAGGTGAAGATAGGCTATCTTCCCGAAACTCCCTCCCTGTTCAGCTATATGAACGGCTATGAGTATTTGCGGTATATTGCCGCCTGCTGTAATTATCAGGGGAACGTGGAGTCCCGTGTTGGGGAAGTCCTTGAAACGGTGGGAATGGTGGAGGGCGCAAAGCGCCGCATAAAGGGTTATTCCCGAGGAATGAACCAGCGGCTGGGCATAGCGGCGGTTATGTTCGACCACCCGCAGCTGCTTGTGCTGGACGAGCCTACCTCCGCCCTTGACCCTGAGGGCAGAGCAGATGTGATGAACATAATCACCCGCCTTTCCGAAACGGGCTGTACCATAATCCTCTGCACCCACATTCTTTCCGACGTGGAGAAATGCGCGGGGAGCATAGGCATAATGAGTGGCGGCAGAATGGCGGCTCAGGGGAAGATCTCCGACATAATGAACGAATATTCCCGCAACGAGGTGGAGATAAAGCTGTACGAGAACGACGAAAACAGCGTGAACGCCCTGCGCTCACTGGAGGCGCTCCCCGTTGTTGACAAGGTGGATTATTACGACAAAACGGGGATTTTCGTAGTGCGCTCCACGGACACAAGGACCGCGTCCGGGGAGATAACGAGGCTGCTTGCGGAAAAGGGGATAACCCCTTACTATATGAAGACCGTTACCGAAAGTCTGGAGCAGATATATCTGAAGGTGGTGAACGGAAATGCTTAAAACGGGACTGAAAAAGGAGATTATGTTCTTTACTCGCTCTTTCAGATTGTGGGGAGTTATTATTGCGGCGGTGGCGTTTATGATACTTGACCCCGCCCTTATCAAGCTGTCGGGCGTGCTTCTGGAAAGCATAGGAACGGAAACGGACAACATACAGCAGGCCGACGTAATGGACATTGAAGACTACGGCGGCGATATGGATATGACGGAGATAATAACGCCTCAGCTTGGCGTAGTGGGAGCGTCGGGCGACATCTCAGGCACGATGATACTTATATTTATGCTTGTGACGATGTATACCGCAGGGGGCGAGCTTAAAAAGCGCTCAATGATAATCCCGCAGAATGCGGGGCTTACCCCTCGGCTTTACATCACGCCGAAATTTATCGTTTACCCCATACTGGCGGGAGTGATTGCATTTGCGGCGATGATGGGAAGTTATCTCTTCTCCTTCAGCCTTTATGACAAGGTGGAAATGACCTTTGGCAGCGTGGCTATGGGTTCGCTTGCAGTGGCGGTATTCTGTATGTTTATGATAACCCTCTATTTCACCATCGGGCTTTGTACCAAAAAAGCGGGTATCGCCGTTGTGATAATGTACGGGGGAAATATACTGTTCACCGCCTTGTTCCAGGCGTTCCGTGCGGACAAGTTTCACCCCTTCGTCCTCACCACCCAGGCGCAGAACATTTTTATGGGCGAGGAAGCCGACCTGCTGAATTTCTGGGGCAGTATAGGGGTAACTGCTTTGCTGATGATATTGTGCTATTTTGTGACGCTGTTCGTTATCTCGGCAGGGAAGGTGGATAACATCGGGGAAGAAGAGGCGATGTTGTAATTTCTTTCGGCTTTGCCGAAAGAAATTACAGTTGACAGTGTACAGTTGACAGTTTACAATGCACAGTGCAGAGTACACAGTACACAGTACACAATAAATTTAATTATTACGTTTATTGTTGTGCTTTCACTATCTCGGTTGAATACATTCTGACAAAAGCGGTGTTTCGGCACCGCTTTTCACTTTTGTGTCCTGCACACCAGCCTCACGCCAGCGCCCCACCCTCCCGCCCCACCGTTTCCCCTTCAACACAAAAAAGCTGTGAGAAACCTTTCTCACAGCTTTATCTTATCTATCTCTTCACATCACGGTATGATAATCAACTACCGCTTTTTCTAATCGATATGATTTTTTTGAACAAACTCATGATATTTCTCCGACGTTTTACATCTTCTTCAACCACACATCAAAGCATCCATCCTCACATTTAACACGAATGTAGTCAATGCCGAAAAATTTGATCCGGTAAATCTCACCTGTGTGGATAAAATCGCCTGCGTATATTCCTATGGCATCTTCGGGTGGAGGATAATGCATAACAAAATCTGTCCCGGGGGTATAAGCGACAAACAATGTTTCTGAACTATCATTGATTTTTATTGTTGCAGTAAAAGTTTCGGTGTCCAGAATAAAGCTTCCGTCTTCATTTGCCCATCGTCCGTCAAAAAGTGGGGCTTCCTGCTTAATAAAACACCATAATATCAAAAAGGCACCAAGAACACTGCATAAAACGATAAAGGCTATCTTGCTTTTTTTATTAAATAAGATCACTATGTTTCTCCTATCTATCTTCACACCACAACATTATCGCCCTTCTGCGCCCTGAACTGCCTGTCATACTCATCGCTGACGGCGATCATCTGACCGATATTTCTCCTGTACATATTGTCGGTATCGTCGCTGTAACCGAAGAAAACGCCCTTGCGGTACTGCCCTATCCGGGACTGAAGATAGCCCACGGCATCGCCCTTCAGCTTTGCCGACAGGGAACAGCGCTTTCCGTCCCTGCCGCAGATGACGGTGTAAGCGTCCTTTCCCGCAGGGATAAATCCGCCCACAGTGGTGGTTATCTCCTGGCGGTATATCCACAGCGCCTCCCGCAAAGGATAGATGAACAGCCGCCCCTTTGTGTAAAATACAGCGTCCTGCGTAACGCCCAGCCCGTCCAAATCTTGGGCGGAAAGTATATCCCTGTCCAGCCTTTCAAGCTCCTCAGGGGTGAAACGCGAGAGGAGCTTACGTATATTTCCGTTATTCATCGGCACCCTTATCCATAAAACTATGGCGGCGCCAAAAAACAGAAGCGTAATAAACATTATCACAGTGAACACAACATCGTCATAAGAAAACGCCGTTGACACAGCAACTCCGACTATTGCCGCCAGAGAGGGTATCATTGCCGCAGTAAGGCTGTTTTTCAGCTTTTTTGAATATATCCCGTAAAGGTTTTTGTACGACTTTATGTCAACTTTCATTTTTGCTCCCCGCCGCACATAAGCTGCTCAAACTCGCCTGTGTCCTTTTTGTTGAAGTAAAAGCGGAAGCCTGACAGCGTGTGCCCGTCCTTACAGCGCATTTCCCCGTTCAGCGTTACGGCGAAATAATAGGTCTTGAACAGCTTGCCCACAGACTTTTTCTCGCAGTCCGCCACGTCCTCCTGCAGCATTGCCGAGAAAATATTCTGATGATTGTCCACCACCAGCCGCTTGTTTGTCAGGGTGAAATTCGGCTCCACTCCGAGAGAACGGTCGTCCTCGGCGGCAAAAATGTCGGGAACAGCGGTAAATATCACTTTTTCGTCGTTTTCCAGCTTTACGTTGTAAACGTTTATCGCAGGGGGAAGTCTGTCCAGCAGGTTCGTTTTCATTTCGTCAGCCCAACCTTTCGGAAGTATGTATGTTTAAATACTATAATATACGAAAGGGGCGGATTTGTCAAGAAAATATGATAATTGTTGTGACGGTGGAAAAATTTTTGTAAAAACTGTACAAAAACGGAGTGGCAAATTCCTCTTACCACTCCGTTTTTCATTTACAGCGTTATCCTGATATGATCTCCGTCCGCGCTGTTTACTTCCACCAGCGGCCAGTCCTTGTGGCGGCGCTTGAATTTTTTCAGCGACTTAGCTACCCCCCTTGCCTGACGTGAGGTAATGTTTACCCCCTCGCTTTTAAGAAAGCGGGAGAGGAATGAAGCGGCAAAGCTGTTTAATATCAGGGCGGAGGGCACTGTCAGATGAAAGTCCTTCCTCTCCTCGCTGTCCTTGACAATAATTTTCATAGCTCACTCCACGAAAATGCGGACCTTGTCGCCGTCGGCGCTGTCTACAAGATTTCCCACAACGCCCTTGGCGGCAAGCTCAAGTATTTTTGAAATATCAATGCTTTTCGGCATATCGCTGCCGTTTGACTGAGGCGTTTTCCTGCCGTTTTTGATGATAATATCCATAGCTCACTCCACGAAAATGCGGACCTTGTCGCCGTCGGCGCTGTCCACTTCCACAAGGTTTCCTACAACGCCCTTGGCGGCAAGCTCAAGTATTTTTGAAATATCAATGCTTTTCAGCATATCGCTGCCGTTCACCTGGGGCATTTCCATTCCCGCCTCAAGCACCGTCTGTATGAGGGATATAGGCAGGTTCACCTTGACGGTGTCCCCGTCGGCGCTTTCCACCACTATCCTGAGTATCATATCTGACAAATCCTTATGCTGTTCCTCAGGGAGAGCCGTCACCACGGGGACTATCTCCGCCTTGCCCGTCAGCAGCTCGTCTACCGTAACGCCCAGAATTTTCGCCAGCTGGGGCAAAATGCTTATATCGGGGCAGGAAAGGTCGTTCTCCCACTTTGAAACCGCCTGCGGACTGACGTTCAGCATTTCCGCAAGCTCGTCCTGTTTCAGTTCCTTCTCACGGCGAAGCGCCGCAATTCTTCTTCCCAAAGTATAGTTTTCCATAATTTTCTCCTTTTGTAATGTCCGTTATCGCCGCAATTATACGGTCAGACGGACTGTTTTGTTTGTGAATGTAAAGTCTTCTCAGTTATGCAACGTTCGGCTCAGATGAAGACAAGTCCGATAAGAGAATTAAAAGCTGCGGATTGCGTAAAGAAATGAAGTGTGAAACTTCACTGTCCTCATTTGCAGCCGCCTGCGGGCTGACGTTCAGCGCCTCCGTAAGCTCCTCCTGTTTCAGCACCTTTTCACGGTGAAATTTTTCTAAGATATAATTTTCCATTATTTCCTCCTTTTAGAATAAATGTTCCTATATCCGACATTCAGCGAACGATCTTGCGCAATATCTTTCTCGCTGTGATAAGTATAACCGCAAAATGACGGAAAGGGAAGAGAATAACGGTTGTTTTAAGGCGATTTTGCTCAACTAAAGGTGGATTTTTCCCTCAACCAAAGGTTGGGTGGCGGGATTTTGTATAACTTGAAGTAAAAAATATATGAAATATAACGAATAGTATAAAAATAAAGCCGCACAAAATTCTTTGTAATCTGCTTGTAATTTGTGTAGCTGAAACAGCAACGGTATTTTGTTATGCAGCGCATTTGCAATCAGAACCACTGCCATTGTAACATATTTTCACCGCCGTTTCAAGCGGATTTGCCGCAATGCTTTCATATCAGACCAAACACAAAAAATTTTTTCTGCGTTCACTTGACAAATCAACAGTACAGAGCTATAATAAGAAACAGATGTTGCGAAACAAATGTTGCTTTATTTCAGGAGGAAAAAGAAATGCCGCCAAAATGTAAATTCACACGGGAAGAAATAATTCACGCCGCGCTATCAATCACCCGCACCGAGGGCGCTGCCGCCGTCACCGCAAGGGCGCTGGGCGCTAAGCTCGGCTCATCTTCCAAGCCGATATTCAGCGTGTTTGAAAATATGGAGGAAGTGCAGGCAGAAGTGCTGAAAGCCGCAAAAGCGCTCTATGCCGGGTATATTCAAATCGGACTGCAGCAAAACCCCGCGTTCAAGGGCGTAGGTACGCAGTATATCCTGTTTGCTATCGAAGAGCCGAAGCTGTTCCAGCTGCTCTTTATGTCCGAACAGCCGCAGAAGCCGTCAGTCTCGGGTATCCTCCCGATCATAGATGAAAGCTATGAGCAAATATTGCAGTCTGTTCAGAACGGATATGGACTTGATGAGAAAGACGCCGAAAACCTTTACCGCCATTTGTGGATATATTCCCACGGTATTGCGGTGCTTTGCGCAACAAATATGTGCTCCTTCACCGCCGAGGAAATCGGCGGCATGATGACCGAGGTTTGCAGGAGCCTGCTGAAAGAAATCAAAAGTGATAAAGCATAAAATTTTTCAAAAAAGGTCTTGCTTGTGACGCAGCGTAATGGTTTATACTGTTTGTCGGAGGTGAATTGTATGGAAAAATACCTAGCTATCCCTGACGGGTATATGACGGTCGGCGAGCTTGCAAAAAGAATGGGCACCACCGTCCGCACTCTTCAATACTACGACAGGGAAAACCTGCTGAAACCGTCTGCGGAAAGTGAGGGCGGGCGCAGACTTTATACGGATAAGGATATGATAAGGCTGCACCAGATCTTATCCTTAAAGTCATTGGGATTTTCTTTGGAGGATATCAAAAAGCGCCTGCTTTCTCTTGATACTCCCGAAGACGTGGCAAATGCTCTGGCGGGTCAGGCGGCAGACATTGAAAAGCAAATTCGTGTTCTTTCCGAGACTTTGGCGGATATCAAGGCGCTGCGGGAAGAGGTTTTGCAGATGAAAACGGTGGATTTCAAGAGATACGCCGCTATCATCACCAATCTTCAGATGAAAAACGAGCAATATCATTTGATAAAATATCTCGACGATAAGACGCTGGAGCATTGCAGCTCCGCCCTTGACCGTGAGAGCGCCGCCGAAATCATTGAAACATACAAGCGATTAAGCCGTCAGGCCGTTGAATATCAGACTGCGGGCGTTAAGCCGAATAGCGAAAAAGGCATACGGTTTGCAGAGGAATTCTGGATTATGATCGAGAAATTCACAGGCGGGGATATGTCCTTGCTTCCGAAGCTGATGGAAGTCGAAACGCTTGCTCATACCGAGGAAACGAAAGGCGCTTTCGACATTCAAAGCAGGACAAATGCAAACCAATTTATAGGAGAGTCGTTGGAGGCGTACTTTGGAAAACGGGGAATCGACCCTTTCGGTATGAATTCCGACAAAGGAGAGAAAAAATGAAAAAAATTATTCAAATAGACCACCTGAGCAAAAGCTTCGGCGACGTAAAAGCGGTGCAGGATCTGAGCTTCAGCGTTCAGGAGGGCGAGCTTTTCGCTTTTCTCGGTATCAACGGCGCAGGTAAATCAACCACCATCAACATTATGTGCGGTCAGCTGTCAAAGGACAGCGGCGACGTTCTGATTGACGGTCAAAACCTTGATAAAGATTTAGCTTCTATCAAGCGTAAGCTCGGCGTCGTCTTTCAAAATTCCGTCCTCGATTCGGCGCTTTCCGTTTATGATAATTTGGAGAGCCGCGCTGCGCTGTATGGTATTGTGGGAAAAGCATTTCGGGAAAGACTTTCCGTGCTTTCTGAAATGCTTGAATTTGAGGACATATTAAAACGGACGGTGGGAAAGCTCTCAGGAGGACAGCGCAGGAGAATAGATATCGCCCGTGCGCTGTTTCATAATCCCAAAATCCTCATTCTCGACGAACCAACAACGGGACTTGACCCTCAAACTCGTAAAAATATATGGAACGTCATCTCCGACCTTCGCAAAAACGAGAATATGACGGTATTTCTGACTACGCACTATATGGAAGAAGCCGCCGAAGCGGATTATGTAGTCATTCTTGACAGCGGAAAAATCGCCGCGGAAGGAACGCCGCTTGAGCTGAAAAACACCTATACAGGGGACTATATCACGCTCTACGGGGCAGGCGAAGCCGAGGTAAAGAGCCTTGGAACAGAATATGAGGCGGTCAAAGACGCTTACCGACTGTTTGTTCCGAATACAAGGGCGGCAACGGAGCTTATCATGAAAAATCCAAAAGTGTTTGATGATTACGAGATAACAAAGGGCAAAATGGACGACGTTTTTCTTGCCGTTACGGGAAAGAAGCTTGTGGGAGGTGCTGAAAAATGAGTACGGCGGTCATGCTTATTAAAAGAAATATAAAACTGTTTTTCAAGGACAAGGGTATGTTCCTAACTTCGTTAATTACGCCTGCTATCCTGCTTGTTCTTTATGTGACGTTTCTCGGCAACGTGTATCGCAATAGCTTTACTCCGAATCTGCCGGAATCCCTTCCTCTTTCGGATAGTCTGATCGATGGGCTTGTAGGCGGACAGCTGATCTCGTCTATTCTTGCTGTATCCTGCGTGACAGTCGCTTTTTGCTCCAACTTCTTGATGGTGCAGGATAAGGCGAACGGCACGGTCAAAGATTTGAAAATTTCCCCCGTCAGCTCCTCCACGCTTTCGATGAGCTACTATATCGCCTCTTTGGCTTCCACGCTCACGATCTGCTTTGCGGCAACAGGTATATGTCTTGCGTATGTGGCGTTTGTGGGGTGGTATATGACGGTGACGGACGTTATTCTGCTTTTTCTCAACGTTTTATTGCTTGCCCTGTTTGGAACAGCGCTTTCCTCGATCGTCAACCTGTTTTTATCAACGCAAGGGCAGATTTCCGCAGTCGGTACAATCGTCAGCGCAGGATACGGATTTATATGCGGGGCGTATATGCCTATCTCCTCTTTCGGAACAGGGCTTCAGAAAGTCCTCTCGTTCCTGCCAGGGACTTATGGGACAGCTCTTGTTCGCAACCATGCGATGCAGGGCGTTCTTTCTGAAATGAGCAAGCAAGGCGTTCCCGCAGACGTCATAGAGGAGATAAAGAATGTCTTGGACTGTAACCTGTATTTTTTCGGACATCAGGTTGAAATTTCGTCAATGTATATGATCCTCGGTGTAACCGTTACGATCTTGATCGGCGTTTACATACTGATCAACCTAATCGTGAACAGGAGGAAAGCAGAATGATTGCAATATCAGACGTTACAAAATCTTACGGAACTGGCGGCAGCAAAAATCAGGTGCTGAAAGGTATCAGCCTGCAAATTGGCGACGGAGATTTCACCGTTATTTTAGGCGCGTCAGGGTCGGGTAAATCCACTTTTTTAAACGTAATTTCGGGACTGGAACGCCCCGACAGCGGAAGCATCGTTTATGGAACGAGCGATATTACAAAATTGTCCGATGGAGAATTGACGCAGTTCCGCAAGGACAATATCGGTTTTATTTTCCAGCAGTATTACCTCCTCCCGAATATGACGGTGGAAAAGAACGTGAGAATGGGAGCCGACCTTGCGGGCAATCGGGAATATAGGGAAATTATAACCGCCGTAGGGCTTGAAGATAAATCAAAGAAATATCCGAGTGAGCTTTCGGGCGGTGAGCAGCAAAGAGTTTCTGTTGCCCGTGCACTTGCGAAAAAGCCCAAGGTGCTGTTTTTAGACGAGCCGACAGGCGCATTAGATGAACAGACGGGCAGACAGGTTCTTGACTACATCTGCAAGCTGCATAAAGAATATGGCTTTACCATTGTGATGGTGACGCATAATCAGAATATAGCAGAAATGGCAACCACGGTTGTAAAAATGAACAGCGGAAAAATTTCCGAGATTTATGCCAACGGAATACAAAAAACCGCTTACGAAATCGGGTGGTGACTATGATAATAGGGATAAAAGACGCGGTCAAACTGATCGGTATATCAATTATCGCTTGCTGCGCCGTTTTCGTATGCACGCTGTTTCTGAGTTACAATATCGACATCGCGGCGCTGAAAGGCGAAATCACGACGGAGGTCGGCATGGCGATGTATCAGGCGCAGGTTTCGACGGGAAAGGTAGTCGCAACCGTTTCGGGCGGCTGCTTAGCCGTGACGTCCGTTATTATGCTCCTGTTCTACGTCAAGAACTACATAGATACGCACGGCAAAGAACTGGGAATACTGAAAGCTCTCGGATATTCCGACTTCAAGATCGCAAAACACTTTTGGGTGTTTGGACTAAGCGTTTTCGTCGGCTGCGCTTTGGGATATGTGCTGGCATTTCTCTATCTGCCGAGTTTCTATGAATTGCAAAATGCCGAACACCTTTTTCCCGAAATCAAGGTGCAGTTTCACCCCCTTTTGGCATTTCTTTTGGTCGGTGTACCTGCGATCAGCTTTGCAGCTTTAGCAGTTATATATGCCTGTTTAAGACTTAAAACACCCGTGCTTGATTTGCTGAAAGAAAAGTATGAGTACAAGGCGAAGGTAAGCAAAAAGGAAACAAAGGATATGCCTTTTCTGAAAGAACTAACAAGGAGTACGGTAAGAGGCAGAAAATCACTTGTGTTCTTTATCGCATTTTCGGCGTTTTGTTTCTCGGCTATGGTGCAGATGTCAATGTCAATGAAAGATCTTTCAAGCGAAACAATGGCAGTCATGATAATGACGATAGGCTTGGTCCTCGCCTTTGTGACCTTGTTTTTGTCCCTCTCCAGCGTAGTGAAAGGGAACACGAAGACCATTGCTATGATGAGAGTGTTCGGTTATAAACATAGTGATTGCAGCAAGGCAGTCCTTGGAGGTTACAGACCGTTTTCTTATATCGGATTTGCAATCGGTACGATCTATCAGTATGCGTTATTAAAAATTATGGTAACGATCGTATTTGCTGATGTGGGAAATATACCCGAATACAACTTTGATTTTACGGCGTGCGCGGTCACGTTGGGCTTATTTGTCCTCACTTATGAAATTGCTATGTACGGCTATTCGCACCGAATAAAGAAATTGCCGATTAAAAGTATTATGTTGGAATGAGGGAAACAGTTAAAAGGATAGCAAGCTCCTACTGCTCCGACCTGACACAAAACCTGACAAAATTTTCAAACGTCATAACAAAAAATACGCTCCCTTATTCGGGAGCGTAAATTTTTTATATTTGAAAATTTTGTCAACCGATTACAGTTTAAAACAACAAAATTTTTACCAAACTTCACAAGATTCAACCAAACTTCACAAACTTGTTGACAAGCAAGAACAATTATGCTAAAATGGCGGCACAAAGCGTACCTCAGCGAAAATAAAAGGAGGAAAACACTGTGCCTGACGTTTTGATCCCGACAAATCCGCACGTATTGATAATTTTGATTTTAATACCTTTGATCCTTATAACGATTTTTCTCTTTGCACGCAAGATCGGTTTAAAACAGCTTATTTGTGCGGTGCTTCTTTCTTCGGCGGCAATATTCTGGATAATGAGCTCGCTTGATGAGGATTTAGCTTGGCCGCCTACAACTGATTATATACATATATTTAATTTTGTGCCGTTTGATACGCTGTTTTTAAATCCCGACGGCGGATGGCCTGATACACAGTCACATATGCTTTATATTACGCCGATCGTTTGGCTTTTTGCCCTGAACTTTGTCTTTGGTATAGTCTGGGGCTGTCTGTCGCCTGTTGTATTTAAAATAAATTCGACAGCAAAATATGTTGTTTTAACAATATCGATTCTTTTACCGCTTCAGTTATTTATCAATATGACTTATATATTTTATGTTTCGATGAGTCGTCGCTTTGATATGGGAAATTATATCCTCCTGGCTCTCGGCTGCACTCTCGGACGCTTGATATTCAACGGGAAGGGATCACTCAGGAAAAGGAAACAGGAACAATGATAACAGTTACCAATCTTACTAAAACATATCAGACCGGCGAGAATATGAAAATAAAAGCTTTGGATAATCTGTCGCTCAGCATAAGCGACGGAGAACTGCTTTTTATAATGGGAAAAAGCGGCTCAGGCAAGTCAACGCTGCTGCATATGCTGGGCGGGCTTGACAGACCCACTTCAGGCAGTATAAAGTATGACGATACCGAGATAACAGATATGACAGAAAGCAAGCTGTCTGTTTTTCGCCGTGACAATGTGGGATTTGTATTTCAGGACTACAATCTTATACCCGAGCTTACTGCGGAGGAGAATATAAAATATCCCGTTTTTCTCGCACGAAAAGATATAAACAAACAGCTTTGGGATTTTCTTATAGAAGCGTTACAGCTTAACGACCGCCTGTCTCATCTTCCGTCCCAGCTTTCGGGAGGTCAGCAGCAGCGTGTGGCGATTGCAAGAGCTTTATTGCCGGACCCTCAGATAATTTTATGTGATGAACCTACCGGAAATCTTGATTCTGAATCTTCGGCAACAGTACAGAACGTTTTATTTCAACTGAACGATCACTTGAATAAAACAACAATAATTGTCACGCATGATAATGAATTTGCTCAAAAAGGCGCAGGAAAACGGATCATCACCATAAAAGACGGCACGATAGATCGGGAGGAGATAAAATGAGATCCCTGATATTCAGATATGCCCTGAAAAACGTTATTTACAATAAGAAGAAAAGCTTTCTGACAGCATTTCTCTATTTTATCTCAACGGTATTTTTCATTGTGGAAGCCCTGTCCCTCTATAATTACCAGATAAGCAGCAGCCGTCGGTTGGATAACACGTTTGGAGTTCACGACGGTATTTTCTTATGCTCTGCTTCAGAATATACCGATACGATAAAAAATAACAGCTGCGTTGCCGAAGCGGGAACGATCGCTGTCCGTGCCGAGGCGTTCAGAAACGAAAATTTTCAGGATAGGGAAATCATATTGGGTTATCCTGATGAATCAGCTGTTTCTTTATGCCGTATTGACCTTATAGAAGGCGAGCTTCCGAAAAATGAAAACGAGATAGCTCTGGAACAGTCTCTTCTGAATTTTATTTATCCCGACGCAAATGTTGGCGAGGAAATTGAAATGCAGCTTTTTATGCCGCAAAGCGAGAGCAGGACCTTCAGACTGACCGGGATAATGAACAATATATCAGATTTACAGTGGGACGCTTCGGAAGGAACGCTGCCTATGATAAACGCCGTTGTATCTGCCGATTTTTTCCCTGATTCGGATATTTACAGTTTTGTAAGCATTGATTACACCGGAGATGCCAAACAGCTGGACATGTTTGTAAATTCCATGCTTCAGACTGAAGGCATTAGTGCATTCACAGGCAATCAGCGCTCTTTTTACGACGCGCTAGAGCTGATAGGCGGCAGTGATAATAAGGCGGGAATGATAGTCATCATAACTATACTTCTTGTATTCACTCTTTCGATTCTTTTAGCTGCGTCTTATATTTATAAACGAGGCAGCGGAGAAACGGTCGGACTTTTAAAAACCGCAGGCTTTTCGGTAAGCTCTGTTATGGCGTTTTTTGTCATAAAATTCCTAATACTGCTTATTCCTTCGGTACTTATAGGCTCATTCGCAGGGTTGGCTTTTTCAATGCTGGTCAGCGAATCTGTCATAGGAACAAATGAACTTGAGGGAGTATTTGAAGTGCTGTCTGTCTGCGCAGCAGTGATTATAAGCTTCTCTCTTCTTTTTAACGTGCTTAATGCGGCGGCAGAATGTAAAAAACCGACCATAGAAAATCTCAGACCGACAAGCGACGTCAAAAGGCAAAAGCCTTCTTCTTATACCAGTACAGATCCTGTCCTGCTGTATTCTGTAAAGAATTTCATTTTAAACGGCAAGGAGATCGCTGCTTCCTGTATTATGGTATTTTTAGCAGTGCTTGTAATGTTTACCAGTCTTGCCGTCACCTCGCAAATGCGCAGCAATCTAGATATGATGGCAAGACCGTATGATTTGTATATGGCGTTTCCCGACACCGAGATCACTGCTCTCAGTGTGAAACTGAACAACGAGCTCGGTATCAGCGACAATGAGTATAATACATTGAAAGCAAGCCCGGACGCAGGAGATATTCTCGGATTAAAATGCTTCGACGTATATGAGCTTACAGCTGAAGAAACGGATTACAGCTATATGACGCCAAGTACATACGATTTATTTATGAAACATAAGAAAATAATAGGCTTTCCAAGTGAATACAATTTAATTTACAACAGATTATACGGAGTAGACGATGACGTTCTGGAACGTCTGAAAAAATATCTTATCGCAGGTGAAATAGACGTTGATGCACTCAGGACAGGCGAAGAAATCATTTTGACCGTTGCGGACGGAGAACAGAAATTTAAAGTCGGTGACACGATAAGTCTTGCGCAGGGAGTAAACAGCGATCCCGACGATCCGTCCTTTGACAGTATATCATTATGGCAGCATGAGGTGAAGATAGCTGCTTTGATATCTTACAGCGGTGAAAACAGCGACGACCCGCTGCTGAAGGAATGTCTTCACGGAATGATATGGCATGAGGACGCTTTTGAACGGGTGGAGCTTGATATGCATTATCGTGAGATATATGTGTCTGTTGCCGACAAAGAACAATATGATTCATTAAGCGGACTTATAAATGATCTGCGTCTTTATTACAGCAACGGTAGTTTTTCAATGCTCATAAATGATTTTCTTCAGGAATCCAAGGCATATGAAAGCTCGTACAGCTCTTTCAGGACAATAACTGTAATAATTTCCGTCGGGCTGTTTATCTTCTCGCTCGTGTGCCTTGCTGCTGCGGTCACCGCAAAAATAACCAAACGCCGCAGGATATTTGGATTTTTAAGAGCTGTCGGACTGACGAGATACCGACTTTTCGGCATAATTTTTCTTGAAAACTTCATATCGCTTTTTATTGCTTACGTCCTTGGAACGTTATGCAGTATCGGCTTAAGTTTTCTTTTCCTTTCAGGCTCGTCAGCAGGCATAAATTATCCTTTTGCTCAGTCAATACTGCTGTTTCTCATATATTTTGTTATCACCGCACTGATATGCCTGCTCGCCGCTGTTTCAAATTACAGGCATACTATAATAGACTTGATCAGATATGCTGAATAAAAAATTGAACGCCTGCCGCAAGCGGAACCCGACGGTTCGTACAACGGCAGGTGTTTTGTTATAATCCCTTTTCCAATTTGATTTAAAAATGAACAACAGATTCAAAACATCACAAAATCGGAAAAATTTACATAATTCAGCACATTTTGAATGGAACGTTCTCTGCTCAGAAAACGTTTTTCAAGAATCGTATGAAGTCCTGTGCTTTTGTAAGTATTCTGATAAGGTCAATAACAGCGCTGTACTATTATAACTTTATATTGGCACGGGAATTTTTTTTGAAAAAATTTCCGTGCCCTAACACTGCTTATGCACCATAGCGCTCATTTCACCCTGCTCATCTCTCCCTTATCCATCTCCCACACCGTATCGCACAACACATCAATATCCTCCGCACTGTGAGAAGCGATAAGTATCGTCTTCCCCTGTTCTTTCAGATCAAGAAGATATTTGCGCATATCCTTTACCCCGTCCTTGTCGAGTCCGTTCATAGGCTCGTCAAGTATAAGCAGCTCAGGATCCTCCATAATAGCCTGCGCAAGACCTAAGCGCTGGCGCATACCGAGTGAATATTTTCCCACCTTCTTTTTGTCATCAGGGTCAAGTCCTACGCTTTTAATAGCATTCCTTATTTCTTCCTTGCCGATTTTATTGTTTATCGCAGCGAGAAATTTCAGATTGCTGTATGCGGAATATCCCGGCAGAAATCCGGGCGTTTCGATTATTACGCCCACGTTTTTGGGAATATCCGTGTCCTTGCCGATAACTTTATCGTTGACGGTTATCTCTCCCGACGTCAGCGGCACGAGTCCGCAGATACACTTCATCAGCATAGTTTTGCCTGATCCGTTCCTGCCGATAAGACCGTGGACTTTTCCTTTTTCAAAGTCCACTGAGATATTGTTCAGAACGGTAACTTCCTTGAATTTTTTAGTTGCATTTTTTACAGTAATAACGTTCTCCATATTATTGTCCTTTCGTATCAATGCTTTGTTTCCTGCCGAAGACAAGTATTCCCGCTGCAAGCATGGCTATTGCTGTTAAATAAACCGTAACACAGTAGGCGAAGGAGGGATTTTGAGTCAGGCCGCCCACGTCCACGTTGTTCAGCGACGTCCATGAAATCGGAGAAAACGGCATCAGCAAGTTTTGTAAAGCATAGTTAGCGCCGTTTTCTATAAAAGCACTTAAAACCATAATTACTGATGCAACAGCTATTCCCGGAAATTTTGTTCCTGTAACTATGTTGCAGAAAAATAATATCAACCCTATCATAGAGGCGCACAGCCATGACAATAAAAACGTAAACCACGAGGCGCTGAATGGTGAAAAATATATAATGGTCTTTGTAGAAACCGTTATAAACGGACTGCCAAAATCCCATGCGACAGAGGAATTTGCTATAACAGAAAGAGTTTTTCCCCATTCAGCGGTAACTTCCCCTCCTGCGGCTAAAGCGCCAAAAAATGAGATCAGAAATAAAAACAGATAATAAATACCGCTTGCTATGATAACGTACATTATCTGACCCAGAAGCCACCTGATACGACCGCTTCTCATACACACAAAGGTCTGGTTGCCGTCTATGAACGGAGCGTTGCAGAACAGCATTATGACAGGCAAGGTATAAATCAACTTCATATGAAACTGTGAAAATACAAACGGAAAGATCCAGACAGGCATTTCCGTTCCCAAGCCTGATGTGATCTTCTCCATATCATCAATATAAACCTGCGTCATAATAATTGCCATTATCCCTATCACCCATATGCGGTAATCGGTTTTCCATTTCCGCAGGTCCTGCACGCAAATTGAAATAACGGATCTAAGATAATTCATTGTTTACCTTCCTCTTTATCAGAATGCATAATAATACGCCGCATACAGCCGCTATTATCCCAAACAATCCTACACAATAAAGAAAGCCGAGAAAACTGTTGTTGAAATAATCATAAGGTATGTAAGACAAAACCAGCCAGTGAAGATCAAACCAGTTCGGAAGTCCCATTGTCAGACGCTCTACGATGTAACACGCAGCAAAAGGCGCGCAGACAGCCACATATTTATTTGGGAACAGCACCGACATCAGCATTCCCATAACCGCCCACATACCGCAGCTTGCAGCGAATATTAATGTTGTAAACAGCAGATATATTTCTCCGTGACCGTAATTTATATATTCCTCAAAAATGCAATAAGGGGGATTGGGACTGATTTGTGACCAAGGAACAAACAGCGAGTCAAAACACATAAACAACCACAAACCCAAAAAAGCAGTGATGACGGTTGAGAGCCAGCAGAACAGAACATTTGTCACGGCATATTTTTTTATTCCTTTTCGTGTAACGCAGCTCTTGATAACACCGCTTTTCCACTCCTCTGCAAAGTTTGCGACAAAGGGAAGAGCTGCAAACAGGACCAGGGCTCTTCTATACTGAGCAAGACCTAAAAAGATCTCTACATGATATAACACGCTGTCGCAGCCGAATATTACGTTGTGAATGAAATCGGTGCAGCACAAGATCACGATCCCGATCAGCCCCACATAAAAGTACGGAGAACGGATCAGCTTGTATGTATATGCTCTGAACATTTTACACCTCACCAAATTATTACTTTGCCTGTCTGAGCGTCAATGAACAGGGATTCGAGAATGCCTACGGTGTAATAATCTCCATAGCAAGCGGCTTTGATCTCCCACATAGGAACTAAAGTAATATTCTTTTCATCATATTGTTCATGAGGCACATAAACAAGCTGACAGTCATATATTTTATATCTAATGTCATCTACACTTGCATTTGAATAATGCTCTGCCGCAATTTTCAAGGCGTTTTCACCGCTGCATTTTATTTGGACCATATCGCCGGTCTCATATTCAGGAGCAAAAATATTCGCACCATCCATTGAATAAATTGAGTCTTTTGTTACAATGAAATCTATGTACGAGCCCACAAAATATCCGACCTGTCCGTATGAATCCACATAATTTTGAGTGTCTGTCGTTACGTTTATGTCATTGTATTTAATAGGAAAGCGTATAACATAGACTTCTTCCTCGGCGGAGGTCCAAGCTTTGTATTCTTCATAATCGGTGTACAGTTCTTCTCGCCATAAGGTGTTTGCTTTGTCTACGGTGACAGCATAAACTGTCGGCTCGGAATAGTTCTTTATGCCGACCGACTGCATAAGGTCAGTGCATCTTTTTATGGCGTCTTCCTTTGACAACAGACTTAAATCATCATCTGTGAATATATCATCAAGATATCCATAATTAAGGAATGTACCCAGTGTTGCGTATCCGAAAGTATTGCTCCTGCAGTTGCTCGACGTTAAATATCCCGGTTCATATGAAAACCAGTATTTTTCACCCTCTTCATCTTTTTCCAAGTATAAATGAAGTAATTCATTCTGACAGTAATTAGCTGGATGTTCTTGGTATTCAAGATTTGTTTTGTCTTTAAGGAACAGAACTTTCAGCTTATCTTCATCCCACTCCATAATTTTAACGTTTATTTCAGGGACCTCAGCTATGTTTTCCACTGTTGGGACATCTATTTCGAAATTTTCATTATCCTTTGCGATGTCACCGATCTGCTGACTTATCTCACTGTTGTTTTGATTGGTCAGCAACTCGTCTCCCGACGGAAAACACGCCGTCAGCAAAGTCAGCGGCAAACATAACGCAAGCGCTTTTGCAAATTTCATTTTTTGCATTTTCTTTCCTCCGTTCACGCAGTGCTTTTTTGTTCTCTACAAATAACACGTTTCAGCACCCCGTTTGGTCAAAAAAATTTTTAAATTTTTCACAGGTAGCACAAATCCTGAAAAACGGCGCAGAGCTTGTTTTTGCCGTCATTTTAGCACAAGGGATCCGGTTTGTTAACAAGTTTGTGAAGTTTGGTCGGATCTTGTGAAGTTTGGTAAAATGTTTGCTGTTTTAAACTCTGATTGATTGACGAATTTTTAAAATATCATAACAAAAAATACGCTCCCTTATTCGGGAGCGTATCAACGTGATCAGGTTTATTTTTCGATCGTTTCTTCTCTTTGCAATTCCACACGGCAGATAAACATCAGACCTTCTTCAAAGAAATCGACTGTTCCGTTGTATTTTTCAGCGACGGAACGTATAGTCTTTACGCCGAAGCCGTGGTGGGAGGTGTCCTGCTTTGTGCTTTTGAGCTTTGGATTTTCTTCCAGAACGGAATTGCATATGCTGTTCTTTATGATAATGATGAGCTTGCTGTTTGCTGATGAGATATTCACTTCGATAAGGCGGGAATCGGGTTCACATTTTTCAGCGGCGCTGACAGCATTGTCAAGCAGATTTCCCATAAGATTGCATAAGTCTGTATTCTCAATTCCCGAAAGATCATTTTCAATGCTGCACAGAACGTCTATGTCTTTTGACCTTGCGAAAGAGAGCTTTGAATTTAAAATGGCATTCAGAAAATCGTTGTCCACGTTTATCACTGTTTCGATTTTTGAAAGAACATCTGTCTGCTCCTCGGCAAGCTTTTCAGCCGCTTCGGTCTTTCCGCTGCGGATAAGTGCAAGCATGGCGGCGGAATATTGTTTCATATCGTGGCGCAGGCGGCGGGTCTGTTCGTACTGTTCCTTGACGGTCTGAGCGTATTGTCGGCTGTATTCGCTGTGCTTTTGCTCAAGAATGAGCTGTTCTTCTCTTCTGCGGGCGTTGTTCAGACGGGACGTCATATAAAGGCACAATATGTTTATAAATATTATCCCAAGCTCAACCAACATTAAAAGATTTCTGACGTTTCGGCTGTTTTCTCCGCTGAGTATTATCAGATGGACTACGTTGAAAATAAGAAACGATATTCCCAGAACAGAAAGGATAAGAGTCCATTCCTTAGCGCTCAGCGATTCCTTCCTGCCTTTAATGAACCGCAGCACTATCGCCAGGACGTACACAATCAGTGCTATTCCCACAACCATATATATAAATCTTTCAACAGTACCTTCCTTGTAGAGCAAAGACTGGTCGCTACCGAATGCGGCTGACAATATATTTCCCGATACTGCCGCAGCGCTTATCAGGCACAGAAGTATCAATAATGAAATGAATAATTTTTTTAAAACTTTCCCTCTCAGAAATATCAATGAAAATATAAACAGCACGCATACATAAGTGATCCCTAAAAATCCTTCATACTCCGTTATCCGATTAAGTATGGTGATAGAAGCAGCAAAGCTCAGGATACCGATGAGATACACGCTTTTTGCTTTAAGAAATCTGAATTTTCCGTCAAAGGCTTTGACGATAAAATCTATGCAAAAAAAGGATTCAATAAGATTTGCCGCCAGCTCAAGCATCATCCACAGCACGTTCTGCACAGTAAAACCACTCCTAACTGAAATTTCTGGTATAGTTTAAATACATTTCCTCAAACTCCTTTTTGCAACCTCTGCTTATTATGATAAACTCACCGTTATCAAGTCTGATCTCCATATTGGGATAATCCACCCTGTCGATATGGCTCATATTCACGATATAGCGGTTGTGCGATCGTGAAAAGATATATGAATTTAAAGACCGTGAAACGTCGTCAAGTCTTCCTCGCACCGACTGGGTTTTACCGTCGGTAAAATGATATTCAACGTTGTTTATACTGCTCTTTATATACAAAATTTCCCTTGGCGAAACAAATCGTTTGTTGTCATAAGCGCCGACTATCATAATCTTTTCGTCTGCGGCAATATGCAAGGCGAGCTTTTTGACTACGTATCTCAGCTTATCCTCGATTATCTTAGGCTTGCTTTTGGGAATGAAGTAAAACGGCTGAAAATCAAAGCTGTCGTATACCAGACTGCTCTCAGTGGTGATAAATATAATGTAAGTATCCTGTGAGATCTTTCTGACTTGCTTTGCGGCGTCAAATCCGTTTATTTCGGGCATAACGATATCCATAAATATAACGTCGAACGGACGCTCCTTATGACTTTCGAGAAAATCAAGCCCTGAAGAAAAAGTGCAGATTTGATGTTCTATATCATTCTCTGAAAGAAGGTCGTCTATCCTGCCTTTTAAAAAGTCAAGCATAGGCTTATTGTCATCACATATCGCTGTGTAGATCATTGTGTATATTTCACTTCCGTTTCGTTAATGCGGGGTCGCTGATTTTTAAAATAATAGTTCAACTGATAATTTTATAACATTTATTCTGATAAAAGTCAAGCACAGCGGAATTGTGCGGGTTACTGCGCGCTGCTTGAAGCTGCGCAGGATATAATGAAGAAAGCTGTGCCTTTTTCTTTCACCGTCTCGGTTTAAAAGCGGTGAAAACGGCGGGGCGGCTTCTCCTTTTTTCACTTTTGTGTCCTGCACACCAGCTTCACAGGTGCGCCCCACCCTCCCACCCCATACGCCTCCCCTTCATAATCGAACCAACTTTCTGAAGCGCCGCAGCTTCAGGTCGAAGCACATTTCCCGTTTCGGAATCTGCCCCGTATAGCCGCATTTTTACCATTTCCGCAAAAAATGCTGCCAAATCCGCAATGAAGACCCTTTCGGAAAAGATTACTGATAAAATATTTATGTCGAATTTAAAGGCTTTTTGCGAATCGCATAGAAAAAACAGGAGGAATAATTGTGAACGCTTGTAATAACAACAGACCCTGCCCGTGTACTTACGACTGCCCGCGGCACGGGAAATGCTGCGCCTGCGTGGCGCACCACCGCGACAACAACGAGGGCGTTCCAGGGTGCTTCTTTTCAAAAGAGGCGGAGGCGACCTATGACAGGAGCATTGAAAATCTGGCGAGAGATAAGGGTCTTCTGTGAGCAGGATTTTGAAAGCGGAGGAAAAAATAAATCGGAAAAATTGCAGAGAGGAAATCTGATATGAAATGGCCTTGGAAAAAGAAAAAGCTTTCCTTTGACGACGCAGCAAAATTCAACTGGGAATTGGATACCAACGCCGAATTAAGGCAAAAGCTTGACGAGCTTGCAAAACAGTATTCCGACCTGAGCGAAAAGGAATATCGGAGGAAGTTCCTGCGGCTGTTTCGTGAAAACGGGCTGGTCATTGATTCAAATCAGCTGGATATGCTTTTGCTTCTGAGGCGTAAAACGGACCAGATGTTGTTAAGGCAAGAGGCAAATAATGGTGAAGAGACGACGTAGGCTTTGTTCCTGCTTCCGAACAAGACCGTGCCGTACTTGTAATTGAGGCGGCGCAGGAATATGGGCTGACAGAATTTTCGCTGTACGCTCCGTCGCAGACGGAACGACAACAGATGAGCTTGTTGAATATTTAAAGAATTTTAAAGGAGATAAGAATGCGAAAAATCATTACTTTATTTATGGCAGCGGTACTGATAGCAGCCTGTCTTGCAGGCTGCTCCTCAAAGGAAAATTATCCGTTGGAGGGGAAAAGGGTAGCGTATATTATGTATATGTCCTCCTCGCCCATTTTTGAGCTGTGGTCGGAGTCTTTTACAGAGACGGCAAAAGTCCTCGGTATGGAGGCGGACACGTTTTTCTGTGAGGACAGCGACGAGGAATGGAAAAACAGGATCCTTCAATGCGCAAAAGACGGCTATGACGGACTTCTCGTGTCACATGGCGGAGCAGATTATGCGTGGGAATTTCTGACGGAAGTGCTGGGGGCATATCCGAATCTGAAAATAGCCACCTTTGACACCTATTTCAAAGATGAAAGCGGAGAAACGAAAACGATAGACGGCGTGGTCCAGCTGTTCCAGCAGGACTCCGAGCTTGCGTCGGCTCTGGTGGAGGAGATATTGACAATGTATCCGGACAAAGAGGCAAAAAATGAACCTGTCAATATCCTTCAGGTACAGGAGGAAAACTACATTATTGCTTTTGACCGCCGCCAGATCGGTTATCAGCTTTACGAAACATCGGGGCAAATAAAGACGCTGGAGCAGATAGCTCCTGAAAATCACCTGAACCCCGTATCTTCTATGGAGGAAGCGGCTGAGAACGTTATCGGAAAATACCAGGACGGCGAGATAGACGCAATATGGTGCTGTTATGACGCTTACGCCAGGGGAGTATATGAAGCCCTGCGGGAATTGGACAGCGATATCCCCATGGTGTCGGTAGATATCTGTGACGAGGACATTCAGCTTATGGCGGAAGGCAAGAACTGGAAGGCCTGCGCTACCACCAACTGGTCGCTTAACGGGGAATTTGCCTGCCGGGTGCTGGCTTTGGAAATGGCAGGACAGTATGAGGACATCAAGGCGGCATCAAGCTATTATGAAAGTCCCGGTATGTGGATGGAGATACCCTCCGTTGTGGTGACGCAGGAGCAGGTAATGTCGGGACAGAATATTACGGTAAAAAATCTTTCGGACGTGGCGGAGGACGCATATACGGATAGGAGCTTTATGCCGTCCTGCGGCTGGATTGATATCGCCCTTGAAAATAAAAGATAATTCTTTGCGGAGGAAAAAACTATGAATATAGAAAAAACAGCAGTCGGAACGGCTCTGACCGTTAAAGTGGAGGGAAGGCTCGATACTTCCACCTCTCCGAAGCTTGAGGAGGAGCTGAAGGGCGGCGTCGACGGCATTGACGACCTTGTTTTTGATTTTGAGAAGCTGGAGTACATCTCGTCTGCGGGTCTGCGTGTGCTTTTGTCTATGCAGAAGATAATGAACAGACAGGGGAAAATGCGGATAAAAAATGTGAACGAAACGGTTATGGAGATATTTGAGATCACGGGCTTTTCGGACATTTTGACTATCGAGTAATCTGGAGCGTTTTATGATATACATACAGCTTGGGCTGGCGGCTCTGTGTCCCGCTATCGTGTCCGCCGCATTCTATCAGAGCAATAAAAAAGCGGGCTTTTCAAAGCTGCCTGAGAAAACAAAGCAGGCCGTTTACGGCTTGGTATTCGGTCTGCTCGCAGTCTTAAGCACCGAGTTCGGCTCAGAGATCGACGGCGCTGTGATAAGCGCGAGGGACGCCGCGCCCTTATGTGCGGGATTGATTTTCGGCGTGCCCGCAGGCATTTTAGCAGGCTTTATCGGCGGCATATGGAGATTTCTTGTTGCGATATGGGGCGAAGGGGCATACACGGGCATAGGAGCGAGCCTCACGACACTTCTTGCGGGATCAATAGGTGCCGCGCTGCGGAAATGGCTGTTTGACAACAAGCGCCCATTCTGGTACTACGGGCTGGCGGCAGGGTCTGTGGTGGAAGTTGTAAATATGCTCATGGTGTTCCTGATAAATATGGAGGACGTTCACAGGGCGTTTGAGCTGGTCGAAAAATGCACACTGCCTATGGTCGCCCTGAACGCAGGCGCGGTGACAATTGCAATGCTGGCGGTGTCCGCTTTGGCGGGCGAGCTGAAAAAATCAAAGGGGAAAACCAGATATCAGCTTGCGCAGACCTTTTCACGGTGGCTGCTGTTTTGCGTCGTTCTGGCGTTCTTTGTGTCAAGCCTGTTTGTCTACGCGCTGCAGACAAGGCTTGCAGTGAATGACGCGCAGAATATGCTCTCGCTTTATATTGAAGACGTGAGGGCGGATATCAACGACGCCTCGGACGAAAATCTTCTGAAGCTCACAAGGAAGATAAGGGACGATCTGAACGAGATCGGGGATTATGATAAATCGGTCCTTTTGCCGCTGCTTGAGGAAAACAACGTATCGGAAATAAATATCATCGACGAAAACGGGATAATTATTGCAAGCACCACGCCCGAGTTTGTCGGATTTGATATGTCAAGCGGTGAACAGTCCAACGAATTTACGGCGCTGCTTCACGGCGAAGAGGAGCTTGTGCAGCGCTATCAGCCTATTTCCCACGACTCGGGCGTTTCAATGAAATATGCGGGAGCCGTTCTGGATAACGGCGGCTTTGTTCAGGTGGGGTACGATTCGGGAAGATTTCAGGCGGACATAGACGGTCAGGTGGTAGGACTCACAAGGAATCGCCATGTGGGCGAGGACGGATTTATGCTCATAGCGAACGAGGAGCTCCGCCTTGTGAGCGACCCAAGCGGCCATGAGGGAGCGTCTCTTGACGTTACGGGTATTTGCCTGACGGCGAATGAGGATAACTCTTCCTCCGGGAAATACGGGAGTGAATGGCAGACGCTCACACAAACGGTCTTTGGTGAAAGCTGTTATGTGATGTACGGCGTCACGGAAGGATATTATATCATCGGAGCGCTGCCCCAGTCTGAGGTGGTTTTCAGCCGCAATATGCAGTTATATACCACGGTGTTTATCGAAATTATGGTATTTGCGGCTCTGTTCGTGCTGATCTACTTCCTTGTAAAGAAGCTGGTGGTGGAGAATATCCAGAAGGTCAACCGTTCTTTGGAGGAGATCACAGGCGGAAACCTTAACGTGACCGTTGACGTTCGGGGAAATGAGGAATTTATATCGCTGTCAGACGACATCAACTCAACGGTCCACGCATTGAAGGGATATATCGCGGAAGCAGCCGCAAGGATAGACAGGGAGCTGGAATTTGCCAGGACTATCCAGTTATCCACGCTGCCCTGCGTATTCCCTCCCTATCCCGACAGGACGGATTTTGACATTCATGCAACTATGGACACGGCAAAAGAGGTGGGAGGAGATTTTTACGACTTTTATCTTCTTGATGAAAACCGTCTTGCATTTCTGATCGCGGACGTTTCGGGCAAGGGAATATCCGCGGCGATGTTTATGATGAAGGCAAAAACGCTGATCAAAAGCCTTGCCGACAAGGAAAGCGACGTATCAAAGATACTGACGAGAGCCAACGAGGAGCTGTGCGAGAATAACGAGGCGGAAATGTTCGTTACCTGCTGGATAGGGATACTTGACCTAAATACCCACACGGTGCATTTTGCGAATGCAGGACATAATCCGCCGCTTGTAAGACATCGGGACGGAAAATTTGAATATTTCAGGACCCACCCCGATTTTGTCCTTGCGGGCATGGAGGGCGTGAAATACAAAAGCGGCGAATTAAAGCTTATGCCGGGTGACGAAATATTCCTTTATACCGACGGGGTGACCGAGGCGGAAAACGCCGAAAACGAGCTTTACGGCGAGGCAAGGCTGAAGTCCGCCCTTGACAGGCTTGAAGGCGCAAGCGCAAAGGATATATGCCTTGGCGTGAAGAAGGACGTAGACGCTTTTGTCGGGGAAACGCCCCAGTTTGACGATATGACTATGCTCTGCATTCGCCTTACGCAAAAATACAGCATAACCGTCGACCCGAGGGAGGATACCGCCGTGCAGACAGTGGCGTCGTTCGTTGAGGAAACGCTTGCGCAGGCAGATGCGCCTGTGAAAATCGTGATGAAGATGAACATTGCGGCAGACGAGATTTATTCCAATATACGCCGTTACAGCGGTGCGACAAAAGCGCAGATTGATTGCGCGATCAGCGGGAACAGTATCACTCTGATATTTGCGGACAACGGGTTCCCTTACGACCCGCTGAATAAGGAAGACCCAGATACGACCCTTTCGGCTGATGAGAGAGAAATCGGCGGGCTGGGCATTTTTATGGTAAAGAAAACAATGGACGACGTGACGTACGAGTATTCGGAGGGAATGAACCGTCTGACTCTGAAAAAGAGCTGGGAGGCATAGTCAGCCTGAAAGGAGAATGGAATGAATAAGACCGATAAAATTTTCAAAACAAAAGCGGTGATACGATTGAAGAAAATATTCTGTCTTGCCTTGTCCTTTGTTCTTATCTGCCTGCTGCTTGCGGGCTGCGGGAAAGACGGGAGCGAAGCGATCACCGATATCCGTCAGCTTGATGGGCAGGCAATCGGCGTAATGACCGGCTCCAGCTTTGACGTTCATACCGATAATCTGATCGAGGGCGCGGAAAAGCAATATTACGACCGAGTCACGGATCTGGCTCTTGCCGTTGAGCAGGGGAAGATCGCCGCTTTTCTGATGGACGAGCCTATCGCCCGTCTGCTTTGCAAGCAAAACCAAGGGGTGACCTACATTCCCGAAGTGTTAGTGCAGGAAAGCTATGCGGCCGCCTTTTCAAAAACAGAGCGCGGCGCGGCGCTGAGGGACGAGTATAACGAATTTCTGACGCAGATAAGGGCGGACGGCACGCTGGAGGAAATCGACAAGATATGGATAGGCACGGACGAAAGCAAAAAGGTTGTTGAAGATTGGACGGCCTTCCCCGCAGAGAACGGCGTCGTAAGAATGGCGGTAAAAACCGACGTCGAGCCCTTCTGCTATATCAAGGACGGACGTATCGTCGGGTATGATATCGATATAATGGTGCGTTTCTGCAAGGCCTACGGCTATGGGCTTGAGGTGACAGGTACAGAGATATCGTCTATTTTCGCAGGTCTTGCCATGGGTACATACGACGCAACGGCCAGCGGTATGACTGTGACGGAGGAGAGGGCGGAAAGCGTTAATTTCGCCGTGCCTGATTATACAGGCGGCGTGGTGGCGGTGGTTGCAAATCACGGGCAATTTGATGTGCGCTTTAGAACATTTCAGGATTTTGAGGGCACGACCGTGGGTGTTATGTCGGGCAGCATTTCGGACCAGCTTGTCAGCTCCGTGGTAAGCGGCTGCGAATTTAAGTATTACGACGACGCTTCTGCTTCGCTTCTGGCACTTCAGTCGGGCGCGCTTGACGCGGTGGCGCACGATATGCCCGTTGCGCAGCTGGCGGTGGCAAGGCAGCCCGATCTGGCGATATTCCCCCAAACGGTATCCCCCGACACTTACGGCCTCGGACTTCAGAAGGACAGCCCGCTGACGGATAAGATCAGCGCCATTATTGAGAGATATGCTGAGGACGGCACGCTGGACGCCCTGCGGGAAAAATGGCTGAGCGCCGACGAAAGCAGGAAGACAATAGACGTGGGCGAGTATGACGCGCCCAACGGCACCCTGCGTTATGCCCATGACTCCACCCTTGAGCCTATGAGCTACGTGGGAGGAAACGGTCAGTCCCTCGGCTATGAGGTCGAGCTGGTCTCGCTCATCGCCAAAGAGCTTGGAATGAAGCTTGAGATCACCCAAAGCACCTTCGGTTCGCTGATACAGATGTTAAGCAGCGGCAGGGCGGATATCGTATCGGGCGCTATGAGCATAACCGACGAGCGTAAGGAGAGCATAGATTTCCCCACCACCCATTACGTGGGCGGTATGACGCTCATCGTTCGGGGCGAAGATATGGGAATGGCGGTCGAGGCGGAAGAAACGGACTTCTGGACGGGGCTGACAAACAGCTTTTATAAGAATTTCATTCAGGAAAACCGCTGGCAGATGATACTTTCGGGTCTTGCCGTAACGTTTATCATCTCCGTCTTTTCGGCGTTGTTCGGAACGGTGCTGGGCTTCGGACTGTGTATGGTGCGCCGCAGCCGCAACAAAATCATCTCAAAGATCACGGCGGCCTTTATCCGTCTGATACAGGGAATTCCCGTGCTGGTGCTGTTGATGGTGCTTTTCTACGTCGTGCTGGCGGGCGCAAGGCTCAGCGGTATCGTTGTGTCAATAATCGGCTTCTCTATCAATTTCGCCGTCTACGTTTCCGAAATGATACGCACGGGTATCAACGCCGTTGACGCAGGTCAGTGGGAGGCGGCTTCCGCTATGGGCTTCGGGCGGGTCAAGACCTTCACAAAAATTATCGCCCCACAGGCGGCGAGGCACGTTTTGCCCGTATATAAAGGCGAATTTATCTCTATGATAAAAATGACGTCCGTGGTGGGATATATTGCGGTGCAGGATCTGACAAAGGCCACCGACCTTATCCGCAGCCGCACCTTTGAGGCGTTCTTCCCGCTGATCCTGACTGCGGTTTTGTATTTCATTCTGGCATGGTGCCTGACCTTTCTTCTAGGGCTGGTGGAAAGGAAGATCGACCCTCACCGCCGACGCAGAGAGCTAAAGGGAATTAACAGGAATATTTCTCTGTCGGAAATTTCTGAGGAACCGAAGGCCGCGCAAAGCGGGGAGCCTGTGATCACGATTTCCCACCTGAAGAAGGCGTTTCCCAACGCAACTCCCCTGAAGGACGTCAACGCCGTCATAAACAGAGGGGACGTTATCTCCATTATCGGACCTTCGGGCACGGGCAAGAGCACCCTACTGCGCTGTATCAACCGACTGGAAACGCCGACGGAGGGACAGATAGAGGTGTTCAGTCAGCAGGTCACAGGCGTGAAGCCGTCGCAGCTTGGCGAAGTCCGCCGCCGCATGGGAATGGTATTCCAGAGCTTTAACCTGTTCGCTCATCTGACAGTTATCGAAAACATTATGCTCGGGCCGACAGAACTGCTCGGCTGTTCCCGACAGCAGGCCTATGAACGGGGAATGCGCTTGCTGGCAAGCGTTGGGCTGGCGGAAAAGGAGCTGAACTATCCCGATGAGCTTTCTGGCGGTCAGAAACAGAGAGTCGCCATTGCGCGCACTCTGGGAATGCAGCCCGAGATCGTGCTCTTTGACGAGCCGACAAGTGCGCTGGACCCCACTATGGTGGGAGAGGTGCTGGCGGTCATACACGGTCTTGCCGAGCAGGGGCTTACTATGCTTATTGTAACCCACGAGATGAAGTTTGCTCGTGACGTATCAACGCGGGTATTTTATATGGACGAGGGCGTCGTTTACGAGGAGGGAACGCCGAAGCAGGTGTTCGACCACCCGAAGACAGACCGCTGTCGGGCGTTCGTACGTCGCCTGAAAACCCTCCGTCTCGATATTGCTTCCAAGGAATTTGACTTCATCGGTGCGGCGGCGGATATCGACCGCTTTGCCCGCAAGCAGCTTCTGAGCGCACGGCAGTCGCTCAAGTATCAGCAAATTTTTGAAGAACTGTGCGTGACGAGCATTCTGCCTACCCTGCCGGACGACAGGTGCAGTCTCAGCTTTGACGCCCTTTGCAGCGAGGACGGAAGCGAATGTGAGGCCGTCATTCGTTGGAACGGGGAGAAGTTTGACCCATTGACCCAGGGTGATGAGCTAAGCGCGTCCTTGGCTCTCAGCCGAACCAAGAGCAGTTCCCACGCCTATGCCGACGGAATAAACACTGTGACTATCGTATTTTAAAAATTTTGAGGTGAAAAAGAATGAAAATCAGGACAAAAAAGAAAAAACAGCCGTGCATTTTGGCTGTCATACTTGCAGCTGCGCTGCTTTTGGGCGGGTGCAACACGAATGATAATGCGCAAGCCGATGACATCATAATTTTATATACCAACGATGTGCATTGCGCCGTTGATGAAGATATCGGCTATGCGGGGCTTGCGGCATATAAAAAATGGTGCGGGGAAAATACCCCTTACGTCACGCTGGTAGACTGCGGGGACGCTCTGCATGGGGACGTCATCGGCGCAGTTTCCAAGGGTGAATATCCCGCGGAGCTTATGAACCGCGCGGGATATGACTTTGCGGTATTGGGAGACCAGGAGTTCGGCTATGGAATGGAGCAGCTCGATCGGCTTATGGAGATAAGCGGCGCACAGTATCTCGGCTGCAATATCCGCTATACGGGGACGAATGACGTGGCGTTTCTCTCTCGGCTTCTGCCGTATAAAATAGTATCCTACGGCGAGGTTAAAGTCGCCTTTATCGGGGTGTCAACGCCCGAGAGCATAGTAAAATCCGTTCCGACCTACTTTTGCGACGAGAGTGGGAACTATGTATATGACTTCTGCGGCGGAAGCGGGGAGGAATTATACGGCCGCGTTCAGGAGAACGTGGACGCCTGTCTGAAAGACGGCGCGGATTACGTCGTAATTCTTGCTCATTTGGGAACGGACGAGTCCTCCTCGCCCTTTACATCTACTGAACTTATCGCAAATACAAGGGGGATAGACGCCGTGCTGGACGGCAATTCCCTGAGCGAAATTTCCTGTAACGTGGTAAAAAATGCGGACGGGGAAAAGGTGCTTTTGTCCTCCACGGGTATGGGACTTAACAATATCGGCTGCCTCACAATAACTGCGAACGGGAATATACAAACGGGGCTAATTGAGAGCTATCCTGAGAAGGACAGCGAAATGTCGGGCTTTATAGAAAGTATTGAAAAAGAGCTTGAAGCCGAGCTGACGGAAAGCGTCGGCGTATCAGAGGTAACGCTTACGACCGTTTCCGATTCGGGAATGCGCCTTATCAGGAACAGGGAAACCAATCTTGGGGATTTCTGCGCGGACGCATACAAAGCCGTATCGGGGGCGGATATCGCGCTGGTGAACGGCGGCGGCATCCGCGGGGATATTCTTGCGGGAGAAGTTACCTATGGGGATATTCTCGGCGTGCACCCCTACGGAAATTCCCTGTGCGTGGTAAAGGCAACTGGGCAGGAAATACTCGACGCTCTTGAGATGGCGAGCCGCTTCTGCCTGCCAAACCCGAACGACGGGGAAAACGCAGTCGGGGAATGCGGAGGCTTTTTGCAGGCAGCGGGGCTTAAATACGCAATAGATACTTCTGTTGAATCCACTGTGGAGACGGACGAGCAGGAGAATTTCCTCTCCTGTGGGGACAGTCGCAGAGTAAAGGACGTTATGGTCCTTGATGAGAACGGCAGCTATACGGAGCTTCAGCCCGATAAGGTATATACGGTAGCGTCCCACAACTACCTTATCAAAGAAGGCGGGGACGGACTGAATATGTTTATGGACAACGAGCTTACGATAGATGAGGGAATGACGGATTATGAGATACTTATGACCTATCTCACCGATGAACTGAACGGAACTGTGGGGAATGAGTACGCTCTGCCGCAGGGACGAATAGAAATCAGATAAAGACGCAGAAAGTGACATAGCCCTGCTTGTTGTATTTCTTTCGTATATGATCCGCCGAAAGTGCGCAAAACAGCATAAGTTCTTATAATGCTATCACAAGCTTGAACCAACCGTCCTCCGCGCTGAAGGAATAAAAAGCGTTATATTTTTCGCAGAAAGCCGTAATGGAGCGCGTGCCGATACCGTGACCTGATCTGTCCGATTGCGGAAGTCCGTTCCTACCGAAGGAGATCTGCCCGCAGTAGGGGTTTTCTATCTCAAACATAAACTGCGGCTTATGAATACACCGAATGATGATTTTTCGCTGTTCTTTCGGAAGCATTTCACAGGCGTTTACAGCATTTTCCAGAGCGTTGGAAAAGCATATCGCAAGCTCGGCGGCGTCGACAGGCAGCTTTTCGGGTAGGGAAAGCCTCATTTCCACCTCAATGCCTGAGCGCTCAGCACGGCCTGAATATGCGGCAAGCGTGGCGTTCAGTATAGGGTCGCCGCAATAGCGGGCGGGCGCGGAGATGTCGTTTCGCTGGGAGACCTCTTTTATATAATCAAGGATTGCCTCGGCATTTCCCTCCCGCGCAAAATCTGAAATTGCGGAAAGCGTTTGCCGAATGTTCCGCCTTGCGCTCCTTACCTCCTCCGCTTTCCTCTCGGCGTCCTTTGCCTGCTTTTTGTTGTTCTCTATTTGCAGTCTTAAAAGATCACGGTCCTGCTCCTCCATTCGGTATCGGTATTGGAGCCGCAGGTATTGGAAGACGGCATAGTAGATGATTAGGAGGACTGCGCCCGAGAGGGCAAACAGGACGGAAAAGGATTCATTCTGCGTATAATGCGCAGGGTACAGCGCAAGCACCATTGTAAGTATGAAAAAAGAGCAGGGGATCATAGCGAGTATCCCCCAGCCCCCGATGACCGTGTCCGCAATATTCAGGAAAACAGCTCGCAGGAAGAAAGCTTCCGCAAAAATCACGATAAGGTAGGCGGAAAGAAGCAGCAGGAGATTTGTCCCGGAGCCGCCCCCGAACAGCGTGTTGAGCTGCGTCACGCCGACGGTCAGGTAGAGGGACAGCAGAAGCTCAGACAGGCAGCAGAAAATATGCCTTGAAAGGGACTCGTCCGCGATAAGAAAGGTTATGACGACTCCCGGCAGGGAGATAGTTAACACGGAGCTGCGCAAAAAGGGCATAAAGCCCAGGAACCTTATGCAAAGGACGGAAAAGGCAATGGAATAAACCACGTATCCGATGATGATAAGCAGATTTTTCCTTTTATTTTTCTTTATTCTGCTGATGGAAACGACCATGCCCAGCGTGCCGAAGATACAGACAAGCACCCTTAATGTCTGGTATACGGTATTATTATCAAAAATCATAACTTGCCGCCTGTTCTGCCTGTGTTACAGATGGGCGGCTTTTTATAAACCTCCGTACATACATTCATTCCCGCTTTTTTCCTTTCTCATCTGACATCTCCGCGGCATTATCCACAAAATCAAGTATCGCCTGCGTGTCGCCGCTTTCCGCCAAGGCTGCGACCGTGGAGAGAACGTGGCGCAGGTCGTGCCGAATGATCTTCGTTTGCTTTTCAAGCGCCTCAATATCGGCGTTTTCTTTTTTTATGTTTTCCAGCTGAAGCTCCATTATCTCCTCGTTCTGCTTTGACTGAAGCCTGCGGTACTGCAAGGACAGATAGCTTCCGATAGAGAAGTATACGGCGATAATGACAGCGCCCAGCAGGTAAAGCGTGATGACGCTCAACACCCGTTTCGTATAATGCTCAGGGTAAAGGGCGGTTGTCACGGAAAGTACGATGAACGCGCAGGGGATAAGAGAAAGAACGCCCCAGCCCTTTTTGATTATGCCGACAAAATCAAGCCATATGCGCCTCACAAAGTAAAAATCAAACAGCACCGCCAGAAAATAGGAAAGCAGGCGCAGCAGAATGTCCGAAAGCTCGTTTCCGTGCAGGGCGGTGTTTATCAGTGTAACTGTGGCGGCGATGTAGAGAGATACAAGAATATGCGTCGCCCCCATAAAGACAAGCTTTGAAAACGGCTCGTCAGAAAGCTTGCAGAAAAGAAGGACCGCGGGGCAGGACACGGTAAGAATAAAAACCCTCAGAAAGCTCTCATAACCGAAACAGTAAATTATCAGAAAAGTTGAGAGGACGACAAAAACCGCACAGCCCGAAATCACCGCAACGCCTACGGCTTTCTTCCGAACCGTTTTAAAACGGGTCGTGGACGCCATCATAGCGACCGTGCCCGCAAAGATGATAAGGAACTTCAGGACCAAAAAAACAAGGTTATCCTCAAAAAGCACGGTATTTTCCTCCGTTCAGCCAAAAGGTCGCCCATTCCTTCTTGACAGAGTCATATACACGGCGGGGAATGGGGACCCGCAGATTCCCCGTTAAAACCATATCCGTTTTCGTTACCTCCATAACGTGAGCCAGATTTACCACGAATGAGGAGCCGACAAGGAGCATCTCATTATGAGAGAGAAGGTCTGATACCGCGTCGGTAAAGGAGCCGTTAAATGTAATGCCCGCTATGATCCTGCCGTCAGCCATATAGTAGCAGATACGTTTTCCTGTGCGCTCTGCATACCGAATTTCTGCAACGGGGAGGATACGGACGCTGTCCGCGGTCTTGACCGAAACCGTCTCCTGCTTTGTTCGGGAAAGAGAGGAGAACGCTTTGTCAAGACTTCGGAAAAACAGCGGCTTGTCCACAGGCTTCAGGAGGTAATCAAGGGCGTCCACCCGATAGGAGTCAAGCGCAAAGTCGGGAGATACGGTGAGGTAGATAAACATTCCCTGATCGTCACGCCTGCGCAGCGCCGTTCCAAGCTCAATGCCGTCCATCTCGGGCATAATGCAGTCGAAGATATAAAGGTCAAAGCCCCCGTATTCGTCCACGTGGTTCAAAAGCTCTTTTCCGAAGCAGAAGGACGACAGCGAAAGCGAACGGTGGGGATTGGACTGTTTGTACTGCCCGATCAGGTTTTTTATCGTTTCGCGGCATGATTTTTCATCATCGCATAATGCAATCTGCAAGGTTTTCGCCCCTTTTCTGATCCAAACACGGCGGTGTTTGAAATATCCTTATATTATAACAAAAAATCTGCGCATCAACAGATCTTTTCTCGCCTGATCCGCTGAATATCCGATTTGTTCTATAATCGAATTATATCAAGCGCAAAAGAAAATGTCAATAAAATTCAGACAGCACATTGTGTTTGGCGTCACGCTGCTGTGGTATTGTTACCAAAAAGATTTTTTGGTAATGAACCGTGTTTTGGGAGCGTGTCGAAGCGGCTCAGCGGCTTTGTGTTGTGACCAAAAAGATTTTAAAGCGGAAGAGCATAAAAATACGCTCTCAGTTTCCTGAGAGCGTATTGGGTCCAGCGTCACGCCGGTGTTATTATGTTACCAAAAAGATCTTTTGGAGATAAACAAAAAAACACGCTCCCGTGTTTTGGGAGCGTGTTGGGTCCAGCGTCACGCTGGTGGTGCCGGTGGCGGGGGTCGAACCCGCACGGTATCGCTACCACCGGATTTTGAGTCCGGCACGTCTGCCAATTCCATCACACCGGCTTCTGCACTGAAAGCAGATAAAATTATATCATTTTCCGCAGTAAAAGTCAAGGCAAAGAATACCTTATAAAAAAATATTTTTTTAAATTTTGTATATTTGTCCTAAAAAGTATTGACAATTTGTCAATAATGCATTAAAATGATACTTGTGGAATAAGCTGACAAATTATGCCTTTTGGCAGGTTTGTCCGCATCACGGTATATTTTTATTCACGCTTCGGCGTTTTAGGTTACATATAATCCCCTTAACATTTTACGCGCGGGAAGTATTTTCGCCCCGCGCTGATATAGATGCGATGAAGCCGCCGTTCATGAGCGTCCCGCTTAAAGGTCGGTTTATTTGGGATTTTTCGGGTAACCGGACAATTTAACAGGGAGGAAACGCAATGGAACCTTGGTTGGTTATTGTGCTTTGCGTTGCGGCATTGATAGTCGGTGCGGCTGTTTCCGGCTTGATAATGTTCAAAATGGGAATAGAACACCGCAGAAAGACCGCAGAAGCACAGATCGAATCGGCTGAAAAAGAAGCTGCCAGGATCCTGGCAGAGTCAAGGGAAAAAGCCTCCACCGCAAAAAAGACCGCACTTCTGGAGGCGAAGGAAGAAATTTACAAGCTGCGTGAAAACGCAGAAAAGGACGCGCAAAAGCTGCGCAGCGACACTGAACGGGAATTGAAGGAGCGCAGGGCGGAGGTAACGAAGTCCGAACGCAGACTTCAGCAAAAGGAAGAAAACTTAGACCGCAAGACAGACAAGCTGGAAAGAATGGAGGAAAGCCTTACAGCAAAAACCGAAAATGTTAAGAAAAAGCTGGCGGAGGCTGACGAGCTAAAAGAACAGCAGCAGGCGAAGTTAGAGGAGATAAGCGGCTACACCGCAGAGCAGGCGAAGGAAGTCCTGCTCACCCAGCTGGACAGCGAGCTTGTCCACGAAAAAGCGGTAAGACTGCTGGCTTATGAGCAGAAGTTAAAGGACGAAAGCGATGACGAGGCGCGCTCAGTCATTGCGCTTGCAATTTCAAGGCTTGCCTCGGAGACCGTTTCTGAAATGACGGTATCCGTAGTTCCCCTGCCAAACGACGAGATGAAGGGCAGGATAATAGGAAGAGAAGGACGAAACATCAGAACGCTTGAACAGCTTACAGGCGTTGATCTGATAATCGACGATACCCCCGAAGCTATAACCCTTTCAAGCCACGATAAGGTAAGAAGAGAGATAGCGAGGATAGCGCTGGAAAAGCTGATACAGGACGGACGTATCCACCCCACCCGCATAGAGGAAACGGTGGACAAGGCGCGTCGGGAGGTAGAGCAGAAGATAAAGAGAGAGGGCGAGCACGCTTGCCTGGAAACGAACGTGAACGGTCTCAGCCCCGAGCTTGTAAAGCTGCTTGGGCGCTTGTATTACAGAACGTCTTACGGTCAGAACGTGCTTGCTCATTCCATTGAGGTGGCTCACCTTGCGGGAATTATGGCAAGCGAGCTGGGAGTTGACGCCGCCCTTGCAAGAAGAGCAGGACTGCTCCACGATATAGGAAAGGCGCTGACCCACGAGATAGAGGGAAGCCACGTTGAAATAGGCGTTGAAGTTTGCAAGAAGTACAAGGAAAATCCCGAAGTCGTGCACGCAGTTGAAGCTCACCACGGGGACGTTGAGTGCCGCACTGTGATAGCCGCGCTGGTCCAGGCGGCAGACGCGATAAGCGCCGCAAGACCCGCCGCAAGGAGCGAGAACTACGAAAACTACATCAAGCGCCTGCAAAAGCTTGAGGAGATATGCACAGACTACGAGGGCGTTGAAAAGTCCTACGCGATCCAGGCGGGCAGAGAGGTACGCATACTCATCAAGCCCGAAGTGGTGAACGACGAGCGTATGACCGTCATCGCCAGAGAGATAGCTCAGCGCATTGAAAAGGAAATGGAATATCCGGGTCAGATAAAGATAAATCTGATAAGAGAATCAAGAGTTGTGGACTACGCAAAGTAAAAAATTCCGTGCAGGAAATAAAAAATTCCGTGCTGATTTTAATCAGCACGGAAATTTTTAGTGTAAAGTTTACAGTGCAAAGTACACAGTTGTGGAATTTTCGGCTTTGCCGAAAATAGATTTGAAATGACAGGTGATGATTTGCAGGCGGCAATCCTAAATCAATCGCCGCAGGCGATACCACAACTTTGCACTGTACACTTTACACTGTCAACTTGAATTAAACAATCAGCTTTGCTGATTGTTTAATTCATCATACGTCATACTTGCATTAGTAAATGTCTTGTTATTTTTCTTGCACAGCTTCATAACAGCCTCCGCCTGCTCCATCGCCTCGTCGAATTTGCCGTCTGCGCCCATTACTGCGGAGGAGGAAGCGCAGAGATTTACGTTGATCATTTTTCCGTCAATGTTCACAGGTGCGGCAAAGTGGCGCATTACCTTGTCTATCTGCGCTCTTGGAGTATCGTTTTCTGTCACCTTAAGCATAACTACCGCAAAGGTGTCGTTGTCCATTCTGCCCACCTTGCAAAGCCCCTTCTGATTTTCCCACAGCGTAGTGACAAGGAACATCAGCACCCCGTCGCCCACCTCAAAGCCGTACTCGTTGTTGATAAGGCGGAACCCGTTTATGTCAAACAGCACCACGCACCGCTTGCTGTCGCCCAAGGCGGGATTTTCAAATTCCTTGGAGAGCGCCGTGCGGAGCATAGCACCCGTAAGCCCGTCGGTATGCGTGTGGAAAAGCTGGAACGCCTCCCGCTTTTTCGTTTCGTTGATGTTGGTTATCCTGCCTATTACCTTCTTCACGCTTCCGCCCGAATCGGAAAGCACCTGAACCTGATGCTCCACCCAGATATATTCGCCTGCACTGTCCTTTATGCGGTATTCGTAGGTCATCTTTTTGGAGGGAAGCACCATCATATGATTGTAGTTGAAGAAACGGTCCACAAAGCCCTCTCTGTAATCAGGGTGAATGTTGTCCCAGTAAGAACGCCGCTGTCCGTCAAAGTCCGACATATCCTCAATTCCGAAGGTCTCCTTTGACGCCTGGGGATTAAGGCTGGTGAGCTTGTTTTCGGGAACGTCAACTTCATATATCATATCCTGGTCGGTGCGCAGCAGGAAAGCTGATTTTATCTTTTCCGCCGCAAGCTGTTCGGACAGGGATACCCTCGTTTCAATATCGCGGATAAGCCCTGCTACAAGCACCTCTCCCGTGCCCTCCTGCAAAACGCTGCGCCCCTTTATCCTGACTCTCACCGATTGCAGGGGAGAAAGCTCCAGCACGCCCGCAAAGCTGAACTGCGTTCCAACGTGGCGAAGCACCTCCTTCACCATTTTGCCCAGCTCTATCCTTGTGGGGAGGGAAAGCAGGTCCCTTATATCCTTTGCGCTGTCCAGCAGCGTTTCGCCGTAGGTGCGCTTCCAGTATTCGCTGTACGTCACACGGCAGCCGTTATCCGTAAGCTGCCAGAAAATGTCGTGGGAAAGCTCGGTGAAACAGCGTGACACCGCCGCCCTGTCGTTGAACCGATAAGCCACCGCCGTCTGAGTGCAGATCCATTCCGCTATCTGGTCGGGGGAAGGCTCTCCGTCGCTGAGCCGTTTCAGGGCGTTCACGTCCTCGGGGGCGAAGGAGGAAAGTATCTTGTCAAACGCCTTTTCATAGCGCTTTTGCTGTCTGAGATAAAATATGATGAACGCCGCCGCCGCAATTCCGCACAAAACCAGCATTATGGGCACGAACCACCACAGCACGCTCATATCCGCTTTGCTGAAAATTATCGTTCCCGCCGTGCCGCAGCAGACCACTGCAAAAAACAGCACCATAACGATCGCAGCGTTTATCAGCTTTAACTTGTTTCTCATATAAAAACCTTTCCTTTCCGATTTGCGGGGAAATGCTTATTCCACCGATTTCAGCGCCTCTATCATATCTATCCTTTTAAGCCGCCTGTGCATATACAGCGTGACTATCAGGCTGAACAGGAGAGTTATTGCGGCGGAAATAAAGTAACTCAGCACGCTTATGTCCCGCCCGAACATCACAAGGTCTATCTCCGCCGTCTGAATGATGAACTTTGCCAGGAACGTCCCGCCGAACAGCCCCGCCGCTATTCCCATAAGAGTAAGTATGAGATTTTCACGGAAAATATAGCCGTCCACCTCTTTGTCGTAAAAGCCCATTACCTTCAGCGTGGCTATTTCCCTTATCCTCTCGGTGATATTTATGTTCGTGAGATTGTACAGCACCACGAACGCCAGCGCCCCTGCGCTGACTATCAGTATAAGAATTACCGAGTCCAGCGCCTCCATCATCTTTGTCATAGTGGTCATAAGACTGTCCTTGTAGCTGACGGTAAGCACCTTTCCGCTTTCCAGCAGAGTCCCCGCCAGCTCGTCCTCCGACTGACCTCCCGTGCTGAAAGCGAACATATTGTATTCGGGAGTTTCCCCGAACAATTCCTTGTACATTTCCTCCGTCATATAGACGTAATGCTGGGGATAATTTTCCACACATTCGCCCACAGTTACGGTGTGAATGTCCGTTTCGTCGCTGTAAAGCTGAACTTCATCTCCCGCCCTTATCCCAAGGAGCAGGGAGCTTTTTTCGTCTATCAGGATATTTTCCCGTTCGATGGAAAATTCCTCATGCGTGTTTCTGTCACGGAAAAGATAGTATTTTCCGAATTTTTCCGTATCCCTCGGCACTATCAGATAAGCGGTGACGTTTTTCCCGTTGTAGGAAACAGTGACGCTCTTTTGAAAATAAACCGCACCGTCCCCGCCGCTTTTGGTGAGAATGTCGGTTATCTCCTTTTCGTTTTCCTCTCCGCTTTCAAACGCCAATAAGCCGTCGTAAAACGTGAGCTGAGAAAACTGCTTTTCCACAATGTCGTTGATGGAGTCCTTCAGCGCAAAGCCTGTCAGGGTCAGCGCCGTACAGCCCGCTATCCCCACAACGGTCATCAACATTCTTCTCTTGTATCTGAAAAGGTTGCGGGCGGTGACTTTGCCGTTAAAGCTGACTTTTTTCCAAAAAGGCAGCTTGTCAAGAAGTATCATCTTTCCCGCCTTAGGCGCTTTCGGTCGCATAAGCTGGGCGGGACATTCCGCCAGAACGCTCTTGCAGCAGGCGAAAACAGTCAAAGCTACCGCCGCCGCAGATACCGCAAGGCAAACCGCAGTCAGCGCCCAGTCCATAGGGATAACCATGGCGGGTATTGTGTAAAGCATACCGTAAGCGTCGATTATCGCAAAGGGGAACAGCTTTTGCCCGAATGCGGCTCCCGCCAGCGCTCCTGCAATAGTTGCGGTGAGAGCGTAAAACATATATTTGAAAATCACCTGCCCGCTGGTATAACCAAGCGCTTTCAGCGTTCCTATCTGGGAGCGCTGTTCCTCCACCATTCTCGTCATAGTGGTAAGGCACACCAGCGCCGCCACCAGAATGAAGAACACAGGGAACACGGAGGCGATATTGTTTATCCTCTCGGCGTTTTCGCCGTATTCGGAATAGCCTGGATTGCCGCTTCTGCCAAAAATATACCAGCTTGGCGGTTCTAAATCATCAATTCCCGCTTTTGTGTCCTCTATCTCCTGCTGAGCGTCGGCTAATTCCTTTTCAGCGTCCGCCTTGCCCTTTTCATATTCCTTTACCCCGTCCTCATATTCTTTTCTGCTGTCGGAAAGGGTCTTTTCTGCCTCCTCAATTTCCTTTACGCCCTGGTTGTATGCTTCCAGCCCCTCGTTATACTGCCTTTCTCCGTCCTCAAGCTGAGCAAGGCTGTCCTCGAGCTTTGCACGCCCCTCCATTTCCTGCTCAAGCAAAGTTAACTTTCCTGAGTAAAGCTGAATCCTGCCGCTGTCAAGCTGTCTGCGGGAGGAATCCAGCGTTTCCTTTGCGCTGTCTAATTCCGCCTTTGAGCTTTCGAGAAGCTCTGCGGTCTCGTCCAGCTTTATCTTTGCTTCTGTAAGCTGGGCTATCTGCTCCTTCGTTTCCTCGTCAAGTCCTATAAGGGAATCTATATATTCGATGACTTCGGGTGGAAGTTCGCCCTCCTGCTGTTCGATCCTGTCTGCTACTAAGTAGTATATTTCCACAGCCCGAAGAATAACTTCATAGTTGGGAGCCTGCTCCTCCAAAGCGGCAATAGCGGCGTCATACTGCGCCTTTCCGTCATTGTATGCGGCAAGCCCGCTTTCGTACTGCGCCAGCCCCTCCTCATACTGCTTTTCGCCGTCGTCAAGCAGTTTTTCCTGCTTTTCTATCTCGGCTTTTCCGTCGGCGATACCTTTTTCAAACTCGGCAAGTCCGCTTTCATACTGGGCTCTGCCGTCGTCCAACTGCTTTTTGCTGTCCTCTAAGAGAATACGGGAATTTTCCAGCTCCGCCTTTCCGTCGGCAAACTCCTTTTCCCCGTCCTCTAAGGCGATACGCCCGTCCTCAAGCTCCTGCCATGCCTCGGCAAGCTCCCGGTCTGCGTCCGCTTTTGCCTCGTCAAGCTCCTGCTGTGCGTCGGCTATTTCCTGACGGGCTTCCTCCTTTACCTCCTCAAGGCGCAGGTCCTTGCGCTGGTCGCCTGTCTTTTCCAATGCGTCAGTCAGCTTTTCCTCAATGCTCTCATAGCCGTCGGAATAAGCGTTTTCCGCCGCAAGCCCGTCAGCGGTGACGTAAAGCTCGGTATAAGCCTTCGTTTCAAAACATTCTTCGGGAATGTAGATTATTGCGCTGATACTGCCGTTTCCCACGGTAGTGCTGCCCTTTGTGGACTTGTCTATGTACATCGGGGAAATGAATACGCCCGTCACGTCAAATTCCGTGATGTTAAGCGTTTGGGACAGGTCGTCCTCACCGTCCGCAAGGAGAGTTATGTGTTCCCCCACCTCACGGCTGGCATGAAAGCCTGTGCCGTCAATGATACATTCGTTTTTTTCCTGCGGGAAACGCCCTTCCGTCAGGGAAAGACGGTTCACTTCGTTGCTTTCGCCGTATGCCTTCAGCGACATTACCCTCGCCGTTTCCTCCGTTTCGTCGGAGGCGATGAGAACGTCGGTGAAGTAGGCGGGATAAACGGTTATCCCCTCTATACCCTCCAGCGCCTCCACGTCCTTGTCCGAAAATCCCAGCGTGGACACAATGCGGAAGTGGGCTAAGTTTGTTTCTTTATAATAGCTGTCGGCGGTCATCTTCATATCGGGGGAAGACACCTTTACCCCCGCAAAGAAAGCTATTCCGATAGCAACAATGCAGAATATGGAGAGAAAGCGGCTTTTCGTCCTGAATATCTCAGTCACCGCATTCTTTCTCAGTGCGCTTTTCATATCATACCCCCCTTTTCCGTGAAATAGTCAGAAAAATCACCATTCTATGTTTTCCACGGGAGTGGGGTCTTTGTTTATGTCAATGCTGCCCACCCTGCTGTTGCGCAGGTGTATCACCTTGTCCGCCATAGGGGCGAGGGCAGAGTTGTGGGTAACGATTATAACGGTCATTCCGTTTTTGCGGCAGGTATCCTGCAATAATTTCAGTATCAGCTTTCCCGTATTGTAGTCAAGCGCGCCCGTAGGCTCGTCGCACAGGAGCAGCTTCGGCTTTTTCGCCAGCGCCCTTGCGATAGCCACACGCTGCTGCTCGCCGCCTGAAAGCTGAGAGGGGAAGTTGTTCAGCCTTTCGCCCAGCCCCACCTGCTCCAGTATTTCCGTTGCGGGGATAAAGTCGTCGCAGGTCTGCGCCGCCAACTCCACATTTTCCTTGGCGGTAAGATTGGGGATAAGGTTGTAGAACTGGAAAACAAAGCCTATCTCGTTCCTGCGGTAGCTGATGAGCTGCTTTCTGTCATAAGCGGCAACGTTGCTCCCGTCAACGGAGATGATTCCTCCGTCGGCAGTGTCCATTCCACCCAGCAGGTTCAGCACCGTGGTCTTTCCCGACCCTGACGGACCGAGGATTATGGCAAGCTCGCCCTTTTCTATCTGAAATTCAATGCTGTCGGCGGCGGAAATGGTTATCTCCCCCACCTTATAGCGCTTGCAGACGTCTTTAAGTTCAACAAAGCTCATACGTCGACCTTTCTATTCCTCAACACATTTATATGTAAATTTCTATCTGTAAAATATGAACAATATACCAATATACAGTATAACATATTTGAGCAAAAAAAGCAATATTGAAATAGTCCTTGTTTTTTCCCGCAAAAAATGTTATAATAAGAAAAATAAATTTCAAGAGGACGTTCAGATGGATTATTACAACGAGCAACTGATAACAAAAAAGACCGACGGCAGGGACATTCTGCTGAGGGTGCTTATAGGACTGGCGACCTTGGCGGTGCTGGCTCTGATAGTCATAGGACTTATTATGTTCAACTTCCTGCCGCTGATAGTTATTGCGGCGGGAGCGCTGTACCTTTCCTACCTGCTTTTCACGGGGACATTCACGGAATATGAATATATCGTCACCAACAACGACCTTGACATAGACAAGATAAGCGGCAGACGCAAGCGCAAGCGCCTTATCACCGTAAAGCTGAACACGGTAACTCAGTGGGGGGAATATAACGGCGGAGAGGGAAGCGGCGTCGACGCTACCGTTATGGCAAGCGACGCCTCGGGCTACAACGCCTGGTATCTTCTGGCTGAAACGGAAAAATACGGCAAGGTGATGGTAATTTTCACTCCCAACGAAGAAACCGTCTACAACATAAATCACGGCGTTCCCTTTGCCGCCAAGAAAAAGCTGGCGGAAAGAAAAGAGGACAGCGAAGAGGAAAACGACGAAACGGCGGAATGACGTACAAAATCACAGCGGCGGCGACACAAAGCCGCCGCTTTTTTAACTGTTTAAAAAAATTTTTCAGAAAAATTGACCTGCGGGAATCTTGAAACGTGTTATAAGTGAAAGGGGTGGAAATCGGAATGGAGAATTTATCAGCCGGCATGATAGAATTCGCCGTGGACACATATTCCGATATGCTGTTCCGTATCTGCTTCGTATCTCTGGGAAACCGTGAAGACGCAGAAGATGCGGTGCAGGACACCTTCCTTAAATATATACAGAAGGCTCCCGATTTTAACGGCAGTGAGCACGAAAAGGCGTGGCTGATACGGGTGGCGATAAACAGGTGCAGGGATATCAAGCGTATGCGCCGACCAAAGGTGGATTTTGATTCGCTTGAGGAATACATAGCCGCCCCCGAAAGCAACGAGGCGCTGACCGCCCTTATGTCTTTGCCCGAAAAATACCGCACCGTGCTGACCCTCAAATGCGTCGAGGGTTACAGCGTCAAGGAGATAGCGGGTATGATCGGAAGGACCGAGTCCGCCGTGAAAATGCGGCTGAAAAAGGGACGGGAGCTGCTCCGACAGGCTTATGAAGAATGACTGTGATTTGTAGAAAGGATCTTTTACAATGGAAGAAAAATTTCTTAAAAACGCCGTTAAGAATATAAAGCTCTCCCCTGAGAGCAAGGAAAAGATAAAAGCCGCCTGCCTTGACGCAAAGCCCGCGGAGAAAAGGAAATTTTCCCTGAAGCCTGCGCTGGTGACCGCCTGCGCCTGTCTTGGCGTAGCGGCGGTGGGAGCCGGAGCAGCGGCTCTCATTAACTTCGGCGGAGCTGACGTGGTAGTCCTGCCCGAGGTAAGCGACACCTCCTCCCCGCCGGGAAACGACGATCCCTTGCCCGAAAGCAGAATAAACGTCGTTGAGATAGCCTATGAGGATTGGAGCGCCCTGAGGTCGGACGCAGTCGAAAATGCGGAATTTTACCCTATGACCGAGAGGGAGCTGATGAATTATTACGGCATAAATATTTTTGCGGAATTTCCCTCCGACCTTGTGGAAAACGTTAAGTCAGGGGAATCCAGAGGTCTTTATAAGGACGCAGACGGGTACGTTGTGGGGGAAAACTGCGCGTACTGCTACCAGACCCTCTCTGGCGAGCGCACTATCACCGTCAGCTTTTCCAAGGACTGCATACAGGACGGCATAAAGAATATGTGGGACGCACCCTCGGAGCTGTCCTACATCAGCGGTACGCCCGCCGTGATACTCCACACTACGGAGCAGGACAACGATTATTATGAGATACAGTTTATGCTGGAGAACGTGGGCATTTGCATAGACAGCTACGGTGGAGTTTACCTTTATGAAATGGTGAAAACGGCAGAATCCCTTGTCAGGGACGTTCATACTCAGGTTGACCATATCCGATACATGCAAATGCCTATTGCCGAATTTTTTGACGTGAACAGGCGTGAATCTGCGGATATCCGTGATTTTGTCCCTATGACCGAGGAGCAGCTTAAAGAGTATTATGTAGTCAACGTGATACCCTCCCTCCCCGACGGAATGAAGGGGGGCTTTATCTCTGACGTGGGCGTTTTCGAAAACAGCGACGGCAAGATATACAACAGCGCAAATAAGTATGAGGCTTACAGCGAAACGCAGGATAAGCATGTGGAGCTTTGGGTAAGCAAGGACACCGACGCTTACGGCGACGATATGGAATTTCTGTCAGGTCACGCCGCCACCATATGCGGTCATACCGTTATGCTCTATAAGGACATAGACGATGAAAACATCAGCGCGGCGCAGTTTTACAACGGCGACGTGTATTTTGACCTGATGACCTCAGGCTTTACCGAAAGCGAGCTGCTGGACGCGGTGCGCTCACTGCTGAGGGTGGGCAACTACGTTACCTTTGCCAGCAACGGAGAGTCCCTTACTGTAAGAGACCTTTTGCAGATAAAGGAGCAAAAGGGCGAAAATCTCACCCTCGACGACTTTAAAGGATATAAAAGCGTTGACATAGGCTCAGGAACTTCCATTCTGTTCTATGACGTGGAGGGAGAATATACGCTTTTGATGACAGGCGCAACATATATAAACGAAAAGCCTGGTCAACTCACCCTTTCTTACAAAGAAGACGCAGCTATCGACCTGCTGAAAAGCGACTTTGTTGCCGTCTGTGACTTTATCTCGGCGCACACCCCTGAGCTGATGCAGCCGCTTACCGTTTACAGGATACTCAGCTTAAAGGCAGCCAAGGGCGAGGACCTTACCTGGAGCGACTTCGGACCGTATCAAAGCGAGAGTACAGGCTCAGGGCTTTATGTACTGCAATATGACGTGGAGGGAGAATATACGCTATTTATAGGCGGCGGCGATAAAAGAGAAAAGCCTGATTATATCGTGCTTGATTACAACAAAGACGACAGCGCATATATCGACCTGCTGCAAAACGACTTTGTTACCGTCCGCGACTTTATCTCGGAGCGAACTCCCGACCTGCTCCTGCCTGAGGACTATGAGGGCGGGGATACCGACCCCGCCGTTCAGCTGCAAAAGGCGCATGACATAATGGTGCGCTGCGCCGCCGAGAGCGTTTCGACGGATACGATGGTGCAAATGCTCTATGAAATTTATTTCCGCAGCGACCGCATAGCGGTATACGCCGACAGCGACAGCTTTGCCGCAGGTATTGAGATAACAGGCGGTAGAACCGTTGAAACGGGAATGATGGTACGCATTACTGAGGACGATGACAGGATAGAGCTTGCCGTCCCCGACGCGAGCGATTATATAATTTCCGTCGTGAACAACTTCTTTATCAATGAAAACACAGTAGCAGCGCTGAAAACCGCCCTGACAGACGTTATCCCCACCGCAGAAATATCCGTCTTTGACGATACCGACGGCGGAATATATGCGGACGACGCCGACGCGGTGAGACAGGGGCTTGTCGTTGACGTATGGTGCGGAGAACATCATTACATAGTCAAAACCTCGGACCTTCCCCTTAACGTGGAAACGGAGGAAGGCTGAATATGAACAAAAACTGCGGTGCGCCCGATATTTTTCGGTGCGCTGCGGCTGTTCTGGTGATAATGATACACGCCCTGCCCTTTGAACAGATAAATATGGGACTGAACTTTTTCACCGTTCACGTTCTTGGCAGGATAGCTGTGCCGTTCTTCTTTATGGTCACGGGGCAGTTCACAGACTTTTCCTCCCCTTGGAAACACTTGAAAAAGACCTGCGTTATGTACCTTGCGGCGACTGCGCTGTATATCCCTTTGGCAGTAGGTGGAGGAGCGCTGAGCGACCCCTGGGATATACCGAAAGCCCTTTTTATCGACGGGATATATTATCATCTATGGTATTTTCCCGCAAGCATTTTCGGCGTTATCCTGCTTTACCTCCTGCAAAAGCGGCTGTCCTCGGATAAAATATTTATAGTCTGCACAGTGGTGTACGCTCTGGGACTTCTGGGGAACAGCTGGTTCGGACTGGTGGAAAACATTCCCGTCCTGTCGGATATTTACAACGAGATAAACAGCAGGATTCTTATGGCTCCCCTTTTTATGGCTATGGGAATGGCGGCGGGAAGAAAGGAGCGTTTCCGCCCCAATATCTGCCTTACGGGATTTCTCACAGGCTTTGCCCTGATGACCGCCGAGGCAGTATTGCTGAAAGGCTTTATCTCCGACGTGGAGGCGGACAGACACAGTATGTATCTCTTCCTGCCCATAACAATGTGGTTTTTGTACGGACTGCTGAACGCCTACACGGTAAAGCAAAGACCGTACCTGCGTAAGATAACTGCTGTCGTTTACATAATCCACCCTGCGGTGATAGGTCTTGCCCGCCGTATCCCCATAGGATTTATTTCACAGAACAGCCTTGTAAGATTTATTTTTTCCGTCCTTGCGTCATTTGCCGCAGGCGCGTTGATACACTTGGCGTATCAGAGGCTCCCTGCGCTCCTCGTTTCCTGCAGGAAAAAGAAAAGCTGACGGTTTCCCTCCTCTCACGTTTTTATATATAGAAAGAGAAAGCCTTTGGTGGGCTTTCTCTTTCTTTAAGGAATATTAAAACAGTTTTGATAACTTTAAAGCTGGTGTTCTAAGATCCATTGAAACAAATCGCTGAACGACAATTTTCCTGCGGCGATTTTCCAAAAGACGTCCGACAGTTCTTTTTGCGTATATTCAAGCTCTATCCCGTTCAGCGCAAGAAATACGAGCATAACGTGCGCACCTGTTCTTTTGTTTCCGTCAACAAATGCGTGGTTGGAAACGAGCCCGTATCCCAGCCGTGCGGCTTTTTGCTGTATCGACGGAAAGCTCTCCACGCCGTCAAAGGTCTGGAATGGTGCGTTCAGCGCTGATTCCAGAAGTGCGTCGTCCCTTAATCCCTGCGTGCCGCCCGTTTGTTCAATAAGCTGAGAATGGAGCGCAATAACCTGTTCTTTGGAGAGAATTATCATTTGGACAGCTCCTCATAAGCCTCACGGTTCTTTTCAATAAGCCGCTTTGAGATATCAGACAGCTTTTCATTGTCCGCAAGCTGTTCTTCCTCGGCTTTTTCAAATTCCACAAGAAGATAACGAGGAACGTTGTTTTTAAGGATAATTACCGAGCCGTTCTCGTCCACCATTCTGGCAACACGGGAAAAATTCTGATTTGCCTCGGTTATCGATACAAGATTTTTCGTATTAACGTTCATAAGAGGAACCTCCTTTTTTGTAATAATATTATAACACAAAAATAGGAGAAATTCAACCTATTTTCAAAAATTCCAACTATCCACTATCAACTATAAACTTTCAAGAACTCCTCCATACTCTCCAACGCCCCTTCCGCACCGACGGCAACTTTTATATTCACCCGTCCCGTCATATTCAGGCTCACTCTGCCGGGGAGCTTTTCGGCGGCTTGGCTCATCTTCTCTAAATCAGGCTTTTCCGTGTAAAACAGCAGATTTTCCCCGCTTTGCACTATCTCGTCTATCCCCGCTTTTTCCGCCGATTTGCGGAGCAATGCAACTTGAATCAGCCCATATACCGACTTGGGAACGTCTCCGTAACGGTCGATAAGCTCGTCTGTCACGTCCATAGCGTCCTGCTGGGTCTTTATCATAGCTATTCTGCGGTAGCAGGTTATCCTTTGGGCGGAGCTTGGAACGTAGCTCTCGGGAATGTAGGCGTTTATCTTTATATCTACAAGACATTCCTTGGGAGCAGCTTCCTCTGCGCCGTCACGCTCCTTTACCGCCTCGTCAAGGAGCTTCAGGTACATATCGTACCCCACTGCGGTAAGGTGTCCCGACTGGCTCGCCCCTAAAATCGAGCCTGCGCCCCTTATTTCCAGGTCCCGCATAGCTATCCTGAAGCCGCTGCCGAATTTTGTAAATTCCCGTATCGCCTCAAGGCGCTTGGAAGCAATTTCCGACAGCTCCTTTCCTCTTTTGAAGGTAAAGTAAGCGTAAGCGCGGCGGTTGGTGCGCCCTACACGCCCTCTCAGCTGGTGGAGCTGCGCCAGTCCCATATTTTCCGCATTTTCGATTATCAGCGTGTTCACATTGGGAACGTCAACGCCTGTTTCTATTATCGTCGTGCAGACCAGCAGATTTATTTCCCCACTGAGCAGTCTGCCCCACACCTGTAATAATTCCTCCTCGTCCATCTTCCCGTGAGCAATACCGATAGACGCCTCGGGAACAAGTTCGTGCAGCTTTGCGGCACAGGAAACTATGCTTTCCACCCTGTTGTGAATGTAGTATACCTGTCCGTTGCGGCGCAGTTCTTTGTTTATCGCAGAGGCAACTATCCCCCAGTCATGCTCCATAACGTAGGTGGTTATAGGCTGTCTGTCCTGGGGCGGCGTTTCGATAACGCTCATATCCCTTATCCCCGTCATCGCCATATTCAGCGTTCGTGGGATAGGCGTTGCGGAAAGTGTCAGAATGTCCACCCCTGCGAACATCTCCTTGAACCGTTCCTTGTGCGCAACGCCGAAACGCTGTTCCTCATCGATTATCACCAGCCCTAAGTCCTTGAACACCACGTCCTTCTGGACAAGGCGGTGAGTTCCGATAACTATATCTATAATGCCTTTTTTCAAGTCCTCAAGGACTTTTTTCTGCTCCTTGGGAGTAACGAAGCGGGAGAGCAGGGCTATCCTGAACGGATACCCCTCCATTCTTCTGAGAACGGTTTGATAATGCTGCCAGGCAAGCACCGTCGTGGGACACAGAAGCGCACATTGTTTTCCGTCCATAACGCACTTGAACGCTCCGCGCAAAGCGACCTCCGTCTTGCCGAAGCCCACGTCCCCGCAAAGCAGTCTGTCCATAGGCGCTTCTCGCTCCATATCCGATTTTATCTCGGCGGAACAGCGCAGCTGGTCGTCCGTTTCAACGTAGTCGAAACGGTTTTCAAACTCGTCCTGCTCAATGCTGTCGGGGGAAAAGGCAAAGCCCTTGCTCCTCATTCGCTTGGCGTAAAGCTCCGCCAGCTCTGCCGCCATTTCCTTTGCGGCGGCTTTGGCTCTGGTTTTGGTCTTTTGCCACTGGTCGGTGTGGAGCTTTGACAGCTTCACCGTGGCTGCGTCCGCACTTCCGATATAGCGGGATATCATATCGAGCTGCGTTACGGGAACGTAAAGCACGTCCGTTCCCGCATACTTTATCCTGATATAATCCTTTGCAACGCCGCCGTCGCGGATATTCTGCACTCCCTCAAAAACGCCGATACCGTAGGTGTTGTGTACCACCAGATCCCCCACCGCTATTTCGTCAAGGGAATTGATTATCTCCGCTTTCTTCCGCCTTGGAGCAGCTTTTTTTATGCTGGTCACCGCCGTGTGGGAAATGCACAGGTACTTTGCGTCGGGATAGTCAAATCCCGCCGACAACATTCCGGGGATAACGTAGACCTTGTTCCTCACAGGCTTTTGCGGATTTGCGGAGAAAACGGCGTCAAAGCCGTCCTTTTTCAGGTCGTCGGAAAGGGTCTTTGCCGCCTTTTCCGTCCCCGCAAAAACAGCGGCGGCGTAGCCCTGTTCAAGATAATCGGTGAGCTGTTCGTTCAGAACGGCATATTCCCCACTCCAGAGGGAAACGGAGTTCGCTCTTACGGGAATGATATTTTCCAGCTCTATCCCTCCGCCCCGCAGGAAATTGTCAAGATAAAGGCGCAGCTTTGCGGTGAGCTTTTCGCTGTATTCGGGGCGGGTGAGATAGTATTTGTCCAGCCCCTTGCAGATAGCTCCTTCCTCAAGCAGCAGCTTCAAATCCTCGTTATGCTGTGACAATGCCCCTTTCAGCGTTTCGTTGCAGCCCGAATTTTCACACACCACAACGCAGTTGACGTAATCAAAAACGCTTGCGGGACTGGGAACGTACAGCGGGAAAAACTTGTCCCCCGTAGGCGTTATCCCGCCCTTTATGCGGGAAAGGTCCCTGTTCAGATTCTTTTTCACCCTGTCGGCGTTTTTCCCCTTTTGCTTTGCGATAAGCGCTTCAAGCCTTTCCGCAAGCTCCTCCGAGGTGCAGAGCATTTCCGTGCATGGAGTGATGTGAAGCTCGTCTATGCTGTCGGTGCGCCGCTGAGTTTCTATATCAAAATAGGAGAGCGTGTCTATCTCGTCCCCCCAGAACTCCACCCGCACAGGCTTTTCGCTGTTCACGGGAAAAACATCAAGGATAGCCCCTCGGCGGGAAAACTGTCCTCTCCCCTCAACTGCGTCAAAGCGGGAAAAGCCCGAAGCGGCAAGGGTCTGGGTCAGCCCGTCAAGAGAGATTTCCTCCCCCTGCTTCAAGGTCACACAGTGGGATTTCAGCATTTCGGCGGGAACGGTGAGCTGCGCCGCCGCGTCAGGCGAGCATACCGCCATAGGCAAGCTCCCGCTGAGCAGGCGGTAAAGCACCTCTATCCTGCGCCCCGTGTAGTCCCCTGTGGTCGCCTCCACCTGCGTCAGGGTCAGGTCCTTTGCAGGGAAAAGCATAGCCGTTTCCCTGCCGCTGAAGGTGTTTATGTCGGCGGTAAGGCGGGCGGCGTCCGCCTCGCTTTTCGTTATCACCAGCACAGGCGCCTGCCCGCTGTACGCCAGCCTTGACAGCAAATGCGCCTTGTGTATCCCCGCAAGCCCCGTCACCATCGAGGGACGGGCGGGATTTTTCAGCGCCTTTTCGGCTCTCACAAATTCGGGGATATTCTGCGCCGCTGCGGAAAAGAAGTCCATTTTCTCTGTCCTTTCGGAAATTATTTCGGAAACGACAACAGGGGCGTAAAATCGCTTTACGCCCTGTCGTTATTTGGTTTTTTGCGGGATAATGCGGTGTTTTACGCCGCTATTTTCTTCTTCACCAGATTTATGATAGCAACTATCACGGAAGAGAGCACCATATTTATGGCAAGCTCTACAAGGAAGTTAAGTCCCACCATACCTATAAAAATGTATGCGAACACGTTTTGATACCCTGCGTCAATGCCCCACTGTTCAATAGTGGGGAGGAAAAATACAAGGCAGCCGAGAATAAATATTCCCGTGTTCACAACAGGAGCAGTAACGCCCGAGGCAATTACCGCTACAAGCTGATTTTTCCTGCTTATCGCCCTGTAAACAAGCCCTGCGGCAATACCCGCCACAGTGCCTTTAAGTATAACGGTGACGATAGTGCCGGGAATATTCACCGCCAGAAACGCCGCCGCGTCCCCTGTCAGCAAAACCACAAAGCTGAACACGAAGCCCAGCCACGCTCCCGCTTTCCAGCCGTATAATGCCGCACCGACTATTATCGGCGCAAGAACGAGAGTAATGCTGAAAGGACCGAATCTTATGCTGACCGCAAGCCATTGCAGAACAACGATTATCGCCGTCAGCAAGCCCATACCTACAACGGTAAAGGTCTTGTCCGAGCTCCAGCTCGAACCTTTTTTTGTTTTTGTTTCTTCCATTTGGAACTCCTTTGCTGAAGCCGGAGTTGGCAGTTGACAGTGTAAAGTGCACAGTGCATAGTTATGGTGTCCGCTTCGCGGACGGATTTAAAGCAAGGGGGTACTGATTTTTACCGTTTAACTTTAAAATTCCTTTTGCGAAGCAAAATCACCTTAACTTTTCACTTTGCACTCATAACCGTTAACTGTATTTCCGTGCCTCGCGGGTTTTATATTAACGGCTTACGCCGTGAACCCCGAATGACAGTGCACAGTGCATAGTGCATAGTGCACAGTTATGGTGTTTTTCGGCGAAGCCGAAAAACGGATTTGTAATGGCAGGCGGAAGGATAGTTGTTAGCATCTGGTTGGGAAAAGTTGACAATGTACAGTGTAAAGTACACAGTTGTGAAATCCGCTTCGCAGACGGATTTAAAGTAACAGGTATTGATTTGCACCTGCCAATCCTAAATCTGTCGCCGCAGGCGACACCACAACTTTTCACTTTGCACTCATAACTTTTAACTGTTTTTCCTGTTCTTGTTATAGATTATCCTCATTCCCTCCATAACAAGCTGCGGATCCACCGCAAAATCGTGACGGCAGTAGTCCTTGAGCACGGAGATGAACCCTCCCGTGCCCACTACTGAGGCGTCTTCGCCTAACTTTTCCTTGAACCTGTCAATAAAGCTGTCCAGCATACCCGCATGACCGTAAAGCACGCCTGAGCGCATACAGTCAACGGTATTCTTGCCTATCACCTCGGTCTTACCCTCAAGGCTTATCATGGGCAGGCTTGCAGTACCGCCTGCCAGCGCCTCAAGGGATATCTTCACGCCGGGAGCGATAATGCCGCCTATCATAGCGCCGTTTTTGTCCACGGCGTACACCTTTGTTGCAGTACCTAAATCTATTACTATGCAGGGCAGAGGATATAATTCCTTCGCCGCCGCTGCTCCGCAGGCAAGGTCCGCGCCGAGAGAGGACGGGTCGTCTATGAGAATGTTCAGCCCCGTCTTTATCCCTGCGCCCACCATAAGGGGAGTTATCCCCAGAAGCCTTTGCACAGCGATTTTAAGCTGGTCGGAAACAGGCGCAACGACTGAAGATATCACTGCTCCGTCTATTTTTTTCTTATCGAGTTCGTACAGGTAGAATATCTGCTCCAGCATCACCGAATACTGGTCCGCCATACGATGACGGTTTGTGTCGGCTCTCGATTCAAACAGCAGCTTTTCCCCGTCGAACACGCCGAAAACTATATTAGTGTTGCCTATATCAACTGCAAGTATCATTGTAGCTTATTCGTCCTCTCCGCCGTCGTCTTCGGCTTTGTCCTTGTCATCTTCACTTTCTTCGTCCTCAAAGACCTCGTCGTCGATGTCATCAGTGTCCTCGTCCTCCTCGTCGATATCGTCAGTATCCTCGTCCTCGTCGTCGGGGAGAAGCTCCTCGTCATTTCCCACGCCGAGGGTCTGTATGGTGATTATCTCGCCGTCGTCCTCGTCATCGTCGTCGCCGTCTGCAATGCGCCTTTGCCTGCGCTCCTCCTTGTCGGCATTTATCTGCTGACGGAGCAGCTGTATAGCTTCGCCGCTGTAAATCCTGCGCAGATGAGCCCTGCGCTTTGCCCTGTCAACGGGATTGCGCTTGAGCCAGATAACGATAAGTCCTATGAATATCAGAACACCCGCCGCCGAAAGCATTAGCGCTTCGGGATAGCCCGCAGTGGTGAACTTCATCTCAACTGTATGCTTGCCTGTTGAAAGGGGAACTGCGATAAGGGAATCCAGAACTTCAAAATGGTCCGTCTTTACCCCGTCGACGTAAACCTCCCAGCCCTCTTCCTCAGGAATGGTGGTGAAGAAGGTCTGGTCTGCGCCGCAGTTTACCTCAGTCACTATGTCGGTGGTGGACTTTTTGTAGCAGTTGGTCTCGGCGTTCATCTCATTCAGCTTTGTGAGCGCCGCTTTCATCTCTTCCTCGTCGCCAACGGCAAATTCCGCCCTGCGGAAGTAGAGATTGTCCTTTGTCAATGTCATAATGACGGTGATATCCTCGTTCTCGGCAAATTCGCCGAAATCTCTCATATAGTTGTTGTCGCCCTCAAAATACTGCCCCTCGTCCTGACCGTTCACCGTCAGCTTTATGGTGCGCTCATATGTGGAGGGCAGGTACATATAAAGATGTCCCGCCTTAGGCATTTTAAAGGTGTAGGTAAGACTTGCGGTCTGACCCGCCGTCGCCACCTTAAAGCTGTAATGGTCGTCGCTGGTGTGACCCTGCGTCAGATTGTGCATATCCAGATCAGGGTCGTTTACCATAGTGTAGTATTGATGCTCCTCGCCGATAAGGGCGTTGAGCAGCTGGGTCTGTGCGGCAAACGGGTCGTACTGCTCCAGCTCCAGATCTTGTATATCGTTGCTTACCATATAGTTTATGGGAAGAGCGTACTGATTTTCGGTTACGTTTATATCCAGTCCGTTCTTTACGTCGCCTGTGGTGTTGTTCACCGTGGTAAGCTCGTACTTCACGCCGAAAATGCTCTTTGTTATCAGCGTTGCGCCGCTGTATCTGGTGTAGTGGCTCCTTGCGGTAAAGCCAAGGCGTTTCAAAAGCTCGATAGGCTTTGCGTTCAGGGTGGAGGAGGAGTGGGAAAGACCGTAAGCTCCGATAGCAAGCGGGTCGTTCACCGTGCGGAACATCAGCTTTTCTATCCTGTAAAAGCCGTCGTCCTGCGCCTTTATCTCGTTCACCTTGTCCCTCAGCGGGATTATAACGTCAACGTAGCTGTCGTGGTTGGAATAAACTATGTCCCTGTCCTGGGTGTGTATCTGTCCCACGGTGTTGTACATAGCTTCTCCGCAAATAACTACCAAAAGGACTATTGAAAGCACTCTTGTGTGATTGCGCCGTAAATTGTAATTAAAGCCCTTGCGAAGCTGCAAAAGTATCGCCGTGATGGTAAACGCTATGAGCATAGCGGGAAGAATGACCGAGAAGTTGTCCAGCGTATCTCTGCCGTTGTTCAGGTCGGCAACAAAGTTGTCCACATTCTCCTGATATATCATCACCGCTATCCAGGCGGCGCAGGTGCCGCCGATAACGCCTGTGGACGCCTTTTTCAGCTTGTCGAAGGCGGAGGCGGCGCAGACTACCATCAGGAACGACAGAATGAAAGAATAGCGGTAGGGGAGCCAGTTAGGCATCTGACCGCCGTGCCACATCATATCAACGGGGCGGATATACATACAAAGCACAAGGAGAAGCATTACCGCCGCATAGCCTATCTTTTCCCCTCGCCTGATATTTTTATGCAGGAAATAAGCGGGGAGAAGCAGGATAGTAATAACTCCGCAGTAAAGGAAGGGAAGCCCCGTCATTCTCACCGTGTCGTAGCTGTTGGGGAGAATTTTGTCGAAAAGCTCGATAAGCGGGAAGTTTTCCACCAGCTCGTAATTGGGGGTGGAGAACTCGAATTTCCCGTAGGAAAGGGAAACGTAGACCGGGATAAGCATGAAGCAGGATATCATCACCGCAGTTACGCCCAGCCCCAGCGCACCGAACATCTTTTTGAAGAAATGGTCTCTCGCTTCTTCCTGTCTTGTGATTATCATATAGAACAGGAAGTAGATTATGGAGAAGATAGCCAGCATAAATCCGATGTAGAAGCAGGTGACGAAAGCGTACACCCATGCTACCACCAACAGGCGGAAGCGCCCCTGGTCGATGAACCGTTCAAGCCCAAGGCAGATTATAGGCAGAGCCATAACGCCGTCCAGCCACATAGGGTTCATAGTCTGGACTATCGTGTATGCGCAAAGGGCGTAGCATATGCTGAACACAATAACGGTCAGCTTTTTCATCTTCTTCGCCCTTGAAAGGTAAATGGACATACAAAGACCGATAGCGCCCACCTTGACGCACATCATAGTGAGCAGTCCCTCAAGTATGCAGTTTCTTGGGAACAGCCATACTATCCAGTTGAACGGACTTCCCAGATAATAGCCGATAATGCCCATCCACTCGCCCGAAAGGTTCCTGCTCCAGGAGTAGAACAGGCTCTCTCCGCCGTAGATTACGTCGTACATATGGTCGTAGTAGTAAACATACTGCCCGTTCAGGTCAAGGGAAAGCACGCTTTCCGCCCCAAAGGGCCAAACGCCGAAGATGAAATAGCTTACAAGCAGTATCAGAGCAGGCAGGAGAAAGGACAGCCACATCTGATTTTCATTCATCAAAAAGTATCTTACGCCGTTTCTGGCGTAGGCCCAATGCTCCTTCACCCAGGAAACGAAAGCGTTTTGCTTTTTCGGCTTTGTTTGCTTTTTTTCAGGCTTTGCTTCGGTTTTTGCGGGAGCTGCGTTAGTTTCACTCATCGCCTTTTTCCTTTCTGTTCTTTCGCTGATTTGTGTCACAGGAGAGGATATAACGCGGTCTGCACTTTATTTCCTCATATATCTTGCTGATATAATATCCGATAATTCCGAGAGCTATCATAATGAACGAGCCTGTCAGCAGGATAAGCAGAATTACGGTGGAAAAGCCCTCCTGCGCAGTCCCCGTGAAAAACTTCACCAAGGTCTGTACCCCGATGACAATGGCGGCGATAAAGAAGATTATGCCCGTTACGGTGACTATCTGCATAGGCACGTTGGTAAAGCTGGTAAGGTTGGACATAGCGAATTTGAACAGCTTTTTGAAGCTCCACTTGCTTTTGCCCGCATTTCTCTCCGCCACGTTGAATTCTATCTTGGCAGTTTCAAATCCCACCCAGCTTGACAGTGCGCGGAAAAAGGTTATCCTTTCGGGCAGCTCGTTGAGGGCGTCCACCACCTGCCTGTCCATCAGCTTATAGTCGCTGGCGCCGTTCATATCTATCCCAGAGGAGCCTTTCATCAGCCCGTAAAAGCATTTTGCGAAGGTCTTGTAGATAAAGCCCTCTTTTCCTCGTGAGGCCTTTACCGCTTCCACCACCTTGTAGCCCTGCTTCCACAGGTTGTACATTTCGGGGAGGAGCTGAGGCGGGTGCTGCAAGTCGCAGTCGATAACGGCGGCGCAGTCTCCGAGACAGTTTTTCAATCCTGCGAAGATAGCCCCCTCCTTGCCGAAATTGCGGGAAAACTTCAGTCCTCTTATATTATCCTTTTCACGGGAAAGACGGTCGATCATCTCCCAGCTTTTGTCCTTTGAGCCGTCGTCCACGAAAATTATCTCGCAGTCGATACCGTTTTCCTCCATTATCCCGCCGATGACCGAGGCGGTCTTTTCAATATTTTCCTCCTCGTTGTAAGCGGGGATTATTATTGACAGCATAAATTTTTCCTTCCTTGCAAAAATACTTCCATATATAAAACGTATTTCAAAGGGAAAAAGTATCAATTATCAAAAAATTTTTTTGCATACTTATTTAATATATCACAACAAAGCCTGTATGTCAAGACTTTGGGGGCGGCAAACCCACAAAGAATGACGTTCTTTTCCTTTCACGGTCGCGGTTTTCACTGCCGTACCGTCGGCGGAGCTTTTTCACCCCTTTTCACTTTTGTGCCTGCCCTTCAGCCTCACGCCAGCGCCCCACCCTCCCACCCACCCCTTTTTTCCTCCACCCACTGTTTTCATCTTGCTTTTTCCCGCAAAATCTGCTATACTGTAATATGTGCAATTATGTATTGCCGCCATCAGTTTATTTCGGAGGAAAAAATGAAGGACGCACTGCTCAGACGCATAAGCGGCAGGGCGGGACACAAGGGAGTAATGCTCCTTTTGTATCTCGTCTTTTTCGCCGTGCATATCGCGGCGGGCGCTTGCGTGTCACTTCCCTCGGTACAGCCTGAGGAATTTTCCTGCGCATTGCTTGCAAAGTATTTTTTGGGCGCAGACTGGAGGGGAGCGCTTGGCGGCGTTGACCCTGCCCCCTACGGCGGTATACTTCAGTCCCTGCTTTATATCCCCGCCATTCTCCTTTCCTCCGACGCATATACCCAGTATCATATCGCCCTCGCCCTTAACGGTGCGGCGGTAAGTTTGATACCCGTGCTCGCTTATTCCTGCTGCATTTCCCTTGGCGTGGAAAAGCGCTGGCAGGCGGCGTTGTGCTCGTTTTGCGCAGGTGGATTTACCGCCTGCCTGCTTTACAGCAAGTTCGTCTGGAACGAAAGCCTCGCCCTGCTTATGCCGTGGCTGGCGCTGTTTCTTCTTATAAAATCGGACAAGGCGGAGGGAAAGGGCAGAAAAATGCTGTTCTCCTTCCTGCTGGCGCTCACTGCGGCGGCGTCGATTTGCGTCGATTACCGCCTTGCGGCGCTGGTAATTGCGCTGATAATAACGGTGATACTCTCGATAGTGATATTCAGACGTCAGACGGTGGAGATACCCGTGTTCTTCGTTTCGCTGGCGGGACTTACCTTTCTGGCGGAATTTTGCAATTATGCGGTTCAGTACGACGTGTGGGGAGTAAGCGATCCGCTTGCGATGAACGGCACCGTGGAATACTTTATAGCGGAGATACCCAACGCTCTTTCAAAGGGAACGGAAGCGTTTTTCGCCTGCTTTTCCTCTCAGCTTTACAGCTTCGTGTGCGGCTCATGGGGAATGGGCGCGCTGGGAACTGCGCTTGTGGTGATACTTGCCTGCCGTTATTTTTCCGCCAATAAAGAGGAAAAAAAGAAATTTTCTCCAAGCCGAGGCATATTTGTAACATTTATCTCGGTGTTCGGCATATGTATGCTTGCGGTCAGCGTTTTTTCCGCCCTGGAGGGGGAACTGTCTACCCAGAGCCAGCTGCTTTTCAGCAGATATATGGACGGGGTGCTGCCCTTTACCCTGCTGTTCGTGCTTTTGTTCGTGTTCGGCGGGGAGCTTGCCCTGACGGAAATTTCAGGGGGAATAATCGCGGCGGCGGCAGCGTATATGCTGTTCTTTTTCACAGGGCGTTATGCCGTGCTTGAAGCGCCGCAGGGCACTCCTACCGACATTTACGGGATAATCCCCGCTATGTTCGGAGAGGGGCTGGAGGGAGGAATGACCTCCACGGGACTGCTTTCCGCAATAAGCTGTTCCATGTGCCTTATGGCGGTATTGCTTGTTATTGTTTCCTGCGCAAAAAGGCTGAAAAAGGCGGTAACTGCGGCGGCGGTAGCGGCTTTGACCCTTTACTCGGCGGTATTCGGCGTAATGCGCTGTCTGCCCTACACCGCACAGCAGAGCGCAGAAAGCACCGGCGGCTACGAGCGTATCTCCGAAAGCCTTTTCAACAACACGGACGCCCCCGACGTAACGGTTTACCGCTGTCTTGAGGAGGGCGTGCCCTATCTCCAGTATCTCAATCAGAACATAACTGTTTCCTACGCCGACGACCCGTCGCAGATACAGGAAAATACTTATATAATCGTCACCATAGGCACCGATTTCGGCATACCGCCCACCAAGCTGCTTCTTGTAAGGCAGACGGGCGATTACCGCATATACGCCTACGGCGAAAGAGCGCAGGCATACAAACAGGCGCAGACGGGGTGAGTTTCATCTGTCAGCGAAGCTGACAGATGAAAAGTTGACAGTTGACAGTTGACAGTGTACAGTTAAGGTGTTTTTCGGCGTTGCCGAAAAACGGATCTTGATTGCCGCCTGCTGTCAACAAACAACTGTTAAAATGCTTTTAAAATCCGTTTTTCGGCTCCGCCGAAAAACCTCCATAACTGTACACTGTACACTGTACACTATCAACTGCCATCGGGGGTGTTTACTTGCCAATCATAAAAAAGAAACAAAAGCCTCTCCAGCCTGTGAGAGTGCTGGTGCTGAGCCTGCTGTGCGTCGTTGCGGCGGGAACGTTCCTGCTCTGCCTGCCCTTTTCCTCAAAGGACGGACAGTGGACGGACTTTGTGGACTGCCTTTTCACCGCCACCTCTGCCACCAGCGTAACGGGGATTTCCCTTTACAACACCTTTCAGCACTGGACGGTATTCGGACAGGTCATAATCGTGCTGATGATGCAGATAGGCGGGCTGGGCTTTGTAACCATAGTTACTTTCTTCAACTTCGCCATAGGTCGGCGCATGGGCTTTATCCAGGCGAGCGCGGCGGCGGGAGAGGTCAGCACGGGCGGCTTTGCGGGGAGCAAGCGGCTTTTTATCCGAATAGTCGCCTACACCTTAGTAATGGAGCTTACGGGCGCAGCGATAATGGCGTTCACCTTCGTCCCCCGCTATGGCGCTTACGGGATATTCGTGGCGCTGTTTATGGCGGTGTCCTCTTTCTGCAACGCAGGCTTTGACATAATGGGAACGGAGGGACCCACTGCCTACACCGACTGCCCCCAGGTGCTTATCGTGATGATGCTTCTCATCTTTTTGGGAGGAATAGGCTTCGTCGTATGGGACAACTTAGCTAACTACCGCAAGACGAAGCACCTGCAAATGCACACAAAGCTGGTGCTTATCGTAAACGGAATACTTCTGCTGATAGGCTTTGCCGTTTATCTAACTGTGGGACTTATGGCAAGAAGTCATTTCAGCGATATGAACACGGGAGAGCTGATACTGTCCTCGGCGTTCTCCAGCTTCTCCGCAAGAACGGCGGGCTTTTCAATAGCGGATATGCCCTACGCCAACGACTTTTCCAAGCTGGCTACCATAGGGCTTATGTTTATCGGCGGCTCGCCGGGTTCAACTGCGGGCGGACTTAAGGTCACCACTTTTTCAATACTGTTAGCCACCGTTGCGGCGGAGCTTAAAGGGCGGGAGGACGCCTCCCTCTTCGGTCATAGAATACCGAAAAAGTTAGTGTACAAATCGGTAACGGTGCTTGTATTGTCAGTAGCGTTCATAATCATCGCCTTCGCCTCTATCTATCTTCTTGACTCCGAAATGCCGGAAGTGGATATTTTGTACGAGGTGATCTCCGCCTTTACCACCACGGGCTTCAGCACAGGCGTTTCTGCGGCGGGAGGAATTGCGGTGAAGCTGATACTCAGTCTTACGATGTTCGTGGGAAGAGTAGGACCCGTATCCCTGCTCCTGTCTCTTATGACGGGAAAAGGCAGCTCAGGCAAGGACAAAGTCCTCCCCGACTGCGAGCTGCTGATAGGCTGATATGTTCATCTTGATACAATGCGGAGATCAACTATGTATACGATAGAAAACTATAAGCTTCTGCCTGAACGTTTTTCAAGTCAATACGCCGACGTTCACCGCTTTTTGACGACCTTTGCCGACAGCGGGATAAACGAGCATTTTCACTGGGGACGGTTTGACTGGATGTTGACTTCCCCTTATCTTGACAGGGAAAAGATATCACGAATGGCGCTTTTTAAAGACGAAAACGGCAAGATCGCAGGGCTTGCGCTGTTTGATACTTCTTATGATGACAGGTGGTACCTCCTGCACGCCGTTTCAGATCAGGAGCTTTTCAGAAAAATGGTCGGATATGTTATTGACGTTGACGGAAATGAAACAATTATCCATACAAATGAATGGGATAAGCCGCTTTGCGATTTTCTTGAAAGCAACGGCTTTGCGGGACATCATTCCGAAAGCGTTTTAGAACTTCCGCTTATAGGTCAGAGGCTGAACGATACCCTGCCGAACGGCTTCAAAATGGTTTATGAGCCTGACGAATATAAATGGCGGCAGGTGATCTGGCGCGGCTTTGACAACGACGGTGAACCCGAAGCGCCTGACAAAGAGACTGAAAAGGCGCAAAGACGGCTGTATGACAATGCGTATATAAAAGTTTTTGCGGAAAAAGACGGCATATATGCGGCGCACTGCGGCGTGTGGTATGACGGCGGCGATACCGCCTATATAGAGCCGCTGGCAACGATCCCCGAACACCGAAAAAAGGGACTTGGCAGGGCGGTCGTATATGCGGCGGCAAATATCGCAGCAGAGCGCGGCGCAAAGAGAGCGATCGTTTTATCGGAACAGGAGTTTTACTTTCACATCGGTATGACAGTATCGTCAGGAGTGAAAAGGTGGACTTTGGCGTAAAACTGTACTATTGAATAATACTTTTTATAGTTTAAACAACACATACAAAACCGACACATTTCAACAAAACGTATGGAAGAAAAATTTTTGCTTGGAAACATAAGCGTATACGTCAGCGCCGACCACCGTTTCGGCACCGACGCCATACTGCTGGCGGGCTTTGCCTCGCCGAAAGCGGGGGACGTGGTGTGCGACCTTTGCACGGGCTGCGGGGTGATACCCCTGTACTTCTGCAAGGAAAAGCCGCCGAAAAAGGTCTACGGCGTGGAGATACAGCAGGAGGCGGCGGAGCTTTTCAAAAAGTCCGTAGAGGAAAACGGCTTGCAGGAGCGTGTGTTCCCCATAAACGCCGACCTGCGGGATATCCCGCTTCTGACGGAAAAGATACCTGCGGGCAGCGTGGACGTGGTAACGGCAAATCCCCCCTACTACAAGGAAAATTCGGGGAAGGAACGGCTCAGCGAGGCTCAGCGCATAGCTCGGCACGAGATAGCCTGCTCCCTGCCCGACGTGATAAACACGGCGGAAGTCCTGTTGAAATACGGCGGAACGCTGAAGATATGCCACCTGACGGAGCGTATCGCCGACGTGTTCTGCCTTATGCGGGAAAAGCGCATCGAGCCCAAAAGATTAACTCTTGTTTGCAACAAGGTGGGCGAAAAGCCGTGGCTCGCCCTTATCGAAGGGAAAAAGGGCGGCAAGGTCGGGCTTTCCGTGGAAAAGCCCCTTGTGATGAGAAATGAGGACGGCGGTTATACCGACGAATTGCTTGAAATATATAAATAGGGGATATTCGTCTGCGGAACAGCCTCAGCTGCGATCCAACTGGGCAGTTTCCTGCGGCAGATAACCTGAAAAAGGAGGTGATAGCTTGCCGCTTTATATAGTCGGCTCTCCAATCGGAAATCTTGGGGATTTTTCCCCAAGGGCAGTGGAAGTGCTTAACGGCGTGGATTTTATCTGCGCCGAGGACACGAGAGTGACGGGAGTTTTGCTTTCAAAATTCAGCATAAAAAAGCCTATGATAAGCTATCACGAGCATAACGCCCGCCAGCGGGGAGAGGAACTGCTCCCTCGGCTCCTTGCAGGGGAAAGCGCGGCGGTGGTGACCGATGCGGGAATGCCCTGCATAAGCGACCCCGGCGAGGAAATAGTAAAGCTGTGCGCTGAACATGGGATAGAGGTTATCGCCGTTCCGGGACCTACGGCGGCAATGTCCGCCCTTGCCATAAGCGGACTTCCCACCAAAAGATTTTGCTTCGAGGGCTTTCTCAGCGTCACAAAGCGTATCCGCTTGGAGCATCTGCGGCAGCTTAAAGAACTCCCCCAGACTTTGATATTCTACGAAGCTCCCCACAAGCTGAAAAACACGCTGAACGACCTTTTAGAGGAACTTGGCGACAGGCGCATAAGCCTTTGCAGGGAAATGACGAAAGTCCACGAGGAAGTCATACGGGGAACGATAAGCGAGATGATCGAGCTTTACAAGGAGCAGGAGCCGAGAGGTGAATACGTCCTTGTGGTAGAGGGAGCGCCCGAAAAGGCGGAGGAGGAAATGACCCTTGAGCAGGCGGCGCTTTCCGCCCTTGAAATGACAAAGCGGGGAATGACCCCCTCTCAGGCGGGAAAAGAAGCGGCAAAGCTCAGCGGCTTTTCCAAATCCGAGATATACAAGCGATTGCTTGAGCTTACAAACGAACAGGAATAATTTTCAGGAAAAGAGGTAACATATGGAAAAAAGAAACATCACTCTCCCCATAATTCTTTCACTTGCGGCAATAATGGTCGCAGTAGCGGTGCTGATATTCAAGCTGGGACAGCAGTCCGCAGGCGCGGCAAGCTGGAGCGAGTACGACGATTACGGCTGGTCGTGACAGTTGACAGTGGACAATGGACAGTTGAAAATGGTGGTGTCCGCTTTGCGGACGGATTTTAAACAGCAGGCACAAATTTGCTGAAAATACCGCAATTGTCAACTGTCAACTATCCACTTTCAATTGATTTGACTTTTCAGCTGAATTGTGCTATACTGTTCTGTGCTGTTTCAAGCGGCGGAATTTGTTGTTTCTTTGCGGAGAACGGGAAATGAACGGGAATTTTAAGAAGGATATATTCACAATACCCAATATCCTGAGCTATTTTCGGATAGCTCTTATTCCCGTGTTCATCGTGCTGTTCCTCAACGCAAAAAACGGCGTGGGCTTTCATATCGGAGCGATAGTGGTACTGGTGGTGTCGGGACTTACCGATATGCTTGACGGCAAGATCGCCCGCAAATTCAATCAGATAACCGAGCTGGGGAAGATAATCGACCCACTGGCAGACAAGCTGACCCAGTTTGCGGTGGCGGTGTGCCTCGTGCTGAAATACCGCCTGCTTATCCCTGTCATCGTCCTGCTGGTCATCAAGGAGATAACTATGGCGGTGCTGGCGGTGGTCTTTGCCCGCAAGGGGAGAAAGCTGAAGGGCGCTCATTGGTACGGAAAGCTGTCCACGGCGGTATTTTACGGCGTTATGTTTATACTTCTGGCGGTGCCCTACACGAAAATGCCCTTTGCCCTCAGCGCCGTCCTGATAGGACTCAGCGGAGCGTGTATGCTGTTGGCGTTCGTTATGTACGTAAGGCAGTATGTGGTAATGTGGGAGGATATCCGTGCGGACAGACCCAACAGGAGATATTGACGCCGGATAAAAAATTTCAAAAAGGTGAAAAAAGGTATTGACTTTTTTTAAAGGATACTGTATAATATGATAGCCGACAAATTAACGTCGGCATAAAAAGGTCGGGGTGTGGCGCAGATTGGTAGCGCGCTACCTTGGGGTGGTAGAGGTCGTCGGTTCAAGTCCGGTCACTCCGACCACCAGCGTGACGCTGGACCCAATACGCTCTCAGAAAACTGAGAGCGTATTTTTTATGTTATGCTGTTTTAATATCTTTTTGGTAATACACACATCATTAGGAAAAATGTCCTCGTTTTACGAGGACATTTTTTGCAAATGGGAAAAGGCTTCGTCCGTCGCCTGACGGCTCGTCCTCAGCTCTTTTCCATGCGCAATTTTTCTTGAATTTCCCTTCAGGAAATTCATTTTGCTTGCGCAAAACCGAAAAATCGCTGTACGCTCTCAGGAAAGGGAGCGTGTTTTTATGTTCATCGCCTAAATATCTTTTTAGTAACAATACCACAGCAGCGTGACGCTGCACCTAATCTGTTCCTGTTTCGGGACCGGTATTTTTTTATGTAAAATCGGTCTAATGTTCACAAAGTTATTGACAATTTTTTGATTTGGATATATATTATCTTTGAAGGAGCATATTGTAATGATAAATCGTATAGCAGACGGAAATATTTTTTCCAAACCAAAAGGAGTAAAACCTTGAGATGATATTCACTGCAAAGAACAGTCAAAAATATCTTGAAAATTACCACTACATAGATATTCCACGCAGTCGTATTTTAGCAACGTTGTTACTGCACTATTTCTTTCTGAATATTGGAATGGTGATGTTTTATAACTATTTTGCTATTGGCGCAGTACCGATAATAGTCTGGGAGATTTACTACATTATGACTTTTGTTCGCGTACTGTGGAGAAGATCCGGTTACTCTCAAGTATTGTTTGTGATCATTCTGGCAGTAAATATAGTAATAGATTTTTTTCTTTCATTTGCAGAACGATGGCTTATAGGACAGTTGCTTAAGGCGATCATCAGTGAAATGGGCGGCTACTGACTCAACACTATAAAAGTGCAGGAACATAAATATTTATCTTACTGACTAAACGGAGGCTGCTTAATCAGCAGATAAGAGTAAAATGAAAAATATTGACTTTCTTAAGGAATTGAATATAGGGTCGATGATCAAGATTAAAGAAAATTCATGGAATGGCAAGGATTACATAAATCTGGAAAGCTATCTGACAGATGACATTAATGTGATAAATTATCGTCTTGATGCGTTGACTGACCTTATGGAAAATCGCAAGCTTTATGAATCAATGCTCGAGATAGTTCCTCAAATAGATAGTTTTCGTGAACTGCGCTCGTTAAGCTCTACCGCCAGCGACGAAGTGGACGATCTTTATTCAGTGAGGGATTTGCAGGTATATCTTGATTTAGTTGATTACTTGTTTGAAAATCTGAATAAATTCGAGCTGAAATCAGAGATGTTTTTGACCATAAAAAAAGAGATAAATGCAATCTGCAAGAGTGAGGAATATGAGACGATAAAGAAGTGCCTGCCTGAAAATGTGAAATTAATACAATCAATTCAAAGTGTGACTGTTGGTGTTAACCTTGATCTGGCTCTGCATCCTGTTGAAGCGGGATTAGTGTCCATCAATAACCAGAAATATGCTTCGGGGAGCTTGATAGATAAGTTGCTTAGAGCAGATATGAAGCCAAGTTCGTTCCAGTGCAGTGCCCCCCTTGTTATACCTACTTCAATGATGTCTCGGGAAGAAAAGGAAAGAATTGAATTTTCCATAAATTCGGGATTGCATAAAATACTGCGAAATTCCCTGCGCTCATGGAAACCTGCGGTAAAGGCTTATTCTCAGTCAAAAATAAATTTTCTGATAAGCTATTATAGTGATCTTCGTTTTCTTATTGCAGCAGCGGAATTTTTCTACAAATTAAAGTCGATGAACTACCCCGTCTGCTGTCCTAAAGTCTATCCAATTGAAAAAAAGCGCTGTTTGATAAAGCAGACTTACAATCCGGAATATGTTTTACAATACGGTCACATGACACTCAATGATATCGAGTTTGATGAAAGAGGCGGGATATACATTTTTACCGGTGCAAACGGTGGTGGTAAGACGCTCTTCGCAAAGTCGGTAGCAGTGTGTCAGGCACTGTTTCAACTTGGACTTTATGTTCCCGCAGAATATGCGGAGATGAGTCCACGAAGCGAGATATTGCTGCATTTTCAACAACACGACGGAAACATTATCAAAAGCCGTTTTATGGACGAATGTGAACATATGAGCAATGTGATGAAAGCTGCCGATAAATACAGTATGGTGCTGTGTGATGAGGCGTTTTCCGGCACCAACGCTAATGAAGCTGTGGCAATAGCGTCAGAAGTAATAAAAGCTATGAGCGCAAAGGGCTGTCAAGGTATCTTTATAACTCACATGCATGAGTTGTCCTCGCTGCCACAGGAAATAAACACATTTGAAGGTTGTGTTTCATGCTTGGATAATTTAACAGTAATGGTAGATGAAGAAAGTGGGAAACGGCTGTACAAAATAGTACGTGAATCCCCGGACAAAACAAGCAGAGCAGTGGATATTGCAAAACGATATGGTTTGGATTACGAGAGCCTTATGAGTGGGTTTGATAGTTGACTAGCAAACACCGGTTTAAAGATTTTAAAAGCATGCAGTTATATGTTTGCTTGAGCAATTTGGCAGTATATTTGATGTTGAATCTTTTTTTCCACTTCAATCAACTTTCCACAGTTAATTTGATGGCACCCAAAAACTGTTCATTGCACTTATATAGAATACGGATAAGATTTTTTGCCACGGGATTCTTTAGCAGGTTTCTCAAGGTAAAAGATCAAATCCGGTGATATGTTGAGTACACTAATTAACTTAGTGCTGATCATTGAATGTCAATAAAAAGACATACAAATTGTATCTGCATCACACATCATTAGGAAAAAAGTCCTCGTTTTACGAGGACATTTTTTGCAAATGGGAAAAGCCTTTGTCCGTCGCCACACAACCCACCCCAATCATAAATTTCCCTTATCTCCACATATTGCCAACCCCAAAAAAATATGCTATACTATACACTGTATTCCAAAAATGGAGGAACGGTATGGCAAACTTCACCAAAAAGGCGATACAAGCGTCGTTCATAAAGCTGCTCAACGAGCGTCCGCTTTCAAAAATAACCGTAAAGGACATCGTTGCGGACTGTGGTATAAACCGAAACACCTTTTACTACTACTTCGAGGATATACCCGGACTGGTCGAGGACATCGTGGAGGAGGACGCCGAAAAGATAATACAGGCTTACCCCACGGCGGAAAAGCTTGAGGACTGCCTTGAGGCGGTCATCGACCTTGCTCTGTCCAAAAAGAAAGCCGTCCTTCACATCTATCACTCCTCAAACCGCGATATTTACGAGCGTTACCTGTGGAAAGCCTGCGACCACACGGTGAACACCTATTTAAACACCGTGCTTAGTGGGCGAAAGATAAGCGACGGCGATATGGAAGCGGCAAGAAAGTTTCTTTCCGCCTTGGCGTTCGGCACTGTTTCCTACTGGCTGAAAACCGATATGCAGGACGATATACGCAGCACCCTTGCCCGCCTTGCGGAGCTTAAAAAGGGAATGATGGAGGAGATCACAGAACGCAGTGAGGACGAGTAAATATTTTTTCTGCGGACAGCGCAGGAAAAATAATAAAACAAAAAAGAACGGATATCAATCCGTTCTTTTTATTTTCTTTTTAGTCAACGTCCTTTTCCGCCTTGAGTATCTCTCCGCTTACAGCGTCTATCTCGTACTCATATTCCGTTCTGTCAACGTGGAACTCCACCTTATAGCAAAATCTTCCGTCCTCCTCGTCAAGCTCGACCTTCATTCTTGTCACCTGAGCTTCGGACAGACCCGCGTGAGCCAACGCCTTTGCTTTTGCGGCGGCCTCGCCTATATATTCACCCGTGGAGGGAGCGTACTTTGTTTCCTTGTCAAAGGACAGCACCTTTCCGCTTTTTGCGTCGATCTCATAGTCGTATTCGGTGTTGCCCGCCCAGAATTCCACGTCGTAGTAAACAACGCCGTCGTCCCGTTCAAGGGTAACTCTCATTCCCGCAGTATCGCTTTCCTTTACCCCTGCGTGCTGCAAGGCGGCGGCTTTAGCTGCCGCTTCGCCTATATATTCGGCGGGAGGAGTTAAGGGAGCGTCGTTCCTCGTGTCCTTGTCAAAGGAGATTATTTCGCCTGTCAAGGCGTCTATATCGTAGTCGTACTCGGTATTTCCCGCCCAGAATTCCACGTTGTAGCAGTAGCGCCCATCGTCAAAGTCGAACTTTATCTTCAGCCCCACTATATCGCTCTCTTTAAGTCCCGCATGGGCGAGAGCCTTTTCCTTGGCGGCTTTTTCCCCTATATACTGAGGAGCTTGAGTCTGGGGAGGAGGAGCCTGTGTCGCGGAAGTAGTTACTGCGGGAGCAGACGACGAGCTTTCCGCAGGAGCAGGTTCTGACGAAGAAGAGCTTTCAGCGGGAGCAGCAGGCTGTTTCGTTTCGGTGTCCACCGACAGCACCTCGCCGCTTACCGCGTCTATCTCATAATCATACTCGGTATAGCCGCACCAGAATTCCACGTCATAGTATACCACCCCGTCGTCACGGTCGAGATAAACTCTTATCCCCACGGCGTCGCTCTCCTGTATCCCTGCGTGAGCAAAGGCTTTTTCCTTGGCGGCAGTCTCTCCTATATAATTATTTTCAGGGGGATTTTCCGTTGTGGGATAATATATGGTATCTCTGTCCACCGACAGCACGTCGCCGCTGGCGGCGTCTATATCGTAGTCGTAATCAGTGTTTTCGTGCCAGAATTCCACATTATAGTAAATTTTTCCGTCGTCCTCGTCCAGGTCGGTGACCAGCCCGCTTACCTCCTCTGCGGAAAGCCCCGCATGAGTGAGCGCTCTCTGCGCCGCCGCCTCTGTTCCTATAAGTCCGCTGGGCAGACCTCCCTCAAGGGGAACGTCAACGCCCTCGTTACAGGCGGAAAAAAGCGTCAAAGCCGTACAAGCCGCTGTTACGGCGGCAAATATTTTCATTCTTTTCATTTATTGACCTCCGTTTCGTGATGTAGGTGAAAATGTGGTCATACGCTCACGAAAATAAGGAGCATATGATTTTGCATATAGCTTGCAATTTCATTATACTCCATTAAGCTCGGTTTGTCAATAAAAAGATTATAATTCCTATATAATTTGTAAGATTTCACAAATCCTTAACAGTACACCCCTCGTAAAAGTACAGCAGTATATCTTCAGCGGTTTTCCCCTCCTTAGCCATTGCGTTGGCGGTGTACTGGCTCATTCCCGCCCCGTGACCGCAGCCGACGGTGCTGACGGAAAACGCCATTCCGTTCCAGTGTATGTCAAAGGCGGCGGAGCGCAGCTTTAACATTCTCCACACGTCGCCGCCGCTGACGGTCTTTCCTCCCACCTTGACGCTGACCACGTAGCCGCCCTCGTCCTTTACTATGTCGGTGAACCACTGGGAATAGTCCAGCGGCATTTGCAGATTTTTGTCATAATCCAGCAAAGCCTGACGGATATTGTCGGCGGTAAATTCGTTTACTGCGGAGAGATTGGGGAAGCTCTTGTCAGCGGGGCAGGACTTTCTTGTGAGATAGGGCGGCTGTATGCCCCAGATATTCACAGGCAGGGTGGTCTCTCCTGCCGAAACGGAGTGATACACGCTGTAAATAGGCTTGTTTTCGTAGTAAATGACGTGAGAAGCGCCGTAAGCGGCGGCTTCTTTTATTTTGGGGAGATACTCGTCATAGCTGTCCCCGTAGTATTCCCTCGCCTTGGCTGGAGTGAAATAGGGCTGACAAAGCGCTGTGCTGTCGGAAAGCGCGTTCCCTCCGTCAAGCAGCCGCAAAGCATAAGTATAGGCGGCGCACGCCTGCGCCTTTAACGCCTCCTCCTCGTAGGAAACGTCTATCTGCGCAAAAAGACAGCCGATAAGATAATCCTCCGCAGAAAGGGTTATCCTGCTTCCGTTTTCTGTCAGGGTAAGCTCTATCTCCTTTTCTCCTCTGGCGGGAAAAATATTTGAAAATACCGCCCCGAACAGCATAGGTACAAGCACTGCCGCCACTATAAGAATAACTCCCATCGCCGCATATTTTTTCATAATCCACTCCTTTTGCCTTGACTAACAGGCAATAATTTGATATAATTACTAATATATGTATTATGTACAGGTATGTGCATTTGCCAATAGATATTTCCGAAATAAATATACTGGCTTGTACGGGAATTTATTCCCACAGCAAAAGAGAAATACGAAAAAGAAAGGAGAAACAGCGGCGGATTTTCCGCCTTGCTGTTCGTGATTATGAAAAAGGATTTTAAGGCGGTGCCCGTTATCGCCGTTATTGCAATGGCGGTGGCGCTGATATTCCGTGTGTTCCAGCTTCTTGTGGTGGTGGAGCACGATATGATAGGCTTTTACAGCAGTGAAGCAGGATTTTTTGCGGGGGACGGATTTTATATCGTGCTGATAATTTTCGCCGCCGCGCTTATCGCAGGCGCAATATATGACGGGAAAAAGGGAAATATCGCCTACACCCGCACCGCCGCCTCCCTCACCTCAAAGCAGACGGCGATTTTAGGAGCAGCTTTCCTTGCGGGAGCCTGCCTGAAGTTTTACGATCTTGTGTTTGGCTTCAAGGGCATAGGGCTGGACTTTTTCGGCGAGGCGCTGATATTTGCGGTATTTGCCTTTATCGGATTTCTTATCCTGTCGCGCAAGGAGCTGAAGCCTACCGTGGGCTATCTCCAGATAGTGATATGCATAAGCTACACGCTGAAAGCGGCGGCGCTGTTTATGCAGGACACGGTAATAGTGAGAGTCAGCGACGAGCTTCTCCTGCTCCTTGCATACGTGTTTGCGGTGCTGTTCTTCCTTGCACTGGGCAGATTTATCTCAGGGATAGAAACGAAGCTCACCAGATACAAGCTGATGGTATGCGGCTGCTGTGCCGCAGTGCTGGGCGTAACGGCGTCCCTTGCGGGATATATTGCCCTTGCGATAGACCCCGTTTATATGGGCGGACATATGGATATGCACCCACTTTCCGAAACAGGCATTGCGCTGATAGCGGCGTGCGTCGTATTTATTCTTTACAGCAAGGACGCTCTCCCCGAAAAACCTACTGATGAAAATGAAAATGAAGATGAAAACGAGAAAAACATACAGTCTGCCGAAAACAGGAACGAAGGCGTTTAAAACAGCGGCTATTATCACCTCAGCCTTACTTTTGTGCGGCTGTACGGTGTTTGACGCCTCTCCCGAATCCCTGCTGAGCCCGCCTAAGCTCACCGCCGTGCAGACGCAGATATACAGCGCATTGAGCCAGGTGACGGGCGGCTCTCCCCAGCTTGTCTATCCAAGAAGCGGAGATTACCGCAGCGCCTTTGTCCTCCATGATCTGGACGAGGAAAGCACAGACGAAGCGATAGTTTTCTACCGCACAAAGGAGACCTCCCAGAACGAAAGCGGACTGAGAATGAACTTCCTTGACCGTATCAACGGTGAATGGCAGTCTGTGCTCGACAAGCCTATGGCGGGCACCGAGGTGGAATCGGTGGCGTTCAGCGATTTCGGCACGGGCACGGGGATAGTCGTCAGGACCTCCGTAAAGGGGCAGACCGAGCAGGCGGTAAGCGTGCTGAGATATGCCGACAAGGGCGCAAAAGAGCTTTACAGGAGCAATTACAGCTTTCTTGAGACTACCGATTTCGACAACAACGGCGAGTACGAGCTTTTCCTGATAGGCTATGACGCGGCGATAAGGTGCTATGTGGCTCATTTGGTTCAGCCGATGGAGGAGCTGGGCGGCGATATGGGCGACGTGAGCAGTATTATCCTTTCTCCCGATATTGCGGGGAATTTCACTATGTCAAGACAGCGTCTTGGCGACGCCGACAACATAATTTTCCTTGATTTCTATAAAGACGCATCTACCTATGGGTCTCAGCTTGTGCGCTGTGCAAACAACAATCTCACCTCCATTTCCTCCGACGGAATGAACAGGAGAGTGAACAGCTACACGCCTAACCTCACCTGCACCGACATAGACGGGGACGGAAGACTTGAGGTCCCCACCACCGTACCCCTGCCGGGATATGAAAATATGAACTACCCCGACCGTCTTTATTCCGTGGAGTGGTACTACGCCGAGGGCGAAGCCAACATCACTCTTGTGAAGAAGGCTTCCTCCTACGTTTCGTCAGGGCGGGAATATATGTTCTACATTCCCGTAAGGTGGCAGGGTCTTGTCACCGCCTCACGCTCAGGCAGTACGGTGAACTTTGTGAAATACGACCAGCAGGAGCCAGAGACGCTCCTGTCAATATACGTATCCGCCGACGGCTCCTCTCCCGACGGCAGCTGGGAGGAATGGGGCAAAAGCGGCAACAGCACGATATTCGTCAACAATTCCGAAAGCGAGGACCCTATGGTTTTGACGGAGGACGAGCTTAAAAGCTGTCTTGTGATACCCGAAAGCTAATACACCGAAGGGAGAAGAAAAAATGCCTACAAAAAGAGTTCTGGTTTGCGAGGACGAGGACGCGATACGGGAATTTATCGTCCTGAACCTGAAAAGGGCGGGCTACGACGTGGTGGACGTTAACTGCGGCGAAAACGCCTTAAAGGAGTTTGACGAGGGGAGAGGGGACTTTTCCGTCGCCATACTGGACATTATGATGCCGGGAATAGACGGGCTTCAGGTTTGCAGGACGATAAGGGAAACAGACCGTTCCATCGGCGTGATAATGCTCACCGCAAAAAGTCAGGAAAGCGACAAGGTGGAGGGACTAACCTGCGGCGCCGACGATTACATAACAAAGCCCTTTTCCGTTTCCGAGCTGGTGGCAAGAGTGGACGCAGTGTTCCGCCGCGTCAGCGCAGGCTCCGACAGCGGACACAGAATGATGCGCTCAGGACCCTTTATGCTTGACACCCAGAGCCGCACTATCACAAAGAACGGCGTTTTCATCGAGCTTACCCAGATGGAGTACAACATGATGGAATATTTCATCAGGAACTCAGGCATAGCCCTTGACCGCAACACCATACTCAGCAAGGTGTGGGGCGACGAATATTTCGGCGACGTGAAGATAGTGGACGTAAACGTCCGCAGACTGAGAATGAAAATAGAAGAAGACCCGTCGGTACCCTATTACATTCAGACGGTGTGGGGATACGGATATAAGTGGACAGTGTAAAGTGTAAAGTGCAAAGTGAAGGTGTTTTTCGGCGTTGCCGAAAAACGGATTTGAAAAAAGGTTCAAATTCGCAGGCGGCAATCAAAATCCATCGCCGAAGGCGATACCACAACTGTCAACTGTACACTGTACACTGTCAACTGTCAATGTGCTTTCCCGGAGAAATCTTATGGCAAAAAAGAGAAAGAGTATCGCCACCCGCTGGTTTATCAACAGCTTCGGCGTGGTGGCGGTGATAATGCTGGTCATCACCGTTTCGGTGTTCTTGACCGCCCGTACATATTATTACAACGCGGTGAGTATGTATCTGCGCTCCGAGGCGAACATCGTTTCAGGCGTGCTGACGGGATTTTACGAGGGCTCGTCCAGCAACTACGCCGACGAGGTCAGGGACGCGGTGGAGCTTTTTGACGAAAAGGACAAAATGGAGCTTATGGCTATCGACCGCCATGGTCGGATAAGCCTTTCAAGCAGCGGCTTTTCTCCCGACGCGGAAACGGAAATGCCCGACTACGAGGCGGCAATGTCCGAGGACGGCGACGGCACGGGGCAGTATATAGGCAAGCTGGACAGAGGCGACGCCTCTGAAAAATATATGGCGGTCACCGTGGCGGTGGAAGCGGGAAATTCCGATTACAGCGCTATACGTGTTATGACGGGGCTTGAACGGGTGGACGCCCATATCGCTCAGCTTGTGCTGATGACTGCGGTGGCGGGATTTTTCGTACTGCTGTTGGTGCTGTTCCTCGACCTTTATTTCGTGCAGTCTATTCTCCGCCCAATAAGGATAATGGCGGATTCCTCAAAAAAGCTGGCAAAAGGGGATTTTTCCGAGAGGATAAACGCCGACCGTGACGACGAGATAGGCGAGCTTTGCACCGCATTCAACTATATGGCGAACGAGCTTCAGGACAGCGAGGCGATGAAAAACGACTTCATCAGCTCCGTTTCCCACGAGCTGAGAACGCCTTTGACCGCCATAAAGGGCTGGAGCGAAACTATAATGGAGGTCCACGACAGGGAAACGCTCAAAAAGGGAATGAGAGTTATTACCGACGAGACACAGCGCCTTTCGGATATGGTGGAGGAGCTGCTGGACTTCTCCCGCATACAGAACAACCGCCTGACCTTGCAGAAAGCGAATATGGACGTTCTGGCGGAGCTTGCGGACGCAGTTTTGATATACACCGAAAGGGCGGCGCAAAACGACATCATCATCAACTTCCACGAGCCCGAGGGCATCGCTATGATATACGGCGACAAGAACCGTATGCGGCAGGTGTTTATAAATATAATCGACAATTCCGTAAAATATATAGGAAGAGACGGCGTTATCGGAATAGACGTGCATTTCACCGACAGCGAGGTGGAGATAAAGATAGCGGACAACGGCTGCGGCATAAGCCCTGAGGATCTCCCCAAGGTGAAGAACCGCTTTTACAAGGCGAACAACACCGTTCGCGGTTCGGGTATAGGTCTTGCGGTGGCGGACGAGATAGTGACCCGCCACAGCGGAAAGTTAGAGATAGAAAGCGAAAAGGGGCAGGGAACAACTGTAACCATAACCCTCCCCACCATAACGATAGAGAGTATGAAGGCGGCGGAAAATTCCTCCGCATTACAGCAGTAAAAAGCAAAAGAAAGGCAGAAAAATGTCAAAGAGAGAAACTCCCCTGCGCCGCACCACAGTAGGCGGACAGGCGCTTATTGAGGGGATAATGATGAGGGGCGTCAGCAAGGGCGCAATGGCTGTCCGCAAAAAGGACGGCACCATCGACCTTGAGGAATGGGACCTCCCCGAAAGAAAATGGTATCAGAAATGCCCCTTTGTAAGAGGCATATTCAACTTCGTCCTCCAGCTCAAGGACGGAATGACTTATATGAACAAGTCTATGGAAAAGTCAGGCTACCTTGAGGACGAGGAGAACGAAGAGCCCTCAAAATTCGAGAAGTGGCTGGAAAAGACCTTTGGCAAAAGCATAGTTGCCGTTATCTCCGTTATTGGAGCAGTTCTGGGAGTAGCTTTGGCATTGCTTTTGTTCCTGTTCGTTCCCACCTGGATATTCACGGGGATACAGGCGCTTTGCGGTAATGTGGATATTTCCCCGTTCCGTTCGCTTTTTGAGGGAATTTTGAAGATAGGGATTTATATCCTGTACCTCTGGCTCACATCTCTTATGTCCGACATACGCCGCACCTATGAGTATCACGGGGCGGAGCATAAGACCATAGCAACCTATGAGGCGGGAGAGGAGCTTACCGTGGAGAACGTGAGAAAGCACACCCGCTTTCACCCCCGCTGCGGCACCAGCTTTATCTTCCTTGTTCTTGCCGTAAGTATTCTGGTATATTCCATAGTTCCCATAAACAGCGAAATGTTCATCGCCTGGTTCGGCGTGGGCAAATTCGTCGCCGACCTGATAAGGATAGCCTGCAAGCTGATACTTCTCCCCATAGTTGTGGGAATAGGCTACGAGCTGATAAAGATAGCGGGAAGATACGACAATATTGCCACCAGGATAATTTCTGCTCCCGGGCTTGCAATGCAAAGACTCACCACCCGCGAGCCTGACGATTCCCAGATAGAGTGCGCAATAGCGGCGATAACCCCTTGCCTGCCGAAAGAGGGAGAGGACGACAAATGGTGATACACCTGCTGAAAAAGCAGTTACGAAACATTCTGGAGCAAAACGACCCAGATACCGCCGTGTTTGAAGCAAATCAGCTTTTGCAGTGGGCGACGGGGCTGGACCGTTCCGCCCTTATGCTGGAAACGGAGATAGACGACACCGCCGCCGAAAAAGCGGTGAACGCCGCCCGCCGCCGCATAAAGGGCGAGCCGCTTCAATACATCGTCGGAGAGTGGGAATTTTTCCGCCTGCCCTTTAAGGTGGGGGAGGGCGTGCTTATCCCCCGCCCCGAAACGGAAACCCTTGTGGAGCTTGCGCTGGAGCGTTTGCCTGAAAAGGGAATTTTAGTTGATTTGTGTTCGGGGAGTGGCTGTATCCCCATAGCCGCCGCAAAAAATTCAGACGCCCTCTGCTATGGCGTGGAAATTTCCGAAGCGGCAACGGCTTACTTTAAGGAAAATATTTCGTTAAACGGCGTTCAGGATACCGTTTTTCCCCTGCAAGGCGACGTGCTTGAACCCACGGAGGAGCTTTTCTCTGCTCTTCCCGAAAAATGCGACATAATCACCGCAAATCCCCCCTACTTAACTGCGGAGGAGATGGAAAACCTTCAGCGTGAGGTAAGGCACGAGCCTGACACCGCCCTTTTCGGCGGGCGTGACGGGCTGGACTTTTACCGTGTTATCTTCGGAAAATGGAAAAAACTGCTGAAAAGCGGCGGTTCGTTTTTAGTGGAAATGGGTGAGGAGCAGTCCCACGACGTACAAGCCTTTATGGAAAGGGAAGGCTTTTCCTGTGAAATTTTCAAGGACCTGAACGGAGCAAAAAGAGTTGCGGCGGGGAAGATATTGTGATACGGTAAGTAAAATTTTGTTTTGATTATACTGAAAGTAAAACGAAAATAACAAAGCTGAAAAGCCGAATTTGCAAAATGTTCCAAGATACGACAAAAACTGAACAAATCCCGCAAAATACTGCAAAAAGCGACTTTACAGCTTTTAGGCTGATATAAAATATATTACATTACGTTAAAATTAAACTTAAATATACAGAAAGGCGAACGAAAATGGCAAAGAACAGCAACACCAAGAAAGCAGCTCCTGTGGTAAAGCTCACCACTCCCGAGGAGAAGAAAAAGGCTCTTGACGCCGCTATCGCAATGATAGAAAAGCAGTACGGACAAGGCTCCGTTATGATAATGGGCAAGCAAAAGACCAACCTTAATGTGGAGGCAGTTTCCACAGGCTCTCTGGGACTTGACCTTGCGCTGGGCATAGGCGGACTTCCCAAGGGGAGAATAGTGGAGATATACGGTCCCGAATCAGGCGGCAAGACCACCGTTTCGCTTCAGGCGGTGGCGGAGGTTCAGAAAAAGGGCGGAATTGCGGCGTTCATCGACGTAGAGCACGCTCTTGACCCTGTTTACGCAAGACAGCTGGGCGTTGACGTGGACCAGCTTATCGTTTCCCAGCCCGACACAGGCGAGCAGGCGCTGGATATAATCGAATCCCTTGTCCGTTCGGGAGCGATAGATATAGTTGTCCTTGACTCGGTAGCCGCTATGGTGACAAAGGCGGAGATAGAGGGAGAAATGGGGGACAGCTTTGTGGGCGTTCAGGCAAGACTTATGTCCGCCGCTATGAGAAAGCTGACTTCCGTAATTTCCAAATCCGACGCCGTTGCCATATTCATAAATCAGGTGCGTGAAAAGATAGGCGTTTTGTACGGCAATCCCGAAACTACCCCCGGCGGACGCGCGCTGAAATTCTATGCGTCAGTAAGAATAGAGGTTCGCAGAGGCGAGCCTATCAAGGAGGGCGGCGAGATAATCGGCAACCGCACCAAGTGCAAGGTAGTGAAGAACAAGGTAGCTCCTCCCTTCAAATCCTGCGAATTTGATATGATATACGGCAAGGGCATAAGCAAAATGGGCGAGATCGTGGATATGGGCGTGGAGCTTGACATAATCAAAAAGTCAGGCTCGTGGTTCAGCTACGGCGATCTCAGGATAGGTCAGGGACGTGAGAGCGTTATGAAATGGCTCCCCGAAAATCCCGACGTGCTGAGCGAGATAGAATCGAAGATAAGGGAAAAAGCGGATCAGCTTTTCTCCGCCCAGACCGAAGATGATGGCGAGGAAGAAACCTCTGCCGAAGCCGAAGACAAGCCCGCCGCCAAAAAATCTGCCAAGAAAAGCGTTGTAGTCGAGGCGGAGGAGGATTTTGAGGAATTTGCCATTGAGGACGACGAAAACTCATGAGCTTTCTTGATGAGGAAAACGACGCCGAATATCAGCGGGCAAAAAAGAGAGCCACATACCTTTTAGGCTCCCACGCCTATTCCTCCGCCGCATTAAGGGAAAAACTGCTGAAAAATTATTCAGTGGAAACCACCGAAAAGGTTATGGAGGATATGCTGCGCTACGGCTTTATCGACGACGAGGATTACGCCAAGCGCCTTGCAAGCGCATTGATAAACGGGAAGAAATACGGTCTGCGCAGAGCAAAGGCGGAAATGCGCCGCAAGGGCGTTCCCGAAGAGCTGACGGAGCAGACCTTGTCGGAATTTGACTGTGAGGAAATGACGGACGCGCTTACTGACCTTGTTCGTAAAAAATATTCCGACAAAATAACCGACCGCGAACAGCGGCAAAAGGTGATAGCCGCCCTTGCAAGGCGAGGTTACGGCTTTGGTGAGATAAAAGAGGCGATAACCTCCGTGCTTGAAGAAATAAATGAAAGTTGAAAGTGTACAGTGTACAGTGTACAGTTGTGGAGCTCAATACTTCCGCCGAGGGCGGAAGTATGATCCAACATTGCTTGGATTGCCCTAAAGGCAATCCATATTGCTTCGCAATACCGCAATATTGGACATCGGCTTCGCCGAAAAACGGATTTGAAATGACAGGCAAAAATTTGCAGGCGGCAATCCTAAATAAATCGCCGCAGGCGATAACCACAATTGTCAACTGTCAACTGTACACTGTCAACTGAAAATTCGAGGTGTTTTATGGAACCTGTAAAAGTTGCTATGGTTTCCCTCGGCTGTCCCAAAAATCAGTGTGACGCCGAGCTTATGATGGAAAAGATAAACAAAGCGGGCTACAAGCTGGTGGAAGAAGCCGGACTTGCCGACGTGGTGGTGATAAACACCTGCGGCTTTATCCAGTCCGCCAAGGAAGAAGCCATTGAAGAGATAATGGAAGCGGTGAACCGCAAAAACGACGGCATAAACAAAAAGATAATCGTTACAGGCTGTCTTGCTCAGCGGTACACAAAGCTGATGGACGAGGAATTCCCCGAAGTTGACGGAATACTGGGCATAGGCTGCAACGACGACATCGTTGACGCTATCGAGGCGGTTTTAAAGGGAGAAAGGATAGTGCGTGAAAGCGGAGAAAAGCCGCTGGATATGGAGGGAAAGCGCCTGCTTTCCACAATGGCGCATTACGCTTATCTCAGGATAGCCGACGGCTGTGACAACCGCTGTTCCTACTGCGCTATACCTTATATAAGGGGCGGCTTTAAAAGCAGACCTATGGAAAACATCATCGAGGAAGTGAAATACCTTGTTTCCCAAGGGGTAAGGGAGCTTGTGTTAGTGGCGCAGGACACCACCCGCTACGGGCTTGACCTTTACGGAAAACTTATGCTCCCCGAACTGCTGGATAAAATCTGTGAGGTGGAGGGAGTTAAATGGATACGCCTGCTTTACTGCTATCCCGACAGGATAACCGACGAGCTTATCGCCTGCATAAAGCGCAACCCCAAAATACTTCACTATATGGACATTCCCCTCCAGCACTGCAACGGCGATATTCTGAAAGCGATGAACAGAAGCGGCGACAGGAAAAGCCTTACCGCCCTGATAAATAAAATAAGGGCGGAGATACCTGACATAATCCTGCGAACTACCTTTATAACAGGCTTTCCCGGTGAAAGCAACGCTCAGTTTGAGGAGCTTGCGGAATTTGCTCAGGAGATGAGATTCCAGCATTTAGGCTGTTTTGCCTATTCCGCCGAGGAGGGAACTCCCGCCGCCGAAATGGACAATCAGATCCCCGACCGTGAAAAGGAACACAGAGCCGAGATAATCATGGGTCAGCAGGAGATACGCCTTGAGGAATTCTGCTCACAGCAGACAGGCAAGACCTTTGAAACGGTGGTAGAGGGCTACGACCGCTATTCCGAGATGTATTTCGGCAGGAACTTTATGTACGCCCCCGAAATAGACGGAATGATATATTTTACGGGAAAAAACCTGAAAATAGGACAATTCGTGCAGGTTGAGATAACCGACAGCGTTGACAACAATCTTTTGGGACAGCTGAAGTCCTGAAGCAAGGAGAAAAAATGAATTTACCCAACAGACTTACACTGGCGAGAGTGCTTGCAGTGCCGCTTTACGTGGTATTTATGCTTATCCCCGCCATACCGTTCAACTATCTCTGGGCGCTGGTGATATTTGCCGCCGCTTCCATAACCGATATGGTGGACGGAAAGATCGCCCGCAAGCGTGGACTTGTCACCGACCTGGGAAAATTTCTCGACCCGCTGGCGGACAAGGTGCTTGTTTCCGCCGCCCTTATCTGTATGGTGGAGCTTAGGTGGACCTACTCTTTCCTTGTGATAATCATAATTTCCCGTGAATTTATCGTTTCCGCCCTGCGCCTTGCGGCGGCGGGGAGCGAAAAGCACGTCGTTATAGCCGCAGGTATATGGGGCAAGCTGAAAACTGCCGTCACAATGGTTTCCATTGTGATAATAACCGTGGGTCATATATTTATTGACAATTTCGGAACGTTACAACAGCTCCCCATAGGGATAATCTCCGATATACTGATGTATATAAGCGCCCTGCTCACCCTTATCAGCGGTATCCAGTATGTGGTGAATTACAGGCATGTGCTGAAATAAAAAAGGAGATTTTAAAGGGGCATACTGATATGACTTTCAATGCGATAAATCGGAGGATATATGGAACCCAGCTGTAAAAATACAATTGTTTTTCTTCTCGAAAATGCAGGACCTTCTATTCGGTACAGAGTGAAAAAAGAGATACTGAACTGTATTACTCCGAAGGAAGAAGCCGCCTTACAAGAAGAAATCATGGCGGAGCCGATCTCTGTATTGATTACAAACTGTCAAAAAGAAAACGGCTGGCTCGGCAATGGATTTCATGGACCTAATAAAAATGCCGGACCGTATGAGAATCAAGAGTGCGGTACAAAATACTTTGCTGAAAAAGGTGTACGCAAGGATAATCCTGTTCTCCAAAAAGCAATGGATGCTTTTGTAACCGTGCCGTTTTCTGATTTATGCTATCGTACCAAAGGAAAGGTTTATGATGAGTTCAAATATGCCGCTAACGGGCAAAACCTTATACGGTGTGCCTGCATAGCTCGTGCCGGATATGATGATGTGATAGACATCAAACCACAGATACAGCTATCCTTGGACTCTTTCAAGCGTGTGCTTGAAGTGGATTCAGTTATAGATATTTCACGCAGGATAAAAAGCTGCAAATACAGATTATTCAACAACTATGAAAAATGGCCTTGTCGCTATCACTTTGACATCCTTGCACATACGGATTCGTGGAAGAGCGAAGAAAACAGTCGAATGCTTGCAAAATCTTTTGAAAAGCTGATGAGAACTGATCGCCCCGAAATAAAAGGCGTGGGGGCTATTTCATGGGTAGGACATCCTCTCGGCACGCTTGGCGGGTTTTGCGAGGGATATGCGATCCGCTATGAAAAAAACGGCGTAAGCGTTGTCAACCTTGAAGCAGTTGAATGGCTTGTTCGCTGCGGGGTACATCACTATCTTCCTGCTGTGCAAAACGAAGTAAAGGCAATCAAGAATTCCATAGATGAAAACGGTATTTGTCGAATCGCTGCTGACGAAGAAGAACTGCAAGGCATTTCAACCTACTCGGGCTTGCAGATTGAAAAGGATTGGAAAAGTGTAACAAGCAAACTTTGTGATATTACTTTCAGAGCGTTGTTGATTTTACACTATTCAGAGCTATGAGAGTATATGTCGTAATAAGTTAAATTCCAATTTATCAGTCAGATGAGTTCTAATGTGCTCACTTCTATACACAAAAAGCAGACGGTTTTCGTCTGCTTTTGTTGCTTTATGCGGAGCTATCTAAATCTCCTTTTTTATTCTTCATAATGTCCTTTGCAGGAAGCGATCCACAAATTACCGTCAACGATATTGTAAAACAGTCTGTTTTCGTGGTCTATGCGCATGCTCCACGCTTTTCTGTATTTTAACGGCTCGGGGTGTCCCGTGCCTTTTGAAAGACCGTTTCTCTCAATATCCTTTATCAGCTCATTGATTTTCCTGACCAGCTTTTTGTCCGTCTGTTGCCAGTACAGATATTCGTCCCAAGCAATATCGCTCCACAGCTTATTCATCAGTATCGTCCTCTGAAAGCTCGTGCTGCTGTCCGTTTCCTGCCTCAAGCTGACGGAACGCTCTGTCTATCTTTGCAAGATATTCGGAGTTTCTTACCGCTTTCATAAGGCTGTTGTACTGTTCAAGGCTCATTATCACCACGTTTTTTTCGTTTTTTCTTGTAACGATAACGGTCTCCGCTTCGTTGGTCACCTTGTCGCAATAGTCTTTAAGATTGTTTCTGATAGTGGAATAATTGATTGCTAACATAGTATCACCTCTTTAAGCCAATCAATATATTGTACAATTTTCTGTACAATATTATTGTATCACATATTTTTGATAATGTCAACAGGAGCGATATATTTCCATAATTTATATTGTTTAAAGCTGATTTTGCAAAAATTCACCAAAACCCCTTGACAACCCCAAACAATTGCTGTATAATAAATAGGCTATCCCTGCGGAGAAGTATATCCGCATGAAATAAAACCCTTTATTTGATAAGAAAGGACGACTGAAAAATGAAAAGAACATATCAGCCTAAAAAGCGTCAGAGAAAGATGGAGCACGGCTTCAGAAAGAGAATGTCCACCCACAACGGCAGAAAGGTACTTTCCAGAAGACGTGCCAAGGGAAGAGCAAGACTTTCCCACTAAGCTGTGGATAATTCCAGAAAGATCGTAAGCGTCAACAAAAACCGGGATTTTCAACTTACCTTCAAAAAAGGCAAGAGTATAGTAAACAGCGCTTTCGTATGCTACATCAGACCGACCCGCCGCCATGTGAACCGTCTTGGCATAGTCACCTCGAAAAAGATAGGAAACGCCGTAAGGCGCAGCAGAGCAAGACGCGTTATCAGAGAGGCATTCAGGCAGCTTGAGCCTGAACTGAGAGCAAAATATGAGCAGCGTTATGATTTCATAATCGTTGCCAGAGGGAAAACGCCTTTTATGAAGTCCACCCGTCTTTACGGGCTGATGAAGAACCTTATTTCGGAAAAACTCGGGAGCTGAACCTCAGGTTCACCAGAACAGCCATTGATACCCGACTTGCGGGCGGCGCATGACAGTGTAAAGTGCAGAGTGAAGAGTGCACAGTATTTTTCGTTTGCCGTTTGGCTTTGTATCGCCGTTATTTCTGCCTTTTGTGTCGAATCTTTTGTACAAACGTTATTATACAAATATGAAATATATTCTTATCGGTCTTATAAAATTGTATAGGATTACGTTATCGGAAAGATTGCCGCGTTCCTGCCGCTTTACGCCGAGCTGCTCACAGTATGCGCTTACTGCTGTCAGCCGTTTCGGTGCGGTCAAGGGCGGCTTTTTGGCTTTTTGGAGGATTTGCAGGTGCAATCCCTTTTCAGCGGGGGGCTGGGACCCTGTCCCGGAGGAATATCATTTTTTCCGTTCATTGTGGAACGGTCTTTGCAGGATAGGGCGCAAGCTCACCGGCAAGGAGAAAAAGTGACTGAAAATATTTCATTTGGAAGGTGATTTTAATAGACATTCTGTATTCGATCTTAGGCACGCCGTTAGGCTATATCATGTGGGCGTGCTATCTGCTGGTAAACGACTTCGGCTGGGCGATAATCCTGTTCACCGTGATAACAAAAGCGGCTATGTTTCCTCTGTTTTTAAAACAGCAGAAGAATATGGCAAAATCCCAGCTCTTTGTTCCCAGAGTAAAGGAAATTCAGCAAAAATACCGCAACAATCAGGAAAAACAGCAGGAGGAAATGGCAAAGCTCCAGAAAGAGGGCTACAACCCTATGGGCGGCTGCGGCACTATGCTGATAACATTTCTTATCCTGTTCGGCGTTATCGACGTTGTGTACAAGCCTATGACCCATATGGAGCATTTGGACTGGGGCGACAGCGGCGCCGTTTCTCAGATAGTCACGAGGGCAAAGCAGACGGATTACGCCCTGACTTTGCTCTCCAACAAGGACGACCTTAAGGTGTATCTTGAATACACCGAGGACCCCAATTCCCTTAAAATACTGACACAGGAGAACATCGACGCCCTTGCGGAGGAAGCAAAGGCTACCGCTTCCGTCCGTGAGCAGGTGGTAATTCCCGAAGAGGAAAACTTCAACATCAACGACGCCAAGGCAAACATCAACTTCACCAAGGAAAGCGTTATGTCCGAGTACGGACTGACTGAGGAGCAGTGGAAGCTGCTCACCAATCTTTCCGACGATACGGTGAACACGCTTTGCGCCAACGAGTCCCGTCTTTCCTCCAATGTCAAGACGGAGCTGAACCTGTCAAAGAACGCATACTTCGTTTCCCTGCGTCAGGAGCTGTCCGCGCTGAGAGTCTACACTCAGCACAAGGACGCTTTTGCCGATCTGCCTGTAACTCAGGCGACAATGGATAAGCTGGACAATCTCAGCGGAAATATGATGTTTTTGGGACTTAACTTAGGCGAGACCCCGGGCTGGGATTTTCCGCTGGTTATAATCCCCATACTTTCCCTGCTGATGTCCCTGCTTCAGACCATAATCTCCCAGATAATACAGAAAAAGACCAATCCCGAAATGGCTCAGCAGCAGGGCTGTGCCAGATTTATGCTGTTCATTATGCCCCTGTTCTCCCTTTACATTGCGTTCCAGGTGCCTGCGGGAGTAGGTTTTTACTGGGCGTGCAGCTATATATTCGGCATTTTGCAGACCGTTATCATCTACAAGTTCTGGCCTAACGAGAAGCTGAAGGCTCAGGCTCAGGCGGAGCTTGACGCAAAGAACGTAAATCTCACCGCCACCGCCACGATAGTTGACGTGGACGAACAGGGCAACGAGGTGAAGGTATCAAAGAAAATGTCGGATATGACCGCCAAGGAGATAAAGGAATATCAGCGCAAAAAGCTGGAGGAGGCAAGAAAGGCGGACGCCGAGAAGTACGGCGACGAGGATATACCCGACCTTCCCCCTCTTGACGAGGAAAAGCAAGACGACTCCGAGGACAAGACCAAGGAGTAAAGGAAAGGAAAAGAAATGGAAAAAATATATACAGGAAAGCTCCTTGAAGAAGCCGAGGAGCAGGCGTACAGCGAGTTTGAAGCGCTGGGCGCAGACCGTGACGAGGTGCAGATAACCATTCTTGAACAGCCTGTAAAAAAGCTGTTCGGCAGTAAGGGCGAGTTTAAGATAAGCGCAAAGTGGGAACCTCTGGAGCAGCTTGACGAAGCCGTTGCTCCCGCTGAAACCGCCGTTTCCGCTGAAACCGCCGTTTCCGCCGAAGCTGAAGAAGCTCCCGCCGACTACGGAGAAGACGAGGACAAGGCGGAGGACGCCGCACACCTTGACGACGAGGCGATACTCGGCTGCGCAAAGATAAAGCGTGCCACCGCCTATCTCAACAACGTGCTGAGCGCGCTTGGGGTAAAGAGCTTTTCTATCGAGCCTATCAAGAAAGGCGATATGGTAGTGCTTAACATCACAGGTGACGACCTTGGCGTTATCATAGGAAGAAGAGGGGAAACGCTTGACGCTCTCCAGTACCTCACTATTCTTGCGGGCAACCGCGGCGAGGACAATTATTGCAGGATAAGCATAGACTGCTGCGGCTACCGTGAAAAGCGCAAGGAAGCGCTCCAGGCGCTTGCCGCAAAGACAGCAAAAAAAGTGCTGAAAACAGGCAGAAGGATAACCCTTGAGCCGATGAACCCCTACGAGCGCCGCATAATCCACAGCAAGGTAGCGGAGTTTGAGGGCGTATCCAGCCGTTCAACAGGTGAAGAGCCTTTCCGCAGAGTTACCGTAAGCTCCAACGAATCCCGCAGAGGAAACGGCCGCAGAGGAAACAGACCCGCCTACACAGGCTCTTACAGACAGAGCAGCGGTTTCTCCACCTCATTTGAGCGTGAATACAAGCGCAAGGACGCTCCCGAAATTCCCGAGACTGACTATTCCGACGAAACGAAGGAATTTGAAAAGAACGCAGGGCTTTACGGCAAGATAGAGCTTTGAGAATAAAATAAAACAACGCCGAGCAATTCGCCCGGCGTTATTTTTATTATTTTCCCTAATCACGTAGTTTCATTTTTCAGCTCATCGATAGGATTTGCTCTCTTGACCCTGCTCATAGCGTAGAACATTGAGATGAACAGCACCATAAATACACCCAGCACCGCTGCTCCTATTGAAAGCCAGGGGATATTGAAGGGCGTCTCCAGCATATTTTTCATTATCAGGTGGGCGATAAGCATTATCCCGAAGGAAACGGGCAGACCGAACAGTATAGCCTTGACCCCGTACAGCAGACACTCGAACATCATCATTCCGTTAAAGCCCGAGGAAGTCATTCCCACTGAGCGAAGCATTGCAAATTCCCGCCTTCTCAAAAGCACGTTCGTGCTTATTGTGTTGAACACGTTCGCCACGGAGATAAGGGAGATAAGGGCTATCGCCACGATAAGCACCGTCTGCACGGCGTTCATCACGTTTATGTTCTTTTCCTTCTCATCGGCGAAATCCTGAACGTATACCTCAAACTCCTTTGAGGAAAATCCCTCCGCCGTCTTTGCGGTGACGCTATGGTCGTTTGAGAAAAGGTATATGCTGCAGTCGTCGGCAGTATCGCTGCTCCAGCCGCTGTACAGCTTTTCACATGCGCTTTGAGGGAGCAGCAGGATAGAGGAGGTTTCGTTTAAAAAGTAGGGAGCTTCGGATATCGTTCCGCCTATGTTTATGGTCACCTCGTCGCCTTTTATTTTTTCGGTGGGAACGCTGCTTCCCTCACCGTTCCAGGTGGTGACTGACCCGCTGTTTCCATAGCCGCCCCATGCGCCCGAATCGTCCGATACGAAATAGGCATAAAGGTCGCCCTCAGTGTCCGCCTCCATCTGCAAATAGCCTGATCCATCACCTGATATTTGCGTGGTGACGAAAAACGTCAGGCTTTCGGGAACGGTCTTGAAAATCGAATGTTCAGCGTATTTCCCGTCAGCTTCATAAAACAATTGTTTGTCCAGGAATATCGCCAGCGGGCTTTCTCCGTTCATAAATTTGTTTTCGTCAAAATTATTTTCCTTTAAAAGCGTCCTGAACGCCTCGTCGTCCACAAAGCACAGATCTAACGGAACGTACCTTATATCGGTCTCTATATGGTTGCTGTCCCATACGTAATCGTTGGAGCGTAAGTTCAGCGCCCAGTCTGTAAGGAGATTTTTGTCCGTCCTTGCAAAATCTTCAAAACGGTAGTCGCTGTAATTGTAATATTTGCAGGCGGCTTTTTCCACCTCGTCAGAGCCTCTCACCTGCTCCAGACGCTTTTCTATCTCTTCGACCTGTAAAACGGGCCTTTCTTCGCCGTTGGAGAAAGCGTTAAAGCCCAGTATCATATTATATCCGTTTGTGCCGAAGTACGATTCGATAAAGCCGTACATCATATCCAGGAAGAAAGCGCTGCCGATAAACAGGGTTATGCTCAAAGTCAGTCCCACAACGGTGGTCCTGTATCTTTTTTTGTTGCGCTTATAATATTTGTGCGCCAGCATTCCCGACAGCCCGAACAGCTTTGAGATGAATTTCGGCGTCTTTATCACCTTGTCGTTTATGGAGGAATTTTGCCGTATCGCCTCTATCGCAGTGACGGACAGCGCCTTTTTTGACGGAATCAGCGCCGAGATGAGCACCGTCAGCATAGATACTGCCACGGCGATGACTATTGCAATGGGGGACACCCTGAGCGTAAAGGGAATGGTGAACATCATGGTCATCAGCGGTCTTAACTTCTCCACCACCATAGCGGCAAGACCCAAGCTCAGCGCAATTCCCAGCACCGTTCCCACAACGCCTATGATAAGCGCCTCTATCACAACGGACGTTCTCATCTGCACCTTTGTTGCTCCCACTGAGGACAGCAGACCGAACTGCCTGCTTCGCTCGGAAACGGAAATGGCAAAGGAGTTGTATATCATAGAAACTGCGCCCACTACCACAAGCAGCATAATAAAGGCAAAAATGCCGAAAAGTATCAGCTCGTTTGTCAGACTTTGCCCGTTGAGGTCGATGCCGAAGGCGTTCATAAGCGAACTGTTCAAAACGCTGTACGTGAAGCCGCTGTTGATAAATTGAAGCTCGCCGCCCGGGTTCATCGGGTCATTACCGTAATGAAGATAATATACGCTTTTATACGTGAGATAAACAGACAGCGGGGCGGTTTTTGCCTGCTCCTCGTCCGCCATCACGAATGCGGTATCATAGCAGTTATAGTAGGGCGAATCGTTCATTTCGCCGTTGAGATAATAGTTGCCGAAAGACTGGAAAAATCCGCATACGGTGTAGGAACGGGTCTCCTTTTCCCTGACGTCCATCTGAACGTTGTCACCGTTGCCGTAAGAGTAAGCGTATATGATCTGGTCGGCGTGTTCGGGATATTCCATAGCGTATTCCTCTATGGGAATATCCATATCGTTGAAATATACGTCCCACAGGTCGACGCTCACCACGTCCCCCACCTTTATTCCGCCCATATATTCCTTGAAGGAATCGGGCAGAAGTATCTCGTCAGGCGTTTTCGGATATTTTCCCTCTTCCAGATGAATTGAAAATTCGTTCTGCTCCATATCCCAAGATACTGCCTTTACGGTGCAGACGCGGGTGTCGTTCAGCATCTCGTTATAGTCCTTTTCATACTCATCAATGGTCACGCCGTGAAAGCTGCCCGTCACGCCCACGTTGTAGGTGTATTTTACGTTGTCTATGCACTGCGCCTTGGCTATCCTGTCGTAGGTCGCCATATCCTGAAAATATATCTTTTTGTGCCAGTCGCCGTTTTTGTATATTGCGTCATCTACCCTTGTGGAATAAAAGCTGGAGGCGGCCACCGCCACCGTGCTGATAAGCAGGGAGGAAATGGTGATACCCACCACCGTGACAAGGGAACGCACCTTGTTTTTCATCACGGAGCGAAAGGCGAGCTTTGCAAGTATGCTCATTTTCTGTTCACCTCGTCCCTGATTATCCTGCCGTCCTCAATTGCGATTATCCTGTCCGCCTGAACGGCTATGTTCTCGTCGTGGGTTATCATTATCAGAGTCTGCTGATATTTTTTGTTGGACTCTTTTAACAGCTCCACTATCTCACGGCTGTTTTTGCTGTCCAGATTGCCCGTAGGCTCGTCCGCCAGCATAACTGCGGGTGAATTTATCAGCGCCCTGCCTATGGAAACGCGCTGCTGCTGACCGCCGGAAAGCTGACTTGGCAGGTGCTTTTCCCGCCCCTCAAGCTGTAAGGTGGAGATAAGCTCCTTCAAATGCTCCTGATTTACCTTCTGCCCGTCCAGCAGGCAGGGCAGGGTTATGTTCTCCACAACGTTCAGCATAGGTATAAGGTTGTAAAACTGATAAATAAGTCCCACCTGCCTGCGGCGAAAGACGGCAAGCTGGTCGTCGCTCCTGTCAAACACGTCTGCGCCGTTCATATACACCTTTCCCACCGTTGGCTTGTCAACTCCGCCCAGAATGTGGAGCAATGTGGATTTTCCCGAGCCTGACGGTCCGATTATCGCCAGAAACTCCCCCTTTTCCACGGAAAAGGAAACGTCCCCCAAGGCAAGCACCTTGTTCTCGCCCTCGCCGTAGACCTTGCTAAGATGTTCTACTCTCAAAATTTCCATTTCAAATACCGCCCTTTTTTGTTTTCTTTTATTTTACGGTAGGAATGTTACAATGGGGTGACTTTTAGGTTACAAAAACGTAATATAACGGTTTACAGTGTACAGTGTACAGTGCACAGTTGTGGAGTTTTTCGGCGAAGCCGAAAAACGGATTTTGAAGTGACGCCTGCAAATTTTTACCCGTCATTTCAAATCCGTTTTCGCCAAAGGCGAAAACTCCACAACTTTACACTTTGCACTTTGCACTGTCAACTGTCATACCGTGCTTTTATAAAACCTCACCGTAAACCTCGCTCCGCCGTCGGGGGAATTTCCCGCTTTTATCGCTCCGCCCTGACCCGTTACTATCATCTTCGCCAGAGCAAGACCTATGCCGAAGCTGTCCGTCCCCGAATTTTTCCCCTTGTAGAACCGCTTGAACACGTTGGGCAGGTCCTCCTCGGAAATGCCGCTTCCGTTGTCGGAAATTATCACCTCGCTGTAAAGGGCGTTCTCACGGGCAAAAACGCTTATCTTTCCGCCGTCGGGGGTATGCTCCCAGCAGTTTTTGATAATGTTTCCCAAAGCCTCTCCCGTCCACTGTATGTCGCCGATAAAGTCTCCCTCGGCGTCTATCTCAAGAGCCTGACCCTTCAGCTCCATAGCGGCGTTCATGGGCTGTGCGGCAGTCCTTATCATATCTTCAAGGGAGATCTTTTCCTTTTTGAATTTTATCGCTCCCGCGTCAAATTTCGATATTTTCAGCAGAATATTTATCAGCTTGTCTATTCTTGCCAGCAGTCTGTCAAGCTCCCGCATAAGCTCACGCCGCCGTTCCTCGGTGATATCCTCCTCCGACAGCAGGGAGGTGACTATGTTTATGGAAGTCAGCGGCGTTCTTATCTGATGTGAGATGTCGGCTATGGAGTCGGCAAGGAACACCTTGTCCTCCGCAAGGCGGTGGCTTTGCTCGTTCAGCGTGACCGTCATCTTGGATATCTCGCTTTGCAGGACGCTCAGCTCCCCCTCCGAATACCTGTCCAGAGTTATCCTGCTGTCTCCGTGGAGCAGGGCGTTCAGGTCGGCGGAGAGCCACTTTATTTTATTTTTGCGGGAAATATCGTATACGATGAATACAATATCAAACAAAACGCAGATCCCCAGCACGCAAAGCCCGCATATCCACCCGAATATGAGAGAAAACGCCGCCCACGCCGCCAAAGTCAGCAGTAACAGCAAAATATAGACTCTGTTGTTTTTCATTTAACGCTCCATTATATATCCCAGTCCGCGGACTGTTTTGATTATCTCAGGCTTTTGCGGGTCGTCCTCCAGCTTGTCCCTCAGCCTTTTTATATACACGGTGAGAGTGTTGTCGTTGACAAATTCCCCCGCCGCGTCCCATATGGCGTCAAGCAGACGCTCTCTTGTGAGTAGCTGTCCCCTGTTGTTGATGAACACCAGCAAAAGCCTGTATTCCAGCGCAGAGAGGAACAGGTCGTTCCCGTTCCTGTAAGCCGCCCCCTTTACGGTATCAACGGTGACGTTCCCCAGCCTGACCACTGCGCCGCCGCCCTTTCCCGTCAGGCGCAGTACGTTCTTTATGCGGGAAACAAGCTCCCGTGGGCGGAAAGGCTTGGGTATATAATCGTCCGCACCCAGATCAAAACCTGTAACGGTGCTGTATTCGTCCCCCGAGGCGGTGAGGAAGATAACGGGAAGCCCAAATTCGCTCTTCACCGCAGAGCAGGCGGAAAAGCCGTTTCCCTCCTCCAGCGAAACGTCCATCAGCACCAGCTCAAAGCCGCCCTCTCTCAGCACGTTCAGCGCCTCGGTCTGCCCCGACGCGCTTTTCACGTCAAAGCCCTGTCCCTTAAGATATTCCGTGAGGTTGGAAACTATCGTCCTGTCGTCCTCTACCAGCAAAATTTTATCCATATATTCCTTTTCCTTTCGGATATATTATTCACAAAATAATGATAGCAAAACTTTTTTCCCTTGTCAATGAAAAAGCCCTTATGTTACAGATTTGTAATAATTGTTACCAAATCGTAACCAAATTGTAACCCTTTTGTAATCGACATTTTAAGAAAAATGTGCTATATTGTAATTGCAGCAGGTAAAAGGCAAATGAAAAGCAATATTTCTGTGTTTTTACCGACAACATCTCCACTTCCCCTTTTTTCACATACATCGAAAGGACTCCGCAGCTTCTGCGGAGCCCTTTCATTTTTATTGTCCTGAAAATTTTCAAAAGTTAGTGACTTTTGACTGCTTTTGTGTTATACTATATTTGTTGGAATTGTCAGCCTTGCAAATGAGGACGGGTGAAAAAATTGCTTTATGAAAAATCCTGCGGAGCTATCGTGTACAGACGATACCACGGCAACGTGGAAATAATGCTTGTGAAAAATATAAAATCGGGCTGCTGGGGCTTTCCCAAAGGACATATGGAGGAGGGAGAGACCGAGGAGCAGACCGCCCGCCGTGAGATAAAGGAAGAAACGGGACTTGATGTTCTTCTTGACACGGGCTTTCGTGAGACCGTCACCTTTTCCCCCAGGAGAGGGACGAGAAAGACGGTGGTATATTTTGTGGGAATGGCGACCAGCCACGACCTTATCCCCCAGCAGGAGGAGATAGCTCAGCTCCGCTGGCTGGAGATAGGACAAGCGGTAGAGGCGCTTTCCTTCGACAACGACAAAATGGTGGCAAGCAAGGCGAAAGCCTTTATTGCCCTGATGAAATAGAGGGAAAATATGACGCACGGAGAGGCTCTGGAGTATCTTGGCTCCTTTACGAAGGCGGGCGCTCCCGTCGCCGACCTGTCCCGCTTTAAGGGACTTACGGCGGCGCTGGGCGAGCCGTACAAAAAATTGAAATGTATCCACGTCGCAGGCACCAACGGCAAGGGGAGTGTCTGCGAATACGTTTGTCTGGGACTGATGAAAAGCGGCTTTCATACGGGAAAGTTCACCTCCCCCTACATAAATTTTGTGGAGGAGCGCATACAGCTTGACAACGTTCCTATCTCACAGGAGGATTTTGCTCATTACATAGGACTTGTGAAAATTGCCGCTGAAAAAACAGGCTGTAAGGACTATTCCCAGTTTGAGATACTCTGCGCCGCCGCTTTTCTTTACTACGCCGACAAAAACTGCGATTATGCGGTGATAGAGGTGGGAATAGGGGGGACATTGGACTGCACCAACGTGATCTGCCCCGAAATTTCCGTGATAACCACCGTCGACCTTGACCACTGCGCCATTCTTGGCAGCACCCCCGCCCAGATAGCGGTCCACAAGGCGGGGATAATCAAGGAAAACTGCCCTGCCGTTTCCTCCCCCTTTCAGCACCCCGAGGTCATTTCCGTGCTGAAAAACAGGGCAAAAGAGATGAACTCACCGCTTACCGTCCCCAAAAACGAGGATATAAAAATACTTTATTCCACCCTTGAGGGGACGGGCTTTACCTACAAAAACGAAAAATTCCGCACGAAAATGTGCGGAAAGCATCAGGCGGTGAACGCCGTCGCCGCAATAGAAACGTTAAGACTTTTGAACGTTTCCGAGGAAAGCATACGCTTCGCTTTGGAAAACGCCGCCGTTCCCGCAAGAACGGAGCGTTTCAAAAACGGCTGGCTGATAGACGGAGCGCACAACGTTTCAGGCGCCGCCGCCATTTCCGCCCTGCTGAAAGAGAACGCCGCCAGCAAGACCCTTGTTACGGGAATGTTAAAGTCAAAGGACTGGGAGGGAGCGCTGAAATTGCTGCTCCCGCTGTTTGACAGCGTTGTGGCGGCGGACTTTTTCTCCCCCGACGCCGTCCCCGCTGAGAAAATAGCGAAAATCGCCGAAAAAGCGGGGAAATCCTTCCAAAAAGCCGCAAGCCCTGCCGAAGCGATAAAATTGGCGGAGGAAACAAAAAATCAGCTTAAAGTAGTTTGCGGGTCGCTTTATTTGTGCGGGGTGATGAGGCAGGAATTGGAAAAATAAAAACGGGGATATTTAAACGGCTCCCGTTTGTCATAAATATGACAGGCTGTTTTGGTTTTTACTCTTATTTTAACGGGTAAATCTATAATGACAATGAAAATAAGTGTATATTACCTATTGAAAAAATAAATAAAGGTGATATAATATATTATGTATATGTAGCTGTTTTTTTGGATCTTGAATTTGTAAAAGATCAGATTTTAGGAGAAAAACGAAATGCGTTGTTTACAAGAAGATATGCGTCCAAAAACATATTTAGACAGGCAAAACCGCCGGAATTCCAGGTATTATTTTGTAAGCTATTCTCACAAGGATAAAGATTGTGTTTATGAACTTTTGAATGAACTGTACATAAACGACGTTAACTATTGGTATGACAAGGAACTGGATCCCGGAGATGTATGGGATGAGCGGGTCGTGGAATATATCAACAACCCTCATACTGTGGGTGCAATTATTTTTCTGAGTTGTGATTCTTTGATAAGCGATGCGGTTCAGAAGGAGCTGGACATGCTTATGGAATTAAGAAAAAAAAGAACTTTTTTTCGCATCACTCCTGTTATTACTAAGGCAGAAAATGACAGAGAATTGTTTTATCTGGCTTCAGAGAAAACAAGAGATGTGCTATATTCAGATAAATATGATAAATTCAGAGATTTATTATTAAATGGTAAGTATATCACAATGGATGGGGCGGCAGAACTTATCGTTGGCGTTTCTAAGAAAGATAACGCTAAGGAAGAACAATTGATCAATACACGCAGTTCTTTCATTCATGAATTGCCGCATTATACAGATGGAACGAAAGATATATATCAGTTCGGTAAATATCCTTTTGAAGAAGATGGACAGGAAAAGCCCATAGAATGGCAATTAGCAGCGAGCGAAGGAAATATTTATTACTTCATTACAAGATACTGCATAGATTTTGTAGACAAGAATGGTATTGATAAAACTATAAACGAGGTAAAAAGAACTATACACGGCAGGTATATAGAAGATATATTACTGGTCTATGAGAACTTTTTAATTAATTATTCCTCTAAAATATCTCATGCTTTGCCTACAGATTATGCTGACAGAAACAGGCAGCAGCTGCTGAGACTTTTTTGGGTCAGGAATGATACCGGATCCGATTATGTTTTTTACAACGCTCAGAATGTTAAGATCGAGGGCAGGATTCAAAGCAATCGGTTAAATGCCGGGATACGGCTTTTAATGAAAATTAACAATAATAAAATTGGAGGAGATGAAAAAGATGCCCGGAATCAGTGATATTATTCAGCGAAAAAAAGAACCGAACGAGTTTTTTAATACCTATCGTCCTTCTAGTGAGATCGGTGAAAAAATATTTAAAAGCTTTATCAAACAGTTTGAAGCCGGAAAAGGTTTTCCGTTGTCTGAAGAAAAAGACGGGAGAGAAAAAGCGTTCGGCACCATATCTAATGCAATGGCAGTTTCGACCATTCTTGAGCTTGAAGATATGGGAGCGGATATATCATGCTTCAGGAAAGAATTTGACTTTTTGTTAAAAACAGTTATTGAATCCGTATACAAATCGGGTATCAATGCGCCGCCCTCGTTTGACGCATCGCCATACATAAGAGGCAATACGAATGATGCTGGTCAGATAGATTCATATGTTGAGACTGCGTCTAAAATTATGATAATAATGATCGACTTGCGTAATTTTGCCAACAAACATGATATTGAGGACACCCCGTTTGATCATGAGAATGAGCTTTATATTGCCGGAAAAAAGATTTCTTCCTATGCGGAATTATCTGCTTTGGCAGAAAAAGTGTTGGTAGATTCCATGAGATTTCTCACAGATGCAGTGTTGGTCGTTGATCCGAAAAACGTTAAAAAAAGGCAAATCGACGGAAAAGACTTTTTTGTCCGTGCAAATATACCTGTCGAGATAAATTATAGAGGCTGGACCTTTTGCGCGCCTGAAAATGAGTCCGAATCCTTTGATACGTCAATTTATTTTACATATCATGCAACTAATGCATATGTTTCACTTTATAACGCTTACCCTGAAATCATCGGAAAGGTTTTTTACGGAGACAGAAAAGTTACAGATGTAAAGAAGCTTGATTTCGATACAAAGGATCTGAATAACACGGAAAAAGAGCTGCTCAAGCGCAATGCAGAGTTTGTTATAAAAAATGCAGATCTGATCGACAAATTCAGGATCATGACAGCATCCTCCGGGCGATATATCGAATCAAAACTATCAGAAAAGGGTACAGACCTTATATTCGATTTTGTACGCGGTGACTTTAGCGGTATATCTTCTGCTCGTATTCTGGATATGCAGGATAATAATGCGGTTATTAATACGCTTTTTATTCTGGCTATCTATCTGAATGCCGGTATAGATGAAGATTATGAAGCTATTGGACCTGAAAAAAAGGACTGGTTTTACAATCAACTGCAATTTTCAATTTCAAATATCCGCAAGATATATAGTATCCTTGAAGTTGATGGAAAGCAGGACTTAATAGACTCGTTCCGTTTGGACAAGGCGTTTTTCTCAGAAAGATATCCGTCACGCTATAAAACATTTGTCAGACAATTCAGAAGAGCCTGCGAAAATGTGGTCGTATATGATCTGATTCCTTTGCTTTGCAATACATATTCTATTATCTTTGACTTTTTGATTCAATATCCTCAGCTTGAAATGACGCAGAACCTTGACCTGATTATGCGTAACTGCAGCAGCGGAGATGAGTGGCTGTGGGGCGATGACAACGGCTTTAATATCAACAATCACCTTTATTATGTAGTTGCACTTGAAGGGTTTTATAAGTATTATAATGACTACGAGGAGCCGCTGTCGGGGAATGAGACATCTTATAATCGCATTGTAAAGAAAAACAATGAGGAAAATGAAGCAAAATTAATGGAGGAGAGAGAAAAAGTTGTCTCTCTTGAAAATGAAATCAAAGAATTAAAAGAAAGAAAGTCTGACCTTGACAAAGAAGTGGAACGCATAGCAGTTGGTTCTTTTGACTCTATCTTTTCCGAAAGGCTTGACGAATATTTCAACTCCTTGTTAAATAAGGCAGTGAACTATTATCTGCAGGCTGAAAGAAACAGATTGTCGGAGCAGCAGATTGCCGATGAGCTGAAAAAGGATAAAGAGCTGCGTATGGCTTTTGCGATATACGGATCTGTAAATTTAAAAGAATTAAGCGCAGGTAATCCGCTCGATTATTCTGAAGAGTATCGCAAAGAGCTTGTGGAGGAAGCAATAGCTCATTCTATTGCCGGAGGCTTTGAATTTAATTATTAAAGAAAGGATTTTTGTTTACAATTATGATAAACGTATCTTTTTTCTCATATAAGGGCGGTGCAGGACGAACATCTCTGCTTTTTAACACACTTCCTTTCATAGCTGAAAAGCTCGGCGCAACAGAACAGGAGCCGATCATTGTCCTTGACTTGGACCTGGACAGCAAAGGTTTGTCGTATCTCATTGATAGATCGTCGGGCATAAATTCGATCCAAGTGTTAAGGGGAGGCAGCTCGATTGGATACCAGTATGCGGGAGATATAAGAGAGCACCCTTTTTTCAGCAAGCTTGTTCCCATTGGTGCCATTGTTGGTCTTCCCGTAAATTTAGACAGGTCGATTCTTTGTGTTACAGCTCACAGTCTGGAAGGCGCTAACTATTTAAGCGAAACTAATAATTACGATGCCAGAAACGTGTCTCTGTCCACATTGAACAGACTTTGCAGAAATTTTCATTGTAAAGCGATCATTATGGACACTCCCGCCGGTAATCAGCTTGCCGGAGAGTGCGCCTTGACCATTTCATCCAAAATAGTGACTGTAATGCGTATAACTCGGCAGTTCAGAAAAGGTACGGAGGAATTTTTAAAGAAGAAGTCATTAGGCGGAGAGTTTGTCGGCAAAGAATATATTATTGTTCCGAATGCCGTGCCGGATACAGAGGGAACTGCTTTTACAATGGACAACATTATGAACGACATAGAAATATCAGTAAAAGCTTCTATCAGCGAAAATGACAAATTGAATTTAGCCCTTATCCAAAATGGTAATATGGGCATAAATGAAGTGAACCTGTTTAAATTCAGAGAGGAGAGCTTGTTAAAGGAATCTCAGAGGCGTCAGCAAGCGGGTCTTAAGCTTACCGATGATGAGAGAAACGCTCTTAAAATGTATAAGATATTAGCGGGAGAAATTGTAAATGCCGATTCTTGAAGAAAGATTACAACAAGTAAAATATTATATTCCGGACGATAATTTAAGACATATTATTTTTAATTACGATGATGAAGATCCTCTGTTTCTCAGCGATGAAAAAGTATGCCTTCAGTATTTTTCCAATGCAATGACTTTCTCTATGCTTACAGTCTGGAATATCTTTTTATCATGGAAGAAAAATGTTGAAGAACAAAATAATAATGGCAACAATTCCTTCTGGCGTATTTATAATATGCTGGACAAGACTTGTGATCCGGTAAAAATAAACGGGGAATATATTGACGATCTTCTGCTTAATTTGGAAATAGACTGTCTCCTTGATACGGAAGAAACGCAAAGCTTTGTTGAAACGATAGGCATTTCAAATTTTTTTCACTTTAACAGCCGTAACAATAAACTGTCCAAATATATTTATATGGTAAAGCAAAGTCGGCTTCATTCTCGTAATGTGGGCGTATCTTTTGGCTTTGACGCTTTTTGTCAGTGCCTTGAAGTGTTTCATTTTTTAAGGACAACAAAAATACGGTTTTATCCTTCTGAAATATGCTTGAACCATTCGCCTCAAAATAATATGATGGGGATAATTGCCGAGTTTGGAAACAGCAGCGATAGAATCAAGAAAATAGATTATTCCCATACTATGTTCACAACCCCTTTTGAAATATATTATGTGGAGGATTTTCAGCCCTTTGATGCACGTCACTTTGATGAAAAACAAGAGAAACATCAATCGGTAGTACTCAACTATGTTCAGCTCGGAGGCACAGGCCGTATTTCAGTGACGTTGATGAATGAAGAATTTGAAGACGTTTCCGACAAGTATGTCATTGTAAAAAAAGCGGTAATAGAAAATTTTTTCTTGGACTGCGATATTATCAATTTATATCGTAACAACAATGAAAGTACATTTTTCAGAGATTATATCCTGTTAAATAACAGGTACCTGAAAAACATTTCCTACACTCTTTCCGATGCGCTCACCTCAGATATGCGAACCGAAATCGTACGTCAGTATGGGAAAAAATATCAGGATATTTTTGAAAAAATGTACGTTTCCTCTTTGTATAATAACAATGAAATTGTCGGTTATCGTTGGGATGAGATCGTATTGTTCCTCCTTTTAGAGGAAGGCGTATATGAATTTCTGAGATTTCTGCTGCATGGCCACAGCTGCAGCTACAAAAGCATAAAGAATGCCTTTATAAGGCGGTTCGGAAAAGAAACGATTGAGAATGTATGTAAGGGCGATGAATTTTTGACGAATCCGGAGTATAAGCTTGTACCCGGAGCTTCTGAAAATGCAAAAATTGATTGTCACGCAAAAGCGTTGGTAGTATTAGCGACAAAGCTGTTAAGCCATACAGAGTGGGATATCGAAAGCAGCGTTTATCCAACAACAATAGATAGTATTATAACGGAATGTGAAAGGGTTCACGGATTATCAAATTTAGTAAAAGAGAAAATTATTTTTTATTCTAATACCTTATTGCAGACCTTGTCATTTGTGACACGGTTCTATCGTGGCGTCTTCAGATATTCACAATGTAAAATGGACGCAATTATTGATCTTAATTCCACCGGTGCTTATCAAGAATTCCAGGAATCAAAAGAGCAGTGTATCGAAGAATTAAAAGCTACGCTTGCTAAAAGCGCAGAGCAGTATAGTAAGGAAATTATTTGCAGTCGCTCCGAAACGGTCAACAGCATTAAAGAAAGAATTTGTAAAAGCTTTAATGAGTTGATAAATTTAAATGATGAATACAGCAGTTTCCACGACGAAAATAATGAAGTTTTATTTGAAACGACAGGAAAGCGGTATCTGTTTGATTCAAAAAAGATGAAGCTGTTTTGCAAAAAAATTTGTAAAGTTATGGCTGATTTCGGCTTTGGAGATGAAAATGCGCTTTTTAAAGAAATAAAATCATTTTTTATGTATTTAAAAACAGGTCTGGATGAAAAAGAAAGAATGGAGCTTAAGGAGAGCGAATTTAACGTCGAGTCGGCTATTTTCCCGATAGTCGGTCAGTATTCCAGCGGCACCACATCTGTTGACGGATATAAGTATTCTGTTTTTAAGGTATTGTCACCGGCCAACAACGACCCGCTGAGCTCGATCAGGATTAAGATGATCACAGAGGATGAATTTGATTTTGGCCGTTCTTATTATTGTGTTCCAAATGTAAATAGAATAGCCAATGTATTTGAAAATCCAAGCTTCGATAAAATTTGGGTCAGCCCCATTATTATTCCTTGTTCCGTATATTTACATCAATCTATTTCTCACTTAGAACAGCTGTCGGATGAAAGTGACTTTGATGAAGCGGCAGAGCTGGTATATGGCAGTGATGTTGTCGTCTATAAAAAGCTTTTTGGTTCGCTAAACAATGCGAAAAAAGTAATGCCTTATCTGTTCAGTAATCAGTCATCTAAGTTTAGTAAAAAACATTACTATGTATTAAAAAAGAGCAATAAAATTGTCGCAATTGCATCTCTGTATGAATACGACGAGTTTTCCTGGAATTCAGATATTATCAAGAAAGCGTTTGCAGATGCACAGGTGGAGCCGCCCTCGACCTTTGAGGAAGCAGTAAATGAAATAAAAGAAACCTTTTATGATTACCCCGGGAAAATGTATTGCTATATTGACGATGTGTGCGTGCGCGAAAGTGAGCGAAGACGCGGCATAGGGTGTTCGATGATAATGTATTTGATAAAAGCGGTTGAAGCTCAGGGAAAATCAGTCCGCCTGTCCGTATATAGTGAAAACACCATCGCAAGACATTTATACAGTAATATGGGCTTTGTCCCGTTATCCCGCACGGTTTCGGGGAACAACGGTCAACTGACGTATATTCAGATGATACGTATCTAAAATATGTCAGCCTATTAACAAAACCTCAGAAAAAGAGTGGCCCTTTGTTTTTGGGTCAACAGGCGGATGCTGCGATTCTCTTAATATTTTAAAATCCATATATGCACGACGAATAACAGGCACAAATTTTAAAAATTGGGAAGCGCGCTGCAAATTTATGATTTAAAGCAAGTATACAGGCTTCGTTTATTATAGTCAAAATGAAATGACCCGCCTCGGATTTTTTATAAATTCGGGGCGCTTTTTCTTAGCACAGCGCGCATATATTAGTTATCAGACGCACTTCCGCACGAAAATGTGCGGAAAGCATCAGGCGGTGAACGCCGTCGCCGCAATAGAAACGTTAAGACTTTTGAACGTTTCCGAGGAAAGCATACGCTTTGCTTTGGAAAACGCCGCCGTACCCGCAAGAACGGAGCGTTTCAAAAACGGCTGGCTGATAGACGGAGCGCACAACGTTTCAGGCGCCGCCGCCGTTTCCGCCCTGCTGAAAGAAAACGCCGACAGCAAGACCCTTGTTACGGGAATGTTGAAAACAAAGGACTGGGAGGGAGCGCTGAAATTACTGCTCCCGCTGTTTGACAGCGTTGTGGCGGCGGACTTTTTCTCCCCCGACGCCGTCCCCGCCGAGAAAATAGCGAAAATCGCCGAAAAAGCGGGGAAATTCTGCCAAAAAGCCGCAAGCCCTGCCGAAGCGATAAAATTGGCGGAGGAAACGGGGAATCAGCTTAAAGTAGTTTGCGGGTCGCTGTATTTGTGCGGAGTGATGAGGCAGGAATTGGGGAAACAACAATAAAACAAAATAAGAAAAAATACCATCGGCTGTCAGCCGATGGTATTATTTATTCATCAGTTCAAGAGTTTTATCAAAAGGGATACATTCAGCATATCTTTTGTTCCATATAAATTCGTTGTAATATTTGTAGGTTTGCTCAGCAGTCATATACATATTATCAAACGTACTGTTTGTATAAGCGGGAACGATCATTTTGAAACCGTGTTCAAAACCTGATTTTACAGTTGCGTCTATGCAGTAATCGGTTTGCAGTCCGATAATTATAATTGTGTTTTCATTTTTCTGCTTCAGATATTCCAACAAGCCTGTATTTTTAAATGCGCTGTTTACGCTTTTATCAAAAACAAGTTCATTTTCGGCAGGTTTAAACAAATCATATATTTCAAATTCTTCATTGCCCTTTGTAAGTTCGCAGCCAACGCCGTCATCGTGTCGGATAAAGATGATCTCAATATTGTTTTGACGGGCTTTTTCAATCAGTTCTTTTACATGAGACTCAAACAATTCAAACTTAAAAAGTTTATTATTTGTAATTCCTTTTTGCGTATCTACAACTAAAAGTACCATTATAATTCCTCCGTCAATTTCAATCTATCAAGAAGATCACTTACTCAGAATTATACCGTAAAATAACAAAAATATCAAATTGCCTGACGGAAAAAATTCCGTCAGACGACTTTTTATGATATATTTTTATTTCGGTCTGCTCGTTATTTCCACCCAACTCGGCTTAAACCCACTGTTCAGCGCGATATTCCAGGAATGATAATTAGAAAGGCTTGTGCCGTAAAACGGAATATCTCCCCGCTTTTCAATCTCGTTTTTCATCAGCGTCACAAGATACGTTCCCACACCCTGTGAGCGATACTTCGGCATAACGTCTATCCCTATCTGGAGCCAGCCCTTTGCGTCTTCGGAGCAGCCCGCCATTCCCATAATTTCCTCCCCGTCATAGGCGCAGACCACTATGCGGTCGGGCCTGCGGGGAATAAATTTCTCGCATATAGCGTTGGGAAAGCGCTCGTCCCCGTAAAACGGGAATATCTCCTCGCCGTAAAACCACTTCACAGGCAGAGCCAGCCTCGGCTGTACCTCACGGCAGGGCAGGAACATATGAGAGGATTGGGAAAGAGTCTGCCCGTACTTGTTCAGCTCCTTTTCCAGCGGGAGCAGGTTGGGCAGCTCAAACAAAAAATGCCCCGTTTTCCCCATAAATCCCCGCAGAAAAGGGTGTAAACGCTGGTCGGCGGTAATAACCGCGTTGCTCCCCGCAGTGACCATACGGAAAAAGTATTTTTCGTCGCTGTAAGCCCTCGCCCTTTCGTCAAATTTCGACAAAGTAAGCACATTTTCCTCACGTCGAAAATCGTCGGGAGAGCAGTTGAATTCTATTGCAAGCTGACAGAGCAGCTTTTCAAAACAGGTGTTAAAGTCCATTTTGTCCTCGCTTTTTAAAAATGTTTTCAAAAATATAGATACCCACAACCTTCCTTGAGGGCTCGCCGCGGTAGAGGTAGCTGTTTTCAGTATTACCTGTGGAATCAGTCAGATTGCCGAAAGCGTCAAAGGTATAATTATAGGTAACAATACCTTCTAGACATTAACAATAATCTCATTAATTAATAAATTGCAATCACATCAAGCAATTCACAGATTTGAAAAAATTGTTTTTTTTCAATGTATGAATTAAAAATTAAGTCTTTAAAGGAATTGTATTCTTGTGCTTTTTCGGGTTCACTATATTTTGTTAAAAACCAACGCCCATAATTATTAACACTTATGGAATATTTACAATTTTTATAACAAAAATCTACTTCTCTGTTTTGCTCTGCAATACTCAACCAATCATTAAGAACCATAAATTTATCCCTTTCGTGTTTATCAAAAACCCCATGGCAATCTTTTTGGAGCAGTAGGATTAGTCCAATCCCACTTATGTTTATGAGGGGCTTCAGGATGCTGCTTAGGTTTCCATGATCTGTATAGTCTGTATCTACATCAGCTCTGCCGTCGGGACCATACGTTCTATCACCTATAATCTCACCTCAGCGGCTGGTTGGGCTAAGTGGATTTTGAACCTCATGGTTCGCCTCCGCAAGACCAAAAGCAAAAACCTGCGCACGCCTCCATACGTCGGCGCACGCAGCTTTTTGGTTGGGCTAAGTGGATTCTGAACCTAGTGGTTCGAATCCGCAAGACCAAATGCAAAAACCTGCGCACGCCTCCATACGTCGGCGCACGCAGCTTTTTGGTTGGGCTAAGTGGATTCGAACCACTGGAATGACGGAGTCAAAGTCCGTTGCCTTACCACTTGGCTATAGCCCAATATCTGAAACTCAGCAACAAACAGTATAACACAAATTTTTCCCACTGTCAACCGAAAAAATGCCGCAAAACCAATTTTTGCTTGACAAACAGGGTATGACGGTATTATAATATTTCCGTAAATGCAAAAAAATTACTCAGAGGAAATGAAGATGAAAAAGAATTACGATTATGCGGCAATAGAAAAGAAATGGCAGGATTACTGGGACGAGCATAAGACCTTCCACGCAGAAAACGGAAGCGATAAGCCCAAATATTACGCTCTGGTGGAATTCCCCTACCCCTCAGGCCAGGGACTTCATATCGGTCACCCCCGCCCCTACACGGCGCTTGACATCGTAGCCCGCAAGCGCAGAATGGAGGGCTATAACGTGCTGTTCCCAATGGGCTGGGACGCGTTCGGCCTGCCCACGGAGAATTACGCCATAAAAAATAAGATACACCCCGCTGTTGTAACACAGAACAACATCGCCCGCTTTAAACAGCAGTTAAAGTCTTTGGGACTTTCCTTTGACTGGGACAGAGAGGTGAATACCACCGACCCAGAATATTTCAAGTGGACCCAGTGGATATTCTTACAGCTTTTCAAGAAAGGGCTTGCCTATAAAAAGGAAATGTCCGTGAACTGGTGTACCTCCTGCAAGGTCGTGCTTGCCAACGAGGAAGTAGTGAACGGCTGCTGCGAGCGCTGCGGCGGAGAAGTGGTACACAAGGTTAAATCCCAGTGGATGCTGAAAATAACGCAGTACGCTCACAGACTGCTTGCGGACCTTGACTTTGTGGATTATCCCGAGCGTGTAAAGACCTCGCAGATAAACTGGATAGGACGCTCAACGGGCGCAGAGGTGAACTTTGACACCACGGCGGGAGATGTGCTTACCGTTTACACCACCCGTCCCGATACCCTTTTCGGAGCAACTTATATGGTAATCGCCCCCGAACACCCCTATATTGAAAAGTGGGCGGACAAGCTGACCAATATGGCGGAGATACGGGAGTATCAGGAAAAAGCCGCAAGAAAATCCGACTTTGACCGCACCGAGATGAACAAGGAAAAAAGCGGCGTCAAGCTGGCGGGAGTAACTGCAATAAACCCCGTGAACGGCAGAGAGATACCCATATTCATCTCCGACTACGTTTTGATGACCTACGGCACAGGCGCGATTATGGCGGTACCTGCACACGATACCCGCGACTATGAATTTGCTAAGGTGTTTGATCTGCCCATTATCGAGGTGGTAAAGGGCGGCGACGTTACGAAAGAGGCGTTCACCGACTGCGCCACGGGAATTATGGTAAACAGCGGATTTCTTGACGGACTTTCCGTTGAGGACGCCAAGGTGGAAATAAAAAAATGGCTGAAAGAAAACGGCAAGGGTCACGAAAAGGTGAATTACAAGCTGCGCGACTGGGTGTTCAGCCGTCAGCGCTACTGGGGCGAGCCCATACCGCTGGTATATTGTGAAAAATGCGGCTGGGTGCCTATCCCCGAGGAGGAACTGCCCCTTATGCTCCCCGAGGTGGAAAGCTATCTCCCCACCGACACGGGGGAAAGCCCGCTTTCCACTCTTGACAGCTTTATAAACACCACCTGCCCTCACTGCGGCGGTCCTGCAAAGAGGGAGACCGACACAATGCCCCAGTGGGCTGGCTCAAGCTGGTACTTTATGAGGTACTGCGACCCTCACTGCAAGGACGCGGTAGCAAGCAAGGAGGCGCTGGATTACTGGCTTCCCGTCGACTGGTACAACGGCGGTATGGAGCATACCACCCTTCACCTGCTTTACAGCCGCTTCTGGCACAAATTCCTTTACGATCTGGGAGTTGTGAGCTGCCCCGAGCCTTACAACAAGCGCACCAGCCACGGTATGATACTGGGCAAGGACCCTGAAAATCCCGGACAGTTCACCAAAATGTCCAAATCCAAAGGCAACGTAATAAATCCCGACGAGGTTATCCGCGATTACGGCGCAGACACCGTCCGCCTGTACGAAATGTTCATCGGTGACTTTGAGAAAGCCGCCCCCTGGCAGGACGAGGGAATAAAGGGCTGCAAGCGTTTCCTTGACAGAGTATGGGCGCTGCAGGACATCTGCAACGAGGACGATTCCTGCCGCAAGGAGCTGGAAGCGGAAATCCACCGCACTATCAAAAAGGTGAGCGAGGACATTGAAACGCTGAAATTCAACACTGCCATAGCCGCTTTGATGAGCCTGCTGAACAAGATCTCCGCAACGGGAAGCGTTAATCGGGGCGAGATGAAGATATTCCTCACCCTGCTTTACCCCTTCGCTCCACACATTTCCGAAGAAATTTACGTCAACATCGGCTGTGAGGGCGTGCTGAACCAGCAGGAATGGTGCAAATACGACGAAGCCCTCTGCGTTGAGGAAACCGTTGAGATAGCTGTTCAGATAAACGGCAAGGTAAAGGCGAAGCTGAACGTTCCCGCCGCCCTTGACAAGGACGGACTTGTAGCCGCCGCTTTGGAGGACGAGGGCGTGAAAAAGCTGATAGAGGGCAAAACGGTGGTAAAAGCCATTGGCGTTCCCGCAAAGTTAGTGAATATTGTAGTTAAATAAAGAGGTAAAATACGGCAAAAAACGGGCGGTTAAAATCGCCCGTTTTGTTAATTTTTTCGGATTTACCCGCTTGATTTTTTCCCATATATAGGTTATAATATATTAAATACTCTTACGATAAAATTATTTTATTGAGCTTTGAACTTCAGAATGTCTTCTGAGCCTTTGATTACGGGTCGGGAAGCCCTGCTCAAGACGGAGCCGTGAACCATGTCAGGCGGGGAACCGAGCAGCATTAAGCGTATCTCCGACTGTGAGCAGGTAACCCGTCCCGTAATCAAAGGCTCAGTTGGCAACCGGCTTTGCCGGTTGCCAGTGAAAAGTGTACAGTTGACAGTTGACAGTTGTGGTGTTTTCGCCTTTGGCGAAAACGGATTTGAAATGACAGGTGAAAATTTGCAGGCGATACCACAACTGTACACTGTACACTGTCAACTGTAAACTGCCGAAAGGTTGTGTCCGCTTTGCGGGCGGATTTAAAA
>CANRGJ010000002.1 GCA_947630175.1 uncultured Ruminiclostridium sp. | reverse complement strand
AGAAGTTTTAGGGAGGGGGTTTGGGGGACGACCCTTTTCCAAAAGGGTCTCCCCCAACGCACAACATTGTCCGCCGCAGCGCTTTATTTTCCGAACCTTACTATACCCGTTTTCAACCGTGAGAGTCCGTCCTTTAGAACTTGTTTCGGGCAGGCGATATTCAGGCGCAGGAACCTATTTCCGTTGCCGCCGTACTGCTCGCCGTGGGACAAAAACAGTCCCGTTTCGCTGCGGATAAATTCCGCCAGCGCCTTGGAACGGTCGGTCACCGCCCCGCAGTCCAGCCACAGCAGGTAGGTCGCCTGCGACGGCGTCAGCCTTACCTGCGGCAGCTCGTTTTCCAGAAATTCCCTTACAATTCGCTTGTTTTCAAACAAATACTCTCTCAGCTCGTCCAGCCACTCGCCGCCCTTTGTGAACGCCGCCACCGCCGCCGTAACAGCGAAAGCGTTCGGCTCCGCCACCTCGTCGGTGTTCAGCCCTCGCCACATTTTGTGCCGCAGCTTTTTGTCCTTTATATAGACCGCCGCCGTCTGAAGTCCCGCCAGATTGAACGCCTTGGTGGGCGCGATGGCGGTAACGCTTATCCCTGCGCATTCCTCATTCACCGACGCAAAGGGAACGTATGCGCAGTCGGGGTCGGTGATGTCGCAGTGTATCTCGTCAGACAGCACAGTTACGCTGTATTTTGCGCAAAGAGCGCCGATCTTTGCAAGGGCGTTTCTGTCCCATATCTTTCCCACAGGATTATGAGGATTGCACAGTATCATCAGTGTTATCTGCGGGTCGGACAGCTTTTCCTCAAGCTCCTCAAAATCAACGTCGTAAACGCCGTTTTCGTATCTCAGCGGGCATTCCTCCACCTGCCGCCCGTTGTTCAGTATGGAGTTGAAAAAGATGTTGTAAACGGGAGTCTGTATCAGCACCTTTTCAGCGGGAGTAGTCAGCTTGCGCACTGCGCTTGATATTGCGGGAACAACGCCAGTGCAGAAAATGAGCCCGTCCCTTTCCATCTCCAGCCCGTGACGGTCCTTCCACCAGCTTGTATAAGCGTCGTACCATTCCTCAGGCATTACGGAATAGCCGTAAACCCCGTGCAGTACCCGCTTTTCTATCGCCTCTGTAATTTCGGGAGCAGTCCTGAAATCCATATCCGCCACCCACATAGGCAGTTCGTTTTCCTTAACGTCCCATTTCAGCGAGCCTGTCCCCCGCCTGTTGATAACGCTGTCAAAATCATATTTCATAGGTTCACCTGTTTTCTGAAAGTTACTGTAATGCCGCCTGTTCCAAGCGCCTGCGCAAGCCCCTGCGCGTCCTTGACCTGTCCCAGCGGCGTATAGCTGTACGAGGTGGAAAAGCTCTTGTAGAACAGCACCACGCACTCTGAGCCGTACAGCATTATGTCCCCCTCCTGTATTCCGTCGGGAACGTGGGGTGCGGCGGGCAGAGAGCTGTCCAGATAGTAGTACTTTTCGTTGCCGTTAAGCTCGTTCATATCAAGAGTCAGCGGCAGCATTTCTGCAAAAGCCTGCGCCGCCTCGTTGTCGTAAAGCTCTGCGGAAAAGGTCTTTCCGCCCACTTCGATACTTATGTTCAAATCATCTTCCTCGATTTCGGTAATATTGCTTTCGGCGGAGGTTTCGGAAATGACCGTTTCCGAGGTTCCCGCCGCAGTTCCCGCCTGCGCCGTATCATCAGCAGACAACTGACACCCGCTGAATAAAACGGCGAACAGTATCGCCGCCGCCGTTTTTATACCGCTATGCATTTGCAGGGACCTCCGTTCCTGCAAATTATTTTTGTCTTGTCGGGGTCCACCTTGTCCTTGTCAAGTATTATCTCGCCTATGCAGTCGGCGGTGATAACTCCCCCTGCGGGATTGATGATGCTGTCTATCTTCCCCTCTATCTCCGCATTAACGGTGGAATATTCAAAAGCGAGGGTGGTGTTTATCGTCTTGCAGTTTTTCATCACCAGATTTTTTATACAGCACATTCCCTGAAGGCTCTCAACAGTACAGTTTATCAGCGTCAGGTCCTCCGAGTTCCAGCCCAGATATTCCCCCGAAATAAAGCTGTCGTAAACGGTGATGTTTTTGCTGTTCCAGAAAGCGTCCTTTGACAGCAGCTTTGAGTTTCGTATAACCACGTTTTCCGCCCCGTCAAAGGAGTAGTTTCCGTACAGCTCCAACCCGTCTATCTCCATATCGGAGCAGTTCATAGCGAAATAATCGCCCTTTGCGCTGACCCCGTTCAGCTTAACGTCCCTGCACTGCCACAGCGTTTCGGCGGCGTTAGGCATACTCACATCGGAAATTTTCAGCCCCTCGCACCGCCTGAAATTTTTCGGCGCCTCAATAAGACAGCTTTTTACCTCAATGTTTTTGCTGTACCACACGCCTGCTCTCGCCATATCGAACCAGGCGCAGTTTTCCGCCTTAACGTTCTCGCAGTGCCAAAGGGGATATTTCCACTTGAACATACTGCCGTAAAGCTCTATATCTCTGCTTTCCTTAAGCGGGGATTCGCCCTCGCCGAAGACCGTGTCATATATCTTCAGCCCATGGCTCTGAAACAGGGAGCGTTCGCCCTCATAGTACCCCTGCCTTATCTCCTTTTCCATACGTTCTTTCATCTCCTGCTTTTCTTTATACGGGAAATTTAAAATGCGTAATCGTCCTCTTCCGCATTTTTCTCTGCCTCTTCTTCAGCCGCCTGCCTGATGACGTATTCTGCGACTGTGAGGATTATGTTAGTTATTGCCGCCACCAGCGCTCCCGCCAGTATGCCTTTCTGAAAGCCTTTCTTTTCCGCAGCTCTCAGCATAGCCTCTGCCGCAGCGTCCTCTTTTTCCGTTTTTGTAAGAACTGAAAATTCTGCCATCGTTTTTTCTCCTTTTATAATATATTTTATTTTGTGATTATTTGCGCCGCAAATACGGCAAGCACGCTTAAAACAACGCTTGCCAGCGCATAGCAAAGCGCCGCCGCCCAGTGTCCGCCTTTTATCAGCTCCGCCGATTCGTAAGCGAAGGTGGAAAAGGTGGTGAACCCGCCGCAAAGCCCCACTCTCAGCATAAGCGACAGCCTGGGGTCAAAGCCCGTGTGCTTTACCGCCAAAGCTGCGATAAGCGCAATGAGAAACGAGCCGATAACGTTTATGCAAAGCGTTTTTACGGGAAATCCGCCCTGCGCTCCCACGGGGATAAGCCCCGCAAGATACCTCAGCACCGAGCCTACAAATCCCCCTGCGCCGACTAACAAACATTCCACCATAGTTTTACAGCTTTACGGTAACTTCTTTGCCGTTTGACTGATATTTTCTGTACTTCACCCCCGCAAGGTCCAGCATGCGCTTTGCGGCGACGGTGTTGTCTGCGTCGCAGTATTTGTCGTCAAGGTAAACTATCTCCCTGATACCGCACTGAATGATAGCCTTTGCACATTCGTTGCAGGGGAAAAGGGTGACGTAGATAGTAGTGCCCTTCAGCGAGCCGCCGTTGTTGTTGAGGATAGCGTTAAGCTCCGCATGGCAGACATAGGCGTACTTCGTGTCCAGCATTTCTCCCTCTCTCTCCCAAGGCATCTCGTCGTCACTGCACCCGCTGGGCATACCGTTGTAGCCAACGGACACTATCTTTTTGTCCCTGCCCACTATGCAGGCGCCCACCTGCGTTGAGCTGTCCTTGCTCCTCTGGGCGGAAAGGAGAGCCACTCCCATAAAATATTCCTCCCAGGATATGTAGTCCTGACGTTTCATAGTATCCTCCTTGTAGTTTATTTTTAAATAACTTAGAGAGTTATTTACATATTATATAAATTGTTAATTAATTTATATATTTATATATAATTTTTATATATTATTGACAAGTTGTTAATTAGTAAGTATAATGAATATATGTAAAACAGTCTATGACTGTTTTAGCAGTAATTATTTTGCAAAATAAAACGAAAAGAGGGTAAAATTATGAAAAAAATTAAGAGAAATGGCAAAATTATTTCTTTTGTGTTGCTTCTCAGCACAGTAGCCACATTAGGCTGTGGAAATATTTTTGCTGAAGGTATTACTGTTTCGGAAAAATCAGAAGAAATAGAATATGCAGCTTATGAAGAAGATTTTAAAGTATATATGGAATACTTTGATTTTGAGGAGTGCTATAATTCTGATACATTGGGTTCGGACGTCAAGGAAATGCTAAAAATAGTTGAGGAATATATTAACAAAAATGCTGATTATTCTATTGCGGAATTGAATGAAGAATTAGGAACAATAAATAAAGTACCCACTGATATTTCAACCATATCTAATGATTATTCAAAATATTTGCCTTCTTCACTTGTTGAATTGAATGATGAAGAAGTAGCTGTTTTTAATCGCAATCCAACTTGGGGACTTGTAGTTTTAGTACAGGCTGATTATGCAAATAAAGAGGAGAAGAAGAGATTCGGATCAAATACTTGGGCTACAAATGGAGATGCTTACAGGCATGCCCTTTGGAATGCATTAGGCGCGCGCGGGACGAGCCAAGAATATATGAAGTCGTTTGCGACAGCGCACGAGTCGGGTTCTCCTGATTATAACATTAATGATATTGATACTCAAATGGATTTAATCAATAACAGCAGAGGTCGTGAATTGTTAAAAACTATGACTTTTCCAAGTCGCCCCTCAAACGGAATGACAATACCGTATATTATTTGTAGTAATATTGCTAATGCTGTTGAAAACGGAAAGCTGGTTCGTTTTGTCGCAAATGGGATACAGTATACATATTTATTGGAAACCAATTCTGCCACTTCTAACTGAATACCAAATTGAAAGGACTGTATCTTTGTGAGACTGATATATAAAATGTTCGCTTGTGCCGCCGCTGTAATGATGATAATGTCAGGGTGTTCTTCCGCTGAAAGCCGGCCTGACCCAAAAGTAAGCGAAATGATAAACGAGTATGTTTCAGAGCATTCCCAGCTGTCGCTGGATAATACCGAATTTGAATGGGATACTGTTATCGTGGATTCGGCTTACGGCATAGAATCGGCGTGCGAAAAGCTGGACGTCTCAAACGTATCTGATTTAGGCTCGATACCGTATGACGATGAAATAGTTCTTGCTTTCCTGAAACAGAATAAGATCGTTTCATATGCGGTGCTTCCGATAAAAAGCGGCTCCGCTTCGGATTATCTTGTCGGATATATGTACCAGAACACGTCAGAAACCTATCCGTACGGCACTGTGTTTAAAAAATAAAGTATACAAATATATCATATGCTCTGCGAAGTAATTGTTTTGCAGGGCATTATTTTTTTCAGCGTTTTTGCTTTGTCAGCAATACTGTCCCTATCGCCAGAATAACAGGAAACACCGCCCCGAACACAAGCCCCGTCTGAAGTCGTCCTCCGTCTGCTCCCGAAACAAATCCCGCAATAGTAGGACCCGACAGGCAGCCCATATCTCCCGCCAGCGCCAGCAGTGCGAACATTGCCGTTCCGCCCTGGGGGTATCTCGCTCCCGCTATGCTGTAAGTCCCCGGCCACATTATCCCCACTGACAAGCCTACCAGTGCGCACCCCGCAAATCCAAATGCGGGAACGGGGGACAGGCACGCCGTCAGGTAGCCTATTACACATAGCAGACAGCTTATCAACATAAATTTTTCCAGCTTTATCCTTGTGCTGAATTTTCCGTAAAACAGCCTTGAACAGCCCATAAACACGGCGAACAGGCAGGGTCCTGCCAGATTTCCCACGGTGGGGTCAACGCCGAGCCCGTTCTGGGCAAATGCAGACGCCCACTGGCTCATTGAAAGCTCCGCCGCCCCTGCGCACAGCATCATCACAACAAGTATCCAGAACAGCCCCGTTTTTGCCAGCACGCGAACCTTCACTGCTCCGCCCTCGGGGGCAAGCTGTTTTATTTTCAGGGTGGAAAAGAAAAATGCGTTGAACAGCGGTATCATCGCCCATATCACCGCCATTATCCTCCAATTCTCAATGCCGAACAGGAAAAAGAACAGCGTAGACGCTCCTACGGCAAACACCTGTCCCCAGCAGTAAAACGAGTGGAGCAGGCTCATAGCTCCCGATTTTTCATCTGTATCGCAGGCCTCCACAACAGGGCTGATGATAACTTCAATAAGTCCGCCGCCGAAAGCGTACAGCACCGAGCAAAGCATAAGCCACGTATAAGGATCAGGGAGCATTGTCAGCGTTCCCATTCCGATAAAGCCTGCGGCGCTGAACAGGTGAGCCGCTATAACAAGGGGCTTATATCCTATCCTGTCGCATATCTTTGAGGACAGCAGATCTACTGCGAGCTGAACGCCGAAGTTCACGGTTATAAGCAAAGTGAGCTGCTCCAGCGTAACGCCGAAGTCCTCCGACAAGAACACGAACAGCAAGGGCGTGAAGTTGTTCACTATCGCCTGGGTTATGTAGCCTATATATGAAGCGGCAATTACCTTTCTTGTATTTTTATCCATAAATTACCTATTTTACATTTTAAATACTATACTATTATACTACCCTTTTCAATATTAGTCAATAGCGAAGGTTTTATCCTCAAAAATCACCAAAAATTACGCAATAAATTCACAAAAATTAGTATAAAATGCCCCTTGTGTTTTTGCTGTTATCTGATAAAATAACCGTATATCTGCACTTTTTTTAGTTAAATATTTAAGTGATTTATTAAGTTGATTTAAGCAAAAAAGGAGGTAATGTCCGTGTTCCTTTTCAGATGGCTCTGGACGAATATGGAAGGCTACAAGGGACGGTACATACTCGCATTGTGTCTCAGCGTAGTGTGTCAGGTGATGTTTCTTGTAACTCCTATGATGAGCCAGCAGATAGTCGACACCTTTATAATGCCCGAAGACGCGGCGTACATAATAAAGACCCAGTCCACTCTGCTCTGGCAGATGGTATGGATAATGATAGGCTTCACCTTCCTGAGGACCGTCATTCAGTACAGCACGAATATGCTGTATGAAGTGACCTCCCAGGCGCTTATCTACCGTGTGCGCAAGAAGATGTACGAGAACATAAACAAGCAGGACGCTACCTTCTACGACCGTTTCAGAACTGGCGACATTATGACCCGTATGACGGGCGATATAGATATGGTGCGCCACAGCGTTGCGTGGATAATCAAAACGGTAATTGAGAGCCTGACGCTGTTTATCGCCTCCATAATCTACTTTTTCAGTATGGACTGGCTCACCGCAATATGCCTTATCGCGCTCACTCCTGTCATCTTCGGCGTATCGTTTTTCTTCAAGAAAAAGGTGCGCCCAATGTATGTGACGCTCCGTGAAAAGCTGTCGCTGATGAACACCGCCGCCGAGGAAAACATTTCGGGTAACCGTGTTGTAAAGGCGTTCGCCCGTGAGGATTACGAGATAGGAAAATTCGACGAAAAGAGCGTGGACTATTCCAAAGCCAACAAGAGGGCGGCGCTGACCTGGCTGGACTTTTTCCCTATAATTGAAATCACCGCCCAGGCATTGTCCGTTATACAGCTTTTGTTAGGCGGCGTCTTCGCTATCAGCGGAAGAATAACGGTAGGCGAGTTCACCGCTTTTGCGGGACTTATCTGGACCCTTGCCAACCCTATGAGGAACATCGGCACCATAATCAACGACTTCCAGCGTTTCACCGCCTCTGCCAACAAGATAATCGAAGTGTACTACGGGCGCTCCAAGATAGCCGACCGTGAGGACGCTATCGACCTGCCCGAACGAATAAAGGGCAGCATAGAGTTTCAGAACGTGGATTTCAGCTACGGCGATATCCAGGTGCTCCACGACATAAATCTTAAAATTGAGCCCGGCGAAACGGTAGCGATAATGGGACCTACCGGAAGCGGCAAGACCACTCTTGTGGAGCTTATCGCCCGCATTTACGACGTGAACGGCGGCAAGGTCACCGTTGACGGGAACGACGTGCGTATGCTGAAACTAAAACAGCTTAGAGGCTCTATCGGTATGGCTACCCAGGACGTTCTCCTTTACTCCGACACCATTGACGGAAATATCGCTTTCGGCAATACCTCGATGAGCGAGGAGGAGGTAGTCCGCTGTGCGGAATACGCCGACGCAGACGGCTTTATCAGAAAGCTGTCCGAGGGATATGAAACCATAGTCGGCGAGCGCGGCGTGGGACTTTCGGGCGGACAAAAACAGCGTATCGCTCTTGCGAGAGCGCTGGCGGTAAAGCCTGCGATACTTGTTCTTGACGACACCACCTCGGCAGTTGACCTTGAAACCGAAACACATATACAGGAAAGTCTGAGAAATCTTGACTTCCCCTGCACGAAAATTATAATCGCCCAGCGCATTTCCTCCGCCAAGGACGCCGACAAGATAGTTATTCTCCAGAACGGCACCATAGCGGACATAGGAACTCACGAAGAGCTTATACAGCGCGAGTGCTATTACCGTGAAGTCTACGAGCTTCAGCACTGAGGAAGGGGGGGAACAGATATGGCAAGAAATAAATTCGACATTGACGAGACCCTTGAAAGCCCGTTTGACATACGCCACTTAAAGCGCGCCCTTGTCTACTGCGGAAAATATAAGGGAAAAATATTCTTCTCACTGACCCTCAGCGCATTATCCGTTATCGCAGGACTTTTTGGACCTATGATAACCCAGTATGTGCTGGACGTTTCCATTCCTGCGGGGAACGTGACTGAGGTGCTGATAATGAGTGGGCTTTTCCTGCTCACCATAATAGTCAGCGTCCTTCTTTCCGTCAGCCGTTCAAAGATAATGACCAAGGTGGGGCAGGACATAGTTTACGACATAAGAAAGGACCTGTTCGAGCATTTACAGCGCCTGTCCTTCGAGTATTACGACAGCCGCCCTCACGGAAAGATACTGACCCGTGTCATAAACTACATAAACAGCATTTCCGACCTGATGACCAACGGTCTTATCAACTTTATCCTTGAAATATTCAACCTTATCTTCATCACCATATTTATGTTCTTTGTTTCATGGAGGATCGCCCTTGTCATTCTCTGCGGACTTCCGATATTCCTCGGGATAATGCTGATAATCAAGAACAAACAGCGCCGCGCTTGGCAGCAGGTGAGCAACAAGAGCAGCAATATGAACGCCTATATCCACGAGAGCATCGTTGGAACTAAGGTAACTCAGCTTTTCACCCGTGAGGAGGAAAACGCCGAGATATTCGACCGACTTCAGAACAATTACCGCAAAAGCTGGATGAAAGCGGTAATTTTCAGCAATATGGTTTGGCCTACCGTGGACGATATCTCTATCGTTGTAAGAGGCGCTATTTACATAACAGGACTTTTAGTGTTCGGAACAGGCGTTGTTTCTCTTGGAAACATCGTCGCTATGTGCAGCTACGCCTCCCGCTTCTGGCAGCCCTTGCTGAACCTTTCCAACCTGATGAACACATTTATCAACGCCGTTGCGTATCTTGAGCGTATCTTTGAAACGATGGACGAGCCGATAGCCGTGGACGACGCTCCCGACGCAAAGGAAATGCCCGACATCAAGGGCGAGGTGAGCTTCAAGAACGTCACCTTCAAGTACGACACGGGGCCTATCGTTCTGGAAGATCTTTCCTTTACCGCAAAGCCCGGCGAGAGCATAGCCCTTGTTGGACCCACAGGCGCAGGCAAGACCACGATAGTGAACCTTATAAGCCGTTTTTACAACCTGACAGGCGGCGAGGTGGACATTGACGGAGTGGACATCTCCTCGGTAACGCTTCACTCCCTGCGCAGTCAGATGGGCATAATGCTCCAGGACAGCTTTATTTTCAGCGGCACCATAATGGACAACATAAAGTACGGCAGGCTTGACGCCACCGACGAGGAAGCTGCCGCCGCCGCAAAGGTCGTTGGCGTGGACGAATTTATACTGACCCTCCCCGACGGCTACAACACCGTGGTGAACGAGCGCGGCGCAGGACTTTCACAAGGGCAGAAACAGCTTATCGCCTTTGCAAGGACTATCCTTGCCGACCCGAAAATACTTGTGCTTGACGAAGCTACCTCTTCTATCGACGCCAAGACCGAGCGCTATCTGCAAAGAGGTATCGACCACCTGCTTAAAGGCAGGACCAGCTTCATCATCGCTCACCGCCTTTCCACTATCAGAAACTGCGACAGGATAATGTACATCAGCAACAAGGGCATTACCGAAAGCGGCACTCACGAGGAGCTTCTGGCGAAGAAAGGCGATTATTACCACCTGTATAATTCTCAGGCGATATGACCGAAAGTTGTCAGAAAATATCACAAAAGAAAAGGGACTGTCGGATAATGACAGTCCCTTTCATTATTTTATTTTCCTATGAACGATTTTTAAAATCAAGCCCTCAGGCTCTCCGTCAGCCTGTCAACGTAAGCGTTATCGTACGGCTGTATCCTCAGCGTCTCCAGCAAAGAGCACCACTTGTCCGCCCCGCAGAGCAGCCAGCCTTCCTTGCTATGCGGCACTCTTGTGATAGTCAGCGGGAACATATGGCAGATTATCATATCATATTCCTTTTTGGAAACGTTAAAATACTTTCTTGCGTTTTTAGCGGCGGTAACTGGGTGTGTAAAGCCGTGAAGCCCCAGCTTTTTCATTTCCTCAGGCATCTTTTTCCTGTGCCAGTCGTACATAAAAAAGTCGTGGAGCAGTACGCCTGTTACCAGCGCTCTTGTATTGCACCTGACGTTGAACAGCCTTGACATCAAAAGCGCATATTTCGCCACCATAAAGCAGTGGGTGTAAACGCTTATATCTCCGTGCTGAACGCAGTCCTTTGACTTTATCACAAGCTTGTGCGCCAGAATATCTCCGCCGTATTTCAGAATGACCTGTTCCGCTTTCATATCTCGTTGTCCTCTGTTTCTTTTTCCTCGGCGGCTTTTTCAGCCTCCTCGCCGCCTCTGCGGAGAATGGCGGTCAGGTGACCGAAAATGCGTCCCACCTTAAGGCGCTTTTCGTGGAGGATATTTTTTATCTGCTCAGGGGAAAGGCGGTGCATAAGGTCCTTGAAATCCAGATTTTTCTTCACCGTCAGGATAATGTCTATCGAGATTATCAGCATCATCAGGCAGTCGTACGTCACCATTACGGGATAGGGCACTACCGCCATAAAATTCTTCATCAGCGGGAGCAGAACGTATATCATAAACAGCGACATAACGCCCCAAGTAAGAGAACTCAGCAGGGAAATGCGGTTTTTATAGGTGAACTTCAGCATACTGTAATCCCAGAATTGCTTTTTAAACAGCGTTTCCATAAGCCAGCCTGCGAAATATTCCAATATGGTGCAGCAGATAAGCCCCGACAGGAACACTAAAAAGCCGTTGTATTTAAACGGCGACGCCACTAAAATGATGATACAGCCGCCCACGCCGTATATGGGGATATACGGTCCCTTTAACGAGCCTCTGTTGATGAATTTGCGGTGATAGAGGGATTCTACCGTGCTTTCATACACCCAGCCTATCATGGTGAATATGAAAAATATAAATACCCATTGTTCTATGTACAGATTTTCCATTTTATTTCTCTTTCAGGGCATAATACGCCCGTTTGTTTTCGTACTTTTTTATTTTATCACTGCAAGGACAAAATGTCAATTTAAAGTGGTGAACTTTGGATTTCTTGACAAAAACTGTTTTAGGTGATATATTTTAATTGTAAAAAATGCTGATACAAAAAGACCTTGCCGTAATATCTATATACGGCAAGGTCCCGATATTCCTTTATTTCTGTTGATTTTCAGCCTCAGCTTTTTTTTCGTCGAATTTTATGCGCTCCTGCTCAGCAAGCTCCAGGTCTTTTCCCACCAGCTTGTCCACCTTGCGGACGATAGCTAAAGGAGTCTGACAGAAGCCCTGATCGTGAGGATTGTCACGGTAAAGCTGTTCGCAGAATTTGTCGGGCATATCCTTGTCGCTTTTGCCCAGCACGTTGCAGCCGAGGTCGTTTGCGTCCACGATGACCACGGGAACGCCTGTGTGCTTTTTAAGATCGGCGGCGGCGCCGTCGGGGTTTTCGGGAGCCATTTTTGCATATTCGTTGTAGGGTGGAACATTGTATTCACTGGGGCCGTCGATAGCCCTTGCCTTCATTCCCAGAATGTTGTAGAACACGCCCCTCTTGCCGAACAGCTTGCATATCCCAGCAACTGCGGCGGCAAAAAGCACCTTTACCCTGCCGCATTCGCGCAGGCACAGCTCCATTGTGGAGGGAGCGCCGATACCGATACCCGCGTCGGATTTGTACACGAATTTTACAAGGAATTTAGCCAGACGGCTGACCTTTATATCGCTTACTTTCAGCGCACGCCCCTGAGTAATCGCCACTATCTTTTCGGAAATGAAGATCATATCTCCCTCCTCCAGATAGTCCATAACGTACTTGTCCATAAGGTCGTTCATCACGTCCTCTTTCATAACGACGTGAGTTTTGATAGGGAAGCGGGCGTAAGTGCCCCAGTCGGTATCTATGGTGAGATTTTTGCCCTCGTTGGGGCTGAACGGCATTTCCATATTACAAATTCCTTTATTTTACAATTTTTTCAACTAATATATTATAACACTTTTTTTGAAATAGTCAAGAACAAACCGCAAGGAGGAAGAAAAAATGAGCGTTTCAACTCCCATACACGATTTTTTAAAGTCCTATTCCCTTGAGGGCGCAGTGCGCTGTCATATGCCGGGACAGAAAAGCGAGCTTTTTGATATCACTGAAATAGACGGCGCAGACAGCCTTTACGAGGCGGAGGGAATTATCGGCGAAAGCGAAAGGAACGCGGCGGCCTTGTTCGGGGCGGGAAAGACCGTGTATTCCTGCGGGGGGAGCACCCTTGCGATACAGGCAATGCTTGCGGCGGCAAAGGCGGCTGATCCCCGCAAAACAAGAGTAGCGGCGTCGCGCTGGTGCCACAGGAGCCTTATCTCCGCCTGTGCGCTTCTGGGACTTGAGGTGGACTGGATATTGCCGTCCTCTTTTCTTTCCTGCGATGTGACCCCAAGACAGGCGGCGGCAAAGATAACCGACAGGACGCTTTGCCTTTTCGTGCAGAGCATAGATTATTACGGCGGGGAATGCGACATAAAGCCGCTGACGGAGCTTTGCCGCGAGAGAAATATACCCCTGCTGGTGGACAACGCCCACGGCGCTTACCACGTTTTCACAGGCAGACACCCCATAAAGCTGGGCGCGGATATGACCGCTGACAGCGCTCACAAGACCCTGCCCTGCCTTACCGGAGGAGCGTATCTTCATGTGTCGGAAAACGCTGCTTCCGCATACGCTGAAAGAGCGAAGGAATTTACCGCCCTTTTCGGCAGTTCAAGTCCGTCCTATCTGGTGCTTGACAGCCTTGATCTTTGCAACAGGCATATAGACGAGCAAAAACAGCGGTTCGAGCAGGTGACCTCTCAGATAAAACGGCTGAAAAATTCCCTGCTGACAGCGGGCTACTGCCTGCGCAAAAGCGACCTTATGCGGGTAACTATCGACGCCGCGCAGTACGGTTACAGCGGCTTTGAGCTTTCAAGACAGCTGAGGGAAAGGGAAGTCTGCGCCGAGCTTTCGGACGGAAGATACGTAGTCCTGCTGTTTTCCACGGGGCAAAATCTTGCGGATTTTCAGCGCATACTCTCCGCCGCCCTGTCCATACCGAAGAGAGACCCGATAGCTGTGGCCGAGCCGAAATTCACCGTTCCCACGGCGGTTTTATCCCCAAGGGACGCGCTCCTTTCCCCCACTGAAGAGGTGAGCATAATTGCCGCCGAGGGGTTGATATGCGGCGGAATAACCTGCCCCTGCCCGCCCTGCGTCCCCATCGTAATGCCGGGTGAGCTGTTCACGGCGCAGGGAGTAAGACTGCTGGCGCGTTACGGCGTGGAAAAGGTGAGAGCAGTGGTAAACCGATAAATTAAAACCCCTGCCCCTTTCGTAGAAGCATAGCTCCCGCGGTTCGTATCATCACGCCTGCTCCTACCCGCCCGCCTGCCCCGCAGCCGCGTCGCTCCGCATACGCTTCGCTCCCGCCGCCTGCGCTCACGCTTCGGCGGCGCTTTGCCCCGCTTCGCGGCGCAAAGGCGGCTGCGCCTGCTCTTTACAAATCCCTGCGAATGTGGTATAATAAAACATAATTCCATACTCTTTTCTTGCAGAGCTTGATAAAAATCCGTTGTCAATGACCTGCGAATTTTCCGCTGACATAAAGGAGATCAGGTATGAAGAAAGTTCTTATTACAGGCGGCACAGTTTTTGTCAGCAGATATATCGCGGAGTACTACGTTGCCAAAGGCTGCGACGTTTACGTACTGAACAGAAACACAAAAGAACAGCCAAAAGGTGTAACGCTTATCCAAGCCGACAGGTTCCATCTCGGAGAAATGCTTCGCAGTTACCATTTTGACCTTGTGATAGATACAGCATACAGCGCAGAGGGAACAGACTGTTTGCTGGACGCTTTAGGGCATTACGAGGATTACGTTTTCATCAGCTCCAGCGCCGTATATCCTGAGTATGAAGCACAGCCGTTCAAAGAGGAGTCAGTGTTGGCTGAAAATAAATATTGGGGAAAATACGGCACTGACAAGATCGAAGCGGAAAAGACTTTGTTAAGGCGCTACCCTTATGCATATATACTTCGCCCGCCTTACTTATACGGACCGCTGAACAACGTATACAGAGAAGCGTTCGTTTTCGACTGTGCGCTGAATGACAGACGTTTTTATATGCCGAAAAACGGCGAGATGAAATTGCAGTTTTTTCATATAGAGGACTTATGCGGATTTATTGATATTTTATTGGAGAAAAAGCCTCAGAACCACATTTTTAACGTGGGAAACCTGAATGCGGTATCTGTCCGTCAATGGGTCGAAATGTGTTACAGTATAGTCGGGAAAGAGGCAAAAATCAGGAACGTCTATGAGAAGGTAGAACAGCGGCAATATTTCAGCTTTTATGATTATGAGTATTATCTTGACGTATCAAAACAGCACGAACTAATGCCGAATGAAAAAGATCTGTATACGGGGTTAAAAGAATCATTTATCTGGTATAAGGATAATCAGGAAAAGGTGAACAAAAAACCTTTCTTCGAGTTTATTGACCGAAACTTTTAAGCTGTATCAAAATAGCAAAGAATATATACACATAATTATAAAATTACATATCCCCAAAAACGAGGTAAAAATATGAAACTTATATACGCTATCGTAAACAACGACGACTCTCACGCCGTTGCCAATGCGCTGACAAAAAGCGGCTTTTCCGCCACCAAGCTGGCGTCCACAGGGGGCTTCCTTATGGCGGGGAACACCACCTTTCTCGTCTGCTCCGACAACGACAAGGTGGAGGAGATAATCGGCATAATCCGCGACCACAGCCATAAGAGAAAGCAGTTCGTCCCCTCCGCCGCCTCATACGGCGTGGGCGGCTACAACAGCAATCCCGTTGAGGTTAGCGTGGGCGGAGCTACCGTTTTCGTTACCGACATCGAGAGATTTGAAAAGCTATGAAAATATACGGAAACAAGCAGGCGTTAGAGCAGCTGAAACGCTATTCCGACAGCGGGCGTATGCCCCACTCACTTATGTTCTGCGGCAACGACGGAACGGGGAAAAGAACGCTTGCCGACTTCACCGCAATGCTGTATTTCTGCGGTGAAAGGGAAAAGCCCTGTATGAAATGCTCCGACTGCCGCAGGATAGGCGAGCATATACACCCCGACGTGATATACGCCGACTGCGGGGATATGTCGGTAGCCGATTTAAGAGAGCTGCTGAGAGGCTCATTCGCCACGCCCGTGGAGGGAAAGCTGAGAGTTTATATCCTGTCCAACTTCCACTTTGCGAGAAAGGACTGTCAGAACGTTCTCCTCACCTATCTGGAAGAGCCTTCCGACAGCGTGAGATTCATTCTCACAGCGTCCGAAAAGAACGCAGTTCTTCCCACTATTCTTTCAAGAGTCGCCGTGATACCCACCTGCGAGCTTTCCCCAAAGGAATGTGAAGCGGCGCTGAAGGAAATGGGCGTCACTGAGGGCGCAGACAAGCTGGCGGCTATGTTCGGCGGCAATCTGGGACAGGCGCTTAAAGCGGCAAAGGACAAAAACGGCACCCTTTATTTTGATTTAGCAAGGGAATATATCGCCGCCCTTCTGGAATACCATGAGTATAAGGCGCTTGCGGTAACGCGCCGTATCCCTCAGCCCAAGGAGGACAAGCGGGGACCGCTTAAAGCGGTGGTCGCCGCCGCAGGGAACATAATTCACGACGCATTTGTTATTTCTCAGGGGGGAACGCCCTCCTGCGGCTGTGACGCAGAATTGTCCCGCAGGCTGGCGGAAAAATATCCGCCCTTTGTTTTGAACGAAATGTGCAGTAGGGCGGCCGAATTTACCGACATAACCTCAAGGGTGAATTTCAACGCCGTTCTCACCGCCAACGCATTCACGGCGGCGCTTTTCGGGGCGGCGGAAAATAAAAATTTAAAATAAGGAAAATACAGTTATGACCGAAGTTATAGGAGTACGTTTCAAGGACGTAGGAAAGGTATATTACTTTTCTCCCATGGGGCAGAAGATCCCCGTGGGGAACAAGGTGATAGTGGAGACCGCCAGGGGTGTGGAGTGCGGCGACGTGGTCATCGGCAACTTTATGGCGGACGATGAGGACATAGTACACCCTTTGCGTGAGATATACCGCATAGCTACCCCCGAGGACCTTGAAACGCTGAAAAGGAACAAAGCCCGCAAGGACGAGATAATGCAGGTGTTCACACAGAAGATAGCCGAGCACAAGCTGAATATGAAGCCTATCGACGTGGAATGTACCTTTGACGGCGGAAAGATAATGTTTTATTTTACCTCTGAGAGCAGGGTGGACTTCCGCGACCTGGTAAAGGACCTGGCGGGAATTTACCGCACAAGAATAGAGCTGAGACAGATAGGCGTCCGTGACGAGGCGAAAATGCTGGGAGGACTTGGTATCTGCGGCAGACAGCTTTGCTGTTCCTCTTTCCTTGGCGAATTTCAGCCTGTTTCCATCAAAATGGCAAAGGAACAGTCCCTCTCCCTTAATCCCACCAAAATATCAGGCACCTGCGGCAGGCTTATGTGCTGTCTGAAATACGAGCAGGACAGCTATGAGGAACTGCTTAAAATAACTCCCAAGGTTGGAGCGCTGGTAGACACTCAGCAGGGCAGGGGCATCGTTGAGGACGTGAACCTGCTGACAGGCGAGCTGAAGGTCACCCTTGACAAGAACAAGGAGGCTCCCCCCGTTTCCTTCAACCGCAACGACGTAAAGCTGATAAAGGATTCAAGGATAAAGGTGAACAGGGACGAGATGGCGGCTCTGAAAGAGCTGGAGGATTGATTTTTCTGTGAAAAATTTTTCTCCCCTTTGATAGCTTTAGCTAACGCCTGACGGTTTTTCCGAATTTGAAAAGCAAATGGCAGGTTAGCTAAAAGCAACCCGCAAAACCTTTCAGCACTTGACTTTTTAGGATTTTAGTGATATTATAACTATAATAAACTTTTAGGAGGACAATATCATGGCTTATACTATCTCTGACGATTGCATCGCTTGCGGCGCTTGCGCTGACGGCTGCCCCGTAAACGCTATTTCCGAGGGCGACGGCAAGTACGTTATCGACGCTGACGCTTGCATCGACTGCGGCGCTTGCGCTGGCACCTGCCCCGTAGGAGCTCCTCAGGCATAAGATGATTTTTACTTAAAACAAAGCGAACATCACCGCATTGTCTTATGACAATGCGGTGAGTTTGTCGTCAAAGCCGACAAACTCTACGAGGGAACCCCTGATGGGTTCCCTCGTAAGCTCCTTCCTGCATCGGCTCCGCTACGCTCACGGAACTTTAAATATGCTTATACAGCATATTTAAAGTTCACTGCGCCGATAGAGGAATAAAATTCGAGGCAAAGCCCCGAATTTTATATTATTATTTTTCTGTACGTTGTGACTTTATCTGATTTCTGACCGCATTGTCCTATGACAATGCGGTATTGTTTTATCCAAAAACTGCGAAGAATCTGTTTGCCCACTGTGCATACTCCGCTTTTTCCCTGAAAGCAACCGATTTTTTACGAAGTTTTTCCGCAAAACTCTTTTCTTTTTGACAAAAATGTGTTACAATAAATAAGTATATTTTTATTCCCACAATCCAAAGCGAAATTTAAGGAGAAACAAATGAGCGAGATCCTTACACTTGCCGCAGGCGGAGATACGGCGGCATTCACGCAGCTTTACACCAGATCGTACAAGAAAATATACTTCGTAGCCTATTATTCCCTTGCCACCTCAAAGGAGGCGGTTGAGGTAATGACCGCCTCGCTGAAAAGCGCTTATGAGGAGATAGGTGGCTGTAAGAGCGAGGAGGATTTTGACCTTCTCTGGCTGAAAAAGACCTGCGAGCAGATAATCGCCCGTTACAGAGAGTACAGAAAGACGCCGCCCACACAGGAGGTTGACCCCGATTTCATCAAAGCCTGCATGAACCGCCTTACCGATGCGGAAAGGCTTGCGGTGACCATTTGGGCGGAATTTGACCTTGAGCCCAAGGATATCGTTTCCGTCACGGGACTAAAGCTTGAAGTGGTATCAAAAAAGCTGGACAGCGCAAAGGAAAAGCTGGCGCAAAAGCTGTAAAACCGATTGGAGAAACAAATGGATCTGAAGAAAACCATAAACGGGTATTTTGAGAGGACTCAGCTTCCCGCCGAGATATCTCCCGAAAAAATGACGCCCGTTATAATAAAAAAAGACGCAAAAAGCGAAAGTGCGGAAAAACAGCCTGCTCCCGCTAAAGCAGAACAGCCTGCTCCCGCCAAGGCAGAGCAACCCACTCCTCCCAAAACGGAGCAACCTGCTCCTGCTAAAGTTGAGCAACCCGCCCCTCCCAAAACGGAACAACCTGCTCCCGCCAAAGTTGAGCAACCTGCTCCCGCCAAAGCTGAGCAACCTGCTCCCGCCAAAGTTGAACAGCCTGCTCCCCCCAAAGCGGAACAGCCCGCCCCCACCGCCGAAAGCAAGCCCGTTCCCGAAATAGGCGCGTCCGCATTTATCAAGATAGTGCGCCACCACCGTATCACGGGCAGGGAATTTCTTAACCTGCTGGGCAATTCCAAGATAAGCAACAAGGCGTATCAGGAGATAGAAAACAGCAAGGGGCTTACAGTAAAGCGCCTTATAGAGATACTTGAGGAATCCTCCCTCACAAGAGAGGACTATGAAAAGCTGATAATTGCGGTACAGCAGACCGCCGCCACAAGGGACAAGGCAATAGCCGCCCAAAGCGAAGCCGTTCAGCCCCAAGCTCCCCAAGCGGAGGAAAAGCCCGCTGAAAAAGCCCAGCCTGTTGCGGAAGAGACCCCCGTAAACGCAAAGGAGGAGCAGACCAAGGAGCTTCCCAAAACAGAAAAATCACCTGTAAATATAAAAGCCGAAGAAGAAACCACAGACGAACCCGACGACGAAGATGAAGATGAAGAAGACGAAGACGAGGACGAGGAGGAAAAAAAGCCCCTCTCTACAAAGAAACTGTTTATAATAATTGCAATTGCCGCCATAGCGCTTATTGCGCTCAGCTTTGTTATCCGCTACGTCGTGACAGGCTCTTTCCTGCCCGGGGAAAACGGCGGAGCAAGCTCTCAGCATTTAGATGAAAGCGGTCTTTTCGCCGCTATGAACGGACTTCCCGTTTCAACTCAGCCCGCCTTCACACGAAACGACACCTACACGGCGGGAACTCCCTCCAAGGAAAGCGACATCACTGACAGGGTGATGAAAGGGGACAGATTCGTTTTCTGCGACAAAGATACGGTCTATATCCTGCGCTGTTCCGAAGGCGTAATGCAGCAGCTCGACTCCCGCAGTTACGGTGAGGACGTAAAGCTGTTGGGACTGCTTGACACTGAAAAAGGCGTTGCGGTCATCTCCGAAACGCTGAAGGAAGGAATAGCAAATGCCTCCGAAGGCGACGACGCACCTGCCGCTGAAATAACCACGAGCCGTTATGAAACGGTAGTGGAGCTTTTAGACGGCGAGCTTCCCGAAAACAGGCAAAATATCAGCCTGTACAAATTTTCAGGTCGGTGCGCGGGAGCGTGGACTGGAAGCGGCAAAGCGATATTTGCCCTATGGGAAGGACTGGCAGACGGAGCAAACGGATCAGACGGCAACAGCTTTATGCCTTACGTCACAACTCCTGACAACAATACCTCCTACTGCTCCGCCGAAAACGTATTTATCGGCAGTACCCCCGCAAACGCAGGCTTTGTGACCGTCTTTTCCCTTGACGTGCAGAGTGGGAGCGTATCCTGTGCGGCGGCGGCAGGGAGCGAGGGACAGCTTGTTTACGGACAGGGAACAGATATTTTTGTATTTCAGGGAAACACTCTCCTCAGATATGACGTAAGCGGCGAGGTTACCTTAAAGGACAGCTGCACCGTGACAGGCTCTGCCGCAGGATTTTCCGCCGTAAGAAAGGACGAAGACGGCATAAAGGTAACAGCGCTTGACAACGGCTCTGCCGTGCTGAACGTGCTTAATAACGATCTGAGCAGCGTAATGACGGTAAACGGCATAGGCGGCGAGCTTGCCGCAACCTGCTTTAACGGCGGGGAAACCTATATAGTTGACTCAAGTGGCAAAGCCTACGGCATAGACGCCGAGGGAAAGACGATGGAAGAAAGCACCGTTGAGGTGACCGCAGGAAGCACCGCCGCCTACAACGACAAGATGAATATACGCATAAGCCCGTCGGGAGACGCAGGACAGCGGACAGGTCTTGTTTTGTCGGCAGTTTCCCTTTCCGGAGAGGTTTTGTCAACGCTGGAGATAAATTCAGGCACCGTGGCGGACAACGCCAAGGACGAATACATCGCAAGTCCCGCCGAAACAGACGGCACGGCGATAGGCATTGATGCGGAAAAAGGCGTTATTGCCGTTCCCGTTACTTATTTTGACGGAGTATCCCAGGTAGAGCGCTTTTTCATCTGCAATATAAGCGGCGACGGAGAGATAACCTACAAGGGCAGTATAATTGAGTACGACAGAAATTCCTCCAAGCTGTTCGCCCTGATACAGGACGATATAATAACTGCGGTAATGACAGGCGGCAGGATAATTTCCGCCGACCCTGCCGACTGCTCGGTGATAGCTTACGTAAATATCCATAAATCAGAGGAGATCTATTCATATCAGACCTGACAGCCGACGCCGAATAAAGCCGCTTTGTACAAATCGAACGTATGTGCATTTTGACCGATTGCACACCCTGATGTTGACAAATATCACAAAATTGTAACTGCGGCTTGACATTATGAAAATTATGTGATAAAATAGTAAAAAATAGTGGACAGCGGACGATACGACCTGTTCGCTGCACTTTTGTTCACTAATTGGAGGAAATCAGATATGAACAACGATTACAACAATCAGGCTCCCGTAAAGCAGCCCGGCGACGGCAAGGCGACAGGCTCGCTGGTATGCGGTATAATCTCCCTTTTCTTTGCAGGTATCATTCTCGGTATCGTTGCTATCGTAATGGGTATGCAGGCTAAGAAAGAGGGCTTTGTCGGCGGAAAAGCCACCGCAGGTATAGTGCTCGGCGTTATCGGTATTGCGGGAACTGTGCTTATGCTCATCTTCTCCACTTCCATTCTTGCGACCCTGGGCTTTGCCGCAGGCGCATAATACAGCGCAAAATAAAATAACATAAAACAACCATATTCACGGAGGAACACGAAATGAACAACGATTACAACAATCAGCAGCCTCAGCAGCAGCCCCAGCAGCCCTATCAGCAGCCTTACCAGCAGCCTCCTCAGGTTCCCGGAAAGGGCGCTGCAACAGGCGGTCTTATATGCGGTATCGCTTCCGTTGTAGTAGCTTGGTTCGGTTATGGCGCTCTGCTCGGTCTTGCACTGGGTATCGTAGCTGTTATCCTTGCTATCAACGCTAAGAAGCAGGGCTTTGTAGGCGGTATGCAGACCGCAGGTCTGGTACTGGGTATAATCGGCGCGGTACTTTCCGCTATCGTATTCATCGCTTGCATTGCTTGCGCAGCTTGCCTTGCAGCCAGCGGTGCGGCGGCAGGATTGCAATAATTGCCTGATTGATGCAAATTTCAGCCCGACATTGTTCGGGCTGATTTTGTTTAACTGAAAATTTTTTTCAAGGAGAAAAGATGTTTTCCCATTTTGAATTTTTAGGCAGGGACGTTCCTATGTACGCCGTATGCGCCTTTGGCGGCGCGGCGGCGATAGCGCTGTATTTTCTGGTGATGTGCCGCTTCCCGAAAAAAACCGTTCAGCGCACCTCGGCGGAGGATATGTTTTATATGCTGATATACGCCTTTATCGGCGCTATAATCGGAGCAAAGCTGTTTTACCTTATCACTTCGGTGGAGGTCTACTGGTACCCCGAATATTCCTTCGCCGATAATATGAAATATTGGTTTTCCCTGATAGCGGGCGGCGGACTGGTGTTTTACGGCGGGCTTATCGGCGCAGTTCTCGGCGCGCTGAGATATACCCTGCACTTTAAGCTCCCCGTCAGCAACACCATAGACCTTGGCTTTGCGGGAGTGCCGCTGTTCCACGCCTTCGGCAGATTAGGCTGTTTTATGGCGGGCTGCTGCTACGGCACGGAATATCACGGCATTTTCGCCGTCACCTTTCCCGAGGGGAATTTAGGCGGAGCGCCCGCAGGGGTAGAATTGCTCCCCGTTCAGCTTATAGAGGCGTTTGCGAATATTATTCTCTGGCTCGTCCTCACCGCCGTTTACCGCAGGACGACCCGCCGCTTCCTCACGTCGGGGATCTATCTTGTGAGCTACGGAATACTTCGCTTCGTTCTGGAGTATTTCAGAGGCGACCTTATCAGGGGGAGCATTTTTGTTTTCTCCTCCTCCCAGTTCATCAGCTTTTTCATCGTGGCGGCGGGAATATTCCTGCTTGTCCGCCCAAGATGGCTTGATGATTTCGGAAAGAAAAATGATGAGATCTACGCCATAGAGCTTGAAAAGCTGGAACAAAAAAAGCGTGAGAGAAAGGCGAAAGCATGAAGATAGTCATAACCGACTGGGGGACCGTCAGCGGCGGCGACCTGCCATATGAAACATTAAAAAAATTCGGCAATGTCACCGTTTATGACCTCACCGAATATGAAGAAACAGCAAAAAGGATAGCCGACGCAGATATTATCCTCTGCAACAAGACAAGGCTTGACAGAAACAATCTGCAAGGCGCAGAAAAGCTGAAATATATCGGGCTTTTCGCCACAGGCTATAACAATATCGACACGGAATATTGCAGGGAAAAGGGAATTGCCGTGTGCAACGCTCCCGCCTACTCCACCGATTCAGTGGCCCAACTTGCCTTTGCCTTTATGCTCCAGCTTGCAAACCGCGTGGGCGATTACAGAAAGCTGGTGGACGAGGGCGACTGGATAAAAAGCAGGACCTTCAGCTATTTCCCGATCCCGCTTATGGAGTTGAAAGGCAAAACGCTCGGCATAATCGGCTTTGGCAGTATCGGCAGAAAAGTGGCGGAGATAGCCCTTGCTTTCGGAATGAAAGTTGTTGCCTACAACCGCTCAAAAAAAGAATTTGACGGCGTGGAGTTTGTTTCCCTCCAACAGCTTTTGCACCAAAGCGACATAGTTTCCCTCCACTGCCCCTTGAACAAGGACTCTGAAAACCTTATCAACGCCGATACTATCGCTATGATGAAGGACGGCGCATATCTAATAAATACCGCCAGAGGAGCGATAGTGGACGAAAACGCCGCCGCCTCCGCCCTTAACAGCGGCAAGCTGGGCGGTATGGGAACGGACGTTCTGCAAAACGAGCCTATGCGTGAGGACTGCCCTCTTTACAAGGCGAAAAACTGCATAATAACCCCACATATCGCCTGGGCGGGACTTGAAACAAGACAACGGCTCATGGGGATAGTGGAGGATAATATAAAGGCATTCCTTGAGGGGAACGTGCAGAACAACGTGGCAGTATAGCCTTTTAGTAAACACCCTCAGGGAGCGTGGTGGAAAAATCGTTATCCCCTGCAATATACGGCATTGACATCAGCATTGCATAAAGCTCGCTGTAAGGAATACCGCCGATATCCGCCGTGAGCCGCAGTACCGTCGTATCGTCTATTCTCACCTCGCCCTTTTCCATAACCAAAGGCATATCCTCTTCGGCAAGTCCCTCCAGCATAACGTCCCCCTCCGACGGCACGTCCGTCTGAGAGCGATAAATGATTATGCTTAATATATCAGGCTCTTCGCCGTTGGAAACGCTGATCTTTAACGATTCATAGCCCTGCCTCGGGTCAGCGGAGTATTCCGCCGTTTCCTCGGCATAACACCCTGACGGGAATATGCGTGGAACGTAGATAGACAGCGCCAGACTGTCCAGCTCGCTTAATTTATATTCAGTTATCCCCGAATACGGAGGAATGGTGTTGTCCATACTGGTAGCGCTCTCACTTGTGGTGTTTTCCACGATACCAGATGAATTTATCGGCAGACTTTCCTCTCCTTGTGACAGGGGAGGGACCCTTTCGGTTATATTTACGCTTGCCAGTCCCCATATAGCAAATCCCACCGCCGCAGAGTATACTATAACAGGTATAGCTTTGCGGCGTATATCTTTTCTGTAATGGACCTGACTTGTGACCTCCACCGCCTGTTCAGCGACAGGGGCGGCGCTTCTGATATATCTGTCCTTTACCTGACCCAGCGCGTAAAGCAATTGTTCTTCTTTCATAAGCGTTTCCTTTCTCACACCTCAACTCCGTTTTTCAGGAGAAATTCCTTCAGCTTTTTCCTCGTTCTGAAAAGGCGCATTTTCACCTTGTCCGCCGAGCTTCCCGTTTCCTCCGCTATCTCTTCTATGGAAAGAAAATACCAGTATCTTTTCATAAAGACGTTTCTGTTTGCGGGAGATAACTTTCCCAGAAAGCGGTCAAGCAGCGTAGTCAGCTCCTGCGATTCCACCTGCCTTTGAACGTCGCTGTTGTCGGGTATACATTCCGCCAGCTCGTCCAATGTCAGCGGCACCTGCCCGCCGCCCCGCTTTGCGGCTTTGATCATATCGTACCTGTTCAGGGCGATATTTCGCGTTATCTTCCCCAGAAATGCGGACAGGTATTTCGGACAGGCGGGAGGTATGTTGTCCCATGCCTTCATATAGGTATCGTTGACGCATTCCTCGGCGTCCTCACGGCTGTACAGTATCCCGTAAGCGAGCCGTGAAAGATATGCGCCGTATTTGCGCGCCGTTTCTTTTATGGCCTTTTCCGAGCGCCTGAAAAACAGCTCGATTATCTCCTTATCTTCCATATATTTTTCCTTTATCATTTTACGTCGGCGTTAAAGAGGATTTCTTCCCTCTGATAATAAAGACAGCAAGCCGCCTTGAAAGGTAACTCTTTTTTGATTTTTTGCGGTATTGTATTTTGTCGGATTTTGTGATATACTTTAAAAAGCTTTACGTAGGAGAAAATTATGCCCGAGATATTTGAACATATAACGAGCTATGTTTTGCTTTTGGCATATCTGCCGCTTACTCTGGGACTTATCTTTTTAAATCCCATATTTATCCTTGTTTTAGGACTTGGAAGATCACATAATGTGAAAAGACAGACGGCAGGCGGGGAAAATGCCTGAGTACATAAAAGCGGCGGCTGATTGGAAAACGGAAAAGCAAATCGGGAGCTTGAATGAGAAATTTGAAAAGGAACATACATTATGGAAAAAAGTTGTTTCAAATTCAGCGTTTTATTATTAGTGCCTCTTATGTTTATGGCAGGGTGCAGTAAACCGTTAAAAACAACAGATTTATCAGAAATATATCTCAACGGTATGTCTGTGGGTGACAAAATAGATGATGATATTTTGACTTCCTATACTCAAAGCGAAAGATACTCCGGAAGTTATAAATACAAATTCGAGGAAATTATTATTGATACAAACGATAGCGAAGAAGTCACCTACCTGTTTGCAAGATTCGATGAAAATTATATTGATATAAAAGTCAACGGAGAAAATCCTGAAGTAACGGAAGATGTAAAAAGGATATTAGGGGAGAACTATCAAGACAAAGATTATGATAGAGAGCAACAATTAAGAGAGCTTGTTTATGTTGATAACGAAAAAAATGTAAAGGCAGAATTTGTATATTCAGGTGATAAGTCTTTGCTCTGGATTGAATTGAGCAAGCAATAAATTCCCCTTATCCAATTATGTTCCCAACAATTATAAACAAAAAGCAGGCTGAACGCCTGCTTTTATTTTTATACTTGTGACCTACTCTCAGAAATATCTCTTCAGCAGACCGTTGAACGCTTTGCCGTGTCTTGCCTCGTCCTTTGCCATTTCGTGAACGGTGTCGTGGATAGCGTCAAGACCGAGAGCCTTAGCTTTCTTGGCTATCTCCATCTTGCCTGCGGTAGCGCCGTGTTCTGCGGCAACTCTCAGCTCAAGATTTTTCTTTGTGGAGTCGGTAACTACCTCGCCCAGCAGCTCGGCAAACTTAGCTGCGTGTTCAGCCTCCTCGTAAGCTATCCTCTTGTATGCCTCGGCAACCTCGGGATAGCCCTCTCTGTCTGCAACTCTTGACATCGCAAGATACATACCTACTTCGGTGCATTCGCCGCTGAAGTTCATTCTCAGACCTTCCAGAATTTCCTCGTCAACGCCCTGAGCAACGCCGACTCTGTGCTCGTCGGCAAATACCAGCTCGTCCTGCTTCATCTCCTCAAACTTTTCAGCGGGACAGCCGCACTGAGGGCACTTCTCAGGGGGCTCTTCTCCTTCGTAAACGTAACCGCAGATAGGGCATATGTACTTTTTCATATAATTTATCTCCTTTTCAATTGAATTTTACCGCCGCAGTTATTAACGGCGTTGTAACAATTATAACAATTTCGCTTTTGAAAGTCAATAGTTTTGTGAAAAGTTTACAATCCGCTTAAATCAAAATCAGGCGTCATCTCGTCAGTAGCGGAGGAACGCTCCTGGGTAAATCCCTCAAATCCCAACCGTTCACATTCCGCCAAAACCTTTTTGTACTCAAAGGTGGTAAGGCGGCGGTTTATTTCGGGAAAGTCCTTTGCCCGTCCCATAGGCACGTACTGGCTCATCAGGCTTATCAGCACATCGTTTTTAAACGGCTCAAGGGCGTTCATCAGCCTTATGCTGTCCTTATAGCAGTTGGGAAGTATCAGGTGCCGTATGATAACGCCTTTTTTCATCAGCCCGTCCTCTATAACGTATTTTCCTGTCTGGCGGAGCATTTCCTCTACCGCCCCAAAAGCTGTTTTGAAATAATCCTTTGCGCTTGAGTACCGCAGGGCGTTCTCGTCGCTAAAATACTTGACGTCTGGAAGATATACGTCAACGTACCCCTCCAGCATTTTCAGCGTTTCAACGCTTTCATATCCCCCGCAGTTGAATACCACGGGAATTGAAGGCTTTGCAATATCCAGCGCCTTTATTATCTGGGGAACGAAGTGTGAGCCTGTCACCAGATTTATATTGTGCGCTCCCTGCTCCTGCAAGGAGAGAAAAATCTCCGCAAGGCGGGAAACGGTTATTTCCTTTCCGAAAGCCTCGCTGCTGACGTTGTAATTCTGGCAGAAAACGCACCTCATAGTACAGCCTGAAAAGAAAACAGCGCCGCTGCCGTTCTTTCCCGATATGGGCGGCTCTTCTCCGAAATGGAGCATTGCTTTTGCGGCTCTCACGGTGCTTTCGTCATTCCTCACCCCGCAGAAGCCCACCTGCTTACAGCGGTCGACCCCGCATTTTCTGGGACATAAAGTGCAGTTCATTCTTCTATCTCCGTGGGTATCCTGTCGTACCCCGCCTTTCCCGTTCTGTCGATAAGTATGGTTTTCATTCCCACCTGCTTTGCGCCCTCGATGTCATCTCTGATACTGTCGCCGATGAACACCGCTTTCCCGCAGTCAACTCCTGCTCCCTGCAAAATGCTTTCAAAAAAGCGTTTGTCGGGCTTGTAGCATTTCAGATCTTCCGATGTGAAAACACTGTCCACGGTTATACCGTTTCGTTTCATCACCGCCTGCAAAACGTCGTTGTCAGTGTTTGAGGCGACGTATATTCTGTACTTTTTCTTTAAAGCGGCAAGAGCAGGCTTTACGTCGGTATAGGCGTCCCTTACGTACGCCCTTTCGTAAAATTTCTTCACCTCGTGGGCAGGATCGCCATCAATGCCGTAAAAGGCGAAAACATCATTCATTCGCATTGTGAAAATTTCCCTTTCCGTTATGAACGGTGCGGAGGGTATCGTCTTTTCACGATAATACGCCTTCCACCATACGGAGAAGTCCTCCGCCGAGGGGCGTTTTTCCTCGGCTATAAGCGCTCTGACTATCTCGGAGGAGGAGATTTTTCCCCAGCTGAACAGCGTTCCGAAAGCGTCAAAGAAAATTGCCTCTGTCATAAAATTATATCCTTTTCCTGTCAGCAAAATCTACAAATTTATGATACCACAATATCAGCTTTTTTTCAATATGTATGCCCCTTTATCTATTTACAAAACAATGAAAAAATGTTATACTATCGGATAAGGACAAACAACTGAAAGGAAGGCACAAAATGGACAACGAGCTTATTCTTGTCATTGACTTCGGCGGCCAGTACAACCAGCTTATCGCGCGCCGCGTGAGGGAACACAATATCTACTGCGAGGTCATCTCCTACAAAACTCCCGTTGAGGAAATAAAGGGGAGGAACCCCAAGGGCATTATCTTCACAGGCGGACCTAACAGCGTCTATCTTGACAGCTCCCCCAGAATGTCAAGGGAGATACTGGAAATAGGCGTTCCCGTTCTGGGAATATGCTACGGTGCGCAATTCCTCACCTACGCCCTTGACGGTGAGATAGGAAGTGCCGAGGACAACAGCCTGTCCGAGTTCGGCAGGACCGAATGCGAAGTCAACACCTCTCACCCGCTGTTTGAGGGGATAAACGAAAAAACCGTTATCTGGATGAGCCATAACGATTACATAAAAAAAGCGCCCGAAGGCTTTGCTGCAATAGCAAGCACCGCAAAATGCCCCTTTGCAGCGCTGGCAAACGATGAGAAAAAGCTGTACGGCGTGCAGTTCCACCCTGAAGTAAATCACACTCAGCAGGGCTTTGAGATACTGGGGAATTTCCTGTACAATATCTGTCAATGCAAAGGCGACTGGACCATGGCGAACTACGCTAAGACAGCTATCGCTCAGATAAGGGAAAAGGTGGGAAGCGGCAAAGTCCTGCTCGCCCTTTCGGGAGGAGTTGACAGCTCAGTAGCCTGCGCCCTGCTTTCAAAGGCAGTAGGCGACCAGCTCACCTGCGTTTTCGTCGACCACGGCTTTATGCGCAAAAACGAGGGCGACGAGGTGGAAGCGGCTTTCAAGGACTGGAACGTGAACTTTGTGAGAGTTGACGCCTCCGACCGATTTATAGGAAAGTTAGAGGGCGTTTCCGACCCCGAAACAAAGCGCAAGACCATAGGCGAGGAATTTATCCGTGTTTTCGAGGAAGAGGCAAAGAAGATAGGCAAGGTGGATTATCTCGTGCAGGGAACTATCTATCCCGACGTTATCGAAAGCGGACTGGGCGATGCGGCAGTGATAAAATCCCACCATAACGTAGGCGGACTTCCCGACTGCGTGGATTTTAAGGAGATAATCGAACCGCTGCGCCTGCTGTTCAAGGACGAGGTGAGAAAGTTGGGCACAGAGCTTGGACTTGCGGATTATCTTGTGTGGCGCCAGCCCTTCCCCGGTCCGGGACTTGCCATAAGAATAATAGGGGAAATAACGAGAGAGAAGCTGAAAATTCTTCAGGACGCCGACTGCATTTTCCGTGAGGAGATAGCCAAGGCAGGACTTGACCGCAGTATAAACCAATATTTCGCCGTGCTGACAAATATGCGCTCGGTAGGCGTTATGGGCGACGACAGAACGTATGATTACACCCTCGCCCTGCGCGGTGTCACCACCACCGACTTTATGACGGCGGACTTTGCAAGGATACCCTACGAGGTGCTGGAAGCAGCAAGCGTAAGGATCGTCAATGAAGTGAAGAATATCAACAGGATCGTGTATGATGTGACCAGCAAGCCGCCGGCGACGATTGAGTGGGAGTGACAGAATTCTTGAAAAATAGAACTTAACACGTCAAAATTTGTTATCGACCTGTTATCATACCAACAGTTCGGCAACGTTTTGGGCATCACTCGTTAAATAATTACATGGTATGGGATTGACCCATTTGAAAAGAGGTGTCATAAATACTATCGATGCAAGAAAAATGATACGATAACAAATTGATAATTTGCTAAATTGACAAGCGATTTTGTGGGAGGTAAAAATATGAAGAAAAATCAGGAAAAAGGCAACAGATGTGGTAAAGTGATATGGTTTGTTGTGGGAAGTACTTTAACAGTAGTTGGGTTTTCTTTAATGTTGCCGCTCATAAAAAAGTATGAGAACAAAGCATATAAGAAATCCTTAGATACAGAAGTTATTGATTTCGATAATATGGGACCGGAGATAGTACCGTTTGAGAATACTATGCTACTAAGGAGAAAAAATGATGTCAGGAATTAATATTAATGAGGTTGTACAAGAAACATTAAATAAAATTGAGGATAAAATCAAAAGTTTGAACACATTAAATATCATTGTGGCCGGTAAGACAGGCGCTGGAAAAAGCACACTCATAAATTCTGTGTTTAAAGAGCATTTGGCAGATACTGGAACGGGAAAGCCAATTACAACGCATATGCGAAAGATTACAAAGAAAGGTGTTCCATTAGCGATTTATGATACCAGAGGCTTTGAATTAGGAAAGGAAGTTCAAGCTGAGGTTAAAAAAGAAGTTATGGAAACCATTAATAAAGGATTCGCTACCCATAACATTAATGATACGATCCATTGCATCTGGTATTGTATTAACACAGCCTCGAATAGAATTGAGCCAGAAGAAATAGAATGGCTTAGAGAATTATCAAAGGACAACCAAATCACCCAGGTTCCCATTGTGGTTGTCCTTACGCAGTCGTTTTCAAAAAATAATGCTCAGAAAATGAGGCAGACCTTACTCAATGAGAATTTAAATATTATTTAAGCTATTCCTGTACTCGCTGAAGACTATGAAATAAAGGACGTAGGTATCGCACCATCTTATGGGCTTGATGTTTTAATCAAAGTAATGGGGGATGCTCTTCCTGACGAGCTGATGGATACACTTCAACACGTTCAGATAGCTTGTTTAGAAGAAAAAAGCGTCGAGCACAGTCAGCGGTAGCAGCTGCAACAGCTATAGCGGTAGGTGAAGGAGTTACACCTATTCCGTTCTCTGACTGTGCATTGCTGATTCCTACTCAGATATGGATGATAACTTCAATAACGGTATTATTTGGATTTGATGTTAATAAGAGCGTTATTACTGCGCTATTATCTGCAACTATTGGTTCAGGAAGTGCAACAGTACTTGGAAAGACTGTAGTTACGAATTTAATTAAGCTTATTCCTGGTGTAGGAACAGTTGTAGGTGGAGCTATTTCAGCTGCGGTAGCTGGAATTATTACAGCGGCTCTTGGTGAAGCATACATAGTCATTATGGAAATGGTATTCAAGGGAAATATGAGTATTGATGAACTTGGCACAAAAAAGGGAAAAGAAGTCATGTCTACACTTTTCATAGAACAATTGAAGAGGAATAAATAAAATATAAATTGGAATGTTTATCTATGTTTTGAAAAGAAATGCTATGCATGCACGGGTAGCGCTAAAACAGATTTTTTGTCACATTGAATACGACATTATTAATAGAGAAGTGCATTTTGCACCTGCGCGAGTGTATCGGACAATGGTAAGAAGCGTCACTATTATGTTGTATCAATTATAGTACGGCAACTGACAGAATCGCACCGAGATTGTTACAATTACATACTATTAAAGGGTTATAAAACCGCCATTTTGTGGTGGTTTCTTTTTTTGCATTTTGGTAGTGCAACCAAGACATAATTTGAATCCCAATGTAGAATTACGAAATTAAGCATGCAACGGTGCTTTACCTCGCTTTGGAGGACAATTATGCTCGCTTGCAAAGCCGCTTTTACCGTATGTTCGGCACGGACAGGCGGACAATCTGCACTTTTCCACGGTTGCAAACAGCATCAACGGCGGCTGGAGAACCAGCCCCTCAAATTCATCAAAGAACACAATGACACCAAGTTAATCATTATAGACACGCTCCAAAAAGTCTGTGATGAGAGCAAGGAGACGTACAGCTATGCCAATAACTACCAGATAATCGCTCGGCTAAAGCAATTTGCGGAAGCCTACGGCATTTGTTTAATGCTTGTCCGCCACACCTGCAAGCAGCAAGCCGACGACAAGTTTGACATGATTTCGGGAACAAACTGACTGCTCGGTGCAAGATAACAGTTATGCGCGGGTGAAAGAGCATAACAGGAAACTGCTGAAAGAGAATGTCGAGCTGCGGGAGGACAGCAAAAAGTTAGAAAAAATCAAAAGGGTGATAGGCGAGGACAAAGTCTCCGAACTCCTCTCCCGCTCGCAGTATCGTCAATCTTTATAATCACAGTTTGATTTCCGATTGATGTGTATAATTTTTACTTGCCTTGCTATTTTTCCCGATATATGCTATAATTTTTTATATGATAGAGAAAATCATCAAAAGGTGGGAAATGTAATGAAACTGATCGTATATAAAGGCTTTGATATATCTTTTTTAGAGCAATTGGATGGAACTCCTCTTGTTGAAGGCGATATTGCTGCAAAGGTAGATGTCCTGTCTTTCCAAAAGAACTATCGCAAGGCTCTCGAAAGAGAATTGCTTGACATTGAGGATTCTGATGTCGTTTGGATTACATACCAAGAGTATACTCTTATTAAAACCAGAGTTGATGAGGCAGTTGAGGAAGATGGCTTAGAAGTTGTAATTTACAGAAATAACCTATTTCCTGACTATTATCCTCTTGAAATTACGATTTCAGAAGACCTTGCCAAAGAGATTGAACGTAGTCTCGATGGACAAGAGCAGGATAGCCTCAGCGATGACTGCACCAGATTTCTTTCTGTGTATAATGCGTTAATCCTCATTGATGGTCAGTATTATGGTAGCTTTTTCAACTATGAGTACGAAAAAAACGAGAAGATTACTGTGAGTAATTTCTATCCTGTGGGTCGTCTATATGAGTACACTTCCGATGTCGAATTTCATATCTATTTGAATGAGGATGTTGAAACATATCTTAGAGATTTATCCGATCTTGATGCAATTATGCCGAAAACGCTTGGCGTTCAGACGACAGATGGTGAGGTTTCCAACAGAATTCTTAATTCTTTGCTTTCATATTGTCAGCATCACAAGATCAGGGCGTCTAAATATCATGAACAACTTGCAGAAGATTCTGACCAAGAAACTGAGCTGTTAAAAATAGCTCAGGAGGATATAGGTATAGACGGGTTTAAAGAGTTCAGATCCATTCCGTTTTACAAAAGTCCGGATATTGACAAAGAAGTTGTTTATATTTCCCAAGGCAGAATTATTAGAGACATCATATGTCAAGCTGAAAATTCGTATGCAGATGAAAAAGGAAAAGCTTTTCGCGATATATTTATCACTGCCTCTACGGGTGCGGGCAAGTCTGTTATGTTCCAGATTCCTGCTGTATATCTTGCAAAAAAATATAATAAGCTTACAATTATTATAGAGCCTGTAAAAGCACTGATGCAAGATCAAAAAGAAAAGTTAATCAAAAGCGGATACACCCGCGTTGAAGCGTTTAACTCCGACTTGATTACACAGGTAGAAAAAGAGGCAGTTTTAAAGAGAATAAAAGACGGAGAAGTTGATTTACTGTATTTAAGCCCCGAAACGTTACTTTCCTATTCAATTGAAACAATTATCGGCGAACGTGAAATCGGTTTGCTTATTGTAGACGAAGCCCATATTGTTACAACTTGGGGTGTTGGTTTTAGACCCGATTATTGGTATTTGGGAGGATATATTAACCAGCTTCGTCATAATATTCAAACAAGTCGCGGCATCAAAAGAAAGACATATCATTTTCCTATCTGTGCATTTACGGCAACTGCAATAAATGGCGGTGCGGATGATTCTGTGGGCGAGACAATAACAAGCCTTTATATGGAAAATCCCATAAAATACATTGGATATACCAAACGCACCAACATAAAATTTGAGATCAATGTTAAATCCACTTCAAAAAGACCTAAGTCGGAATATGAAGCGGCGAAATCTGCCGACCTGAGTGCCCGTTTACAGCAATGGATTGAAAGAAGGGAAAAGACAATTGTATATTTTCCTTTTGCTAAACTAGCCGGTGATGCAAAGAAGGGGCTGCGCAGCTTTGCCGGTATAACTATGAGTGACAGCATCGGAACATATACCGGCAGAAATATCAACGAGCAAAGCGCCGAGTATTTTAATGCGCAAAAGCAGGAGACTTTTGAAAAATTCAGGAAAGGCGTCATGCCCGTAATGTATGCAACAAAAGCATTCGGCATGGGCGTCGATGTCGATGATATAAAAAATGTATATCATTATGCGGCAACCGGAAATTTGTGCGACTATGTACAGGAAATTGGTCGCGCTTCCCGTAAGGAATCTATGACAGGATATGCAATTACAGATTTCTATTACAATGACCTTATGTTTATGAAAATCCTGTTTGGCATGTCCCAAATTAAGCAATACCAGATCAAAAAGGTCCTTGAAGGAATATATGAAACCCACAAGAATAAGGGATATGCGCGGAACTTTTTGATCTCGCCCGAATCATTCACATATATTTTTGGTCGTGATGATTCTTCCTGTATCAATCAGTTAAAAACGTGTCTGCTCATGCTTGAAAAGGACCTTTATGATAAGTACAACTATAAGGTTCTCATTTCTCGTCCGCAGAGTGTATTTACTAAAGCTTATGTGGTTATTCATCGAGAGCATTTGCAAGATGTATTGAACTCCAGATTTGGTCGATGCTTTACATATGTACAGGAGGGGCGGTATAATGAGCCGCAGAAAAACGGCTCGTTTTTAAGTGACACTGGGGATATTTATTCTGTAGATTTAAAGCGAATCTGGGAAGAATTCCACCCTAATATTTCTTTCCCGCAATTTAAGTATTGGTACTTTAACAAGCAAGCAGCTGCTCATAACAATATAGAAATAATGCCCGGAATTCGTGATTTCATTTTTCCGCGTCAAAAAGTTTCCGTTGAAGCCAGCGAGGATTACTTGCTTGGAGATATCCGTAATAAGATCCTAGAAGACTTTGAATTCATTGCAAATAGTCTTTATGATAACTTTCGGAAGCAGTATTTTACTATTGACGATTTTGCAAAACTGATTAGTAAAAGATATGGAATGGCAAAGGCACGAGTGATTGCTAATTCTCTCTTTGATCTTGTTGATTCCAATTCTGCCTGCGTAAAACGTAGAACAAATGATGTAATTGGTCGCACACAATACTACCTTGCAAACGGTAATTTTAAAGAGTTTATGCGCAAGCCTATTACAAAATCTAAAATTATTAGCGATTTTTCCGGTATTCAGAAGGCATCGTTCTCCGCTTATATGAGCCTTGCAAGTGATGAAGGGTCCGCTTTATCGTTAAAGCTTTTGTCTGTTTTTGGATATATCACTTATGAAATTATAGGAGGTGAAGAGCCGGAAATCTTCATTCGTTTGAATGACCCCAGTAAGATTAGAGGCATTGTCCTGGGAAACATCTATTATTCCAACAACTATGTTACAAAGGCGCGGCAGAAGCACGAGCGTGATGTTGCAATTCTGTCTAAATTCTTTATGGAATTAAAAACTGATGAAGATCGATGGAATTATATTGAAAACTATTTTCTGGGATACGACGTGTTGGTTAAAAATGAAGAGGTCGTTTATAAGGTAGAAATGCGCCGTTCTATTGATAAGGAGCACTCTTATACGACTAATGCAATCAATCGATGGGCAGATATTTACACTTTCTTTGATGACGCTGATCATTCTCTGCTCAAAAAGTTAGAAGAAAGTGGTGTGCCAAAGCCGGAATACTTGGAAACAATTATCAAAAATTCTACACTTGGCGATTTTATCCTTATGTCGTGGCCTAGTAGAAATGTCCTCATTTGTGATCACGAAACTCCTGATAGCGTAATGCGCAATTATGCTGCAATGGGGTGGCAAGCTTACAGGGTAGCTGAAATTGACTATGAGCAGATTGCAAGGGAGTTAAAGTAATATGTGTGCAATGATATACCCTCAAAAAGAGGATATAACCGATCTTCCTTTTTCGGAAAGAGAAGTATATGAATTTCTTGAAAAGCTTGGTGATGGATATATTATCTTTCACTCTGTTCAATGGATGAAGCGAAATGATAAGTGGAAAACCACATGGAAAGAAAACGACTTTCTGATTCTTCACAGAAAATTAGGAGCACTTGTTTTAGAAGTAAAGGGCGGGGACATTGTTTATCATGATTATGCTTTTTATCAGGAAAACCAAGCAACTCAAGAAGTACATATTTTGAATGAAAAAAAGCGCAATGATCCATTATCCCAGGCAATCGACGGGATATATCATTACCGTCGTGCTCTTTCAAATATTGCAGACGATCTTGATTCACGATTCCCTATTGAAGCCGCAGTGTGGTTTTCTTCATGTGAGATTAAAGACAAAATTAAGAGCTTTCCTATGGCATATAGGGAAGCTTCAGGAGCTGTCCTTGGATATGAATCCTTTGCAAAAGGTAAGCAAGCAATCTACGATATTTTCGAATTCTATGGGACAAAGTCGAAAGTAAATATTACTGATGAAGAATTTGAAAAAATCGTAGATATGATTGCGGCAGACTTCGAGCTGATTACAGCTCCCGGCGCAAAGAAAAGTGCTATTGAAAAAGCCTTTTTAAAGCTTACAGACGAGCAAACGGGTTTACTTGATTACATATCCGAGCAGAATAATGCGACTATCCAAGGCGTAGCAGGAACAGGAAAGACACTGATTGCAAAGGAAGCAGCCAGACGATTTGGCACTGAAGGTCGGAAAGTTCTGTTTCTTTGCTTCAATCGGATGCTGTTCAGTTTTTTAGCCCATATGTACCCATATGAAAATGTAACCTATTACAACATACATACATTTATATCAAAGTATGCTGACAGCTGGAGAGATTTGTCAAGTCCAAAGGATAGAGCACAAGCACTTATGGCAATAGATTGGGATAAATTGAACTTTGATGATGTTATTATCGACGAGGGACAAGACTTTGATAATGATGAAATAGTTTATTTTAAGGAATATTGTGAATTGGTCGATGGACACTTTTTTGTGTTTTATGATAAAAATCAGCTGTTGACAACTCAAAAAGTGCCCCAATGGATACAAGAATCTGAATGTAAATTGGTACTTACTAAAAATTGTCGTAATACTTATGAAATTGCACTTACTTCTTATAACATAATTGATGTAGAAGTAAGTTCCAAAATTGCTATGATAAAAGGTGACAAAACCAGTATAAGTTTTATCAAAGACGATCCGTTAATGAAACTGAGCAAACTTATCAAATATTATACTGATGATAAGAATGGCTATTCATATAGTGACATCGTTATTCTCTCACTCAAAAAAGAAGAAGGCTCTATTTTGAACGGCGTCTATAAGTTATCAGGCATTCCGATTTTGCGTGAACAAAGTAATTCAGCAGTTCTATTTACTACGGCAATTAAATACAAGGGATTAGAAAGCAGGGTAATAATTATTACTGATATTGACGAGAATTCATTTAGCAACGAGGAGAAGAAAAGAGTATTATATGTTGCATGCTCAAGAGCTACTCAACGTTTATCTTTGTTTATAAATGCAGATGAAGACGGAATTAAACGGATTGCCGATGCCATTGACGGAAGTAAAAGATTTGCCCCACAGGGTAAGATTATTATGAAAACCCAGTCTCAACTTATGGAACTCTGATTCAATTGATTGAGCATACGGTATACTCTTGTTTTTCTACATGTAATCCACGCTAACCCTTGGCAACACAATGGCAACAAAAAATCATACAGCCCACGCTCTCTGAATAATGGAAAAATATAAATACCTCGCGCCAAATTCTTATAGAAAATATGTTTAATATTGCGCTGTCGGGAGCGAGTGGGAATAACATAAAAAATCCCGTAAAACTGTTATTTATACAGCTTTACGGGACTTTTTATGTCTTTATGAGTACAAATCTATATTATTTTCACAAGAGCAAAGGTATTTTACATTTTGTTCCCATACCCATATTTAAATTTAGCATAAATATAATGCAAAATTTGCGAAAAAATTCGGAGGTTATCCTAATACATCCTCCTGTTCTTTATCCATATTATGTCTCAAACTCATCATCTGTTTCATTCAACTGCAAATTTGCTGCAAACACTTATTAAAAACTATTTCTCAACACCGGCTGCCATAGCTAATAACTATATCCGGCAATCAAAAAAAGGTGTTACCACATAGCGAACCGAGCGTGCTATAATAAAAGAAAAACGAAAGGTAACATCAAAATGAAAACATCAATTATAGGATACCCGAGAATAGGCTCATTGAGAGAACTGAAATTCGCAAGTGAGAAGTATTTTAAGTGTGAAATATCTGCTGAGGATTTGCAGAAAACTGCGAAAAAGCTTCGGCTTGAAAACCTCGATGTTCAGCGCAAAAGCGGCATTAATCTTATCCCGTCAAACGATTTTTCTTTTTATGACGGAATGCTGGACACGGCGGTTATGCTGAACGCATTACCCGAAAGATATGTTGATCTTAGATTGCCCGAACTTGATACATATTTTGCGGCAGCAAGAGGTTATCAGGGCGAAAAAGGCGATGTAAAGGCACTTGCAATGAAAAAATGGTTCAATACCAACTATCATTATATGGTTCCCGAACTTTGCGACGATACGGATATGAAGCTTTCAGGCAGCAAGCCGTTTGATTTGTTTTTTGAAGCGCAGCAGCACGGCGTCAAAACTAAGCCCGTGATCATCGGCGCATATACTTTTCTGAAGCTGTCGCACTTTACGGGAATAAAAAAAGCGGAGGATTTTGCGGAGAAAATCGCTGCAGCTTACGGGGAATTATTAAGCGGATTTGCCGCCAAAAACGCCGAATGGATACAGCTTGACGAGCCATGCCTTGTTATGGATATGGACGAATTGGACAAAAAGCTGTTTGTGGGATTGTATGAGAAAATTCTCAGCAGTAAGGGGAATTTAAAGGTTATCGTGCAAACGTATTTCGGCGATGTCCGCAACTGCTACTGTGATATTTGCACACTCCCGTTTGACGGCGTGGGACTTGATTTTGTCGAGGGGAAGAAAACACTTGAGCTGGTGCAGCAGAACGGTTTTCCAAAGGATAAGGTCCTGTTTGCGGGCGTTGTAAACGGCAAGAACATTTGGCGCAACAACTATGCGAAAACTGTTGATATCATCAGCAAGATCGCTCAAAGCTGCGGCGAGATCGTGCTGAATACGTCCTGCTCATTACTGCACGTTCCGTATACTCTGGAAAACGAAACAAAGCTGACTGAAGATGTGAAAAAGCATTTTGCGTTCGCTAAAGAAAAGCTGGGCGAGCTTGAAGAATTAAAGAAAATCATCTCGTCCGTTGAGCCGAAGAACGCTCCCGAATACAAGGCAAATACTGCGCTGATGAAAGATTCCCGAGGCAGAGAAAACGCCGCTGTCCGCAGCCGTGTGAACGCACTTTCCGACAAGGACTACACACGTTTGCCCGAATTTTCCCAGCGTGAAAAAATACAGAAAAAACGTTTCGCTCTCCCGCTGTTCCCGACTACAACGATTGGTTCATTCCCACAGACCGCCGAAGTTCGCAAGGTGCGTTCCGATTATAAAAAAGGTACGATTTCCGAAGAGCAATACGACGAGTTTATGAAAAATAAAATCAAGGACTGCATTGAATTGCAGGAGAAAATCGGTCTTGACGTTCTCGTTCACGGAGAATTTGAGCGCAACGATATGGTGGAATATTTCGGCGAATGTCTTGACGGATATATCTTCACCGAAAAAGCGTGGGTGCAGTCCTACGGAACACGATGTGTCAAGCCGCCCATCATTTGGGGAGATATTTCCCGCACAAAGCCGATGACAGTAAAGTGGTCGGTGTTCGCACAAAGCTGCACGGAAAAGCCCGTAAAGGGAATGCTCACTGGTCCCGTTACTATTCTAAACTGGTCTTTCCCGCGGGAGGATATTTCTTTGTGTGAAAGCGCGCTGCAAATAGCGCTTGCCATTCGCGACGAGGTTTTAGATCTGGAAGCGAACGGTATATCAATAATTCAAGTAGATGAGGCGGCATTGCGAGAGAAGCTGCCGCTGCGAAGATCCGATTGGAAATCCGATTACCTTGATTGGGCAATTCCCGCTTTCAGGCTCGTACACAGCGGAGTAAAGCCGGGAACGCAGATCCACACACATATGTGTTACAGCGAATTTGCCGATATTATCACGGATATAGACAATATGGACGCCGATGTTATCACATTTGAGGCAAGGCGCTCCGATCTGACTATCCTCGATGTGCTTAAAGCAAACGATTTCCGCACGGAGGCAGGACCTGGCGTGTATGATATTCACTCTCCGAGAGTTCCCTCAAAGGACGAAATCAAAACCGATCTGCGCAAAATGCTGAACAGAATATCTGTCGAAAAGCTCTGGGTGAATCCCGACTGCGGTCTGAAAACAAGAGGAGAGGCTGAAACTGTTTTGAGCCTTGAAAATCTTGTGGGTGCGGCAAAGGAACTGCGAGATGAAAACAAGTGAGCTTTTTCGTAATCGGCAAGTGCTTTCGTTCGAGGTTTTCCCGCCAAAGCCTACGTCAGATGAAACAGTTATTTACAAGACCTTAGAGGAGCTTGCAAAGCTGCACCCCGACTGCGTAAGTGTGACATACGGCGCCGGCGGCGGAGCTAACTGTGAAAAAACGGTTCAGATAGCGTCTGATGTAAAAAACGTGTATGGCATTGAAAGCGTCGCACACCTTCCGTGCATATATCTCAGCGAAAGCGACGCCGTTGATATTCTTGATAAATTAAAGGCAAACGGCATAGAAAATATTCTTGCGCTCAGGGGAGATATTTCCGTAAGCACCGTGCCGAACGGGCGTTTTTCCCATGCAAATGAGCTTATTGAATTTATTTGCGGGAGGTATGATTTTAATATTATCGCTGCGTGCTATCCCGAAAAACATTCCGAGGCGGAAAGCTTTGAGACTGATCTGGTCCATCTGAAAAACAAAGTAGACAGCGGTGCAGGACAGCTTATAACGCAGCTTTTTCTCGATAACGATTATTTTTATCATTTTCTCGAAAAGGTTCGTAAGATCGGCGTTAACGTGCCGATCGAGGCGGGAATAATGCCCGTTACAAACAAGGCTCAGATCGAACGAATGGTGAAGCTGTGCGGAATAACGCTTCCCTCCAAATTTATACGGGTGCTGGAACGCTATGGAGATGACCCCGCTGCGCTGCGTGACGCAGGGATCGCATATGCGACAGACCAGATAGTGGATCTTATCGCACAGGGAGTTGACGGGATACATCTTTACACAATGAACAACGCATACGTTGCAGAGCGTATATATGCTTCTGTGCACAGACTGATATCATCGGATACGACAAGGGTCGGTTGATTTTTCATAGGTAATGTGTTACAATAAGCGGCGGAGGCTTTCCTCCGCTTATTTTTATAGGAGGAATTGAAAATGACTTTACAACAGCTTAAATATGTGGTGGAAATTGTAAATTGCGGCTCAATAACAGTGGCGGCGAAAAAGCTGTTTATTTCGCAACCGAGCTTATCAAAAGCGGTGTTGGAGCTGGAGCAGGAAATGGGCGTTACGATATTCCTCCGCAGTAATCGGGGCGTTCGCCTGTCCGAGGAGGGCACAAAATTTTTAGCTTACGCAAGACAAGTAGTCGAGCAGGTGGAGCTTCTTGAAAATACCTACAAACACGGAGAACCGATAAGGAGAGTTTTCGCGGTGTCGGCGCAGCATTACGCATTCGCAGTAAATGCGTTTGTGTCGCTGGTCAAGGAATACGGTCGGAATAAATATGAGTTTTCCCTGCGTGAGCTCAGAACAAATGATATTATTGAGGACGTCCGCACACAGCGTTCGGAGCTTGGGATAATCTTCTTAAGCAATTTCAATCGCAAGGTGCTGCTTCACATTCTGAAAAACAACGATCTGGAATTTGTTCCGCAATTTACCGCAAAGCCGCACGTTTTTGTCAGCAGGAGCAATCCTCTTGCAAAAAAGAAGACCGTATCACGGAAAGACTTGCTGAAATATCCGCGCCTTACCTACGATCAGGGAGTGAACAATTCGTTTTACTTTTCCGAGGAGCTGCACAGCACCGATGAAAGCCCGAAAAGCATTATCGTGTCCGACCGTGCAACGCTGTTTAATTTGCTTATCGGTCTGAACGGATACACTATTTCTTCGGGTATCCTCAGCAGCGACCTGAACGGTTCGGAGATAATCGCCATTCCGCTGAAAAGCACAGAGGTGATGGAGATAGGGTATATACATATGGCAGAACAGCCACTGAGTGCGGTTGCAAAAAGGTATCTTGAGCATTTCAGGAGTTATATAGAGGAATACAAAGCAGAGGATAGAATACTTTGATTTTGTTTACATACTATCGTATCGCTTCTGCATTTATTATAATTGAAAAATAAATACACAAAAAATGTGATATTACAAAATAGGAAAATTTCTGACTTCATACAATCTCCAGAGTGTCCATTATATTTGAAAAACACGTTTATTCATATCACTCGTATTATCATCTTTTTTGAGGTGATACCGTCTTGAAACGAAAAGTGAATTGTTCCAAGTGGTTTCCAAGCAGCACCGTGGTATTGCATTTGCGTTGGCATGAGAGTTTATCGCTAAAAAAGATGGAAATCTGGAAATGCCCTTTCAATGATTTTATGAGGCTTACAAGAACAATTTGCGAAATTAGTCAAGAAAATACATGGCAAATAACGTCTGGAATTGTAGAGAAGAAAACACTTCCTTAAACGCATTTGTGATATCAGGACAATCAACATATTGCGTTGGCTCTAAAAAATTTTTATTTTGAGAAAAGCATTTTGGCAATAACGAAGTCTTATCCGATGTATCACGAGTAAAGACATTATAACGCCATCGAAAACAGATAAAAGTATCAGATGAATTCTGTTATCGGATTTCCTGTCCGAAGAAAATCAGCAATATCTGTTTGGCTTAAAGGATGTTGCTGAAGATAAACGTATTTTTTTCAAAATTTTATCTGCATTATGAAATGCGTAGATGTGTGCCATTAGTAGTGTAACGAAAATTAACATTTACAGCGTCATACATTCAAATATCTCATTGTTAATTGATTATGGGTTACAATGCGGTTATTATCGCTAACTGTGTCAGGCACGAGAGAATTGATATTACTTGCCGAACTCATGTGTTTCCGTCTGCTCAGCAGGAAGTAGTGTCAAAACTTGATAATATGGAGACTATATAGTAGTTACGTTGAAAAATATCAGTTTTTGTGTTATAATCTATTAACAATATGTTTTGCTCTGTCAAGTCGACCGCATGGGAGATATGCCATGCGGTTTTTGTAAATAAACAGGCTGTTTTAGGAGTTAACAAAGTGGTGGTATAGAAAGATCGGATATTTTCTTCTCCTCCGAGACATGGTAATTGCGATGGCTTTTGCCAAAGAATTAGCCTGTGCGTAATACTGGGAATAATCCGTAGTTCAAGTTTTGTTAGTATTCAGCAAAAAGCAAAAAGCGAGGTCGTCTATATGGCAAAGAAAAAGAAACAAAAAGCAAATAAAAAGCCTGTTGCCAAAGCAAATCTTCAAGAACTGTATGAATCAAGAGATGGCGGCCAAATTGCATTGAGGGGCTATTCTTATCAATTTTTATATTCATGCAGGTTGATTTTATCTTCTGACACTGATACAGTTTTTACTCTTGAGGGAATTGAAGATATTGATACTATTAGCTATAATAATGGCAGTAAAACAATTACTCACATTCAGTTAAAATACTCTACACAACGGCAGAATGCCGATTTTATGGATAGTGTGTTGAAAAACTATCTTGAAACATACCTAATTGATAAGAATAGATATTTTAAATTGGTGTATGATTTTTCTGTCTCAGCTGGAAATTTAAGTAAGCTGTTTTCAGGAAATCTCAATAAAAACTCAAAAGAGTTCTGGAAGACTAAAATTTATAACATTAAACAGGAAACTTCCTTATGGAACTGGAGTGATTTTAATTTCGAGGATTTTATCCAACGGTTATCTTTTGAAAATGTTAAAAAGGACTCTCTTGAGAAAAGCATTGAGGATTTGTTGATAAAAAGTTTTGGGATTGAAACAGACAATATTTCTTTATTTGCCAATGGCATCAAATTACTGTGCTTTGACAAAATGAATAGCCGTGCTGAGGTAACACATAGCGACATAACTAATTGCATCGAGAAAACAAAATTCGATATAAGTAAAGGTCCTCAAAATCCGGCTCATGCTTGGATCCAAAGGCTTCAATTTTCTAAATCTGATAAATATTCTTCAGACTACTATGAAGGTAAGAAAGCCACTCCTTCTGATATTGCAAATAATCTACCGGTCATACGTCCAATTGTTGAAAATGAGATCATTGATTCGATCGACAAAAATACAATCACTGTCATCAAAACATCTAGCGGTCAAGGTAAAACCACACTTGCATTAAGGGCAATGTCATTACTAACTAAAGAATACACCCCTTACCAAATAACAAGGTGCAACAACGATGCTGAGTTAGGATATATAGTTGAGTATTTTCATATGCGTACACGAATAGGTGAAAAGCCGCTTATTTTGCTTGATAATCTTGATGCCCACTTAAGCGAATGGAATTTGTTAGCTCAACTTATGCAAACAGGCGTAACATACCATTATAAACTCATCGTTACTTCTCGTGAAAATGATTGGTACAACTATGGCGGTGACATAAGCAATCTTCATCATTTGCGTATCATTAAGCCTGTACTAAATGAAGCGGAAGCCGAGAACATATATAATGCTCTCAAAGAAGCGAAAAAGCTTCATGAAGATATTACCGATTGGAAAAAAGCGTGGTCAAAGATTGCAGATCGTCAACTGCTTATTGAGTATGTATATCTTTTGACACATGGTGAGATGATTACCGAGCGAATCTCTGAACAAATGAAGCAGATTGGTAACACATCGGCAGGAGGTACTAAATTTGAAATTCTAAGAAAAGTTTGCTTTGCCGATGTCTGCGGTATTAAGCTTGAAGCCAAGTCTCTAATTAGCAATTTAACAGCTAAAACTGACTTGGATATTGGTGAAGTACTAAAAAGCTTATCTGATGAATTTCTGGTACATATCAGCTCAGAGGGCGACTATATCGAGGGATTACATCCTGTACGATCACAGCATATTATTAATCGGTTACATGAATATATTTCTCTTGATGAAACAGCTTTTTCTATTGCAAAGATTGTGTCTGATTCGGATATATCTGTTTTGTTTTCTCATTATCCGGAGTTCGACTTTGACAAGGATAGATTTTATGCTAATGTTATTAATATGTGGCTATGCGAATCTGACTTATCGCGCTTCGTTCAAGCAATTAGAGGCATTTTTTCGGGAAGTGTAATGCAGTATTTCCGAACTAATAAGGCATTGTTTGATGACGCATACGAACATGGCGGATTAATGCTTGTTGCAACAGAGCTTTGTCCCTTTACAAAGTTTAAAGATTATGAACATGAATTGAATACAATCGAAAAAATATCTGAAATTATTCCGGATAATGCTAATATTCAGCATTTGATTAAACTACGCGATTCGATCCCGAAATTCAGAACTGCAAAAACTGACATCTATTCTTTTAGCTCTGCCCTATATTTAAAATTAAAAGAAATTGATTTCACGCACATCAGAGATTTAGATTCATATGCAGTTATTGTAGATTGGCTTTATAATATTGATCCTTCAATGAATTTATCATCAAAAATCACTTTGAACGATCTGTGGGCGAAGGCTGAAAACCACTCTATCAAAACGATATCATCATTAATGTATTCATCTTTTTGCGGAAATGAATATGAATACATCGAGTTTGTAAAAAACAATCTTCTGAAAATTATTAGCTATCTCAAACGTAAAACCAATTCTCATAAGATTCAAGTAAGTGATGATAATAAAGAAATAAAGGTCGAGTATTTGCTTAGAACAAGCGAGCTTACAAAAGGTAATGACGAGAGCGTTTCAAGGCTGACTGATATATGCCGTACACTTCCCGTATTCGAAACGTATTGTTCAGACGCAATCAAGCCGAAAATCGAGTTATTGGTACTCCCTCAAATTCCTGATGATGCACATAAAGAAATGCCGCGAAAGAACATAATTATATCGTTTAATCAAGAGTTTAATAGTTTGTGGTTGAATACTATTGAAAGCAATTATGAATTTGACACAGTGAATGAATGGATTGAGCATTGGATAGATGTTCGCAAATGTGCATGTGATCTGTTGGCAGCGAGTTCAGAATGTTTAAACAAATTATTGAGCAAACGAAAACTTGGTGATGCTGCTAAATTATTTGATAGCTTACATCGTCGCTATAACAACATAACGGTCGCACATTTGTCATATCCTAGAGAGCATCGTCCGTTTGAAAAGAAACCCGAATTACCAATACTGTTTAATAAAGCGAAACGGAATTACTTTGATGGGATCCAAAATTTTGCCAATCAATTAATTAGCTTTATCAAAAGAGAGGAGAAGGCGAAACGTTTGGCAATTTACAATTTAAATGCAGCATTAGCAGCGCTGCCTAACATGCAGAAATTTTTTGATGATATTGCACTGGATAGTGAGTACAAAAGCAACCATATAAAACTATGTGCTTATGAGAAAAAAGTCATCTCTGAAACTTATATGTGTTGTGAATACTATTTATCTCATATGCCTGATACCAATTGCAATAAATATAAAGTTAAAGTTTGGTTTTCATCATCACAAAAAGCAGAAATAGATGAAATGAACCGTATTATGACAGATTTAACAGCTTCGTACGATGCTGTTCTGCCTATAAGCTCATATCATGACAATATATTTATGTGCTACCCAATATTGCTAAGAAAGTTTGAACCGGCAAATGAGAGTGCGATGAGAGATTTCTTAATTACCGCCACTTCATTTGCAGAATCTCCTTATGATTTTTTACTTTTATTGATGACAAACGATACAGGTGAAGTAATTCCAAATGCGATCAAGTTTTCTAAACAGACATTTCAATATTTATGCAATGCCGCAAACTCAGGACTCGAAGAAAATATGGATCCTTTAGCTTATCCATATCCTTTTGAAGTGACTCAGCAAATGCTAAAATGTTTTGATGGCGAGTACGTACTTCAAGAAAAACAACCAACAAATATCTGGCTTAATTGTATAGTTGATATCGGTGAAGAATTGTGGATATATTCAAAAAATCGTGAGTATCTTGTTGGCGAAGAAGACAGGCAATATCTTTCTGAGAACCTCAATGAGATAAGAAATCGAATTGATGGAATGATAAAGGGAATAGAAACAAATGTAAGTGCAGATATGTTATCAGTAGTGAAAGAACTGTGCTCTTCTGTTTTTCATAGTGATTCGTTTGATGATGAAAAATACAATAAATTGATATCCTATGTTCAAACAGAAATATGTATACGTATGCGACGTTAAATTGGTCACACATATTTGTTATAATGCAATTGTCCATCAAGCGCAATTGTATATATCACTCATGCGGCGATTATTCTATTGCTCATCTTGCAACACGATGGACGATAAATAAAATATGGCATATAATAATTCTCTCGTTGAAGAAAGACCAAGAAAGTCCATATATAAAACACAAACCGCCCTGCTCCGCCGCAATTTTGCAGCGCCCGCAGGGTGGTTTTTCATTGACTCAAAATGAACTTTTGATAATTTACATCAAAACAATAAATATGCTTATGACTGAGCTTTCGTCTCGCTGTCCGATGTTTCCTCGCTTTCGGCGGAGGTTTGCACAGACTGACCGTTTTCATCTATGATGTTGAACCTGACAGAATATGTCTTCTGTCCCATATCATTTATTCCCTTGATGTATTCCCTCAAAAGCTCCTCCGCACGCTGCTGAGCCTGATCGAGCAGCGTGGAGTTGCCAGACGCCTCTTTTATCAATTCGTCCTGCGCTTGCGCGATAGCAGTTTTTTCGTCCTCCGCTGTTATTGCCGCAGAATCTTTCGCCACTATGTATGAAAAGTCCTTCGGGTCGTCTATCGTGCAGTCAAGCAGCCTTGCTTTGGGAAGAGTTATTACCACCGTATCGTCCTCTACCGAGATATTCACGTAGGAAACGTCTATCCCGTACCGAACCACAGCGTTGTATTCTATCCAGAAATGCCTGTCTTTTGTCCACCACAGGAATCCTTCCACGTCCTCTTCAAAGCTCTTTGCCACGTTGTGATAGTAGCAGTCCATCACTGCAAGCTCGCAGATAGACCTTATCCTTGATATCTGAGGAACTATCTCAAGCTGATTCGTTTCCGTTTCCTGAGGAGTGGAGCAGGCTGTGCAGGAAAGCATTACGGCAATAGCCGTTATCAGTGCAGATAATTTTTTCATATCACTCACCGCCTTTAAATTCCATATGATAGCCTTCAAAATACTCGTCAACGATAGGCTGAGCAAGAGCCGTAACAGCGTTTCTGGCATTGTCCGACGCCATTTTGAAGATGTCCTTATTTGTTTTGCACTCTTTTTCTGCGTCCTCAACACATTTTTCATATGCAGTCTGAGTTATTGTCACAGTGTTTGCCTTGTCGTTTTCGAAGATGTAATCCAGAGACTTTATCTCTACCGAAACATTTGTGACGTATGGCATTGGCATATGCGCATAAATTATTTTAGCTTCCTCATCCTGCTCGAAGTAAACTGCGTCAAAGTCTATCCCCACGCTTATTTCAGCGTTGTATGAAACGTAGTAATCTATTTCTTCGGGCTTTTCCTCGTTAGGCACCGTTGCAACGCCGTTATACACGAATTTTACTGTTGACAGCTTGCTGACGTTCACTATTTTTTCAAGCGTGGACATTGTGACGATCTCAGGTTCTTTTTCTGCGGGCTGGTCTTGTTGTGAAAAATGATAGGCTAAGCCTATGCCTATCCCAATCAGTATCACAGCGGCGGCAACAACTATAATGATTTTGACAATGCCGTTTTTGTTTTTATTCATAGCTTGCACTTCCTTATATTTTCAGGCGTGACCCTGCGTATCATCTTTTAATAAAATTATACCGTATTTGTCGAATAAAGTCAATATTTGTCGAAAAAAATCGCTGCCTCCTTTCTCGCCTTTCGTTAGAAAAGAACACACCTTTATTTTATCTCCTTGACTTTTCCCCCAATATAGGTTATACTTTATAAAGAACAATCCGCCGCAAACCGTCGGCGCATTCCACACAAATCCCCACGCATAAATAATAAAATAAATTTTTTCGGAGGTAATTATGGCTGTACTTGTAACGGGAGGAACAGGCTTTATCGGCTCCCACACCGTCGTCGAGCTTCTTGAGGCGGGCGAGGACGTAGTTGTTATCGACAATTTCTTCAACTCAAAACCCGGCGTTATCAACGCCGTTCAGGACATTACGGGAAAGGGCTTCGCCTTTTACGAGGGCGACGTTGCGGACAAGGAGATACTCCGCCGCATTTTCAGAGAGAATTTTATCGAGGAAGTGATACACTTCGCAGGCTACAAGGCTGTCCCCGAAAGCGTTGAAAAGCCCATAATGTATTACCGCAACAATATCGACACCACGCTTTCCCTGTTTGAGGTTATGGAGGAATTTGGCTGCCGCAGACTTGTGTTCAGTTCCTCCGCCACCGTTTACGGCTTCCCCGAAAAGGTGCCTGTCACCGAGGATTTCCCTCTTTCCTCAATAAATCCCTACGGCAGCACCAAGCTGATGATAGAGAATATGTGCAGGGAGCTGTGCCACGCTGACGAACGCTGGAGCGTCGCCCTGCTGAGATACTTCAATCCCATAGGCGCTCACGAAAGCGGCAAGATAGGCGAGGATCCCAACGGCATACCCAACAACCTTATGCCCAGGATACTCAACGCAGCGTCGGGAAAAACGCCTATGCTGTACGTCTGCGGCGACGATTATCCCACCCCCGACGGCACCTGCATAAGGGATTATATCCACGTTGTAGACCTGGCAAAGGGTCATCTGGCGGCAATTTCCGCAGTGCGTGAAAAGCATGGCGCTTTAGCCTACAATCTGGGAACAGGCAAGGGCTATTCCGTGCTTGAGATAATTAACACATTTGAAAAGGTGAACGGCGTCAAAGTACCTCACGAGATTGCGCCCCGCCGCCCCGGCGACGCCGCAAAATGTTATTCCAGCCCCAAAAAGGCGAACAAGGAGCTTGGCTGGAAGGCGGAAAGAGGAATCGAGGAAATGTGCCGCGACGCATGGAACTTCGTTCTTCAGACCCATATAAGATAAGCTGATAATACTGCGCAGATGCAGAAAGAAATTTACGAGGAAGCCTTTCAGGGGTTTCCTCGTAGAGTTTTTTGCCTTTGAAGGAGGAAAAAATATGCTTGAAACGGTGGCGTCCTTCGCCCTTCCCGTGGGCGAAAGGGTCAATATAAAGCGAAACCGCCTTGCTCCCAAGGAACAGGCGGAGGGACAAAAGAGAATAGCCGTTGTAACAGGCATACACGGGGACGAGCTGGAAGGACAGTACGTCTGCTACGAGCTTATACGCCGCATAAACAGGAACTATACCGAGCTTAACGGCATAGTTGACGTATACCCCGCTATGAACCCGCTGGGCGTTGACGCGGTGAACCGACATATCCCTATGTACGAGCTGGATATGAACAGAATGTTTCCGGGCGGCGAGGGGGGAACCCCTTGGGAACACGTTGCAGGTCAGGTGATAGACGACATCTGCGGCGCAGACCTTTGCATAGACATACATTCCAGCGACATTTTCCTGCGTGAGATACCCCAGGTGCGTATAAATCCCGAATACGCCTCAAAGCTGCTCCCGCTGGCAAAACAGCTGAACGCCGATTTCATCTGGGTGGGGAACAGCTCCGCCGTTCGCCCCTCCTCCCTCTCCCACACGCTGAACAGCAGGGGAACGCCCTGCCTCGTGGTGGAAATGGGTGCGGGAATGAGGATAACCAAGGAGTATGGCGAACAGCTCCTTGACGGAATTTTCGCAGTTATGGCAAAGTTAGGTATATGGACAGGCAGAGTAAAGGGCGTTTCCAACCCTATGGTGTCCACTGACGGGGAAGTGACCGTGATACACTGTGAGAAAAGCGGCGTGTTTATCCCCGACATTCAGCACTGGACAGGCATATTCGAGGGCGACCACATAGGCGACATCATCAACGCCTATACAGGCGAGATAGAGGAGGAGATATTCTCCCCCGTTTCGGGGACGGTATTCACTATGCGGGAATATCCCGTCGTGTCCCCCGGCAGTCTTATCGCAAGGATACTTGGAGGCGGAAGATGATAAAGGAAGAAATATACAAATACGACTCCGTATACAGAGGAGATTTCACCGTCAGCGCCTACCGCTTCAACAAGGGCGACAAGGCGTGCTGCATAGTCGGCTCAATGCGGGGCAACGAGATACAGCAGATGTACATCTGCTCCAAGCTGATAAAGGCTCTGGGCGAGCTTGAACGCCAGTGCAGGATAAGCTACGGCCACGAGATAACCGTCGTCCCCTGCATAAATCCCTTTTCAATGAATATAGAAAAGCGCTTTTGGTCCACCGACGGCAGGGACATAAACCGCAGCTTCCCCGGCAATGCGTCAGGAGAACCCGTCCAGCGTGTTGCGGCGGAGCTTTTGTCCAAGATAAGCGGCTTTCAGTACGGCATACATTTCACTTCGTTTTATATGCCGGGGGATTTTATCCCTCACGTTCGTATGCTGGAAACGGGCAGGGAAAACACCAGCCTTGCCAATCTGTTCGGCTTGCCTTACGTAGTGGTGAGAAAGCCCAGACCCTTTGAGGAAACTACCCTGAACTACAACTGGCAGCTCAACAATACCAGCGCTTTTTCCATCTACACCAACGAGACTGAGCATATCGACGAGGAAAGCGCAGGGATCGCAGTGGCGTCGGTACTTCGCTTCCTCTCCCGAATGGGGATAATCAAGTATCAGTGCCACGGCGGCTACATCGCCACCACCCTTGACGAGGAGGGACTTATGCCCGTTTACTGCACCAAGGGCGGGATCTACCGAGGCTTGAAACGCCCCGGCGACGAGGCTGAGCACGGCGAAGTGATAGCCCATATCCTCCACCCCTATGAAAACACGGTGATAGAGGAAGTAAAAGCCCCCTGCAGCGGCATAGTTTTCTTCGCCCACAACGCTCCGCTGGCGTCGGAAAATTCCGTAGTGTATAAGCTGATAAGAAGACTGAAAAATTAAACATAAAAAATCAATCGCTCCGATATGGGAAAGCATTCCGTTTTCTCACGTCGGAGCGATTTTTATTTGTTTACGAAATTATTACGCCATAAGCTGAAAAGATACTGTTAAAGCTGTTTATGATATTTTCCTCCGCCCACAGGACGTGTGCGAAGCTTCCCGCCTGTTGATTATGCCCCGCATAGCCGTACAGTACGGAAACGTTTGCGGAACCGTCCGTTCCGCTTATAACTGCATACAGCAGATCGGAATATTCTTCGCTTTGCAGCGTGTACATTTTGTTCAGAGTAAACGCAGGCACGCTCGTTTTCATATAGTCAAAGAACTGGTTCCCGTCGTACTGCTCCGTGCGTGTTTCAAGCAGCATATATCTTTTCTTCGTATCGTCACTGATAAAGAGGAAAAGGTTGTCCGCCTCCTGCGGTGCGTCCGCGTAATAAGCGAAAATAACGGTGCAGTCGTCGAGATACGAAAAATCCGACAGCTTTATGCGCTTTCCGCTTACCTCCTCAAGGTGCCCGCCGTATATCGTGGTCAGCAGCGTTTTCGGGCTTATGCTCATCACTGAATTTATGTTATCATCGGTATTCGGCGAAGTATCCACATTCGGCTCGTCGGTCATATTCACGTCTACTCCGCCGTGGGACAGCGGCTGGGCTGTCATCATGTTTTTCACCGCATAGACCCCTCCCGCCGTTATTGCCGTTATCAGCACCAGGCAGGCGGCGGCGACCTTTATCATCGAATATTTATTCAGCCTTATAAGGCTTTTTTTCTTTTGAGCTGCGGGGAGCATACCGTGGGATTCCGACAGCCTTTTCAGCAGCTCGGGATCGGGCTCTATCTCATTCATAGCACGCTTGTACTCGCTTTTGAAATCACTCATAAAAATCCTCCTTCAGAATGTTTTTCAGCATTTTCCTCGCTCTGTGGAGCCGCGTTTTCACCGAAGAAACGCTGCTGTCTGTAACTGCCGCTATCTGCTCGGCTGAAAGCTCCTCAAAATAAAACAAATGCACAACGATACGGTATTTTTCGGGAATGGAGCCCACCGCCTGCAAGACCGTCGACTGTGTGTCGTAACGCTCCTGCGGGGTCAGCTCCTCGTGCGGCTCTTTCCCGAAGGGAATATTTTCGCTGCGCTTCCTGTGCCAGTAGGAGGACACCAGGTCCTTGGAGCAGTTCACCGTCACCCTCAGCAGCCAGGCTTTTCTGTGCTCCTCACTGTTGAAGGTAGTATGCGAGTTCACATATCTGAAAAAGACCTCCTGTAAAATGTCCTCGGCGTCGTGAACGTTCCTCGTTCTGGCAAAGGCAAGGCGGTATATCATTCTGTTGTAAAGCGCCAGCACTTTTTCAAAGTCGCTGTCGGAGCAGAGTGAAATGTTGTTGCTCATATGCTCTTTTTCCGCCTTTCATAATCAATACGTTTTAAACCTTATACAGGTTACATTTTACAGGAAAATTTTTTGCAAAAATTATCGGCTGCCTGTCAGACGGCGGAAACAAATCGCCTTTGATACAGCAGCCGCAAAAGATTAAGCATTTGTATCCGCATTATTCCTGATCCGTCGGAGGTCGATTTTTCCGAACCACATATATAACACGAATAAAAATACAAAAAGGTTACAGATTTTTAAAAAAATTTTCAAATTTTTTATTCAATAACGTCGTGAGCGTGGCGGGTGACGTGACAGCCGATATTCACCGCCACGGGAAGCCCCGCTATATGGGTGGGGAACTGCTCGATATTCACGTACAAAGCGGTCTGAGTTCCGCCGAACCCCTGAGCGCCTATCCCCAGCAGATTTATCCCCTCAAGGCATTTCTGCTCCATTTCGGCATAAAACGGGTCGCTGTTTCTCACTCTCAAATCTCTGCAAAGGGCTTTTTTCGCAAGTATAGCGGCGTATTCAAAATCCCCGCCTATACCTACGCCCACAGCTATGGGCGGGCAGGGATTGCTCCCCGCCTTGTCCGCAACTGAGATGACAAAATCAACGATATCGTCGGCAGTCGCCGCAGGCGTAAACATTTTCATACCACTCATATTCTCACTGCCAAAGCCCTTTGGTGCAACGGTTATATCCACCTTGTCGCCCGAAACGATACTGGTATGTATTATTGCGGGGGTGTTGTTCCCCGTATTCACTCTTTTCAGCGGGTCGCCTACCACTGAAAGCCGCAGCTTCCCCTCAACGTACCCCTCGGCAACGCCCTCGTTTATGGCGGCGTAAAGCTCTCCTCCCACAAAATGAACGTCCTGCCCTATTTCAAGGAATATCACAGCCATTCCAGTATCCTGACATATGGGAACGCCAAGCTCCTTTGCACAGTCGGCATTTGCGCTGATGTCGTGGAGTACCTCCTTGCACAGAGGACTTTCCTCCTTTTCGGCGGCAGAGTTTATCAGCTCCTGCATACCCTCGGGAAGATACAGGTTCGCCTCACAGCAAAGCCTTGCCACCGTTTCCTTAACCGTTTTAACGTCAATCTCTTTCATCTTCGGCAAGCTCCTCTCCCAGAACGTCTGTGCTTTGCGATGCGGTAAATTCCCGCATATAGTCGTTTATCTGCGCCAGCCTTTTTTTGTCAAAGCGCAGCATACTTGCTCCGATAAATGCGGCGACAGCCAATACCAGCGGCGCTAACAGGATAAGCCCCGCCTGTATCTCGGCGGACATCAGCGCCGCCAATACTATCCCCGCCCCTATCAGCAGAGCGACTGCCAGTATGGTCCAAAAAACGCCCCATATCCCCGCAGGCTTTTTGATAAAGCCGTCAAGCTGACTTCCCTGAAGTCCCTTGTTGAGCGTGCCGTCAAACATAGTGTCGCACATATCACTGTGATAGCTGTGGTAGAATTTAAGCTGGACCCTGTCCCCCTCAATGCTCCACAAAAATATCTCTCTCCCCTTTAGATTTGAGGACGTTGATACTTCACGGTTTTCCTCCAGCATTTTCTCTTCAAGCTCTTCTGGAGAAAAATTGCTTTCGTAGGTCACGGGTACCTTTATGGCTCTTTTCATTACAGCTCTCCTTTCTGCGGAACGGCTCTGCCGTCCACAAGCACAAGCTTCGCTACTGTAAGCACGTCGTAAAATTCTCCGTCAAGAACGGCGATATCCGCGTCCTTTCCCGCCTCAATGCTCCCCACTCTGTCATCTATCCCCGCTATCTGGGCGGGATTTATGGTTATTGCGGCGAGGGCGGCGTCCTTGTCCAGCCCGCCCTTTATGCATACTCCCGCTTCAAGGGGAAGATACTGTATGGGATTTTCGGGGTGGTCGGAGCAGATAGCTATTTTTACCCCCGCCTTGTTCAGCCTTGCGGCGTTTTCGATGGTCTGCCTGCTAAGCTCAGGCTTACAGCGGTCGCAGATTATCGGTCCCACCACGCAGGGGAAACCGTCCTCTTTAAGCTCGTCCGCTATCAGCCAGCCCTCGGTAGCGTGTATCAGCACGATGTCAAGGTCAAATTCCCTTGCTATCCTTACGGCGGTGAAAATATCGTCCGCCCTGTGACAGTGGAAATGCGCCTTCATCTTCTTGCTCATCAGAGGTATCAGCGCCTCACACTTTATGTCGTAATCGGGCATTGAGCCTTCGTTGTCGCTGCCAAGGCTCGCCTCGTAATTTTCAATATCCTCCATATACCGCTTTGTCTTGTAAAGCTGTTCCCGTATCAAGGCGGCGGTGGCGGTCCTTGTGGTGGGAGCTTCGTCGCGGTCGTTGTAGCACTTTTTGGGATTTTCCCCCAAGGCAAATTTTATCGCCGCAGGAGAGCAGATCACACGCTTATCAATGCGGCTGCTGCCGTAGGTCTTCATCGCCAGAAACTCTCCCCCCACGGGATTTGCGCTGCCCATTCCCGTCAGCACGGTGGTAACTCCCGCCCTTGCCCCCTCGAGAAAGCAGTAGTCGTTTGGATTTACCCCGTCGATAGCTTTAAGCTGTGGAGTAGTGGGGTCGGTTATCTCGTTGCCGTCTGCCCCCTCAAAGCCAAGTCCGTCCTCCCACATTCCCATATGTGAGTGACAGTCGATAAAGCCCGGGTACACGTTGCAGCCGAAAGCGTTGAAATCCTCTCTCGTGGGCGGAACGTCAAGCTCCGTCATCTTTCCCACACGCTTTATTTTGCTCCCCTCGGTCTCAATAAATCCGTTTTCTATAACGCCCATATCGGACATAGTGTAAATTTTTGCGTTGTAAATCAGCATTTTCGGTACCTCAAAGCATTTGATTTTTCCCGCCTGCCCCTTTCGTGGAACAGGCTCTCGGTGCGGGAGGGAAGAACTGCTCCTTATACGGTGTTGTGCCGCGGCGAAGCCGCCGACGCCGAAGGCGTCGGTCAAGCCTGCTGCGCAGGCTTGACGCTTGCCCGCTTCGCGGGCAAGCGCGGCTTCGCCGCCCCCGACAAGCACATCTTCCCTTTACCGCACCCGTTTCATATTCTATCCTTACGCACTCGTTCCTATCTTATCCAATATCATCTCAATAGTCTCCCCCGAACAGCTCCCTATCTCCACACAAACCGCTGAGTTTTTCCTGTAAATCACCCTGCGCCTGTTAAATAATTCCAAAAGCTGCTCCTTCGTGTTATTCACCACCAGCGGTCTGTTTGTATCTCCCTTTATCCTCTCATAGCACACCTCAAAGGGTGCGTCCAGAAACACAGTTATCCCGTTTTCGTTTGCGAAAGCGGCGGTATTTTCGTTTATCAGCGCACCGCCGCCTGTCGCCACCACGCACCCGCCGTTAAGCTCGCCTATGTACTTTGCCTCAAGCTCGCGAAAATGCGCTTCTCCGTCCTCCGCAAATATTTGCGGAATGGAACGTCCCTCACGCTCCACAATGTAAGCGTCCAGATCGGCAAATTCCATATTCAGCCTTGCCGCCAGCTTTCTACCCACATGGCTTTTCCCGCAGCCCATAAATCCGCACAGATAAACGCTTTTCATACAAGCGCCTCCATATCGGCGATAAGCTTTTCAATTTCTTTCACGTCAAATTCCGAGCCGTTCCATATCTCCTGCGCCGCAACTGCTTGCAGTACCAGCATAGACATTCCCGTACACGCCTTTATCCCAAGCTCCCTCGCATACTTCGCCAGCTTAGTTTCCGTGGGATTGTAGATAGCGTCGAACAAAAACCTCACGTCCCCCAGCTGACTTTTTTCCAATGGGGAATTGTCCGTATTGGGATACATTCCCACAGGCGTAGCGTTCACCACTAAATCGTACCCGCCGTTCATCTCCGCCAGCCGTAAGACCCTTACTTTCCTTTGGGGGAGAATTTTTTCAATATCCGCCTTTATCCCCTCCGCAACGGGAATATCTGCGTCGCGCACCGCAATATCAAGCTCAGCGCCCTGATAAGCCGCCTCCACCGCCATCATTCTGCCGACTCCGCCGCAGCCAAGCAGGCAGACCCTTGAGGACAGCGACGCCCCCATCTGCTCCACCGACTTCACAAAGCCCAGCACGTCGGTGTTATAGCCAACGGTTTTCCCGCCGCTGTTCTTTATGCAGTTCACCGAGCCGTAGCGTGCCGCGCCCTCCGAAAGCTCATCGCACATTTTGATTATGTTTATCTTGTGAGGAATAGTGACGTTGAATCCGTCTAATTTTTTCAGTTCCTCAAAGCGGCTTTGCAGTTCTTCGGGAGGAATTTCTGTCAGCTTGTAATCCGCCTGCGTTCCCGCCAGAGAAAACAGCCTGCCGTGTATCTGCGGCGACAGCGAATGTCCCAGAGGAAAGCCGATAAGAGCGTAATTTTTCATAGCGTTATCTTCTCCTTATGCGTAAAGACTTTCCGAGCTTGCGGCGGTAACGCCCTCCAGCGTCTTTCCCACCAGTCCCGTCAGCACCTTGCCGGGACCAAGCTCCAGGAAGTTGTCAAATCCGTCGTTTTTCATAGCGTTCAGCTCGTCCGTGAATTTTACAGGAGAGCAGATATGCCTTGCCATAAGCGCGGGCATATCCGAAAAATCTGTAAGCTCCGAACCCAGAACGTTTGAATAAAATTTAACTTTAGGCGCTTTGAAATCAATATCCTTTACCGCCGCCTGAAATTCCTCAGCTGCTCCTTTCATAAATTCCGAGTGGAACGCCGCCGACACCGCCAAGGGCATAACTCTCCTTGCCCCCTCCGCTTTCAGCTGCTCACCCGCCTTTGCGACGCCCTCTTTCGTTCCCGCAATGACCGTCTGAACAGGGGAGTTGAAGTTCACCGCATCAACGTATTCCCCCTCGTTTCTCACCTTTTCGCAAAACTGCACGATCTTTTCAGCAGGAAGTCCGATAACTGCCGCCATAGCGCCGGGATTAGCCTTAGCCGCCTTGTCCATAGCCTCTGCTCTATATTTTATTGCGGTGTAGCCCTCTTCCAAGGTCAGCATTCCCGCCGCCGTCATAGCGGCGTATTCTCCGAGAGAATGTCCCGCAACTCCCTCAAACTCAATGCCTTTCGCCTTTGCGGCTTCCAAAGCCAGCAGGGAAACGGTGAATATAGCGGGCTGCGAAACTCTTGTTTCAGCCAGTTCTTCCGCCGTGCCCTCCTGCATTATCTTCCATATGTCGTAACCAAGTATCTTTTCCGCCGTCTGCAAAATTTCCTTTCCCCTTTCGGGAACGAGTTCAAAAAGCTCCTTTCCCATCTTAGGATATTGGGAGCCCTGCCCCGAAAATAAAAAAGCTGTTTTCATAAAAACCTCCTGCTGTCGTAAAAAGGCGTAAACAGTCATTTCTCCCTTTCACGAAAAATTTTTTTCTCTTTTTTACTCTCAAGGGAAAAATATGGTTGACAAAACGGCATATTTTGAGGTAAAATAGAGTGATGATACTTTTGTTAAAAAAAGGGATATGTTTAGCTTAAAGTCTATTATATACCATTTCATCAATAAAATCAAGTGAAGTTCAGCGATAGGGAAAGGGAATATTATGAACGGGATAAAAATAATCGGCACGGGACGGTGCGTCCCCTCCAAGGTGGTCACCAATGATGATTTTGCAACGTTTCTTGACACTTCCGACGAATGGATATACACGAGAACGGGCATAAAACAGCGCCGTTATTCCACCGATATGATGAATTACGAAATGGCGGTGGAAGCGGCAAAAAACGCTTTGGAAAATTCGGGAACGGACCCGCTGGAGATAGACCTGATAATTCTCACCACCTGCACCCCCGACTTTTTCTACCCCTCTGATTCCTGCCTTGTACAGCATTACATCGGCGCCGCCAACGCCGCCTGCATTGACATAAACACCGCTTGCACAGGTTTTATTTCCGCCGTGGATATGGCAAGGCGCTATCTCTGGACAGGCGACTGCAAAAAAATACTTATCGTTTCAAGCGAATTTTTGACACGTCAGCAGGACTTCACCGACCGCACGAGCTGTTTTTTGTTCGGCGACGGAGCTGGAGCAGTTATCGTAGAAGCCGCAGACAAGCCCTTTTACAGCTGCCTCGGCGCAAAGGGCGACCCGCTTGAGGCGCTTTACTGCCGCGTAAATTACGAAAGTAATATGCCCCTTGAGGGATTTAAGGACTACGATAAAAGCATAAAACACATACTTGACACCCCCGAAAAGAACAAGTACCTGAAAATGGACGGCAAGGCGGTATACCGCTTTGCGGTGGACGCTATGACCGACAGCTTCGCCAAGGTGATAGCCAAGGCGGGAGTTAACAGCAGGGATATCGACCTCGTTATCCCTCATCAGGCAAATCAGCGCATAATCTCCTCCGCTATGAAAAATATGGACGTGGACGAAAGCCGCGTCTGCTGTAACCTTGCCGACCACGGCAACACCTCAAGCGCCTGCATTCCCACCATACTGGACGAGCTTAACAGAGCAGGCAAGCTGAAAGAGGGAATGAAGACCGTTCTTGTGGGCTTTGGCGCAGGACTTACTTACGGCTCAGTATATATGGAGCTTTAAGAAATAAAAGGAAGGAAAGACCTATGAAAACAAGAATTACCGAGCTTCTGGGAATAAAATACCCCATTTTCCAAGGGGGAATGGCGTGGGTGTCCGAGGGACGCCTTGCGGCGGCGGTAGCCGAGGCGGGCGGCGTGGGACTTATCGCTGCAGGAAACGCTCCCGCCGAATACGTTGAGGAGCAGATAAAGCTGGCGAGAAGCCTTACCGACGGCGTTTTCGGCGTAAACGTAATGCTGATGTCCCCCACCGCCGACGACGTAGCACAGCTCTGCGCTGACGAAAAGCTGAAGGTAGTCACCACAGGCGCGGGAAATCCCGGGAAATATATGGAAATGTGGAAATCGGCAGGAGTAAAGGTAGTTCCCGTCGTTCCCGGCGTAGCCCTTGCCAAGCGTATGGAAAGAGCAGGAGCAGACGCCGTTATCGCCGAGGGAACGGAAAGCGGTGGTCATATCGGTGAAAACACCACGATGTGCCTTGTACCGCAGGTAGTTGACGCAGTAGAGATACCCGTTCTTGCCGCAGGCGGTATAGCAGACGGCAGAGGGATAGCCGCATCGTTTATGCTGGGAGCAGAGGGCGTTCAGGTGGGAACAAGGTTTCTTGCCAGTGAGGAATGTCAGATACACCCAACGTATAAAGAGCTTGTAATAAACGCAAAGGACACCGACAGCATTGTGACAGGGCGCTACACAGGTCACCCCTGCCGCAGCGTCAAGACAAAATTTTCAAGAAAACTGGCAAATGGGGAGCGTGACGGCTCAATAACTCCCGAGCAGTTTGAGGAGATAACCGTAGGCTCATTAAGAAAAGCGGTAAAGGACGGCAATCTTGAGGAAGGCTCTTTCCTTTGCGGAGCAATTGCGGGAATGGTAAACGAAGTAAAGCCCGCTAAGGAGATAATCGAGGAAATGTTCGCACAGGCTGAAAAGCTTTTAGGCAAATAAGAAAGGAAGAAAATATGGCAACTGCTGTTATAACAGGCTCCGCACGGGGCATAGGCGCAGCGATAGCGCAAAGACTGGCAAAGGACGGCTTTGACATCGCGCTGAACGACATCAGCGAAAAGAGCTTTGAGAACAACGACATCGTTGAAAAGATAAAGGCTCTCGGCGTAAAATGTGAAGTTTACATCGCCGACGTTTCCGACTCCGCACAGGTTGAGGAAACGGTGAAGAAGATAAAGGAAGACTTCGGCACTATCGACGTGCTTGTGAACAACGCAGGTATCACCCGCGACGGACTTCTTGCCAGAATGAGCGAGGAAAACTACGACCTTGTCATCGCCGTAAATCAGAAGAGCGTTTTCAATATGATGAAAAATGTCGCTCCCATAATGATGAAGCAAAGAAGCGGCAGGATAATCAATATGTCCTCCGTGGCGGGCGTTCACGGCAATGCGGGGCAGTTCAATTACAGCGCCTCCAAGGCGGCGATAATCGGAATGACAAAATCCGCCTCCAAGGAGCTGGGCAGCAGAGGGATAAACGTAAATGCGATAGCCCCCGGCTTTATCAAGACGCCTATGACCGACCAGCTTACAGACCAGCAGAAAAAGGCGATATTAGACCTGATAGCAATGCGCCGTTACGGCGAGGTTGAGGAGATAGCGGGCGTAGTTTCGTTCCTTGCGGGACCCGATTCCTCCTACGTCACAGGTCAGGTGATCGAGATAAGCGGCGGACTTTCAATGTAAAAAGAGAAGAAAGAAAGGAAACGGATAAAAATGAGAAGGGCAGTCATAACGGGCTTGGGCGTGCTCAGCCCCATAGGAAACACCGTAGACGAATTCTGGAGCAATATCGTTGCGGGAAAAAACGGCTTTACCCTCGGTCATTGGTTCGAGGGACAAAGCGAGGAGCTTAACGTCTTTGCTGACGTGAAAAACTTCGACCCCGACCAATACATCGACAAAAAAGAAAAGCGGAGAATAGATCTTATGTCCCAGTTTGCCCTTTACGCCGCTATGAAAGCGCTTGAGGACGCAGGGACGGACTTTTCCGATATCGACCCGTACAGAAAGGGCGTTATCGTGGGAAGCGGAATAGGCGGAATGCACACCACCGAGGAACAGGTCTTAGCTTATCACAACAAGGGCAATCAGCGTGTCAGCGTTTTTACCATTCCTATGATGATAGGGAATATGGCGGCAGGCACGATAGCCATAAAAACAGGCTTTAAGGGCGTAAACTACTGTCCCGTTTCAGCCTGCTCCAGCGGCGCTCACGCAATAGGGGAAGCCTTCAGAGCGATAAAATGCGGCAACGCCGAAGTAATGCTTGCGGGCGGCGCAGAGGCTTGCAGGATCGGCTTTGCCTTCGCAGGCTTCAACAATATGCACGCTATAACCAGAAGTACCGACGTGAACAGAGCCTCCATTCCCTTTGACAAGGAGAGAAGCGGCTTTGTTCTCGGCGACGGCGCAGGCATAGTTGTCATCGAGGAATACGAACACGCAAAAGCCAGAGGCGCAAAGATATACGCTGAAATTGCGGGCTACGGCGCTACCTGCGACGCTTATCACGAGACCTCCCCCGACCCAGAGGGCGAGGGCGGAGCTATGGCGATGAAATTTGCCGTTGAGGAGGCGGGCGTTCCCTTTGAACAGATAAATTACGTCAACGCCCACGGCACTTCGACCCCCATAAACGACCGCACCGAAACAGCGGCAGTGAAAAAAGCCTTCGGCGACCACGCCTATAAAATGGTGATGAACAGCACCAAGTCCCTTACAGGTCACCTTTTGGGCGCGGCAGGCGGCGTTGAAACGATAGCTGTCTGCCTGCAAATGAAGAACGACCTTGTTCACGCCACGGCTGGACTTCAGGTGGACGACCCCGAATGTGACCTTGATAACTGCAAGGGAGAGAACCGCAAGATGAAGATAACAGGCGCAGTGAGCAACTCTCTGGGCTTTGGCGGACACAACGTGAGCCTGTGCTTTTTGCCCGTTGAGTAAAATAAAACTTCCCATAAGGAAAGGAATTGCATAAAATGGATAAAAAAGAATTGCTGGAGATAGTTGACGCCCTTTCACAGCAGGTGAACAAAGCCGCTATGGACGAGATAGAGGTGGAAACGGACGAGTTCAGGGTTAAGCTGACCAAGCGCAGCGCCGTCACTCCCGCCGTGCAGGTACAGCCTGCCGCGCAGCCCGTTCAGCCCGCCGCCGTACCCGCCGCTGCTTCGGGCGGAAAATTTGTGAAGGCTCCGCTGATAGGCACGTTTTACGCCGCCGCTGCTCCCGGAAAGCCGCCCTTCGTTTCCGTAGGGGACAAGGTGAGCAAAGGCAGCGTCGTGTGCATAGTTGAGAGCATGAAGCTGATGAACGAGATAACAAGCGAATTTGACGGCACCGTTGCGGAGATTCTTGTAAGCGACGGCGAGTCGGTGGAATACGACCAGCCGCTTATCCGCATTGACGCCTGAGAGAAAGGAAAATACCATGCCGTTAATGACACAGGAAGAGATAAAGCAGATAATCCCGCACCGCGACCCGTTCCTGCTGATAGACACCATCGAGGAGATGGAGGCGGGGAAGAGAGTCGTGGCAACAAAGTTGATGAAACCCGACGAGTTCTGGTTCAAGGGGCATTTCCCCGATTATCCCGTAGTTCCCGGCGTGCTTATGCTGGAGATGATGGCGCAGGCGGGAGCAGTAGCTATGCTGGCGCTCCCCGAAAACAAGGGGAAGATAGGCTTTTTCGGCGGAGTTAAGGAAGCGAAGTTCCGCCGCCAGGTAGTCCCCGGCGACCTGTTGCGTATTGAGGTGGAGATAATAAAGGTGAAAGGTCCCGTAGGCGTCGGCAGCGGCACCTGCACCGTCGACGGACAAAAAGCAGTCTCTGCGGAGATTTCCTTTGCGATAAAGTAAAGCGGTGTTGGTGCGGTGTATTCACTGTACCATTGGGGGAGACCCTTTTGGAAAAGGGTCGTCCCCCAAACCCCCTCCCTAAAACTTCTGACTATTTTTTTCAAAAGGGGCATCGCCCCTTTGAAAAAAATCATTAAAAGTCTTTGGAAAGGGGTCTGGGGAATAACCTTTCTTCAGAAAGGTTTTCCCCAGCGGTAAAGCAATTCCACCGCACTAACACCGCTTTGCTCCACCCGGCAAAATAACGGCGTTACCGCCTAAAACGAGGTATACTGATGTTCAGTAAAATACTTATCGCCAACCGAGGCGAGATAGCTTTGAGAATAATCCGAGCCTGCCGTGAAATGGGCATAAAGACCGTGGCGGTGTATTCCACTGCGGACAAAACCGCATTACACGCCCAGATAGCGGACGAGGCGGTTTGCATAGGACCTCCCGCCACCAAGGACAGCTATATAAACACCAAGGCGATAATTGCCGCCTGCGAGATAACGGGAGCGAAAGCAATTCACCCCGGCTTCGGATTTCTTTCCGAGAACAGCGGATTTGTCCGTCTTTGCGACAAGTGCGGTATAAAGTGGATAGGTCCCACCGCCGCCGCTATGGACGCTATGGGGGACAAAGCCAATGCGAAAAAGACGATGATAGAGGCGAACGTCCCCGTAGTTCCCGGCTCCGACGGAGTAGTGGATAGCCTTGAGGACGCAAAAGCCATTTCCGCAGAGATAGGCTATCCCGTTATGGTAAAAGCCTCGGCGGGCGGCGGCGGACGTGGGATACGCCTTGTGGAGAGCGAGGACGAGCTCGAAGAAAAAATATTTGCCGCCAAGCAGGAAGCAAAGCAGTTTTTCGGCAACGACGACGTTTATATAGAAAAGTTTATAGTAAATCCCAGACATATCGAGATACAGCTTTTGGCGGACGAGCACGGCAACGCCGTTTATCTGGGAGAGCGCGACTGCTCCTGCCAGAGGAGAAATCAGAAGGTGCTTGAGGAAAGTCCCTCTGTGGTAATGACCCCAGAACTTCGCAAAAAAATGGGGGAAGCGGCGGTGAGAGCAGCAAAGGCCTGCGGCTACACCAATGCGGGAACGGTGGAATTTCTTGTGGACAAGGACAGAAATTTCTACTTTATGGAAATGAACACCAGAATACAGGTGGAGCACCCCGTTACCGAAATGCTCACGGGGATAGATCTGATAAAAGAGCAGATAAAGATAGCCGACGGTCAGCCTCTTGACTTCTCTCAGGAGGACGTGAAGATAGACGGACACGCCATCGAGTGCAGGATAAACGCCGAGGACCCCGCCAAGGGCTTCAGACCCTGCCCGGGCAGGATAGAGTCATTGCATATGCCGGGAGGTTTCGGCGTGCGCATAGACACCGCAGTTTATCAGGGCTATGAGATCTCCCCCTACTACGACAGTATGATAGCCAAAGTCATAGTAAAGGGAAAGGACAGAGTCGAGGCGATACAGAAGATGAAGGTCGCTTTGGGAGAATTTCTCATAGAGGGGATAACCACCAATGTGGACTTTCAGCTCAATCTCTTAAAGGACAGCGACTTTGAAAAGGGAGATTTTGACATCGGCTTTCTCAATCGCAAGGATTTGACAAAAAAGTAAAGGTGGAACAAGGTTTTGCTTGAAGATCTGTTTAAAGTGGTAAGAGCCCGTTTCAACGACGGGGAGGAGGAAAAGAGCGACGGCTCCTCCGACATAAATATACCCAAGGATTTGCTGTTCAAATGCCCCCGCTGCGGCACAGTGGCGTATATGGAGGACTTTGAAAAGAACCGCAAGGTCTGCGCCGCCTGCAACTATCATGCAAGGCTGACCTGGCAGGAGCGCTTGCAGTACACCGCCGACCTGGGGACCTTCGTTGAGTTCGACGCGGGAATGACGGGGAAAAACCCCATAGAATTTCCCGATTACGAGAAAAAGGTGAAAGCCGCCCAACAGCAGTGCGGCACCAACGAGGCGATAGTTACGGGAGAATGTCTTATCCACGGCTACCGCTGTGTTATCGGCATAATGGACAGCAACTTTATGATGGCGAGTATGGGAAGCGTCGTAGGTGAAAAGATAACCAGAGCCTTTGAATACGCCACAAAGAAAAAGCTCCCCGTAGTGCTTTTCACCGCCAGCGGCGGCGCCAGAATGCAGGAGGGGATAGTTTCCCTTATGCAGATGGCAAAGACCAGCGGCGCGGCGGCAAGGCACAGTCAGGCGGGACAGCTGTACGTCACCGTCCTTGCCGACCCCACCACAGGCGGCGTCACCGCATCATTCGCAAGTCTGGGGGATATAATAATAGCCGAACCAAAAGTGCTTATCGGCTTTGCGGGAAGAAGAGTTATACAAGGGACGATAAAACAACAGCTCCCCGACGATTTCCAGACGGCGGAATTTCTGCTGGAAAACGGCTTCGTTGATATGATAGTCGAGCGCACTATGATGAGAAGAACGCTTGCAAGGATAATGAAGCTGCACAACTATCCCAAGGAAGAAAGACCAAAATCCTGATTTTGAAAGGCAAACGAATATGAACAAGCTGACGGCTACCGAAAGGCTGGCGCTTATAAGACTAAAGAACCGCCCTACGGTAAACGATTATATACCCGTTATTTTCAATAATTTTCTGGAGCTTCACGGCGACAGGCATTACGGCGACGACCCCGCCATAATGTGCGGGATAGCTACTCTGAACAGCGTTCCCGTCACCGTGATAGCGCAGGTAAAGGGAAGAAATATCGAGGAAAACAAGCGCACCAACTTTTCAATGCCCCACCCCGAGGGCTACCGCAAGGCGCTTCGTGTTGCAAAGGAGGCGGAAAAATTCCACCGTCCCGTGATATGCCTTGTAGACACTCCCGGCGCATTCTGCGGAGTTGAGGCGGAAAAGCGTGGTCAGGGCGAGGCTATCGCCCGCAATCTTATGGAATTTATGACCCTGCGCACTCCCGTCATCAGCGTAGTATTGGGCGAGGGCGGCAGCGGCGGAGCGCTTGCCCTTGCGGTATGCGACGAGCTTGCTATGCTGGAGAATGCCCTTTATTCGGTCATCTCTCCCCGCGGCTTTGCCTCTATTTTGTGGAAAGACCCGGGCAGGGAAAAAGAGGCGTGCGAGCTTATGAAGATAACCGCCGAGGACGCACAGCGTTTCGGCGTGTGCGACAGGATAATCCCCGAAGCCGTGGGCGGCGCTCAGAACGATATGAAACTGACTGCGTCCAACCTTGCGGAATATTTGTCGGAGGCAGTTGAAAGAATTTCTCAATTCGATATTGACATAATGCTTGAAAATAGGTATAATAAATTCAGAAAAATCGGAATGTTTGAAGAATGACAAACGCTCCGTTTCATAAAAATGCATTAAATATAACTTTGGAGGTAAATATCATGGTATTCGAAAAGGTAAAATCCATTATCGTGGATCAGCTTGACGTTGAAGAGGAAAAGGTAACTCCCGACGCCAACATTCAGGAGGATCTCGGTGCAGACAGCCTTGACATCGTGGATCTTGTAATGAGCTTTGAGGAAGAATTTGACATTGAGATTCCCGACGATCAGGTTGAGAACATCAAGACCGTAGGCGATATCGTTAAGTATATCGAGGACAACGTTGACTAAATCCGACTGATTTTGTCATATTACAGAAGACAATTACAGCGTTCTTAAATCGCCCTGCTGTGAGAAAACCTGCGTTTTCCTGCGTCGGTGCGGCTGAAGGACGCTTTTTGTTTTGCGAAAATGCACAGAAAACGACTTGTTTTTTTGGCTGACAGCAGGGCAAAATTAACGCAAATTCCCTTGATTTAAGACTTTAAATATGTTACAATAAATAATACACTTTTACACATCTGCGGCGGTTCGCCGCCTGACACGGAAGGAGGGACGCTTATGCCCGTTGCGCTGATATGTATGTCGGCGGTGCTTTTGTTTGTCTGCATACTTGCGGCAAGCGCATTTGTGGGTATGGCGTTTTCGCTCAAACGTGAGCGCAATCGCTTTGACAGCCTTGCGGACAGCGCCTTTGATTACCGCCTTGTGTGGAATGAGGACCTTTCTCATGTTTCCTTCAGCGAGGATCTGAAAAAGCTGCTGGAAAATTGCGGTATCACTCCCAACGCCGATTACGTCAGAAGCGTTTTCTCCGAAAAAAGCTCAGGTGAAAACAACGGCATTTCACTTTGCGTGAACGCTCTTAAAAAGAACGGCGTTGTTTCCCGCTACGACGCTCCTCACGGCAAAGAGGGCTATATCCGCTGGAAGAGCATTTCCGCCAACGGAAAGATATACTCCTTCGGCTCCGACTTAGGGGACAGTATGACAGGCGTGGGCAGTGAGATAGTCAGCGAGTTTGACTATATGAGGACCGCCGTCGCCAATGCCGAGGCGGGACCGTTTGCAATAATCACCGAGGGCGAATCCGCAAGGATAGAGACCAACGCCTCTATGTGCGAGATACTTGGCTTTTCCGATAAGGAAAATATACCCCTTGAAAAGCTGTACTCCATCGTCAAAAAAGACGAGCTGCTGGAGGTGCAGAGAAAGATAAACTGCTTTGCTTCAGGCGTTACCGACTCTCTTTACGTTGAGGCGTCGCTGAAAACTTCGTCGGGAACATACCACATCTTCACCATAGAATGCAGGCTGAACAAGGACGCCACCGACTTCCGCCGCCTGCGCACAGGTATGATATTTGACACCACCGCCAACCGCATACACCGCGAGGCCGCCTTTGACAGCGGCAACATTGACGCTATCACAGGAATATACACCAGAAGCGGCTTTATGTCAAAGGGCGAGGACCTCCTTGAACAGTGCAGGAAGAAAGGCACACCCGCCGTTATGATATGCCTCCAGGTGGTAAGACTGAGAAACATCTCTATGCTTTTCGGCATAGAGGTATCGGATACGCTTTCCAAGCTGTACGCCGAAACTATGCTCCGCCTGACCGACGAAAAAGCGGTGCTGGGCAAAATGGGCTTTTCCGATTACGCAATGCTTTTGGAATACGGCGACAAGGCGGAGGTGGAAAAGCTGCTCAAGGGCATAGGCATAATGATAGAAAACTGCTGTAACAACGAAACGCTCCCCTCAGTGCTTAGAGAGCAGATAGGCTTTACCGCAGGCGCTTGCTTCTTTGACGGAGCAGATGACGTAGGAACGCTTTACAACAAAGCCAGCGTCACTCTGTTCAGCGGCTCGGAGAGTCAGGGCGATGTGTGCAGATACTTTGACGCCGAGGTGGAAAAGAAGGTCAGCGGCAGGGACATAGTGGAGCACGAGATAGGCGAAGCCCTGCGTCAGGGCGAGCTGGAGCTTTACTACCAGCCCAAGATAGACATAAAAACGGGTGAAATGGTGGGAGCAGAGGCGCTTATGCGCTGGAACCACAAGACCCAGGGACTTATTATGCCGGGTCAGTTCATCAGCGTTGCCGAGGAAATGGGCATAATCACAAAGATCGACGAGTGGGGAATGCTGCAGGCCTGCATACAAAGCCGTATGTGGAGGGAAAAGGGCTATCCCGACGTAAGGATAAGCGTGAATATGTCCCAGGCGCAGCTTTATCAGACCGACGTGGTGGAATCTGTGAAAAACGCTCTCGAGCAATCGGGGATCCCCGCAAGCTGTCTTGAGGTCGAGCTTACCGAAACTATGGCTATCATAGACATAGACCGTACGGTGAGCGTTCTCAACGCTTTGAAAAAGCTGGGCGTTTCCATTTCAATGGACGATTTCGGAACGGGCTATTCCTCCCTTTCATCTTTAAAAATACTTCCCATAGACGTGTTGAAGATAGACCGCAGTCTTGTTTACGACATTGAAACGAACGAGACCGCCCGCTGTATCGCCAAGGCGATAATCGAAATGGGCAAGGCGCTTAAGCTCACCGTTCTTGCCGAGGGCGTGGAGACCGAGGAGCAAAGGGCAATACTGGAGGAGCTGGGCTGCGACATAGCGCAGGGCTTCCTTTACAGCAAGCCCAAGCCCGCCGCGCTTATCGAGCGTGAATTTCTCATTCCCAAGGCGAACCGGAACGCCGAAACGAAGGTTTAACGTACAAAAGCCGCAGGCATCAGACCTGCGGCTTAAATATACAAGGAGAAAATATGGAACGCAGACATCAGTTAAGGGTCGCCGCAATACACGATATGTCGGGCTACGGGCGCTGTTCGCTGGCGGTGATACTGCCCGTTCTCAGCACAATGGGGATACAGTGCTGTCCCGTTCCCACCGCCGTTTTGTCCACTCATACAGGCGGCTTTGAGGACGTGGTGATAAAGGATCTCACCGACTACATCAGCCCCACCCTCGCCCAGTACAAAAAGCTGGGGATAGCCTTTGACGCGGTTTACAGCGGCTTTCTCGCCTCAACGGAGCAGATAGACCACTGCCTTGACTTTTTCAGGGAATACAAGGACAGCCTTAAAGTAGTTGACACCGTGATGGGCGATCACGGCAAGCCCTACCGCACCTGCACCACTGAGCTTTGCAGGAGAATGGGGGAGCTGGTGGACGTTGCCGACGTGATAACACCAAATCTTACCGAAGCGGCAATGCTTTTAGGGGAGAAATACCCTATGGAGCTTACCGCCGCCGCCGCAAGGAGCTGGCTCGCCCGACTTTGTGAGCGTGTAAAGGTCGCGGTGATAACAGGCGTTCCCCTTGCGGACGGCGTTATTGCCAACATCGGCTGTGACCGTGAGCAGGGCGGGTTCTGGCGTGTGGACTGCGACTACGTCCCAGCAAGCTATCCGGGAACAGGGGACATCTTCGCAAGCGTGCTCACAGGCGGACTGCTTAAAGGCGACAGCCTGCCCATAGCTATGGACAGAGCCACCACCTTCACACAAATAGCAATAAAGAACACGTACAGCTACGGTCTGGAGCCCAGAGGCGGCGTAATGTTCGAGCCTTCCCTCAGCTGGCTCATAAACGGAAATTCAGCCTGCGGGTTCAGGAAGCTGTAAAACAGACGGGTGCGGGGACCCTGCCTTTACCGCTGGGGAAAACCTTTCTGAAGAAAGGTTATTCCCCAGACCCCTTTCCAAAGACTTTTAATGATTTTTTCCAAGGGGGCTTCAGCCCCCTTGAAAAAAATAGTCAGAAGTTTTAGGGAGGGGGTTTGGGGGATGACCCTTTTCCAAAAGGGTCTCCCCCAATGGTACAGTGAGAGTTTCGCACCCGTCTGTTTTGCCAGTTCCGATTGTTAAAATTGCAAAAAACCTATTGACCTACCCTAAAAATCCTATAAAATTTCAACAAAATGCAAGATTTAAACAAAAAACTTGCAAAAATCTATTGACAAAATCCGCCTTGGCGATTATAATATGAACATAAAGCAAAGGAGCTTTTGTACACCCGTGTTGTGCGGGGAGACAAAAGCTCCTTTTCGTTATTCAGGCTATAAAGAGAAAGGGGCAATCACTTTGGACACAATTATGACTTTAATGGCTGAAGGCGCGGCTGACGACGTCACGATGGCGGTCAACACCACGATATTCGGCACGGAGGGCGTCTGGTTCCTGATAGGAGCAGCGCTGGTATTCTTTATGCAGTGCGGCTTTGCGATGGTAGAAAGCGGTTTCACCAGAGCAAAGAACGCAGGCAACATTATAATGAAGAACCTTATGGACTTCTGCATAGGCACGGTAATGTTCACGCTGCTGGGCTTCGGGCTTATGTGCGGCGAGGACGCACTGGGCGGATTTCTGGGACTTCCCACGCTGGGGATATTCACCGACTTTGCCAACTTCCCGTGGCACAACTTCGTGTTCAACCTTGTGTTTTGCGCTACCGCCGCAACGATAGTTTCAGGCGCTATGGCGGAAAGAACGAAATTTTCCACCTACTGCATCTATTCAGGCATAATCAGCCTTGTTATCTATCCTATCGAGGCGCACTGGATCTGGGGCGGCGGCTGGCTGGCACAGCTGGGCTTCATTGACTTCGCAGGCTCTACCGCAATACATATGGTTGGCGGTATCGCGGCGTTCATCGGTGCGGCTATGGAAGGCGCCCGTATCGGCAAGTTCACCAAGGACGGCAAGCCTAAGGCTATCCTGGGTCACTCCATGACTTTAGGCGCACTGGGCGTGTTCATTCTCTGGTTCGGTTGGTACGGCTTTAACGGCGCCGCCGCAGGCAACACCGATTACCTCGGACAGATATTCCTTACAACTACCATAGCTCCCGCAGTAGCGACCTGCACCACAATGCTGTTCACATGGATAAAGAACGGCAAGCCCGACGTTTCAATGTCGCTTAACGGCTCGCTGGCAGGTCTGGTTGCAATAACTGCCCCCTGCGCAGACGTTGACGCTCTGGGCTCCGCAATAATCGGTATCGTGGCAGGACTTCTGGTATGCTTCGGCGTATGGCTGCTGGATTACAAGCTGAAGGTAGACGACCCTGTGGGCGCAGTTGCCGTTCACTGCTTCAACGGTATCTGGGGCACTCTTGCGGTAGGACTTTTCGCAACAGGCCAGGGTCAGGACGGAATAACAGGTCTGTTCTACGGCGGCGGCTTCAAACAGCTGGGAATACAGGCTCTCGGCTTTGTGACCGTAGCGGCTTGGGCGGCTGTGACTTGCTTCGTACTGTTCTTCGTACTTAAAAAGACTATCGGTCTGCGTGTTTCCAGACACGAGGAGATCGTGGGACTTGACTCTACCGAACACGGTCTGCTGTCCTCTTACGCCGACTTCATTCCAATGATGCACGTTGAAGGCACCGTTGAGGAAAATGAGCATGAGGTAATGACCATAAACGCAGGCGTTGAAAACGCCGTTCCCGTTGAGCATAAGCCTGCGGACAAAGCTCCTGCAGGGGACGTGAAGATGACAAAGGTGGAGATAATCACCAAGCTGGAGCGTTTCGAGGCTTTGAAGAACGCTTTGTCCAATATAGGAATTACAGGTATGACCGTCACCAACACCATGGGCTGCGGTATGCAGAAGGGCTCTACCGAGTTCTACCGCGGCGTTCCTATGGAACCCAGGCTCCTGCCTAAGGTAAAGGTGGAGGTAGTAGTCTGCAAGGTGCCTGTTGAAAAGGTTATCCAGGCGGCAAAGAACGCCCTCTACACAGGCAAGATAGGCGACGGCAAGATATTCGTCTACGACGTTGAGAACGTCCTCAAGGTAAGGACCGGCGAGGAAGGCTACGACGCGTTGCAGGACAACGAATAAATTTGTATTTGATCCTCCGGGCATATAGGTTATAAAGAAAGGGCGACCGCAGCAGCGGCCGCTTTTTTCTTAAATTTCGGAGGGAAAGAGAGGTTTGGAGAGGAAACCGTCAGGGTTTCCTCTCCATTTCGATCAGCGACTGCCGCAGGCAGTCAGGGCGACCGAAATATCGGCCGCTTTTTTCTATATATTTCAACATCAATCTTTTATAAATTTCCTGTCGCTTTCAGGAACGCACTGGTCGTCCGAAACGTACCTTTCCACCCGCATATGCAGGTCGTATTTTTCCCTCAGTTCCGCTATCGTTTGCATCATCGGCGAGGCGTGGTGCAGGTCCAGCGAATGTTGATCCTGCCACTTGTCGATCAGCAAGACCGTTTCATCGTCCGCCATAGGGAAAAAATAATCATAGCCGAGATTTCCCTCCTCAACACGAATTTTATCCACCGTTCCCGACAAGGTCATTTCCTCGGCGAATTTTCTTGCGTTCCCGTTTTTCCCGCTGTAATAAATGTTTATCGTTACTGCCATAATTCCCTCCGTTTAGTGTTGCTGTTCTTGTCTTGCGAAAAAATCGTCGCAATACCCGTCCCACTTTTCCACATACTCGCTGTGTGAAAGCTGGGTTATATCCTTTGGGCTGAATATCCCCCTTTTTCTTGCCTCATCGACAAAATGATAAATATAATCGTCGCTTTCACTTTCAAATACCCTCACCTTTTCCCAGCCTTTATTGCAGGCAAAGAAAAGCCTTGTATGCCCGTCAAGGGAAATATACCTGCCGCAGCGCTTGTCATACAGCACAGGAATGATTATATCTTTAGGATCTTTTATAAAAGAGGAGATCGCTTTCAGCTTGTCGCTGTCCACAAAGAACTGGGAGGGCTGAATGTCGTTTACCGTCATTTCCCTCAGCGCCACGGGCGGATATTCCGCAATAATATTGCCGTATGCGTCATAAAAGGTCGTTATATGCTCCGTAAAAAAGCGGAACTGCTCTATGACCTGCCGAATACCCTCATAGCTGTCGCAAAGCACCTTGGCAGAGCGTTCGCCTGTTATTTTAAACGAACAGGGACGGTTTTTGTCTATGAGAAAAGCGCCGTGTTCAAAAAGCACCTCTTTTGAAAATCTTTTGTCGTCATAAGAATTTATTCTTTCTATTTCCATACCCTTGCCCCCTTTATGCTGATTGTATCACACCGTTATGTCAAAGTCAACTTGCTCTTTACAAATCCCAAAAAGTATGCTAAAATATATCCATCTATCGAATTAAAGAAAGCTGGAACAAAAATAGAACTGAACATCGTACTTGTAGAGCCCCAGATACCGCAGAACACAGGCAACATCGCCCGCACCTGCGCAGTGACGGGAGCAAGACTTCATCTGATAAAGCCTATGGGATTTTCGGTTGATGACAGAAAGCTGAAACACGCAGGGCTGGACTACTGGCACTTTTTAGACATAACTTATTACGACGGCTTGAATGATTTTTTCTCAAGGACAAAGGGGGAATATTTTTACTTCTCCACCAAAGCGGTAAATACATATTGTGACGTGAAATATCCCGACAAAGCCTATCTCCTTTTCGGCAGGGAGGACAGGGGACTGCCTGAAGAACTGCTTTTCGCAAATAAGGAGCGCTGTGTGCGCATACCTATGATAGACGAGGCGAGAAGCCTTAACTTATCCAACAGCGTTGCGATAGGAGCATACGAAGTCCTTCGCCAGTGGGATTTTCCCGAATTGAAAAATAAAGGCAGCCTTACAAAATACGTCTGGACAGACGCAAACAATATATAGAACGAAAGGAAACAACATTATGCCAAAGGTAAAAATAATCACGGACAGCGGTTGTGACATCTCCAAGGAGGACGAGGCACGCTACAATATCGACATTATGAGCTTTGAGGTGACTCTGGGCGACCAGACGCTTATCGAGCGCCAGACCGTCACAAATCACGAGTTTTACGACCTTATCGACAAATCCGAATTTCTCCCAAAAACTAGCCAGATAACCGTTTTCCGCTTTGAGGAAAAGTTTAAGGAATGTGCGTCGGAGGGCTGGGAGGACGTTATCGTTGTATTGATAAACTCCACAGGCTCCCAGACCTACGCAAACGCAGTCCAGGCGGAAAAGAACCTGCGTGAAAGCGGCGCTCTCGGCAAAACGAAAATTCACGTTGTGGACAGCCACTGCTATTCTCTGGGCTACGGCTATCCTATCGTGGAAGGAGCGAAAAAGCTGGAGGCGGGCGCAAGCTGTGAGATGGTTCTTGGCTTTATGGAGGACTGGTTCAATTGCTGCGAGATATACATAATCGGCTTTAACCTGCGCCATATGAAAAAGTCGGGCAGAATAAGTGCGGCGGCAGCATTTTTAGGCGAAATGCTGGCGCTGAAGCCTGTTATTTCCCTTATCGACGGGGAAAGCAAGGTGCTGAAAAAATGCAGAGGTGAAAAAGCTGCTGTTTTAGCGGCGGTGGACTACATCTACGAGCAGATGATACCCGAGACCCCGTGGCATATCCTCACCACCACCGCCCCCGAAATGGAGGAGCTTTTCAGAAAAACGATGGTGAAAAAGTGCGGCAGGGATCTTGTTATGCAGGAGGAATGCGGCTACGTCGTTGCCAGCAACGCAGGACCTAAGTTTATCGGAGTTATTATCAAAGGGAAACCGAGGAGATAAAAAAATAAATTAAAGCAGGCTATCATTATGGAAAAAAATCAAATTATCAATTTTGGCGAGTTACTGAAAAATACAGCAAATTTACCGCTGGTGAGAATTGACAGAGAAAAATTTTTACAATCCGTGCTAAGCAAGCATTATGATGAAGAAACTGTCAAAACAGCGATTGAGCATAACCCCGCATATGCAGGTATAACAGTTGATGAAATCAACAAACTTGCAAAGGAAACAATAATGTTTGAAACGGCTAAGGTTTCTGCAATATCGTTTGCGGCGGGGATTCCCGGAGGACTCGCTATGATCGGCACAATACCCGCCGATCTTGCGCAGTATTTTGCTCATATGCTCAGAGTGCTTCATAAATTGGTCTATCTTTACGGTTGGCAGCAGCTATATGATGATAAAAGTGAAGACGATAGTGAAATAAGCGAAATTGACGATAAAACCGCTACCCTGCTCACGCTGTTCACTGGTGTAATGTTTGGGGTAAGCGGTGCAGCGAACGTTATCACAAAATTATCTCTGTCCGCTGCGGAGCATGCAGGTAAAGTAATTGCCCGAAAAGCCCTTACCAAGGTTGCTCTATATCGTATTGTAAAGAAAATTGCCACTGCCCTCGGTGTGAGAATGACAAAGGAAATATTTGCAAAAGGCGTTTCAAAGGTCATACCGATTATAGGCGGAGTTGCCTCGGGCAGCTTAACATTCGCTACATATAAGCCTATGGCTGAAAGATTGCGTCGGCATCTTGCGACACTTACGTTTGCAGATGTAGAATATTACAAAAATAACGGTTATAAGGATATAAGCATTGATGATATAATTGATGTGACCGCCTCTGTTGATGACGTCAGCGACGAATCGATAGAAAAAGAATTTAACGAGGAGTTTGAAAAAGAATTCATCGAAGATGAACAGGGCGAAAGCGGAGCAGAAAATTAGTACCCCGACAGACGGTAAAATTTCAAAATTTTACCTAAAATCCTCTTGAAATAAGTACAAATTTCTGTTACAATAGTATAAGCGTTAATTATTATTTTTTCATAAAAGGAAGGTACTGAAAATGAGCAAGCTCAACAAGAAAAACGTAGAAGACATCAATGTAAAGGGCAGATACGTCCTTGTCCGCGTGGACTTCAACGTGCCCCTGAAGGACGGCGTTATCACCAACGATAACCGTATCGTCGCCGCACTCCCCACCATCAACAAGCTGGTTGAAAACGGAGCAAGGATAGTTCTCTGCTCTCACCTCGGCAAGCCCAAGAACGGTCCTGAAGACAAATTCTCCCTCAAGCCTGCCGCCGACAGACTGGCTGAACTGGTAGATACCAAGGTGACCTTCGCCAAGGACGACACAGTTGTAGGCGAAAACGCAAAGAAGGCAGTTGCCGAAATGCAGGACGGCGAGATAGTCGTTCTTGAAAACACCCGTTTCCGTGGAAATGAAGAGACCAAGAACGGCGAAGAGTTTTCCAAGGAGCTGGGCGATCTGGTACACAACGAAGTATTCGTTATGGACGCATTCGGTTCTGCTCACAGAGCTCACGCTTCGACTGCAGGCGTTGCAAAATTCGTCAAGGAGACCGCTGTGGGCTACCTGATGAACAAGGAAATAGAATTTCTCGGCAACGCAGTCGAAAACCCCGTTCGTCCTTTCGTAGCAATTCTGGGCGGCGCAAAGGTAGCAGACAAGCTGAACGTTATCTCCAACCTGCTGGAAAAGTGCGATACCCTCATCATAGGCGGCGGTATGGCTTACACCTTCCTGAAGGCTCAGGGCTGCGAGATAGGAACTTCTCTTGTTGACGACGAAAAGCTGGATTACTGCAAGGAAATGATAGAAAAGGCAAAGACCCTGGGCAAAAAGCTGCTCCTGCCCGTTGACGCCACTATCGCAAAAGCGTTCCCCGACCCCATTGACGCCGAGATAGAGGTTTCAGTGGTAGACGCTGACAAGATCCCCGCAGATATGATGGGACTTGACATCGGACCTAAGACTATGGAGCTGTTCGCAAATGAAGTAAAGAACGCCAAGACCGTTGTATGGAACGGACCTATGGGCGTGTTTGAGAACCCCGTTCTTGCAAAGGGAACTATCGCCGTTGCGCAGGCGCTTGCTGACACAGACGCTACCACCGTTATCGGCGGCGGCGACAGCGCGGCTGCCGTTATGCAGCTTGGCTTTGCCGACAAGATGAGCCACATCTCCACAGGCGGCGGCGCATCTCTTGAATACCTTGAGGGCAAGGTCCTCCCCGGTATCGCCGTTGTAGAGGATAAGTAAAACAGGCGGATTTTCCGCAAAACCGGCGGACGGCAGGCGAGGGGCTGAACCCCGCCTGCTTTCCCCATATACATTGTTTACTCGCAGAGAGGAGCTTCTTGTTATGGAGAAGATAGAAGAGATCCAAAGAAAAGAAATCGACTTTATGTGTACCTGCACGTTCAAAAACGCTGAGATCGCCCGCTGCGCCTTCATCAACAGCGAGATGTCAGAGTGCTTTATGGAAGGCACCGAGATGCACGACGCCTTGTGGGAAAGGGCGAGCCTGAAAAACGTCAATATGGAAAAGGCAAAGCTGAGCGATATGAGTATGCGCGGCGCAAAATTCCACCTTGTGGACCTGAGGGAAACCTCAATAGACGAGCTTTCCATGGAAGGGACGCACATGTTTGATATGACCCTTTCCAACAGCCTTATCGAGCGTGTGGATATGAAGTACACGAAGATAAAGAGCGCCGATCTGAAAGGCGTTGAGATCTCCGACTGCGGATATGATGAAATGACTATCGAGGGCGTTCCCGTGAGAAAGCTGATAGAGGCGTACAATCAGCTGAACCCCGACACCCCCCTGATAACCAACGAGAATAAGTAAAAGGAGGAAGCGTTTACACGCTGACAGATATGAATAAAGCACTGAGAAAAGCCGTTATCGCTGGCAACTGGAAAATGAACAAGACAAGACCCGAGGCAAAAGAGCTTATCGAGGCTATGAAGCCTCTGGTAGCCGACGCAGGCTGCGAAGTAGTTATCTGCGTGCCCTACACCAATCTTGAAACTGCTCTTTCCCTCACTGAGGGAACGAACATAAAGGTGGGAGCCGAAAACTGCCACTTTGAAAAATCAGGCGCATTCACAGGCGAAATTTCTGCTGATATGCTCACGGAAATGGGCGTTGAATACGTTATAATCGGTCACAGCGAGCGCAGACAGTATTTCGGCGAGACCGACGAAACTGTTAACAAGAGGACGAAAGCCGCCCTTGCCGCAGGGCTGAAGCCTATCGTTTGCGTAGGTGAGCTTTTGTGGGAGCGTGAATGCAACATCACCGAAGAGGTGGTAGGACGCCAGATAAAGCTGGACTTCTTTGACGTTTCCGCCGAGGATATGAAAAAGTGCGTCATCGCATACGAACCCGTATGGGCGATAGGAACGGGCAAGACCGCTACCGCAGAGCAGGCTGAGGAGGTATGCGCCTTTATCCGTGAAAAGCTGGCGGCTCTTTACGGCAAGGAGGTTGCAGACGCAGTTTCCATTCAGTATGGCGGCTCTATGAACGCAGGCAATGCGGCTGAACTGCTCGCCAAGGAGAACATAGACGGCGGACTTATCGGCGGCGCAAGCCTTAAAGCTCCCGACTTTGCCACTATCGTAAAGGCGGCAGGCTGACCTTAGCAGTTGACAATTGACAGTGGACAGCGGACAATTGCGGTATCGCCTTTGGCGATCGATTTAAAATTTTTAATTATTTTGCGAAGCAAAATTCCACAATTATCAACTGTCAACTGTACATTATCAATTTTATTATTCAGGAGAAAACATATATGAAAGCAAAAAAACCTATCCTTCTTGTGGTAATGGACGGCGTTGGCTTTTCAAAGACGGGTCTTGGCGACGCCGTCACCCTTGCTAACACCCCTACCCTTGACTGGATGCTGAAAAACTGCCCCAACACTCGTTTAAAGGCTCACGGCGGAGCAGTGGGACTTCCCACCGACGACGATATGGGCAACAGCGAGGTGGGACACAACGCCATCGGTTGCGGACAGATATACTCCCAAGGCGCAAAGCTGGTGAACGAGTCTATCGAAAGCGGCAAGATGTACGATTCCGAAAGCTGGCAGGAGGTCGTTGGCAACGTAAAGCAAAACGGCTCTACCCTCCACTTTATCGGACTTCTCTCCGACGGCAACGTACATTCCAACATCTCTCACCTGCTGAATATGCTTGAAAGAGCCAAAAAGGACGGGGTGAAAAAAGCCCGTGTACATATCCTGCTGGACGGACGCGACGTTCCCGCCACCAGCGCCCTGACTTACGTCGAGCAGCTTGAAAACAAGCTGTCAGAGCTTAACGGCGCTGATTTTGACGGAAAGATCGCCAGCGGCGGCGGCAGAATGAAGGTCACTATGGACCGCTATCAGGCAGACTGGAAAATGGTAGAGCTTGGCTGGAACACCCACGTCAAAGGCGAGGGCAGGCAGTTTGATTCCGCCGCCAAAGCGATAGAAACATACCGCGCCGAGAACGAGGGCGTTATCGACCAGGACCTCCCCGCATTCGTTATTGCGGAAAACGGCGAGCCTGTTGGAAAGATAAATCCCAAGGACAGCGTAGTTCTGTTCAACTTCAGAGGCGACAGAGCAATAGAGCTTTCCATGGCGTTTGACGATGAAGTATTCACCCACTTTGACAGAGGGGAAAAGTTAGACGTTGTATATGCGGGAATGTTGCAGTACGACGGCGACCTGAAATTGCCTAAACGCTATCTTGTAAATCCCCCCGAAATAAAGAACACCTTATCTGAATTGCTGGTTGCAAACGGCTACAAGCAGTACGCCGTTTCCGAAACTCAGAAGTACGGTCATGTCACCTACTTCTGGAACGGCAACAGAAGCGCGAAATTCAGCGACGAGCTTGAAACATTTAAGGAGATACCCTCCGACAAGGTGAGCTTTGACCAGCGCCCGTGGATGAAATCCGCCGAGATAACCGACGATCTGATAGAAGTTATAAAAAGCGGAGAATACGACTTTATCCGCTGCAACTTCCCCAACGGCGATATGGTTGGGCACACGGGAAGCCTTGACAGCACCATAATCGGCGTGGAAAGCGTTGATCTTGGACTTACAAGGCTGAAAGCGGTTTGCGACGAATGTGGAGTTACAATGCTCGTCACCGCCGACCATGGCAATGCAGACGAGATGCTGGAAAAGAACAAGAAAGGCGAGATAGCCGTAAGGACCGCACACTCTCTGAACCCCGTTCCCTTCATCATCTACGACAAGGACGTGCATTACGAGATAAAGCCCTCCGACAGCTACGGCCTTGCAAACATCGCTCCCACCGTTGCGAAAATGTTCGGACTTACCGCCCCCGATTGCTGGGAAGAAGCTATGATATAACACTGGGAGGGAGCTTGTAAAAGCTCCCTCATAATTTTCCATTTTTCAGCGCCGTAAGCTTCACGGCGCTGTTTTTCGTGAAAATTTACATTTTATATCAGTATTGTCAAAATTATTCGATATAAAATGAAAAAAATTATCAATAAAGTGTTGTAAAAAATTGAAAAATGTATTATAATTATAGTGTATAAAAATCGGTTACCCTGCCCTGTTTTTGGTAAAATCCCATAAACAGCGGCAAAAAACGGTTTTGCGGGGAAATGTCCCCCTCATTATCTTAACGAAGGGCGGGAGCGATCTTAATATGAGTCAGGCGGAAATAAAGGGGATAGTTCTGGATAAAATCCCCCTTAACGTGATGAACAAGGCATTTATGCAGAAGCTGGAAAAGTTCGGCTGCGTCATCTCGATGGACGAGCAGGGCAACGACAAGCTGGGAAAGGCACAGCTTGCCATACTGAACGTTATGGACGGCAGGAACGACCCAAGCATACTGATAATCACAAAACAAAATCTTATGTATGCGTGGTACAGGACGATACTGACAGGTATCGGGGCGGATTTCAAATTCATAACCTCCAACGACCACAGCATAAATCACTTTGCTCCCAAGCTGAGCAATCTTTATATTACTCACGAGGAAGCGGGAACGAATCCCATTTTTGATAAAATAAAGCAGGCTGGACTTGTGTGGGATCTGGTTATAATCGACGGCGGACTTTCCGAAACGGGTATAAACACCGACCTGATCCTTGAGGGCTTTGATTTAAAGACAAAGCGTCTTGCGGTATTTGCGCCGTATCTTCCCGACAGCCGCACTGTGGCGGAAAAGCTGACGGAGCTGCCGAGAAAATTTCTTAACGACGCAGAACAAGCTGCGTATTTTGAATCCAACATTCCCGACGAGGGAACGATAGCCTTCACCCTTTCCACGCCGTATATGCGCTATTACGGAAAGGAAACACTTTCCCCGCCAAAGATAAGAACGGTCACCTACAAGGTGAACGACGACGTGCTGAAGGAGAGGGCAAGACAGCCTCACTCCACCGTTTACCACTACGGCGGCAACATTTTCGAGGAGCTTACCCTCGATATGCGCAAGCTGTATATCGACGAGCATTACGACGACGATACAGTAACTCAGCTTAAAAATTACGACACCAAGCTGGGCGCTTATCTTGACGAATTGAACAGACTGCTGGAAAACCCTGAAAACCGAATAATAACCTATTTTTCATCTGAAAAGACTTTGGATTACGTTTACAGAGTGCTTTGCTCCTCCCTTGTAAATCTGGGGAAGATAACCTCAGTGAGAAAAACGGGAATTTACGGCATAGAGCATACTTTAAGATATTTCAAGGCGGAAAACGACAGCAATATCCGCATAGTGCTTTCTCCCGACAATCAGGACGAACAGTGCGGACGCCTGAAAAAGATAACCCACATTATCAACTACGAATTGCCCGACCACCCGCTGATACTGCACCGCAGATACAAGCAAAGCGGCTCCGACGGCTTTATTGACCCCGAATTTATAATCTTCCGTGACGAAACGGACGAATTTGACGGAAGAATGCTGAAAGGTCCTCTGGCATTGAACTTCTGCGAGGGCTACAACTTCGGCGTTCCGGGAAGAAATATTTATATGTTCATTGACGGTGCTGAAAAAATGCTGGCGTCAATGCTGTATGAGCTTGAGGGAGCCGAGCAGAACGACGCCGCATTCTTCGGCAAAATGTCTGCGAAATACAATCTCCACACCACGGCGGACAGAGCCAAGCTGTCCCTTTGCTACGGAAGAAACGCGGTAAAGACGGCGTTCGACGTTCCCGACGGAATAACCGAGAACAAGACCGCAGACATAATCGGCAAAAAGCTGACGGCGCTGAAGGAAAGCTGCTGCTGCTTTGACGGGGAGGGAAGACTGAAGCCCGTGAAATACGACCCCGAAAGCAGCGACGAATACAGGGAAATGAGCGCAGGCATGGCGTCCGACCCGCTGGTAGTTATGCGGGACAAGGCGAGAGCAGCGCTGGACAGCTTTCACAGCGAGGCGGACTGCTTTAGACTGATGAACGAGGCGGACGAAAACGAGCGTGCGGGAGTTGATTACTGCGTATGGCGTTATCTCGTTGAGCATCACGGTCTGCAAAGCGATTACAATGAATTTCTTGAAGCATTTTATGAGGAGTTGATCTGATGGCGGGGGAAGTAAACATTATTGGTCTTATAGGCGACTTTTACCAATTCCATACCTACGGAAACGAAGCCGCCAAGAAAGAAACTCTTGAAAGACTTCAAAGCCTTGCGCTGACGGGTCAGACAGAGGGAACGCCTTTCCTTGAGTATTACAACGATATGTTCAGCGGCAGAAGCGGCTTCAACGCCAAGATAAACACCGCCGACTATCCCAAGGAAAGTATCATAAGAGAGCTGTTCCAGAACGCTATGGGCTGTCGCTATTCCACAGGCGACATCAAGATAGTGGCGGATTTCCAGGGGAACGACACGTTAGTGCTGTCCTACAATGAAATGGGATTTTCCATGGAGGATATCCTGTATTATCTGGGCTTTGGAATGAACAACGGCGATACCACCAGAGAGGGACGTTTCGGCATAGGCGCCAAGAGCGTGTTCCTCAACGTTGAATCCCTGGCGGTGCGCTCAAACAGCTTCAGCTTCAAAATATGCAAGGACGAGGGCGACAAGATAAAGCTGGAGTCCTTTGACCTGAACGGTCAGCAGTTTATGGGCACCCGCCTTACCTTACAGCTTGACCACGGCGAATTTGCGAGGATAAAGGACAATTTCACCTCCATTACCGAGAAAAAGGGCGATTACCTTAATATGGTAGAGCTTTGTTTCGCCTTTAACAGGAAAAAGGTGATGGACCCCGAGACCGACAATACGGAAAATCCTAAGCGAACCCTTAACCTTGCTGTTATGATAGACGGCAAGATAAACGATCTTTACCGTGTTCAGCTTTACAGAAAAGACGAGAGCGAGCCGCCCAAGATACGTTTCTACCACAACAACAAGAGCCTTGTGGATTTCCTCTGCTACGAGTATGACAACTTTGTATATCTGATACCCTACGCAGTTGCTAACACCAAGCGTGAAAGCGTTATAAGGCTTTTGATGAGCAAGTACAACTACTTCTCCACTTATGAGCTTACCGGCTACATCGGCGCAGGGAGCGACAAGGTAATCGACGAAAAGCTGTCCGCTTTCTTCGTCAGCGTGCCCAACACCTGCATCACCGCCAGCCGTACGGGTATCCGCTTTGATATGGAGGAAACGGTGTACGCCGCTTTCGAGCGTGACATCACCGCCATAATAAAGGAATACAACAAATTCTTCACTCTTGACCTTGCTCCGTCAAAAGAGGGATTTTATGTGCTGAAACCTCGCTCCTATGCTTTCGAATTTTTCAACGGCTTTATGAATACCAGCCGCTACGCCGAAAGAGTAAAGGACAGCTTTGTTTCAGGCATTTCAATAAAATTCCCCGACGAGCAGGAGCCCGCTTTATATAATGATTTGAAGCAGATCGCGGTAAAAAGCGACATTCGTGAAGTACCCAAGGAATATCACGACGACGGAAGCGCCCGCAGGGAATATATCGACGAAAAGCTGGAGGTGCTGAAAGCTTCCGCCTCCGACCCCTCAAATTATATCGTATATGTTGGCTACGATTGGGAAAACGAGGATAAGAGCGAAAAAGGCAGAGTTTACCGCTACGATATAATGAGAAACGGCAAGCCGTACGTCATTTCCTCCGATGTTGACGGAAACGACTACGAGCTGTATTCGGGCTTTTCAAGCGTTATCGGCTACCGTCTGCCCTCTCTGCTGGAGAACGACTGCGTCAAGGACGAGGACGCTCTTGAAAAGATATTCTCAATGTTCGACGAGATAACAGGCGGCGACTACAACCTTGCTATGAAGTATTACCGTATCCACTTTGACGGAAACGGTGAAAAATACACCTTTGAAATTTCAAAGATACAGGTACACAACATCAAGAACGCCATCGACACGGTAAAACGCCGTGAAAGACGCTTTATGAGCCACCAGAACTATCTTGACGTTGAAGGCCTGATGATGAATTCCTTCACACAGGGCAAGGACACTATGACCTTCCTGCGTGAGATAAGGGAGCAGGGCGGCGAGATAGGCTTCGCTCTCGACTTCAACAACAAGTTCCGCTTCCTCGTATACGGCAAGCAGTTTATGATCCCCAGCTCTATCACCAACAGAGATCTGATAGAGATAGTGGGCGATATGTCCCGCCTTATGGAATCAGGCGTGCTGAAGGACAGAGTTTTCGACTTCGGCTACACCGCCCCCAGATACAATTTCGACACCGAGGCGGTGGCGGAGCTTATGATGGATTTCGCCTCCTTCCAGGAGACCGAAAACATTATGAGCAACCTTGCGATATCCAACCTGAAATTCGATGGCGTCGCTCTCCTTAATGAAAAGGACAAGGTAGTGTGCGTGAAGAAATTCGGCGCTCCCATTGCGGAAAAAGAGCGTCAGGCGGCGTTCCGCTACGTTATACTCCGCGACGACCTGAGCAAGGACGAATTTTCCGCTATGCTGGAATATATTATTGCGGGCAGCGAGCTCGGCATACTCCAGCGTTTCTTCAACCGCATAAAAGACCCCAGCCGTATCATTCCCGACCAGATACCGCTGAAATACAGGAGAGCGCCCGTACTCAGCCGTGAGGAATTTGACTTTGCCAAGGAGCTTTACAATTCAATAAAGGGACAAAGTGAGCTTGACGGCTACAAGAGCTACTTCTCCAAGGACATCAACGGCAGACTTTACGGCTACGGCGCCTGCTGTGCTTACTGCGGCGAACAGGGCAACGACATAAACACCTACGATGTTGTTGACTTTATCATCGACGTTATGACGGAAAGCGGCGAAAAGCACTTCAACTTCGCCCTCTACCTGTGCCGCAACCATATCGCCGACTCCAACGGCTGGCTGATAAAGGAGCTGTCTATCGGCGGAATGGACCCCTACAAGTGGCTTGAGGAGCTGGAAAAGGCTGAAAACGTTCCACCCGAGTTCTTCATCTGCTCGCTGAAATACGTTCCCCATATGGTATACGACATCACCGTTGATTCTCCGGGTGTGGGAGCTGACGTTGTGGCGGCAGAGCCTAAGACATTGGAATTCCGCCTCACTCCTCTTATGGCGGCAAAGTGGGTAATCGACAATCAGGAGTAATGGCGTATTTTCGGAGGGAAATTTATGAAATCAAGGATAATAGTCATTGTCATTGTCTGCGTAACAGCGTTAGCCGTTATCGGCGGGGCGGTGTGGTTCATCTGGTTTCCCACCGTTACTCAGCATAAATCAGAAATAACGTGCTACAACTGCACCACCTACAATATCCCCCTTGACGAAAAACAGTTTGAGGATATGGAAAGCATCAGTGTGAGCTATGACGTTACCGTAACAAAGCACTGGTGGTGGACTACGCTTGTGGAAGGAACAGTTGAAATAGACGGCAAAAAAGCGAATATCGCAAGCTGGAGCGCGTCCGACGGAAAATATTATCTGTACACGTCAGACGATCCCAGCAGTCCCAGCGGCACTTCCGTCACATTCAACAGCGATTTCACCGCGCTGTCGGTATTTTACAACAACGTGGACAGCAGCTCAGACGAAAAATTTCTGTGGGTAGGACCTGCCAATTCCGCCGACCAGCTTGCAAATGCAATATCTATCGTTCGCTGACAGGGCAAATGTTCTCATTTTATGGCGGCAAGGTGGGTAATTGATAATCAGGAGTAAAACGGAACAACAGAAGGAGGCAGATATATGGGATCTCCTGAAGAAAAAAGCTGCTATGATTGCTTAGGTCGAAAGGTCACAGTTTTTGTCATTTTGCTTGTCGTTTCATTACTTGTGAATGTTTTCCTGCTTTGTAAGCTCATTACATCATACCATCAGACAGAATATGACGATGATTGGATGATAGGAAAAAATATTTCCGAAGTAGAAAACAGATACGGGAATTTTAATTATCAAGCAAAAGTATGGGGCGCTTACTACCTTTATACAGGCGATGGATTTGGTATTTTCTCAGATAACCTTCAGCGGTGGCTTTACGTTTATTATGATTCCGACGGAATTGTGACAGAAACAGAAATCAGTGTCCAATGCGGCGGATAAGCGAATTTTCTGAAATTTTCCCGATTTAGCAAAATGTAGTACAGCAAAGTAAAATAATACACAATATCTTGTAAAATTCTAAAGAACTTCCAAATTGGAAGTTCTTTTTTTGTGCAATTGCAACAAAAATGACCGTGAAAATTTTCCGCTTTTTTCATCAGAACTTCACCTTGAAAAGGTTGATTTTTGAAGTTGGGTGGTGTATAATTTATCCATAGTGGTGATTTGTCCACTTTTGTGGTAAAAAGTTCACTTTTTATTCCCTGAATGAAATTTCAAGCATAGCTTATCGGAGAAAGGAGATGATAAAAATGCGGGGAGAATTTAAAAGCACCCTTGACGCCAAGGGCAGAATGAACTTTCCCGTAAAGCTCCGCGAGGAGCTGGGCGCATCTTTTGTCATCTCAAAAACCATAGGTGAGCATTGTATAAAGGTCTATTCAAAAGAGGACTGGGACGCCCTCGTTCAGTCTATCAGAAGTATGCCCCAGGTCAAAACGGCGGGCATACAGCGTTTTCTCTTCGGCAGCGCCTTTGAGGTAGAGCCCGACAAGCAGGGCAGAGTCCTTATCCCCGCCCCGCTGAGGGAATATGCGGGACTTCAGACCGACATAGTTATTGTCGGACTTGAGGGCAGAGCCGAGATATGGGACAAGCAAAGCTGGGACAGCTTCAACGCCGCGCTGGATATGGACGAGCTTTTGGTGGCGGCTATGGATATGGAGCTTTGATATGGAATTTTCCCACAGATCCGTACTGCTTGCGGAGTGCATAGAGGGACTTAACGTAAAGCCGAACGGCACCTATATCGACTGCACCACAGGCGGCGGCGGACACAGCCTTGAGATAGCAAAACGCCTTGACAAGGGCGGCAGACTTATCTGCTTCGACAGGGACAGCGAAGCGATAGAAGCGGCAAAAAAACGGCTTGAGGGCTATTCGCCCATTTTCGTAACACGCAACTTTGCGCAAATGAGCGAGGCCCTCAGCCAGCTTGACATAAACAAAGCGGACGGCATACTGATGGATCTGGGAGTCAGCTCCTACCAGCTGGACAACAGAGAGCGCGGCTTTTCCTATCATGACGACGCGCCGCTGGATATGAGAATGAGCCAAAGCGGACTTTCCGCCCGTGACGTGGTGAACGGCTACGGGGAGGAAAGGCTGAGAGATATTCTCTTCCTTTACGGGGAAGAAAAATTTGCCCCCTCGATAGCAAGAGGAATAGTTAGGGCAAGGGAAATTGCTCCCATAGAGACCACCTCACAGCTTGCGGAAATAATCAGAACGAATGTTCCCGCCAAGGTGAGAAACGAAAAAAATCCCTGCCGAAAAACCTTTCAGGCAATAAGGATAGAAGTAAACAGCGAGCTGGATTCGCTGAAAAAAGGGATAGAGGACGGATTTGAGCTGCTTTCCCACGGCGGGAGAATGGTGATAATCACCTTTCATTCTCTTGAAGACAGGATAGTAAAAAATTCATTCAGGGATTACTGCACGGGCTGCACCTGCCCGCCCGAATTTCCCGTCTGCGTATGCGGGAAAAAGCCCAGGGCGGTATTGGTGAACAAAAAGCCTATCGAAGCTTCCCCTGAGGAGCTTGCGGAAAATCCCCGCAGCAGAAGCGCAAAGCTGAGGATATTGGAAAAGCTGTAACACGGCTTTTACCCATAAGGAAAGGACTTGAAAAAATGTACTCTTACAGCAGAGGAAATCTTGCATATGATATTTCCCGCTTTGAAACGGACGAAAGCGCCGTCCGCCGCCCAAAGGCGAAAGAGGCAAAGCCTGAAATAAAGCTTCACAAGGTATCCGCCTCCAAAACGGGCAACTGGTTCAAGACGCTTGTTTTTATCGCCTGCGCAGTGGTCCTTGCCTTTGCGGTAATAGGAAGTAAGGCGGCTATCTCAGAAGTATCCACCCGCATAAGCGAGGAAAACGCAAAGCTGGAGGAGGCAAAAAGCGAGCAGTCCCGCCTTCAGTCAAAGCTGGACGAAATGGTGACCCTTGACAGCGTTGAGGACGTGGCGGTAAATCAGCTGGGACTTCAGAAAACGTCCAAAAATCAGATACACTACATTTCCGTATTCGACCGCACTATGGTGCAGGTATCAAACGAACAGCCCAACGTTTTTGAAACGCTGAAGGACTGGATAGACGGCACGACGGAATATTTAGGCTTTTGACACAATATAATACTTCAGGACAAGAAACCGATGCCGTACCTTCGTGCGGCACGGTTTCAGTCGGTTTTTCAATAAAAAAGTTTTACTGTTTCGGGGAAAGGAGGAGCTTGAAGAGCGAAGAAAAATGCTCTTAAAGCAAAAGGAAAAATGTCTGACGCTCCAACCTCAAAAATGCGCAAACGCCTTATGGCAGGCGTATTTGTGGTTCTTCTGATATTTGCGGCATACATATGTATCAATCTGTTCAACATTTCAGTCATAAAATCTGAATATTACCGTTCAAAGGCAAACAATCAGCAGCTCAGCAGCTTTACGATAAATGCCAACCGCGGGACTATATATGATTCCACAGGAAAAGTAATGGCGCAAAGCTCCACCGTCTGGGACATAATAATGAGCCCCGGCGACATAAATGATTATAACGCCGACAAGGCGGAGGAGATATGCAAGGCGGTAGCCGAAATATGCGACGTGGATTACGATAAGCTTATCGAGGCGTGCAAAAACACCAAGAACCGCTATTACACCGTAAAAAGAAAGGTGGATAAGGAGACCGCCGACGCTATAAACCAGTACAGGATAGACAACGAGCTTGCGATATATTCCGTCTACACGATAGAAAACACCAAGCGCGAGTATCCCAACAGCACCCTCGCCTCCTCGGTTATAGGCTTCACCAATTTCGACGGTGACGGAGTTTACGGCGTTGAGGCGTCATACGACGAGTACCTCCAGGGCGTTGACGGAAAGATAGTGACTGCCCGCGACGCAAACGGCAATCCCATGCCCTACGAATATGAAACGAGATACGAAGCGCAGGACGGAAACAGCGTATATCTTACAATAGACACCGTTCTTCAGCATTATCTTGAAAAGAACCTTGAAAACACCCTGACCCAGCAGAACGTTCAGAACAGAGCTTGCGGCATAATAATGAACGTAAATACGGGAGCGATACTTGCTATGGCCACCGCCCCCGGGTATGATCTGAACAATCCTGCGGTACTCAGCGATTATTTCCAGAAAAGACTTGACGATTACGAAGCGTCCCTTGTGCAGTCAGGTGAATACACCCAGGAGGAGCTGGAAGAGCTTGTAGCTGAGCGCGAGTCTGTATACAGAGAACAGCAGTGGAACAACAAGGCCGTTTCCGAGCTTTATATCCCCGGTTCGGTATTCAAGGTAGTGACCGCCTCCTCCGCAGTTGAGGAAGAGTTAGTAGCTCCCGACACCGTTGTAGCCACCTGCGTGGGTGCAACTACCGTTGCGGGAACAAGAATACGCTGCTGGAGCGCAGGCGGCCACGGAACTATGACCCTGCAAACCGCACTGATAAAATCCTGCAACCCCTCCTTCATAGCAATAGGAAATCTGCTTGGAGCAGAGGCGTTCAGCAGATATTTCGAAGCCTTCGGACTTACCGAAAAGACGGGGATAGACCTTCCGGGTGAAGCGACTCCGCTTTACGTCCGCCCTGAAAATATGGGACCCGTAGAGCTTGCCAGCTCCGCCTTCGGTCAGACCAACAAGATAACTCCCCTGCATATGATAACCGCTTATGCCGCGGCGATAAACGGCGGATATCTGGTAACTCCCCACGTTGTTGACAAGATAGTGGACCCCACGGGAAACGTCATCAAGACCAACGGCACCGAGATAAAGCGCCAGGTCATCAGCGAGGAAACCAGCGCCACTATGCGCGAGCTGCTTGAAAACGTGGTAATAAACAACGGCGGCGGAAACGCCTACATAAAGGGCTACCGCATAGGCGGCAAAAGCGGCACTTCCGAAAAGCTGGACGAATACAGCAACGCAAATATGCGCTACGTGGGAAGTATGTGCTGCTTTACCCCTGCAGACGACCCCGAAATAATCATGCTGGTAATGGTAGACGAACCCTACAACGGTCAGATATACGGAAGCGCAGTCGCCGCCCCTGTAATTTCCGCAGTGTTCAGCGAATGTCTTGAGTATATGGGAATTTACGCCCAATATACCGCCGAGGAGCTTGCGGATCAGGACACTATGGTGCCTTACGTTCTGGGAGTGAGCAGTCTTTCCGCAATAACCACCATAAACACCTACGGTCTTGATTACGAGATTGTGGGCAACGAAAACGGAACGGTGGTAAATACCGTTCCCGGCGCAGGCTTCACCATTCCCAAGGGCGGAAAGGTGATAGTGTATATGGACGACGACAGCAACAAGCTGACCACCACCGTTCCCAACGTTATAGGAATGACGGTGGAGCAGGCAAACGCCGCAATGACCAATGCGGGACTGAATATCCGCCTTTCAGGCGGAGCTGTGGGCAACGCCGCCGCAAAAGCCACCAGCCAGTCCATTGAAGAGGGAAGGACCGTCAACAAGGGAACGGTAGTGGAAGTCACATTCATAGTCAACGATGAAACAGGCTGATCTGTTTTTCGACAAAGTACAGGGCGGGGAGCCTTTCTCTCCGCCCGTATGTCATACATAACAGATGTTTTTACCATCACCTCCTCCAGACACAGCCGTCAACAAACCGAAAGGAGAAAACGCCGATGCTGCTTTACGAATTATGCCCCAAGGCTGAAGAACAGGGACTTGATAATCTGCCTGTCCGCAGTGTTACGGACGATACGAGAGAGCTTGAGGCAGGGGATATTTTCGTCTGCATAAAAGGGAACAGCTTTGACGGTCACAGCGCGGCGGCTGAAATGCTGGCAAAAGGCGCGGCGGCAGTCGTGACAGAGCGCGATCTGGGACTGAAAAATCAGATAGTCGTCCCCGATACCCGCAAGGAATACGCTCTTCTGGCGGCGGCATTTTACGGCGAGCCCCAGAAAAAGCTGAAAATGATAGCGGTGACAGGCACCAACGGAAAAACCACGATAGCTCATCTCGTGCAGTTCATTCTTCAGGAAAGCGGCAGAAAATGCGCCTGCATAGGCACGGCGGGAAACGACCTTTGCGGCGGGAAGATATACGATTCCGACGGCGACGTTCCAACGACTCCAAGACAAATGATACTGTTCGGCTGGCTTGCGGAAGCGGTGAAAAACGGCGCAGAATACTGCGTGCTTGAAGCCTCCTCACAGGCGCTGGCGCAAAACAGGCTTCACGGCATAGAATTTGAAATAGGTATATTCACCAATCTCACCCAGGACCACCTTGACGTTCACGGCAGTATGGAAAATTACTACAAGGCGAAGAAAAAGCTGTTCAAAAGCTGCAAAAAAGCTCTTGTCTGCACCGACGACAAGTACGGAAAGCGGCTTTATGACGAGCTTTCGATAGAAAAACGCTCATACAGCATAACCGACGCTGCCGATTATTACAGCGTTAACATAAAATGCGAGCCCGCGTCGGTGAGCTACTGGTTCAGCAGCGCCGCCGACGAAAAATCCTTCCCTGTGACCTTTGCAATGCCGGGGACCTTCAACGTGGCAAATTCCATAGCGGCGGCCGCCGCCTGCGCTGAAGCAGGGCTGAAAATAAACGACTGCATAGAGTCCCTGAAACGCTTTAAAGGCGTAAGAGGGCGGTGCGAGGTGATATATAACGGGGATTTCACTGTTATATGCGATTACGCCCACACCCCCGATGCACTGGAAAAAATTCTTACCGCTGTAAAGAGCTTTACCAAAGGCAAGCTCATCTGCCTGTTCGGCGCGGCGGGAGAGCGCGACGCCGACAAGCGCCCCGATATGGGACTTGTGGTGGGAAAAACCGCCGATTACGCCATACTCACCAGTGACAACCCCCGCTTTGAGGATCCGTACAAGATAATGGCGCAGGTGGAAAAGGGACTGGATAAAACAATGATACTCTACTGCTCCGTGGAAAACCGATATGAGGCGATAGAGCACGCCCTCACCAGAGCCCAGAAGGACGACGTTGTCCTTCTCTGCGGCAAGGGACACGAGGATCATCAAATATACAGGGACGAATATCAGCATTTTGACGAACATGAGATAGTTGCGGAAATTATGGCGAAAAAGAACCAACAGACAGAAAACAAGGAATGAACATATGAGCTTATGGATAACACTTACCGTGGCGGTGGCCGCCGCGGCGATAACCGCGTGTATGGGCTGCTGGCTCGTACCCGTGCTGAAACGGCTGAAATATGGACAGACGATCCTCGATATAGGACCCAAGTGGCACAAGGAGAAAAAAGAGGGAACTCCCACAATGGGCGGCCTGATGTTTTATATCGGTATCACCGCCGCCTTTATCATAGGTTATATAATACTCTGGAACTGCGAGCTTATCAGCTTTGACACCGTAGGCGCTCCAGACGCATTAAAGGCGATATCGGCGCTGATAATGGGACTTTGCTTCGGCTTTGTGGGATTTGTCGACGATTATATAAAAGTCCGCAAAAAGCGCAACGAGGGGCTTTCCGTAATGCAGAAGATAGTCCTTCAGGTGCTGATAATCGCGGCGTATTTCACCTCCCGTGTACTCAGCGGGGACACCTCCACGGCGATAGAGATACCATTTCTGGGACAGCTTGACCTTTCCTTTTTCTACTACATCTTAATGGGTCTTGTGATACTTTATCTTGTGAACGCCGTGAACCTCACCGACGGGATAGACGGGCTGTGCGGCTGTGTTTCCTTTGTTTATTTCATCTCCTTTGCAGTGATAACTGCCAACATACACCTTTTCGGAATGACAGTGCTCACCGTTGCGGCGGCAGGAGGCTGCCTGGGATTTCTCCTTTGGAATTTCCCTCCCGCAAAGGTATTTATGGGCGACACAGGCTCAATGTTTCTGGGCGGACTTGTTGCCGCGGTGGGAATAGGCTCGGGCTGTGAGATCGTGATGATAGTTGCGGCGGCAGTCTACATCTGGGAAGCGCTGACCGTTCTGATACAGACAACGTATTTCAAGCTGACCCACGGAAAAAGACTTTTCAAAATGACCCCTATCCACCACAGCTTTGAGCTTAGAGGGTGGAAGGAAATAAAGATAGACGTTGTGTTCTCCCTGCTGGCAATGCTGGCGGGAACGGCGGCGATACTGCTTTCCGCCTTTACCTTTTGAAAAAATATATTGAAATAAATGTTTTCAGCTCCCCTTGTGTAAGGAGGCATTCCAAATGCTTGACAAAAAGAAAAAAACAGGCGTCTCAAAGCCCGCTGTAAGACCTGCGAAAAAGTCGGCTCCAAAGTCTGCGCCAAAGCCTGCGGTGCAGGACGCCGCAGTGCAGGAAAAGCCGAAAAAGACCTTTGTGCCCCGCGAAGGCTTTGACTACGCCATGTTCACCATCGTTATGATACTTCTTGCTTTCGGAGTAATTATGATGTTCTCCGCAAGCTACGCCAACGCTTATTACGAAAAGGGCGACAGCCTGTACTACTTCAAGCGTCAGGCGGTGTTCGCCGTGGCGGGAGTCGTTATAATGATGATACTTTCCGCCATAGATTATCACCTGTTTCAGAAGAAGTGGGTGGTCGTGGCCATTTCCATAGTTACGGCAGGACTTATGGCGGCGGTAAAGCTGATGGGCACGTCCCAGTACGGCTCCGAGCGCTGGATACAGATAGGCAGTATAACCTTCCAGCCGTCGGAACTGCTGAAATACGCCGTTATAGTTTTATTTGCCTTTTACGTTTCCCGACATTTCGAGCATATAAAGGAATTTAAGCGGGGATTCTGCCCGCTTGCCCTTATACTTGGTCTTTCCTGCTTTTTGATGATAATCCAGCCCCACCTTTCGGGAACTATAATCGTCTTTTGCATAGGCTTTGCCATGATGTTCGTTTCAGGCGTCAATATAAAGCATCTGCTTATTATGATAGCCGCGCTTGCGGCACTGCTCGTTATCGGCATACTTGCGCTGAACGCTTTGGGCTATGATTATTTCAGCGCCCGAATGCTCAGCTTCACCGACCCCGAGGCGGACATACAGGATAAGACCTTCCAGACCTACCAGTCCCTTATAACCATAGGCAGCGGCGGAATGTTCGGACTAGGCTTCGGCAACTCAAGACAAAAATACAACTATCTGCCTATGTCGAGAAACGACTTTGTATTCTCCGTTCTCTGCGAGGAGCTTGGCTTTGTGGGGGCGGCGCTGGTGATACTCCTGTTCATCATTCTTGTGTGGAGAGGCTTTTACATTGCCTCAAAAGCAAGGGACAAATTCGGTATGATGATGGCGTTCGGCATAACCTTCCAGATCGGCTTGCAGGCGCTGCTGAACATAGCCGTTGTTACCAACTCCGTGCCGAACACGGGTATTTCTCTCCCGTTCTTCAGCTACGGCGGAACGGCGCTTATAATGCAGCTTGCGGAAATGGGCATACTTCTCAGCGTATCCCGCAAGTCCGAGCTGAAATAGTGTGAAAAACCTGAAAGGAAAGAAAAAAATGAGGGTGCTTGCAGCGGCAGGCGGAACGGCAGGACATATAAATCCTGCTCTCGCAATAGTCGATAAGATAGTAAACGTGTTTCCCAAAAGCGAGGTGCTTTTTGTGGGAACTCCCGACGGAATGGAGGCAAGGCTTGTAAAAAAAGCGGGCTATGATTTCGTGGGAATAAAAATGGCTGGACTTCAGCGGGGCTTTTCCCTTTCCGGGATAAAGCATAACGCTCAGGCGGCATATTATTACGCCGCCGCTTTTCCTCAGGTGAAAAAGCTGATAAGGGACTTTAAGCCTGACGTCTGCCTCGGAACGGGCGGCTACGTCTGCGCCGCAGTATTGAAAGAGGCGGCAAAAATGGGCATAAAAACAGTGACCCACGAGAGCAATTCCTTCCCCGGCGTCACTACCCGTATGCTTTCCAAAACGGCGGACAAGGTGTTCGTCGCCTCCTCCGACTGCTTACAGCATTTAAAACATACCGAAAACTGCGTTGTAACGGGCAACCCCCTGCGCAACAACATTATAATAGAAAACAAGCAGGCGGCAAGGGAAAGACTGGGACTGCCCGAGGGCTTTACGATCCTTTCCACGGGGGGAAGTCTTGGAGCCGCAAGGATAAATTCCGCCGTTGCACAGCTTATCCGCTGGGAGCAGAAAAAGGGCGGCATAAACCACATTCACTCCTATGGCGGGAACGGACGGGACAGCTTCTGGCAGCTGCTGGAGGAAAACAGCGTTGACAAAGGCTCCGACCGCCTTATGCTGAGGGAATACATCGACAATATGTACACTTGTATGTGCGCCGCCGACGTTATCATATCAAGGGCGGGTTCAATGACCCTTACCGAAATAATGGCGATAGGCAGGGCTTCTATCCTTATCCCCTACCCTTATGCCGCCGAAAATCATCAGTATTACAATGCGAAAACGTTAGTAGACGCTCACGCCGCCGTTTTGAAAGAGGACAGCGAGCTTACGGGCGGCTGGCTGGTGGAAACGATAGGAGGGCTTTTCTCCGACGTTGACAGGCTGGAGCTTATGGGCGAAAACGCCCGCAAAATGGCAAAGACCAACGCCGCAGACGTAATTTTAAGCGAAATAATAGATTTAGTGGGGAAAGACAAGGCGTAAACGCCGCTTGTCCCTGAACCAAAATCACTCTTTACGCATAGACTGAAAGGAAAATGCTGAAGAAAGGGTGATTTTGAATGGCGGAGCAGCAGCGTATAGTTATAAACGGCGGCAAAAGGCTGGAGGGCGAAATATCCGTTCAGGGCGCAAAGAACAGCGCCTTGCCGCTGCTTGCGGCGACGGTGCTGTGCGGGGGACAATCGGTCTTACATAACTGTCCCCACTTGTCAGACTGTGATTTTGCCTGCCGCATACTTGAATGTCTGGGCTGCAAATGCACGAGGGAAAAGAATACGGTGACCGTTGATTCCTCGGTGATAAGCGGAACGGAGGTGCCTGCCTCCCTTATGCGGGAGATGCGCTCCTCGATAATTTTTTTAGGTTCGGTGCTCGCCCGCTGCGGGCATTGCAGAATGTCGTTCCCCGGCGGCTGCGAGCTGGGACCAAGACCCATAGACTTCCACCTTTCGGCTTTGCGGGAAATGGGAGCGCAGATAGACGAAAGGCACGGATACCTTGAATGTACCGCCCCGAAAGGGCTTCACGGGGCGAGGATAACGCTTTCCTTCTCATCTGTCGGCGCTACCGAGAACATAATGCTTGCGGCGTCCTTGGCGGAGGGAACTACCGAGATACACAACGCCGCCAGAGAGCCTGAGATAGCCGACCTTGCCGCATTCCTCAACAAATGCGGCGGAAAGATAAAGGGAGCAGGCGAAAGCACCGTAGTGATAGAGGGAGTAAAACAGCTTGGAGCCTGCGAACACAGGATAATGCCCGACCGTATAGCGGCGGCTACATACCTTTGCTGCGGAGCGATAACAGGCGGCGAGCTTATACTCACCAACGCTGACCACGACCACCTGCGCCCCGTCATAGCCGTGCTTGAGCGTATGGCTTGCAGTATATACACCTACGGAAAGGGAAACGTGTTCATCAACGTAAGGCGTCCCCTTGTTTCTCCCAGAACGGTGAGGACCAACGTTCACCCCGGCTTTCCCACCGACGCTCAGCCCCCGCTTATGGCGCTGACTGCCGTTGCGGAGGGAACAAGCGTGTTTGTTGAAAATATTTTCGAGAACCGTTTCAAGCATGCGGGGGAACTGGTTCGTCTTGGCGCAAACATAAGCGTTGAGGGCAGAGTCGCAGTAGTTATAGGCACGAAAAAGCTGCTGGGCGCAGAGCTTGTGGCGACTGATCTGCGGGGCGGCGCCGCATTGGTGACGGCGGCTCTTGCCGCAGAGGGAACTTCAAGGATAACGGGACTTTCCCACATCGATAGAGGATATGAGAACATCGAGGGCGTTTTGCGCAGCGTTGGCGCCGACATCGTGAGAAAATAATCTTTGTAATATATATGAAACGCCGCAGCCTTTAATTCACAAAAAACAGACTGTCAAAAAAAGAGCTTGCTCAAAAGGAAGGAATGATGAAAAATGCCCGAATACCGTCCCGAAAAGCGGAGGACCCTTACAGACGAGCAGCTTTATCAACAATACCACAGCGAAAGCTCTAAGCGTGACGTTAAAAAGAGAAAAAAGAAGAAAAAGAAAGGCTCTTCCGTCAGGGAAGCTCCTCCCGTCAGTCCCCAGCGCAGACGAATGCAGGAGCAGGCAAGACAGCGTGAGATAGCCGAGCGAGGCGAGGATTATTCCAAGCGCCGTTCCTCCTCCTCGGATAAGACTAAGAAAAAGACCCGCAAAAAGCGGGGCAGCTATATTCTTTACTACGTTCTGGCGGGAATAGCGGCTACCGCCGTTCTTTGTATTCTGTCCGTTACGGTGCTGTTCAACATAAGCAGCTTTGAGATAGTGGGCGACACGGTTTATACCGACCAGCAGATAATTTCCGCCAGCGGTATAAGCGAGGGGGACAATCTTCTTCGCATAAACATCGGAAAAGCGCAGGAGGATATAACCTCTCAGCTTGTAAACATAGATTCCGCCGTGATAAGCAGGGCATTCCCCAACCGCCTTGTGATAACCGTCGAGGCGGCAAAGCCCAAAGCGGCGTTTTACAGCCTTGGAAAATATTACCTTATGTCCGAAAGGGGAAGACTTCTGGGGACTTCCGACAACCTTCCCGACTGCCCTGTGATAAGGGGCTTTTCCCCCGACACGTCGGCGCAGGAGGGCGCAGTGCTTGAGGACGACGAGGAAAAGCGCATTGATATAGCCCGCCAGATCATAGATACTATGGCGGAAAATTCCCTCGCCTCCTCCTGCGAGATAAATCTTGCCGACCCGCTGGACATCACCGTGAAGTACGACGGCAGGATAGAAATGCATATCGGAGCGATAACTCAGCTTGACATAAAGATAGAATACGCCGCCCAGCTTATAGGAACGGAAATACTTGAAAACGAGCAGTGCGAGCTTATCCTGTCAAACCCCGACCGTGTTGTAAAGCGTCCTGTTCACAGCACGGAAGCTCCCGTGACTACTCCAGCCGAGGACGGAACGGACGACGACACGGGAGAAGAGCCTGGTGACGATACCACGGCGGAGGAATAAACGCTATGCAGGCAAAATTTTCCTGCAAAAATATGACATTAAATTGTAAAGAAATTTAAAAAAACTATTGCATTATTAAAAAAAATCTGATACAATAGATTGTGTGAAAAAACTATCGGAGGTACAAAATGGGCGTATTTATTGATGAAGACAATCTCGACCTTGAGTATGACAATCTTGACGAAAGCGCGGTATATGACGTAAAAATAAAGGTCATCGGCGTAGGTGGCGGCGGCGGAAACGCCGTTGAATATATGGCAAGGCTCTATAAGAAGGAAGCGGAGGAGCTCGAAGCAAAGGGCGGAGACGTAATGTCCGACCTTCGCGATAAGATAGAATTTATCGCCCTCAACACCGACGTTGCGGCGCTGCGAAACAAGGACAAGACCCTTATGCGCCGTATCCAGATAGGTAAAAAGTGCTGCAAGGGCAGAGGCGCGGGCGGACGTCCCGAAATTGCGGCAGAAGCGGCAAAGGAAAGCCGTGAGGATATAGAAAAGATACTTGAAGGCGCGTCTATCGTATTCATCGGCGCAGGTATGGGCGGCGGAACGGGTACGGGCGCTGCTCCCGTGGTAGCCGAGATCGCTCAGGAAATGGGCATAATCACGGTAGGCGTCGTTACAAAGCCCTTTGAGTACGAACGCGAATACAAGATGAACCAGGCTATCAAGGGCATAGACGAAATGCGCAAGCACGTTGACTCCCTGCTGATAATCCCCAACGAAAGACTGCTCAAGACGAATGAAAGAATGCTCAGCTTCAAGCAGGCGTTCGCAATGGTGGACGACGTGCTTTATCGCTCTGTCAAGATAATCTCCGACGTAGTATATGAAAGCACCACGGGCAGAATAGGCACCGACTTTGCCGACCTTTGCTCCATACTCCAGGGCTCAGGCGACGCTCACATTGCTTTCGGCGTGGCGTCAGGCGAGAACAAGATACAGGAGGCCGTTTCTCAGGTGGTCAACAGCCCTCTGCTGGAAACCTCCATCAACCACGCTACAAAGCTGTTGGTAAACGTTACGCTTTCTTCCGACAGCGCTATCTCCGATCTGCATGACGTTGTCAGCATGATCTCCGAGGCGGCAGATCCTTCTGTTGAAATGATCCAGGGCGTAAGCCAGCGTGATGATATTACCGATACTATCAGCATTGCCGTTATCGCCACCGCTTTCCGTGAAGGCGGAAACAAGACGGTGCAGAAGATAGCCGCTGAAAAGCAAAGCGAAAGCCCTTCCCCCTCTCTGGTATCTCCCAAGAGCGACAACGACCAGATAGTTACCAGCAGTAATAATTCTGAAGACCTTTCCACCATAATCCAGAACACTTTGGGAAATCTTCAGCAGCAGGAGCGTTTCTCCGACCTTCAGGAGATATTCGATTCCCGTAAAAAAGATAACAAGACTAACAACTCATAAGTACTCTCCATAATAGCCGAGGGCGCAGTAAATTTCCGTTTACTGCGCCCTCGGTCTTTTTGTATTTATTTGCAAGATGAAATCCTGTTTTATCCGTTCATTCCCGATTCAAACTGACTGTTGTAAAGTCCCGCGTAAAATCCGCCCTTTTCCATAAGCTGTTCGTGCCGCCCCATTTCTACGATATGCCCCGACTGCATAACCAGTATGCAGTCCGCTTCCTTTATGGTGGAAAGCCTGTGCGCTACGATAAAGCTGGTGCGCCCCTTTGTCATCTCGTCAAAGGCGTTTTGTATCCTGCGTTCGGTCATAGTGTCTATGGAGGAGGTGGCCTCGTCCAGTATCAGCATAGGCGGCAGGCAAAGCATAACTCTTGCTATGCAGAGCAGCTGTTTCTGCCCCTGTGAGATATTCGTTTCATCATCGGAAATAAGCGTGTCGTACCCGTCGGGCAACCGCTTGATAAAGCTGTGGGCGTGCGCCGCCTTCGCCGCATTTATCACTTCTTCCTTTGTGGCGTCAGGCTTGCCGTATGCGATGTTCTCGTAAACGGTGCCGCCCTTGAGCCAGGTTTCCTGCAAGACCATTCCGTAAGAGCCCCGCAGAGAATTTCTCGTTATCTCCTTGACGGGATAGCCGCTGACTCTTATCTCGCCGCTGTTCACGTCGTAAAACCTCATCAGCAGGTTGATAAGCGTAGTTTTCCCACAGCCTGTTGGACCCACTATCGCGATCTTTCGTCCTTTCTCAACGTTCAGTGAAAGCCCCTCTATCAACGGCTTTTCAGGCTCGTATGAGAAGAATATATCCTTAAGCTCAACTCTTCCGTCAATATTTCCTTCGTCAAGGACCACCGCATTTTCAGGTTCGGGACTTTCCGTCCGTGCGTCTATCACCTGAAAAACTCTTGCCGCACAGGCAAGTGCGCTTTGCAGCTCGGTTATTACCCCCGAAATTTCATTGAACGGCTTTGTGTACTGATTTGCGTAGGTGAGAAAACAGCTCAGTTGTCCCACGGAAATGTGTCCCGCCAGTGCGCTCACCGCACCGAAAATCCCCACTCCCGCATATATCAGCCCGTTTACAAAGCGGGTGGAGGGATTTGTCAGCGAGGAGAAGAACACCGCCTTGACGCTGTATTCCCGCAGGTTCTCATTGATAACGTCAAATTCCGCCTGCGCCTCGTCCTCGTGGGAGAAAGCCTTTACCAAATGCTGCCCGCCTATCATTTCCTCGGTGAGGGCGGTCATTTTTCCCCTTGCCTCCGACTGCTTCCTGAACATATCAAAGCTGTGCTTGGCCACAAACGACGACACGAAAAAGGACAGCGGCGTGATAAACACCACGATTAGCGTTATCCACGGGTCGATGGACAGCATAAAGCCCAGCGTTCCCAGAATGGTAACTATCCCCGTGAAAAGCTGTGTAAATCCCATAAGCAGACCGTCCGATATCTGGTCGGTATCGGTTATCATACGGCTTATCAGGTCGCCGTGAGGGGTTTTGTCGATATAGGAAAGGGGGACTTTCTGCAAGGTATCAAAGACCTTTCTGCGTATGTCCCTGACGGTAAGGTAGGTTATCTTGTTCGTGCAAAGATTTACCAGCCAGCTTGACAGCGCCGCCGCTGCCGCCGCAATACCCAGCTTTATCAGTATGGGCAGAATCGAGTCAAAATCCACCTGACCCATTCCCACAGCGCAGTCTATGGCGTTGCCTATAAGAATGGGGATATACAAGGTCATAGCCACGTTTATCACAGAAAAGACCATTGCAAGTATGGGAAAATGAAGATACGGCTTTGAGAAGGTCAGTATCCTTTTCAGCACGGCAAAGCCGCCTTTGTTTTTTTCAGCCATTTTGCGCCTCCTTTTCCGACATCTGGGACAGGCATATCTCACGGTACAGCTTACAGCTTTCAAATAAATCGCTGTGCTTGCCTATTCCCACAGGCTTTCCGTCGTCAAGGACGATTATCCTGTCAGCGTGCTTTATGCTGGAGGCACGCTGTGACACGATGAACACCGTGCTGTTTATGTCCCTTGCCAGAGCCTTTCTCAAAGCGGCGTCGGTGGCAAAATCCAGCGCCGAGGAGGAGTCGTCAAGAATGAGGATATGCGGTTTCATCAAAACCGCCCTTGCGATAGTCAGCCTTTGCCGCTGACCGCCTGAGAAGTTTCGCCCGCCCTGCTCAACGGGAGCGTCAAGCCCCTTGTCCAGTTTGCCGACAAATTCCTTTGCCTGCGCCGTTTCAAGAGCCTGCCATATCTCCCCGTCAGAGGCGTCATTCTTTCCCCAAAGCATATTTGAGCGTATCGTGCCTTTGAAAAGTACCGCCCTTTGAGGAACTACGCCTATCTTTTCCCTCAGCTGTTTCAGCGGATATTTCCTCACGTCAACGCCGTCCACAAGGACTTCACCCTCAGTAACGTCGTAAAATCTGGGGATAAGGTTTATCAGCGTGGTTTTTCCCGAGCCGGTACCGCCCACGACGCCGATAACTTCGCCGCTGTTTGCGGTGAGATTTATCTCCTCCAGCGCCGCCTCACCGTGATACGCAAAGGTCACGTTTTTAAATTCCACGGCGGGAGAGCCCTTTACCGCCTCCTGTTCAGTGTTCCCCTCGTCGGTTATCGAGGGGGTCATAGCGAAAATATCGTTTATTCTTGAGTTGCTGGCTCCAGCTTTTGTGAGGATAACGATAAGATTTGCCAGATAAATGAGTGCCAGCAGTATCTGGTTCATATAGTTCACCAAAGCGATAAGCTCGCCCTGTGTGATATTCCCCGTATCAACGTACATTCCGCCGTACCAGATTATTGCGGCGATAGCAACATTCACCACCGCAAAGGTGAGTGGGTTCAGCAAAGCGGAGATACGCCCCACTCTTATCTGCGCCTTCATAAGCTGAGCAGTCTCCTCATCAAAGTCCTCGGTCTCATTTCTCTGCCTTGCAAAAGCTCTTATCACCCTTACTCCCGAAAGATTTTCACGGGTGAGCTTGGACACCTTGTCCAGCCTGCCCTGTATTTTTTTATATCCCGGAATAGTGCCAGTCATAATAAGATAAATGATAGATCCCAGCACAGGTGCGGCAACGGCAAAAATAAGCGTCAGATCCACGCTTATGGTAAGGCACATAACTACCGAGCCTATCACGATAAAAGGACTTCTCAGAAACAGCCGCAAAAACATATTTACGCCTGTCTGCGACTGATTTATGTCATTCGTTATCCTTGTCATCATTGTGGGAGCGCCTATTTTGTCTATCTCCGCATGGGAGAGGGAATTAAGGTGTCTGTAAAAATCCCGCCTTAAAGCGGCGCCGTAGCCCATCGAGGCTTTTGCGGCAAAATACTGCGCCGTTATCGCCGCCGCAAGACCCAATACTCCCAGTATCACAAGTATCAGCCCCATACGGTAGATGTAGCCCTCGTCGTTATTCTTCACGCCTACGTCTATCATACTCGCCATCACCAGCGGCACGATAAGCTCGAAGGACGCCTCAAGAAACTTGAACAGCGGCGCTATTATGCTTTGTAAGGTATATCCTTTAAGATATTTTATCAGCTTCAGCATTTTATCTTTCCTGTCGTAATATAGTCAGCTTTTTTATTCTAACACATTATTGGGAAAAAATCAACATCAAGCCGCGTGTGAAATGCCTTGCCTGCTCCTTATCATCTGTTCTGCTGTCGGAAACGAGTACCGACTGGGCGGCTTCTCTTCTGTATGTCAGCAGGGAACTGCGCGTCGGAGGGGGCGGCGAAGCCGCCTTTTGTTCGGGCTTCGCCCGAACAAAAGTGATGATTTTGCTCCGCAAAATCATCAAGTCTGCGCACTTCGTGCGCAGACTGCGGCTTCGCCGCCCTCTCTCAAGCACCACTTTCTCTCCTTCCCGCCACAAAAAAATCAATTCATATCCCCACAAAAAACGACCCTCCGCACCGACTCCCGCCGATACATCAGGTCGTTTTTGTTATTTTTCTATTTTCACGTCATATTTTCTCAGCCAGTATTCCAGCTGTATAAGGTAAGCGAACATCTGCGGCGTAGTCATAAGCTGACCGTACCAGTTCTTTTGGAATGCTGCGCCTTCGCTGTCCTCAAGCTCCTTCAGCCGCTTCCTGTCCATTATCTCGCACAGACGGCAGTCAGGTCTTTCCAGCGCCTTTGAAAAGCGCTCCAGCATAAGAGTGGTGTAGTCAGGATTGTGAGTTTTGGGATAAGGCGACTTTTTGCGCCACGCAACGTCAGAGGGCAGTATCCTTTCAGCGGCAAGGCGGACAACTCCTTTTTCCCGCTGACGGAGAAATTTGATATGGGAGGGTATATTATAGGCGTACTGCGCTATCCTGTGGTCGCAGAACGGCACTCTCACCTCAAGCCCGTGAGCCATTGAACAGCGGTCCTTGCGGGTGAGCAGGGTCTGCATGAACCAGTAAAAGTTCAGCATAAACATACCCCGCATTTTCCTGTCAACAGCCGTGTCGGTGTCAAGATAAGAGGTGAGCGCCAACGTTTTTTCTGCGGCGCTGTTCACATATTCCTCGGGAGAAACGTTCCTCAGTACGTCCTGCCTCAGCAGTCCGTACCTTTCGTTTGACGCCGCCGCCCAAGGAAAACCGCTTCTGTTCAGCATTTCCTCGTTGCGGAACCACGGGTATCCGCCGAATATCTCGTCAGCACATTCCCCACTTACCGCAACCACGAAATTTTTCCTCACTTCCTTGCAGAACAGATAAAGAGAGCTGTCCACGTCCGCCATTCCTGCGGCGTCACGGGCGACCGTGCTGTCGTAAAGGGCGTCGGCGAGCTGCGGCGTGTCAATGACCACGTTGGTATGCTCGCTGCCGATAAATTCGCTCATACGCACTATCCACGGTGCGTCCTCGTCAGGCTGGAACAGCGACGCCTTAAAATTCTCCCTGTTCCCCTTGTAGTCCACCGAGTAGGTGGAAAGCGTCCTGCCCTTCCTGCGGTATTCCTCGGCGGCTATTGCGCTGATTATACTGCTGTCAAGCCCGCCTGACAAGAAGGTACAGAGGGGAACGTCGCTCACAAGCTGTCTTGTAACGCTGTCTTTTATAAGGAAAGAGAGATGCTCCGCCGTTTCCTCGGCGTTCTCATTGTGCGGCTTTGCGGTGGGAAGCCAGTATCTTCTCAGGAAAAGCCCGTTCTCGCCGAAGGTGAAACAGCACCCCGGCGGCACTTGCTTTATATCCCTGAAAATACCGCTGTCAGGCTTTACGGCAGGACCTAAAAGCATTACCTGCGCTATCCCCTCGCCGTCGATAACAGGCTTTACCTCAGGGTGAGCAAGCAGCGCCTTCGGCTCCGAGGCAAACAGCAGTCCCTCGTGGATAACGCTGTAATACAGCGGCTTTACCCCCGCCCTGTCCCTTGCGGCAAACAGCGTCTTTTCCGCACTGTTCCATATCGCAAAGGCAAAAATGCCGTTGAGCCGTTCAAGACAGCTTTCTCCCCACTGAATAAATGCGGTGAGCAGGACCTCCGTGTCGGAATGTCCCTTGAAGCTGTGTCCCGCCCGTTCCAGCTCGTGCTGTATCTCGGCGGTGTTATAAAGCTCCCCGTTGTAGCATATGGTGTAATACCCCTTAGTCATAGGCTGTTTGCCGTTGCTGGGGTCGATGACCGTCAGCCTGCGGTGAACAAAACAGCAGTTTTTACCGTAAAAACTGCCGCTTTCGTCAGGACCTCTGGGAGCGAGCGTCCTGCTCATACTCTCCATTATGGTGGTCTTATCCCTTATTTTTTCCTTGAAATCTATCCAGCCCGCTATGCCGCACATAATATCCTTCCTTTCAGCTCTCGTTTTTTCTGTTCGGAATTATTATATGCGAAATAAAAAAAGATGTTAAATTTGTTTTTTATCGGAGTAAAGCCATGTCATAACGTCATACCAAAATGCAGGAGCATATTTTTTATCAACAAAAATCCTTTGGCTGCAACGTCAAAAACCCACTGAACAAGCTCACAGCCCTCTCTCCTTCAGCCCACTCACAAGCTGAACGTAAAACTCCCTCACGTCAAAGCCCTTGATGTTCTCCCTGTTCAGGTCTATCATATCCCCGTGGGAGATACCTCTGCCGTAAAGAGGCTTTATCAGCGTGTAATTTTTGCCGTAGGGGAAAGACCCCTCGTTCACTATCCCGTCGTTCAGCCCCTCATAGTTTTTTGCGATAAGATAGGAGAAGTTAAGGGGGAATTTCCCTCCCGCCGCCTTCGGCATTACCGAGCCGACGCTCTGGCAGTAAACTCCCTCAGGCGCCTGCCCGTTCCACAATTCCTTTGAAGCGGCGGTGGTAAGATCCTTTACCGCCGCCATAAAATCGGGATTTTCGTCCCCGAATTTCCTCAGCGCGGCGTTGTATACTCTGGCTACCGACTGCTGAAGGCTTGGCGAGCTTTTCTCCAGCAGGCAGTCCGCAAAGTTAGCCCCCTTGTGAGGACTGCTCACCGTTGTAAGGGACGCGATATACGGCGCGGCGTCAAGGTTTTCCAAAGCGTAGCGGCAGTCCAGCCCGCCCTTTGAGTGGGCGATGATGTTCACCTTTTCGCAGTTCATTTCCTTTACGATCTGTTTTATCCTCAGGGTAAGCTCTATGGCGCTGTCCTTGACCGACGCGGCGGACTGGTGATTTCCGTAGCATACCACCGCACCGTTTGCCTCAAGCTCAGCAGGTATCCTGCCCCAGTAGTTAAGATACTTTCTGTCTCTGAAAAACACCCCGTGAACAAGAAGTATAGGATATTTCGTCCCGCAGATACGCTTGTCCTTTCTCTCGGCGTTGATATGCTCCTTTTCAGTTTCAAAGCGCACCTCCTCCGCCGTTATCTTTATTATAAAGAACAAAGCCGCAAGGTTGGCTATTGGGATAAGTCCCAGCGCAATACCGATGACCCTTTGCTTTATCCCAAGCTGGAGGGAAGTGACGTAAACGCTGATGATACCGTTCCAGAAAAGAATGCTCTCAAACAGCACGCATATAACTGCGCTCCATACCAGCGACCAGTAATCCTCCCTCGGTATCAGCTCAAAGGCTAAAGCGGTGTGATATGCGGCGCTGACCACCGACGACAGGCAGAATACCCCCAGCGTTATCACCCCGTGGTGACAGGCTCTCAGCCTGAGGCTTGAGGTCTTCACCGTAAGCGTTCCCGCCAGACAGTTGACTGCGGCGAAGACAGGCACCACCAGCGTGAGCCACAGCAGATTTTCCTTTATCAGCATATAGCTGTTCGTGGAAAAGACCGCCCCCACCAGTGAAAGAAAATACAATGCCCACCGATAAGCGGGCAATGATACGTTTTTGCTTTTGCTCATATTTCCTCTCTCTTTCAGCGTATAAATTTTCGGAGACAGCCGCAAAGCTGTCTCCGCATTACTTTTTATTCTGTTTCTTCTGTATCCTCGGTATCTTCGCTTTCCTCGGCGGTGGTATCTGAGGTCTGCTCGGTATCCACAGGCTCATCGCTGAAAAGCTCCTCCATACTTCTCACCCTGCCGTCAATGAACAGATTGTCGTCGTTCACCCAGCGGGGCGGGGCTGTCTGACTGTATATTGTTGAGAGAATATGTCTGCACCCGTATACCTTATAGCAGTCCACAAAGGGGTATTCCTCGTCCTCTGCGGCGTTCTCAACGTAGTATATGGTAGTAGTCCTGTCGTCGCTCTCGTCAACGTATTTCACCAAACGATAAGTGCCGTTAGGCGAGACCAGATAGTCCTCATTCCTTATGCTGAAATCTATTTCCTGGTCGGTAATAACGAAGTAAAGGCTTATCCCCAGATTGTTGTAGAAAAAGCTGTACGCCAGCGTTCCCACCACTATAATAAGCATAGCTATCGTTCCCAAAACTACCTTGCAGGATTCACCCGCACCACTGAGTAGGAAGATAAAAAAGCTGACGATTATGGGAGGAATTACCAGATACCATTCCCCAAAGGCAGTTATCGGCAATGCCGCGCTGAGAAACAGCGTGGCTATCGAAGTGATTATTGTCGGTATCTGCTTTCGTGTAAAGAACATCAGCACCCCGAACAGGAAGTTGATGAAAAGATACAACGCAAAAAACGAGTTGAAGTTATTTATTTTGATATAGCAGGTGAAGCTTATCCTCACAAGCTCCGCCACAAATATAACGTAAAAGAGGGACAGGAAGGAAATGCCAAGCAAAAACCACCTGTTCTTCAAAAATTTCAGAACCTTCTCCATAAAAAAATACCCTTTCGTTTTCCGCCGAAAAATAATACGGCTTAAATATATTGTATAACAAACTGAGAAAAAATGCAAGCATATGATAATTTTTTCGTCCTTTTACCTATAAATCTCTCCTTATTCTTATAACATAGGGACGATTTTTCGTATAATTTATGAATTTTTTAGGTAGGAAGGGGCGTTTTTGCCTTAAAAATGTTACCGTTTTGTAACTTTTTGGATTTAACTCATAAAACAAAAGCTCCCGACAAAAGTCGGGAGCTTTAATACTTTCAGAGGAATTATGAAAGGATAGCGTGTTCGTCGTTTACGTCAAACAGGTGAACCTTGTTGGGGTCGAGAGCCAGCTTAACTACGTCCTGAGGACGAGCAGTGCAGCGAGCGCTTACGCGTGCTGTAAGGGGCATACCCTCGCAGGTGAGGTACAGATAAGTTTCTGCGCCCATCATTTCGGTTACGTCAACGGTAGCCTCAATAACGCCTGTTGTAGCGTTGGAAATGAACATCTCTTCGTCATGAATGTTTTCGGGACGGATACCAAGGGTAACTTCCTTGTCAACATAGTACTGGAGCTGTTCGTTATCAGCGGTCTTGCTGCTGGGCAGCTCGATGTAGAACTTTCTGCCTCTGCTGCTCTTGGTGTCTTCAGAACCAAATTCAACAGTGTACTTGCCGTTCTGCATGATCAGCTTGGCGTCGATGAAGTTCATCTGAGGAGAACCCATAAATCCTGCAACGAACTTATTAACAGGATTTTCGTACAGGTTGATAGGGGAGTCGATCTGCTGAATGAAGCCGTCCTTCATAACAACGATACGGTCGCCCATGGTCATAGCCTCGATCTGGTCGTGGGTTACGTAGATGAATGTAGTACCCAGTCTCTTATGCAGCTTGGAAAGCTCGGTTCTCATCTGAGCACGCAGCTTAGCGTCCAGGTTTGACAAAGGCTCGTCGAGCAGGAATACCTGAGGGTCACGAACTATCGCACGTCCCAGAGCCACACGCTGTCTCTGACCGCCTGACAAAGCCTTGGGCTTTCTGTCGAGCAGGTGGCTGATGTCAAGGCTCTTTGCAGCTTCTTCAACCAGTCTCTTGATCTCGTCCTTGGGGACCTTACGCAGCTTCAGACCGAACGCCATGTTCTCGAAAACGGTCATGTGAGGATAAAGAGCGTAGCTCTGGAAAACCATCGCTATATCTCTGTCCTTAGGTGCAACGTCGTTTACAAGTCTGTCGCCTATGAACAGCTCGCCTTCGGAAATCTCTTCCAGGCCGGCTATCATACGCAGTGTGGTGGACTTGCCGCAGCCGGAAGGACCTACCAGAATGATAAATTCCTTATCCTTGATGTTCATAGTGAAGTCGGATACTGCGGTTACGCCGCCGGGGTAGCGCTTGTAAATGCCTCTGAGTGATAAACTTGCCATTTATGTGACCTCCTAATTTGATACAAAATTCTATGCTAATATAATAACAGGAAAACGGAAAAAATGGTAGTACCTAATTCACTAAAAAATTTTGAAAGCCTTTATGAAATTTCACTAATCAAGCCAAATCAAAGCGAAAATATTGTGAATTTTGTTGACAACTTGCACAAAAAAAGCACCAAAAACGCTTTAAACAAAGCGTTTATCAAAAAAATTTGTGTATTGTGTTTACATTTTGGTGTGCTTTTTTGTGAAATACTGCATATACATTTTTACAAAGGCGGACATTCTGCCTGAAATTCAGTGAAAAAACATAAAAACGGAGGAAATTTCAATGCCCCGCAAAGGAAAAATTTCTTTAAAAGGAATGCTTGCGCTTGCTCTTATTCTTGTAATGGCGGTATTCCTGATAAAAAACACCGTAAGCTGCATAAATGCGGCTTCGGGAGAGGTGACGGAGCAGGACGCCCGTGAATTTCTTGCGGGCTTCGGCTGGAAAACGGAGGAAGCGGCCGCAGGGGTAGCCGAAATAACGATTCCCGCCGAATTTTCCGACGTTTATACGAGGTATAACGAGCTTCAGAAAAAGCAGGGGTACGACCTTTCCGCCTACCGAGGCGAGCGCGTCAGGCAGTACACCTTCACGGTGCTGAATTTCAGCTCCGACGATGGCGTTAATGAAACTGCTTTGGCGCACGTTCTCACCTGCGGCGGGGAAATAATAGGCGGTGATCTGTGCAGTATGGCTCTTGGCGGAGTTATGACGGGATTCAAAGGGGAAACGCGCTGAACTGCGGTTTTCTTTCTGATTGGCAGATACATAATAAAAAATCAACGCCTGCCCCTTTCGTAGAAGCATAGCTCCCGCAAGTCATTTACAGTGCTGTGCGTTAAAGGGAAGATGTGCGAGGGGCGGCGAAGCCGCCTTTGCTTCGGGCTTCGCCCGAAGCAAAGCGCCGAGCCTGCTCCGCAGGCTCGGCGGGCAGGCGCACTTTGTGCGCCTGCCGCGGCTTCGCCGCCCGCACCACATTCTCTTCACCTCACCGCCTTCCTTCCCGCACCGCGAGAGCTTTCCTCCGCGAAAAGGGCAGTTCTTATAAATTGCCCTTTCTCTTAATAAACCCTATTGCAAAAAATACAAAAAAGTAGTATAATTTAATAATCGTTAAAGAAAAAAGGAACGTATAAAAGAAAGGACAGCTCCTATGCTGAAAAATAAAGTAAAGCAAATTTTTGCCATAGTCACGGCATTTGCCGTTATAATTACCTTCCTCCCTCAAATCAGCGCCGAAACGGAAAGCAAAGGCTTCACCACCTTCCGCACCTCCTACGACCCTGAATTTTACGCCGAGGTGGAAATAGAGGGCGACGTGTTCAACGTCAGCGGCATATACGCCAGGGATCACGTCGTTGAGGTGACGCTGAACCGAGGCGAGGACGAGAACAAGTTCACCCCCAACGACGACGGCTCTTTCACTGCTCAGCTTACCTATCATACTGACAGCAATTTTGACACAAACCTTTTCTTCATTCTGGAATCAGGCGTCCAGATGCCGTATATGGTAAGACACGACGAAAACGGCTGGTATTTCCCCGACGCGGGGCTGGTAGAGCCCAATGCGGAAAAGCTGGAAAAGATACAGACCGCCGTTCCCGAGGCGTCCGCCTATTATATAAGCCAGACCGCCGACCCCGAAGAGGTGAAGTCCACTATGGAGGAGCTTCAGCGGCTTGTGGAGGAAATATGCGGCGATGAGACAGACGTGTACAGAAAGGCGTATCTTCTGGACCACTGGATAGGCTCAAACATAAGCTATGACCACGATGCGGCAAACACGGGGGTAACTCTTGACACCATAGCGATACACAACGTGCTGGAGCGCCGCAGGACGACCTGCGCAGGCTTTGCCAACACCTTCTGCGCAATGCTTGAGCTGATAGGCGTCCGTTCGGTTAACCTGAAAGGCGCGGCGGTAGGCGGCGACGTGACTTATGACACCCTTACCACCGCAGGAGAAAATCACGAATTTACCGCTTTCTGGTATGAGAAGGAAAACCGCTGGGTATACGTCGATCCCGGCTGGGGCAGCAACAGCGACTATATAAACGGCAAATACACCATGCGGCTTGCCTGCGACAAATACTTTGACATAACGGGCGAAGCCTTCGCCCTCAACCACAGGGTAGACAAGGCGGAGGAAAGAAATTACACAGGAGCATACGAGGCGCTCACAAAAACGGAGGAGACCACCACTGAGCCTGAAGAGACCGAAAAAGAGCCTGCCGAAAGCTCAGCTTCGCAAACCCAGCAGAGCGCCGAGCCGACTTCGCAGTCTGAAACCACTTCAGAGCCTCAGCCGTCAGGCGGGAACGACATCATTATTTACATTGTTATCGGCGCCGCGGGAGTAATTCTTATAGTGATCGGAATAATCATAGCTGCAAGGAAAAAACGCTGAAAAGCGAAAAATAAAAAGGAGCATAAAAATGATAATCATTGAAATGGAAAACGGAAAAGAGATAAAGTTAGAGCTTTATCCCGACAAGGCGCCCATAACCGTTGAGAATTTTGAAAAGCTGGTGGGCGAGGGCTTTTACGACGGACTCACCTTTCACCGTGTTATCAGCGGCTTTATGATACAGGGCGGCTGCCCTAAAGGCGACGGCACGGGCGGACCGGGATATAAGATAAAGGGCGAGTTCTCCGCAAACGGCGTTCCCAACGATATAAAGCACGAAAGAGGCATTATCTCCATGGCGAGGGCTATGGACTACGATTCTGCTGGAAGTCAGTTTTTCATAATGCACGCCGACACACCTCACCTTGACGGATATTACGCCGCCTTCGGCAAGGTAGTCGAGGGAATGGACGTTGTTGACGAGATAGCGGAAACTCCAAAAGATTTTCGTGACAAACCCCTTAGACCTGTAAAAATAAAGAGGATATACAAAGCGTAAATGGAAATAAGGCTTTTGCCCATAGAGCGACTGGACGAGCTTAACGCCATATATGATATGAAGGCGCTGGACAGCGTTCAGCCCGCCGAGAAAGCACAAAAGAGAAAACGGTCGGGCAACTATCCTGTTATGCTCGACCTGAAATATGATTTTCAGCGGATACGGGAGATGAACCTGCGCAGCGGCTCCGAGATATGCGCCGTAGCGGAGGAAAACGGCGTATTTGTGGGAGAAGTGAGCGTTATGACCGAGAACGCCTCCGTTCCCGCCGCCGTCATACCGAACGTGAGGAATTACCTGTTCGGACTTCGTGTCCTGCCCGCATTTCAGCGGCAGGGCATAGGCACGGCTCTGCTGAATTTCATCATCTCCCACCTGCGGCAAAAGGGGATAAGGGAGTTCACCATTGCCGCCGAGCAAAGCAACACAGGCGCAAGGCGGCTGTACGAAAGGCTGGGCTTTAAGACCCTGCTCACCGACTGCACCGAAATGCAGTTCGGCAGGCAGTGCCGATTTGATGTGCTGATACTTAAATAATGTTCAACGGTGATTGCCGATATGACAGTAAATGCGGTAAAGCGGGATTTAGCAAGAGGATCGAAAATATATGAACAGCACAATTTTAGAACATATTAACGAATTGTTCGATTCGTATGATTTGTTTGCAGGTAAATATAAAGAAAAGATACGCAGTTCAATTACAAAAAAATTTCCTGATTTATCAAAAAAAGAAATTAAAGAAATAGAAGATTATTTAGGTTCGCTTTATGAGTATTGCGTGAAATATGCAGTTTTATTAGCTGATAAATATAAAACACCATGTTTACCTAAAGGAGAAGAGGCTCAAAAGGAAATATCAGAATATGTGAGTGAGTGCTAAAAGCAATACCCTGAAATTGATATGAAGCATATTGTAGATATTTTGTCTATTGTCTGCTGGTTATCAAATAAGTGAGAACTTTTTAAACTCTGATTTATCTGTCAGATGAATTTTCACATGCACACTTCTATACACAAAAAAGCAGACGTTTATCGTCTGCTTTTGCTGTTTTTTGCTTGTGAGAAAACGGAGGGCAGCGGGGGACCCTTTCTTTACCGCTGGGGAAAACCTTTCTGAAGAAAGGTTATTCCCCAGACCCCTTTCCAAAGACTTTTAATGATTTTTTTCAAAAGGGGCAACGCCCCATTTGAAAAAAATAGTCAGAAGTTTTAGGGAGGGGGTTTGGGGGATGACCCTTTTTCAAAAGGGTCTCCCCCAATGGTACAGTGAGGGTTCCCGCCGCCCTCCGTCTTATCAGAACCTGAAATCTCTCTTTCCGTCCTTTTCAATTGACTCAAGGTAATCCTTAGCGATCTGCCTTACCTTTTCCTTAGGTATATTATCCAGCTCTTTTTCTATCAGCTTTTCGCCTATCGCTCTTGTTTCGGGGCTTGCGTAGTCCACCAGATATTCCTTCAGCGTCATCAGCGCATTGGGGTGACAGCAGTTTTGTATCTGCCCGCTTTTGCAAAGGCTCATAAAGCGGTCGCCAGTTCTGCCCTCACGGTAGCAGGCGGTGCAGAAGCTGGGAATGTAGCCTATCTCCATAAGCCACCTTACCACCTCGTCCAGCGTTCTCTTGTCGGAAACGTCGAACTGTTCGCTGCTCTCCTCCTCAGGCTCAGGCTCGTAATATCCGCCAACGCTTGTCTTTGAGCCGCCGCTTATCTGGGAAACGCCCAGGCGTATCACCTTTTCCCTTACCGCCTTGCTCTCGCGGGTGGAGATTATCATTCCAGTATAGGGAACAGCCACTCTGATACAAGCGCATATCTTTGCGAAAGTATCGTCGCTGATACCGTTGTCGAATTCGTCAGGGTCAATGTCGTCGGCGTGCTTTACTCTGGGAACGCTTATGGTGTGAGGACCTACGCCGTGTACCGCCTCAAGATGCTCCGCGTGCATAAGCAGTCCCGCAAATTCATACTTGTACAGCTCCAGCCCGAACAAAACGCCAAGTCCCACGTCGTCAATGCCGCCCTCCATAGCTCTGTCCATCGCCTCGGTGTGGTAAGCGTAGTTGTGCTTGGGACCCGTGGGGTGCAGGCGCTCGTAGCTTTCCTTGTGATATGTTTCCTGGAACAGAATGTACGTTCCTATCCCCGCTTCGTGGAGCTTTCTGTAATTCTCTACGGTGGTAGCGGCGATATTCACGTTTACACGCCTGATAGCGCCGTTTTTATGCTTTATGCTGTAAATGGTGTTTATGCATTCCAGAATGTACTCGATAGGATTGTTTATAGGGTCCTCCCCCGCCTCTATCGCAAGGCGCTTGTGACCCATATCCTGCAAAGCGATGACTTCGTTTTTTATCTCCTCCTGCGTCAGCTTTTTGCGGGGAATGTGCTTGTTCTTGAGATGATAGGGGCAGTAAAGACAGCCGTTCACGCAGTAGTTTGACAGGTACAGCGGAGCGAACATAACTATCCTGTTTCCGTAGAAATCCTTCTTAATCTGCTCCGCAAGGTCGTAAACCTCTTGTATCTTCTCCTCATTCTCGCAGGCAAGCAGGACTGAGGCTTCTCTGTGTGAAAGTCCCTTTCTCAGCTTTGCCTTTTCGATAATGCTGTCGATAAGAGGAATATTGTGCTTGTTTTTTTCGGCGTAATCAAGGGTATCCCTTATCTCCTCGTCGCTGATAAATTCCTCAGCCTTCATTGATTTGGGGTCGTACATTGTTTTTTCTCCTTTTCCTTATATTTTTGTAAAGTATATTTAATTTTTTTGCAAAATGTTTTCTGTGATAAATTGGAATATATCAGCAAAATAAATTTTTTCGCATAACTTTTATATAATTCAAATCCGCAATTTCAAAAAAGCCGTTTCTCTCATACATACTGGAAGTTCCATGATACTGATACTCAAATTTTTTATCTGAAAACGGATATGCCTCTATGCAGGAATATCCGTCCTGTGCCGCGTCTTCACATACACGTTTAAGCAGACTTTGAGCGACTCCTTTACCTCGATATTCAGGAGCGATTAAAAAGCAATAAACCGACTTTACCTTTGCGTCTGCCTTATCATCTGTCTGATAACCGATTTTCTGAAACATTTCAGTAATGTATTTGTAATTTTTTCGGTCATTGGTGTTGCACCAACCGATAACCATATTATCTGAGTAAGCAAGATACCCTTGCATTTCACCCGTTTTAATTAATTCAACAGCTTTTTCTCTGCGCTTTCTTGGATCTGCCAATTTATCGTTAGTTTCTGAATCCAAATGCCCCTCAAGGCAATAGCAAGATGCCCACTCCCCATGATCGCCAAACGCAATTTTTTCAAAAAAACCGAGCCAATCTTCGCATAATTCCGGGCGAAGCGGTTGAATTGTTACCTTCTGTTTTTCCATTTGAAATTACTCCTTTATACTTCGCTTTACCATATACTATAAATAAATTTAATAATTTTTTAAAGAGTGTCTTTAATAAACCTGAATTTAGATTTCTGAAATTACTTTTAAGATTTCATCAACAATGACATCTAATTCTTTTGTTCCGTCAACTACACAGTCCGACGAAGGAAGTATATCTTTGAGCATTTGTATATAAACAACTCGCGCGTATTTTAAATACATTTTCATATCATTGCGAATTTCTTCCGCGGTGGCGTCTTTAAAATCTCTCAGCACTCTTCTGGCCATTGCTATGTCCAAAGGCGTGTCAATAAATACAGCATAGTCTATATAATCTTTTATTTTGTCATTGCGATAAGCAAACGGGTAATCCAATAATAAATATTCATATGCTTTGCTGTTTCTTGTTGAAATAATGTCTTTTTTCAGCGGAGCTAAATTCCATATATTATAATCCGCGCCGTCTAAAGTCCATTCATAAAAGTCTTGGACTTCTCCGTCAAAAGAATAATCGTCAAAATGAAGCACAGCCGTTTTGGGCAGTTTCTTTTTAATTTCATTAACAACCGTTGTTTTTCCGCCTGCCGTAACAGAGGCAATAGCTATTACTTTCATTTAGTTATACCTCGCTTTATCTGCGCCGCCGCAAAAGACCTGATAGTTCCGATTAGCTCCCATAATCTCCCCTCTCGCACACCAGCCGTCTGCCCACGCTTTCAACTCTCCTTTGCAGACAGCCTCTGCACTCTGCGGCTTCCTCGCCCGTGCATATCTTGTTGTCGTACAGCAGATATTTTTTCCTCACGCTGACAGGGGAAAGATTGGGCATAACCACGTTCGCCCCCGCCATAAGCCCCTGCTCCCGTCCGTTGGGACTTATCGTTCCCAGCGCCGTTGTAGCGGGCAATAAAACCTTAGGCAACAACAGCCTTATCACCGACAGCAAAAACAGCGTCAGCTCCAGCGTTCCATCAGGTTTATCACGAAAAGGCGTGTCCTTATGCCGTATAAACGGACCTATCCCCACCATATGCGGCTGAAACTCCTTGATGAACCGCAGGTCCTTTACAAGACAGTCCACCGTCTGATAGGGGGAACCAACCATAAACCCGCACCCCACCTGATAACCTATCTCTTTCAGATCTTTCAGACAGCGCATACGGTTATCGAACGACATCTCAGGCGGGTGGAGCTTGGAATAATGCTCCTTGTCAGCGGTCTCATGCCGTAGCAGATACCTGTCCGCCCCCGCGTCAAACAGCCGCTGAAAGCTGTCCCTGCTTCTCTCTCCAAGTGAAAGTGTAATAGCGCAGTCGGGATATTTTTCCTTTATCTTTTTTATGATATTGCAGAAAATATCGTCGGTAAAATGCACGTCCTCCCCGCCTTGCAGGACGAAGGTGCGAAAGCCCAGTTCGTACCCGCTGTCACAGCAGGAAAGTATCTCTTCCTCGCTGAGCCTGTATCGCTCCGCATTTTTGTTGCTCCTTCTCAGCCCGCAGTAAAGGCAGTCGTTTTTACAGCAGGAGGAAAATTCGATGAGCCCTCTGGTGAACACCCTGTCCCCGTAGCTTTCCTCGCACCTTTTCCTTGCAAAGCCGCTGAGCAGCTTAAAGTCCTCGTCACTGCGGTTTTCTATCAGCGTTTTCAGCTCCTCTGCGGACAGATCGACATTATCGTACAGCTTTTGTATCAGCTTATCCTGCATCGTTTTCTCCTGTTTTCACGGCGGAATAGGCGGCCTTTGCGCTGACGCCCTTCAGTGCGCCTATCTTCCCCGACAGGGCGCTGATAACGTCCTGCGGCGCGTCTATAACTATACTTATGATATTTATTCCCCGACTGCGGTAGGGAATACCCATTCTCCCCACGATATACTTCCCGTAGCCGTGGAGCAGGCTGTTCAGCTTATCTACGGAGTTTTCGTCCTCCACGATTATCCCTATAACGGCAACTCTCGAATCCATAAGAAAAAGCCCTTTCGCAAGGCGCAAAAGGGCATAACTTCGTATTTTACAAGCCCTTTCGCCTCAAAATTTTTTTCAGCGTCAGTAAAATTCCTGCTTCGGCGAAAGAAGCTCTCACACCTCAGCACTTACATTATAATATCCTCACCGTTTTCTGTCAAGCGGTTTTTACAGGAAAAGATAAACGAAATATCCCGCATAGCACGCCAGCATTATCCCGCCGCCAAGCCTGCTTATCTGCTTGTTCTTCAGCACCAGCAGCCACAGCAGAACGGCAGAAGCTATCGCAGCGACTGCGTCCACGATAAACGAATTTGGGAAAGCGATAGGATTGGGGGAAACCAAAGCGGAGATCCCCACAACGAACAGAATGTTGAAAATATTGCTTCCGATTATATTTCCTATTGCAATATCCACCTTGCCCTTTCTTGCCGCCTGGATACAGGTGACAAGCTCAGGCAGGGAGGTGCCGAACGCCACCACGGTAAGCCCGATAACTCTGTCGTCAAGCCCAATGACTTCTGCTATCCTTGTAGCGCCGCTGACGGTAAAATCACTTCCCAGCACCACCATTGCAAGTCCCAGAATGACCAGCAGTATCATTTTCGGGATAGACGCATTTTCGTCGATCTCGGGAACGTCGTCCGCCGCCGAGGTATCTCCGCTTTTCGACAGCTTTATAAGATATCCCATAAACAGCGCAAACAGCAGAATGAACACGACTCCGTCCAGTCTGTTCAGATCGTTGTTCCAAAGTCCCAGTCCCAGCATTACCGCCGTGATTATCGCCACAAAGGGAATTTCCCAGCGGAAGGTGGTTTTCTTCACAGGCAGCTTGCATATCATAGCGGAAACGCCCAGAATAAACAGAATGTTCATTATGTTGCTTCCAAGCACGTTTCCCACCGCAATGCCCGCATTGTTCTGCACGGCGGATGTTATGCTTATCGCCGCCTCAGGAGCGCTCGTCCCGAAAGCAACTATTGTAAGTCCTATTACAATCAGCGGCACCTTCAGCTTTGCCGCTATCTGTGAGGCGCTGTCAACAAAAATATCCGCGCCCTTTATAAGCCCCCAGAAACCGATGACCAGAAACACCACCGAAATTATCACCGAAGCGACGGCATTGTTCTGGAACAGCCCAGTAAGGTAGTTCAGGATCGTGTCCGACATTTCTTTTTTCTTCCTTGAAATTATTTATTTTTATTGGACGGCTTGCCGTCCCTTTTTGCGTTTTTGTGATTTTTTGATATCGCTCTTGCGGCGATCTTCCTTGCCCGCAGAGATTTTATAGCTTTCTTTTTCTGCGCCTTTTCCTCGGAGGTCACACGCTTCGCCTTGACCTTGACCCTGCGCCTTGGCTTCGGCTTTATCAGCAGGGCGTAAAGCTCGGGATTTTCCTCCTGATAGGCTTTCTTCTCGCTGTGGTTCAGCTCCTTGTACATCTGCTTTTCGTCATAATCGTGTATCGCCTGCTCGTAGACCTTCAGCAAATGCTCCGCAATAGTCTGCGCCCCTGACGCAACGATAGTGTCCCTCGCCTGCTTTTGCAGCTTTTGCAGTTCTTCCTTGGGCAATTCCCTCAGCTTTTTCATCACATTGTACATCTCGTCGGCGTCGTGGAAGAAAAAGCCGTTGACTCCCTCTTCTATCTGGTCGGCGTTCAGCTCGTCCCATATGGTAAGCACGGGCATACCCGTCGCCATTCCCTCCATCATTGAAATGGAGTGACATTCCGTCAGCGACGCCGTGATATAGCAGTCGCAGGCGGCGTAATAAGGCGGTATATCTATATGCTCCACTCTGCCGCTGAATTTTACCGTATCGCTTACCCCTAACTTTTGCGCGTATTCGGTAAATTCCTCAAGCTGAGGACCGCCGCCGATAAGCAGCAGCTTTATCCCGTCGTCGGGCTTTACGTTTTTCGCCCAGAAATCCAGCAGCGTTTCAATATTCTTTTCCTGCCCCATTCTTCCGCAAAAGCAGAACACCAGGTCGTTTTCGTCAAAGCCAAAGCTTTTCCTTATTTCCGCCGTCTTAGCCTTGTCCACGCTCTCCCTGTCGAAAACGTCCACCTCAACTGAATTTGGGATTATGGTAACAGGCTTGTCCACCCCGCAGCGGCGGAAATAATCCTCCACCTTTTTGGACGGACCCGTTATTGCGGTGGCGGCGGTGGCAAGAATTTTGGCGTATTTATGCGAAGCCGAAGTGACTATCTCCCTGAAATGCTCATTGTTCGCCACATAATAAACGTAGTCATCATACATAGTGTGCATGGTGTACACCAACGGTACTTTCAGCAGCTTTGCCATTATCGCTCCCGAAAGCCCTATGCCGAACTCGTTGTGTATATGGATAACGTCGGGGTGAAAGTCCTTTATGACCTTCAGCCTGTCTGCGCTGATAGGCGACGCCACGTCGTAGCCGTACAGCTTTTCCAGCTTTATTGCGGGACAGTAAACTATGTCCTCGCTGGTCTGGGTCTTTTTCACGTTGGAGTCGGCGGCGACTATCAGCACCTTATGCCCCAGCAGCTCCAGACCTTCCTTCAAGGTTTTTATATGTGTCACCACGCCGTTGACGGCGGGCAGATATACCTCGGTAAAAAGCGCAACTCTCATTGCTCTCTCCCTTCCCGCCGCAAAAATGACGGCGGTTTATTCTTCTATACATTTTACACCATTTTTCCAAAAATATCAAGAGGGAACGAGTATTTTGCCATAACCGCAAAAAAATAAGGGCTGCACGCCGTATGTGCAGCCCTTTTTAAGGAGCATAGACTCAATATGCCTTTTTGTAAATTTCCAGAATTTCTTCGGGAGAAGTGGGACGGGGATTTCCTCCTGTGCATACGTCGTTGAACGCCGCCACGGACAGCGCCTCCAGATCCTCTTTCTTCACGCCTATTTCAGACAGCTTCTGAGGAATGTCGATAGAAAGGGAGAGCTTGCGTACGGCTTCTATGGCTGCGGCAACGCATTCGTCGTCGCTCATTTTCTTGGTATGCTTTACGCCCATCGCCTTGGCGATAGCTCTGAACTTCGGCTTTGCGGCGCTCTCGGCGTTGTATTCCAGCACGTACGGCAGCAGCAGTGCGTTTGCCACGCCGTGAGGAGTGTCATAGAAAGCGCCCAGAGGGTGAGCCATTGAGTGAACTATTCCCAGACCTACGTTTGAGAAGCCCATACCTGCCACATACTGTGCCAGCGCCATTGTCTCACGGGCTTTGGGGTCGCCGTTTACGCTATCGTAAAGGCTCTGATGGATAAGCTCGATAGCGCGCAGCTCCACCATATCCGACATTTCCCAAGCTCCTGCGGTGATATATCCCTCGATAGCGTGGGTCAGCGCGTCCATTCCCGTAGAAGCGCAAAGTCCCTTCGGCATTCCCATCATAAGGTCGCTGTCAACTATGGCGACAACGGGGATATCGTGAGGATCGACGCAGACCATTTTTTTCTTGTTCACTTCGTCGGTGATAACGTAGTTTATAGTTACCTCGGCGGCTGTTCCCGACGTTGTGGGAAGCGCGATAACGGGAACGCTCTTGTTTTTGGTGGGAGCAACGCCTTCAAGCGATACAACGTCCGCATATTCGGAATTGGCAACGATAATTCCGATTCCCTTTGCGGTATCCATTACCGAGCCGCCGCCAACTGCCACGATAGCGTCAGCGCCGCTGTTTTTGAAAACTGCAACGCCGTCCTGAACGTTTTTAACGGTGGGATTTGCTTTTATGTCGGAATAGATCTCGTAGGGTATGCCCGCCTTGTCCAGCACTTCGGTGACCTTACCTGCCACGCCGCAGTCGAGCAGCGTCTTGTCTGTTACGAAAAGTAGCTTTTTAAAGCCTCTTGCCTTTACCTCGTCCGCAAGGGTCTCTCTTGCGCCTGCTCCGAAGTAGGAAGTTTCGTTTAGAATAAATCTGTTTGCCATTATGGTTCCTCCGTTCTGCTTTTTTTAAATTATAACCCTGCTTCGCCGTATATTCAAGGGGAATTTTGCGGAAAACGGGCAGGGTCTGTTGTGAAATTTATCAGTGTTCCTCCTGCGTAAATCACAGCTATGACAGCTGCTTGTCTATATATTATATTGTAATACTTTTCCGGTCCTTTGTCAACAAAATGCAGGATAAAAGAAGCGACAAACAAGATCTGTTTTCTGAGGCGGAAATAACAGTGTCGTTTTTCATACCGCCGCATATTATATATAGACGCACGGCGTCAACTGTTCCGCTTCAGGCGGAAACGACAGTTTCAGGAGGAAGAAAATGAATTCGTTCTATAACAATTCCAATAACAATAACGGCTGCGGCAGAAACAACCGTAACAACGACTGCGGCTGCGGCAGCAATAGCGGCAGCTCCTGCTGTCCCGAGTATATCCCGGGTCCTCCGGGACCAATGGGTCCTATGGGACCGATGGGACCAATGGGACCCGCAGGCCCGAGAGGACCTATGGGATTTCCGGGACCCGAGGGCGAAAGAGGACCCGAGGGACCTCAGGGCGAAACAGGACCTGCCGGCGAGCAGGGACCTATTGGACTTACGGGTCCTGCCGGTGCAACGGGCCCGAGAGGACCAGTGGGCGCAACAGGTCCGGTAGGTCCTCAGGGTCCAATGGGCGTTGAAGGCCCGACGGGAGCGACAGGACCCATAGGTCCACAAGGACCCGTAGGTGAAACAGGCCCGCAAGGTCCCCAAGGCCCTCAGGGTGAAACAGGCCCCGTAGGCCCTCAAGGCCCGCAAGGCGAAACAGGACCCGTAGGTCCTCAGGGTCCCACAGGCGCCACAGGACCGACAGGCCCCGCAGGTCCACAGGGTCCACAAGGCGATACAGGCCCCGTCGGCCCTCAAGGCCCGCAAGGTGAAACAGGTCCCGTAGGACCACAAGGCCCCGCAGGCCCACAGGGCGAAACAGGTCCACAAGGACCTCAGGGCGAAATAGGCCCCGCAGGTCCCCAAGGTGAAACAGGTCCTCAGGGACCTCAAGGACCCGCAGGCGTAGCAGGCGCAACAGGTCCACAAGGTCCTCAGGGTGAAACGGGTCCTCAAGGTCCACAAGGTGAAACAGGACCTCAAGGTCCCGCAGGCCTGACAGGTGCAACAGGCCCTGCAGGTCCTCAGGGTGAAACAGGCCCTCAAGGTGAAGCAGGACCTCAAGGTCCCGCAGGTCCGACAGGTGCAACGGGTCCCGCAGGCCCACAAGGTGAAGCAGGACCTCAAGGTCCCGCAGGTCCGACAGGTGCAACGGGTCCCGCAGGCCCACAAGGTGAGACAGGACCTCAAGGTCCCGCAGGTCCAACAGGCGCAACAGGACCCGCAGGCCCACAAGGTGAAACAGGTCCCCAAGGTCCCGCAGGCCCGACAGGTGCAACGGGTCCCGCAGGTCCTCAGGGTGAAACAGGTCCCCAAGGTCCTCAGGGCGAAACCGGCGGCGTACTGGGTTACGCTGATTTCTACGCTCTTATGCCCTCTGACAATGCCGACTCGGTAGCTCCGGGAACAGACGTCAGCTTCCCCAGAACGTCCTCGAACGACGGCACTATAACGAGGGTGACCGACGACTCCTTTGATCTTCCCGAAATAGGAACGTATAAGGTGGAATTCAGCGTTCCCGTAAATCAGGCGGGACAGCTCGTTCTGACCCTTAACGGCGATGAGCTCGACTACACCGTTGCAGGGCGCGCCTCGGGAGCGTCGGGAATAACGGGTATCTCCCTGATAACCACCACTGCTGTAAACTCCGTTATAACTCTCAGAAATCCCGCTGACAATCCCTCGTCGCTGATAATCACGCCCTCCGCAGGAGGAACTCAGCCTGTTTCTGCTCATTTGGTGATAACGAGGATAGCATAAGCTCAACAAAAAAACAGACTCACAGCATTGTGAGTCTGTTTTTGCTTGACAAAACGGTAAAATTGAGATATAATAATCAAAGTCAATAATTGCCGCTGTGGTGGAATAGGCAGACACAAGGGACTTAAAATCCCTCGGTAGCGATACCGTACCGGTTCAAGTCCGGTCAGCGGCACCAGCCTTGAAAAAGTATTTGGGTGACCCAGGTCCTAACAAACAGTGGCATCATCTTGTTGAGCAATGCCAAGCAAAGGCAACAAGGAGTGGGTTTGATGTGGGAGATATTAATACCGTTACAAATATCAGAGCTACACCAGATGATGTTCACAAAAAAATAAGTGCGTTTTACAGCTCAAAAACCGAGTTTACAGGAGGAAAAACAGTTCGAGACTGGTTAAACGGGAAAAGTTTTGATGAACAGCTTCAATTTGGCCTTGAACAATGGGAATTCTTCATGAAAGAATGTGGTTATCCAATTAACTAATGGAGGGTTTATTGATGAGTGGTATAGATTATGTTGCCGAAATACTAAAGTGTTGTCAGAAGAGAGAAGAAGTTTTGTTGAATGATCAATCAATGAGTAAGTATAACCAGTATTTTGATAAAATGAGAAAGCTTGCACGAAAGCTTATTGATGAAAACCGGCAAAGGGACTTATTACCATATTTGGAAAGCGAAAGCATTTCTATTCAAAAGGATATTGCAGGTCTCTTGTTTAATTCTTATCCTGATTTATGTAGTCAAAAATTTCAGGAAATTTCTGAAATGACGATTGAAGCAGGTCTTCCAGAACATTTAGTTATTGTGGCAGCTGCGGCTAAGGCCAATTTAAAATATGGCATTCCAAAAGATTTCCCATAACCGCCAATAATAAAAGATGACCTAAATTATCGCTGATATGAGAGTATAATTCTTTTAATCTGTTACTATGCTTGTGCAAAACCGAAAAATCGCAGCGCGCCCCCAAGGAGGGTGGAGCAGTTTTGTTAACCACCCAAAAATCTATTTGTTCACTATATCACACGCCATTAGTAAAAGCCTTCGTCCGTCGCCTTGCGGCTCGTCCTCAGCTCTTTTCCATGTGCAATTTTTCTTGAATTTCCCTTAAGGAAATTCATTTTGCTTACGCAAAACCGAAAAATCGCAGCGCGCCCCCCAAAAAATGATGGTGGAGCATTTTTATTTTCATCACCCGAAAATCTTTTCGTTACAATATCACAAGTTGAAAGCTGCATTTTAGCGCGGGATACACAAAGAATGTGGCTTTTTGTTTTACATATTAACTAACCGCAGGCTGAAAAATTCCTGCGGTTTTGCTTTTGTGAGACAAACGATTAATAAGCTTCGAGTGGCAGCCTACTATCGAGTGAGTACAAACCATGAAGAACAAAAATCGAGTCTTGAAACGCATATTTCTTATTATGAGAAGCTTATTACAGAACATATAAACTGGCAATTAGTGAAAATATATGCCGAGCGTGCTTTGGGAACTCAGCTAAAGAAATGTCCTGAATTTATGAAAATGCTCAAGGCTTGTAAACAATGAAAAGTATATCGACGATGTTCTTATGCAAAAGAGCTTTACCGAGGACTTTCTCACGGGAAAGCGTAAGAAAAACGAGGGAGAATTGGCGATGTACTTTATTGAGAATGATCATGAGGCGATCGTTAGCAGGGAGGTGTCCGAAAAGGTAAAAGAATGTAAATCCAGCAAACAAATTAAATAATATAAGTCGTATGTAATCATCACAGACAAAGATCGCTTCAATGTGGGAAATACGTCCTCGTTCAAATTCTTACCTCATACTTCTAACCTTTATTTCAACCACCTGCCTGATATTTTTGTACTTGTTATTGCTTTATTCAATATAAAGTTCTATAATAATTCCGTGAAGTTCCGTTTCAGAGAGGTGCTCGCAGCTCTTGACGTTCTACTGCCGACAAATCCGACAGCCCTGAAAATAACTGCTTAAAAATGAAGAAAAATAAAAATCGTTAGGATTTCGTTAAAATTAAATTATATACTTATTTGAGGGGGATCATAAATGAGAAAAACAATCTTGATAATAGACGATGAAAAGGATATGAGCGCAATGCTCAAACAGTATTTTGAACTGAAAGATTACAATGTTATGCTGGCTGAAAACGGAATTGCGGGTATTGAGAAAGCCGCCAGGCAGCCCGACCTTATCCTGTTGGATATAAATATGCCCGATGTAGACGGCTTAGAGGTATGCCGCCGAATACGGGAACACGTTACCTGTCCCATTCTTTTCCTGACTGCCCGTATTGAGGATCAGGACAAACTTGACGGCTTCTCGGCAGGAGGTGATGATTACATTGTCAAGCCGTTTTCCGTCAGTGAATTAGGGGCGCGGGTAGCAGCTCATCTTCGGCGCGAGGATCGCCGCGGACAGGCTCCGCATCGCCTTTTACTTGACGATCAATTTATGATAGATTATACTACGCATCAGGTCACCAACAGCGGCGAAGCCATACCCTTGACGCCGAAAGAGTATGAAATAATTGAGCTTTTGTCCACCCACCCCGGACAACTGTTCAGCAAAGAGCGAATCTTCGACCATATATGGAAAATGGACAGCAATGCTGATCCGAATACGGCAATGGAGCATATAAGCAGATTGCGTGCTAAGTTAGCTGCCGCAGGCTGCAAGCCCTATATTCAGACAGTTTGGGGGGTGGGCTACAAATGGGTAAAATAAAGGCATGGTATCGTAGTATCCCGCTTTGGCTCGCGATTTTTCTGTTTGCGGCAGCGGCGCTGGTGATAGCTTCAACGGTATCCAATAAAGTGATCGGTACTGTAAATCGCGCCAATATCCAGCTCCAGCTCAAATATGTTGTAAGCTCGGAGTTTGATATTGAGTACCCGGAGGATGACAACCACCGCGTCTATATCGTAACTGAAGATAATATTCAGGAGGTGATGAGCCCCAACCGTTATTCTGATAACGATCTCCAATTATACAATACCTATCAGTTCATTTTACAGTATGCTTCGGGTTTTATTTACTTCGTCAGTCTTCTGGCGGCGGCGCTGTTGTTTTATTTTTCCAAGCTGAAAAAGCCGCTTTCTCTGCTTATCAATGCTTCCAAGAAAATAGCTAAAAACGAATTTGACTTTTCACTGGATTATTCCGGTCGTGATGAAATGGCTAAACTTTGCGGGGCTTTTGAAAAAATGCGTTCTTCGCTTGATGAATACAATTTGCGTATGCAAAAGCTTATCGCGGAGAGAAAACAACTAAACGACGCATATACCCATGACCTGCGTACTCCTGTCGCTGTTCTGAAAGGCTATACGGACACTCTCTCCGAGTATCTTCCTACCGAGCAGCTCCCAAAAGAAAAGGTCATAGAAACTGTTCACACCATGTCTAATCATGTGGAACGGCTGAGTCAATTTGTAGACAGCATGAACACTGCGCAAAAGCTGTCAGATTTGAAAATACGGCGGGAGGCTATTCCGACCGAGGATTTTGTCAACGGACTTAAAGAAACGACCGCGCTTCTATGTGAGAAACAAAATCTTTCCTGTGAAACAGATTTCGATATAGAAACCGACACGCTGAACATTGACCCTTTTGCGGTGACGCAGGTTTTTGAAAATATGCTCAGCAATGCGCTTAGATTTGCTAAATCAAAAATTTCCGTTCGCCTTTACAGCGACGGACTATCGCTGAATATCCGTGTTATGGACGACGGACGTGGATTTTCGGAAAAAGAGCTTGTAAACGCCGCAAAGCCGTATTACAGTGGGCAGCAGGGTGAAAATAACTATCATTTCGGTCTTGGTCTTTATATTTGTCACACGCTCTGCGAAAAGCACAAAGGCAGCCTGAAATTGGAAAATGCAGCCACAGGCGGAGCAGCCGTTACGGCAAATTTTGAAATGTGATAAAAATTTTATCTAATTCGTTAGGAAATCGTTAGAATTGTAATTTACAATAATCGTGCAGACTAAAACTCGTCTGCGCGATTTTTTCATTATCGGGAGGATCTTTTATATGAAAAACAAAATTATTTATTCATTTTTAGCAGTATTTACGGCGTTATCCCTCACCGCCTGCGATAATAACAGCAGTGATCTCCGGCACATGACCGGAATGATAAACGATGATTTCCAAAAAAATCTTCATCAGACAGACAGGGGCAGCTATGTGGAAACGGAGGAAGGGTATTACTTCACTTTATATCGTCTGTGTTATATTGACAAGAAAACGGGAAAGGTGACTATCGTATGCGGAAAGCCCGACTGCGACCATAAGGACGACAACGCCTGCAACGCCGCAATACCCTGCGTATATCTCTTAAAGGGCGGCGACAGGCTGTATTTTGTCGATGATACCTATACAGATGACGGTGAGGCTATAAAAGAAGTGAAATCGGTAAACGGAGACGCTACGGGGCTGAAAACGGAGCAGAAGCTGAAATTCAACGAGTTTTCCGCATCACAGTCCTCTTATGACGACGGTATTTATCACAGAGGGTATATTTATTATGTCAGCGATGATATTATTTATCGCGTGAAGCCGGACGCCGACAAGGACGCCGCGGAGATCGTGTGGAGTCCCGAAAATCCCGGAGAAACACAGTTGGTAGACGGCGGGCTTGTCTACAATCCTAATTGGATACACTACACGCTTTGGGCGGACGGAGATTTTTTGTATTTTATGACCAAGATGCAGGACGAGGACGAAGTATATAAGCAAATGCTCTTTCAATGCGACCTTACGGATATGAGCGTAAAAATGGTATGGAAAACTCCGAGCGCCGATGAAGTAGGCGAATGGGAAACAACAGGCGTTTCCGTTTCTCAGTGGTATATAAACGACGGTTATATTTATTTCTATCTTTCGGGCGGCGATATGTGAAGAAGTAATTTAAGCACAGGCGAAAACGAGAAATTGGCGGAAACTCACGAAAAAACGCTTTACGGAAGTGCGGTATTCAATGACGAATATATGTGTCTGCTAAACGATATCCCCGTGTTTTTCTACGGCTATACCGAGCCGTATCCCGGAGGAATGTTCCGTTCTATGGGAGATACTGTCTACGTCTACAAAACCGACGGGACTTTTGTAAGGGAGTTGTCATTGACAGGGCTTTACGACGACCCTGACGAATTGGCGCAGATAGATATGCTTTTCTGTGATGATAACAGCGTGTATTTCCTCACCACGGGTATGACTGCTTCTACTTCGGGCGGCGGCAATATGAGCGTTCAACAGGGCAACAGAAAATCCACAAACCTTTGCCGCGGGGACATTAACACGGGTAAGGTCGAAATAATATACAGTTTTTCCTCAATTTTACAATGAGAATATCGTTGATAAGCAAGTCGGAAATAGTATACAACGTTGCATAAGGAGAAAACGATATGAAAAAATTCAAATGCATAATCGCCGCAGCTATATCTGTAATTACCGTATTTTCAGCAAGCGGCTGCAGCAGCATTATCAAAACAGACGATCCTTTTCAAAAGGAAATGCACCAGTCGGAATCGCGTTGGATAACAGATGTATGCGAAACAGAGGACGGATATTACATTCTTTTCGGGAGCTATGCCTATTTCATAGATAAAAACACGAAAAAAACGGCATTGCTCTGCACAAAACCCGAATGTGCTCATAATGACGAAACCTGCAACGCGTATTTAAGCGGATATACTATCTTTTCAACTGCGGACAGGCTGTTCTATTCAAACGCAAGCTATGTCGAGGAAAACGGCGAATTTGTAAACAGGGGCGAGAGGCTTTATTCCGTAGCCCTTGACGGAAACGACAGAAAGGTCGTGCAGGATCTGGAATTTGAGCCAAGCGGAAATTCCACCTATTCGACCCCGATCCTTCACAAAGGCTACGTTTATTTTGTGTACTGCGGTATATTATACAGAATGCCGCTTGGCGGGAATATCAATGAAAACGCCGAGGCGCTATGGGGAAATGAGGTCGAAAAGGACGACAGACAAATCTTCGACTCAATACCTGTCGGTCACAGCTTTACGCTTTGGGCTGACGGAGATAATATTTATGTTATGACAAATGTACAGCAGTCGGACGGGACATATAAAGACATACTTTACGCATACAGCACGGCGGACGAAAGCGTAAAAGAAGTGTGGAGAACTCCTAACGCGGATACCGTGGGAGAGTGGACTTCTGCGGGAGTTGAAGTTTCAAAATGGTACATAAAAGACGGCTATATATATTTCTACCTTTCGGGCGGCGATTATTGGCGCTGTAAATTGGAAACCGAGGAATATGAAAAACTTGCCGACACCTATGAAAAGACCCCATACGGAAAGGCAATGTTCAACGATGAATATATGTGCCTCTTAAATTCCGAACCGGAGGATAAGAGCATACCGGGGTATGAAATTGCGGGCAGCTACGGTTATGATTTCAACAATCTTATCGGCGGCGATACGTTTTTCGTCTATGGTATTGACGGCAGCTTTAAATGCGGATTATCGCTCGGTTCGCTCTATGAAGAATTGCCCGACCTCGAAGATATCGCCCCTGTGTTTATTGATGATAATGAAATATGGTTTGTCGCGCAGGAAACGCACTACACGGGAGAAACAGGCGTTATGCAGGAAGGATTTCTGCCGGTGGGCGGAGTTAAGACCTACGATTTTACGCTGTGCTGTGTAAATATAAATTCGGGCGAGATAACGCGGGTAAACAGCTGGCACAGGGAGTGAAAATGCAGAATGAAACTTGAACTGATAAACCTTACCAAAAAATACGGCAATTTCATCGCACTGGATAATATAAACATCACTTTCACCGAGGGGATTTACGGGATTTTAGGCGCAAACGGCGCGGGAAAGTCCACTATGATGAACCTGCTTACAGATAATATTACAAGAACAGAAGGACAGATTTTATTTGACGGAACAGACATTCTGAAACTCGGAAAGGATTTCCGCCTGAATTTAGGTTATATGCCTCAACAGCAGGGCTATTATGAGCATATGACGGCGCAGACGTTTCTTTCGTATATGGCTGACCTGAAAGCTATTCCCAAAAGGCAGGCAAAAGCCGAGATTGAAAAGCTGTTGGAGATAACCAATCTTTCTGATGTACGACACAAAAAATTAGGCGGCTATTCGGGCGGTATGAAACAGCGCGTTCTTTTAGCGCAGGCGCTTTTGGGCGATCCTAAAGTAGTAATTCTTGACGAACCCACGGCAGGACTTGACCCGAAAGAAAGAATACGTATCCGTAACTTTATTTCCTCAATGTCAAGAGGCAGAATTATCCTGCTTGCTACTCATATCGTAAGTGATATCGAATCCATTTCCGATAAGATATTGATGATGAAGCACGGTTGTTTGGTGGGCGTAGATACTCCATTGGGGCTTCTTGAAAGCGTAGCGGACAAGGTAAAGGAACTCCCCTGCGATCCGAATGATTTAGAGCATATGCAGGAGCAATATAAAGTAGGAAACGTATTTCGGCGACAGGGCGAAACCTGGGTGCGTATTGTAGGCGACGAGCTTCCGGACGAAGGGCGGTTCGTTTCCGATTATCTGTCGCTTGAGGACGTGTACCTCTATTATCTCGGAGAGTGAGGCGGAGGTATGAAAGAACTAAGACGCATTTTATCAAAACGCCGCCTGCTCATAGGGTTTGTATTGATATTACTGCTTAACGGCTTTCTGTTCGCCCGTGAGCAGTATGAAAATAATTTCGGACTTGACGTTGAAATTTCGGGAGGAAGCCTTGTTTTTGTTGACGGCTCGTTTATATCTGCGCAGGAGTCGGTAGACGCAAAAGCCGCATATCAGCGTTATATGTCGTGGCTCGACAGGGTAAAGGATATGCCCCCTGAGCAAGCCGCAGAGCTGTTGGAGAAAGAAAAGTCCTCGCTCTCCTCAAAGATAGGTTATGAAACAGCCGCCGAGGACGACCGCCTTGATTACGTGGCGGTGAAGAACCTGCTGGCACAAACGGAATACCTCACGGGCTACGGCGACTGGCTTGAAAACATACAAAGGAACAAGGAAAATCTGCTGACCTTTTCCATTTTCAACGACAGCAAGAGCTTTTCTGGACGCAATATTATAAAAACGGCGGACGAATTTAAGAAGTTAGAGAACGTGAATTTAACTCTTGGCGCAGACGGCGCGATAAACTCATTTATGAGCTTTTCGCTTACCGACTATTTTCTTACACTTTTGCTTATTCTCATAGCATTTTCATTTTTGGAAGAACGCAAAGCGGGGCTGTGGAGCGTAGTGCACGCCGCGCCGAACGGACGGCTTAAATTAGCGTTAAGAAGAACGCTTATCCTGTTTTTATCGTCGGTCTGCGGAGTGGTATTGCTGTACGGAACTGACCTTATAATCGGCTTTTATTTTTACGGCAGTATCGACAGCTTAGGTCGGGCGGTGCAGTCCGTGAAAATATTAGGCAAGCTTCCTATGATTTCTTCAGTCGGCGGTTTTCTTGTGAACTATTTTATTTTAAGAATAGCGGCGGCGTTCTTGATCTCGCTTATCCTGTGGCTTATGCTGACCGTTATAAATAACGTGAAATATACCATAATCGTGACTGCGGGCATATTGGCGGCAGAGTACGGATTATACACATTTCTGCCCGTGCAGAGCGCATTTAATATCCTGAAATATTTCAACCTGTATACTTACATCAGTTTGTCTGACCTCTACACTAACTACCTTAATATTGATATATTCACCTATCCGTTAGGAATACGGAGCATTTCACAGTTTTCGCTTATTCCGCTGTGCCTTATATTGGCAGCGGTATGTATTTATATCCATTGTCACAAGAAACCCGCATCAGGGCGTGATTTGTTGGGAAAGATAGCTTACAGGATAAACAGCGTTACCGACAAGCTTCTGCGCCGTTTAAACCTTATGGGTATGGAACTTCACAAAACGCTTTGGATACAAAAGGGTATTGTTATAATAATTCTGCTTAGCTTTGCGGCAGTGAAACTACCCTACACGATTAAGATCCCAATAACTTCTCTTGCAGAGCAAGCGGCGTCAAAATACACCGCCCAATTTGCGGGAGAGATAACAGACAGCACAGTTGCCCTTATAAATGAAGAACAAAACAGATTAGACGATATTCTCACATCTTATGAGAACGCGAAGACTGCCTATGAAAACGGAGAAATTGAATATCCCGAACTTGATAAATACAATCGTGAGGCATCCTCGGCTCAGATAAACGCAGAAGGACTTTCAAAGGTGCTTGAACGTATCGAGGAACTGAAAAATTTCAGCGCCGAACACGGCTTTACCCCGTGGCTTATTGATGAAACGCCGTTTGAAAGCGTTTACGGAAGCCGTGCGCAGAATAATCAGCAACAGGCTGCGCTTTTAGCGGTATTAGCTTTAACGCTCCTTCTTGCGGGAAGTCTGACCTACGAGCGTCAGTCGGGAATGACATATCTTCTGAGATCTACACCTCAAGGACGGGGTGCGCTTATATTCCGCAAACTGACGCTTGCGGCACTGATGACGACCCTCGTGTGGGGCGTTGTATACGGAATGGAGCTTTACACGCTGATAACAAATTTTGAAATTACAGCTTGGAATGCTTCATCGCGAAATCTTTCCATGTTGGCGGAATTTCCGCTGAACTGCCCCGTTACCGTCTGGCTGGTGCTTTTGTATATTTATCGTTGGCTGTGCTTATTCTGCGGAGCGATAATTGTACTTTTCATTTCCGACTTGCTCCGCCGACCTGAGGCAGCTTATATCGCCGCAGCAGGCGTTATGCTTCTGCCGTCATTGCTATATACTTACATGGGTATTGAGATATTCCGCCCGCTTTCGGTTATCCTGCCCGTTGAAGCTATGCCGTTGCTGAACGCTCATAGCGGAGCAGTGTCAGAGGCGCTTATTCGGGGAGGTGCGCTCGTTGGAATTGCGGTGATGATAGTTGTAAAATTCTTTGTATCAACAAACGGGATAAAACGAAAGAGGGCTTGAACATATGAACACCTGCTGCGATCTTACGACCTAAAGTTCAGACGGTGATATGTGTTTTATTGTGATCCTTTATTCAATTTTGAGTATGTCATATCAGGTATTTGGTAGTTCTCGCAGTTGAGTTATATGGTATTTACAAGGCTTGAAAAAAGAGACATAATATCATAAAGCAATACAGGTCCCCAAAAAATCTTTTTTGTAAAGGTTAGACACGTCGTTTGCAAAAAACGCCCTCGATAGCGAGGGCGTTTTTTGCAAACGGGAAAAGGCTTCGTCCGTCGCCTTTGGCTCGTCCTCAGCTCTTTTCCATGTGCAATTTTTCTTGAATTTCCCTAAAGGAAATTCATTTTGCTTCGCAAAACCGAAAAATCGCAGCGCACCTTCAAAGAGGGTAGAGTAGTTTTAGTTAACCACCCAAAAAACTTTTTGACAGCATCACAAGCCCGTCGTTAGGAAAAACGCCCTTGATATACTGCAAAAACAGCAGTACGCCTTTATCAGTACCGCAAAAAATTTTCCAAAAATATCCGAAATAAAGTGTCCCCAAACCAAGCCTTTCGTTGTTATTATTACCAGGAACACATCTTACAACATATTGACAACTCCCCCCGCAATTATGCTATAATTCATTTATCGATAAGCTCTGAGGAAAACATTCTTTCCGCCATCAACAAAAAAGGAGGCGCTCATATGCTTGCGGCAGCGTTGGGATATATCGGCGCAAACGAGGACAAAAAGCGATTTGAAGAACTGTATTACGCATACAGGAACCTGATGTACAAGGTAGCCTTTGATATACTGAAAAATCAGCAGGACGCCGAGGACGCATTACAGGACGCCTTTATCAGTATCGCAAAAAATTTTTCAAAAATATCCGAAATAAATTGTCCCCAAACAAAGGCTTTCGTTGTTATTATTGTCAGGAACACATCTTACAATATGCTGAAAAGGATCAACCGCCGTTATGAAGCCGACGTAGATATTGAGGAGCTTGACATTTCGGATAAAAGCTATCTGCCTGACGAAGAGTTAGATAACAAATACAGCGTTGAGCAGCTTGAAAAGGCTTTACAGCAGCTGCCGCCAAATTATTTCGACATCATATACCTGACCTCATATATGGGTAACAGTATAAAAGAGGCGGCAAAGCTGCTGGGCATAAGCTATGACAACGCAAAAAAGCGTCTAAGGCGCGGGAGAGCGAAGCTGGCGGCTATTCTGAAGGAGAACGGATATGAATGAATTTAAAACGGCGTTGGAAAACGCAATAAACCGTCAGCTTGAAGAGTACGAAAAGGATACGGAAAGCTGTGAATTTTCCAAAAGCTTTGAAAGAAAAGCAAATCGTCTTATAAAAAGTATGGACGGCAGAACGGTGTTTTATGGGCATAGTGTGCCACTGAGAAAACTCGTTCAGCTTGCTTTTTTAGTTGTGATCCTTGCATCGCTGTCGACGGCTGCCTATGCTGCGATAAGCTGGAGCAGCTTTAAAGTTGAATCGTATGATACGTATTCGCTCATCAAAACGACAGATATTTCAGATGCGCCCTTGACTCTGGAGGAAAGATATGAGATAGGGACGGACCTTAGCGGGTATAGCTCCGAGATAATGCTGGACGAAGATCATATAGTTGAGATTCTCTACACTGATCGTTACAATGCTGAAAAAGAATTTCGTTTTTGTCAGATGACAAAGGGTTCTGTTCAGGGAACAAGATTAAACACCGAAAGCTTTTTGCAGGCGCCTTATGCAATTGACGTAAACGACTGTGAGGGAATGTATTTTCAGGAACACAACGGTTCGCATTACATTCTTTTTGATAACGGCGATTATTTTATCGAGTTCGTTGCAAGCAAGGAATTTAGCCAAGATGAACTAATGTCAATATGTAATTCCGTACAAAAAGCAGAATAAGAAAAAATATCGGAAAAGTGTCACGTTTTGTCATAGACCGTTGTTTCATTTACAAAGGGAGAAAATTTTCCCAAAAACACAGAATTACAAAATATACCGCCGATAAAGGAGTGATGAACAGTGTATTGGGACTCGACGGACCTTACGATTATCCTTTCCATTCTCGCTCTTATCGTTCTTTTAATATTTTTAAAATTGAAGGTCATTAAAGGCAGACAGATACCGTTTATTTTAATTGGCAATATTTTATATTTCTGGTATTTCAATCAGCTCTTTATCCACATACCCGTTGCCAATCACACTCCTATGATAAGCTTTAGTATGATGATGGAGAAAGGAATTTCGGAGTGGGATCTTCTGAGCAATTATGATTTAATTTATATTTTTAACGACCCGGGGCTGTTAGAGTGGTATTTGTATGAAGAATGGCTGCCCGTTCTGGCAATGGCAGGCGTTTCATTTGCCTATACGTTAGGCTTTGAATGGCACAGAAAGATAAAGTTGGCATTGGTCGCCTGCCTTGCAAACACGTCGTTATTCATATGGTTTCCCCTTTATGAAAACAGGCTTTGGGGCGGCTTGGTGGATTATGTGAGATTGCCGCAGATATATTTCGGCATTATTTGTTATATTGTCGGATATTTACTTTGCAGTCTGCTTTTGTTTATTGTTAAAAAATGCCGACGGATAAAGAAAAATAAATCGGAAATATAAACGAAAGGAGCAAAACACCACAGTGAACATCAGGCTTGAAAATATAACCAAGATATACAACCCTAAAACCGATTTTTCCGTTCAGGCTCTAAAGGACGTAAGCCTTACAATAAACCAGGGGGATTACATAGCCCTTATGGGAGTATCAGGCTCTGGAAAATCCACATTGCTTAATATTATAGGCTGCCTTGACCGTGCCACCACGGGCAGATATACCATTGACGGCGAAATATTGGACAGATTTGACGTTTTCGACATACGGAACCGCCTTGTGGGTTTTGTACTGCAAAGCATAGGGCTCCTCCCTGACAAGACCGTGCTGGAAAATGTTTCATATCCGCTTTTGGTAAGCAAGGACGTTCCTTTCGCCAAGATAAAAAAATATGCTTTGTACGCTTTGAAAAGAGTTGGAATTTCCGAGCTGGCAGACAGACGTGCTGGCAGGATATCGGGAGGTCAGCGGCAGAGAGCCGCCATAGCGAGAGCCATTGTGGGAAATCCCGAAGTGATCCTTGCCGACGAGCCTACCGCCGCCTTAGACAGCAAAACCGCCGAGGATATAATGGAGCTTTTCAAACAGCTTAATGGGGAGGGACGTACGGTGGTGATAGTCACCCATGACAGAAGGGTAGCCGAAAAATGCAATAAGATATACTATATTTCGGACGGACAGCTTACAGACGGCGGCGAGGCGGAGGACAAAGCGCAATGAAATATCTGTATTTGTTAGGCTCCGTTCTGCGGAGCCATTTTGGCAGAGAACAGCGGAAATACACCCTTTCCGCTATGCTGATGTTCTTTTTCTCCTCTTTTCTTATGCTGTTTGCGGCGTCCGTTATGGGAAGTGATGTCCTTTTCAGCAACGAAGAAGAAGACAGGGCAAACACCACATATAATTTTTATTACGGAATCGGTGAAGAGGACGAAAACTGTATAGCGGTAAGCGAACATATTATCGATTCTCTTTTTTCCCTGAACAGCAATCAGATAGACGCCATAGATATACGTATCATATATGAAAAGGCAGATTCAGAGGTAAAAATAGGAACAAAAAGCATAAATTATATAAAATTTATGCCGCTTTTTAAAGAAAACCGAGATGAAAGACTGCGGTTTACGGTATGGAACGGTAAAACCTTTATCTATTATGACGAACCTTATTCTTCCAAACAGAATATTGCTCAGGGCAGAGAAATAACGGGGCAGGAGCTTGAAAACGGCGACAGCGTTCTCGTTCTGCCTGAGGGATTTGGCATTGACGTGGGGGAAAAGGTAAATTTATTCGGTACGGAATTTACCGTTGTGGGTATAACCCTTGACGATTACGTGCGTATCCCCTCGATTTTTTTAGAAAGCCCGTCTTTTACGGAAGGCGGCGTTCTTTACATAATCGGCAGCGTGGATTTTGACAGGAAGATGACCGATGAGACCTATAACGCCTTGAATCAGGCTGTATATGAATCCACGGGAAAAGAAATAGACCATTACAAACAGAATATGCTCCCTGCCGACCCGACGATGGCTTACACGTTATTTATGGGAGTTCTGGGAACGCTTATCGCCTTGTTTTCCGTTTTCGGCATATACTATCCCGCATTAAGACTTTGCAGGGACACGATGCCTATGCTTTCCGTGCTGAAGCTGTGCGGTATGCGTATGCCGCCCGTTCTGGGACTGCTCTCGCTGTCGCTCCTCGCCTGCTTGGCCGTTTCCTTCGTAGCCGCGTCCGCCGTGCTGATACTTACCGAGGACATTTTTTCAAGGAGCCTTTTGGAATATGAGCTTAAAAATATGTATTTCATCTTTTCCGCAGTAATATTCCTGCTGGTGGCGGCGTTTGCCATAGCTCCGCCAATGCTGAAAATGGCAAAGGCTCAACCCTCCGAGGAGGTATACAATGGATAATTTCAATAAGACCGCCGCGCTGGTAAAAAGTGAATTAAAAAGCAATACAGGCGGTGAAGTAGTCATCGTTCTTATGCTTACCGTTATGATGATTTGCGCAAATATTATGACAGGTGCAATAGGCGATTACGTCGAGACGCTCGTTTACCTGATAGACCCAAAGGCGGGAAACGCCGTAAAAATATATGACGAAAGCACCCTCGGCGACTTCAGCAGCATAAAGGACGACCCTCGAGTGGAATACGGGATCAAAGTCACTGATTACAATGAACACCTCTGCGCTCTTTACGGGGTATCGGAGGAATTATTTGACGAAAAACTGCCTTTTTTAAGCAAAAGCAATATTGATGCGGTAAAAAACAGCGTCGGTTCGGACAGCGTTCCTTTGTTAGTGAGCGAAGCCACAGGGTTTGAGGTTGGTCAGACAGGCACCCTTTCGGACGGAAGCAAATATGAGATAGTAGGAATTATCGACAACGACGACGTTCAGTATTTTCTTTTTTTCACGTCAAGACATGAAAAATTTGCCATAGCCTTGGATAACGGGCAATTCACAGCGTTGACGCCTGTGACTGGTCCCATTATGTTTACAAAGCTGTCCCACGGCACAGACAAAGAAAAATTCAGATCGGAAATAAACTCCGATAAATTCACCGTGATGGATTTCGACCCGTTAAAGTCCCTAGCCGCTGATTTTTCAAATTCAATAACCCTTTCGGTGATAGGAATAATAACCTTCATTATCTCGCTTTTCGGAGTTATAATAAACTGTTACCTCGTTTTCGGCAGCAAGCGAAAATATTATCGCGCCCTTATGACCGTCGGCGGAAAAAAGAAAACTTTTTTAAAGTGCGGAGCCGTCATAAAGCTGTTTCAGCTTGTTATAAGCCTTGCAGTCTCGATAATCGGCTTATTGCTGTTTGACCTGCTGTCGGGAGGCGGCTCATTCAGTTCTTTTAGCATAATTATTTCCTGCCTTCTTGCGGTCTTGCTGATTGGTCTTACGCACTTTCTGCTCAGCCGCTGGCTAAATAAGCTGTCCTGCTTGGAAAACTGAGAAATATTTTAAACGGTTTGCCTGCATTGTATGATCAGTGCGCCGAACCCTCCACGCTCCTTTAACACAGGAGCGTGTTTTTATATATGCGATCGGAAACGTTTTTTGTATTGTAATAACCATCAGCGTTTAAATACCCCTGACGTTTTTACGATAAATTAGTGCAATTTTTGACAAAGTATGCTATAATGATAAAAATAGACGTATTTCAACGAAATTAAAATAACAGACATGGTAGGTGAAGCCCTATGAGCGAATACACCGAACTGCTCCGACTGAGAGCCGAAGAAATATCCTTTGAAGATGATGATTACAGGGAAAAGCTCCTTGATATCGCCACTCTTTTCCGTGATTTTGACAAAGCGCTGACAGCCTTTCTGCAAGACCGCGGATATGACGGAGAGCCTGAAAATGTACAACAAAAAGCCCGTTTTCTCCGTGAGAGCTTCAAAGCCGCAAATATAAAATTGCCCCATGATTTTAAGGAATGGTTTGAGCCTAACAAGAAAATTTCAAGGAAAACCGCCTTTCAGATCTGTTTCGCTTTCGGGCTGGACGTGGCTCAGACCGACGAATTTTTCCGCTGCGTTCAGCTTGAGCGCAGCTTTGACTGCCATACGGTAAGCGAAGCCGTTTATTATTTTTGCATAAAAAACGGTCTTACATATTCTCAGGCGCAGGAGATAATTCAGGCTGTCCCAACTCCCTCAATGGCTAAAACCATACCAAACAAGGACGTTTTTTACACAGGGACTATCATTGAATATCTTGACAGTATCAGCAGCAAGGAGGAGCTTACCGCCTTTATCACGGAGAATACGGACGCCTTTCGCTACAACAACGCTACCGCCATCAGCTTTATCCGCACGATCTGGAACGATATATCAAAATCAGGCGGATTGGCGGAAAGGGAAGCTGCGCTTATCGGCGGGAGCAAGCCGAAGAAAAGCGAGCTTGATACCGTTGAGGGAGAAAATCCCGCAGTAGTTGAGCCTGACCCGTCAACGTGGACCGTTTTTGCGCAGATCATAGGGCTTTCCTACCGCCAGAAAAATCAATTTGCAGTGGAATACGACCGTTCCATTTCTTCTTTCCTCAGCGAAAATGCGCTGGTGCCGCTTAACGCCGATTTTTGCTTTCCAAGCCGTAGCGGTATAGATAAGCTGCTCAGGGGCGAATTTAAGGGAGAATACGAAACGGTAAGGAAAATGCTCATCTTTCTTGTTTTCTATAAATACTGGGCGGGAAAGATCACAGATAGCGGAAATACAGACTATTCCGCAAAACACTCTGACAGCGAGGGCTGTCTTGCAGCTATCAACAAATATCTTCTCGATTCAGGCTATCAGGAGCTGTATGCTGGAAATCCGTACGACTGGCTGTTTATGTGGTCCGTGAACGACAACGCTCCGCTTCAGGCGTTCAGATATTATATGTTTGAGGTGCTCACGTTCAAGGACGAGGACGAAGCCTGAGCATTATGAAGCGGCAAAACCGAATACAAAAGATCATACGCTACAATATAACGTAAAGGTCGGTGATAATATGGACGGCAGAACGGCGTTGACGCCGGGTACTCCCTTGCATTTTCGCAACGGCAAGGGCGAGGAAATGCATTTTGTTATCACAGGCGAGCTTGGCAGAGGGAACTCCTGCATAGTGTACGAGGCCTGCCGCGAAAACGAAAACGGCGACAGGACCTTATACAGAATAAAGGAGCTTTATCCCTATAAAATAAAAATTCAGCGGGAGGAAAGCGGCAGACTTGTTCTGAGCAAAGCTGAAGCCGAGAAGTTCAGCCAAATGTGCGAACGTTTTTCCTCAGATTTTTCCCGCACAAACAAGCTGTTTTACTCAGGTGGGAATTACGCTTTGATGACAAATCAGCTGGAAATTTTCCGTCAAAACGGGACGCTGTACGTTGTTTTCGCCTACTCGTCAAGAAAAACGCTTGCCGAATATCAGCCCGAAAGCATAAAGGAATGCGTTTCGCTGGTAAGGCAGGCGGCGTGCATACTGGGCGGGATACACGCCGGAGGGTATTTGTACCTTGACGTCAAGCCCGATAATATTCTGATAGAGGACGGCTATCCCAAGCGGATACGCCTTTTTGATTTTGATTCTCTTTTGCCGATCGAGGAGCTTAAAAATTCCGCTGAAACCGTCAGACTTTCCTATACTAGTGGCTTTGCGCCCGTTGAATTGCAGACCGCAAAGTTGCGTACGTTGGGAGCGTATACTGACGTTTTCGGCGTGGGCGCGTTGCTGTTTTTTCTTTTATTCGGAAAAACTCCCGCCGCTACCGAATGTGAAAGGGACTTTGAGTATGATTTTAGCAGTATAAATTATAACTGCCGGGAATGTGACGACAGGCTTTTCGGCGCACTGAGCGAATTTTTTCACAATTCCCTTGCTATCTTCCGTGACGACAGGTACGGCGATATGGAAGCGGTCTGCAAAAAGCTTTCGGAGATAGAAAGGTACGCGGACGTCACCGTTCCCAGAATATTTTCCACAAAGCTTATCCGACCAAAATACCTTTTCGGGCGTGAAAACGAGCTTGCAAAAATGGACGAGCTGCTTTCTGACGAAGATACCGACTGCATATTTGTCACAGGCATGGGCGGCATAGGCAAAAGCGCCTTTATCAGAGAATACTTGTCAAGCCGCCGTACAAAATTTGATACGGTTTTGTACCTACGCTTCAAGGGCAGCATTTTGTCCACTTTATCGGACGATATCACCGTTGAGATAAATACGCTGAGAAAAAGCGACACGGACACATCGGACGAATCATATTTCTACCGCAAGCTGCGAAAGATAAGAGAGCTGGTAAGAAGTACTTCGGCGGTTCTGGCAATCGACGATTTTTACGGAGGCTCGGACGAGTATCTGCGTGCTGTCCTTGAAACGGGGTGGAAAGTGATACTTATTAGCCGTCAGGCTCCTCCTATCAAGGAATGTATTGAATTAAAGCTATCCTCAGTCGGCGAACACGCCCTCCTGCAAATATTTGAAGCGGGTCTGGAACGCCGCGTTTCGGAGGACGAGCAGGAGGCTTTTCAGCGCATAGCAAGGCAGACCGACGGCCATACCCTTGTTATGGAGCTGGCAGGAAAACAGATCGCAGGCAGTCATCTGACCATATCCGCCGCCTGCGAGCTCACCGAAAAATACGGCTTTACGGCTGCCGCACCTGAAAAGGTGGATTACGAAAAGGACGAGCTTTCAGGCTACGATACGGTGGGAAATATAATCGACGCCCTTTTTCAGGCGGACGCTCTTTCAGATGAAAAGAAGCTCCTGCTTAAAATTATGTCTTTGGTGGGAGATGGTGGAATTGACATAAACCTTATCCACAGTATTCTGAACATACCCTCAAAGGACGGCGCAAATGAACTGATAAAAGACGGCTGGCTTAACGTTTACGACGGCGTTGTTTCACTTCACAGCATAGTGCGGGAAGCCGTGTGCCGCTGGGAGTGGAAAGCGGAATATATCGGCGCCGCACGGGTTTTTCTTAGGAATTTTTATGAAGAAATAAAGTCCCGCCTTGATGAAAATTCTTCTCCCCTTAATATTGAAAAAACATCCCTTTTGTTTTCTCAGACGGAGGAAATACTGCTTCGCTGTGAACGTGAGCCGATTCTCCAAAAGGAGGATATTTACGTCCGCCTTTTGTATATTACTGCTTTAAATACGCCCGAGGGGGATTTTACCCGCCGCGGTATCGCTCTGCTGCTTGATAACAGGGAACGCCTTGACCCTGCAGAAACGATGTGCGTTCTTGACGCCGCCGTTCAGCTGCACGCAAACAGATCAGACTTTGAACAGGCGCAGGAGCTTTTGAACATAGCGGAGAAAACGACTGAAAGTGTTGGCAGAAACGACGTTTTTGCCCTTTATTACCATTTGCTGGCAGGGTATTATGACGTTATGCTTGACGGGAATTACGACGCCGAAACCGAGGAGGAAAACCGCCTGCTTTGCAGATTGCTCGACGCCGTTGATAAAACGATAGCCTTTTCCGAAAACGAGACCTTTGCAGACAATAAATATTTGTACGCAAATTCTCTTTTGGGAAAGGCAGTCATACTTATGCGAAGTGGGCAGGGCGGCGACGAGGAGCTTAAACGCCTGCTGGATACTGCATACAGAATTATCGATGAACAAACTCCGCAGTACGCAGAGGAAAGGCTAAACTGCTGTCTTGCATACGGCTGGTATTTTGCGCTGATATGCGGCGACGTGGAGATGATGTACAGCGCCGTTGAAAAAGCGTCAGAGCTGTCGCAGAAAATCATTCTCAGCGATTTTCGCAGGCTTCAAGACGTCATAATACCGTGCGCAAATATGCTTTTTGAATTGCAAAGCTATGAAAAGGCGATAGCGTTGCTTGACAGCGGGACGCAGCTTTGCCATACTCATATGAACGCGGACATTTACGACGAAATAAAACAACAGCTTTGCGACCACATCTGGCAGGTAGGTATCGAAGGGAAAGCCTTCGGGCAGTGCAAAGAAATAATGAAGCGTATCGACAGCGAAAACGATGAGATAGCAGACCCTGAAAACAAAGTGAATATCTCCGCCGACGTCCGCAGAATAATAGAAGAAACCGTTTGATAAAAAAGCCGAACCATTTTGGATTCGGTTTTTTGCATTGATAAAACCGAATTTTAAAATCATCGTGTTATAATCTAGTCAGTCAGAAAAATATTTCAGTAAAAATCAAATGACTGATCGGAGGACACAATATGAAAACAAAAATTCTTTCCGCATTGTTTGCTGTGGTAATAATATTTTTCCTTACCGCATGCGGTTCATCAGACAAGCCGGTTATCAATGATAATAATACTCAATCCTCTTCCTCGAGCAAACAGGACGAAGACAAAGAGACCGAAAAAAGCACAGACCCAGAAGCTTCCGAACCCACGGAAAAAACTGAGGACGAGGACAACAACGAAGTCAATTACTCCGACAAAATATACCGTGTAGGAGAGGACATACCCGCAGGCGGGTATGCGATACACTGCACCGCCGCCGAATATTCCTCCATGCAGGTAGTTATCTTTGCGGACGAGGAGAACTATAAAAATTTCAACGACGCAAAGAAGGTGACGGTAGGGCAATACAACGAGGCTGTGGAGCTTAACGCCTGGGCGGATTTTTACATCGAGCCCGACGAAAGCGCATTTATAGGACTGCGTGAAGGAAACGTGATCCTTCTTGACGGCGGCTTCTGCGAATTCAATACCTACGATCCTGCCTCATCGGATACGCTTTACACGGGAGTATACGTTGTAGGCGAGGATATCGGCGCGGATAAAATAAACGTAACGTGTACGTCCGAATATCTTCAACTCGTGTTGTTTGCAGACAGCGACAAATACCTGTCCTATCACAAATCAGGGCGCTTCACGGGCGGGGAGGAAGACGACGCCATTGAACAGAACGCCGAATATACGGAATATGCATACGGCTCGTCGGACAGTATTTTTGCCGAACTGAAGGACGGAATGATAATGATGGTGAAATACGGAACGGGAAAGTATTCGGCAGATGAAGGACCTGTCATAAATTAAAAGCGGATAGTTGATTTAAATATTCTGAAAGGAGCAACAAATATGGGATTGAAGGAATTACTCAAAAACTTAGCGAACGGCGTTTATGACGGAGCGCACATAGACAATGAAGAAAACGGCGTATCCTGGGGATTTGTCATAAAAGACGGAACGCCCGTGCAATATCGCGAAGGAAAATCAAGCAAATTTTTTAACGGAAAGGAAAACGAATATATCCCAGGAAAACGCAGGGAGACAAGGTACGAAACTGACGAAGAAAAGGATATGTTTTTCAAAAAGTACGGATTTTTGAAAGAAATGTTCGGCGACCATAAGGAAGTAATGGATTACAGCAGCGACTACTATGCGAAAAAGAAAAAATAAACGATGAAAAAGCTTTCGCTCCATTGCCTGACGTTGGACGTAACTCAGTGGCGCAGGCAAATAAAAGCTTTTTATGCTATACAAATACGCCTCCATACTCCGGAGGCGTATTTTCCTGTATATTTGACTTTTCCACCCTTATATGCTAAAATAAAACAGAAATATCATCTCCCTCATAGAGCTGATGATATCCCCGGACATTCTGCCGTTTATATTTATTTGTACATATTAAGGGGCTGATAAACGTGAAACAAAGCATATTTTTCTGGCTGCTTTGCGCCTTGTTTACCGCCGTATGCGTCTGCATCGTGGCGGTAAGCAGAGCTGATCATGGAGTTATGGCGATAGCTGAAATAACGACGCCGATTCAGAAAGCGGAAACGCCCTCTGCCTCTCAGCAAACCACCTCTCCCGCCGCTTTGGTGAACATAAACACCGCCACCGCCGAAGAGCTTTGTGCCCTCCCTGGTATCGGCGAAGCCACGGCGGAAAAGATAATCGCCTACCGTGAGGAAAACGGCGGCTTTGACGACATAGAGGAGATAATGGAAGTCAGCGGCATAGGCGAGGGAAAATTCGACGAGATAAAGGAGCTTATCTGCGTATGAAGGACGGACAGTTAAAAAACCGCACAGGCTCTCCCTCCCGCAAAACTCTTTACGTCACCGACCTTGACGGCACCTTGCTGACTATGAAAGCGGGCTTGAAGGACAGGGCGGCGGAGCTTATCAGGCGGCTTTCAGAGCAGGGCGTGCTGTTCACCTACGCCACAGCAAGACGCTTTGTCAGCGCAGGGCCCATAATGCAAAAGGCGGGGATATCTATCCCCGTTATCACCCAGAACGGCGTTGCCATAGTGAAAGGCGACACTGGCGAGATGATCGCCATGAACGACTTTGAGCCCGAAAGCCTTGAAGAAGCAAAGCAAATGATAATGCAGTACGGCGAAACTCCCCTGGTTTACGCCTTGGTAGACGGCGAGCATCGCGTCAGCTATCTTTCCTACGATACTGCCCGCACCAAGACCTATTTAAAGGACAGAAAAGGCGACGCCACCCTGCGCCCCTGCGACAGCTACGAACAGCTTTTTGAGGGCAGGATATACTATTTCACCTTTCTCAATTCCATTATCCCCATTAAAACGCTGAATGGCGTTTTTTCCGCCGAAAAGGGCTTTGCTGTCAACGGGCAGATGGATACATACCACAAGGACGAATTTTGGTACGAGGTATTTTCCGCTAAGGCGTCCAAAGCCAACGCCGCCTTGCAGCTTAAGGAAATGCTGGGAGCAGACGAGCTTGTCTGCTTTGGCGACAATGTCAACGACATTTCAATGTTCAGGGCGGCCGACCGCTGTTACGCCGTCAGCAACGCCCTTGACGAGCTTAAAGCCGTTGCGGACGGAATTATCGGGAGCAATGAATGTATCAGCGTTCCCACTTTTGTTGAAAACGAGCAGGCGGAAATTTTTTCCTACCAAGCCGAGGAAAACGTGATAAAGGAGCCTGACGCCGAGCGCTTTGCCGCTGCTGTGAAAAAGGCGAAAAGCCGTGAGTACACGAACATCGGCACTCTCAACGAAAAATGCATACATTCCGCCCTGAAATACTATTACGGCGAGGACTGCGACCAGGAAGCGAAGATAGGGGATTTTTACGCCGACGTGGTGACGGAAAACGGAATTTACGAGATACAGACCGCCAACTTTTCCCGTCTTAACAAAAAGCTGGAAAAAATGCTTCAAGCCTGCCACGTCACGGTGGTATACCCCTTTGAGCGCCGTGTAAAGTCGCTGAACGCAGACGAAAAAACAGGCGAGATACTCACAGAGGGAAATTATCGCTATTTCAGCAGCTACACGAAATTTTTCCTCGAGCTTTACCGCATAAAGAGCTTTCTCACCGATCCCAATCTTACAATTTGCATAGCGGAGCTTGACGTGGAGCGCGTGAATTACGTCAGCAGAAAAACAATGCGGCGAAGCGGCAGAGGGAAATACTCCAAAAATCCCACCGCCCTGCGCCGTGAAATATACCTGCAAAAGTCCCGGGATTACAGCTTTTTCCTCCCCGACGGGCTGAGCGTGGAATTTACCGCCGCGGAGCTGGGAAAGCTGATGAAAGCCACAGACCCCGGCATTATGCTTGAGATAACAAGCTATATGGGACTTACCGAAAGGATAGGAAAAAAGGGCAGCGCCTATCTTTACAGGCTTTGCCCCACTCCGTTATTTTAAAAATATTTCAAAATCCACGGCGGTCATATCCGCCGTTTTTTCTATCTCCGCAAAGCTGCCGCTGTTGAATTTGTCCATTATCGCCACGGTGAAAAAACCGCAGGAAGCAGCCGACCTGAGCCCTTGTAGCGTATCCTCGAACACCGCGCATTCGCTCGGCTTTTTCCCCAGCGCCTGCGCCGATTTGAGAAATATCAGCGGACTGTCCTTTCCCGCATTGACGGTATCTGCGTCGATTATCGTATCGAACAGACCGTATATCCCGTTTCTTTTCATCGCAGGAACGTAAAGATTTTTGTGTGCGGTGGTGGCAATGCCCAGCTTTTTCCCCTCGCTTTTCAGCTTGTACAGAAACTCCTTTGCAAAGGGCTTCAGCGTTACCTCCTCGGCATATTTTTTCTCCGCCATTGATACCCACAGCCTTGCTATATCCTCCGCCTTTTCCTTCAGAGCGTATTCTTTTACGGTAAAATCTGCGGCGTCAGACAGCCTTAACGACGCCACCGCCTTTATGTACCCCTCGGTCAGCGTCAGCCCCCTGCTTCCGAGAAATTCCTCGTCTATCTCTCTCCACACGTCCCCCGACTCAAGCAGCGTTCCGTCCAGATCGAAAATATATCCCTCAAACTCCATTTTCTTCTCCTTTTGCGGGGAAATTGCTTATCGGGAACACCACCAGCAGCGTACCTTTTTTAACTGAAATTTTCGCCGCTTTTCCCACAAAGGAATTGCTCACACCAAGCGGGAAATCGCATTTCAGCTCCCCCTCGGAAAGGGAATATTTCAGTCCCTTTATTGTAACGCCCCGCGCCGTTCCGTCAGCGGCAAAAACGCTGACGTCCCCGCCATCTGCGGGAGGGAAGAAAAGCCTGCCGTCAGTTACTGCGGTGATAACGCAGGCGTCGTCGTAAAGATAACCTGTTTTCCCCTGCTTTGACAAAAACGCAAGGCTTTGCAGATTGGCAAGCGTGTGGTCGAACCTGTCCCCGCCAGTCCCGCAGTATATGTGAAATTCAGAAAAGCCCCGCTTTATCCCCTCTCTCAGTGCGGCGAGGGTGTCGGTATCGTCCTTTTCCACCGCCAGATCTATCCTCTCGCAATCGTCAGGCGCGTTTGCGGAATCCCAGTCGCCCACCGCAATATCAGGCTTTATCCCCGCTTTTATGCAGTTGTAATACCCCTTGTCCGCCGCGGCCACAAGATCCCCTTTATTTATTTCGGGAATATGTCCGTAATTTGTGCCGCCGCCGAAAACCACGAATTTTTTCATTTACAGGCGTTCCTCCAAAGCAGTTTCTTTTATTCAATTATATTTTTTTATTTCAGCTTTGTCAATACAAAAAACGCAAAAGCGGCGAAGTGCATTTCCGCCGCTTTTTCATAATGATAAAAAATCGGAGCTATGCCGCCTTGCCGCAGGAGTAAGTGATGACGGAACCCGTCAGGGTTTCCATTACAAAGCCTGCCGACAAACTCAAGCCGCGTCAAGCATATTCACTCCGCCCTTTTCCAGCTTTGATGAAACTCCGTACATATTTTCCGCAAAAATTGCGTAGCCCCTTGAAACGTCGTTCACAAAAACGTGAGTCACTGCTCCCGCAATTTTTCCGTTCTGGATTATGGGACTTCCACTCATACCCTGAACTATTCCTCCCGCCTTGGAAAGAAGCTCCTCGTCCGTTATCCTTATCACCATATTTTTTACGGCGGTATCGCTGTTGTAATTCACCTTTTCTATCTCGATATCAAAATACTGCGGTGTCATTCCGTCTATCGTAGTTATTATCTGCGCCGCCCCCACCTCAATATCCTGCTTGAACGCAACGGGCAGGCTTTCTCCTGTGGGAGAGCCGCTGTAATACCCAAACACGCCGCAGTCGGTGTTCAGCGCAATGCTCCCGCTGGGGGAAGCGGACATAAAGCTGCCGCACAATTCTCCCGGACTTCCGTCAACGCCTTTCACCACTCTGTTTATCCTTACAGGCACAGTCTCCCCCTTTGAAAGCGAAAGCACCGTTCCCGTATCCACGTCGCACACCGAATGGCCCAGCCCGCCGAATGTGCAGTTCTCCTCGTCGTAATAGGTAAGCGTTCCTATCCCTGCGCAGCTGTCCCTTGTCCAGATACCCAGCTTGAACAGCCCATCCGCCTTTGAACATTCAGGCGTTATCTCAATAGTCATATCCCTGCCGTCCCTTTTTACGGTGAGCACCGTCCTTTTGCCGTCCGCCTGCACTGCGTCGGAAAGCTCGTTTGCGGAGGACAGCTTTTTTCCGTTGGCGGAAATTATCACGTCCCCTATCTCAAGTCCCGCCTCCTTCGCAGGAGAGCGTATTCCCATTATGCCGTCCACATAGCCGTAATCCGTAACGTATATCCCCTCTGTCAGCATTTTCAGCCCAAACGCCTCGCCCGAGGGTATGAGCTGTGGCGCCGCCGTATTTGTTACCGTAACGTTTTTTATCGGGATTATTCCGTAAAGCGTCGCCGTCATTGTCCGTTCACCGCCCGTACGTGAGGTGGGAACGCTTTCTCCCGTTTCCTTGACGGTTATCATAGGATACGCCTTCAGCGCAAATTTTCCCTCTTCCTCACGGAAGAAATTGTCAGGCACGGCGGTGTAATAGAATGAAATTTGCAGGAATAATAATATCGTTAAACAAAATATCGGAATATATAAACATAAAATTTTTTTCATTGTAAAATTCCCTTTTTCACGTATTGCGGCGGTATCCCAAAATCCCGCCGCAATGATAATATCTGCAAAAAGCAAAGTCATTATGATAGGAAGTTTTTTAAATTTTATATTGCCTTTTCTGAAAAAATATGCTATCATTATTTTCAGCAAGCCGGAGGAAAGGCAAAAAAATGAAAATCGTAATAAATATATTAAAAGCAGTTGAATTGATAATAACCTCTATCTGGGGAATAATTTTCGGGATACTCACTCCCATCGCCCTTATGGGCGGAGGACTTGTGGACGAAACGATAGCAAACCACTTTGTGCTAAAGCTGTGGCTGATAAATTCGGTGGTCTTTTACATCACAGGCACCGTTATCGTAATGCTGAAGCATTACAAGATCGCCCTTTGCTTTCACACCGTGGGAATGATAATTTCCATAGTAATTTATGGAATTTTCAGAGGGATATACAGCGAAAGGGGAATAGCAGAGCAAAGCCCCGCCCAGCTTTATATGCCCATAATTTTCGTCTTTTTCTTAACGCTGGCAATAGCCATTATCGCCAACCGCGATAAGATAAAGGAACACCTTAATTCCTCAAGGGAAAAGAAGTACGAGGCGGCTCCTTCCGTTCTCGGCGGGGAATATTCCATGGAGATACCCGAAAAGAAAAAAAGAAAGGGCAAAAAGTAATGTATAAATACATACTTTTTGACCTTGACGGAACCATAACCGACCCCTTTGAGGGGATCTCCAACTGCGTCATATACGCTCTTGACAGCTTTGGTATCACCGTGGAGGACAAAAGCAGTCTTTCTTACTTTATCGGACCTCCTCTTTTCGATCAGTTCAAGGCGTTCTGCGGCTTTGACGACGCTCAGGCGGAAAAAGCAGTGGCAAAGTATAGAGAACGCTACTCAAAAACAGGCTGGAAGGAATGTACGCTGGTAAACGGCATAAGGGAGCTGCTCCAAAAGCTGAAAGCGGCGGGGAAAACGATAGCTCTCGCCACCTCCAAGCCCGAATGTTTTGCTATTCCTATCCTGGAATATTTTGACATAGCGAAATATTTTGACTTTATCGGCGGCGCCGAGCTTGACCACGACGGCAGAAATTCCAAATCTGAAATTATAAAGTACGTTCTTGAAAATCTGAAAATAACCGACAAAAGCTCCGTCATTATGGTGGGCGACAGGTTCCACGACATAGACGGAGCAAAAGAGAACGGCATAGCCTCCATTGGCGTTCTCAGCGGCTACGGCAGTGAAGAGGAGCTTTCCTCCCACGGTGCGTCATACATAGCTGAAAATATGTGCTGTGTCGCTGATTTTATCCTGTAAGTTTTTTCATTGCATAAAACAGAAAATTGAATAAAAAATATTAAGGCAGTACCTCGCAAAAACCATATTTCTTTGCGGGGCGTTGCCTTAATTTTCTTTTACGGAGGAAAGACTTATGGGAACCGAATTTGCCAACAAAGCCATAGAATGTTCAATAGAAAACTGCAAGCACCACTGCTGCTGCGCCGATTACTGCAGCCTTGAAAAGATCAAGGTAGGCGCTCGTGACAACGACACAACCAAGCTCCACTGCACTGACTGCCAGTCCTTCGCTCCCAAGCAGGGCTGCTGCTAAGTCGCTTGACGTTTTAATATTGTTTGTAAAAACAAAAAATCCTAAAAAACAAAAAGAGCAGCTTAAAGCTGCTCTTTATTTTTGCTTTTACGAATTTCTTATCTGTGCTATCTTTTTGTCCAGCTCCGCATAAGCGGTCTTAAAGGTATCAGCGTCGTCCCTGTGTATGATTATGGTATTGTCCTCCTTTATCCCCAGCTTTTCCATATTTATTGAAAAGTCGGTGACAAGGAAAAAGCTCCATTTATAAATGCCGCTTTGCTCCTGTATCTTCTTTGCAAGCTCGTCGTAGGTGTGCTTTTTGCTTGCGTTGTCACGGCCAAAGGTAACTATTGTGACTATAACCTTTGAGGGGCGCTCCTCCTCTGGAGTTTGACTCAGCCTTTCTCCAACGCTGTCGATAGTCCTCATAACGGAATCTATCATCGGGCAAACGCCGCTGTCGGGGAACAGCTTTTTCACAAATTTGACCTTGCTGATAGGCTTTCCGTCAAAAACAGGGATATAATCGTTGCCGAAAGCGGTTATGGTAACGTTCGCCGACTCTGACAGCTTTTTCTGTGAGGTTATCAGCTTTCTGAGATTTTCAACTGCGCTGTCGTAATGTTCCTTTATGGACGCGCTCTGGTCAAGAACAAAAATCAGTTCGTGCAGGTTGTCTTTCATATTCCTTCCTCCGAAAAAACGTGATAGTGCCTGCTTTACTGCGAAAAGAGTGAAGAAAAGAAAACGGTGCGGGCAAACACAGGCGTGATTTTGTCTTTATTTTTTGCAATAATTTGGATTTATGCTTGCATATCTTAAATACATTATAACACCAAAATTTCCCATTGTCAAATAAAATATCGGGACTTGCCCCATATGAAGGAAAATTTTTTGAATAAATTTTAAAAAAGCTGTTGACAAATGGCAGATAAAGTGATATAATAATGCCTATAATAAACGTAGGTTTTATAGGTTTTGACCTGAAAGGAGAACAACAATGCCTATTGCAGAAAAAATCACAGACCTTATCGGAAAAACACCGCTTCTCAAGCTGAACAACTATTCCGCTGAAAAGGAACTGAGCGCTCCTATTATAGCCAAGCTGGAGTATTTTAATCCCGCGGGAAGCGTAAAGGACAGGATAGCCAAAGCTATGATAGACGACGCCGAGGAAAAGGGACTGCTAAAGCCGGGCGCCGTTATAATCGAGCCCACCAGCGGAAACACAGGCATAGGACTTGCGGCGGTGGCTGCGGCAAGAGGGTACAAAATAATACTTACCATGCCCGAAACTATGAGCGTTGAGCGCAGGAACCTGCTTAAAGCATACGGCGCGCAGCTTGTACTTACCGAGGGCGCAAAGGGAATGAGTGGCGCAATAGCCAAGGCAAACGAGCTTGCCGCCGAAACGCCGGGCAGCTTTATTCCGGGGCAGTTCGTAAATCCCGCCAACCCCGCAATTCATTTCAAGACCACAGGCCCTGAGATCTGGGCTGACACCGACGGCAAGGTGGACTTTTTCGTTGCAGGCGTAGGAACAGGCGGCACCTTGTCAGGCGTGGGCAATTTCCTGAAAAGCAAAAATCCCGATGTGAAAGTTGTTGCGGTAGAGCCTGCAAGCTCCCCCGTACTTTCAAAGGGAACGTCAGGACCACATAAAATCCAAGGCATAGGCGCAGGCTTTGTCCCCGACACTCTGGACACCTCCGTGTATGACGAGATAATCCCTGTTGAAAACGACGACGCCTTTGCCACAGGAAAGCTTATCGCAAGAACTGAAGGCGTGCTTGTGGGAATTTCCTCAGGCGCGGCTGTATGGGCGGCAACTCAGCTTGCCCTCCGTCCCGAAAATCAGGGCAAGAACATAGTCGCCCTGCTCCCCGACACAGGCGAGCGCTATCTCTCGACACCCATGTTCTCCGACTGAGATAACAAATAAAAAAGCAAAGCCCTGTAAAAAGCGGCAGGAAAAAACCTTGCCACGCTTTACAGGACTTTGTTTTTTCTTTTTTCAGATGACGTAATCGTCTGCTTTTGCGGAATGTGCATCAAGAATGTCTTGAAGCGTCACGCTGTCAAGATACTCCGTTATCACCTTGTACAGCCCCTCCCACACAGGCAGGGTCAGGCAATCGTATTGTCGCTCACATTCATTTGGCTCGTGGTCAAGACAGCTCACAGGCGCAAGACTTCCCTCGGTCAGCCTCAGTATCTGCCCCACGGTGTATTTATCAGGGGTTCCGGCAAGCTGATAACCGCCTTGAAAGCCACGGTTCGTCTTGAGTATTCCGCTTTTGTTGAACAAAGGTATTATCTGTTCCAGATATTTTTTTGAGATGTGCTGGCGCTCGGCGATGTCCTTAAGTGCGATAAAGCCGCTGTTCCGATGCTCCGCAAGATCCAGGAGCATACGCAGAGCGTACCGTCCCTTTGTTGAAATCTTCAATGAGCTCACCTCTTTTAATTATATATAATACCACATTTTTGGGAATTTTTCAAGTGCGGCGAGCTATTTTTTCAGCGAAGAGAAAAAACCTTTCTTTTCGCCGCTTTCACGGCTTATTTCCCCCACCTCGTACCCTGTTTTTGAAATGACCTCCCTGATCTTTTCGTCGGGAATATCCTCCTCGGTGAGAATGACCGTCTGGTTCTTGCTCCTTGAGGAAGTTACCTTTTTCACCTTAAAAGCGTTCCTCACCTCGTCGTTTATGTGCGCCTCGCACATTCCGCACATCATACCCCTGACTTCAACGGTTATTTTCTCCATTTTATTCTCTCCTTTTATTAAGTTGCACAGCGCTAATTTATTTATATAGGAAATTATATCACTGTAATAAACGTTTGTCAATAATAAAATAAGTTAATACTAACCGAAAATATTCACATAAATATCAGCTTAAAAAGCGATTTTTGCGGTTGCTTTTTGTATATTGATGTGTTATAATATAAAATGTATAAATATGAAGTGTAAATATAAAGACCTGTTTCTGAAAGAAAAAATATGAACGAGAGAATACCGTATCTTCGTGAAAAAGCCAACAAGCTCCCCCTGTCCCCAGGCGTGTATCAGATGAAGGACAGCGGCGGGAAAATAATATATATCGGCAAGGCAAAAGCTCTGAAAAACCGTGTTTCAAGCTATTTCAGAGCTATCGAGAGCCACAACGCCAAAACCTACCGCCTTGTGCAGAACATCAACGACTTCGACTTTATCGTCACCGCCACCGAGCTTGACGCTCTTGTGCTGGAGGCGAGCCTGATAAAGCTCCACAGCCCCAAATACAACATTCTTTTAAAGGACGACAAGGGCTACAACTATATCAAGATAAGCGGCGGCGATTATCCCCGCATAACCTACGCCCTGCAAACCGACGACAAGTCCGCCGAATACATCGGTCCCTACACTGGCGGCTACACGGTGAAACAGGCTGTTGAGGAAGCGAACAAGCTGTTCAAGCTCCCCACCTGCAACAGGAAATTCCCCCGTGATTTCGGGAAGGAACGCCCCTGCCTGAACTATCACATCGGGCGCTGTATGGGCGTTTGTATGGGAAAGCTGACCCCCGACGAATACCGTAAACACATTGACGAAGCAATAAACTATATTAAGCACGGCAGCAAGCAAAGCATAGAGCGCCTTACCTCCGAGATGGAGGAATACGCCGAAAAGCTGGAATTTGAGAAAGCGGCTGAGGTGCGTGACAGGATAGCCGCCATTCAGAAAGCGGAGCTGTCGCAGCACATCTATTCCTCCAAAAAGACGGATTACGACGTTATCGCCTCCGCCTTGAACGGGGAGCTGCTCAGCGTCGCCGTGGTGAAATACCGTGGCGGCAGGCTGGTGGACAAGGAAAACATCTTCATCGGCGAAACTCTCGACAAGGAGCAGGCAGTTGAGGATTTTCTGGTGGAATACTATTCCGAAAAGACGGAAATGCCCAAAGAACTGTACCTTGCAGGTGAGATAGAGGGGAAAGAGCTTCTTGAAAGCTACTTCACCGACCGTTTCAAGCACAGGGTCACGATAGTTTATCCCAAGCGGGGCGAGGGGCTGACTCAGGTCACCCTTGCGGCGGGAAACGCCAGCGAATATCTCGCCCTTCGTGTGGGAAGAACAGCAAAGGAGATAGCGGCTTTAGAGGATCTGAAAAACATTCTGGGACTTCCCAGGACCCCAAGCATTATCGAAAGCTACGATATCTCAAATATGGGCGAGACCACCCGTGTTGCGGGAATGATAGTCTACCGCAACGGCAGACCTTACAAGCAGGGCTATAAAAAATTCAACATCAAATACGTTGAGGGAATAGACGACTACGCCTGTATGCAGGAAGTGATAGAGCGCCGCTTTCAGCATTATCTTGACGGGGACGAGAGCTTTTCTCCCCTCCCCGACCTGATACTTCTTGACGGCGGCAAAGGCCACGTTTCCGCAGCAAAGGAAGTCCTTGACCGAATGGGTATAGAAGTGAGCCTTTTCGGACTTGTAAAGGACGACAAGCACCGCACCCGCGCCATAGCCACCGAGGGCGGGGAAATACAGGTGAACGGCAACAAAAAGGTCTTTTCCCTGATAACACAGATACAGGACGAGGTCCACCGCTTTTCCATAAATTTCCAGCGGCAGAGCCACGGCAAAAAGCAGCAGACCTTAGAGCTGACCCGTGTAAAGGGCATAGGCGAAGCGAAAGCTATAAAGCTGCTCAAAGAGTATAAAACGAAAAAAGCCCTTAAAGCGGCAACGCAGGAGCAGCTTGCAAAAACTGCGGGAGTAAATGAAGAAACGGCAAAGGAATTATATTTGTTTATACAGGAGATATTATGAGAGTTATAACAGGAACGGCAAAGGGAATGCGGCTTGTCACCCTGCCTGGGAACGACGTCCGTCCCACCGTTGAAAGAGTAAAAGAGGCGATATTCAGCATAGTTCAGTTTGACATAGAGGGAGCAGTAGTCCTTGACCTTTTTGCAGGCTCTGGACAGCTTGGGATAGAAGCATTGAGCAGAGGCGCAAAAAAAGCGGTTTTTGTTGACAACTCCAAGGAATCCATTCGGATAATCAGGGAAAATCTTGAGCATACAAGGCTTGCCGATAAGGCGGAAGTGGTGAATATGCCCAACAACGTCTTTTTGAACAGCACCCGTGAAACCTTTGATATAGCTATCCTCGACCCGCCCTACGGTCACAAGCTGATACACAAGACTATGCCCAAGCTGGCGGAAAAAATGTCGGAGCACGGGATAATCCTTTGCGAGCATGAGCGTGAAACGGTGCTTCCCGACAGCTTCGGGGATTTCAAGGTAAGCAAGATACACCGTCACGGCAAGGTGACTTTGACAGTATACAGAAAGGAAAATGACACAGAAGAGGAATGAGAACTGCAATTTACCCCGGCAGCTTTGACCCTGTTACCTGCGGGCATCTTGATATAATCGAGAGAGCGTCAAAGCTGTTTGACAAGCTTATAGTGCTGGTATCCGTCAATCCGCTGAAACAGACCTGCTTCACCCGCGAGGAGAGAATAGAGTTTATCAGACGTGTCACCACGCACCTGACAAACATACAGGTGGACAGCTTTGACGGACTGCTCACCGACTATTTCAAAAAAAGCGGCGCAAACGTAATAGTAAAAGGACTGCGGGCGATGTCCGACTTTGAGTACGAGTTTCAGATGTCCCTTGTGAACAAGGACCTTTGCTGCAATGCGGAAACGGTATTCCTACCCTCCGACCTTGCGGGCACCTTCCTGTCGTCCAGTATGGTAAAGCAGATAGCCCTTTTCAACGGCGACATCAGCTCTTACGTCCCCACTGAGATAGAAGAGGATATAAAGCGTGGCGTACAGCGCATCGCATCGGATAAAAACAAAAAGGAAATTTTATAGAAAGGAAAATAAAACAATGAACATCGAAGACGCACTGGAATCAATGGACGAAATATTGGACAAAGCCATTCAGGTCCCTTTATCCAACAAGAAGGGATTGGTGGACGTGGAGGCTTTGCGTGAGCTTATCGACGACATAAGATTCAACCTGCCCAATGAGATAACTCAGGCGAGAAATCTTGTAAACGACCGCAAGGTTATAATCAGCGACGCCAAGCAGGAGGCTGACCGCATAATCCGCAAGGCGGAGGACAGAGCCGCCAAGCTGGTATCTCAGCAGGAGATAACCCGTCAGGCGAATGAAAAGGCAAATCAGATAATGACCAACGCACAGACCAAATACACCGAGCTTTGCAACACCACCAACGAGTACGTGGATTCTATGCTCACCCGTGTTGAGGAGCTGCTCACCAAGGACGCCGCCGACATCAAAAAGGCAAGGATAGCCCTGAAACGCAAGTAATATTTGTATAAGAAGCTAAAGCGCCGCTTTCCGACGCTTTAGAATTTTATGCTGTAATTTAACAAACAAAAATCCCCGCTTTGTATAAAAGCGGGGATCTTTTATTACCTAATCAACCGTTTATCAGTCGAGTTCAGCAAAATACTTGATGGTCCTTACCATCTGGGAAGTGTAGGAGTTCTCGTTGTCGTACCAGGAAACTACCTGAACCTCATAAAGGTCGTCAGCGATATGGGAAACCATAGTCTGAGTAGCGTCAAACAGAGAGCCGTAGGTCATACCGATTACGTCGGAGGAAACGATAGGATCCTCGTTGTAGCCGTAGGAAGCGGAAGCGGCAGCCTTCATAGCGGCGTTGATAGCTTCCTTGGTAACGTCAGCCTTCTTGACAACAGCGGTCAGGATAGTGGTGGAGCCTGTGGGAACAGGAACACGCTGAGCAGAACCGATGAGCTTGCCGTTCAGTTCGGGGATAACAAGACCGATAGCCTTAGCAGCGCCGGTGCTGTTAGGAACGATGTTGGCAGCGCCAGCTCTTGCTCTTCTCAGGTCGCCCTTTCTGTGAGGACCGTCGAGGATCATCTGGTCGCCTGTGTAAGCGTGAATGGTGGACATGATACCACTCTGGATAGGAGCGTAATCGTTAAGAGCCTTAGCCATAGGAGCAAGGCAGTTTGTGGTGCAGGAAGCGGCAGAAATGATCTGGTCGTCCTTGGTAAGAGTGTTCTCGTTTACGCTGTAAACGATAGTCTTCAGGTCGTTGCCTGCGGGAGCTGAGATAACGACTTTCTTAGCGCCTGCGTTGATGTGAGCCATGCTCTTGTCCTTGGAGCAGTAGAAGCCTGTGCATTCCAGAACAACATCTACGCCCAGGTCGCCCCAGGGAAGGTCCTTAGCGTCCTTCTCAGCATAGATCTTGAGGGTCTTGCCGTCTACGGTGATAGTGCCTGCCTCATCGTCAGCGGCAACAGTGTGAAGATTGTCGCCGATCCTTCCGCAGTAACCGCCCTGAGCAGTATCGTACTTGAGCAGGTGAGCCAGCATAGAGGGCTTGGTCAGGTCGTTGATAGCAACTATCTCGTAGCCTTCTGCGCCGAACATCTGACGGAACGCAAGTCTGCCGATACGACCGAAACCGTTGATTGCAACTTTAACAGCCATTGGAATATTCCTCCTGAATTTTGTATTTTGATACTTGAGTATTTGTATCCTGTATCTATTATACTAAAAATTTTCCGAATAATCAAGAGGTCTGGCAAATTTTTCGTGGAAATTTGGGCAAAATTTCCGACTTACCGAATAACCTTGCATAAACAGCGGGGATAAACCTGTAAGCAACAGTCGATTCTTCTGTTCACACGCTAAAAGTCTTGATATAATAAGCAAAATATGATATAATTTCAATAGTTGCTCCCAAGCAGCAAAATAAAGAAAAACGAAAAATATTGCGGGAAAGGGTAAAATATGTTTAATGAAATCACTTTTGATGAAAACGGAAAGGTAGCTTCCGACAGCAAGATCTACAACAAGCTGGACAAATGGCACGACGAGGACAAGTACGACGATATCGTCAAAACGGTTATGGACATACCCCGCGAGAAATGGAGCAACAAGCTGTGGTTCAGACTTATCAGCGCTTATAACAATCTGGGAGAAACAGACAAGGCGCAGGAGGAGCTGGCAAAAATAGAGCCATTCTGCACAACTCCCGCCGACGTCTGCAAAATGCACTATATGCGTGGCTATATCCATTACAGCGAGGACAGGGAACATCTTGCCATTATCGAGTATTTCCGCGGGCTGAACGCTGACCCCGACAATACCTCTGGTCTTGACCTGGAGAAGGAAATAAAAGATTGCCGTCAGTACATAAAAGATGATCTGGCAAAGCTGCGCAGCCTTTCTGAAAAGGTTTACAGTGACGTAAGGAAAAAGTGCGAAGAGAATCCTGATAAGACAGAGCTGAACGATCAGGAATTTACCTTATACCTTGGCTACCTGCCTGCTATGCGTGTAATTCCGGGTCAGGAAAAAGCGATGGGCTTTTCCTATTTCAGAAAATACGAGGGCAGGGAGAAGGAGATTTGCTTTGAGGGCTTGAAAAGGCGTTTTGGCATTACCGACTCCGACAGCTTCAAGCAGTTTTACAAAAATTCACCCTACTGCAACATAAATCCGATCGCCGAGGAGGTTCGCGCTTATATTGCAGGAACGCCGAGATCCGACATTGACGGAATGCCTTTTGAGGATAAATATTTCTTCGGCTGTTACAGAGAATTTATCGGCGTGTTCAACGAGTTTCTGCCAAAGGCAGGCCTGCTTGCGTGGGACATTAGCGAAAAGGTAGGCTTTCTCCGTCTGGCGTACGCCTGCGACATTCTTTCCAACACCGATTATTCCGCAGCTATGCTTTATCTGCACGATCTCGCCCGCGAAAGCTTTTCTTCCTTTGAGGAATACATGCTCTCCCTCGCCTTCGGAGCATCGCTTTTTATGTTCGTAGCAGAAAGAATGAACTTAATTTCCGCCATCGACTACTTAGCAAAAACAGCTTTAGAGCTTTATGTGGAACTTCCTAAATTACATTGGTGAAAAAATAAAACTCCCTCAACGAGGGAGTTTTTTCTGATTATACTTACATAAAAACGTGCAAGGAAAAGAGCCGAGTCCGCCTCGCCAACCGACAAGCACCTCCCGCCTGACCGCACAACCTGTCCAATCCCGTGGTTTTGCGAAGCAAAATGGATTGCCTTTAGGGCAATCCAAACGGGGTTGGACGTATTTAAGAGGCTGATAAACAAAATGTTTATCAGCCTCTTAAATACTTGGCACGCCAAGAGGGATTCGAACCCCCGACCTACTGGTTCGTAGCCAGTCACTCTATCCAGCTGAGCTATTGGCGCATATATCATTTTTGCAGAACACTTTACATATTATACTATTTTGATGTTAGCTTGTCAAGAGAAAAGCAAAATTTTTTCACATCTTTTTTTCAAAGCGCCTTGAATTATTACAATTTGGTTACATTTTTCCACACTTCTTGACTAAAACGGAAAATAAGTGTATAATAGACGAAAAGTGCACAAGGATATTTTACACCCCCTCCGCAGGGAGGAGATTGAGAGGACGTATAATTGGCAAGGACAAACAAGAAAGCGAACGGGCTGTCGGTAGCGATAGTTGCGTTGAATATAGTTATAGTGGGAATAATAATACTCCTTATCGTGCTCGTTTATATGCATATGAAGGAGGAAGTGGACAACGGCAGAGACGGCTCTCTCAGCCCCACGATGACCGAAAGCGGAGAGACCTCGGCGACGACTCCCACCGAACCAAACACTCAGAATACTTCCGAAACCGATACTCCCGTATCAGACTCTTCGTCAACCGGAACGGACGCCCCCGTTTCCGATATTACCACCACGCCGTCAGAAAGCGTAAATCCTCTTAATTACAATAAGGAATTTTTCAAGGACGATATGTTTATAGGGGACAGCATTTCCACAGGACTTTATCTTTACAATTTCCTTGACAAGGATAACGTCTTTGCGGAAACGGGACTCAACCCCGAAAGCGCCCTGACCTATGAGAAGGACGGACTTACCTGTGCGGGCAAGGCGCAGCTGCTCCAGCCCAGAAATATTTACATTATGCTGGGAACGAACGGTCTTGCTTTCCTTGACGGACAGTATATGTGCAACAAGCTGGTTGAGCTTATCGCTCAGCTTGAGACCGCCTGCCCCACGGCGAAGATATACGTTATCTCCATTCCTCCCGTGACCGCCGTTCACGAGGCGGAGGGGAACGAGACTATGACCAAGGTCTTGGCGTACAACAGCGCGCTGAAATCAATGTGTCAGCAGGGCGGATTTACCTATATCGACCTTTGCTCCGTGCTCCAGGACGAAACGGGCTATCTTTCCGCAAATTACGCCGAGGCTGACGGACTTCACTTCCTCAGCGCGGCATATATCAGAATGTTGAATTATGTTGAGCAGTGCGCTCAGTAACATAAATATAAAAAGGAAAAAGAAAGGAAAAAATAAAATGAAAATTCTGAAAATACTTGCGGCGGCGCTTATCCCTGCCGCTTTGCTGGCAGGCTGTGCGTCAGGAGGAGAACAGGTGGCGGATATTGACCCCTCCGATGCGGTGAAAGCCGTTATTGCCGAAGTTCCCATCACATCAGGCATTGAAAACGACGAGAGCAGTCTTGACATCTTTGACAGCCACATCGACGCAGATACCGTTGAAAGCGCCGCTTTCAGCCTTTGTGCGTCAGGCGCGTATCCCGACGCGGTAGCGGTTATCAAGTGCAAGACCTCCGAGGACGCCGCCAAGGCAAAGGAGGCCCTGCAAGACAGGCTTGAGGATCAGATAAAGCTGTTCACAGACTACACCCCCGCAGAAATGTACAAGCTGGAGGGAGCAAAGGTCTACACCAAGGGAAATTATGCAATTTACATCGCCCTGTCCGACAATGACAAGGCGCAGGAGATAATCGACGGAAAGCTGAACGGCTGATTTTTGCCGCAGTTATCGTAATCGACAGGAGGTAAGGCAAATGACGGGAGAATGTGTTATCATAACTCTGCTGCTCATCTTTGCTGCCTTAGCGCTTTTGCGGGCAAAACGCAGGAAGTGGGCAATGGCTATACTGCCCCTTATGGTCCTGCCCGTAGTGAGCAGTCTTGCGGGAATGGTGTGCGAATATATGCTGAACGTGGAATTCAGGTTTATCGGCGCCGTTATCGCAATAATGACCGCCCTTATCGCCTCCTGCACCTGGATAGGCTTTCTGGCGGCGACCCTGCTCCAGAAAAGAAAGGCGCGAGTGCCGTATATGGTGGGGTGTATCGCCTTTGACGTGATTTTAGCGGCAGTAATTTTAGCGGATTACTACACCGCCTTGCCTCAGTAAAAAAACAAAAAACCGTCCTGACTTAGCGCAGGACGGTCTTTTTATTTTCAGTCAAAATATCAGCATATCACAGGCTCCCACACGAACGGCAGCAGATCCCTTGCCCTGACCTTTATCAGTTTTCCTTTCCCGTCATTGACAATGACCTTTATATCGGGGCAATATTCATAAAGCATCTGCCGACAGTTCCCGCAGGGAGAAATAACGTAGTCAGGCTGTTTTTCGTGTACTGCGACGATGGTTTCAAACTCTCTTTCGCCCGCAGAAATAGCCGTTCCCATAGTTATATATTCGGCGCAGGAGCCGTGTATCCCGTCGCAGTTCACTCCCGTGTAGATTTTTCCGTTTTTGCACAGCAGAGCGCACCCCACCGTGTGATTATACACCCCGTCATCAAAATTTTTTGCCAGCACTTCCAGCCCCAGCTTTATCAGCTTTTTATCAATATCGTTCAGCTCGTATATTTCCATTTTTATCTCCGTTTCACCTTTATCTGCTTTACAATTATATCATCTTTTCCTTTTCCAATCAACCCTACCGCAACATATTGTGCCTTATTTGTAAAATATATACAAAATTCAGCCCTTATTTTAGACAAGGATAAATTCCAAAACGTATTGACAAACCGCCTTAAACGCAATATAATATATATTACTAAACTTTAAAGCACAATATGTAGTGTTAAATAATCAGACAGGAAAGCAGAGGAAGTCGGAATGATAACAAAAATTCAAAAACGTGACGGAAGAACGGTACCATTCAGCGTTGACAAGATAGCCGACGCTATTTACAAGGCTGCGAGAGCAGTAGGAGGAAACGACTACGACTCGGCGGCGGAGCTGGCGGAAAAGGTCTGCGATATGCTGGAAAAGCAGAATTTCAACAGCACAAATCCCCCCACAGTAGAACAGGTCCAGGACACTGTTGAAAAGGTCCTTGTAGAAAACGGCCACGCCCGCACCGCAAAGGCGTATATCCTTTACAGAGCAGACAGGACCCGTATCCGTGAGATGAACACGGCGCTGATGAAGATATACGAGGACCTAACCTTCAAGCCCGCCAAGGAAAGCGATATGAAGCGTGAAAACGCCAACATCGACGGCGACACCGCTATGGGAACTATGCTGAAATACGGCTCCGAGGGCGCAAAGCAGTTCAACGAGATGTATGTTCTCCCTCCCGAGCAGTCAAAGGCGCATATCGACGGCGATATACATATCCACGACCTTGACTTTTTCACCCTCACCACCACCTGCTGTCAGATAGATTTGATAAAGCTGTTCAAAAACGGTTTTTCCACAGGACACGGCTATCTGCGTGAGCCCAATAATATAGGCAGCTACTCTGCTCTCGCCTGCATAGCAATACAGAGCAACCAGAACGACCAGCACGGCGGTCAGTCCCTGCCCAACTTCGACTACGCTATGGCGGAGGGCGTTAAAAAAAGCTACAAACAGCTTTACCGCAAGAACATAATCAGAGGCATAGGCTTTAAAACGGGCAGTACCGAGGCTGACGAGATAGAAAAGAAGGTAAACGCCTATATGGACGCTCTCGCCGAAGAGGGACTTTTCCCAGTCCTTGCAGGCGACCCTGCTTTTGAAGCAAAGGAAAAAGCCGCCCTCACCGAGATACTGGGCGACGAAAAGCTGGCGCAGAACATTCAGCAGTACACCAAAAAGCTCACCTTCAAGGAAACTGACAGAGCCACCTATCAGGCGATGGAAGCCCTTGTTCACAACCTTAACACTATGAACAGCCGTGCAGGCGCACAGACTCCTTTCAGCTCCATAAACTATGGCACTGATACCAGCCTTGAGGGACAAATGGTCATCAAGAATATCCTCTTGGCGGAGGAAGCGGGACTTGGCAACGGCGAAACTCCTATCTTCCCCATTCATATATTTAAAGTAAAAGAGGGAGTAAACTACAACGAGGGCGACCCCAACTATCAGCTTTTCAAGCTGGCGTGCAGAGTCAGCGCAAAGCGCCTGTTCCCCAACTTCTCCTTTATCGACGCCCCCTATAACCTGCAATACTACAAGCCCGGCGATTACAGCACCGAGATAGCATATATGGGCTGCCGCACCCGTGTTATCGGCAACGTTTATGACCCAAGCCGTGAGATAGTCTGCGGCAGAGGAAATCTCAGCTTCACCTCTATCAATCTGCCCCGCCTTGGTATCCTTGCGGAGCATGACGTAGTGCGTTTCTTCGAGTTGCTTGAAGAAAAAATGGATTTGGTAGTGGAACAGCTTAAATACCGCTACAAAATTCAGGCTCAGAAGAAAGTCCGCAACTATCCATTCCTTATGGGACAGGGCGTGTGGATAGATTCTGAAAAGCTGGGCGCAGACGACACCGTAGGCGAGATACTCAAGCACGGAACTCTTTCCATGGGCTTTATCGGACTTGCGGAGTGCCTGATAGCGCTTATCGGCGTTCATCACGGCGAGAGCAAGGAGGCGCAGGAGCTTGGTCTTCGCATAATCACCAGAATGAGACAGCGTATGGACGAGGAAAGCAAGAAGACGGGAATGAACTTCTCCCTGCTTGCAACTCCCGCCGAGGGACTTTCGGGAACGTTCATCAAAAAGGATAAAAAGCGTTTCGGTGAGATAAAGGGCATAACCGACAAGGAATACTACACCAACTCCTTCCACATTCCCGTATACTACCACATCGACGCTTTCTCCAAGATAAAGCTGGAGGCTCCCTACCACGCTCTCACCAATGCGGGACACATCAGCTATATCGAGCTTGACGGCGACCCGCTGAACAACCTTGACGCTTTCGAGCAGGTAATACGCTGTATGAAAGAAAACGGCATAGGCTACGGCTCTATCAACCACCCCGTCGACCGTGACTCTATCTGCGGCTACACAGGCATTATCGGGGACATCTGTCCCAAGTGCGGACGCCGTGAAGAGGAACACGCCGTCGCCACCGAAAGAGTTGAGAGAATAAAGCTGTAAATCGAATAAATAAATTTTGCCGATACTCCGCAAGGAATATCGGCAATTTTTTATACATTCGATGAACTCTATCTGTGCCTTTTGACGTCCTTTCTCCCCACTATGATAAATGCGATAATTATTATCACAACAAATAGCCCCACGATCACGTACAAAAGTATGCGTCCCGTTTTATTGCCCTCCTCCGCAGTTGTCTGTGCGGTTTCTTCTGCTGTTGTTACCATTGTTTCGGAAATTGTAGTCTGCTGTTCAGTGACTGACGTTTCAGGCGGCCGTGTTTCGGGAACGGTGGTTTCCTCAGGAAGCGGCTCTACGTGATCCATAAAATCCGCCTTTTCGTCAGCGCCCACCAGCGTCCTGTACAGCCCGAATTGCCGACAGTCCCAGTCCTCCAGATAATTCACCGAATAACCCCAGACGTGCTGCGACTTGTGAAAGCCGTAGCAGTATTCCGCCGCCTCTTTCGCCGTCATTCCGCCGAAGCTGTCTAAAGTCCTTTCCCAGTCCATTGTGATCGCGTTTTCTTCCCAGAAATGAAGATAGGTTTTCGGCACGTCCCAAACACCGAATTTTTCCGCCGAAGCAGGGAACTGCTCAGGGTCATTTGATATCTCCACTGCGTCCATAACGATGCTCGCCGCCATTTTATGTGCGCCGTGGCCGTATTCTCCGTTCTTGTCGTGAGTAACTATGACGGAGGGCTTGAACCGCCTTATTTGCCCGGTGAACCACTCCAGCACGCTGTCGTAATCGTAAATGCTTTTCGCCTCGCTCAGAGTCCATATCGGCTTGTATGGAATATCTGGAATTATACCGAAAACAGGATAATTCCTCACTCCCGCCGCCCACAGCCCCTCCAGAAGCTCGTGCGGGCGGGGCTGTTCTTCAAAATGCGTGGTCATATACGCCACCTGCACCTTCAGCCCCAGCTCTCCCGCATAGTAGGGGATAGTCCCGCCGAACATCAGAAATTCATCGTCCGCATGAGCTGCGAGTATCAGCATATCCGCCTGCCTGCACGGCTCCTCCCACCGCTGAACGAAATCAGGGAACTCGGTGCTTTCAAAAACGTAAATATCGCAGATACTGCCGCCCTCAGGGCAGTCTATCGTGAATTCCTCCTCGGCTTTCTCAAAAATTATCAGCTTGTGCAGTATCTCTCCGTCAAAGGAAAAGCTTTCCCCTCCCGCCGAAACGGTATAATCGGCAGGATCTTCGTTCCATATGATATAAGCCGCCTTGATTGGAGCATCGCTTTTCACTGTCAAAGACAGCTTTTCGCTTTGATAAACCGTACTGTAATCTCCGTCGGTGAGCAAAGCCGCCTGCTCCGCTGAAAGATCAGGGAAATCCGCCGTTATTTCTTCCGCCCCAGCGTACGCTCCGCCGAAAATCAACGCCGCACAGCACAGCCCGAAAAGAAAGAATAATTTTTTCATTTTTCCTCCGAAAGCAAAAGGTAAATAAATCCTCCTTGACAGAAAAGGGAATTTGTGATACTATAAAAAAGGTGAAGATCTCACAATATATTTTTTAGGAGAGTAATTATGAAAACCTGTCAGAATTGCGGAAATGTGTTTGACGACAGCTTTAAGTTCTGCACCCGCTGCGGCACCCAGTACATAGAGCAGCCCGCCCCTCAGCCTCAGCAGACCCCTCCCACTCAGTACAGCCAGCAGAGCCAATACTCAAATCAGCAATATAATCAGTATTCCCAGCCCTACCGTCAGCCCACATATGTCGCTCCCGCCGACCCGCCTATGACTCTGGGACAGTGGGTGGGAACTATACTCCTCACCCAGTGTCTGGGCATAATCAGCATAATCCTGCTGTTCGTCTGGGGCTTCAGCAACGACGTTCCCCTTGCCAAAAAGAATTACTGCCGCGCTATGCTTATCTTTGAGGCGATAGCGTTAGGCGTTGTTATATTGATAATGATATTTATGTTCAGCATTGTGGCAACAGGCGCAGGACTTGGAATGTCAGGCGCTTTCGTCGATTGACGCGTTCTGATTTTCAGCCGTATTTAACTTTAATAATATTATAAAATTCGGGGCTTTGCCTCGAATTTTATTCTTTTATCGGCGCAGTGAACTGTAAATATGCTAAGCATATTTACAGTTCCGTGAGCGTAGCGGAGCCGATGCAGGAGGGAGCTTATGAGGGAACCCGTAAGGGGTTCCCTCATAGAGTTTGTCGACTATGTCGACAAACTCCATTCAGCTTTTTTATTTTGTGGTATTTACCTGCGCTCCGTCCAGAAAAAGCTCCCCCTCAACCACCCGCATTTTCACCGAATGCTTTCCCTCTTTCAACCCGTAAACGGAATAGAATATCTCTCTGCTCCCGCTTTTTGGCAGGAGCATTTCTTTTTCCTCACCGCCGTCTACGCTGACGCATACCTTGCAGCTTTCCTTATTCTCACCAAAAACGCCGCAGCCGATACCCTGAAATTCAAGCGTAAATTCTCCATTAACGGTTGATGAAACAGTCCGCTTGTAATTTTTAAAGCTGCTCATAAATTCTCTCTTCCACTCCCCGCCGTAGGAAAAGCACTCGTCCGTGTCGTCGGCTCTCATAATATAAGGCGCTTTCCCAACGGGAGCGATATGAATATATTCAAAGCAATTCTGATCATAGGAGCTGTAAAGCGCGGCTCTCCCTGCGCTTATCCCTGCTCCGCCCTCGGCGTATGAAATGATTTTTTTATCGTTTACGTAAGCGCTGACCTCGTTATTTTCAGCCCTTATCCTCAGCCTTGGAGAAAGCCCCCTGAAAGCGTATTTCCCCTGGCAGATCACTTCGTCGTTTCGCCTTAACAGCCATTTTCCGCTTTGAAAAATCAGCAGGGAATAACCGCTTGTACCAACTGACGCAAGGCTGTACCTCAGCCCTATCCCCGCAAAATTTTCATCGGGAGCAGCGCTTTTTGCAAAAATCACCTTTGCCAAGACCTCATAGTTATACCAGCGGTCGTCCCCAAGGCTGGTGGTGGGAAGGGGTGTATATCCCCACTCCTCCGCCTTTGTCTCAGGCACTATCACCTGCATAAGCAGATTTTTCCCGCCGATATTTCTCACCTCGAACGCTCCCCCTTGGTCGGCGGTGTAGCGCGGGGCGTTTCCTCTTTCCCTGAGATATTTTTTGCTGTATGAAAAGTCCTCGTCGTACGGCAGTGGAAGTATCTTTGAAGCCTGCTTTTCAAACGCGGGTCTTTGAGTATCCAAGGTAGAAACCGTCAGCAGGGAATAAGGCTTTGCGCTGACTAAAAATTTTCCGTTTACAGGCGCAACCGTGCATATCTTCCTGAAATAATTTTCATCAAACGCTCCCTCGCTGTTTCCCCTTGTTTCCCACAAATTCAGCGGGGAATTTTTCATTCCCTCAACTTGAAATTCATACTTTATTTCTTTATCCGTGGGATTTACGATAAACACGCTGTAATCTCCGGTTTTATCGTCATAAGCAGTCATAGCGGCGTGCCTTACGTTTACAAGAGCGTGACCGTCGCCGCCCTTTTCCCCGTCGCAAAAGCAGGCGGTATCGCAGAATTTCCACCCTTTTCTGAAAAATCCCGACAGGTGCAAAGCCATATAATACCCGCTGTCTATCTCATAATATCCGCACCAGGGCTGACAGGCGTCAATAAGCTGCTTGTGGCAGTAGGTGACCCCGTCATAATAAGCGGCGACAGCAGGCTGAAATTCATACATCGTCATCTGCCCACAGGGGTACATTGCGGCGATTCGGCAGGCTACGTCAAGCACTCCGTTTATCCCCGTCAGACCGCTGCCGTCAAAGCGGTTTGCTCCCTTTGCAAAAGTCATAGGCGGGCTTCCCTCGGAAAACCATATCTCCTTTCCGTATTCCCTTGAAAGCGTGATTATATCCTTTGTGGCGTGACTTGTGTAATGCGAGCCGATAACGTCAACAGCGTTTCTCAGCTCCTCGTCCGCCATCATTTTTTCACCGATATGCCAGGCGTTCTCCTCGTCAGCGGCGACTATTTTTATTTTAGAAAAATCGTAGGGACGCCCCTTTTCACTTCTCAGCCTTTTTGCGAAATACTTTATCCATTCCGCCTCAACCTCACGCTCGTTGCGGTTCACGCTGACAAAATCAAACTTCAGCCCATATTTTTCATACGCCGCCGTAAGATTTTCCATATACCATTCGTATCTTGCGGCGTAAACGTCGTGCGACCCTGTGACCCACGCAGGCTCGCTCCAGTAAAGCATATCCAGAGTAAGCTCAGGATTTATTTTCTTTGCGTCCGCGGCAATGACAAATCCCGCCCCTCTTGACACGTCCGCCTTTTCGTCGGCGTATCTTTTTACGCACGGCTCTGTTCCCGAGGAGGAATTTATATCCGAGCCCATTTCGATTTTCAGATGAACGACCCCCAAGCCTCTTTCATCAGGCGCAAAAATCAAATTCATTATCTCATCGTATTTTTGAGGACATTCGTATTTATAATCTAAAAGCAGCCGTGAAGAGCCGTTCCCGCTTATTACTCCCATTCCTCTGTAATTTTTTGAATCAGGCGTTTTTGTAATACGGACTTTCAAAATTCCACCTCCTCAAATCGTTAAAATCATAATATTTAATAAATTATAACACAAAATATAATGATAATCAATGCAAAAACGATTTTACGATTTTTGCCGTCCGATGAAAAAATTTCCTCACATATTGGATTTTGCGGGAGATATAATATTAACGCAAGGGCAAAAGCTCTTGCCAATACCCTTCAGGATATAACGATCCATTTATTTTAAACGGAGGAATAATAAGATGGCTAACAATAAGAACGGCAACAGAAACAATCCTGCTCTGAACTCTATCAAGATGCAGGCTGCCAATGAAGTAGGCGTGCCTCTGAAGGACGGCTACAACGGCGATCTTACCGCAAGACAGGTTGGTTCTGTCGGTGGTCAGATGGTCAAGAAGATGATCGAATCTTACGAGAACAGCAATAAGTAACATCTTTGCGCTGTAAGAAGCAGCCCTCTGTATTTAAAGACAGAGGGCTGTTTGCTTTTTAAAAAATATTTTCCCATAAACCCGTTGTAAAAGCCCCTTTACAAATTTTCTCCGATAATCTCAAAAAAATTTCCCATAACCCTATTGACAAACGGAATATTATATGTTAATATATGAACAAATAAACATATGTTTTTATGAAAGGACGAACAGATATGGCTGAAAACGAATATCTCCGCGCGCAGGACAGCACCATAAAGACCGTGCTTGAACAAATGCCTGCGGACGAAATGCTGTACGATCTTGCGGAGCTTTTCAAAGTGTTCGGCGACTCCACAAGGATAAAGATACTTTACGCCCTGTTCGAGTCGGAGCTTTGCGTGAACGACATCGCTCTCCTGTTGGGAATAACCCAGACGGCGGCGTCGCACCAGCTCAGAGTTTTAAAAGTGAACAAGCTGGTAAAAGCCCGCAAGGAGGGCAAGCTGATATTTTACTCCCTTTCCGACGATCACGTTTACAAGATAATCGGACAGGGAATGGAACATATCGAAGAATAATACATTACAAAGGAGAAAAATTATGAAAAAGACCTACAAGCTGAAAGACCTTGACTGCGCAAACTGCGCCGCAAAAATGGAATGTGCCATAAACAAGCTGGAGGGCGTTGACGCCACAGTTAATTTTATGACCCAGAAAATCACGATAAACGCCCCCGACGACCGCTTTGATGAAATGGTAAAGCAAGCCGCAAAGATATGCAAAAAAATTGAGCCTGACTGCGAGATACTGGTATGACTAAAAGACAAAAGATGACCCTTGTCCGCATAATTTTAAGCGGCGTTCTGCTGGTCACAGCGTATCTCCTGCCCCTTGAGCACTGGTGGAAATTAGCGGCGTTTCTCGTACCATATCTGCTGATAGGCTGGGACGTTTTGTGGAAAGCGATCAGGAATATCGCTCACGGTCAGATATTTGACGAGAATTTTCTTATGTCAATCGCCACGATAGGAGCCTTCGTTCTGGGAGAATATCCCGAGGGCGTTTTCGTAATGCTGTTTTATCAGGTGGGAGAGCTATTCCAGAGCTACGCCGTGGGAAGATCCCGCCGTTCTATAACTCAGCTTATGGACATCTGCCCTGATTACGCCAACGTAAGGCGTGACGGCGAGCTTGTCCAGGTGGAGCCTGACGAGGTGCATATCGATGACATAATCGTAGTAAAGCCCGGGGAAAAGATACCCCTTGACGGCATTGTGGAAAGCGGGACTTCCTCTCTGAACACCGCCGCCCTGACAGGCGAATCTCTTCCCAGAACGGTCTGCGAGGGGGACGAGGTTATAAGCGGCTGCGTCAATATGGAAGGACTACTTGAAATAAAGGTAACAAAAGAATTCGGTCAGTCCACCGTTTCAAAAATTCTTGAGCTTGTGGAAAATTCCTCCGCCAAAAAAGCGAGAACGGAAAATTTCATCACAAAATTTGCCAAGTATTACACCCCCTGCGTCGTTTTGGGAGCAGTCCTGCTGGCTATCCTGCCCCCTCTTTTGCTGGGACTTTCCTGGAGCGAATGGATAGAGCGCGCGCTTATCTTCCTCGTTATCTCCTGCCCCTGCGCCCTTGTCATCTCCGTTCCTCTCAGCTTTTTCGGTGGAATAGGCGGAGCCTCACGGCAAGGCGTTCTCGTCAAGGGCGGGAACTACCTTGAAGCCCTTTCCAAAGCGGAAACGGTGGTGTTCGACAAAACAGGAACTCTCACCAAGGGCGTGTTTGACGTAACGGCGATATATCCTGTAAACTGCGATGAAAAGGAGCTTATCGAATATGCGGCGCTGGCGGAAAGCTACTCCGACCACCCCATAGCCCGTTCGGTAAAGGACGCCTACGGCAAGCCGATACCACAGGAAAGGATAAGCGATGTCAAAGAGCTTGCAGGCAGAGGAGTATTTGCCCTGATAGACGGAAAGCAGGTTTTCGCAGGCAACGACAAGCTGATGAAAGAAGCAAACATTGAATACTGCGAAGAAACAAAAGGCACTGCCGTCCACGTTGCCGTTAATGGGAAATATATGGGACACCTCCTTATTTCCGACAGGATAAAGGAGGACAGCGCCAAGGCGATACAAGACCTTAAATCTGCGGGAATAAAGAATACCGTAATGCTCACAGGCGATGAAAAAGCGGCAGGCGAAGCTGTCGCCAACGAGCTGAAGCTGGATAAGGTGTACACAAAGCTGCTCCCCGCCGAAAAGGTGGAGAGGGTGGAAACGCTTTTAGCCGAAAAAAGCAACGGCACTTTGGTATTCGTTGGTGACGGCATAAACGACGCTCCCGTTCTTTCAAGAGCAGACGTAGGCATAGCTATGGGCGCCATGGGCTCAGACGCGGCGATAGAGGCGGCCGACATAGTGCTTATGGACGACAAGCCCTCAAAGATAGCCGCCGCCTTGAAGATATCAAGAAAGACGATGCGCATAGTCTGGCAGAACATAATCTTCGCCCTTGCGGTAAAGCTGGCGGTAATGGTTTTAGGCGCATTAGGCGTTGCAAATATGTGGGAGGCGGTATTCGCCGACGTAGGCGTTTGCGTGCTGGCTGTGCTTAATTCTATGAGAACGATGTCGGTAAAATAAAAACGGTACTTACAGATACGGCAGTCAATTCGATAAATTTAAAGGTGGGCATACAATGGACGTTTCACTTTTTTCAAATCGTTACTTTGTGCGGTGTATGACAGAAAAAGATATTGCGGAAATATACGCCCTGTGCAGGAATAATGCCCTGTATTATAAACATTGCCCTCCGTTCGTCACCGAACAGAGCATAGCCGACGATATGAAAGTGTTGCCGCCGAATAAGGATCATTCCGATAAATACTACATAGGTTATTATGACAAGGATAAGCTTATCGCCGTAATGGATCTTATAAATAAATTTCCCAATGAAAAAACGGCATTTATCGGTTTCTTTATGACAGATATTTCCGTTCAGAACAAAGGGGTCGGAAGCGAAATCATTCACGAGCTGTGCGCATATTTGAAAGAATACGGGCTTTCGGCTGTAAGACTGGGCTGGGTCAAAGGCAATCCCCAGGCAGAGCATTTCTGGCACAAGAACGGGTTTGCGGAAACGGGCGTTACTTACGATACGGATAACTATACCGTTATCGTAGCACAGCGGGAGCTGTAAATACTGATACAAAAAAGCAGACGGTTTCCGTCTGCTTTTGCTGTTTTATGCAGGGCGACCTTATACGCCCCTGTTTTTTATTTTACACCTTTAACTATCATTATCATAAGAATATCCGTATCCCACTGCTTGATCCCGCTGTCGTAAAGTTGTAAACGCTTATCATACCTCTGATTTATCAGCCGTTTCAGCTCGGCTGTTTCCTTTTCGCTCACAATATCGGCGGCAATTTCTCTCAACGTATCCGCCCCCTCCAGATCGCACTCCCTGTCCGAATTTATCATAGCCTGCGCCGTTTCTCTTGAATAAAAAGGCTCGTCAGGCGTGAGATTTACGGTGATATATTCGGTAGAAACGTGGTGAAAGCCGTATTTCTCCATACAAAGCGGTATCTCCCTCTCATTCATGGGATAAAGACAAACGCCTGCTTTTTTGTTGTATTCCTCACGGCGCAGACTTGCCCTTTCCCATATTTCCAGCTCAAAGTCCGACAATTCCTCCACGCAGGGCGCATTTATCTTTATCCCCCGCCTTGAGGAAAGCACAAGGCAAACGCCTCCTTTTTTCAGTACTCTGTACTGCTCACCGTAAAATTTTGACGGCTCGATATGCTCCGCCACCGTGTTGGAGATAGTCACGTCAAAGCTGTCGTCGGGAAAGGAAAGCGCCGTCGCATCTTCCACTTGAAACCTTATTTCGGGCGCTTTCCTTTTAGCAAATTCAATAAACGCCTCGTCCCTGTCAACACCTGTTATCTCGGCGGCAGGGTACCAGCGGTGCAAAGCCTCCGCCAGTGCTCCGGGACCGCAGCCTGTTTCAAGAAATCTCCCCTTGTTTTCAATGCCGAAAGCGTTGAGGTATTTTTCTCTGAACATATCCGAAAAACGCAGTGAGCGTGAGCAGTAAAGGGTATTTATCCCCTGAATGTATTTTGACCAGTCGCTGTTCATGTTTCACCTCCGTAAAACGGGATAAATCAGGCACTCTCCCTTCGGAAAGCGCCTGCATTTTTATTATTTCTTTTCCTTCAGCAGATCTCTTATCTCCTCAAGCAAAACAAGCTGAGGATCGGGAGGAGCAGCCTCCTCTTCCTCCTTCTTTTTCCTCTCTGCTCTTGCTCTTACCGCATTTATGCCCTTTACCAGCAGGAACACGGAAACCGCAATAAGCAGGAAGTTGATTATGTACTGGATAAAGGCGCCGTAATTCACAGCAACTTCGGGAGTTAAGATCTCTTCGCCCTCCATTACCGCTTCCTGCAATACCCATTTCATATCGGAAAAGTTTATTCCGCCTGTCACAATGCCCAGCAGCGGCATCAGCAGGTCGCCTACCAGAGAATTGACTATCGCCGTGAAAGCCGAGCCGATGATAAGACCTACCGCCATATCAAGCACGTTCCCTCTTGAGATGAACGCCTTGAACTCGCCGATTATGCCTAACTTTTTCTTTTTTTCGTCTGCCATATTGTCCTCCTATTTTATTTTCTTGTTTAATATTGTAACTCTTTTGACGGTTTTTGTCAATGGATTTTCCGCAAAAGTAACCGAATGAAAAGAGATTTTCGGTATTGATTACGGCGGGAATATATGTTATAATATATTTTACTTATGTAAAAAAAGGACACCCACCGCCGAAAGGAGCTTTTATGGACTGCACCTTCACAACCGACCAAGGCACATTCAACTACCGTGTAGGAGCGATAATTCTCGACGAAAACCGCCTGCTCATGGCTCATAACCGCCGCTATAACCAGTACTACACCGTAGGCGGCAGGGTACATCTCCACGAAGCCTCCGAGGAAGCTATGATCCGTGAGATTTGCGAGGAAACAGGCGTAAAGGCGGAGATAGACCGCCTCGGCTTTATCCATGAGAACTTTTTCAGGGTGAAGGGCATGTCTTATCATGAATTTTCACTTATATTTTACATAAAGCCCTTTGATTACAGCCTTATCGACCCTGAAAAAATAAAATGCGACGGCGATACGGAGGAGCTTTGCTGGCTTGACCTGAACCACCTGCCCCAAGGCGAGCTTTACCCCGAATTTTTCCGCACTGAGCTTTTTGACCCGTCAAAGGAAATAAAACACATTATCACGAGGGAATACTGATGAACATAGTGCGACCGTCTCTCCCCGACCCCTGCCGAATAATCTGCGTCAGCGACATACACGGCTCGCTTGAACATTTCAGAAAGCTGCTGGACAAGTGCAACTACGCCCCCGATACCGACTATCTTTTTATTCTGGGCGACATAGTGGAAAAGGGAACGGAAAATCTTGAGACCCTGCAATACGTCAGGGAGCTTTGCAAAAACCCAAAAACAATTTTTATCAAGGGCAACAACGACACAATGCCGTACCATATGGCTTACAAAGACAGCAAAGAGCAATTTCTCCACCGTATACAATACCGCCCTGTCAACACTTTTCTTCAAATGGCGCAGACCCTGGGCATAACCGATTTCAGCGAAGATTTTGAAGCGAAGCGGCAAAAGGTGATAGCCGCCTATAAGCCTGACCTTGATTTTCTCCAAAACGCTCCCATGGCGATAGAAACCCCGCATTTCATCTTCGTCCATGCGGGGATAGAGGACCGTCCTGATTGGGAAAACGGAGAAGAAGAATGGTTCGCTCTCACAACTCCGTGGTATTTGCGCCTTAAGCATCAGCAAAGCAAAACCGTTATCTGCGGGCATTATCCCACCTACAACTTCCGCCGCGGAAACTTCACCAATCTTCCCATTTTCGACAGGGAAAAGCGTATCATAGACATAGACGGCGGTATGAACACCAAATACGCAGGACAGATAAACGCCCTTATAATAAACGTCAACGGCGGCAAGTACGATTTTGACGTAACATACGTCCCCGCAGGCGAAGAAACAGAAATAATCTCAGACTTCACCCCGGACAAGTCCCCCAAATACGTTGACTGGGAAAACCACATAATAAAATTCATCGAACAGCAGGGGGATTTTATGCTTGCCGAAAACACGACCACAGGCGAAAAAGGACTTGTCCCCGCCGCCTTCACAGGGGAGTGGAACGGGCTTCACTCCTGGATACACCTGGACAGCTTTCCCACCGTCAAGGCGGGTGAAAAATTTTTCGTCGTATCCAAAACGGAAAATTACCTTTTCGGCATAGCACAAAGCGGAAAAGTTGGCTTTATCCCACGCTCCTGCATAAAAAACGATTAAAGGAAAGAAATATGTTTAAGCTTATAAAAACCGAAAATCTCGCAAGGCGAGGGGAGTTTACGACCCCTCACGGCGTTATACAGACCCCGTTTTTTATGAACGTGGGGACCTCCGCCGCAATAAAGGGAGGGATTTCCTCCCCCGAGCTTGTGAACCTTAAATGTCAGGTGGAGCTTTGCAACACCTATCACCTGCACCTGCGCCCCGGCGACGACGTGATATACCAAATGGGCGGACTTCACAAGTTTATGAACTGGCATAAGCCCATTCTCACCGACAGCGGCGGATTTCAGGTCTTTTCTCTTGCCAAGCTGCGTAAAATCAAAGAGGAGGGCGTGTACTTCAGCAGTCATATCGACGGCAGGAAGATATTTATGGGACCCGAACAGAGTATGCAGATACAGTCCCACCTTGCCTCCACGATAGCTATGGCGTTTGACGAATGTATTGAAAATCCCGCCCCTTACGATTACGTCAAGGCGTCCACCGAACGCACCACCCGCTGGCTTATCCGCTGTAAGGAGGAGATGAAGCGGCTCAATTCCCTTGAAAGCACCATAAACCGTTCTCAGCTCCTTTTCGCCATAAATCAGGGCGGAACTTACGACGATATAAGGATACAGCATATGAAGGACATAGCGGAGCTTGACACTGACGGCTACGCCGTGGGCGGGCTTGCGGTAGGAGAGCCGACGGAAGTTATGTACCACATTCTTGACGTCCTTACCGAGCATATGCCTGTAAACAAGCCCCGCTACCTTATGGGAGTGGGAACTCCCTCCAACATAATCGAGGGAGTTGCAAGAGGCATAGATATGTTCGACTGCGTTATGCCCAGCCGAAACGCCCGCCACGCCACCGTTTTCACATGGCGGGGAATAACTCATATGACCAACGAATGTTACCGCCTTGACGACAGACCTATCGACGAGGAGTGCGACTGCCCCACCTGCCGCCAATTCTCACGCTCCTATATCCGCCACCTGTTCAAAAGCGGGGAAATGCTGGGCGGGCGTCTTGCGGTACAGCACAATCTTTATTTTTACAACACTCTCCTTGAAAGGATAAGAAACGCCCTTGACAACGGCACCTTTGAGGAATTTCGCAAAGAATACTCAGAGCTTTTGTCGCAAAAGGCGTAAATTTTCGGAAAGGAATTTTTATGGGAATCATCGAGCTGCTCCTCATCGCCGTAGGGCTTTCAATGGACGCTTTCGCCGTTTCTATCGGAAACGGTCTTGCGATGAAAAAGCTGAACGTAAAGGCGGCGCTTGCCACCGCCTTTTCTTTCGGACTTTTTCAGGCGCTTATGCCCACTTTGGGATATTTTCTGGGAACAGCCTTTGAAAGCGTAATAAGGCGGTTCGACCATTATATCGCCCTTATTTTCCTGGGATTTATCGGCGGGAAGATGATATTCGACGGCATAAAGGAGCTTCGTGCAAAGAAAAAAGGTGAAGAACCTCCCGCCGAGTTTAAACTGACCCTCCCCGCCCTGCTGATACAGGCGATAGCCACCAGCATAGACGCCCTGATAGTGGGAGTCAGCTTTGCCGCCCTGCCCGACGTGAACATCTGGACGGCGGTATCTCTGATAGGGCTCACCACCTTTGTCATCAGCCTTGCTGGAGTATTTTTCGGCAAGAAGTTCGGTCAGCTTTTAGGAAGCAGGGCGGAAATTTTAGGCGGCGTGATACTTGTGGCTATCGGATTAAAGGTATTTATCGAGCACACCTTTTTCGGCGGCTGACCTTGATTTATTAAGTGAAAAATGCTATAATATTATGATAAACTTTTTATTTTCAATATGAGGACAAGCAATGATATTACTTGACATAGGCTTCGGCAACCTTGTGAACGCCGACAGGATAATAGCCGTCACCGCGGCGGACGCCGCCCCCGCCAAAAGAATGATTTCCGCAGCTAAGGAAAAAAATCTGGCGGTGGACGCCACCTGCGGCAGAAAGACAAAATCCGTTATCGTAATGGACAGCGGTCACGTAATACTTTCCGCCAAGGAAACGGACAGACTGCTGAAAAATTCGGAGAAGGACGGGGAACAGCAATGAAAAGAGGAATTTTGTTCGTGGTATCCGCCCCCGCAGGCTGCGGCAAGGACACCATTCTGGAGCAGGCGTTAAAGCGCGATATAAACCTGCATTATTCCGTTTCCGCCACCACAAGGGCGATACGAGTGGGAGAAGTGGACGGGGTCAGCTATCACTTCAAGACCCGTGAGGAATTTCAGCAGATGATAGCTGAAAATCAGCTTTTGGAGCATACCGAATACTGCGGTAACTTTTACGGCACTCCCCGCAAGGCAGTTGAGGATATGCTTTCTGAGGAAAAAAACGTTGTGCTGAAAATCGAGATTGAGGGCGCCGCCAACGTGAAAAAAATGTTTCCCGAAGCCGTTCTGATATTCATTCTCCCTCCCTCAATGGAGGAGCTTTCCCGCCGCCTGCACAAGCGTGGCACGGAGGACGAGGAAACCATACAAAAGCGCCTTTTGCAGGCAAGGACTGAGCTTTCCCGCGCCAAGGAATATGATTACGTCATCGTAAACGGCGAGCTTGAAAAGGCGGTGGACGACCTTGCGGCGATAGTTTCCGCCGAGGGATTCAGAGAAAGCCTGAATACCGAGCTTATAGACAGGATAATAAACGGGTAACGCTCCCAAAAGGAGTTGATATAAATTGACCGATAATGACAGAACAGCCACGCTTACCGTTGCGTCAGTCGCCGTTGACAAATGCCTTTACGCCTTTGACACGCTTTACGATTATATCGTCCCCGACGGACTGAACAGCGTTGACAAAGGAAGATTTGTAATGGTCCCCTTCGGCGGCGGGAATAAAAAGCGTATAGCTATGGTCTATTCCGTAGAGGAAAAGCAGTGCGTTCCCTCAAAGCTGAAACCGATATACAGCGTTCCCGACGACAGCGTCAGGATAAGCGAAGAACTGCTTGACCTGTCGGTATGGCTGAAAGAAAACACCTTCTGCACCTATTTTGACGCAATACGCACCATTCTCCCTCCGGGACTTACCTTCAGCATAAAGGCGGAGTATTCTCCCCAGCAGGATATGGACGTTTCAACGCTTACCGAGGAGGAGCGCGCGGCATACGACGGCTTTCTTGCCGCAAAAAGCGCCGCCGCCCAGTCCAAGCTGTTTGAAAGCTATTCCTCCCCAGCAGGGAAGAAGATAATTTCCTCCCTTGAGGAAAAGGGCTTTCTGCTGAAAAACGAACAGGTGAAACGGGGCGTGGGCGACGAAACGGAAAATATGGTAAGACTTGCGGAGGACTTTGAGCAGAACGACCGTATGTCAAAGCTCACCTCACGGCAGAAAAGCGTGATAAACGCCCTTGCCGATTACGACTCCGCCTCCGTAAAGGAGCTTTGCTACATCTGCGGCATCACCTCCACCGTAATAAAGACGATGGTGAAATACGGACTTTTAGAGGAATTTACCTACACCGTTTCCCGAAGTGACAGCGCCGATTTCAGAGCCGAGGACAGCGCCGCCGCCATAACTCTTTCAGCGGAACAGCAAAAGGCATTCGACGGCATAAGCGCCCTTATGGACGGGAAAGAACCTCATTGCGCCTTACTTCACGGCGTTACTGGCAGCGGAAAGACCAGCGTTTTCATCAAGCTGATAGAGCAGGCTTTGTCCAGCGGCAGGACTGCCCTGATGTTAGTCCCAGAAATCTCCCTCACCCCTCAGACGGTGGAAAATTTCAGGCGGCTTTTCGGCAGCGACGTGGCGATAATACACAGCAATCTTTCCATGGGCAAAAGAGCCGATGAATACAGAAGAATAAGCGGCGGCGAGGCAAAAATAGTAATAGGCACACGCAGCGCCGTTTTCGCTCCCCTTGACAATATAGGGATAATCGTCATAGACGAGGAGGGGGAGCATACCTACAAATCCGACCGTTCCCCCCGCTATCACGCCAGAAACGTGGCAAAGCAAAGGGCTTTCAGACACAATTCGCTTTTGCTCCTTGCCTCCGCTACTCCCTCGATAGACAGCTACTACAACGCAAAAAGAGGGCGATACAGCCTTTTCACCCTTAGCGAGCGTTTCAACAAAGCGTCGCTCCCCCAGGTATACATCGTGGATATGAAAGCGGAATACGAAAGCGGCAACAGGGGGAATTTCAGCGAGGCGCTGTTAAACGAGCTTAAAACCAACCTTGAAAAGGGCGAGCAAAGCCTCCTCCTGCTCAACCGACGGGGCTATTACACCCACATAAGCTGTATAAACTGCGGCGACGTTATGGAATGTCCCGCCTGCGGCATACCCCTGACCTATCACAAGGCGAACAACAGCATTATCTGCCACTACTGCGGCTACACGCAGAAAATGCCCGATTCCTGTCCCAAATGCAAAAGCAAATACATTCTATCTACTGGAACGGGAACCCAGCGCATTGAGGACGAGATAAAGGAATATTTTCCCAATGCGAGGATATTGCGTATGGACGCCGACACCACAATGTCAAAAAACGCCTTTTCCGAAAAATTCACCCGCTTTCGCAACAGGGAATACGACATTATGGTTGGAACTCAGATGATAGCCAAGGGGCTGGATTTTGAAAACGTCACTCTTGTGGGAGTGCTGATGATAGATAAATCCCTGTATTCGGGGGATTATATGGGCTACGAGCGCACTTTTTCACTTGTGACGCAGGTGGTTGGACGCTCTGGCAGAGGGAGCAAGACGGGCAGAGCCTACATACAGACTTTCTCCCCCGAGCATTACGTGCTTGAGCTTGCCGCAAGGCAGGATTACGAGGAATTTTACTATCAGGAGAATGAAATAAGGCAGGCGCTTTTGTTCCCGCCTTACTGCGACATTTGCCTTGCGGGATTTTCCTCCCTGATGAACGAGCCTTGTATCAACGCCGCAAAGCGCTTTTCCCAGCTCATCTCACAGCAGGCGCAGGCGGAAACGGAAAAGCTCCCCCTGCGCATACTCGGTCCCACCAAAATGGGAACAGGCAGATTGGGCGGGCGATTCAGATACAAGCTGGTTATAAAATGCCGCTTTAACAAGACCTTCCGCCGCTTTATGCATGAGGTGCTGATGAAAGCGTACAAAGACCCCGCTTTCACCAATGTCAGCCTTTACATAGACATAAACGGGGAAATAACCTGAAAATTCCGACAAAATTCACATTCCTTACACAAAGAAAGGATAAAATCATAAAAGGAAAGGTAAAAATATGGCAAAAAGGAATATCGTAAAATTCGGAGACGAGATACTCCGCAAAAAAAGCAGGGAAGTCACGGTGTTTGACGACAAGTTGTGGGTGCTTCTGGACGATATGTACGAAACTATGCGCGCCGCAGACGGTATCGGTCTTGCCGCCCCTCAGGTGGGGATACTCAGACGTGTTGTGGTAATAGACGTAGGCGACGGAAAGATAGAGCTGATAAACCCCGTCATCACCTCCGCCAAGGGAAAACAGCACGAGGTGGAGGGCTGTCTGTCCTGCCCCGACACCTGGGGCTACGTCCAGCGCCCCGCCAAGGTAAAGGTAACTGCGCAAAACCGTTACGGCAAGGAAGTGAAATACGAGGGGACCGAGCTCCTTGCGCGTGCTTTCTGCCATGAGATAGACCACCTAAACGGCATAATCTTCACCGACCTTGCGGACGAAATGGTGGATAAACGCAAGGAACAATAATTTTCCGAAAGGAGCAAAGCCCTTGAATATAGTTTTTATGGGAACTCCCGACTTCGCCGTACCCTGCCTTGACGCACTGATAAAGGCGGGACATAACGTTTCCGCCGTATTCACTCAGCCCGACAAGCCGAAGAACAGAGGACACAAAATGCAAATGCCCCCTGTAAAGGAATACGCCGTGGAGCGTGAAATACCCGTTTATCAGCCCCTTTCCCTGCGCAGAGGCGAGGACGGGGAAAAGTCCCTTGATATTCTCACAGAGATAGCCCCCGACTGCATAGTAGTTGCAGCATACGGCCAGATACTCCCGAAATCTGTTCTCTACCTGCCGAAATACGGCTGTATCAACGTACACGCCTCCTTACTGCCCCGATACAGAGGAGCCGCCCCCATAAACCGCTGTATAATGAACGGCGAAAAGGAAAGCGGCGTCACCATAATGCATATGGCGGAGGGGCTTGACACAGGCGATATGATAATCAGCGAAAAGACGGAAATACCCGATGATATGACCGCTTCCCAGCTTCACGACGTCCTTTCACAGATGGGCGGAAGGCTGATAGTGAAAGCCCTCTCCCTCATCGAAGCGGGGAACGCTCCAAGGATCCCCCAGACCGACGAAAACACCTGCTACGCCGCTATGCTCACCAAGGAAGAGTGCCGCATAGATTTCAGCGATACGGCGGATAATATATACAACAAGATAAGAGGACTGTCCCAAAGCCCCTGCGCATACACATTTCTTGAGGGCAAGCGGCTGAAGGTATATTTCGCCAGGCGCCTTGACCTTGACGCAAATGCTCCCGCAGGAACGGTAACGGCGGGCGAGGGACTGTGCGTAGCTTGCGGAAAAGGCGTTCTTCGCCTTACCGACATTCAGCCTGAGGGCGGAAAAAGAATGAGCGACAGCGACTTTCTCCGCGGGAGGAACGTCCCTGCGGGAACGCTTTTAGGCTGATCTGGGAGGAACTATGTTTTACGAATTTTTTCTGAACAACGACTTCTTTGCATATATGCTGGTGATAATAGTCACATTGTTTGCCTATATCGCACAATGGCGTGTAAATTCCGTTTTCCGCAAATACAACGGCGTTGTGACAACGGGCCGCGTTCCTGCCAACGTTATAGCAAGGCAGATACTTGACAGCTACGGTCTTTACAACGTTCAGGTGATGCGCGTAAGCGGAAATCTCACCGACCACTACGACCCAAAGACAAACGTCGTCGCCCTGTCCGATTCTGTTTTCGACAATCCCACCATCGCCTCTATCGGCGTAGCAGCTCACGAGGTGGGACACGCCGTGCAGTACAACACGAATTATCTCCCCATACGTCTGAGAGCGATATTTGTGCCTGTCGCCCAGTTCGGCTCAAGCACCTGGATATATTTCTTCCTTATAGGAATGTTTGCAAGTATCCCGTTCCTTGTGGACGTGGGAGTGATACTTTTTGCCCTTATCGTTTTGTTTCAGGTATTGACTCTTCCTGTGGAGCTTGACGCCAGCCGCAGAGCGATGAGAACGATAAAGGATCAGTTTCTGCTGGGAGCAGACGAGCAGGCGGGAGCGAGAAAGACTCTTTCCGCCGCCGCTATGACCTATATTACGGGACTTATGGTAGCTATGGCTCAGCTTTTCAGGCTGATACTTTTGTCCCGCCGAAGAAGGAATTAAGCGCATTTTCACATTTCAATGAAAGGAGGAGCTGTTATGAAGACCGCAAGACAGGTAGTCAACGAGCTTTTGATATCAATGCACAAAAACGGCACGTATTCTAACATCGCTCTTGACAACGCCCTCAGCAGGGAAAAGCTGTCTCAGCGGGACAGGGCGTTCGCCGCTATGCTTTTTTACGGCGTCATCGAGCGAAGAATGACCCTGGATTACATAATCAGACTTTACTCCTCCGCCGAATTTGACAAGATAGACGCCGACGTTTTACAGCCGCTGAGAATGGGGCTGTATCAGCTATTATACACCGCCGTTCCCGAAAGCGCCGCCGTGAACGAATCCGTGGAGCTTGCTCCAAATAATCGTAAAGGCTTTGTGAACGGTATACTCCGCAGCTTTATCCGAAGCGGCAAGACGATAGACTACAAGGATCTGCAAGGTATCCCAAAGCTGTCCGTGGAATATTCCTGCCCCCGCTGGCTTGTCAAAAAGTGGGTGGGAATGTTCGGCGAAGAAAAAACAGTGGAAATTTTAAAAAGCAGTTTTGGAAGACCCCCTCTTTTCATTCGTGTAAACACCTTGAAATGCACCCCCGACGAGCTTATCTCAAAGCTGGCGAAGGAGGGGATAGAGGCAAAGCGTAACACCCTTCTCCCCGAATGTCTTGAGCTTGGCAGGATAAGCCGCATAGAAAGCACAAAAGCCTACCGTGACGGGCTTTTTCACGTGCAGGACATTTCCTCTCAGCTTTGCTGTCTTATCGCTCACCCGATTTTCAACGAAACTGTCATGGACGTATGCGCCGCCCCCGGAGGAAAGAGCTTTACCATGGCGGAGCTTATGGCGGACAGGGGAAAGCTGTACAGCTACGACGTATATGACGGCAGAGTATCAATGATAAAAAGCGGCGCAGAACGCCTCGGAATAAAGAACATTATCGCTGAAGCTCACGACGCCACCGTTTACGACGAAACTTTACCCAAAGCGGACAAGGTGTTGTGCGACGTGGTATGCTCGGGACTTGGCGTTATCCGCCGCAAGCCTGAGATAAAATACAAGGAAATGAAGCTGCTGGAACAGCTCCCCCTGCTTCAATACCACATTCTGAAAACCGCCTCCAATTACGTCAAAAAAGGCGGAACGCTGATCTACTCCACCTGTACCCTTAACATCGATGAAAATCAGGGCGTGGTGGAAAAATTCCTGTCGGAAAATCCCGATTTTGCGCCCGTGGTCGTCCCCTTGGGATTAAAGGGCGTGGAGGAAGCCTGTATGCGCACCTTTATCCCCTCCGTGACAGGCGGGGACGGATTTTTTGCCGCAACGCTCAGGAGGGTGAAATAAATGGAGGAAAAAACAGATATTTTGTCGCTGACCCTTGAGGAGCTTGAAGCGAAAATGTTACAATTCGGTGACAAAAAATACCGTGCGGGACAGGTTTTCAGGTGGCTCCATGTGAACAAAGCGGACAGCTTTGACAAAATGACTAATATTTCTGCACAAACAAAAGCAATTTTAAATGAACATTTTTATATAAATTCACTGAAAATTCAAAAAAGACTTGTATCAAAGGCTGACAATACTGTAAAATATTTATATGTACTGCCTGACGGCGGCAAGGTGGAGACCGTGCTTATGGAATATCACCACGGAAACAGTATCTGCCTTTCCACCCAGGTGGGCTGTAAAATGGGCTGTCGTTTCTGCGCCTCCACAAAGGCGGGCTTTGTGCGAAACCTTCAGCCCTCAGAAATACTTCTTCAAATATACGAGACCGAGCGTGACAGCGGGAGAACGGTGGATTCGATAGTCCTTATGGGAATAGGCGAGCCGCTGGACAATTACGACAACGTGATGAAGTTCCTCTCCCTCCTTTCCCACAAAAGCGGGCGGAATATGAGCCTGCGCCACGTTTCCCTCTCCACCTGCGGGCTTGTTGACAGGATATACGACCTTGCGGAGAAAAACTTAGGACTTACCCTTTCGGTATCTCTCCACGCCCCCAACGATGAAAAGCGCAGCGAGATAATGCCGATAAACGACAGATACCCCATAGAACGGCTGATAAAAGCCTGCGACGATTATTTCAAAAAGACGGGCAGACGTATCAGCTTTGAGTTCGCCCTGATAAAAGACGTGAACGACGACAAAGACACGGCGGATAAGCTGATAGCTTTGTTAAAGCCGCTGGGCGTGTGCCACGTCAACCTTATCCCCATAAACGAGATACGGGAGGGCGGTTACAGCAAAAGCCCGAAAGCGGCGGAATTTTGCAAGCGCCTTTGCGACGGCGGGATAAACGCCACGGTGAGAAGAACGCTGGGCGCCGACATCGAAGCCGCCTGCGGACAGCTGAGACGTGACAATATGTAAACTTGAAAATAAATGATATTTGAAATATAGAAGGAGAATTTAACTTGAAATTCTTTACCAAAACGGATATAGGGCTTTGCCGTGATGAAAATCAGGACAGAGTCTGGGCGCAGACTATCGGTGAGAACGACGAAGCCGTTGCATTGGTAGTTTGCGACGGAATGGGCGGTGAGAATGCGGGGAGCTGTGCCAGCCAGATGACGGTCGATCTTATGAGCAACAGGATAAAGGACGGTTTCCGTATCAGCAACAACCGCAATTTCATAAGAAACCTGCTTATCACCTCAGTCACCGCCGCAAACAGTCTTGTCTACGACCGTTCCAACAGCGAGCCTGACAAGAGAGGAATGGGCACCACCTGCGTTGCGGCAGTCGTATATGAGCAAAGAGCGTACATAATAAACGTAGGCGACAGCCGTTGCTATCATATATTTGACAGGAATATGCAGCAGATAACCAAGGACCACACCGAGATACGCCGCCTTATAGAGCAGGGCAGGATAACCGAGGAGGAAAGCAGGACCCACCCCCTGCGCAGCCGTATCACAAGAGCAGTGGGAGCGTCCCGCGACATAACTCCCGATTATTTTGAGATAGACCTTGAGGCGGGACATTATCTGTTGCTTTGCTCCGACGGACTTCACTCCTACGGGGACGATGCGGAGATAGCTGGTATAATCGTGAACAATCCCGTGCAGAAATGCTGTGATATGCTTATAGATTACGCTTTGGCGAACGGCGGACGCGACAACGTCACCGTTGCCCTTTTGCAGTGCTGATCTTGATTTGAACAGGCTCACCCGCCGCACGGGGAGAGCTGAGGATAAATCTGAACGTGCGGAGAAAGCGGATAACGAAATGGACAATAATATCGGCAAAAAGCTTGACGGCAGATACGAGCTGCTGGAGCTTATCGGAATGGGCGGAATGGCGGATATTTACAAGGCCAGAGATATAACCGAGGACAGGATAGTTGCGGTAAAGATACTCAAGACCGAGTTTATCGGCAGCGAGGACTTTATCCGCCGTTTCAGGAACGAGTCCAAGGCGATAGCTCTCCTTTCCCACCCCAATATCGTGAAGATATTTGACGTGGGCTTTACTGACAAGCTGCAATTCATTGTGATGGAATACATCGACGGCATAACCCTCACCGATTATATCGCAAAGAACGGCGTTCTGAAATGGAAGGACGTAGTACATTTCACCCTGCAGATACTCAAGGCGCTCCAGCACGCCCACGACAGGGGAATAGTACACCGTGACATCAAGCCTCAGAACGTAATGCTCCTTGCCGATGGCACAATAAAGGTGATGGATTTCGGCATTGCCCGCTTTAACCGTGAGACTGACAAAACCATGTCTGAAAAGGCGATAGGCTCCGTTCATTACATCAGCCCCGAGCAGGCGAGAGGCGACGTCACCGACGAGCGCAGCGACATTTACTCCGTGGGCGTTATGATGTACGAAATGCTGTCGGGGAAAAAGCCCTTTGACGGCGACGGACCTGTCGCTATCGCCCTTATGCATATGCAGTCCCAGGCGAAGAAAATGTCCGAGATAAATCCCGACATTCCCGAGGGACTGGAGGAGATAACCGAAAAGGCAATGCAGAAGGAGCCCTCCAAGCGTTACCAGACGGCGGGCGAAATGATAAAGGACATCGACGAGTTCAAGCAAAATCCCAGCATAGTCTTTGAATATAAGTATTTTTCATCTGACGAGACCACCAAGTATTTTGACAAGGTGACTCCCGCCGAAAACAGCGCCGAGCATACTCCTGTGCTGACGCCCTCCAAGAAGGAGGAGCACGGATACGTTCCCGCCCAGCCGACAGAACCCGATGATGAGGAGGAGGAAGAGGAGGACGACGAGCCCGCACCAAGGCGTTCGCCGTTGCTGTCCGTGCTGTTTGCGGTGACTGCGGTGTTCGTTATAGTGGCGGCGATAGTCGTGTTCAAGATAGCCAACGACACGGTACCCCAGCCGCAGCAGTCAACGGAAGTTGAGGTTACCGTCCCCAACCTTGTGGGAATGACCGTGGAGCAGGTTGAGCAGACCTACCCCAATCTCAGCATAGACATCACCAGCGAGCATGACGCTGCTCCCGAGGGACAGATAATCCGCCAGAGCATAGGCGAAGGCACCACCATTAAATCCACTCAGCAAATAGGCGTTACCGTCAGCCTCGGACCTCGTATGGAGGAGATAGACGAATTCAGCTCCCGTCCGAGAGAGGAAGCAGTCGCCCAGCTGAGGAACCAGGGCTTCCAGACCACGGTTTTGTGGGAAGCCAACGATACTATACCCAACAACTACGTTATCAGGACAGACCCGCCCGCCAGAACACGTGTTGAGGTGGGAAGCATGGTAACTATCTACGTAAGCCAGGGTCCCTCTCCCACAGGAACGATAGTCCCCGACTTCAGAGGACTTATGGAAGCCACCGCCCAGAGCAACGCAGAGCGCAACGACATAATACTTGTTGTTGAATACGGTCCCAGCGAGGACGGCAGCGTGGAAAAGGGCAGAGTCATCAGCCAGAGCATCGATCCAAATACTCCCGTTGAAAAGGACACGGTAGTGACTATTTTGGTAAGCAACGGCGAGGCGGCAACAAAGAGCTCGTCCATCTCCCTCACCATTAACGAAGATACCACAGGCGAATTCCGCTTCACATACTATATCGACGGAGTTCTGCAATCCGACAAGACGGAGGTAAGAGACCTTGCCATAAGCAAGAAGATACTTTGGGAATTCAGCGGCACGGGACAGCACTCCTATGTCATAAAGGTAGAGAGCATAGCCACAGGAAAATCCGCACAGCTTATAGAAGCAAAGGTGGACTTTGACGTTACCCCCGTAAAGAAAGAGACCAACCTGAACAGCAACGTATTCAGAGAGCTGCTGAATGTGGAGACCGAGCCGCCTGTAACTGAACCTCCCGTTTCCGACACCTCGGAAACAGCTCCCGATACCGAACCTCCCGTTACAGACGAACCGCCCGCTGAAGGCGGCGGAGAGGAATAACCGTAAATGTCTGAAAAAAACAGAATAATCGGAGTTACAGGCGGTCTTTACACCGTGGAAACTCCAAACGGAGACGTTCCTGCCAGAAGCAGGGGCGTTTTCCGTCAAAAGGGTATAAAGCCTGTTTCAGGCGATTACGTGGAGCTTTTGTACGAGCAGGACTCACAAGCGGTGATAACAGACGTCCTCCACAGAAAAAACCTGCTTATACGCCCTCCCCTTGCAAATCTGGACTCAGTATTGCTGGTAGCGTCCTGCAAAGAGCCTTCTCCCGCATTTTTCGTATTGGATAAGCTGACGGCGATATTTGAGAGCAAGGGGATAGAAACGGTTTTCGTCTTCACCAAGACCGACCTTTCCGACCCGTCGGAATATGAGAAAATATATTCCGCCGCAGGCTACAAGACCTTTTGCGTAAACAATCTTGACGGCAGCGGAACAGACGGGCTGCTGTCATACGTCAGCGGAAAAACCACCGCCTTGATAGGAAATACAGGCGTGGGAAAATCCAGCCTGATGAACAGAATATTCCCCTCCGCCGAACACAAGACCTCTCAGATAAGCAAAAAGTTGGGCAGAGGAAAGCACACCACAAGAGAAGTAAGATTTTACCGCTTGAACGGCGGAACGCTGATAGCGGACACCCCAGGCTTTTCAACCGTTGAAGTGAGCCGCTACGGAGATATCCCCTCAGAACAGCTTGCAGGCTGTTTCCGCGAATTTTCTCCCTATATCGGCAAATGCCGCTTCAAGGACTGCGCTCACATAAAAGAGGAAAGCTGCGCTCTCAGACAGGCGGTAAACGACGGCGAAATACCTCATTCCCGCTACGAAAGCTATTGCAGACTTTACGCCGAGGCGGTTGAGAGGGAAAATACCTATGAATAACAGTTGTACTAACTAAAAAGAGGAGCAGGAAAAACGCCTGCTCCTCTCTTTCACTTTCTCAGCTTCAACCACCTGCTGACTTGCAAACGAGCGTCACCTCTCCCCACTTTTGCCGCCTGCCCCCCATTTTCCCGCCATCGCCCACCCTCCCTCCCACCTCACCATTTCCCCCAAAAAATTCACACAATTTCACCCTTTGGAATAAAATAACACAAAGGCGGTGAAAAGGTATGAAACGGAGAAGGTGCTCCAACAATTTCAAGCTGTCCGCCGTTCTGTTCGGGGCGGCGCTGATATGCCTGTGCCTTTTGTCCGCAAAGTTCACCCTTGTTCTGCTGGCAATAGCGCTTGCGGCGGCTGGAATATGGCTGCTGAAGCGTTGAAAAGGGCGAGAGCCCGCAAATAGAAAGGGAGGTACATATGAAGATAGTGGTGGTAAAAAGTCCGAGATTTTTAGCTGGATTTTTAAGGCTGTTTTTCGGGATCAAAAAAACGGACAACTGAATATCGGAAAAAGGGCGGCTTTACGGCTCCCTTTTTTCATTTCCGCCGTATGCCCCGCATTTATTTTTATTTTTCCGCATAAGCATATCATAAGGAATTTTACAAAAAATGAAAGGAAGAATATTAAAATGCAGGAAACATTTGTTGAAGAAAAGCCCGTACAGCCCCCTCAGACGGAACAGCAAGCCTTTTTCACCGACCCCAGACCTGTGAAAAGAAAACGCCTGCGTGACGTGATCGTCTTTCAGCTTTGCACCTCGGCGGGTATCTGCCTGCTGATAAAGCTGTCCGAAATGCTGTCCCAGCCGCTTTATGAAAACATTCTGCTGTATTTTCGCAGACTGTTCCTATGGTGAGCCTGCGCTTTTTCGGCGTGGAGCTTGTATTTCGCTTTTCCTTTTTTGCGGCGGTGGGAATTATCCTCGCCCTTGACAAAAGCGGTTACGGTCTGCTCTGCCTTACGTCCTGCCTTTGCCACGAGGCGGGACATCTTGCGGTAATGCTCGTTTCAGGCGACGTTCCCAAAGCCCTTGTGTTCAGCGGCGGCGGTATCTGCATAAAACAGCGGAAAGAAGCGTCCGTCCCAGTTCTTGCGGCGGGCTGTCTTGTGAATTTCATTCTTTTCACCATATTTTACTTTTCTGCGGGAAACAGTATCTACCGCCTTGTTTTCGCCGTGTCTAACCTTTGCGTGGGGATAATGAACCTCCTTCCCATAGGCGACCTTGACGGCAAAAAACTGCTTGAACGCCTGCTTATTGCAATTCTGCCCTTTAACAAGGCTCAGCGCTTCATGAAAGTTATAGAACTTGTCGCTCTGACAGCCGCAGGCGCAGGAGCAGCGTTTCTCCTTGTGACAGGCGTTCTGAACAAAACAGCTGCGATAACGCTTGTCTACATTTTTCTTGTTGACTTATGGAGCGAAAAATGCTAATATCATATTGTTGAAATGCACTTTAGAGTGCATTTTCCACAACATACAGCTTATTTCGTCGCCGTAAATGAAATTTTTTACAAATTTCACATAATACTCTTGCATTTACTAAGAAAAAATGCTATAATCAATAAGTCGCCGCCCATAATGCGGCAAAAAATCATTATCCGTTGCGAAAGCAACGTGAGTAGCGCTTAAGCGCTCACTATTGACGATCCGCTGCGGGGAGCCGATGGACCCGACTCCTTACTTTTGCGGAAAAACCGTTTTTATCATATTATCACGCATGATCGTCTGAAGAAACAGGAGGAATTTTAAAATGGATGCACTGAAACTTATTGCACAGGACAGCATCAAGACGGACGCTCCCTCTTTTGAGGTAGGCGACACCGTAAGGGTTCACGTAAGGATCACGGAAGGAAACAAGACCCGTATCCAGGTTTACGAAGGCACTGTTATCGCCAAGAAGCACGGCGGTATCTCCGAGACCTTCACAGTACGCAGAGTGGCTCACGGCTGCGGAGTTGAGAGAGTATTCCCTCTTCACGCTCCCGCTGTTGAAAAGGTCGAGGTAGTAAGAACAGGTAAGATTCGCAGAGCCAAGCTGTATTACCTCAGAGACAGAGTCGGCAAGGCTGCCAAGATCAAGAGCAAATTCAACTGATCGCAAGGCAACGGACAGACAGCTGCATTGCATATTTCGGCTTACTGGTGCGGCAGTCACGCTTCACTTACGAAAAGCCGCATGCAATGCAGTTTTTCTTTTTGTCTGCCCTTTGTGAAAGGAAAAAATCATGCAGGAAGAAAAAGATAAAAAAGCGCAGGACTCAATGGATTCCATTGACGACATAGAAGAATATATGAAGAAAATGCAAGGCGGCGAGGACGACCCCGACGCCCCTCCTCCCCTTGATCTGGGAGCGCTGAAGCGCAAGCCCAAGCAGGAGGAAGAGGTGAAGATGGACTCCATCGACGACCTTGAGCAATATAAGAAGTCCATAAGCTCCGACTTTGACGAGAAAAAGGCGATGGAAGCGATAACGCCCATCGAAGTGAAAAGCACCCGCCATATCGAGCTTCAGAAAGAAGCCGAACAAAAAGCAGAGCAGAGGATAGAAAACGTCAAGAGCGCCCACACCGCCGCAGGAGAGGTCTTCGACTGGCTTGAAAGCATTCTTATGGCAGTGCTCATCATCGTTTTGCTGTTCACCTTTGTTGTCAGAGTGAATACGGTGGACGGCGAATCTATGCTCCCCACTCTTACAGGCGGACAAAAGCTGATAGTCACCGACCTTTTCTACACTCCCTCCTACAATGACGTAGTCATCGTGCAGGCGCCCAGGCTTGACGGGGGAAAACCGATAGTAAAGCGTGTCATCGGACTTCCCGGCGATACGATAAAGATAGACTTTGACAACGGCGTGGTTTACCGCAACGGCGAAGCGTTAAAGACCGAAACCTCAGGCGGCAAGATATACGAGGACGGGCACACCATACTGGACCTCACTCACCGCAACCTTGAAATGGTAAACGGGCAGGAATATACCGTTCCCGAAAACAGCTATTTCGTTATGGGCGACAACCGCAACAATTCCAAGGACAGCCGCCTTTTCAGCGAGATAGGCTTTATCGACCGCAAATATATTGCGGGCAGAGCAGTGTTCTCCATTTTCCCGTTCAACTCCTTCGGCTTTTTGCAGTAAGACGCTAATGAAAGGCGCTGAATGAATACCCCACAATACGGCACGGAATATTCCTTTGACAATGAAAATCCCCATATCTCCCCGAAAAGCAAGCGTAAAGACATTGCGGATACCGCATATATATGGCTCCAGTCTATGATCGAGGCGGTGCTTGCAACTGTCCTGTTTTTCACGTTGATATTAAGGACGAACGTTATTATGGGCGTTTCTATGCGACCCACCCTCCAGGAAAACGACAAAATAGTCGTATCTCCCCTTTTATACGATCTGGATTACGGCGACGTTGCAGTTATCTGGGCGACAGGGATAAAGGAAAAAAGCGAACGGGGCGACCTGATAGTAAAGCGCGTCATCGGCTTTGCAGGCGACGTTATCGACATTGACGAAGATGGAACGGTATACCGCAACGGAGAGCCTCTTGAAGAGGAATATGCGGCGGAGAAGATAGACAAATACAGCAGGGGCAACCTGACCTATCCTCATACTGTTGAGGAAAACTGCATATTCGTTCTTGGCGACAACCGCAATCACTCCACCGACAGCCGCTGGGAGGACGACGGGAAAACCGAGGTATACGTTGGCTGTATCGATATGAAATATGTGGTGGGAAAGGCGTTGTTCCGCATTCTCCCCTTTGAAAGGATAGGAGCTTTATAAAAATGAGTTACGAAGGGAATATCCAGTGGTTCCCCGGCCATATGACCAAGACCCGCCGTATGATAGAGGCGGACATAAAGCTGGTGGACGCAGTCGCCGAAATAGTTGACAGCAGAATACCCGAATCCAGCCGAAATCCTGTCCTGAACGAGCTTATAAAGGACAAGCCCAGGATCATTATACTGAACAAATGCGACTACGCCGACGAGGAGATGACCTCCCGCTGGCGTGAATATTATAAAAAGCAAGGCTTCGGAGTGCTTTGCTGCGACTGCCGAAGCGGCAAGGGGATAAAAAACTTTGTCCCCATGCTGAAAAAACAGCTTGCCGACCTGCTGGAAAGGCGCAGAGCAAAGGGAATGATAGGAAAAGCCCTGCGCGTTATGGTGGTGGGAATACCCAACGTGGGAAAATCCTCCTTCATCAACCGAATGGCAAATTCCAGAAAAACAGCGGTAGGCGACCGCCCAGGTGTCACACGGGGAAAGCAGTGGGTAACGATTGACAAAGAGGTGGAGCTTCTTGACACTCCCGGTATCCTCTGGCCGAAATTTGACGACAAGGACGCCGCCGAAAGGCTCGCCTTCACAGGAGCTATAAAGGACGACGTTATAGACGTGGAAGCACTTGCGGACAGTCTGGGACGTTATCTGAGCGAACACTATCCCGCCCGCTTAAAAGAGCGTTACGGAACGGATTTTTCCGACGGCAGAGCCACCGAGCTTATAGCAAAGGCGAGAGGTATGCTGGTATCGGGGGGAGAGCCTGATACCGAGCGTGCGGCGGCGGCATTGCTTGACGATTACAGGAGCAGTAAAATTGGAAAGATCACTCTTGAAGCGCCTCCGATGTGAGGAACGCTTTGCATTTGACAAAACAAAACGCGCAGAAAACGGCGTTGTATGCGGTATCGACGAGGCGGGACGAGGTCCGTGGGCGGGCAGAGTCTACGCTGCGGCGGTGATTTTTGACGACGACGTTTTCATAGAGGGACTTGACGACAGCAAAAAGCTGTCCGAAGCAAGACGCGAACAGCTTTTTGACGAGATAATCACCAAGGCGTCTGCATATTCGGTCGCTTACGCCGAGGTGGAGGAGATAGAACAGCTCAACATTCTCCAAGCTACTTTTCTTGCTATGGAAAGGGCGTTTCAAGGCTTGCAGACAACGCCTGCCCTTGCCCTTGTTGACGGGAACAGGCTTCCTCACCTCCCTTGCCAAATCGAAACCGTAGTAAAGGGCGACAGCAAGTCCGCCAGTATAGCCGCCGCCAGTATTCTTGCCAAGGTGAGCCGTGACCGCTATATGAACGAGCTTGACAAGGAATATCCCGAATACGGCTTTTCCGCAAACAAAGGCTACGGCACTGCGGCACACATCGCCGCCCTTCAGGAATACGGGATAACCCCCGTTCACAGGCGTTCATTCCTGAAAAAGCAGGAGGCAAAGCGGGGAAAATTCCCCGAATACAAAGGCGGAAAGTGATATGTACGGCAACGAGAAAAGCGCCGCCAGAGGAAAAGCGGGCGAGGACGCAGTATGCGAATATCTTGAAAAGCAGGGCTGCGAGATACTTGCCAGAAACTACCGCAAGCGGTGCGGCGAGATAGATATTATAGCAAAAGACGGCGATACCGCCGCATTTGTTGAGGTCAAGACCCGCAAATTCGGCGCTCTTGAGGACGGAACGGGCGCGGTCAACAAAGGGAAAAAGCGCCGCATTATCCTCACCGCTGAGGAATATATGAGCGAGCACACGGAGCTTGATCTGTACACACGCTTTGACGTGGCATACGTCACTGTTACAAATGAAAAATACCCGCAGATATTGGAGATAGAGTATTATAAGTCGGATTTTACCGCTATGGATATATAGCTGAAAGGACGGAAAATATGAACTATAAAAGCACCAGAAACAATGACGTCAGCATAACGAGCGCTCAGGCGATAGCTCAGGGCTTGTCCCCCGAGGGCGGACTTTTCGTTCCCGAAAGCCTGCCGAAGATAGACGGAGATTTTGTGAAAGCCCTCTGCGAAAAATCCTACGCCGACAGAGCCTTTGATATTTTCAAGCTGTTCCTGACGGATTTTACCGACGAGGAAATACACTACTGCGTGAACAACGCCTATGCCGACAATTTCGACACGGAAAATATTGCGGAGATATCCCACCTTTTGCAGGGAACTTACGTTCTTGAGTTGTGGCACGGTCCCACCTGCGCGTTCAAGGATATGGCTCTGCAAATTCTGCCCTATCTGCTCACCACCTCCGCAAAAAAGACCATTCCCGACAAGGATATAGCGATTCTTGTAGCAACCTCGGGCGACACGGGAAAAGCCGCCCTTGAGGGCTTTAAAGACGTGGAGGGAACTACCATAACCGTTTTCTACCCCGAGGACGGCGTCAGCGATATGCAAAAGCGCCAGATGGCTACTCAGGAGGGAAATAACGTGTTCGTCTGCGCCGTAAAGGGAAACTTTGACGACTGCCAGAACGGCGTAAAGGCAATTTTCACCGACAAGGAGATAATAGAACAGCTTGACAGTGCGAACATAGTCCTTTCCAGCGCCAATTCAATAAACTGGGGCAGACTTTCCCCTCAGATAGTTTACTACATCTCCGCCTATGCCGAGCTTGTTAAAAACGGCGAAATAGAGTACGGCGAGAAGATAAACATAGTAGTCCCCACAGGCAATTTCGGCAACATTCTTGCCGCCTACTACGCCAAGGAAATGGGACTTCCCGTAAACAAGCTGATATGCGCCTCAAACGCAAACAATATCCTGACGGATTTCATAAACACAGGTGTTTACGACCGCAACAGACCCTTCTACACTACCGTTTCCCCCTCTATGGATATCCTTATTTCCAGTAACCTTGAGCGTCTTTTGTATCATCTTTCAGGCGAAAACACACAGCTTATCAACAAATGGTTCACCTCTCTCAAGACCGAGGGAAGATATGAGGTCACCGACGATGTCAAAGCGAAGATACAGGAGCTTTTCTGCGCAGGCTGCTGCAACGACCGGGAAACAAAGGCGGCGATAAAGGACTGCTTTGACAGCTATTCCTACCTTATGGACACCCACACCGCCGTTGCCTACAAGGTATACAACGACTACAAAAAAGCCACCGGCGACAACACCAAGACCCTGATAGCCTCCACCGCAAATCCCTATAAATTCGGCGCGGCGGTATTTGACGCCTTAAAGGGCGACGCCGCAGGGCTTGACGAATTTGCGATAATCGAAAAACTGGAAGAGATGACAGGCACGACGATACCTCAGCCTCTTGCCGCCACCGAGAACAAGGCGGTGCGTTTCAAGGGCGTTATAGATCGCTCCGAAATGCCCAAGGCAGTGCTTGACTTCCTGAAAAAGTAAGGTGATAAGTTGAGTTTATACGTTTTAGGCGACCTGCACCTGTCTTTCGGCACGGATAAGCCTATGGACATATTCAAAGGCTGGAGCAACCACGTTGAAAGGCTTAAAGAAAACTGGAACTCCCTTGTGACGGAGGAGGACACCGTTGTGGTGAACGGCGACATTTCCTGGGCGATGTCCTTACAGAACACTCAAAAGGATTTTGCCTTCATCAACAACGAGCTTTACGGCAATAAAATTTTCATAAAGGGAAATCACGACTACTGGTGGACCACAAAGGCAAAAATGGACGCCTTTCTCGAAACCTGCGGCTTTGACAGGATAAAGATACTTCACAACAACGCCTTTCTTGCGGACGGAATAGCGATATGCGGCACGAGAGGCTGGATAAACGACGACGGCGAGCCGTTCGACGTAAAGCTGCTGAACCGCGAGGCGGGCAGACTGGAAGCGTCCCTCTCCCAAGGGGAAAAGCTGGGCGGAACGCCTGTGGTGTTTATTCATTACCCCCCGATTTTCGGCGAGGAGAAGAATTATTACATAACCGAGGTAATGCAAAAGCACGGAGTAAAGGACTGCTACTACGGACACGTTCACGGCGCGGCAAGGAAAAAAGCCTTTATCGGCGAGCAGGACGGGATAACTTATCATATTGCGTCGTGCGACTGCGTGGATTTTACCCCTGTTCTGGTAAAATAAAGCACATAAAAATTACCATTCAAGCTCTTTCAGCATTATAAATACAAACAGTTTCAGCGGACGGCATTTCACAAAAGGTGAAGCCGCCGTTTTTTTTATGTCCGCAGACTGCTTCTTCATAAATATTTTGTGCATTTTGATGAATTTTTGAACTTGTATTTTTATTGACTTCTTTACTTCATTTTGCTATAATAATACAAGAATGGAGTTTTATACTCTGCTTTTGGTATATTGCCTGAAAATACGCTGTTTTGCGGTGTCCACACCGCTTTTGTCAATATTTTGCAATTTAAGGGATCGCACGCATAAATGCTTCGGTATGTAAGCAGAAATGTGGAGGTATTTACTATGAAAAAATGCAGGTCATACTCATTGTTTCAACGCGCACTCTCGCTTATTCTGAGCCTTAGCATGGCTTTGTCGGTAGTGGCGGAGATCGATCTGCTGGCCTTTTTCTCTTTTGCAGGAAATGTATGCGCCGCATCTGCGCCAAGCACTTCTGACCCGGATGAATATGCTAACGAAACATTGTTATATAGATGGGAAAATGATACAAATTACGTTAATGCCGCTCGCCCGCTTTATGCTTGTAGGGATGGCAGCTTTGGAGGCGTGGAAAAGCGTACGATTTTCCATGTCTATGCTTTTGAGGGAGATACTATCTGTATCGGTTCAAGTGTGGCAGACTCAAAGATCGATATGGATTTTAAGGTTACTGGGTCCGGAAAAGATAAAGGTTCTGTTGATGTGGTTATGACCGACCTGAAAGGTGTGAAACATCCTATCGACATCAGATATAAGGCTGATACTGCCTCCGGCGAAGTTGAAGCAGGCTTTGTCCAGACCGGTTTTATTGCAAATCCGGGTGTTGAACTTGCTGCGCTGAATATGAAAAAGGTAGACGGTAAGTTTACTGGTACAGCTCAATTTGATGATGGCAATGGTGAAAAAACTTATGCATATACTCCATATACCTATACCGTTACTGAAACAGGTGTATATACTTTTGAATTTTATTCCTATAATAAGGGTACTGGCATTTCTAGTGGCAAAAGCTATTGCACTGCTACTTATATTGCAAGAAAAAATTTGAGTATGCCATCAACTGCAACAAACCATATGTTTGGCGAAAAATATGCGACCGGCTGGATCGCCGCATTGAACCTGACCGTGTTTGATGAAAGCGGAGTGGAACAGCACGGACGTACTTATGCTGACTTTCTCTCTATGGAAATGGGAGAAGGAAGCAGCAATGGAGTACGAGACGCATATTATATTCTTACAAAAGACAGCTACATCTACAAAATGCAGTTTAATAACGTATCACCGTATACCTATAACTTCTTTTCCAACAACAAGGGGATTTATGATCCTGACAGCACTAACGGCGATATTATTTATAAATCGGTAAAGGACATAAATAACGATAACACCTTTGACGAAATGGGCGTGGAATTCAGGTATCCCGGCACCAAGGATACCGATATGCTTAAAAGCTATTACATCTTTTTGGAGTACCCTGACGATCAGCTGGAGGGCAGACTGTACGAAAAGGCTGTTCAGCCCGACCCTGCGACCAATCTTTACTTTGCGGGCACGATAGATAAAGACGGTAAAATGATCCCCGGCGCTTACACAGGTCAGGGCGGATATTTTGTCTTTGACGTAGAGGAAGCGACGACTGCCACATTGCGCCTTGAGTTTAATGGTATTACAGATGAAGATGGTAATCCTTATGCTCCTGTCGAAATTTCAAAAGCCGTAACGCCGCATTCCCAAAACTATTTTTTATGGAACGGTAAGGACGGTAATGGTAAAGTAATACGTAAAGGTGAATATAATTTAGATAACATTGCCTTTACAGTTACCACCAAGGCGGGCGAGATACATTTCCCTATAATAGATATGGAGGTTGCAAGAGAGGGCATTACATTCACAAGAATGAGCCATATCTATGACAAAGAAGGGAATCAGCTTGACAGCAAACTGACAGAGAAAAACAATATTTATGACTGGACCCGAAATGTTATCTACTACGACGATTCAGCTGTATATTACGGTGAAAAGCTAACTCCTACCTCTGCTTATTCTGAAAGCGAAGTAGAGGTAGTAGAAAGTTTTTTTGCCGGTCTTAAGCCAACGGATACTAAAAGATATTGGGAATATAGTAATGTTCGTTCCGGCAATAATGGCGGCGAATATTATGCACGTCAATCTGACTACATTACGAATAATCCAGATATTCGTGTAGGCGACCATAGCCATACCACAAATGTAATTGATTATTTTACATCAGACGGAGATTTGATAACAACTCCCGACGCCACACAGCAAAATATGATAAAGTACCTGGACAGTAAAGAATATCCTGTCGGCAAAACAAACAGTAGTGGTGGAGATGGAAAGAGCAGCACCTCCGACTATGGTATAGCTAATTTCTGGACATTCATACCGGCAAAACCTGCAAAATCCGAAGTTACAGAGCAGATAATCACGATAGTGGATCCTGATGAAAATTATTTTGTGCTCACAGGTCGTGTATTTTTTGACGCTAATAGTGACGGAAAATTAAACGGCATGAGTACCGCCGGCGATTACCCGCTGAAAGACATTACGCTGAATCTTTACAAAAAAAGCAGCGATACTACACCTGTTGAAGGGAAAAAATATGTTGCTTATAACACTGATAATTCCTTGACCGAAGTCAATGCAAGTAATTTTGATACATATCAAAAAAATTTATATGAACTTGTCGACACCGCTCAGACCACAGGCGACGGCTCATATAAATTTACAGGGTTAAATTATGATCCCGCTGCAGGTACAGAATACATATACGAAGTCAAATCTCCCGGCAGCAATTATGAATTGACGAGTAGTAGTCAAAGCGCCGCTCCACCAACAAGAGATAGTAAACCATATGGTTATTATGCTGATAAGAGCTATGCCAGAACATCAGGGACATTAAGTACAAAATCATCCTATAAAGGCACAGAAGTGCAGCACATCGTTGTCGGCGGCAGCGGCGTTGATCCGACAAAAATAACCAGCACCGGCGAAGATAATACCACTCACACCGTCTGCGCGGTCGACGTCGGTTACTATTACGAAACCTTAGATCAGACTCTTGAATTCAAAAAGGTATGGGACGAGCCGGAAAAGTCGCACCCCGACGCCGTTGCATACAAGGTCTGCTATAAGCTGCAAAGCAGCAATACCGTAAAAACCTATGCATATCCTGTTTTGTCAGCAATCAATTCCTGGCAGTATACTTACACATATCCTCATTCAAAAGATGAAAGCGGTGCTGTTGACAATTACTATGTCGATTCTGAATATTATATAAAGGACGGATATATTTATAAACACACATTTGAATACGACGCCTCATCAGGAAAATATACAACTTTTGTCGGCAAATCTTACCGTGCAGAGCTTAAATCACTGAACGAAATCGTTGATAAATTTAACGATACAACAGGATCAAAAGTTGAGAGCTTTTCAAATATACCTGATTTATCTCTGCTTGATCAGTTAAGTTGGGGAGCTCCGCTTGACGAAAAAGTTTCCCCATATAAAGCAGTCATTGACCGTAATTTCGGTTCCGATACCATTTCCGTCACCATTACAAACGCTGTGAAACACGGCACGATAGAAATATTCAAATATCACGATACAGTAGAAGAAACTAATGCCCTGCAAGGCGCTACATTCCGTGTTTATGAGCTGTCTAATGGTGAGACTGTTGATGACATCAAAAAGCTTGTAGAAGAAAATAAAATATCCGAATTGAACGCTCTTCAGGTCGGCTCTGATACCACAAGATCAAACGGCCGTATTGCTTTCCCCGGACTTGATTCATCAAAGAATTACGTTGTCCGTGAAATGTATGCGCCTGCCGGTTATCGTATTCTGAATGAATTTTATGTTGTAAAAGCGCAAGGCACGACCCTTACACAAGATGAAAAAGACAGTGGCATTTATTCTGTATTTGAAAGCAACTATGCACTTCTTAATATCGGTAATGCGCCTGCCGATAAGAATTTTAATATTATAAAGCAAATTGAGGGCAGATCATGGCAGGACGCTGATACAGGTATTGCTGCGGATTCATTTTCTTTTAACATATCTAACGCTTTTGATAACAGTATAAGTAATATTAGTGACGCAGACGGTATTATAATTGATTTAACCGAAAAGGAGATACTGAACTACTCTACTGACGCTGATGTTATAAGTGCTCTTGGAGAATTTGCAAAACATTTCCAAGAAAGTGGAGATAAAAACACAGTCGAAATAAGTTATACAAATGATTTTTACAAGTATACGGCAAAAGACGCCAATAATTACGAATACACATTTGAATACCCCGACCGAAAAGTATCAGCTCCTCTTCTTGTTGATGGTAAAGAAAGTGGGGCTACTGCAGCATTCCGCGATATACCATTCCCAATGGCAGGTGTATATACCTTCACGATAAAGGAAAATGACATCAACATTGCGGGCGATGACACGCTGACAAAATCCCCTCTTGAGTACACTATCAAGATAAACGTAACACGTGAACTAAAGGCAGGCGTTGAAGAAGGAACAGAAATAAATAAAGACAACTCACATCTTGTTGCAGAAATTTCTTCTATCACTTACAGGGATACTACTGATCCTTCAAGTCTTTCACAGATTTTCGCAGGCAGCAGCCCTCTGTTTACGAACAAATACGCTCCCGCTCCCGCAAAACAGTCCACGTCCTATGCGATCGAAAAGACCTTTGACAGACCTGGCGGCTGGAATGAAGATGACAAATTTACAGTGAGTGTGTCCGGCGAGGATACCGAAACGCAGAATGCAATAAAAAACGGCAATCTCGTGATCAACGGTACAGCCGGCAGTGATTTTACATTAACCACATTAGCCGATGGTACCTCAGGATGGACTCACACGTTTACGAAGACAAATCAAGGCGCTTGGCAATTTGGCTCATTTACGTTCAAGGATATTGTTTTCCATGTTCAGTATGTAGACAAAACTGGAAAGCCATGGGATCCGGACGAGCACAACGGTCAGGAATATCCGCCTGAAGGTGTGATAGGTGACTACACAATAGAAACGCTCCCCGTTACGTATTTGCTCGAAATAAAGGAGGACATTCCGGCAGGAGTAAATGACGACAAAGTGTTGGACGGTATCACCTATGACGATACTGTCTACTACCTTGAAATTATTTTGAGAAATACAGAAGAGGGCAGTGAGGGAACTGACAGCGAGGAAGAAGACGGTATCATCGACGAGATGGATCTGAACCTGTATAAGGGTTCCAAGGATCCTGACAATTTAGTCGCTGACTGCAAGACTGTTCAATCGGTTGTGACTGAAGCTGAGTGGAATCCTGAAATAACAAAGGATGGTGACAAAACAGTCACATGGTGGTACCTTACTGAAAGCAAACAACTAATACAATATACAGATTCAACAGGCACGCCGTCAGGTGGTTATGATAAACTGATAAAAAAGACAGAATCTCATGAAAATAAATCTGCCGACGGTCACACCATGACCATCAGCAACGAGTACAACACCAGCTGCACGTGGACGCCTAATATCATAAAGACGTTGAATAGGGACTGGACTGATACAGACAAATTCTCCTTTACAATTGAACAAGAGAGTGGCGACACGGTAAAAGTCGATATGCCTTCTTTAGCAGATATTGACATTACAAATGATGATAAACCGGAGAAAGATAAAAGCTATTCAGACCATTTTGGTTCGATCACTTTCACAGAGGCGGGAGAATATACCTTTACCGTCACAGAAACCATTGATGGAGGTACTGTGCTTGGTACATATACCATTACTGTTAAAGTTGAAGATAACGGAGACGGTACGATGAAGCTGACCAACGTCGACACAACGAAAGGCACAGATATTGAATTTGTTAACAACTACTATGACACTGCTTTTGATCTCAGAATTTCCAAAAATATCATCGGCAGAACATGGCAAGACGGAGATGAATTCAAATTTAATATAACACCTGATGATCCCACAAAAACTGCAATAGATAATAAAGTATTAACTATGCCTGAACATGTTGAAAAATCAGGCGCCTCTTACACAGCAGCTCTCAGCTATTCATCGGGAGATGAAACCAAAAACGAAAAAACGTTGAACCTGGGTGAAATTACAATAAACAATACAGGCACGTTGAAAGAAGGAACACAATACAAATTTACCATTTCGGAACAAGAACCTGAAGGTATGTATTGTCGTGAGCCAAAGATAGACTTATTTATTACGGTAACACCTGAAACTACGAATCCCGGTGGCGGCGAAACGACAGAAAATAATCTTGTTGCTACTTATACTCATGTTGTGAGTGGTGAAAAACCTGACCGTTACACCGCAACAACAGATGGTGTAACTATCCCCTTTGAAAATGTTTTGAGCAGTACGCTTACCGTAGAGAAAAAAGTTGTCAGCAGCAATGACCCAAGTTCAGAAGAATTTAAATTCCGTGCAGTTTTCACATATGGCGAATCCATGACTCCGGAAAAAGACTATAAAATAACCGCAACAAAAGGCGGCGATGTAGTTGCTTATGAATCATTAGATGGTAGCAAACTGACATATGAATTTACGCTGAAAGACGGGGAAAGCGTCGTTTTTGCCAATATTCCGACTGATACAGAGTATACTGTCAGCGAAATTAACATTCCGACGGATTATATGTTCCTGCGTGTTGAAGATAGTGGAGGAAATGTTCTGAGCGGCACGGCTTCAGTCATAAACACTATTTCCAATACAAATCTGGATCCCACGCTTTTGTTCGTCAACGGCGAGATAAAGGAATTACCGTCCGCCGGCGGCAGCGGGACAGGAACATTCGTTGTCCTTGGTGCAGCGATCATGGCGGTTGCGTCCGTTATGCTCATCGCAGTGTGGTACATCAGAAGAAAAAAGACGGGACGTGAAGAGCAGCGCAGTTGACAATGCTTTAAAGATGAACGTGGATTTTGAAATTGTCGCTTTTTGACGAAATGCGCTGTGATTTTGAAACTGCCGTTCCTGACAAAAGGTTGAAACAGGGTTCCTGTTCACGCAGAAACCCTGTTTTGATATTATTCGAAATTTAGCTCATCTTTTTTTCACAAACAGTTGAAAATCCGATAATAATATGCTATAATATAATTTGACTGTAAAAACGGAGGAAAATAAAATGGAAATAATCAGCAACAACAAAACAGCTACCAACACCGTAGAGGTGGAATTCAAGAACAGCCCCGAGGAATTTGAGGCTGCGGTACAGGAAGCATTTCTCAAAAAGAGAAAGAACATAATCGTTCCCGGCTTCCGCAAGGGCAAAGCCACCAGAAAGATGATCGAAACACATTACGGCGAGGGCGTTTTTTATGACGACGCCATAAACGCCATTTACAGAAGCACCATTGACGACGTTGTAAAGGAGCTGGGACTTGACGTTGTTGATATGCCCAAGATAGAAGTCACCGCTGTCGGCAAGGAGGAGGGCGTTTCCTTCAAGGCGGAATTCACCACCAAGCCTGAAATAAATATTTCCGACTACAAAGGATTAAATATAGCAAAAGAGGTCAAAACTGTTACCGACGAGGACGTTGACAAGTCTATCGAAGCTATGCGCGACAGAAACGCCCGCATAATCGACATTGACGACAGAGCCGCACAAAAGGGCGACACCGTTGTATTTGACTTTGAGGGCTTTGTTGACGACAAGGCGTTCGAGGGCGGCAAGGCGGAGAAGTTCAGCCTTGAGCTTGGCAGCGGCAGATTTATCCCCGGCTTTGAGGAGCAGATAGAGGGAAAGAACGTAGGCGAAGCCTTTGACGTGAACGTGACCTTCCCCGAAGACTACAACGCCGAGGAGCTTGCAGGCAAGCCCGCAGTGTTCAAATGCCTCCTCCACGAGATAAAGGGCAAGGAGCTGCCCGACCTTGACGACGAATTTGTAAAGGACGTAAGCGAGTTCGATACTCTTGACGAGCTGAAAGCCGACCAGAGGAAAAAACTTGAGGAGCAGGCGGAGCGCTCTGCTGATATGAAGTTTGAGACCGATATCAACAACGCTCTTATCGAAAAGGTAGAGGGTGAGATACCCGACGCTATGTACGAAAACAGCATAAACGATATGGTCCGTGACTGGGAATACAACAACAGATACCAGGGCATCACCGTAAAGGATTATCTAAAATACACAGGCTCCACCATCGAGCAGTTCAGGGAGAACTTCCGTGATTCCGCTGTAAAGAGAGTGAAGCTCAGACTTGCTCTTGAAAAGATAGCCGCCCTTGAGAACATCGAGGCGACTGAGGAAGAGCTGGAAAAGCACTACGCCGACCTTGCGGAGGAACACAAAATGGAAGTTGAGCAGGTAAAGAAGCTCATTTCCGCAGAAGCTCTCAGCGAGGACATAAAAGTGGAAAAAGCCTTTAATCTTGTAAAGGACAGCGTAAAAGCATAATTTTTATCGACAGAAAGGAACGGCATATGGATTATATGAGCCTTGTACCCACCGTCATAGAGCAGACGGGCAACGGGGAAAGAGCCTACGACATTTTTTCAAGACTGCTCAACGACAGAATTGTAATGCTCCACGAGGAAGTAAATTCCGTGACCGCAAGCCTTGTGGTCGCACAGCTCCTATTCCTTGAGGGACAGGACCCCGAAAAGGACATACAGCTTTACATCAACAGCCCCGGCGGTTCTATCACAGACGGTATGGCAATTTACGATACGATGCAGTATATCAAGTGTGACGTTTCCACCATTTGTATGGGAATGGCGGCGTCAATGGGAGCATTCCTGCTTGCGGCGGGAACTAAGGGCAAGCGTATCTGCCTACCCAATTCCGAGGTGCTTATCCATCAGCCCTCAGGCGGAACGGGCAGGGCGCAGGCTTCCGACATCGACATCGTTGCAAAGCACATAATCTACGTCAAGGACAAGATGAACCGTATGCTTTCCGAAATGACGGGTCAGCCACTTGAAAGGATAATCGCAGACACTGACCGCGATCATTATATGACTGCTCAGGAAGCGCTTGAATACGGCATAGTGGATAAGATCTACGACAAACGCTGATTTAAGAAGGAATTATCTGAAATATGTTGAAATGCAATTTCTGCGGCAAGACCGAGGGCTACGTCACCAGAATGCTGGTGGGCAAAAACGGAGTTATCTGCAACGAATGCGTGATAGCCTCCTACAATATGCTGCTTGAAGAGGGGGACATTCCCAGCTACGAGGAAAGCAGCATAAGCGACCCCCGCTGGTCAAACGGCAAGCCTAAAAAGAACGAATTGTTAAAGCCCGCCCAGATAAAGGAGATACTCGACCAGTACGTTATCGGTCAGGACGAGGCGAAAAAAGTCCTTTCCGTCGCCGTGTACAATCATTACAAGCGTATCCTTTCCCAGAACGACAAGGAGAAGGAAAAGGAGATAGAGCTGCAAAAGAGCAACGTGCTTCTGCTGGGACCCACAGGTCTCGGAAAGACGCTGCTGGCGCAGACTCTTGCAAAAATACTGAACGTTCCCTTTGCGATAGCCGACGCCACAACGCTCACACAGGCGGGCTACGTCGGCGAGGACGTTGAGAACGTTTTGCTCCGTCTGATACAGGCGGCGGACTTCGACATCGAGGCGGCCGAAAAGGGAATAATCTACATCGACGAGATAGACAAAATATCCCGCCGTTCCGAAAACGTTTCAATAACCCGTGACGTAAGCGGCGAGGGCGTACAGCAGGCGCTTTTGAAGATAGTGGAGGGAACTGTCTCCAACGTTCCTCCCCAGGGCGGAAGAAAATTCCCCAATCAGGAATTTATCCAGATAGACACGAGAAATATCCTGTTTATCTGCGGCGGCGCATTCGAGGGAATAGAAAAGACCATTCTCTCCCGCATAAGCTCCTCAACGCTGGGCTTCGGCGCTGAAACCAAGAAAAAGGACAGCGACCTTGCCAACGTATATCATCAGGTATCCCCCGAGGATCTGGTAAAGTACGGCATAATCCCCGAGCTTGTGGGCAGACTTCCCATAATCACTGTCCTTGACCAGCTTGACGAGGACGCTTTGGTGAGAATACTGGTAGAGCCGAAAAACGCCGTAATAAAGCAGTATATTTATATGTTCGGTCTGGACGGGATCGAGCTGGAGATCGAGGACGAAGCGCTCCACGAGATAGCAAAAAAAGCGATCGAGCGCAAAACTGGCGCAAGAGGACTTCGCTCGATAGTTGAGGAAGTCCTGTCCCAGACGATGTTTGAGGCGCCCTCCGACGAAAAGATAACAAAGGTGACAGTCACCGCAGAAAACGTCCGTGAGGGAACTCAGCCCCTTAAGACCGCGGGCAAGCGCAAGAGCCTGATAAACAAAAATCCCAAAAAGAACGCAAGTTAAAAAACAGATCCGCAAAGATTTTCTTTGCGGATTTTTTGTAATATCCGAAAGCTCGCCTTCATATATTTTAACATCTGAATATTCCCAAATCGGACAAGGCGGTGTTAAAATGTTGATGAGCAGGGAAAGCACTGATATACTTGAGGAACTGCGTCAGCTCAGTCAGATGATAGTGAAAAACGAGCAGCTTTTCAATATGGCTACGGAGGACGAAGTGATAGAGGCTGTTATATACGAACAGCGCGCCCTCCAGTCCCGCTATGCCTATCTTTTGAAACGGGCGAGGGAAAAGGGAATAAGGATAGATTATACAGACAGGCTGTAAAGGCGCAAAATCAAGGAAGGTGAAAGAATGGACGTTTTGATGATGATACTGGGTGCGGCGCTTGCCCTTACATATCTTTATCTCTGCGGCAGACAGAAAAAACCGATAAAAGTGATGCTGATAAATTCTGGACTGGGAATAGCCTCGCTTGTCCTTTCAGCGCTGCTGACGGGCTTTTCCGGCAGCGGAATAGCGGTAAACCTCGTGACAGTGCTGATAAGCGCCGTTCTGGGCATACCGGGAGCAATTATGATAGCGGCGATGGGACTTTGGCTTTAGTAATAAAAATCGCTCTGCTTGCCCGCAGAGCGATTTTTTATTTTATGCAGAAAATTTATTTTTCAGAGCCGTTGATTGCCTTTATTCTCATATCGACCATTGTTTTCAAAAACGCCAGAGCCTTAGCGTCGGGATCGTCTATTCTGAAAGTACAGCCGCAAACGTCGTCAAACTCTCTGTCAAACACGTTTTTTCGTCTGCCACCTCCGCAGGAGCCGCAGTTTATACAGTGGTCAACACAGTGCCATGCGTATTCCTTTACTTCTTCGCAGACAGGTTGATTGGTGTCAATATCGTCCGACCACACTGTCCAGCTGTTTTCCTTTTCATCAGGGTCTTTTATCGCTATAAAGCAAACACATCTGTCCTTTAACGTCACCCAATAATATATTTTATCTTTCCAGCAGCCGCAGTCGTCCTTATAAAATCCGAGGGATCTTTCCTCTAAATAATTCACAAAATCCAATGTGATTTTCTGTTCCCCAGGTGACAATTCTCTGCGTATATAGTCCTTTATGCTAAGCTCTTCCATTTTTGCTCCTTATTTTTTCAGATTATTTTCCTTATCAAAAAACGCCTTTTCCAATATTTCATATTCGTCGGGGGAACATATTTTCCTGCATTTATCCTGATATTCCGCCGAGCGCTTCAGCATATCCGATATTTTTTCGCAGGGAAAATTTTTGCACTGATTGCATTTCTCCACCTTATGCGCTTTGGTACATTCAACCAAATTATATGTACAGACCTTATGGGAGGAACAGCCCGAGCATTTCATCTCCTCACAGGAAACCACCCTGTCCCTCCAGCCGATTTTGTACCATAAAAGGGCGGCGGCTTTTAATTCCTCCTCGCTGTGAGCATTGTATCTGGGACATTCGGCGCAGTTGTCCCCGCAAAGCGTTATCATTTCTTTCATAACTTTTCCCTCCGAGCTTTTTTAAAATTATACAATACGCCTCTCCTCCTGTCAATATGTGCTTTCTGCCCAAAATTTTCCACCGTTAACAATAATTTTTTCTGCTCTTTACAAATATCAAGTTTTATGTTACAATATCAATGTATCATACACAAAAACGTCCTACGGGACTTGTGAAAAACATAAATTAAGGAACGGTGACTCTTATGACTATCAATGACATTAAAAATCTTCTGGACGCAAAGGTGCTTTCCGGCGAGGAGCTTCTGGGAAGTGAGGTACATACCGCCTGCGGCTCTGATATGATGAGCGACGTGTTGGCGTTCGTCAAGGATCAGGCAGTGCTTCTCACGGGACTGATGAACCCTCAGGTCATCAGGACAGCCGAGATGATGGACATAATCTGCATAGTTTTTGTCAGGGGGAAAACTCCCGACGAATCTGTTATAAGCCTTGCGGAGGAGATGAACATAGCCATACTGTCCACCGACCTGCGTATGTTTGAAGCGTGCGGGATACTGTATACCAACGGGCTTGGAGGTCATGCAAAATGACTCCGATAGTTCTGAATTATGAGGTTTCGGGGGAGGACTTCACCAGAGCTGGTGAAGCAAGCTCCGCCATAAAAAATAAACTGAAGCAGATAGGAATTGCTCCCAACGTTGTGAGAAACGTGGCGATAGCCACCTACGAGGGAGAGATAAACTGCGTCATTCACGGCGGCGGCGGAAAGATAGCCGTCACCATAGATTCCCAGAAGATAACCATAGTCATATCCGATACAGGCAAGGGTATTCCCGACGTGGCGCTGGCAATGCAGGAGGGCTATACCACCGCGCCTGACGACGTGCGTTCGCTGGGATTTGGCGCAGGTATGGGACTTCCCAATATGAAAAAATACTCTGATAATATCGACGTTCAGTCCGAGGTAGGAAAAGGCACCACCGTCACTATGGAGTTCAACCTCTCCTGAACGCTGAGACCAAGAGAGAAAGGGTGATTATATGGATACCTTTTTCCACTCGGTAAACCTTGACCCCGACCTTTGTATGGGCTGTATAAACTGCCTGAAGCGCTGTCCCACGCAGGCGATAAGAGTAAGAGGCGGCAAGGCGAGCATAACTAAAGAATTTTGCATAGACTGCGGCGAATGTATAAGGATATGTCCTCATCACGCCAAAAAAGCCATTTACGACCCCATAAGCGTAATGGACAAATACGAGTACAAGATAGTCCTGCCCCCGCCGTCACTGTACGCTCAGTTCAACAATCTTGACGACAAGAGCATCGTTCTGGCGGCGCTTTTGAAATTTGGCTTTGACGCAGTCTTTGAGGTAGCGGCGGCGGCTGAAATGGTTTCTGAGATGACACGAAAGCTGATAGCTGAAAACAAGGTGGAGCTTCCCCTAATCTCCTCCGCCTGTCCCTCTATCGTAAGGCTTATACGAGTTCGTTTTCCCAATCTTATAGATAAAATATCCCCGCTGAACGCCCCCGTGGAGCTTGCGGCGGCTATGGCAAGGGAAAAGGCTATGAAGGAAACGGGACTTCCCAGCGAGAAGATAGGCGTTATCTTCATCACTCCCTGTCCCGCAAAGGTCACCGCCATAAACAGCCCTCTCGCCAACAGCAAAAGCGAGATAGACGGCGTTATCGCCATGAGCGAGATATACCCCAAGCTGCTCCCGCTGATGAAGGACGTTTACAAAAACGGCGACGAAAGCAGCTACAAGGGCGAGCCCGAGGCGGGGAAGATCGGCGTCAGCTGGGGCAGAAGCGGCGGCGAAGCGGGAGGAATACTCCGTGACAACTACCTTTCCGCCGACGGTATCGAAAACGTGCTGAGAGTGCTTGAGGACCTTGAGGACGACAAGCTGCAGAACCTTGCCTTTATTGAGCTTAACGCCTGCTCAGGCGGCTGTGTGGGGGGAGTTCTTGCGGTGGAAAATCCCTATCTCGCAAAGGTAAAGCTGAACGTGCTGAGAAAATACCTTCCCGTTTCAGGCTCTCATTTAGGCGGAGAAGTACCGCCCAAAGCCTTTTTGGAGGAAAAGATACAGTATATGCCCGTGTTCAAGCTGGGCAGCAGCCTTGAGGAATCCATAAGCATAATGCAAAAGGTAGACGAGCTTACCGCAAAGCTGCCCGGGCTTGACTGCGGCTGCTGCGGAGCGCCCACCTGCCGTGCCTTTGCGGAGGACGTAGCCCAAGGCAAGGCAAAGGAAAAGGACTGCATACATATTCTGAGAAAATTCCTCCACGAATTTTCAGGCGAATTGAGTGGAATAGACAGCTGACGAAAGGAAAGAAATTTATGACAGTCAAGGAACTGCTTGACAAAAGCGGCTTTCAGCTCCTTGTTGAAGGCGACCTGTCAAGAGAGATAGAAAAAATTTACTGCTGTGACCTGCTTAGCATAGTTATGAGCAGAGCCCCCGCCTCCTGCGCGTGGGTCACCGTGATGGGAAACGTCAACGCCGCGGCGGTGGCGTCCCTTGCGGATATGAGCTGCGTCATACTTGCTGAGGGTGCGGCGGCAGACGAGGTAATGCTGCAAAAGGCAAAGGCGCAGGGAATAAACGTTCTGAAAACCGACCTGCCCGTGTTTGAGGCGGCGCTTCTGGTGAAGGAAAATGCCTGAGTTATTCTATGATTTTCACATACACTCCTGCCTGTCCCCCTGCGGCGACGACGAATCCACCCCCGTGAACATCGCAATGCTTGCGAAAATGCTGGGACTTGACACGGCGGCGCTCACCGACCACAATTCCTGCAAAAACTGCCCAGCATTTTTTGAAGCGGCAAAGGCGGCGGAGCTGATACCCATAGCGGGAATGGAGCTTACTACGCAAGAGGAAATACACGTCCTGTGCCTGTTTCCCGCCCTGGACAACGCCATGGAGTTTGACAAGTACGTTCACGAACGCATAATGCCCATAAAAAACAAGCCTGAGATATACGGCAACCAGCTTGTGAAAAACACAGAGGACGAAACCGTAGCCGTTGAGGACATCTGCCTTATCAACGCCACTGACATTGATTTTTATTCGGTAAAGCCGCTGGTGAAAAGCTACGGCGGGATAATGATACCCGCCCATATCGACCGCAAGGCGTTCAGCCTGATAAACACGCTGGGCGACGTTCCCCCCGACGCAGGCTTTGACTGCGTGGAGATAAAGTACCCCGAGGCGGTGGAAAATCTCACGGCAAAATACCCCTACATAGGCGATTGCAGGGTGATCTTCGATTCCGATGCGCATATGCTGGAGAACATTTCCCTCCCCAACAACAAGATAGAGGTGGAGACCGCTGACGCAAAGGGAATTTTGTCGGCGCTGTCAAAAATATAGTGCAAAAATTACACTTTGATGACATAATCTGTGACAGTAAATATAAAAACGTAAAAAAGGCGGCTGAATTTTCATTTTCAGCCGCTTTTCCTATTGACAAAGCGCCTTAAAAATGTTATAATCAATCAGCGGCAAATGCGCTGAAATAAAGGGTTTCAGCGCTCTGCTGTAATAAAGAAAAAGGAGACGGAACAAGATGTTATCAGGCAACAAGTTTAAACGTATCATTAGCATTATCACGGCCTCAGCGTTAGCGCTTGCTGCTATCCCCGCAGGCAGTCTGACGCATCATGCCGAAGCTGCCGCAGAGGAGAATTTTACATTCTCACTGACTGGCCAAGGAACAGCGGACAGTCCATATCTCATAAGCACATCGGACGACCTTGCAAATATGAGGGACGCTATCAACAGCGATACCGACGGTACATATTCATCGGCTCATTTTCAGCTGACTCAGGATATCACGCTGGACAGTGAAACCGTCTGGTATCCTATCGGCAGAAACTCAAACGGTTTTTATTCCACATCAAGCTCGTCTGGCTCGTCAAAAACTATATCCTTCAAAGGCGTTTTTGACGGACAGGGACACATAATATCAGGATTAAAAATAAACAACAACGATATGTTCGGCAAAGGACGTCTGTACACCTTCGGACTGTTCGGCAAGAACGACGGCGTTATAAAAAATCTGAGCGTTAAGGGCGACGTCAACATAACCGCCTTTTATGTCGGACTTATTTGCGGTATAAACGACGGCACGATCGAGAACTGTTCAGCCGACGGAAGCGTATTCGGCTCGCTTTTGGTGGGCGGTATCGCAGGTATTTGTGACAAGGATATCAAAAACTGCTTTGCCAACGTAAAGAGCAGCACCGCTTTCGGCGCAATTGCAGGACTTGTTGACAGCGCAAAAGGTAAGGTTGAAAACTGCTATTTCAACAAGGATCACACCTCACTCGCAATACTCAGCGGCAAAAGCGAAACCGTTTACGGTCTTACCACGGAAGAACTGAAAAGCGGTTCTGCGGCGTGGGGACTTCAGAACGGACAGGATAATAAAAAAGAAACTGTTGTCTGGAGTCAGGATCTGAAAACAGACAATGTTCCTGTACTTGACTCCGAACACAGAGTATTCAAGGTAAGCTATATGCTGGGCGATATAACTGTTGCCGAAGCTTATGCCAACAGCGGCGACAAGTTGACCACTCCCAAGGTTGAGTACGCTAAGGAAGGTTATTCCTCAGGCGACAAATGGTTTAAGGACGAGGACCATTCAAGCGAATGGAATTTCGATAGCGACACAGTAACCGAAGACATTTCCCTTTACAGCGAAAGAACTCCCATAGAATACACCATAACCCTTGAAACCAACGGCGGAACGATTGAAGACGGGAAGTGGCAAAAAGAGGACAACGTATACAAGGGCACATACAACGTCAATTCAAACGACATTACCCTGCCTGCTCCCAAAAAAGACGGGTATAACTTCGTCGGCTGGACTTCCTCACAGGAAGATGATTCCACAGGCGAAGCCTCTGCAACTATCACTATCCCGCAGGGAAGCACAGGCAACAGGACGTACGAAGCGGTATACCTCGACGCCACTGCTCCTACGATCACCATAACTATGGACAGCCATAAATGGAGCGCTCTCCACGAGAATCCCACCTTCGACCTTTATTTCAATTCTCAAAAGACTGTAAGCGTAACGGCTACGGACGATCATAACGAAGCCGATCTGAAAATATCTTATTACATAAGCAATAAAAAAATATCTGATGAAGACCTTAAAAACGGGGTTGATTGGAAAGCATACACTGACAGCATTGAGTTGAAAACTCAGCAAAAGGCTATAATATACGTAAAGGTCACCGACGGGGCTGGAAATTCCTCTTACGCCAGCACCACAGGTATCGTGATAGACTTTGACGACCCTGTTATCACAGGCGTAGCCGAAAACGGCAAATATTGCGCCGACGTGGAATTTTCCGTCAAAGACGAGGCAGTAGCAAAGATCATCGTTAACGATGAAGTTTTGTTCGACAGCAACGCTCAGGGCGATCCTGGCGTTGAGGAAGGACCCTCTATCGTTTCAACTGATGTAATCGTACCTGTAAATCAGCTTCAGCCAAGCTACAAGATAGAGAACACCACAGGTACGCCTGAGGACTATGTCATAACCGTCACCGACAAGGCGGGAAATACCGCCACACGCACTGTCACCCTTAACGGCGGACATACAGTGTGGTATAGAATAACCGAACAGATCACATATCCTACCTGCACCGAGTCCGGTCTTGAATATTTATTCATCTGCTGTAAAGAATGCGGCGGCAAATATCAGGCGGAGATCAGACCGATCGACCCTCTCGGTCATAACTGGAAGGATTGGGAAACGGTGAACTCTCCCGACTGCGACGACAGCGGCAGTCAGAAGAGGACCTGCAGCAGATGCGGATTTACCGAAACACAGAACCTCAACCCCAACGGCCACGACTGGGAAGACCACGTGACGGTTGACGTTGCTCCTACCTGCACTTCAGAGGGCAGCCAGTCCATTCACTGCAAAAACTGCGACCAGACAAAGGAACAGACAGTTATCCCCGCAAAGGATCACAATTTCGGCGAACCCACAGATGAGATTGAAAGTCCTGCTACCTGCACCTCCGACGGAAATACTATCCACTGTTATGTCTGCAAGGACTGCGGCACGGTTCTTGAAGATCCTGAGGTAGTACCAGCTTTAGGTCATACCTACGGCGAATGGGAGGAACTTTCCTCCGGCGTTATGCAGCGTAAATGCTCTGTCTGCGGACATCTTGACACCAAGGATTCCACCGATTCCGACCACAAGTGGAACGACGACTGGACTATTATTAAAGAACCTACCTGCACCACTAACGGCAGCAGATCGATCCTTTGTTCAGTATGTGGTACTGCAAAAGTCAGCGAGGACATTCCCGCAACGGGACATAGCCATGATGAGGCTATAAAGGAAAACGAAAAATTAGCCACCTGCACCGAAGGCGGCAGCTATGACGAAGTCATCTACTGCAAGAATTGCAGAGATGAGCTTCACAGAGTATCATTTGAAGTTTCCCCCACAGGTCACACCTGGGGCGAATGGGAAACCGTAGCAAGCCCCGACTGCGACGACAGCGGCACTCAGCAGCACAGCTGCACCGTCTGCGGCGTTACCGAAACCAGAGGACTTGAAGCAAACGGTCACACCTGGGAAGACCACGCAACAGTCGACGTTGAGCCCAGCTGCACCACAGAGGGAAGCAAGTCCGTTCACTGCGTAAACTGCAGCGTTACCAAGGACAGCGAGGTCATTCCCGCCCTCGGACACGACTGGAGCGAGTGGACTGTCATCAAGATGTCAGATTGCGACGATGAAGGAACCGAACAGCACATCTGCAAGGTTTGCTCCGCCACCGAGACAAGAGGACTTTTGGCGTCAGGACACAAGTGGAATGAGGAATACACAATAGACAAGGCTCCCACCTGCACCACAGAGGGCAGCCAGTCTATCCACTGCGTAAACTGCGACGCTACCAAGGACAGCGAGGTTATCCCCGCCCTCGGTCACGACTGGGGCGAGTGGGAAACAATAGAAAGCCCTGACTGCGACGACGAGGGAACACAGCAGAGGACTTGTAAAGTCTGCGGAGTTACCGAAACCAAGGGGCTTGAAGCAAACGGACATACATGGGAAGATCACGCAACAGTTGACGTAGCGCCTACCTGCACCACAGAGGGAAGCCAGTCTATCCACTGCGTAAACTGCTCAGCAACTAAAAACAGCGAAATTATCCCCGCCCTCGGTCACGACTGGGGCGAGTGGGAAACAATTGAAAGCCCTGACTGTGAAGACGAGGGAACGCAGCAGAGGACCTGCAAGGTCTGCGGCATTACCGAAACCAAGGGACTTGAAGCAAATGGACATACCTGGGAAGACCACGCAACCGTTGACGTAGCACCCACCTGCACCACAGAGGGAAGCCAGTCTATCCACTGCGTAAACTGCTCCGCCACCAAGGACAGCGAGGTTATCCCTGCCCTCGGCCACGACTGGGGCGAATGGGAAACAATAGACAGCCCCGACTGTGACGACGAAGGAACACAGCAGAGAACTTGTAAAGTCTGCGGCGTTACCGAGACCAAGGGACTTGAAGCAAACGGACATACCTGGGAAGATCACGCAACAGTTGACGTAGAACCAACCTGCACCACAGAGGGCAGCCAGTCTATCCACTGCGTAAACTGCTCCGCTACCAAGGACAGCGAGGTTATCCCCGCCCTCGGCCACGACTGGGGCGAGTGGGAAACGATTGAAAGCCCCGACTGCGACGACGAGGGAACACAGCAGAGAACTTGCAAGGTCTGCGGCGTTACCGAGACCAAGGGACTTGAAGCAAACGGACATACCTGGGAAGACCACGCAACCGTTGACGTAGAACCCACCTGCACCACAGAGGGAAGTCAATCTATCCACTGCGTAAACTGCTCAGCAACTAAGGACAGCGAGGTTATCCCCGCCCTCGGACACGACTGGGGCGAATGGGAAACAATAGACAGCCCCGACTGCGACGACGAGGGAACACAGCAGAGAACTTGTAAAGTCTGCGGCGTTACCGAGACCAAGGGACTTGAAGCAAACGGACATACCTGGGAAGACCACGCAACCGTTGACGTAGAACCCACCTGCACCACAGAGGGCAGTCAGTCTATCCACTGCGTAAACTGCTCCGCTACCAAGGACAGCGAGGTTATCCCCGCCCTCGGACACGACTGGGGCGAATGGGAAACAATAGAAAGCCCTGACTGTGACGACGAGGGAACTCAGCAGAGGATTTGCAAGGTCTGCGGCGTTACCGAGACCAAGGGACTTGCGGCAAACGGACACGACTGGGAAGACCACTACACGGTGGATAAGGAAATGACCTGCCTTACCGACGGCAGCGAATCCATTCACTGCAAGAACTGCGACGCAGTCAAGGACAGCCGCGCTATCCCCGCACCGGGACATCACACACCCTCCTCAGAGCTTGTTGGCGAGAAGCCTGCAACTCCTACCGAGGACGGCTACACAGGCGACGTTGTATGTGAGGTTTGCGGAGAAACTCTTGAAAAAGGCGAAGTTATCCCCGCAACACAGGGCGACCTTGAATTTGTGCCTGAAACTGATGAAAACGCTCCCTCTGTTGAAATGACAGATGAGGATATAAAGGACTTTGAGGACGCTGTTCTCACCGATGAAGACAAGGCGGCAAGAGACGAGGGTGCGGACATAAAGGTTGTTCTTTCCGTAAAGGACGGAACAGACTCCGTTTCCGACAGCGACAAGCAGCTTGCCGAAGAGCTGATTGGCGAAGATTACGTTCTCGGACAGTATCTTGAAATAGACATCACCAAGTACGTCGACAGCACCGCCACCATAGTAACCCAGCTTTCAAAGGCGGTAAAGATAACCTTAGCAATCCCCGAATCGCTTCTGGGCGGCAAAACGTACGCTGTTGTAAGAGTACACGACGGCAAGGCGGAAATACTCGCGGATATCGACGACGACCCTGCGACCATCACATTCCTTACCGACAAATTCTCTGCTTACGCAGTGGTTTACGTTGAAGATGAGATAGCTACACCGCCTGATGACACAACAAAACCTGATGATACCACAGATAACGACGTTCCTCCCGCAACGGGAAGCACTCTCCCTGTAATTCCTTTTGTAGTTACAGCACTTGCAGTTACCGTTCTGGGAATATCCAAGAAAAACAGAAAGTAAAAGATAAAACGAATAAGCAGCCTGAAAAACAGGCTGCTTATTTTTTGCTTGCCAATCCGCAAAATATACTGTATAATAAAAATAAGACCGGGAAAAGGAGGGATAAAAACGGAACACAAAAAGCGCGTCGTTTTGGGAATAACTGCTCACGTTGACGCGGGAAAGACCACCCTTTCCGAAGCCCTGCTTTTTGCCGCAGGAGAAACGAGGAAGCGGGGAAGAGTTGACGACGGAAGCTCCTGCCTTGACACCGACAAGGCAGAAAAAGCAAGGGGCATAACCGTGTTCGCTCATCGTGCAGAATTTGAGATAAACGGCGGGACCTACACCCTGCTGGACACGCCCGGTCACGTTGACTTTTCCGCCGAAACCGAGCGCACCTTTCAGGCGCTGGACTTTGCGGTGATCGTGATAAGCGGCACCGACGGCGTTCAGAGCCACACCGAGACGATATGGCGACTGCTGGACGAATACAGCGTTCCCGCCTTTATTTTCATAAACAAGATGGATATGCCCCATGCCGACGGGCAAAGGGCGCTTGAGGATATAAAGACCCGCCTTGCCTTTTCCTGCGTGGATTTTACCGACACCTCTTCGGAAAGATTTTTTGAGGAATGTGCCATGCTGGACGACGATATTGCAGAGGAGTATCTTGACAGCGGAAAAGCCGCCGACAAGACCATAGCCGCCGCCGTTGCAAAGCGCCATATTTTCCCCTGTATTTTCGGCTCCGCTTTAAAAATGCAGGGAATAGAGGAGCTTATGAGCCTGCTTGACCGCTTTGCACAGGAGCCGCCCCGCCGCTTAGGATTTGGCGCAGTTATTTACAAAATTTCCTCCGACGACAAGGGCAAGCGCCTTTCCTCCCTTAAGATCACAGGCGGCTCTCTCAGCGTCCGTGAACAGATAGAATATATCGGCTCCGACGGCGAACTTCACGCCGAAAAAATAAACGAGATACGCCTTTACACGGGCAACAAATACACCACTGCTGACAGCGTTTCCGCAGGGAGTATCTGCGCCGTGACAGGGCTTTCCCTCTCGTATGCGGGACAGGGGCTGGGCGCTGAGGAAAACTCCTTTTCCCCCGTCCTTGAGCCTGTAATGACCTATTCCGTGGAGCCGCCCGCCGACGTCGACGTGTACAAGCTGCTGGAAAATCTAAAGCGCCTTGAGGAGGAAGACCCCGCGCTCCACGTTATATGGAACAGCGCCGTGGGGAAAATATTTGTCCGACTTATGGGAGAGGTACAGCTCGAAATTCTCCGCGGAATGATCGAGGAAAGATTCGGCATTAAAGTAGATTTCGGACAGGGAAAGGTCGCCTACAAGGAAACCATAGCCGCACCCGTTGAGGGCGTGGGACATTACGAGCCCCTCCGCCATTATGCTGAGGTACACCTATTGCTCGAACCCCTGCCGAGAGGCTCTGGACTGCAATTTGACAATCTGTGCAGCGACAATGTCCTCGACCGCAGCTATCAGAACCTTGTCCTCACTCACCTTGCGGAAAAAACTCATCTGGGCGTACTCACAGGCTCGCCCATAACCGATATTAAAATAACCCTCTGCTCAGGTCGTTCCCACCTGAAGCACACCGAGGGTGGGGATTTCCGTCAAGCGGTTTACAGAGCAGTTCGTCAGGGGCTTCGCAGTGCAAAGAGCATACTCCTTGAGCCCTACTGCAATTTCACCCTGATACTCCCCCAGGACTGCTCAGGCAGAGCGCTCACCGACGTACGCCGAATGAACGGCAATTTTGAGACCCCATACACCGAGGGCGAAAACGCCGTGATAAAAGGCACCTGCCCCGCCGCAAAGATAAGCGGCTACCAGCGTGAGCTGTCAGGCTACACCAGCGGCAGGGGAAAGCTGTTCTTTTCCTTTGGCGGATACACTGAGTGCGCCGACGCCGACGAAGTGATAAGGGAGATAAACTACGACTGCGACGGGGATATCGAAAATTCCGCCGACTCAATTTTCTGCGCCCACGGAGCAGGATTTAACGTCCGCTGGGACAAGGTGAGCGAGTATATGCACCTGCCCTCCTGCCTGAAAACCGCCCGTGAGGAACAGCGCCGTATCCTTTCATATCGCCGTGCTGAAAGCTACGTTGATCGGGCGGCAGAGGACAAGGAGCTGCTTGAAATATTCGAGCGCACCTACGGAAAAATCGACCGTGACCGCCGCAAAGCTATGCGCCCTGCGGAAAAGCCGATAAAATACAAAGGCCGCATACCCGTGAAAACAGGTCCCGAATACCTTATCGTTGACGGCTACAACATAATTTTCGCCTGGGAGGAGCTTCGCGCCGAAGCGGAAAAAAGCCTTGACATCGCAAGAAACCGTCTTATCAATGTTCTCTGCAACTATCAGGGCTTCACCCGCTGTGAGCTTATCCTCGTCTTTGACGCTTACAAGGTGAAAGGCGAAGTGCGGGAAAACCAGACCGCAGGCAACATAAGCATAGTCTACACCAAGGAAAACGAAACCGCCGACGCTTATATAGAGCGCCTTTCCCACGACCTTGTAAAAAACAGCAGGGTGCGCGTCGCCACCTCCGACGGAGCAGAGCAAAGCGTTATCTTCGGCAGCGGCGCTTTTCGTGTTTCCGCCTCCGAGCTTCACGAGGAAGTAAAAGAGGCTGAAAAAGCGATACGGGAATACATTGAGATGAACCGCTTAAAAAAGTGAACAAAAAATAAACACGGTAAAAAACCGTGTTTATTTTTTATAATTTCATCATTGCTCAGGAACCGTTCTGAACCCGTTATTCTCCAGCACTTCCGCCAGCTTTGCATTGTCGCCTGTTTTCAGTATCATATATGCGTTGCTTCCTCTGTCCAATACGGAGTACATATATTCAAGCCCTATATCTGCCCTTGACACCGCCGCCAGCAGCTCGCTGAGTCCGCCCGGGCGGTCGGGAACCAGCACCGCCTCCACAGGCGTCATAGTGATGATAAAGCCCTTTTCCAGCAGTACGGCGGACGCCTTCTGCGGGTCGTCAACGATAAGCCGCAAAACGCCGTAGGAAGCTGTTTCAGCCATACTTATCGCTCTCAGGTCGATTTGATTTTCCGACAGCACAGCGGTTATATCCGCAAGCTGTCCCGTGCGGTTTTCCAGAAATACAGAGATTTGATTTACTGTCATAGCCTTTCCTCCTTAAATTTTGCGCTTGTCGATAACACGAACAGCCTTGCCCTCGCTCCTTGTGATGGATTTGGGAGCGACCAGCGTCACCTTTGCATAAATGCCCAGCATAGCCTTCAGCGCTGCCACAAGCTCCTTTTCCATTTCGGTTATCTTGCCCAGATTGTCCGAGAACCTTTCGGGGGTCATCTCAACTTGGACTTCAAGAGTATCCGAATGATTTACTCTGTCCACGATTATCTGATAGTTTGCGGGATAGCCCTGTTCCATAAGCACCGTTTCGATTTGTGACGGGAACACGTTTACGCCCTTGATTATCAGCATATCGTCGCTTCTTCCCATAGGCTTGCTCATCTTGACGTGAGTGCGCCCGCAGGAGCATTTTTCCCTTGTGAGAACGCATATATCCCTTGTGCGGTAGCGCAGCAGCGGGAACGCCTCTTTCGTGATAGAGGTAAAGACAAGCTCCCCCTTAGTCCCGTCGGGAAGAACTTCGCCTGTGTTGGGGTCGATTATCTCAGCGATAAAATGATCCTCGTTTATGTGCATACCCGTCTGCTCCGAGCATTCAAAGCTGACTCCTGGACCTGAAATTTCCGTCAGACCGTAAATATCGTAAGCCTTTATCCCCAGCTTATTTTGAATATCCTGCCGCATTTCCTCGCTCCACGCCTCAGCACCGAAGATGCCCGCTTTCAGCTTCAGCTTGTCCCTCACGCCGTGTTCGATAGCGCTTTCCGCAAGATATGCGGCATAGGAGGGCGTACAGCAGAGTATGGTGGAACCCAGGTCTACCATAAACTGCAATTGCCTTTCGGTATTGCCCGATGACATAGGCAGCGTCAGACAGCCCACCCTGTGACTTCCGCCGTTAAGCCCCGGGCCGCCTGTAAACAGCCCGTACCCGTAGCAAACGTGGCAAACGTCCTCGTTGGTCCCGCCTGCCGCCATTATCGCCCTTGCACAGCAGTCTTCCCACAGGTCAAGGTCGTGCTGTGTGTAGAAAGCGACAACACGTTTACCCGTAGTGCCCGAGGTGGACTGTATGCGAACGCAGTCGCCCAGCGGCTTTGCCAGCAAGCCGTAAGGATACGCCTCTCTCAGGTCGTCCTTTGTGAGGAACGGCAGCTTGTGCAGGTCCTCAACGCCCTTGATGTCGTCGGGAGAAACGCCCTTTTCCTCCATTTTTTTGCGATAGTAGGGAACGTGGTCCCACACATTTCGCACCTGTTTCACCAGACGTTCGTTCTGCCAGCTTAAAATCTGTTCCCGTGAGGCGCATTCGATTTCAGGTTGATAGTAACGCTCCATAAAAATTCTCCTTTAAATTTATGTTGTGCGGACGTACCGCAAAATTCACCCGTTTCTTCCCAGTCTGAACGCTTTCAGATTCATCTCCAGAAACTTTGGCGGAACGCTTTCCTCAACGGCTTTCAGCCATTCCTCCTCGCTGAAATCGAACCATTTTGAAAGCCGCCCCATAAGCACGATGTTCACCGCCTTACTGCTCCCCGCCTGCTCGGCGAGTGAAAGAGCGTCCACAGCGTCAAGCTGTATCCCCGCCGCTTTCATTTTTTCTTCAAGCCCCTGGGGATACTCCGCCGCCCCTGTTATGACAGGCATAGGATTTATCTGCTGAGTATTTGTGATCATCTTTCCGTCAGGCTTAAGATATTCCGTCCACCTTGCCGCCTCCAGCAATTCAAAGGAAAGGATAATATCTGCCTGCCCCTTATCTATTATTGGGGAATAGACCTTATCTCCCCATCTTACATAGGTTACCACCGAGCCGCCTCTCTGGCTCATTCCGTGGACCTCGCTCACCTTCACGTCAAAGCCCTTGCTAAGAAGCATACGCCCCAGCAGCTTGCTTGCAAGCAGCGTTCCCTGACCGCCTACGCCAACTATCATCATATTCATCGTTTTCATTATGCCTGCACCTCCTTGCCGTTCAGCACGCCGAATTTGCAAAGCTGACCGCACACTCCGCAGCCTGTGCAAAGCGTGTTGTCGATATGCACCTTTCCGCCGCTTACGCTGACAGCGGGACAGCCTATCTTCATACAGGACTTGCAGCCAACGCACTTGTCAACATCCGCCGTTATAGGACCGTTGTGCTTCACGTATTTCAGCAGTGCGCAGGGTCGCCTTGAAATGATTACCGACGGCTCCTCCGCCGCAAGCTCCTCCTTCACCGCCTTGTCGCATTCGTCAAGGTCGTAAGGATCAACGACCCTCACCCTCTTTATTCCCACAGCACGGCAAAGGCTCTCCAGATCTATCTTTGTGCAGGGATCGCCCTTCAGATTATATCCCGTGGTAGGATTTTGCTGGTGCCCCGTCATACCTGTTATTGAGTTGTCCAGTATGATAACGGTGGAATTGGACTCATTGTACGCCACGTTGATAAGTCCCGTAACGCCTGAATGTATAAAGGTGGAATCGCCTATTACCGCCACCGTCTTTCCGCTTCCGTTCCCGCCGTTTACCTTGTTGAAGCCGTGCAGTCCCGAAACCGACGCTCCCATACAGATAGTGGTATCAATCGCCGCCAAAGGAGGAACCGCCCCCAGCGTGTAACAGCCTATATCCCCGCACACAGTCAGCTTATTTTTCGAAAGAACGTAAAACAGCCCCCTGTGCGGACAGCCTGCGCACATAACAGGCGGTCTTTGCGGAATGTTTTCGTTCAGCTTTATCCCACTCCCGTATTCCTCGCCGAGCCTTTCCGCAACCAGATTCTGACTCAGCTCGTCAATAAGCGGGAACAGCTCCTTTCCCTCAGGCTCAAGTCCGATACTGCGGCAGAAATCCTCAATAAAGCCGTCCAGCTCCTCCACAACTATCAGCCTATCCACCTTTGCGGCAAATTCCGCGATCTTATTCTTCGGCATCGGCCACACCATACCCAGCTTAAGCACGGGATACCTGTCCCCGAAAACCTCCTTGACATACTGGTACGAGGTCGAGGAAGCGATAAATCCCATTTCACAGCTTTCGCCCTCCTCGACACGGTTTATCTCTGCCGTTTCCGCCCACTGCGCCAGCTTTTCGAGCCTTTCCTCCACCACAGGGTGACGGCGCTTTGCGTTTCCAGGCATCATTATGTACTTTGCGGCATTCTTTTCATAAGCCTTTACGTCAGGCTCGACTCTATCCCCCGTTTCCACAACGCTTTGAGAGTGAGAAACTCTGGTACACATCTTCATAATAACAGGCGTGTCAAATTCCTCCGACAGCTGATACGCCAGCTTTGTGAATTTCAGAGCGTCACTGCTGTCAGCAGGCTCCAGCATAGGCAGCTTTGCCGCCTTTGCATAGTGCCTTGAATCCTGCTCGTTCTGTGAGGAATGCATACCTGCGTCGTCCGCAACCCCGATTATCATTCCTCCGTTTACGCCCGTGTAGGATATGGTAAACAGCGGGTCAGCGGCTACGTTCAGCCCCACGTGCTTCATACCGCAAAAGCTCCTTTTCCCCGCAAGACTTGCTCCGAAAGCGGATTCCATAGCTACCTTTTCGTTAGGCGCCCATTCCGCATAAATTTCCTTGTACCTTGCGGCGGCTTCGGTTATCTCAGTGCTCGGCGTTCCGGGATAGCTTGAAACGAAACCGCACCCCGCTTCATATAATCCTCTGGCAACCGCCTCGTTGCCCAGCAGTAAGGTTTTCATATCATAACTCCTGAAAAATTTATTTCTTTTGCTTGCGCTCTTATGACCTGCTTTCTTCCTCAACCAGCCTGCCGCCGCAGTATTTTTCCCTCAGCGCAGGCTTTTCTATCTTTCCCGTAGCATTTCTGGGGACCTTGTCGAAGATTATCTTCCGAGGGCGCTTGTATCTCGGCAGTTCGTTGCAGAACGCGTTTATTTCCTCCTCCGTGCAGTCAAAACCCTCTTTTATCTCGATGATAGCGGCGGCAATTTCGCCCAGTCTCTGATCAGGCATACCGATAACCGCGGCGTCCTTTATCTTGTCATATTTTCTCAGGAAGTCCTCTATCTGCACGGGATAAAGGTTCTCTCCTCCCGAAATGACAACGTCCTTTTTCCTGTCCACCAGGTAAATAAACCCGTCCTCGTCCTCTCTCGCCATATCACCCGTGAACAGCCAGCCGTCCTTTAAGATCTCATTGGTAGCCTCAGGATTTTTGTAGTAGCAAAGCATAACGCCCCGCCCTTTTACGGCAAGCTCGCCTATCTCGCCCCGCTTAACGTCCCTGCCCTGCTCGTCCACTATCCTTGTTTCCCAGCGGTAGCCCGCCTTTCCGATAGCGCCCACTTTATGTATATTTTCAACCCCAAGATGAACGCACCCTGGACCGATAGATTCGCTGAGTCCGTAATTCGTATCATACTGATGATTGGGGAACACCTTCATCCAGCGGTGTATAAGGCTGGGCGGAACAGGCTGTGCGCCTATGTGCATAAGCCTCCACTGATCCAACAGGTAATCGCTTAATTTCACCTTTCCCGCGTCGATAGCGTCCAGCAGATCCTGCGCCCACGGCACCAACAGCCACACGATAGTGCATTTTTCCTCGGTAACGGCTCTCAGTATCCACTGAGGCTTTACTCCTCTCAGCAAGACTGCCTTGCTCCCCGAAATAAGACTTCCGAACCAGTGCATTTTCGCTCCCGTATGATACAGCGGCGGGATACAGAGGAACACGTCCTCCCTTGTCTGACCGTGATGCGCCTGTTCCGTTTCGCAGGAACTGTACAGCGACAGGTGGTCGTGCAGTATAGCCTTGGGAAATCCCGTCGTTCCCGAAGAAAAATATATCGCCGCATTATCGCTTTCCGTAAGCGCCACAGGTGGAGGACCCGAGGAGCAGAATCCCATCAGCTTAAAGCAGTCCTCCGCATAATCAGGCTTGTCCCGCCCTACGAAGAACATCATTTTAACGTCGGGCAATTCGTCTGCGATAGCGTCCATTCTCTCCACAAACTGAGGACCGAACACCAGTACCTCCACGTCCGCCAGCTCAAGACAGTATTTTATCTCATCGCTGGAATATCTGAAATTCAGCGGCACCGCCACGCATCCCGCCTTCAGCACGCCGAAGTAAATGGGGAGCCACTCTATGCTGTTCATCATCAGTATACCTATCTTGGTATCTCTCTTCACATTTCTTGTAAGCAGCAGATTTGCAAACTTGTTTGCCAGTCCGTCAAATTCCTTCCAACTTATCGCCCTGCGGTAAGGACTGTCAGGCTGAGCGCTTTCGATAAGGCTCGCCTCCCGCCAGGTCACCGCCTTGTCCCTTTCCTCCGTGGGACTTAGCTCCACCAGCGCCGTTTCCTGACCGTAAAGCCGTGCGTTGCGCTCCAGCAGTTCCGTAATGACCATCTGAAACTCCTTTTTGTTTATTTAACGGTAAATCCGTTCACCGTAGCGTGCGCCACGAACGTTCCCAGTTCGTCTTTTACTTCCACCTCATACAGGCAGGTGCTTCTCCCCGCCTTAACGCACTTCGCCTCCGCAATAAGCTCTTTTCCCTTTGCAGTGGAAAGGAAAGTTATTGAGCAGTGCTGAGAAACTATGATATGCTCAGTAAAGCCGTTTGAAGCCACCGCATAAGCAAAATCCGCCAGCGTGAATATCGCTCCGCCCATAGGCGTGTCGTTTGCGTTAAGATGATCGGAGCGCAGCTTCAGCGTGCAGACCGCGCGTCCCGCCTCCGCCTCCTTTATCTCAACCCCCGTCACCATAGCGAAACGGTCTTTTTCAAATCTTTCTCTCAGTTCGTCCAACGTAGGCATAAAACAACCTCTCTTTCATTTAATTTCCATTTGGGAATATCATATTTTTTGCTTTTTCCAGCATATGCTGTGCGGCAGGCTTCACGTCGTCAAAGCCTCCGCAGCCGTCTATCCCGTTGGACGTCCACGCAAACACGCCGTTCCAACCGTTGTCATATGCATTTTCATATCTCTGTGCCAGCGGGTCCTTGTCGTCCCTTGCCACACATTCACCTATAACGGCAGGCTTCGTGCCGTCCAGCTTGTACGCCTTAGGAGCCTTGTCAAAGGGATAGCCGAACCATTGTTTCTGCCAGTCGTAATAGTGGGGAGAATAAAAATCCAGATAGGAATTTTCGTTTCCCGACAGCTTTTTCAGATACTCGTCCGAAACCTTGTTCCCCTCATAGCTGTCTGAGTTGTACTTGACGATACCCATTCCCGCAGTCACCAGCACGTCCGAGTTTTCGTGTATTCCCGCCGCGCATCTTGCAAACAGGTTTGAGATATTGTCCCATGATATCTGCCCGCACTCCTGATTTTCAAACACCCAGTCCGATTCGTTCATCAGATCTATGCTGAACAGATAGTCGTTGCCGTCGTATCTTTTCACAAAGGGAATAACGTATCCGTCCACAAAGCCGTCTATGTTGTCCGAGCTTTGTATCATATTCCTCCAGTTCTGATAACCCTGATTTGAGTCCTTGAAATGGTCAAAGGAGAGCAGTGTCGCCATTATGTAAATTTTATGCTTTTCGGCAAGCTCAAAGAGGGAATCAAGGTCGCTCCAATGCTTGTCCGTCACCGAGCCGAAGGAGCCGTCCTCATTTATCAGCACGCCCACCAGACCGTTGCAGTTTATCCATATCCTCGTGGCATTTACTCCTGCCTCTTTAAGCTGGGCAAAATGCGTGTCCCAGAAATCATAGTCAAATCCGCCGCCGAAATCGTTCCACTTGTCCCATGGCGTGTTCACGCCGTTGAACCATATCTTTTTCCCGCCGACGTAAAAGTCCGTCCCCTCGATATAGACACGGCTGTCGCCGCTTTCGCCGCTGACTTCTCCGCTTGAAGAGGAGGAGCTTTGTTCGCCGCTGTCCTGTACCTCGCCATTTTCGTTATTGCAGGCGGCAAGGGATATCATCATTACTGCGCTGATGAACAGCGCTGTGATTTTTTTAAGCATGGCCTGTTCTCCTTGAATATATAATTTTACATTTTACATTATACATTATCCCCAACTTTTTTGCAATAGAGAACGAAAACGAAACTGTTGCCTGCCAGCCAAAAATATGGTACAATATTTATGCAATATCATAAGACAGAGGAGCAAAAAATGGAAAAGCTGTTTGAAATAAAAGTACACACAGGCGCTCCCACCGCAGTAAAGGGAACTTCCGCCGAGGTCTGCCTGCTCCCCTTTACAGGAGAAGCCGCGGGAAAATATTTCAGCGGAAATATCGTCGGTACGGGCGTGGATACTCAAAAGACCGTCGGCGGAAAAACCTTTCTTTCCGCCCGCTATATGTTGGAGGGAACTGACATAGACGGCTCTTCCTGCCGCATTTTCATCGAAAACAACGGCGATTTTGAAATCGGCTTTTCCCCCTCGCTTATTACCGACAGCAAAGCTCTTTCCAAATTTGAAGCGGCAAAGCTGAAAGCGGAAATATCCCCATTTGACGGCGGCGTTATCGTATCGATTTTTGCGCCCTGAAATTTTCCTTGCAAAATTTCACACAAAGCGTTATAATCATAAAGTAAAATTTTCACTGCTCAAGGAGCCTTTACATAAAAATGAAGACCGTTCTTTTCTGGTGCAGAAGCCATCTCGTTCTTCTCATATCCTTTTTAGCGGCGCTATTGTCCGCAATAGCCGTCCCGCCCGACAGCGCCTATCTCTCCTACATAAACACCGACGTGCTTATCCTGCTTTTCTGCCTTATGACGGCGGTAGCGGGCTTTCGCAGGATAGGGCTTTTCGACCGCATTTCCTCAATGCTCCTCCACCGCGCGGGAACGGTGCGAAAGCTGGGACTTCTGCTGATGAATCTCTGCTTTTTCAGCTCAATGCTTGTTACCAACGACGTCGCCCTTATCACCTTCGTGCCGCTGACGCTTATGCTGTTTTCCCGCATAAACGACAGCAAAAGCCTTATTACCGCAGTAGTGATACAGACCGTCGCCGCAAATCTTGGCAGTATGATGACCCCCGTGGGAAATCCGCAGAACCTTTACATCTACGCCCAATACGACCTTGACGTCACCGTCTTTTTCACGGTAATGCTCCCTGTGGGAATATTCAGCTACATACTACTCACTCTGCTTGTCTTTCTGCTCCCCGCTGCTCCCTGCAAAGCCGAGGCTGTACAGACGGAAAAGCTCCCGCCTGTTAAAGCGGCGATATACGCCGTTATGTTCGTTGTCAGCATTGCCACCGTCCTCCGCCTTATCCCGGGCTGGATATGCCTTATCATAGTTGCGCTCCTCGCTCTCATAGCCGACGTGAAGCTGTTTCTCAAGGTGGATTACGCCTTGCTCGCCACCTTCGTCTGCTTTTTCGTTTTTGTTGGGAACATCGCCCGCATCGAGCCTGTACGCCTCTTTTTCAGCGCCGTTATGCAGGGCAGGGAGCTGATAGTTTCCGCCCTCCTGTCCCAGGTGATAAGCAATGTCCCCGCCGCAGTAATGCTGTCAGGCTTTACCGAAAACGCAAAAGCCCTGCTTTTAGGCGTGGACATAGGCGGTCTGGGAACGCCCGTTGCGTCCCTTGCAAGCCTTATCTCCTACCAGCTTTACAGCAGGAGCAGGTCTGCCGATAACAAGCGTTATATGCTCGTCTTTTCCGCCGTGAACTTTGTATTGCTGATAATACTGCTGATCTTCGCCTTTATAATTCAGCCCCTTTTAGACTTCTGAAAATTCCGTGTCCATTCGGACACGGAATTTTTTGGCTTGTCCGTACCCCTTTTTTCTATTGACAAAATTCGTTTTCATTGATATAATTTATAGTGTATAATTATGTACAATTAAGAATTTACTGAGTGTAAACTCCACAAAAGTAAGGAGAAACGCCTGACAGTCCAGGCGGCGTATCAGATGAACAGATCAAAGAAAATCTCAGCTCTGCTGTTGACCACGGCGCTTATTTTCACATTTGCCGCATTTTCCGTTTCCGTGGAGGCGTATGAGGAGCCGACCCTGCAAAACCGCATAGTGCGAGAATACAACGAAACAAACGGTCTCCCCACAGGCGAAGCCAACACGGTATTGCAGACCTCCGACGGCTATATGTGGATAGGCAGCTACGGCGGACTTATCCGCTACGACGGCACCACCTTCAGAAACTATTCCGACTGGGGCGGCATAGAGTCCTCCAGCATTCGTGCCTTGTATGAGGACAGCAACGGAAGGCTCTGGGTAGGAACAAACGACCTTGGGGTATATCTTTTTGAGAATAACGAGTTCACACTGCTTTCCCACGCCGACAGAACGCAGTTTTTGTCCGTGCGCACCTTTGCGGAGGACAACAACGGCACCGTTTACGCAGGCACTACATCAGGACTTGCCAAGGTGGAAAACGGCAGTCTAGTCCCCGTTACAGATGAACTTCTGGGAATGACCGTGTACAACATAGTCTGCGATAAAAACGGCGCTCTCTGGATATGCCTTGACGACGGCATAGCCGCTGTCGTAAAGGGTGGAAAGGTGATATACAGATTTGATTCCTCAAAGTTTACAAAATCCCCCCTTTACTGTATGGGTTCCGATAATTCCCATAACGTTTACATCGGCACCAGCGACAAATACATTTACCGCCTTGATTTAAAGGACGATGAATACACCGACGATTCCTTCTCCCTCACAGAATACGCCACAGGGAATATCTCCACCTTCAACGCTGTATGCGAGGGCGCAGACGGTAATATCTGGGCGGCGGCGCTGAACGGCGTGGGCTACATAGACGAGGACGGCGACTGGCACGAGATAGCCGCAGAGCACACCTCCGCCGCAAACGCCCTTGCATTCGATTACGAGGGGAATGTTTGGATAGCCTCCAGCAGCTACGGCGTAATTCAGCTTATAGACGGACTTTACTACGACCCCAACGAAAAGGCAGGCTTGTCCGAAACTTCAATAAACGTAGTAAAAGCGGCTTCCGACGGAAACTATTACATAGGCACTGACACTGGACTTATCATTCTTGACAAGGATTTTTCCAAGGTAACAAACGACCTTACAAACGCCCTTGACGGCGACAGAGTGAGAAATATCCTTTGCGACAGTAAGGGAAATATCTGGATAGGCACCTACTACAACAACGGTCTTGTGCTTTATGACCCGAAAAGCGGAGAGTTCACCTCCTTCACGCAGGAGGAGGGAATGACCGACACCCGCATAAGAATGATACTTGAGCTTTCCGACGGCAGTATAGCGGCGTCCACCCAGAACGGCGTGAATATTTTAAAGGATAAAAAAGTCGTTCAGACCTACACCGAGGAAAACGGACTTTCCTATCCCATAATCCTCTGCCTTTGCGAGGGCAGGGACGGCACGCTGTACGCAGGGAGCGACGGACAGGGCTTTTACGCCATCAAGGACGGAAACGTCACCCAGTACGGCTTTGAGCAGGGACTGACTGCGGGCGTTGTCCTGAGAATGATACAGGACACCGACACCGACGGCCTGTTCATCAGCGCAGGGAACAATCTCTACTACTGGGACGGCTCAGATTTCCGTATGTTTGACAACTATTCCAAGAGCGCAGGAAGTATCTTTGATATAGCTATCGTTGACGACCAGCTGTGGCTTATGCAGAGCAACGGCATAAACATTCTGGATAAGGCTCAGCTTATGTCAGGAAAGGATATTCCCGTAAACGTGGTGGGAACCGCCTACGGACTTTCGGGAACTATGAACGCCAACACCTGGAACGACCTTAAGGACGGCGTTATGTACCTTTGCACCTCCAACGGCATATCCTTGCTCAACACCTCCGACCTTCAGCAGACAGACAGCAAAATAGCGGCGGTGATAAGCAGAGTCACCGCCGACGACAAGACCTTTGAAGCCCCCGCAAGCGTAGTCATAGACGGTCAGGTGACCCGTCTCACCTTCTACTTTGCGCCGCTGTCATTTTCGGGCAGGGACGTAACGGTAAGGTATCAGTTACTGGGCTTTGACGACAAAGCCTACACCGCACTCAACGACCGTGAGCTAAGCGCCAGCTACACCAACCTGTCAGGCGGGGATTATCAGTTCTGCCTGGAAGTGCTTGCTCCCGACGGCGAAACGGTGCTGAATACCGTATCGATAGCCGTCCATAAGGAATATATGGCGTGGGAACGCCCTTGGTTCTGGATACTTATGGCGGTTGCCTTCCTGCTTGTTGTCCTTGCGGTGGTAGTGATAATTCTGAGAGTCAAGACCGAAAGCCTTAAGCACCGCCAGCAGGAATACCGTGATATAATCAATCAGGCGATGAGGACCTTCGCCAACACCATAGACGCAAAGGACGAATACACCAAAGGTCACTCCGAAAGAGTAGCCCGCTACACCCTTGAAATAGCCAAAAAGCTGAAAATGTCCCCCGAGGATCAGGAGCGAATCTATTATATCGCCCTGCTCCACGATATAGGAAAGATAGGCATACCCGATTATATCCTTAACAAGCCGGGCAAGCTCACCCCTGAGGAGCGCAAGCTGATAATGCAGCACCCCACCTTCGGCGGCGAGATACTGAAGGACTTTACCTCACTCCCCGGTATTAGCGACGGCGCCCGCTATCATCACGAGCGCTATGACGGCAAGGGCTACAACGAGGGACTGAAAGGCGAGGAGATACCTTATTTCGCAAGGATAATCTGCGTTGCCGACTCTTACGACGCAATGTCAAGCGTCCGCTGTTATCAGGGCAATATGGACACCGAACTTATAGTAGACGAGCTTAAAGAGGGCTCAGGCACCCAGTTTGACCCCAAGATAGTGGATATAATGCTGGAGCTTATCAAAGAGGGCAAGGTGCCTTGTATGGACCTTCTGCCAAAGCCCTACGACCCACAGGAAATGTTCAAGAAATAAAAAAACCGCAGTCCGATAAAACGGACTGCGGTTTTCTTTTTTCAACGTTACTGACCGCTGAACTTTGTTCTCACAGTGTTTATCTTGTTCTGCTCCACCTGCTCCGTCTGATACCAACCCTTTTGGGACATCTTCCCGTAAAGGTCGTCCTGCATACAAAGGGACTGAGTCAGCGCCGAGCTGAACGCCTGGTGCACGTTTCCCGTCGAGGATTCGATAGCGCCGTGCATATACAGGTCGCACACGCCCTTTTCCAGCAGTAAAATATCTTCCATCAAATTCTTGTCGCTCATATTTCTACCCCCTTAAAGCAATCCGTAAAAGCTCTGAAAGATCTGACTGTGCTTCTGCGCCATCTGCTGAACGCAGGTCTTAAGCTCGCCGTCCTGCAACTGAGCAGCGGTCTGCTGGCACTTGGACTGAAAATACTGCTCGTGTCCCAGTGCGTCTTCGATATAAAGTAATTCCTTGCTTGTCATAAAATACCTCCTGAGTGAAATTTTATGTTGTTATTGTGCCGCTAAAAGGCCGAAATATTCACGCCCTTTGGGAAAATATTGTATTTTTTCACACGCTGTGATATAATTAAAAACGAAGGAGAGATTTTATGAAGAAATTTTTTGCTATGGCATTTGCCGTTATTTTTATTATGACCTTTACTTCCTGCGCTCAGACTCAATCCGCTGATCTAATAAATATGCATTCATTGGAGCAGGACGGAAAATTCTCCGTTATATGGGAGGGCAGAACATATTTTCCTTTCTGCGTCGTATCAAAAAGCGACTGCTCACAGCAGATAGGCTATGTAAACGGCGATACAGACAACAGGATAAGCAGGTATAAAGACCTTCCCGCAGAAGAATGGCTTGTAAGCTGGCTCACCACCGACGGCGGCGCGATCCTGCTCAAAGAACAGAGCGTGACAGAAATACCAGACGGCTTGCAGGCAGAATATGAATAAAAAAACAGCTCCCACACAGGAGCTGTTTTTTATATTTACTTATTCATAATCACACACGCTTGCCCATCTTGTAAGGAACTCTCTTTCCTCCTCCTTGCCCTTCGCCATCTGTGAAGCGGCAACGATAGGCATCCACTGCTGAACGTACTGTTTGGGCGTATCGCTCATCAGGCAGAACATATTCAGATATTTTTCCGCCATATCCGCATTGTTTTTCAGGTGGAACTGCAAATACGTCCTTGCAACGTCAGCGCTGGCGTTGCCCTGAGTGGCGTGCGCCCAGTCGATGATGAACGGCGTGCCGTCGCTTTTGATGATTATATTTGTGGGAATAAAGTCCCCGTGGCACAGCTTGACGTGTTTAGGCATACCGTCCAGCCTGGTGGAAAGCTCGTATCTCGTGGTAGCGTCCAGTCCGCTGAGGGAAATTTTTCTTGCCATTTTGTCCTTCAGCTTTGTGAGCAGGGGACTTCTCTTGCTGTGTATCTCCATTTGTATCTCCACAAACAGCTTTAGATATTCCTCCAGCATATCAGGATTTTCCTCATAGCACTTTGCAAGTGTCTTTCCCTCGATATAGTCGGTGACTATGCACCACTTTCCCTCAACCACGCCGACCTCGTGTATCTTGGGAACATTCAGCCCCGTTTCCTCAACTCTTGCAAGGTTCAGCGCCTCATTTAGTATATCGGATTTTGAGTATTTTTCGTTGAATACCTTTATGGTCATATCCCCGTCACGGTAAACGGTCTTGTCTTTTCTCACCGCAATAACGTTGTCCAGTTTCATAGCTCATTCCCTCACTTTCCGTAATATGCCTTGAGATACATCGCCTTTATCTCTTCCATAAGCGGGTATCTGGGATTAGCGCCCGTGCATTGGTCGTCGAACGCCTGTTCCGTCATTTCGTCCAGCTTTTCAAGGAATACCTTTTCATCAACGCCGTAATCCTTGATAGTTGCCTTTATGCCTATTTTCTTTTTCAGCTTGCCTATTTCCTTTATCAGATTTTCAACGCTCTCGTCGTCGTTCTTGCCCGCAAATCCCATAGCCTTTGCGAAAGCGGCGTATTTTGCCTTTGCATTGGGATAAGCGTACTGGGAGAACGTCCCCATTTTTGCAGGAGCCTCAGCGCAGTTGTAGCGGATAACGTCCTCGATAAGCAGCGCATTTGCAATACCGTGAGCGATATGATGATAAGCTCCCAGCTTATGCGCCATCGAGTGGCATACGCCTAAGAAAGCGTTTGCAAACGCCATACCCGCAAGGGTAGAAGCGTGAGCCTGATTTTCAATAGCCTTGGGGTCTTTAGCTCCGTTTTCGTAGCAGGAGGGAAGATTTTCAAATATCAGCCTGCCTGCCTGCTCCGCCAGTCCGTCGGTGAAAGGCGTAGCCATTACCGAAACATACGCTTCCAGCGCATGAGTCAGCGCGTCGATACCCGATGCGCTTGTCAGCCCCTTAGGCATACTCATCATCAGGTCGGCGTCAACTATCGCCATATTCGGCAGCAGCTCATAGTCCGCCAGCGGATATTTTATCGCTCCGTCAGTGATAACGGCAAAGGGAGTTACCTCCGAGCCTGTTCCCGCAGAAGTGGGGATAGCCACGAAGTACGCCTTTTCGCCCATTTTGGGGAAAGGATAGATACGTTTTCTTATATCAATGAACCTCATCGCCATATCCGCAAAGTCCGCCTCGGGGTGTTCATACAGCACCCACATTATCTTAGCGGCGTCAATAGCCGAGCCTCCGCCCAGCGCAATGATAACGTCAGGCTGGAAGCTTGCCATCTGCTTTGCGCCCTTTACAGCGCAGTCAAGCGTGGGGTCAGGCTCAACGTCCGAGAACGCAGAATACTGTATCCCCATTTCGTGAAGTTTGTCTGTAACAGGCTTTGCATAGCCGTTATTGAACAGGAAAGAGTCGGTGACGAGGAACGCCTTTTTCTTTCCCATAACGCTGCCCAGCTCATCGAGAGCAACAGGCAGACAGCCTTTCTTAAAGTAAACCTTTTGCGGCGCTCTGAACCACAGCATATTCTCTCTCCTCTCAGCGACAGTTTTAACATTCAGCAGGTGCTTTACGCCCACGTTTTCGGAAACGGAGTTCCCGCCCCATGTGCCGCAGCCCAAAGTCAGCGAGGGCAGCAGCTTGAAGTTGTAAAGGTCGCCTATGCCGCCGTGTGAGGAAGGAGTGTTCACCAGAATACGGCAGGTTTTCATTCTCTCAAAATAAGCGTCGGTCTTGCTTGTATCTGTAACGGTATTTATATACAGCGAAGCGGTGTGACCGTAGCCGCCGTCAGCGATAAGCCTTTCCGCCTTCTGCATAGCCTCTTCAAAGCTCTTAGCCTTGTACATAGCCAGCACGGGCGACAGCTTTTCGTGTGAGAACGGCTCGCTGAGATCGACGCTCTCAACCTCGCCTATCAGGACTTTCGTATCCTCAGGCACGGAAAATCCGCAAAGCTCCGCTATCTTAGGCGCTTTCTGACCAACTATCCTGCTGTTCAGCGCACCGTTGATTATCATTGTATGGCGCACCAGGTCTATCTCTTTCTTTGTGAGGAAGTGACAGCCTCTCGCCTTGAATTCCGCCTTAACGCTGTCGTATATCTTTGATGACACGATGACAGACTGCTCCGACGCGCATATCATACCGTTGTCAAAGGTCTTTGAATGAATAATGGAGTTTACCGCCAGCCTGATATCTGCGCTTTCGTCGATTATTGCGGGAGTATTTCCTGCGCCCACGCCGAGAGCAGGCTTGCCTGACGAGTAAGCGGACTTCACCATTCCGGGACCGCCGGTAGCGAGGATTATATCCGCCTCTTTCATTATCGTGGTGGTAAGCTCAAGTGAGGGCACGTCTATCCACCCGATTATCCCTTCGGGAGCGCCCGCCTTCACAGCCGCATCAAGAACCACCTTAGCCGCCTCGATAGTGCATTTCTTTGCTCTGGGGTGAGGGCTGAAAATAATGCCGTTTCTCGTTTTCAGGCAGATGAGCGCCTTGAAAATAGCGGTGGAAGTGGGGTTAGTGGTAGGAATTACCGCCGCTACAAGACCGATAGGCTCCGCCACCTTTTTGATGCCGTAGCTGTCGTCCTTTTCTATAACGCCCACCGTGGGAGTGTTTTTGTAGGTGTTGTAAATATATTCGGAGGCGTAGTGATTTTTTATCACCTTATCCTCCACAACGCCCATTCCCGTTTCCTCAACGGCCATTTTCGCCAGATTTATCCTTTGGGAATTGGCAGCCACCGCCGCCGCGCGGAATATCCTGTCCACCTGTTCCTGAGTATATTCCGCAAACAGCTCCTGAGCAGCTCTCACCTGGGCTATCTTTGCTTCCAGCGCCTCAACGCTGTCCACCACCTCAGGTATCGCTTTGACCTTTTTCATCTTCACATTCTCCGTTCTGCTGTATTTTGTAAGGCTCCCGCCTTTAGTTTGACCTGAATAAATTTCCCTGTTATCTTACCACGCTGCCGTTAGGAACGTCCCCGTCCATAAACAGCACTCTCACTTCCTCGCCGCAGTCGCAGGCGAGAATCATTCCCTGACTCTCCTCTCCGCACAGCTTAGCGGGAGCAAGGTTCGCCACAAAAACTATCTTCTTTCCGACCAAGTCCTCGGGTTTATACCATTTTGCGATCCCCGAAACCACCTGTCTGCCGCCTCTGCCGTCGTCAAGCTGCAATTTCAGCAGCTTGTTCGACTTCTTCACCTTTTCGCAGGCGACTACCTCCGCTGTTCTCAGCTTCACCTTTGCGAATTCGTCTATCGATATTATGCCCGCTTTATCCAGATCCTCGTCCTCCACTATCTCTTTCTTTCCGCCGTTTGGAGCGACCACAGAGTTGAGGAACTCTATCTCGGTGTCAACGTCAAGCCTTGGGAACAGCACCTCTCCCTTTTTAACAGTAACGTCTGCAGGCAAAGCGCCGAATTTCTCCAGCGTTTCATACGCTGTGCAGTTTTCATCTGCGCCTATCTGCTCCAGAGCCTTCGGCATAACGGTGGGCATAAACGGCGTCAGAAGCACCGTACATATCCTGATAGTTTCCAGCAGGTTGTACAGCACAGTCGCCAGCCTTGCCCTGTTCGCCTCGTCCTTTGCCAATATCCACGGCGTAGTTTCGTCAATGTACTTGTTCGCCCTTGAGACCACCGCCATTATCTCCGTCAGCGCAACGGACAGCTTTGTTTCGTCGATATGCTTTGCCACGGAGGGAGTGAGCGCCTCCGCTATTCCGATAAGCTCTTTGTCAAGCTCTTCCTCCTGCCTGTCAGTGGGAAGAGTGCCGCCGAAATATTTGTCCACCATCGCCACCGTTCTTGATACAAGGTTGCCGAAATCGTTGGCAAGGTCGTAGTTTATGCGGTTTATCATTATCTCGTTGGAATAGTCGCTGTCCGAACCGAACGGCATTTCACGCAGTATATGATAGCGTATTGAATCAACTCCGTATCTTTCCCCCAGTATGAACGGGTCTACCACGTTTCCGATAGATTTGCTCATCTTGACGCCGTTGAAGTTGATAAAGCCATGAACCGACAGCTTCTTAGGCAGCGGCAGATCCAAAGCCATCAGCATAGCGGGCCAGATAAGCGCATGGAATCTCATAATATCCTTAGCCACCATATGCACGTCTGCGGGCCAGAAATCCTTCATATCGTCGTATCTGTCGTTTTCGTAGCCCAAAGCGGTGATATAGTTTGACAGCGCGTCTATCCACACATAAGCGATATGCTTTTCGTCAAAGGGGATACTGATACCCCATTTAAAGCTGGTCCTTGTAACGCACACGTCCTCAAGCCCCGGCTTTATGAAATTGTTTATAAGCTCCTTTGCCCTCCATTCAGGCTGAACAAAGTCGGTATTGGTCAGCAGCTCCTCCAGCTTGTCGGAAAAAGCGGACAGCTTGAAGAAGTACCCCTCCTCAGTCGCCTCCTTCACCTCGCGGTGACATTCGGGGCATTTTCCCTCAGGGTCAAGCTGAGATTCCGTCCAGAAGCTCTCGCAGGGCGTGCAGTATTTGCCCTTATATTCGCTCTTGTAAAGATAGCCCTTTTCCAGCAGCTTTTCGTATATCCTCTTGATAGACTGCTCGTGATAATCGTCAGTAGTCCTTATAAAGCGGTCGTAGCTGATGTTAACGTATTTCCACAGCTTCTGGAATTTTCCCGCTATCTTGTCCACGTACTCTTTGGGAGTAACGCCTGCCTCTTTTGCTTTCTGTTCTATCTTCTGCCCATGCTCGTCAGTCCCTGTGAGAAACATAACGTCATAGCCCTGCATTCTCTTGAACCTTGCGATAGCGTCGCAGGCGACCGTAGTGTAAAGATGTCCGATATGGGGAGCAGCGCTGGGATAATAAATAGGCGTTGTTATATAAAATTTCTTGCTCATTGTTTTGTCCTTCCTTACTGCATTTATGTAAAATTACGTGATGATCCCCGCATCACATTCGTTCCTTCAGCAGTTCAAACACGTTTGTGCGCATAAAAGAGTTTCCTCCCTCAGGTGTTAAATATACTGATGTTATTATACCACCTTTTGAAATTTTTGGCAATATGACAGAAAAAATAACGCATAAATTTACATTTTTCATAAAAAAGACTTGATTTTTTTATTAAAATATAGTAGAATTAATGTATATGTAAAAATGGCGGAAGTATATATTCCGCCCAAAACAGCGGCAGCCTTATCCGCCCCGACGCCGTGAAACGGAGAGTCAACCCTGCGGACGGTATGCCCAATTCCAAAGAAAGAGGAAGAGAATATGTCAAACAGATTATTTCAAGGCGTAGTACATCAGATGAAGGACGCTATCGACCGCGTTATCGGCGTTATCGACGAGAATGCGACGGTAGTTGCCTGCAGCGACCTCACCAAGATAGGCAGCAGCGACGACGTTTTTGCAGTTGAGGTGAGCGATTCACATGACACATATGTCCGTGACGGATACACCTACAAATCCTTCGGACTTCATGTAAGACCCGATTATGCAGTATTTGTGGAGGGCACTGACGACCTTGCGGCGAAATACGCCTCCATAATAGCCATCTCTCTTTCGGGCATAAAGCAGTATTACGATGAAAAATACGACCGCAACAACTTCATCAAGAACATAATCCTTGACAACGTCCTGCCCGGCGATATCGGCATAAAGTCGAGAGAGCTCCACTTCAACGCCGACATCAATCGTGTCGTTTTCCTCATAAACATCATCACATCAAACGACGTTTCCGCCTACGACGTTATACAAAATCTTTTCCCCGACAAGAACAAGGACTTCATCTTCAGCATTTCCGAGAATGATATCGTTCTTGTCAAGGAGATAAAGAACGGAATTGACGTGAAGGATCTGGAAAAGCTGGCACGCTCCATTTCCGACACCCTTTCCAGCGAGTTCTTCACCCGTGTCAACGTTGGTATCGGCACTCCCGTTACAGGCGTAAAGGACCTTGCCCGTTCCTTCAAGGAGGCTCAGATGGCTCTTGAGGTGGGAAAGGTATTCGACACCGAAAAGAACATAGTAAGCTACGACAATCTTGGTATCGCAAGGCTTATCTACCACCTGCCCACCACCCTTTGCGAGACCTTCCTCAAGGAAGTTTTCAAGAAAGGCTCTATCGAATCTCTGGACCACGAAACGCTTTTCACTATCCAGCGCTTCTTTGAGAACAACCTTAACGTATCCGAGACCAGCCGCAAGCTGTTCGTTCACAGAAACACCCTTGTTTACAGACTGGACAAGATTAAGAAGCTGACAGGTCTTGACCTGAGAGAGTTCGACCACGCCATAATCTTCAAGATCGCGCTTATGGTCAAGAAGTATCTGTCCGCAGAGCCTGTAAAATTCTGACAAAATTTCCGTCACGGCTGTCATAATGATGAGCCGTGACGCTTTGTGCCGCCCTGCGGCAGTTACGCACCCGACCAAGGGGAAGAGATCCCCGCACCAAAAAGGAAATTTATATATATGGTTGAATTAAAGAATGTAGACGTTCATTACAAGGACGGCGGAAAAGGCGGCGTAGACGCTTTGCACAATGTCAATATCCGCATAAACGACGGCGAATTTGTCTTTGTGGTGGGAAACAGCGGAGCAGGAAAAAGCACGCTTTTAAAGCTGCTCACCCGCGAGCTCACCCCTACGAACGGAAGAGTTTTTGTCAACGGTTACAATCTTTCCAAGATAAAAAAGAGAAAGCTGCCCTACTTCCGTCGCTCGGTGGGAATGATATTTCAGGATTTCCGCCTTATCCCCGATATGACAGTGTATGAGAACGTGGCTTTCGTTCTGAGAGTTATCGACAAATCAAACAAATATATCCGCCAGAGAGTACCTTATGTGCTTAACCTTGTAAGACTGGCGGACAAGGCAAAGGTAAAGCCCACCCAGCTTTCCGGCGGCGAGCAGCAGCGTGTTGCTATCGCAAGAGCTTTTGCAATAGACCCCGGTCTTATCATAGCGGACGAGCCTACGGGAAACATCGACCCCGCCTTGTCCTATGAAATGGTGGAGCTTTTAAAGGATATCAACAAATGCGGAACTACCGTCATAATGGTGACCCACGAGCACGACCTTGTGCAGTATTTCGGCGGCAGGATAATCAACCTCAGCAGCGGTTCCGTTGCCTTTGACGATTATATAGAAGGCGAGGAGGACGAAGATGAGGGGGAGTAATTTTTCATACCTGATGAAGCAGGGCGTCGTTTCCGTATGGCGCAACAGAATGATGTCCTTCGCCAGCTTCTGCATAATTATGGTGAGCCTTCTGCTGATAAGTCTCAGCCTGCTTGTTGCCGCCGACATAAACATAGTGATAGAAAGCGCCGAGGAAAAGAACGAGGTACTTGTATACGTCAGCGACGCCGATCAAGCCCGCCTTGACTCGGTGGAAAGCGCTATAAAAACTCAGTCCTACGTGGGAGAAGTGGTATTTTATTCCAAGGAGGAGGCATGGGAGGATCAAAAAGCGAAAATGGAGGAATACTCCGAGCTTTTCGACGCCCTTACGGAAAACCCTATGCCCGACACCTTCAGAGTTACTCTTTCCGACATTTCCAAAATGGACGAAGCGAGAGCCGCATTTGAGGCTATCGAGGGCGTTGAGAGTGTGAGCGCTCCCTACGACTTTGCCTCCGTTCTTGTGAGCCTGAGGACTACCCTTGCAATAATCGGCGGCGCAGTCCTGATAGCGCTGATAGTGGTATGTATCGTCATCGTGTACAACTCCACCAGGACCAGCGTTTTCGTCCGCCGCAAGGAGATAGGGATAATGAAAAGCGTCGGCGCCACCAACTTTTTCATAAAATTCCCGTTCTTCATCGAGGGAATGTTTATCGGAATAATTTCGGGAGCAGTCGCATGGCTGCTCACAAAACTGGCGTACGAATCTCTCGTATCCTTCTTCGCAGGTGACCTCACCATCTGGGAGGTACTGGGACTTGTGAACGTGATACAATTTGACGATATAATGTGGATAGCTTTGGGCTTCAACTGCCTTGCAGGCGCATTTCTGGGCGCTTTCGGAACTATCCTCAGTATGGGCAAGCACTTAAAGGTATAGTTATGAAAAAAGGAAAATTTTTTATAAAATCGCTGTCCCTGCTTACAGCGGCAGGTCTGCTGCTAAGTCCCGCCGTTTATGCCGAGCAGACTCAGCAGGAGCTGGAGCAAAAACAACAGCAGCTTGAACAGCGCAACGACGAGATAGACGGGCTTATCGCCTCCGCCAGCGGCAGTATTGCCGAGAGCAAGGAATTACAGCAGCTTTATCTTGAAAAGCTGTCCAACGCGCAGGAGCTGCTTTCTCTTTACAGCGACCTGATCTATGAGCAGAACGCTCTCATAGCCGAAAAGCAGACGGAGATCGACTCCCTTGACGCCGAAATTTCCGCAAAGGAGCAGGAAATAGCGGAAAAGGAGCAGGAGGTCGCACAGCTCAGCAAGGAAAATCAGGAGAATCTCGCCCGCTTCGGAGAGATAATGCACGCCCTTTATGTCAGCGGCGGCATTGATTATATGTCCGTACTGCTGAACGCCTCCGATTTTTACGACCTGCTGATAAGAGCGAAAATGCTTTTCAACATCGCTCGTGACAGCAGCGCCTTTATGGACAGCCTTATGCAGGATATGGACGAGGCGGAGCAAAAGGAAAAACAGCTTGAGCAGGACGTTTCTCAGCTTGAAGCTGACCGCACCCTGCTAATAAGCAGCAGGGAGGAGCTTCAGGCTGAAAAGGAACAGCTTGACCAAAAGAAACAGTCGGCGCAGACGCTTGCCGACGAATACAAATCGGATTATGATTACTATTCCGACAAGGTGAGCAGCCTTCAGCAGAATATCGACAGCCTTCAGCAGGAGCAATACGCCAACGAAGAGGAGATTGCCCGCATTGAGGAGGAGATACAGGAGCTGATCAGACAGGCTCAGCAGGGAAGCGACCAGCAGTATCAGCAGGGCGAATGGCTCTGGCCTGTGGGACAGCAGTTTGGCTATATCACCACCGATTTCGGCGACGATTACCTGAATGGCAAATGGCGCTGGCACAGCGGCATAGACATAGGCGACGGCGGCATTTTCTGGACCGACATTTACGCCTCAAAAAGCGGAACGGTGATAAAGGCGTTCAACGACGACGTTGACGGCGTAAGCTACGGCAAGTACATAATCATCGACCACGGCGACGGCTATTCCACCCTTTACGGGCACTGCGCCGCGCTGTACGTTTACGAGGGACAGCAGGTAAATCAGGGCGACGTTATCGGCGCAGTTGGGAGCACGGGCTGGTCAACAGGACCTCACCTGCATTTTGAAGTAAGAGTTAACGGCGTTGCCGACGACCCGTTCAATTACGTCGATCACCCGTGGTATTGAATATCGAGGAAAAAGCTATGAAAAGAAAAACCGTAAAAAAAATCACGCAGCTTGCGTCTTTCGCCATTATTCTGGGATTGTCCTGCGGTATAATAACGTCGTCGGGAAAATCCGCAAGCGTCAGCGCCTCCAGCGTCAGCGACCTTGAGGATATGCTGGCTCAGCTTGAGGAACGCAATCAGCAGATAGACAACGAGCTTGCGGGACTTGACAGCGAGATAGCGGAAAACGAAAAATTGCAGGACCTTGCATGGGAAAAGCTGCAGAATACCAAGGACACCATAGATTATTACAACTACCTTATTTCCTATCAAAACGACGCTATTGCGGAAAAGCAGTCGGAGATAGACACGCTTTCACAGAACATTTCCGACAAGGAAGCGGAGATATCCGCAAAGCAGACGGATATTGATGAGCTTAAAGCTGAAAACGAGGAAAATTTAAAGCGTTTCGGCGAGATAGTACACGCAATGTACGTCACCGACAACGTGGACATCTTTTCCGTTTTGTCCGAATCCAGCGACATTTACGACCTGCTTGTAAGGACAAAGCTGTTTGTGAACATCTCACAGCAGAACACCCGCTTTATGGACGAGCTGAAGCAGGCGATAAGCGATACCGAGCAGAAGATAAAGGATCTGGAAAACGACGTCGCTCAGCTTGATTCCGACCGCAATACGCTTATGGCGGAGCAGGACGAGCTGGAATACGAAAAGCAGGATCTTGAAAATAAACAGTCCGAGGAGCAGGCGCTGAGCAATCAGTACAGCAACGAGTACAACCAGTACAGCAGCGCTATCAGCAATTACGAGGACAGACAGCAGGCCCTCGAAAACGAAAAGAAGATAAACAAAGAGGAAGCCGAAGCATACGAAGCTGAGATCCAGCGCATGATACAAGAGGCTCAGCAAAACAGCCAGCAGGAATATGAAGCAGGCGAGTGGATGTGGCCGGTTGGACGGAACTTCCATTACATAACCACATATTTCGGCTACGACCCGTGGAGAGGCGGAAGCCATTCGGGCATAGACATAGGCGACGGCGGCATAAACGGCACGGATATTTATGCGTCCAAAGCGGGAACGGTAATAAAAGCAAAAAATGATTACATACCCGGTTACAGCTACGGAAAGTATATCGTTATAGACCACGGCGACGGTTATTCCACCCTTTACGGACACTGCTCCGCCCTTTACGTTTACGAGGGACAGCAGGTAAATCAGGGCGACGTTATCGGCGCAGTGGGAAGCACGGGCTGGTCCACAGGACCTCACCTGCATTTTGAAGTCAGAATAAACGGCATAGCGCAGGATCCCTTCGGATATGTGACCTTGCCGTAAAAGGAACAGTGTATGAACAAAAAGTTTTCAATAGGGGTAATGATAAGCCTTATCGCAATTGCTTGTGCGATAACCTACGTCGTTACCATAACGGTCTCCACCAATATGTTCAATCAGCGTATCGGCGGAGTCACACAGCGTGAGGAGATATATTCCAAGATACAGGAGATAGATTCCTACGTCAGGAGCGCCTCATACTACGACATAAACGAAAGCACGCTGATAAACAGCGTAATAGGCGGTTACGTTGACGGGCTGGACGATGCGGGCGCGGAATATCTCACCGCCTCCGAAGCATATAAAAGAGAACAGCTTGAAAGCGGCTCCCTCATCTCCACAGGACTTGAGGTGAGCAAGGAGGAAAGCGGCTATATCCGTGTTGACAGGATATACGAAAGCTCCCCTGCCTCAACGATGGATATACAGGTGGGAGATATAATCACCGCCGTCGACGGAACCAACGTGCTTGAAGCTGGCGCTGAAGCGGCAATAACCTCTCTTGACGGCGACGAGAACACCAACGTGCGACTGACTGTTCAGCGCAGCGGCGAAACCAAAGACCTTACCGTGGTGCGCCGTTCGTTTACCATAAAGTCCGTGACCGCCATGGAGGTTTCAGGATACGGCTATATCCGCATATCCGACCTGAACGGTCAGACAGACGAGCAGTTTACTGCAGCGGTACAGGATTTTCAGACCAAGAACGTGCAGGGCTATATAATAGACTTGCGTGGAACAAGTGGGATATACGACTGCTTAAAGCCTATGCTTGAGCCGTTCGTCGCCCCTCATCTCATAGCAAACGTCCGCTACAAGGACGACACTGCGGCCAAATTCCTTGAGACCGAGGAGGAAGCGACGGTGACCGTTCCCATTGCCGTGCTTGTGGACGAAAACACGTCGGGAGCAGCCGAGCTTTTCGCAGTTAGTCTGAGGGACCATGCGGGAGCAAAGCTGGTAGGCAAGCAAACGGCAGGAAACGGCTACGTCAGGGAAATGCGCCATCTTTCCGACGGAACTGCGCTTGTGATAACCATTGCAAAGCTCGCTCCGTCAGTTACTGCCTCCCTTGACGGAGGATTAAAGGTGGACTTTTCCGTGGAGCAAACAGGCGACCCTGATTTCGCCCCCACAGGAGAAGGTTCTCAAGACCCGCAGATAAACAAAGCCTTTGAAGTAATGGAAAGCCTTTCGACTGTGCCCAACGAATAAAGCGCATCAGGCTTTTATACTTGAAAATACATAAATAAATCAAACGGAGGACAAATCAAATGGCAGCTAAACAAACCGTACTCACCAGCGAAGGACTTAAGGAGCTCAGAGAAGAGCTGGAGCATCTCAAAAGCGTAAAAAGACGTGAAATAGCGGATAAGATCAAGGTAGCCCTTTCATTCGGCGACCTTTCCGAGAACAGCGAATATGACGAAGCTAAGAACGAGCAGGGTATCATCGAAGCGAGAATAGCCGAAATAGAGGCGACCTTGCAAAACGTAAAGGTGCTTGATTCCAGCGACCTCACCACCGAACACGTCAATATAGGCAACAAGGTAGTGCTTAAGGATCTTGAAACAGGCGAGGAAATGGAGCTTCACATCGTAGGCTCAAAGGAAGTTGATATGAAAAAGGGAAAGATCTCCGACGAATCCCCCGTTGGCAGAGCCTGTATGGGCAAAACAAAGGGCGAGATAATCGAAGTGGAAGCTCCCGTTGGAATACTGAAATTTGAGATACTGGACATCGGCAAGTAAAAGTTACTTTGTCGGGAAGTGTAAAAAACAGAAAAAAGAAAGGTAACAACAATGTCTGAACAGCAGAATATAAACAACGATACTGAGCTTACCGAGGAGCAGTACGAGGAACAGCTCAGCGAACAGCACAGGATAAGGATAGAAAAACTGACGGAGCTTAAGGCGAACGGCAAAAATCCCTATGAGATAACCAAGTTCCCCGTTTCTATCCTCAACAAGCAGATAAGAGATGATTTTGACAAGCTGGAAAACGAAACCGTGTCCGTAGCAGGCAGAATCACAAGCTGGCGTGATATGGGCAAGGCGAATTTCATAGATATAAGGGATTCCAGCGACCGTATGCAGGTCTACGTCCGCATTGACGACGTGGGCGAGGACAGCTTCAAGGAATTTAAAAAGTGGGATTTGGGCGACATCGTGGGCGTAACTGGCTACGTTTTTCGCACAAGGCGGGGCGAAATTTCCGTTCACGCCAAGGAGATAACTCTCCTGTCAAAGTCCCTGCTCCCCCTCCCCGAAAAGTGGCACGGCTTAAAGGACAAGGAGGAGCGCTACCGCAAGCGTTATCTTGACCTTATCGCCAATCCCGAAGTGAAGGACACCTTTATCGTCCGTTCGCAGATTCTTCGTGAGATAAGGAGCTATCTGGATAATTTAGGTTATATCGAGGTGGACACCCCAGTTCTCCACACTCTTGAGATAGGCGCTTCAGCCCGCCCCTTTGTAACTCATCACAACGCCCTTAACATCGATATGTACTTGAGGATTGAAACGGAGCTTTACTTAAAGCGCCTTATCGTCGGCGGCTTTGACAAGGTATACGAGGTTGGAAGGATTTTCCGCAACGAGGGAATGGACGCCACCCACAACCCCGAATTTACTTCTATTGAAATGTATCAGGCTTACACCGATTATTTCGGTATGATGGATTTGATAGAGAATATGTACAGAACTATCGCCCAGAAGATATGCGGCACTGATACCGTAAACTATCAGGGAACAGATATAGAGATAGGAAAGCCTTGGGCTCGCCTTACAATGGTCGAGGCTGTAAAGAAGTACGCCGACGCCGATTATAACGACTGGGCTGACGATGAAGCCGCAAGAGCCGTCGCCAAGGCAAAGAACGTGGAAGTTGAACCCACCGCCACCAAGGGCGACGTTCTGATAGCGCTTTTCGAGGAATTTGTGGAGGAAAAGCTGATACAGCCCACCATCGTTTACGATTATCCTGTTGAAAATTCCCCTCTTGCCAAGCGCAAGCCCTCAGACCCCGCCTTTACCGAGCGCTTTGAGTATTTTATCAACGCCTGCGAATTTGGCAACGCATTCTCCGAGCTGAACGACCCTATCGACCAGAAGGAGCGTTTCGTAAAGCAGGTCGAGAAGAAGCGCAGCGAGGGCGGCAACAACGCTCAGGTAGACGAGGACTTCATCACCGCCCTTGAATACGGACTTCCCCCCACAGGCGGCCTTGGAATGGGCGTAGACAGGCTTGTAATGCTCCTCACCGACAGCAAGTCGATAAGAGATGTATTATTGTTTCCGACCATGCGACCGATCGAGTAAAAAGGCGGAATGTATATCGAGGAGGTGTGCGTGGAATGAACAAAGCGCAGAATATATACGATAACCAAGAATTTTTTGATGGATATAAAAAGCTGCGTGACAATCAGTACAGCGCAAACAACCTTGAGGAAAAACCCGCTCTCTTTTCTCTTGCGCCGGATCTTCAAGGCAAATCCGTGCTTGATCTTGGATGCGGTTACGGTGAAAATTGTGCCGAATTCAAATCGCTTGGAGCAACAACGGTGTTAGGCGTAGATATTTCCGAAAAAATGCTTGCTGTTGCGACAGCGGAGCATTCAGATATTGAATTTATCCGTGCAGATATGAGTGATCTTTCGTTTCTGAAAGGCAAATATGATGTAGTATTTAGCTCGCTCGCACTGCACTATATTGAGGATTTCGGCACGCTTGCAAAGAATATTTACAGCTTGCTGAATGCAGGCGGTTATTTCATCTTTTCACAGGAGCACCCACTGACAACCGCACCAATTGCAGGGGCAAGCTGGTCGAGAGATTCTGAAGGCAATGTACTCCATTACAACTTAACGGATTATGCTCGAAGCGGAAGGCGCAGTACAATGTGGATCGTTGACGGCGTCGAGAAGTATCATCGCACTTTCTCTGAAATTGTCAATGCACTTGTCGAAGCGGGCTTTACCATTGAAAAAATGCTTGAACCTATTCCTACCAAAGAAACAATCGAGCGTGATAAGAGCTGGGAAAAAGATCTGCATAAGCCGAATTTTCTTCTGATCAAAGCAAAGAAACCCTTAAGCGACTGATAGATCTTCAAATCATATGATCCACAAACAAAAAACAGCCCTTGCTGAATTTGCAAGGGCTGATATTTTTATATTTACTCAGTAAATACCCGTACCTCCGCAGACAGGGCACAGACCGTCCCCGCCGCAAGGCTTGCACCTGCCGCTTCCCGTGCAGGATAAGCACATAGTATCTCCGAACCAACCTTCACCTCTGCACGCGGAGCAAAGCCCGTCGCCGTTGCAGGAATAGCATCTGCCCGTGCCTGCGCACCTCCAGCACCTTCCGCCGCCGTTGCCGCCGCCTGCGTTTCCGCCGCCGCTTGAACCTTCAAGCTGACTTCTATCTATAAACTGGGATTCTCCCGCCATTTCAAGAGTTGTGGTACTGCCGTTGATGGGAATATCGGTTTTCACATAAAACGTTGCGATCTGTCCCTCGGTATATCTGTAAAGACCGATATGTACCTCTTTGCTTTGAAAATCAGGGTTGTCGTCAGATATAACATATTCCGCCGTGGCGTAATCTGTAAATACTATCGAACAGCCCGCGCTGTAAACCTCGGAATTGTTGTATGCCGCGCCCTCTTTAGCCGCCTCATCAGGTATCGCCACGCCAATAACATAAGTCCCGCCGTTATAGTTGTACATCGCCATTATCAGCGGGCGGCCCGTTTCGTCCGTGGTGTAATAGAACATACCCTCGGTAATGTCGCTGCCGTTTACCCTGAGATATGAGTTTGTAGGCATATCGGGTATCTGCGACCAGTCGTATCCGTCTTCGCCGCTTTGCTCGTCGGGCGCTTTAGTCTGTTCGTCGGGAGCTTTTGTGGGAGCTTCGGTTTTCTGCGGCTCTTGTTCAGCCTGCCCAGACTGCTGAGAATTTGAGTTTTGAGAAGAATTGTTTTCTTCCTTAGGCGCACTTGCAGCACAGCCGCCCAGCATAACGCATACCGACAGCAAAGCCGCTATAATCAATTTTTTCATATCATATCTCCTTGTAAAAAGAACGCATCTCTTTTTGTGAAGTATACCATACCCGCAAATGTTTGTCAATAAAATAAACTGAACATTTTTCTTATTAAGAGCGACAGCCATCGCTGATTGACAAATTATGAAATATATGATAAAATTTATACATAACCTAATTTACTTTATGCCTACGGGGAGAGAAATATTTTGATAAGACTCAACAATGATTGGGAATTTTCCCAAAGCTGGAGCGACGACTTTTTGTCAGGCGGCGGCAAAGCAGAATCTGTTCGCCTTCCGCACACCGTAAAGGAAACTCCTCTGCACTATGCCGACCCCTCCGATTATGAGATGATATGCGGCTACCGCAGAAAGCTGCATATACCTGCCGAAATGCAGGGCAAGCGGCTGTTTTTGCAGTTTGACGGCGCTGCGCATATCGCCGTCGTATATCTTAACGGCAGGGAAATATGCACCCACAAATGCGGCTACACCGCCTTTCGCACCGAGATAACCGACACAGTCCGCTATGGGGAGGAAAACCTTCTGGCGGTAAAGCTGGACTGCACCGAAAACCCCGAAATACCGCCGTTCGGCTTTGTCATAGATTATCTTACATACGGCGGGATCTACCGTGACGTCTGGCTGGACGTCCGCCCGCAAAAGCTGATAGCCGACGTTTTCATTCAGACTCCGACCTTAACTTCTGCTGAAATACATTACACCGCTGAACCAAAAGACTGCCTCGTGCGCTTTGACATAATTTCCCCCGACGGAAAAACGCTCGCTTCCGCCGTTTCAGAAAACGGCGAAGCCCTTACCGTTGAAGTCCCCGCCGCAAAGCCCTGGTCCACCGACGAGCCGAACCTTTACACCTGCAAAGCTACTGTACTTGAAAATGGTAAAGACGGTGACAGCACCGAAACAGTTTTCGGATTTCGCACAGCTCAGTTCCGTGCGGACGGATTTTACCTCAACGGCAAAAGGTTTTTCCTGCGTGGAATAAACCGACACCAGTCATACCCCTATCTGGGCTACGCCGTGCCCGAAGCGCTTCAGCGTGAGGATGCGCGGATAGTAAAGCACGAACTTCAGTGCAACACAGTCCGCACCAGCCATTATCCCCAAAGCAGATATTTTTTAGACGAATGTGACCGTGAGGGACTGCTCGTGTTCACCGAACTACCCGGCTGGCAGCATATAGGCGATGAAAAATGGAAGGAGCAGGCGTGTGAAAACCTGCGTGAAATGATCCTGCAGAACCGCAACCACCCCAGCATTATCCTCTGGGGCGTGCGGATAAACGAAAGCCTTGACGACGACGAATTTTACACAAAAACGAATGCCATAGCCCACCAGCTTGACCCAAGCCGAGCCACCACAGGGGTGCGCTATCTTGAAAAGAGCAGCCTGTTGGAGGACGTTTATGCGTTCAACGACTTTTCCCACACAGGCGACAACGGCGGTGCAAAAGCGAAAAAGGACGTGTGCCCCGACCCCAACAAGCCCCTGCTGATCTCAGAATGTAACGGTCATATGTACCCCACAAAAGCCTTCGATTCCTGGTCTCACCGTCAGGAGCAGGCTCTGCGCCACGCCCGCGTTCTTGACGCGGCGATGTCCGACGGCGGACACGTTGGCTTTTACAGCTGGTGTATGTTCGATTATCCCACCCACAAGGATTTCGGCTCAGGTGACAGGATATGCTATCACGGCGTAATGGACGCTTTCCGCAATCCCAAGCTCGCCGCCTCGTTTTATGCTTCCCAGGGGGAGGAATTTCCCGTGCTGGATATCGGCGCATCAATGGACATAGGCGATTATCCCGGCGGACAGATAGGGAAGGTATACGCCTTTACCAATGCGGACGAGATAGCATTGTACAAAAACGGAGATTTTGTCACCAAGCTCCGCCCAAACGGCTGGAAAGCGCTTGAACACGGTCCGATAGCGGTAGAGGACACTATCGGCGTTCTGCTTGAAACGAAAGAGGGCTTTCCCAAAGCCAAAGCCGACGCCCTGCGCAAATGCCTTATTTCCGCTGGAAAGTACGGTCTTGCCAATATGCCACTGAAAGATAAGCTTAGAATGTTGTGGTGTATGATGCGGTACAAAATGACCTTCCAGGACGGCTACGACCTTTACGGCAAATACGTTGGCAACTGGGGCGGCGAATCCACAGTATGGCGCTTTGACGCACTGAAAAACGGCGAAACGGTGGCTTCAGTCACAAAGTCCCCGGGCGCAAAGCTACATATCGAAGCCAAACCGAGCCACACTGAACTTTCAGAGGGTGAGGTCTACGATATGGCGGCGGTGAGGATACGCCTGCTTGACGAATACGACAACCTTGCGCCCTATGCACAGTTGCCTGTGACCTTTACATTAAGCGGAAACGCAGAGCTTGTGGGACCTTCCGTCGTGACCCTTGAGGGCGGCAGCTGCGGCACGTATATCCGCACGACAGGCGGCTGCGGGGAAGCGGTTCTCACCATTTCCACCACGCAGACAGGACCCGTTTCAATAAAATTCAACGTAAAAAAGGAGAGAAATTAAGATGAAGCTGACCCGTTCGCAAACCGTCGCCTTTGGTATAGGCGCGGTAGGAAAGGATATGGTATACGCCCTTTCCGCAAGTTACGTAATGTACTTTTATCAGGACATACTGGGACTTTCCGCCACCTTCGTGGGACTTATCCTGATGATAGCGAGAGTTTTTGACGCATTGAACGACCCCTTTATGGGAATACTCGTCGCAAAGACCCGCACCCGCTGGGGGCGTTTCAGACCCTGGCTGTTCAGCGGCACGGTGCTGAACGCCGTGGTGCTTTACGCGCTTTTCTCTGCTCCAGACCTTAGTGAAAGCGGAATGATGGTTTACTTTGCCGTTATCTACATTTTGTGGGGCACTACATACACTATGATGGACATACCCTACTGGTCCATGATTCCCGCCGTTACAGAGCTTCCCAAGGATAGGGAAAATCTTTCAGTAGTGGGACGTACCTGCGCGGGCGTAGGCTCAGCGCTTATACAGGTGGGCGCTCTCATCACGGTGGAAGCGCTGGGCGGAGGAAACGAGCGCACAGGCTTTTCCCTTATCGCATTGATAGTCGCCGTTATCTTTATCGCCGCCGAAGTATTTTGCTGCTTTAAAGTAAAGGAACAGCGCCTTGAGAAGGTGGAAACTTCAACGGTGGGACAGATGTTCAAAGCGCTTTTCCGCAACGATCAGGCGCTTATAACCGTCCTTGCCATACTTCTTGTGAACAGCGCCCTTTACCTCACCTCAAACCTTATCATCTATTTCTTTAAATATGACGTGGGAGTGGCTCTTGCGGCAGGCGGAGCAGACTGGAAAGGAAATTACACCATTTTCACTATGGTAGGCGGCGTATTCCAGATCCTGGGTATGATGGTAGTATACCCTCTCCTGCACAAAAAGCTCACCAACACCGCTATTTTCAAAACCGCCCTTTCAATGGCGATCGTAGGCTACGTTCTCATACTCGGCTTCTGCCTTATGGGACTCGGCTCGAATATGATCATTCTCTGCGTATGCGGAGCGCTTGTGTTTATGTCCAACGGCATACTTACCGTTCTTACCACGGTGTTCCTTTCAGGCTCGGTGGATTACGGCGAGCTAAAAACGGGCAGGCGTGAGGAAAGCGTTATCTTCTCCATGCAGACCTTCGTTGTAAAGGCGGCGTCGGGAATTTCCGTTTTCATCACAGGCATAGGGCTTGACCTTATCGGACTTGAGGGAAACACCGACAGCACGGGAGAAATAGTCGCTCAGAGCGCCGACACCATTATGGGACTTCGCCTGCTGATGACCGTTCTGCCTATAATTCTTCTGGCGATCGCATTCATTTTCTTTGTGAAGAAATTCGTTCTTACCGATAAAAAGACCGAGGAGATAGCCTTGGCGCTGAAAGAAAAAAAAGAACTTAAGACGGAGGAAGAAAATGCTTGATTGGCGCATAAACATACAGACGCAAAGCGGCAATGAGGAGCTTAACGGCAGTACCGCCCTTGCGGAACGTCTTCCACTCATTATAGAATGTGAACTTCCGCAATGCACGATAAACAGCGTCGCCGCCGAAATCGAAGTAACAACGGACGACGATGAAAAGATCTTTATGAACGGCTATCAGACCTGGACGAACTGCCCCGAATACGGAAAGCATGACAAAATAAGAGGACTTCACGGAATACCGAAATTCCTCATCGAAAAATTCAGCTTTGACCGTTACGGCGATTATCATTTCGTGGATTACCCCAACAAAAAGGGAATAACTCACGGCTTTTCCTGGTGTTATTTCCGCAAGGGGAACAGATACAGACTTTTCGCCTCCCTTGACGAGAAAAACGGCTACACTATGTTCACATACGACAGCAACAGCGGCAGACTGAAAATCGAGCGCGACTGCAAGGGTCTTAGCTTTTGCGGGAATTTCGCCGCATTTCAGCTTTACTATGCCGAGGGAACGGAGGACGAAGTATTTAGCGGCTGGTTCAGCGCAATGGGCATACACGCCTCCGCCCCGCCTATAAGCGGATATTCAAGCTGGTACAACCGCTACGAGGACATAAACGAAAGCACCATAAAAGCCGACCTTGAGGGCTGTAAGGATCTGCTGTCCCCCGGCGACCTGTTCCAGATAGATGACGGCTGGGAGCCTGCGGTGGGCGACTGGCTTGAGACCGACAAAACAAAATTCCCAAACGGTCTGAAACCCTTGGCTGAGGAAATACACAATTCGGGATTTCTTGCAGGATTATGGCTTGCGCCTTTCGTATGCAGGAACGGCTCCGAGCTTATGAAAACTCACCCCGATTGGCTCTTGCAGGTGGACGGAAAGCCCTGGAGCTGCGGCAGCAACTGGGGCGGATTTTACTCCCTTGATATAGATAATCCCGAAGTCACTGACTATCTGCGGAAAGTGTTCGACACCGTGCTTAACGACTGGGGCTTTGACCTTGTGAAGCTGGATTTCCTTTACGGCGCCGCCCCGTTCGGCACTGATAATGAAACAAGAGCAGGTCGTATGATAAGGGCTATGGACTTTCTCCGTGAAATCTGCGGCGACAAGCTGATACTTGGCTGCGGCGTGCCTGTTATGCCTGCTTTCGGCAAGGTGGATTATTGCAGAGTAAGCTGTGACGTCAGCCTCGACTGGAACGACAAGCCGTATATGCGCTTGTTCCACCGAGAACGCGTTTCAACCAGACAGGCGATAGAAAACACCCTGTCCCGCAGTCAGCTGAACGGCAGAGCATATCTCAGCGACCCAGACGTATTTTTCCTGCGGGATAACAACATCAGCTTGTCCGACGACCACAAGCTGCTGCTTGCCAAGATAAACGCCCTGTTCGGCGGAGTTTTCCTTACCTCCGACGACCTTTCCTCTTACGACGAAAAACAGCGCAAGCTGTACCGCAGTCTACGCCACCTGCGTGAGGCAAAGGACGTGACCCTTGACCGTGACGCTTTAACGGTAACATTCACCCTTGACGGAAAAAAGTATAAGCTGAGCCTGCCGAAAAAGTGGTTCAGCTAAACGCTTCGACGTTCGGTATCTGAAAAATAAACATACAAAAAGAGGAACAGCCATAAGCTGTTCCTCTTTGATTTTTTTATTTCTTATTCTTTTTTCTCAGCGTGTCTGCGATCATCATCAGCAGCCGCACGTCCTCGTCGCTGAGGTCTGAAACATCTATCAGCTTTTTATGCTCCACTCCCAGCAGATGATCTGTTGTAGTATGAAAGATCTGCGCCAGCTTTGCCAGTATTTCAGGCGACGGAGTCCTCTCCCTCAGCTCGTAGTACGACACCACCGATTTAGTGACGCTGAGCCTTTTCGCAAGCTCCTCCTGTGTCATTCCCGCCTGCTTTCTCAACGCCTTGAGATTATCTCCAAAGTTGACCATTTTAACACCTCCGTCTTAAAAGAGTTTATCAAATCCATATATTAATTTGGTTAATTTAAGTATTAAAATAGTTGACAAAAGTATAAGATTGTGATAAACTATCCTTGAAAAATAATTTTTTATGTAAAAGTATGTCAGTCCTTGTCGTTCATCACCCGCAAGAGCCCTGCAAAAGCCGCTATCTGCCGATCAGTCAGTCCGCTTGCGTCCAGCGCCGATTCCGGCGGTGGAGCCTGTTTTCCCAGCAGATAGTCTGTGCTGCAATTGTAAAGATATGCCAGCTGGAGCAGCACCTCGGTGCTTGGCGTCCGTTCTCCCGTTTCATAGCCAGAAACCACCGAGGGAGAAACCTTCAGCTTTGCCGCCGTTTCTTTCTGGGAATAACCGTATTTCAGCCTCAGCTTTTTTAACTTTTCAGGAAGTCCTTTTATCATTGTGTTTCACCTCAACACTTATTGTAAACTTTTTTAGCGCACAATGGGAGTTCGTAAAATTTACTCAAAGTGTTGAATTTTTTTAGAAATGTGTTATAATTAACATATATATGTGATGATTTAAAACTTCAGTATCCTAAACTTACCAAAAAGGTAGACATCACATATGATAAATATTGACATAACTTTACGACATAAAAATATTGACCGAATTTAATTTTTCTAATTATACACAGGAGGAAAAATTATGAAGATTTGGAAACGTGTAACAGCGTCTTTTCTCGCTCTCACCATGCTTGCCACCACCGCCAGGGATTTTCCCCTTTCTCCCGTAGCGCAGGCGGATGAACCTGCGGGGATGGCGGCTTCTGATATTTCTTGGGATACCTATAAAAGCAGCTTAAGCGGAAACAGACTGTTCTGGAGATATGACGCAAGTACAGTGGGAAGCATTGTATCAAAAAACCAGATACACGTCTTTGCCTTTGCGGGGGAAACTATATGCTTCGGCAGCAATGTAAACAAAGCTGCAGGGGGACAAGATATTGTATTGATAGACCTTCAAGGCAACGAAATATCTTTTGACATCAAGGATGAAGCAGGCGCTCAAGGTCTTATTTCTGACCCGTACTATGAATATCTCGCAAAAACCATGACCTCCAAAGAGGGAAAATCAGGCACTGACACGACTAATTATACAACAATGAAAACATATGGCACCACAGGCGGTGCCGATATTGGTTCTGATGGAGTAAGCCATAATACAAATGTCCCCAAAACCTACAAGCCCCTTACATACGAAGTAAAAGAAACGGGTGTGTACACCTTTGAGTTCAGAACAGGCTCATCCAGCACAGATTACGATTGCTGTCGTGTTGGTGCTACAAGTTATAGCACAAGTAAACCTGAATCTAGTGCTAAAAGCGCCACTACTTATACCTGGTGGTGGTATAATGATACAGACGGATGCCACAAAGAGTATAAAACAGGCGACGACATTGTTTATACAACGGACAGCAGTGCAAACAAAGGAAAAAAGTGGGGAGACTCTGCCGTAAAATGCTATTATATCAAAGACACAACTAAAACTGACGGTACTTATATTGAAGTAAAAGGTCCCAATGATCATACACAATTACCTGCACGACACAATAACAGGGCAATAAGCAAATCAGCCCTCTGGGATCAGACAAGACAGGCTGAGGTCTCCGCTTGGGACATCAAGGTGTTTGACGAATATGACCGTGAAAAAACAGGTCGCACTTACTGCGATTTTATGGCTCTCCAGTCAAGCGGAAATCTTACCGAGACCGTTTATGTTCTTACCAATGACAGCTATATCTATCAAGTGGATTTTAACAGCTTTGCCCCTTATACATTTACCTTTTTCTCCAACAACAGAGGTATAGTTGACAGCGCCACGGGCAATATTCTGTATAAATCCGTAAAAGCTTTGAATAACAATTGGGGCGATACCGCCACCACCGGTACTACAAAGTATGACGCTTCGTTTGGCGTGCACGGCTTTACCTTTAAGCAACCCTCCTCCACTGATACAGAACTTGAAAAGACTTTTAAAATATTCTTTGAAAAGCCGAATGATGACCTTTTAGGTCACTTATATACAACAGCCCATGCGCCCGAAGCCCCCACAAACATAAAATTTTACACCACTCTGCCTGACGGAATTGACTTGCCTGAGGGTGGCGGAAAATCTGATAACACGCCCGGCAGTTATGTCGGTATGGGCGGCTATTTTTCCTTTGAAGTAAAAGAAGCCACCACTGCTACTCTGCGCCTTGAGTTTAAAGGAAAACTGGCGAAGTATGCCCCTGTGGAGATTTCCAATATCGTCACGCCAAATTCCACCAACTATTTCTACTGGGACGGCAGAGACGGCAACGGAACAATTATACCTGAAGGCGTATATAGCACCGATGATTTTTCATATTCCGTTCTTACCAAGTCGGGCGAGATACATTTTCCTATTTTGGATATGGAGCAAGCGCCAAAAGGTATAACAATAACAAGAATCAGCGATATATATGACGCTGATGGTAACAATTTATGTGAAGATCCAAACTCAATATATGAAAAAACAAAAAGTGTAGTATATTATGACGAATCTGATATATATTATGGCGGAAAAATAGGTTCTTCTGCCACATCGACCGAAAATAAAGTTGATGTATGGGATAATAAAACGTACGGTTCATATAAAGGAACTGATTCATTGGGCAACACTTATTATAAGTATCGAAACTTGCAAAATTCAATAGTAAGTAGTGTGACCTATTATGGAGAAGAATATCTTTATAATACATATGCAAAAGATCGCGATTTAAGGATAGGCGATCACAGCCATTTGAGCAACCCGATAGATTATTCCGGAACTTCGACAGACACAGACCTGCAAAATAAGCTTATAGATTTTCTGGACAGCAAAAAACACCCGGTAGGTGTGAGCAGTTCCAGTGGTGCTGATACCACCAACAAATATTATCAAACCACCACCGACTACGCCATCGCCAACTACTGGACCTTTACTCCCTCCTCCTTATCTTCGCCGACTAGAGATGATGAAAATAAAGTCACGATCGTCGATCCCGAAGACACGCCGGACAAGGGTATTTTCAACCTGCGCTCTTTTGTCTTCTATGATGAAACAAGCGATGGCAAATACGACCCGAAAGCCGGTGAAGACCACGCTCTCCAAGGCGTCACCTTAAACGTCTATAAAAAGCATACTTCTGGTGAAAATGAAGGTGACGGCGGTTATGCAGTGTATAACACGAATGGTACCATTAAAAAATATGAAAAATGGTCAGATGTTCCGTCAGCTGATCAAAGCAACGCTTATGACCTTGTTTCCACCGCTGCCACCGCCCTTACAGGCGAACACGTTTTCACCAACCTTGAATATGACACAGCAGGCACCGAATATATTCTTGAGGTTGTAAGACCTGACACTAACTATAAATTAACCACTGACAAAACCGGCAGAGCAAATCCCGGCACATACACATATACTGACACGCAAACCAAAGGCACGGAAATACAGAAATTTACTGTCGGCGGAAGTGGTCTTACGCCTGTTGAAGCTAAAATGAACACCCTCTCTGTCGCTGATGTAGGGTATTATTTTGATACTCCCGACCAGACGTTAGTTGTACAGAAAACTTATAAAATAGATTCTACCAAGAAAATTGATGAGCCTCTCTATACCTTCTTAGAGCTGTCTTATACCACAGTGGACAGCAATAACGATGCTGTTTACGGTCAATGTGTCATAAGCTCGGCAGATCAGTATAAACATTCATATGCTTTCCTGCCCAAGGAAATAAATCCTCCTTATGATAAAGAAAATAAAAAGACTGTGCAGGATTATTATGTTTCCGCCGAATATTACATTGTTCCGAGAGAAGACGGTATGTTCAGGCTTTGGAAGCACGTTTTCAATTATAATGATTTGAACAGTTCATATACAAATTCCCTTAGCACAGATGTATATTACTATGATATACAGGCGGAAAATCTCGATGCTAACGGAGACGGTATTATAGATTATGAAACGTTGTTCGGACGGTTAGGTGACGAAACAAATGACGGGATCCCAGATTTGAATAAGATCCCTTATAAAACGAATGAATCTGTTGTCGGTTCTGTTGCATTTACAAAAGTCGAGGGCGAAGGCGTAATTCAGCCTCCCTTTATTGCCACTATCGACAGAACAAGAGGCACTGCCGAAATAACTATAAACGTCACCAACAGCAACCTCGGCGGAACTCTTGAGATACTCAAGGTGGATTCCGGCAGCGTAGATGAAAATGGTGTTTTAAAGAGCGACTATAAACCACTTAAGGGCGCTACCTTTAAATTGTTCGATGAAAAAGCGGAAAACGTAAAAGAATATGAAGAACAATCTAAAGGCGCTAATGAAACGGAGAAGCAGAAAGCAATCGAATGGCTTGCAGAACATCAGATCGGTATGTCCACTACCGAGGCAAACGGTCAGATAATCTTTACCGGTCTTTCCTTGGATACAGGCAAGACCTACACCGTTAAAGAGATATACGCTCCAGACGGCGGTTACACCTGGGATGAACAGTATGTAGAGGTAACAGCGGAAGAAATAAAAAGTTCAACAAATGCTTACAAACAGCTTGTACTTACCAATTTTATACCCAGCGAAGATTTAACATTCACCAAAACCATAAACGGCAGAGGCTGGATCAACACATCTGAAGGTTCAACCACATACCTTGACAGCTTTGATTTTAGTATAGAACTTAAAAGTGCTACAAATGACTTAGACGTTGAAATTACTGATCCTTCAATCGAAGAATTAAAGGAAACTTTTAATAAAGCAACGATAACAGTAACTGAAAAATCAGGCGGCGCAGGCACAGCTTCTCACGACAGAACGCTGACTACCAACATACCCAAAGAACTTTTCGGAGGATTTAACGAAGCATTAGGCAAGAGCAAAATAAAATTCACTCAGTCAGGCACATATACGTTTGAGATAAAGGAAAAAGATATTGATATTGACAATCCGCTGTATAAAGGTACAAGCGGGAAATCCAATATTGAAAAATCAGAAGCTGTATATTCGGTTTCTGTAAAGATAACGGTTGATGGCGGTCATTATACTTGTGAACTTGGAGAGGTAAAGCGTACCCTAAACGGAAAAGATACTACTATCAAGAACGGTAATATTCTTTTTACAAACAAGTATACCGTAGAAGAGTTCGACTCCGTAACTCAATATAAAATAACCAAGACGCTGACTGGACGTCCGGGTAACCAATGGCTGCCCACTGATAGTTTTGCTTTTAACATAGAGGGTAATGATAAAAATACCATAGATGCTATGCTTGCAGGCAAAATAACATTTAAAACTCTTCTTGACCGTATCGGTTATAAAGAGGGCGACCCCTATCCGCAAGAGTACACGGTAAATGCTATTGGAAGTAGCCCATCCGTTGCAATAGGCGAAATAGATTTTAAAGATATTAGCTTTGAAACGTCGGAAGGTGTACCGACCCCTGTTGTCTACACCTTTAAAATTTCAGAAGAAAACGGTGGAAAAGCAGGCATAACGTATGACAACACGGTTTATTACCTGAAAGCTACTTTAATTTTTACAGACTTAAACAATGATATATCAGAGATCCAGTACGATGTTTACAAAGACGATTTAACAGGAAAACCAGTAGGCACTTGCCATGTCTACCCGAAAGAAAGTACAAAAAATAGCCATGATAACTACGCCCACACCTTCTCTTTCAACAACAAATACAGCGCAACTGCAACCTGGTCTCCCACCGTCACAAAGGAACTTGTCGGGCGTGATTGGTATGAAAACGACGAATTCAAATTTGAAATTAAGCTTACTAATTCTTCAGTACCCGGTGGCGCTTCTATAAGCAGCAGTGAACCTGTCACGATCACAAAAGGAACAAGAGACCATAAAGCACCCCTCGGAACTGTAACCTTCAGCGAGCAGGGCTACTATACCTTCCGCATAAGCGAAACAAGCAAAACAGAAGGTATAACAAACGATGTGTCAAAAACGATCACAGTCTATGCTGAAGACAATAATGTAGGCGGGTTTAATTTGACCTTTTACGAAGGTGAGGTAAATGCCTCAACTTCTGCAAAAACTACATTGTCTGAACACGAAAACTTCACCTTCATAAACACATACAGCGAAAGCGGTTCTATTTCTTTCAGCATTGAAAAGAAGCTTCAAGGCAGAAAATGGGCGTCGTCTGATGAATTTACGCTCACTATAACTCCCGATCCTGATACATTGGAAAAAATAAAACAAACAACAAATCCACCAATCACCATTACTGCGCCGTCAGAATATGACCCTGATAATCCTGATAGCCATAAAGATAATTATGATTATAATGATGGCACAGGCGTTATCGCACTCAGCGTTTCAGGCACTGGCGATGCAGGCGAAGCCTTAAAAGAAACGTTAGAAAAAGTAATCAATTTTAACGCTGCAACCGAAAAAGACGCACCATACAAATTCACCATTGAAGAAACAAAAGACGCAGACAACATAGAATATGACACCACCAAATATGAAGTTACCGTAACCGTAACTCGTGAGATAGACAGTGATACTAATCTCCCCACAGGTAAACTTATTGTTCAGGCTTCATATGTTGTTGTAGGTTCATCTGGTAGTGAAACGAGCAGTTCAGGAGCAAAAGACGCCTCTATCACCCTCACATTCACCAACAAAGCCTATGTTGACCAGTCTCTTACTGTCATTAAAGACCTCCAGGGTAGGAACTGGGCAGATGATGATAAATTCTCTGCTTCTATCAGTCTTACAAGTGGCAATGAAGATAACGTAAAACTGTCAGACGGCAAATCTATACCTACAACGCTTGATTTCACAAGTACAAATCACGAAGTAACTAACACTTTTCGCTTCTACGCCCCAGGCACATACACCTTTACAATAAAGGAAAAGCCAGGCTCCGCCGCAGGCATAACCTATGACCCAAACACTTACACATGGACAGTGACAGTAGAAGATGATGGAAACGGAAAGCTTGTAGCAACAACCAACATCTCCGATAACAAAATCACTATCACCAACACCTATTCTGCAAAAGATTCGTTCGACATTTCCAAGAAATTTACAGGCAGAATAAACAATGAAACAGGTGAAAGTGATGATCATTGGCGGTCCACTGATGAATTTAATTTCATCGTTACAGCTTATGATGACGAAACAGAAAAAGCATTTGAAAACGGTCAGATCTTTTTCACAGATTTGCCTAAAGGCACTGATCCCAAATTCTCCTCTCAAACAGTTACCATTTCATCAGGAACAGGCGACCGCAAGGTAACCATTCCCCTCGGTTTCACTAACCTTAAATTTACACCCGGCAATACAAAGTACACATTCACCCTCAAAATAACCGAGAATCCTCCTGAAGCGGAACTGTACGAGAAGGACGGCATAACCTACGACAAATCCGTCTACACTATCACTTTCACCGTTACAGAAGACCCAAAGTCTAAAACGTATGTGATCACACCTTCTAATGAGACAATAACAGTCAAAAACACATACAGCGCAAAACCTGTTTCCGCCGAATTTTCTCTCAAGAAGGAACTCACAGGCAGACCTTGGAATAGTACCGATTTGTTCACATTTGATATTAAGCCTACATCAGGCGAAACGGTCACTTCAGAGGTATCAGGCTCTGACATTGACCACATCGGCAAATTTACTCTCGAATTTGACAAAGCCGGTACTTACACCTACACCATCTCTGAAGAAAAAGGTGAAATTGGCGGTGTAGCCTATGACACTACCCATACATACACCCTTACCGTTGTAGTTGAAGATAACGAGACAGGCAATTTAGAGATTAAATCAGCGACAATTGGCGGGACTGCCTTGACTGTTCCTGATTCAACACCCAACTCCGACGGCAGTTACAAATACACTTTCGATTCTTCCACCAATCTTTATTTCACCAACGCCTATACCGCAGGCTCTGCAAGTATGCAGTCCGAAGACTTGTATTGGATATGGGTAGAAAAGATAATCAGTGGCAGAGAGTGGAAAACAGGGACGTCCGAAGAGCAGTATCAATTTACCATTACAGCTGCTGACGAGACAACACAACAAGCCGTAGATGATGAAAACATTCAGTTTATAAGCGGTAATTCTAAAAAAGAAACAGCAGATAGCAAATCTCGTCAAAGTGTATCTGTCAGCGCAACAGACACAAGTATCATAACAGACAGACACATCGACAGCCTTAGAATTTACTTTGAGAACATAACTTTCGAGTCAGATGCAGGAAATATTTACACTTTTGATATTTCTGAAAAAATTGATGAATCTCCCAAAGACGGTATCACTTATGACAATACTATATACCGTGTACAACTCCTTGTCACCGACAACGAAAACAGCAAGGGCGATCCAAAGCCTGACGGCATAGTGGAAGTAGTGGTTGAGTCAGTAACCAAAATCAATGACAGTAAGGAAACAATATATTCGTGCAAAACGTATGACGATAAAAACCACAACAAAGCAATAATCCTTCCTTTCACCAACATCTATGATTCAAAGGGCGATTGGACTTTCACTATTTCCAAAACTCTGACAGGAAGACCTTGGGTGACTGATGAAACCTTTAACTTTGACCTGAAATTGAGTAGTGAGCCCAACAAAAACGAAATGGACGCTCATTCAGCAGAAAATTACAAAGTGACTCTGCCGACGTCACTTAGCGTCGCTGCGCCCACTTCCGGTGAAACCTCCAACAGCGGCGAATACACAGTTACCTTCACCGAACCCGGAACATATGAATTCACCCTTACAGAAAAAACCGATACAATCGAAGATCAGGGCATAACCACCACCCCGTCCGGCGGCTACAAAATAACCGTTGAAGTGACCGATAATATGGACGGAACTCTTTCCGCCAAGGTTACAAAGTATAATGATACAGAGGTATCAGAGGCTTCGTTCAACAACAAATTCAAATTCACAAACGCATACGCCGCTAACGGCACGCTTACTCTTTCCGTCGAAAAATTGATAAAGGGAAGAGCATGGCAGGCATTTGACAAATTTGATTTCACCATAGAAGCCTACGGCGATACTATTGATAAAGTCGGTGCTGTTGGTGAAGAGGGCAATCATGTGATCATGCCTGCCAACACAAAAGCAACCATAGAATATGGCACATCTGACCACAAAGCCAATTTTGGTGAGATCACATTCAAATCCAACGGCACAGTGGGAACGTATGACTATCAGTTCAAAGTATCCGAAACCGTTCCCGAGGGCGCAGTTGACGGCGTATATCAAGGCCTGACTTACAGCAAGCCCTATATTGTCACAGTTTCAGTTACCGACAACGGTAAAGGCAGCTTGACCGCTAAGGTTACAAGCGTTGCGCCTGAGGGCTCAGAAGTTGTTTCCACTCCATCAAGCACTATAACCTTTACCAACACCTATGCCGCATCAGGTACGCTTGACAAAATAGACGTAACTAAGGTGCTTAAAGGCAGAAACTGGCTTACAGGTGGAGAGTCGTTCAGCTTTGATATTCAGCTTGTTAATGAAGATGGCAACTCGGTAACATCAGATTATGTTACTGTTCCCTCCGCCTTGACCATTACAAGCAGCGCTGCAACGGAAAACCAAAAAGTTAAAGACAGCTTTGGAACAACGTCATTTGTCTATGATCAGGACGAATACGGGACAGACTCAAAGCAAACTTATTACTTCAAAATCTCCGAAGTCCAGCCCACACCCGCCGACGGTTACACAGTAACGAAAACCAGCGACGGCAAAAATGTATTCAAAGGTGTTACTTACGACAATACTGTATACACAGTTAAAGTAGAGGTTACTCATGATTACAAAGGCAAACTTACAGCTAAAATAGTCAGCCCGACCGACATAGTATTCACTAACGAATACAATGCAACGGCGGTATGGCAGCCCACTGTTAGCAAAACCTTTACAGGCAGACAGTCAGGCTGGCTTGAAACCGACAGCTTTGCCTTTGATATCGCTGTATCAGATGATACTAACGACACTATCACAAACGCAAAGCAAACCGTTTCCGTTTCCAAGGGAACTGAAACAAGCGACACATACCGCAGCGATTTTGAAAAAATAACCTTTACCAAGCCGGGCACATTCACCTTTACAGTTGCAGAAGTCCAGCCTGAAGACGCCGACGGTTACAAAGTAACGGAAAACAGCAAAGGCAAAAATGTATTCAAGGGCATTACCTATGACAATACGGAATATACCTTGACGGTAGAAGTCACCGACAATTTTGACGGCACTCTCAGCTACACCGTGACCAGTGACAGCGAAAAATTTGTAGCCAACGGCGAAGATACGCAGCTGAAATTCACAAACGTTTACAACGCTTATGGCGAATGGACGCCAAAGGTGAAGAAACAGCTTACAGGCAGAGAGTGGCTGAAAGCGGGCGACACAAAAGGAGGCTCACGTCTTGATAAAGATGAAAGCTACGAATTTTCTGTAAAGTTTGCAGGAACTTCTGATGCAAGCGTAACCCTTCCCACTAACCTCACTGTTGATACCCCCAACATACCTGTTCCATTTAAAGAACCCGTTAAATTCACACAGCCGGGTAAGTTCACCTTCACCGTTCAGGAAGAAAAACCTGCCGACATTACAGGTAACGTTTTTGAGGGAATAGCTTATTCCGAAAAGATATACACAGTCACAGCAACAGTCACCGACAACAATGACGGCACGCTGAAAGTAGAAACATCAGCAGTTGACGAAGCAAATGAGAAAGCCAGCGAGCCCTACACCTTTGTAAACAGCTACACAGCGACTGGCACGCTTACAGAGTCTATAAGCATATCCAAGACTCTGCTGGACAGGATATGGCACAAAACCGAGAGCTTTACCTTTGACATAGTTCCCGCTGATGAAGATGAAAACGCCAAAGCTGCCGTTGACAGCGGAATGATAACTCTCCCCGAGGTAGGAGCAGAGATTTTCGGCGACGATGCTCTGGGCAACAAGCAAACAGGATACGCAAACGACATCTCATTCCTCAAAGACGAGAAGCACCCGTTAAAAGACGGAACGTATTCTTTCATCATAAGCGAAACAGTTCCCGATGATGCAAAAGACGTTGACGGTAAAAAGGTAGATCTGGGTATTTCCTACGACCTGTCGCAATATCAGGTAGACATTACGGTGACAGACCTTCACAACGGCAATATCAAAGCTGAAGTCACCAATATTACCAAGACAGGCGTGAAAGTTGAACCTGATGAAATAGCCTTCGTCAACGATTACGACCCGTCAGGCGTATGGCCACCCGTCATCTGCAAAACAATTGACGGCAGAGATTGGCTGTACGAATACGAAAATATCAACGGCGAAACGATAACAGATGAATTTAACTTTACAGTCGAGCTTGCAGACAAACAGGCAGACGGCATAGATAAAAGCAATGTTGACTTTAAAAACAAGGAGCTTTCCGTTGACAAGAAAACTGTCGACAAGGACAATAACCCCACATACGACGACATTACAAACAGCGTCGCCGATCAGTTTGAAGACATAACCTTTACCAAGGACGGCGTTTACAAATTTGTGGTAAAGGAAACAGGAACAGACGAAAACGGTATGACCCTTTCAAAGGTCGTCTACACAATGGACGTTACAGTTAAGGACAATGAAAAGGGTCTCCTCACTCCTGTTGATTTTAAAGTCACTGACAACAGCGGAAACCCCGTGACCTACAATGAAAAGAATCCGCTTTCTTTCGTAAATACCTATCAGGCGACCACCGAATTAAGCGGAATTACCGTTTCCAAGACTCTGAATGGCAGAAACTGGCTGAAAACAGGCGATAGGTTCGCAAGCGGCACAGTGAGCAAAGATGAGAGCTTTGATTTCACCTTATCTCTTGCGAAAGGGGATACAGCGAATAACTCCGATTATATTGAACTCCCCGACGATATATCCGTAATCGGAACAATCGACGGAACTCCTTACACCAACACCTTTGGCAGTGTAACATTCCATTCCAACGGCACTGAAGTCAACAATTACGCCATAGAGGTAAGCGAGGTTATTCCCGACGGCATAACGCCTGATGACGGCAAGTATGTACAAAACGGACTCACCTATGACAGTAAGAAATATACCGTTGACCTCACGGTAAAAGACGACTTCCTGGGAAATCTCACCGTTGATATTGGCAACAAGGACGTATTCAACGGCTTGTCCTTCGTGAACGATTATAATGCACAGGGTATAATTTCAGGCATAACCGTTAACAAGACCCTTGAGGGCAGACAGTGGAGCGACAAGGACAAATTTAACTTTGAACTTTCCGTTTCCAAAAAGCCTGACAGTTCCTCCGTTTCCTTTGACAACAACGGCGTTAAGGAAGCTGTCGGCAAGCTGACCATAACCAAAGGTACTGACGTTTCAGACACATACAGCGGCGTTTTCGGAGACATAACAGTTGACGAGCCGGGTGATTATGAATTTACCTTAAAGGAAGTCAGCAACACTTCAGGTGGCACCCTGTATGACGAAAAAACCTACACCATAACTGCAAAAGCCGTTGACAACAACGACGGCACAATCACGATAACCGAAGTCAAGAAAGCTGACGACCTCAGCTTTACCAACAAGGCTTACGTTGATTCTCAGCTTACCGTTATCAAGGATCTTCGTGGCAGAGCGTGGTCCGATACCGACAGCTTTACCGCTGTTCTCACGCTGACAAAGGACGGAGTAGACACCGACGACGTCAAGCTTAAAACGCCGTCAGGCGAAGCTGATGTACCCGCCTCTCTCGCCTTTACAAAAACAGCGCCCAGCACACAGCTTCCTCTGCGTTTCTATCGGCCCGGAGTTTACACATTCACGGTTCAGGAAACGGCAGGAAGCGCCGCAGGTCTGACCTATGACGGCAACGTGCATACCTGGACAGTGACCGTTGAGGATACCGACGGGCAGCTGGAAATAACCGACTCCACAGTGGACGGCAAGAACGGCGCACTTTCAGCGGACACCATTTCCATTGTAAATACCTACAAATATTCATATAATATCACAATATCCAAGGACTTTATCGGAAGAGCCGAAAATAAATGGCTGAATACCGACAAATTCACCTTTGACGTCAAAGCGGATAAGGATACTGAAAAATATTTCACCTCAGGCGTACTTGCCTTTGACGGAAGATATTCAAAGGGCGTTTCTTCTGCTGAGGCAGTAATTTCCGCCGCCGACAGCATAAAGTCAGCCGATATCCCTCTTGATATCACAAATCTTGACTTTACTTCCGCTGATGAATATAATTTCACCTTCCTTGTAAGCGAACAGTCAACGCCCGATAACGGCATAGCTTACAGCAAGGCGGTATACAAGGTGACATTCACAGTTACAGAAAACTCAGACAAGACCTACAATGTCACAAAGGAAATTTCAGTCAGCGAAAATGCGGACGATAATTATGTGCCTGCCGATGATATTGTCTTTAAGAATATCTATACAGCTAAGCCCGTTACTGCATTTATAAATATTTACAAACAGCTTACAGGTGCGTCATGGGACGACCTTAAAGACAGCTTTGTATTTACGGCTGATCCAAGCGAGGATAATCCCGAAAGCGGAGTGGTCGTTACAGACGGCAACATAAACGCTCAGTCCGATAAAATACCCACAGCTGATACTCTGCGCAAGGGAAATATGTCCGTAAAATTTACCGAAGCTGGCGAATATAAATTCACCATAAAGGAAAAATCAGGCTCAAACGACGGTATACTCTACGATAAAGAACACACATATCAGCTTGTTGTAAAAGTGGAGGACAACGACAGCGGCAATCTTGCCATAACGTCTCTCACCATTGACGGCAAGGAGTATATAAGCGGCGCAGACGGCGTTATCAACTCCGTTTCCGTTACTGACGAAGACGTGTTCTTCACCAACGGCTATCACGCCGAAGCCCAGCTTTCAGGAATTACCGCCGTCAAGCTGCTGAAGGGCAGAGATTGGAAAGACAGCGATGAAAGCTTTAGCTTCACGATCGCTCCCGCTGACGATTATACAGAAAATGAAGTGGGAAAGACCCTTTTCATTCCCGACCCCGCATCAGCAAACGAGGACAATGACGGCAAAGCGATGTTTGACGCTTTGAAGTTCGTATCAGACGGCAAGGAAACGCACATCTACAAATTCACCGTTTCCGAGATAGTTCCCGGCGTAGTGATCAACGGGACCGACAAGGGACTTACTTATTCTAATGAATCTTACGACGTTTACGTCAAGGTGACCGACCAGTTCAACGGTGATATGACTGCGGAATTTGTTGACAAGGACGGAAACCCGCTTGCAAATCAGCAGCTTTCCCTTGATTTCACCAACGAGTACGTTTCGTCAGGAAAATGGAACTTCTCCGTTACCGAGAACTTTATCGGCAGGCCCTGGATAAGCGCCGACGTATTCAATTACGATATTGCGGTTGAAACGGAAGTGCCTGACGGTCTGACGGTGACCGTTCCCGACAATATGCATATATCAATGCCCGCACCTTCAAATACTGCGGGAATTGCAGCGGCGTCCGCTGTTAAGACTCAGTACAGCGCCGACTATGCGGCAGGCTTTGACAAGTCTGCGCAATATTCCTTCACCAAACCCGGAGAATACACCTTTACCATAACCCAGAAAAAGGACTTCAGGAGCAAACAGCTTTCGGATTATGGAATTTCCTTTGACGATACTGTTTACGAAGTGACAGTGCAGGTGACCGACGACAATGAGGGAAATCTTAACGCCGAGATAACAAAGCTGCTTATTGACGGAAAACCTGTTGACGATATTGACGCATACGGCGACAGCTTTGCTTTCACCAACACCTATTCAGCCACAACCACCTGGAATATGTCGGTGGAAAAGCAGATAGACGGCAGAGAGTGGAAAAACAGCAAGGACTATCCCGACAGCCCTGACGATTTTGAATTTACTATCGAGGCTTACGGCGATGAAACAATACAGGCAGTCGAGGACGGAACGATAACCGTTGCAAACGGCAAAACCAACATCACCGCCCAGACTCCCATTCATACCTCATCGTTCGGCAACATCACTTTCAATTCAAACGGTACGGTGGGCAGCATTTATTACAGCTTCATTATCAGGGAAACCACGCCCGCCGATACAAAGGGACTGACTTACAGCAAGCCTTATATAGTAACGTTTGAAGTGACCGACGACGGCGAAGGCACTCTTACCGCCTTTGTCACCGACGTGCTTCAGGAGGGAACAAAGCAAAAGGGCGATTATACGGTAAATGGCAATTCCGTTACCGTTACCTTCACCAACACTTACGCCGCCAGCGGCTCCCTTTCCGAAAACTCCATAAGCGCAGCGAAGGTATTGGAAGGCAGAGAATGGCTCGGCATTGAGGGCGTATTCACCGATTCCTTCACCTTTGCTCTGAAGCCCGACCCTGACGACGCCATTACCGCCGACGCTTTCAGAAGCGGACTTATCAAGCTGAACGGCGATACGGTGACCGTTACCGATGAAACTTCCGAACACAAAGATTACTTCGGCAGTATCGACTTTAAATCCAACGGACAGAAAACCACCGTTTACACCTTCAAGCTGAGCGAGATAATACCCGAAGGCTATGAAAAGGAATACAGCATAGATTACGACGACGCTGTATTCACTGTCAAGGTGGAAGTTACCGACAATTACGACGGAACGCTTTCCGCAAAGGTGATTAGCGGTGCAGACGCCGAGTTTACCAACAAGTATACCGCATCGGGCGTATGGCCTCCCGTTGTGAACAAGGTAATTGATGGAAGAGAATGGCTCACTGACGACCAGTTTACCTTTAAGATCGCTCTTGATAAGGAAAATTCCGATTATCCCGTAGTAATAACCAACAACACCCTGACGATTGGAAAAGGCGATCTTGACAAAACGACAGGTCTTTACACAAAGCAGTTTGAAGACATCATCTTCTCAAAGCCCGGCAATTACTTCTTCACTGTATCAGAAGAAAAAGGTCAGGCAGGCGGACTCACCTATTCCGACACCGAATACTATATGTATGTCAGGGTAGTCGATGAGGAGAACAAGGGAACGCTTGTACCTTATATTTACTTTGCGATCCCTCAGAACTCTGTTCCTGCCATAACAGGTAGTGAAGTGGGAATTGAGAAAGCGCTTCCTTTCGTAAACACATACAGCGCAACTGCAACGCTTGACAAGATCGGGGTTTCCAAAAAGCTCACAGGCAGAGACTGGCTGAAGCAGGGCGATACCACAGGAAAAACCGTTCTTACCGAGGACGAAAGCTACAAGTTCTCAATTACCGCCGCAGACGAATACACCTCAGCGGCAGTAAACAGAAAGGATATAATCCTCCCCGCTGACGTCAGCATTTCTGGAATTTCCGACAGCGAAATATACAAAGCGCTCTTCGACGGTATCATCTTCAACTCAAACGGTAACCGCACCAACAATTATACCTTTGAGATAAGGGAGAAAATTCCCGCTGACAATGAAAAACTCGGCGGCGTTGAGTATGACAAGAGCGTTTATACTGTAAAGGTGACCGTCACCGACGACTTTAAAGGCACTCTCACCTTGAACGCCGAAATACCCGACAATATCCTGTTCACAAACATCTATACGTCCAGCGGAACGATAGAAAAGGGCGAAATAAAGGTATCCAAGACCCTGACAGGCAGACCATGGCAGGCTGACGACAAGTTTGAGTTTGAGATAACAAATACCGTAAAACCCGCAAATTCAACCGTCACAATTGCAGACGAGGGCAAGCTCATCATAGAAAAGGGCGCAGATGTCGTCGATACCTTTACAGGCGCGTTTGGCGACATCACCTTTGACGAGCTCGGCGAGTATGAATTTGAGATAAGAGAGATAAACAACGGCGAAACCAACGGCATAGACTACGACGGCACAGTTTACACCGTCAAGGTATCCGTTTCTGACAATTACGATGGAACTCTCACAGCCGTTGTAACAGGAGCCGACAACATCTCCTTTACCAACAGATACCACGCCGAAGCTGTCGCAGCAGAGATAAGCTTCACCAAAAAGGTAACAGGCAGACATTGGGAGAAAGGCGAAGCATTTGCCTTCAGACTTGAAGCCGCCGATTCCTTAACTCAGCAGGCGATAGACAGCGGTCTGGTAATTCTCCCCGACAATGCCGAAACGACCCTTACGGGCGACGGCATAAAGGACGAGATGACTTCCGCCTTCGGAGCAATAAAGTTTAATTCCGACGGAAAGTCCGAAACGACATACAAATTCAAAATAACGGAAGAAAAAGGCACACGCGGCGGACTTACTTACGATGAAACAGTTTACACCGTGACTGCAGTCGTAAAGGACGATTTCAATGGCAAGCTCACCGCAGAGCTTTCAGGCGCTGAGAAAATCCTGTTCACCAACACCTACGCCGCCGCAGGCTCCCTTGCCGACAATGCGATAAGCGCTTCCAAGGTATTGACAGGCAGAGAATGGCTTGACAACGACCTTGTAAAGGACGGCTTCACGTTTGTTATCCAACCTTACGGCGACACCGTCAACGCAGTGGGAACAACGATATTTATGCCCGAAAACACTCAGATAACCGTTACCGACAAGAACGACCCCAAGGCATTCTTTGAGAAGATAGACTTCAGGTCTGACGGAGAGAGAACAGCCCAGTACAAATTCAAAGTGACCGAGCAAAACACGCAGGCGTCAGGTATAGACTACGACAGCTCAGAATATATCATTACCGTGACCGTGTCCGACGATTACAACGGCGCTTTAACAGTGGAAGTCACCGATATTTCCAAGGACGGCGAGCCTGCCGAAAGCATAGTATTTACAAATGATTATTCCGCTTACGGAATATGGCCTCCCGTTGTGGATAAGGTGATAGACGGCAGGAAGTGGCTTGACAGCGACAGCTTTACGTTTAAGATAACCCTCGTTTACGAGGAAACTGAAAACAGCGTAAATATGCCTGACGACAATACCGTTGATGTAACTGTGTCCGATAACAAGGACGGCAAATACGCCGCACAGTTTGACGACATAACCTTTACAAAGCCCGGTCTGTATACATTCGAGGTAAGCGAAGAAAGCGGCACAACGCCGGGGCTCGCCTACGACACGACTGTATACGAAATGTACGTTGACGTTTCCGACGACGGAATGGGCAGACTGACGCCGAAAGTGGTGAGAGTCCTTGATCAGCAGGGCAACGATTTTGACTACGGTCATATCAACAGTCTCACCTTTACCAACAAGTATAGTGCCGTTGGAACTCTTGAAGCGGGAGGAATAACCGTCAGCAAGCTTCTTGACGGCAGAGAATGGCTTGACAGCGACAGCTTTAAGTTTACCATAGCTCCCGCAGAGGATTACGGCAGCGACGTGGAAATTGCCGACAACAGTATCACGATAAGCGGTACAGACAGCGAAAAGACCTCCTCCTTCGGAAATATCACCTTCCGCAAGGCGGGAACTTACAGCTTCAACATCTCCGAAGCAAGCGGAGATATCCCCAATATCACGTATGATACTTCCGTCTATACCGTGACGGTGGAGGCAACGGACAACTACGACGGAACTCTTGCCGTTAACGTAACAGGCAGCAGCGCCTTTACGTTCACCAACACCTTTGTTCCCGATGAAACTTCTTCAGAGGAGACTGCTCCTCCTTCCGAGGAAAGCACGACGGCTCCCGAAGAAATTACTTCTGATGAAGCCACAACTCCTCCCGAGGAAACTACTTCTGATGAAGCTACAACTCCTCCCGAAGAAACAACACCTCCTCCCGTGACAACCACCGACAACAACAAGGTAGACGGGGAAGATGACGAGAACAACAAGCCTGACGACAACGTGAACACAGGCACGCCTCTTGACGCAGGCGCATTTGCGGCAGCTTCCGTACTGCTTGCAGCGCTTATCCCAACGTTTAACAGGCGCAAAAACAAAAAGAGCAAATAACGCAAAAAACGACAGGTAAAAACCTGTCGTTTTTTATCACACCGTCTTGCTGATATTTTGTTTACATTCCGCAGTAAATATGATATAATAAATGCATAAAAAGTTCTCCGCATTTACAAAACAAATTATTCCCCCTATCTGAAAGGAAATACCATGAAAAAATACATTATCCTGCTTATCATTGTTTCTGCACTTTCAATCTCCCTGACCCTTACCGCCTGTCAGGGAACGCAAGGCGGCTCCGACAGCACAACTACCCCCGAGCCGTCCGACAGCGTATCGGAATCATTGGACGCTTCCTCCGAAGATACTTCCGTCACCACTGAAAAAACCAAGGAAACAAGCGAAAGCTCATCTTCTGCAAGCAACACCTCCTCCACTGAAGCGAGCGCCTCCGAAGAAAGCAGTTCTTCAGGCTCTTCCGCTTCAGCTACTTCTTCAAGCGCTTCCGACAAATGGACGGAAACCGCCTTTGAAAGCGTAATGTATGTTCTTGCAGACAATGCAAAAAGCTACAAGACCCCCGACGAACACGGCGAAAAGGCAAATTCCTACAAGAAAAATACCAAGGTGAAAGTAGTCGCCAAAACCGACAACGGTTTTTATAAGCTGAGCACCGACGATTATATCAAAATGATATATCTGGGACCCAAACCCGTTGACGGCGACCCCATAATCACTATCGCCACGACTCCCCCGCCTGTTGAAAGATAAAAACAAGCCGCCCTGCCATAGGAAAACCTGTGTTTCCCTGCGACAGGACGGCTTTTTGTTTTTTGTAATTTTTACATTTCTATCAGCTCATACTCTCTCGCGCCGAACCCGTGTTCAGCCGCCGCCTCAATGGTATGAACGCCGTTTCTGCTTTCTATCCTCTCCAGCAAATGCTTCTGCCCCTTGTCGTCCTTTGCGGCGTAAACAAGGTCAAGACACGCCTGATCAATAGCCACAGGGTCGAGAGAAGCGAGAATACCGATATCCTTCATACACGGATCCTCCGCCACAGCGCAGCAGTCACAGTCCACCGACATATTTTTCATCACGTTGACGTAAGCGGCGTTTCCCTTAAAGAACTTCACCACCGACATAGCGGCGTCCGCCATTGATTCCAGGAAGGAATCATGGTTTGCAGTCCACATCTTTGCAGGATCTCCTGCCCCGTGGATATAAGCCTTCCCGTAAGAGGAGGCGATACCTATCGAAAGCTGTTTCAGCGCTCCGCCGTAGCCACCCATAGGGTGCCCCTTGAAGTGGGAAAGCACCAGCAGGGAATCATAATTCGCCAGATTTTTCCCCACAAAATTTTTCTTTATCACCTTTCCGTCAGGAATTTCAAGCTCCATATCAGGACCTTCCCCGTCCAGCAGGTCAAAATCAAAATGATCGTTCCACCCGTGAGCCTTTATCGTTTTCAGATGCTTCTCGGTGGTATTTCTTTCCCCGTCATAAGCGGTGTTGCACTCCACCACCGTTCCGCTTACTTCCTTCACGATGTTTTCCCAGAAATCGGGACGGAGAAAATTCTGATTGCCCATTTCTCCCGAATGTACCTTTACCGCTACCTTTCCAGAAAGCTCCTTTCCCAGCGCCTTGTACAACTCCGTCACCTTTTCGGGAGTTATCTCCCTTGAAAAATAAACCTTAGCCTTCATACCCTTTCTCCTTTCATTTAATGAGTTTTATTATCCTGTCTTTTTCCTTTGAACCTAAAATATCCGTCAGGCGCTTTACGATTTTTTCAAAGGATTCCTCAGGCTCATTTATGTAAGCCGCCGTTATCCTGTCATAGCCGTAAAGCTCCTCAGGCGTTGTATATTTCGCCACGCCCCAGCCGTACTGCATACCGTATTTATCCCGCATATACTCAAAATCTGCGATACAAACATAGCTTTCCATCTGCAATCTTGTGATTACGGTATCAAACCCCTTGTTCCCGCCCTTGCGGTAGTTGCAGATACTTTTAAGCCGCTTTGACAGCAGAATTTTGTTTTCCGTTATGGTATCATAAACGTTTTTGTCCTTGGTCTGCGCCAGCCCCTCGTCGTATCTTGAATCAAAATCATATCCGTCCCTGCGGTAATTCGCAAAGTCGGGGAATTGCTCAAGGCTGATGAACCCCGCCTTGTTCTGAAAAAACTTTCCGTAAAGGCAGGTCCCTTTCCTCGCCACAGGGCCTTTCCATTCCCAGGGACCGTCCTGCTGGTCGGAGAACCACAGCTCCCTCGGACAGTTCTCCTCAATGGAAAATCCCCTTATCTCATTGGCAAAAAAGGGAAGAAATCCGACTTTCAGCACCAGCCGTTCAATGTCCTCAGGACTTCTCAATTCAAAAAATTTCATTTTTCTTTTATCTCCGTTACCTCGCCGATAAACATCGTGTGCGCCGCCTCGGAGGAATAAAAGGTTTTTCTCACATTTTCGGGCATACTGTCTATGTCAAGCTCCTGCGAATATATCTTCCTGCAAACGAGAATAGCTTCCGCCTCCTCAAAGGTGACGGAATTTTCCAGGAATTTCGGAGTAAGCCCCGCCTCTTTTATTTTGTCCCCGTCCCTGCCCGACTTTGTGCCGAGGAGCATAAGCGCTTTTCTGTACTTTTTTGGGAAAAAGCTGACGGTGAAATATTCGTTTTTCTCCAAAAACTGATGTGTGTATCTTATGGGCTTGACGTACACCGTGACTATGTTTTTGCCCCACAGCGTGCCAAGACTTCCCCAGCTGATAGTCATAGTATTCATTTCGCCCTTTTCACCCGCCGTGAGCAATGCCCACTTATCGTTGAAAATGCCGAAGGAATTTACGTTGAACTCCATAAAAAAAATCACCTCATATCCGCTTATTTACCAGAATTATACACCATATTTCCCGCCTTTGTCAACACCTTGAGGAGCTTTTGCCGCCGCCACTTGAAAATATCCTCCGAATGTGCTATACTTTACTTTTAGAATATCGTATCTCCAAGGAAAGGAAGTTAAAATATAATGTCATATGATGACGACAAGCGCGAGCTTTTAAAGCTGAAGCAAGGACTTATTGAAGAAAGCGAAATCATAAAGGAAGAGCCCAACGCCGCCGACAAGGGAAAATATGAGGTAAAGGGCTTCAAGAACAAGGTAGCCAACTTCTTTTATCATTACAAGATACACGTTATCCTCATATCCTTCTTCACGGCTCTCACGGTATTTCTTGTGTACACCACCGTAACAAAGGAAAGAGGCGACGCCAGAGTATTGCTTTTTTCCGACGACCCAGAGGTAGCTGCGTCGTTTTACTACAAATCCTACGACATAGAGCGCGCCCTTGAGCAGTACACCCCCAACTATGACAACAACGGCTACGTTCACGTTGAGCTTTTCTATATGAATATGAATGCGGAGCGTGACGCAAATTATTATATGGCGGATCAGGCAAAGCTGTACGGCGAATTGCGTTCAGCGGTGGCGTATATGTTTATCGCCAACAGACAGCAGCTGTCCGACGTGCTGGGAAATCAGTCTGAAAGCAAGGGCTTTGAGGATCTTTCCGCCCTTTATCCCGACGACCCAAACATTGTTGACAAATATTACTACCATATCAAGGGAACAGCCTTCGCAGATGCGGCAATGTATCTCGAATCCTGTCCCGACGACCTTTATATCGCCATAAGGAGCAAGACCTTTACCGGAATAAGGGAATACGACGATGAAATGGCAGAAAATCACGACAAAGCTATGGAAATACTGGACAACATAGTAAAGGACAACAAAATAAATCCCATAGTTACCGAACAGTCGGAAAAATAACTTGTAACGCACGGAAAAAAGTGACCTGTTAAGGTCACTTTCCGTTACTTTTTGTTTGCGTCCGTTTCTCTTTTGGCAAGCAGTGCGTCGCTGTCGCTTTTGTTGATGACACAGCCGTTTTTGTTTGTAACGTTATCCGTCACCGCATAAGTGAGATAGCGGGGAACAACGTCTGTTTTCGGGTCGATATGCCCGTCGTTTCCCCTGTCGATGATGATTTTGCGTTTTTTATCCTTTTTCCCGCTCATAAAAACCTCTTAAGCCCGTCGGCATATCTTTCCTCAGCGGACAAAAGCTCCTTCGCCTGGGAAATGATCTTTTCGTCCGCCTCGTGTGCGTGATTTACCGTTTCGGCAATATCGACTATCCCCATATTCGTCCCGTTGTACATCAGCTTGGCGATATTTGTGCGGGAGCTGTCCATCATCGTTTTCATATCTATCCCCATTTCCGCCATAAACTGCTCCATTTTAGGCGGAGGCGTGGGCTCGCCGCCTCTTTCCCTTATCTGCCTTGAAACGGTGTCGCAGCTGTTGCGGTAATGTCCCCTCTGCTTTCTGATATAATCTCTCAGCTTGTCGTCGGGGCATTTGTCGGCTACGCTGTCAATGCAGTCCGCCGCCATTTTTCCGTTTTTGTAAATACAGTTCAGTATTGTAAGATCGTCTTTTACAGACATATTTTTTCAACTCCTTCCCGAATATATTTTTGACCGAAAGGACAGTATTATGCAAAGAAAACCTTTTTGGAAGCTCCTGCTGACAGGAACAGGCTATATGATCCTTGGCAACGTGATGTCCACCGTAATGACGGTTGCGCTGTCGGTGATAGCGAACGTCGCCGCAATTATGATAATCCTGTTTATAATGACCTTGTTCGTGTTTTATTCCCTTGTGTTCACCGCCGCCTACAAGGACGGTCAGCGTGAGCATCTTATGGTAAAGAACCACCGTGTTGACGGCCCTGTAAAAGGCAGGTGGACGATTATCGGAATAATAATGTTCCTCATTATGTCCATACCGTCCGTTATCCTGTTCATAGACGCCTGCGTAAGGCTTTTTGACGGCTATCTTATCCCTTACAGAATGATATGCGGAATGATATATCCCCTTTCTCTCGCCATGGGCGTTGATTATGCGGAAATAACCCAAATGCCGCCTTATTATGCGATAATTTTCCTGCTTTGCTATGTTTTCATTCCAATTGTTACCACCGTGGGATTTGACTTCGGCTTTAAGAACAGATTTGACCCTGACAAAATGATGTACGAAAAAAAGTAATATTATGACAGCTTGTTTCATAGTCTATCCTTGAGGGGTTATCCCGAAATTTTTCTTTCCGAAAGGATAACGACTATGAAAACCAAAATACCCCATACGCTTATATTCCTCACCTGCTTTATAGCGGTAGCAGTAGTGCTTTCTTTCCACAACAGTGCGATACCCGCCGTATCCGAGGGCGTGGAGAACCGCAGGACTATCGTGATAGACAGCGGTCACGGCGGGATAGACGGCGGCTGTCAGGGCGTTAACGGCTGTATCGAAAAGGACATAAATCTGGCGATAGCCACCGACCTTGCCCGCCTGCTGGAGCTTTCAGGCTTTGAGGTGGTAATGACAAGGAGCGAGGACGTTTCCCTCCACGACGAGGGAGTTGAGGGAATACGCAACCAAAAGGTCAGCGATATGGAGAACCGCCTTGAAATAGTGCAGTCCCACCCCGACGCCCTGTTCATCTCAATTCATCAGAACCAGTACACCGAGCCCGAATATTTCGGAGCGCAGATGTTCTACACCACCAACAATTCAGGCAATTTCAAGCTGGCGCAGACTATGCAGGACTGCTTTGCTGAATTACAGCCCGGCAACGACAGGGAAATAAAGCTGATAGACAACGATCTGTACCTGTTTAAAAACACAAAGCAGTTAGCCCTGCTGATAGAGTGCGGCTTTCTTTCCAACGCCAATGACGCCGCCAATTTGTCCGACAGCGAGTATCAGAAACAGGTAGCCTTTACCATATACCGAGGAATAATGAAATATTACACGGACGCAAATACCACGGACGTTGAAATAACGGAGGACTCCAATGGCGAAGCAGAAAACCCTTTACATATGCAGTGAGTGCGGTCAGGAATATCCCAAATGGTCAGGAAAATGCAATTCCTGCGGCGCATGGAACACCCTTGAGGAGGTGGAGGTAAGACCCTCCCAGTCCAAGACCGTTTCCGCCCCCTCGGTGAGATATTCCAAGCTCAGCGAGATAACCTGCGACGAGGACGTGCGCTATAACACGGGACTTTCCGAGCTTGACCGCGTCCTTGGCGGCGGACTGGTGAAAGGCTCTCTGGTCCTGCTCAGCGGCGATCCGGGGATAGGAAAGTCCACCCTCCTTTTGCAGATATGCAACTTTTTAGGCGAGGAACACACCGTTCTCTACATATCAGGCGAGGAAAGCCGCCGACAGATAAAGCTGCGTGCGGAACGCTTAGGCGTTGATACCGAAAACCTCAGCCTTATAGCGGACACCGACTGCGCCGCCGTTATCTCCGCCATTGAACAGCACAAGCCCGAAATAGTGATAGTGGATTCGATACAGACTATGCAGCTTTCCGACCTTTCCTCCTCGGCGGGAAGTCTTGTTCAGGTTCGTGAATGTACCAACGCCTTTATGCGCGTTGCAAAGGAAATGGAAATACCCATATTCATCGTAGGACACGTGAACAAAGACGGCGGCATAGCGGGACCAAAAGTTCTTGAGCATATCGTTGACACAGTGCTGTACTTCGAGGGCGACAAACAAATGTCCTACCGTATTCTGAGAGCAGAGAAGAACCGTTTCGGCTCAACCAATGAGATAGGCGTTTTTCAGATGTGCGACAGCGGGCTTGAGGAGGTGCCGAACCCCTCTTTAATGCTCCTTTCAGGCAGACCTGCCGACGTCAGCGGTATCGGCATACTTTGCTCAATGGAAGGCACCCGCCCCATTCTGGCGGAGGTGCAGGCGCTGGTGAGCAAATCCGCTTTCCCCTCTCCCCGCCGTGTTTCCAACGGCTTTGACTACAACCGCCTCTGCCTTATTTTAGCGGTGCTTGAAAAGCGCACGGGCTACATTTTCAGTATGTTTGACGTGTATATAAACATAATCGGCGGGCTTCGCATAGACGAGCCTGCCGCCGACCTTGCAGTCGCCGCCGCATTATATTCTGGACTTATCGACAAGCCTCTCCCCGAAGAGATGTTTTTCATCGGGGAAATAGGACTTGGCGGCGAGATACGCACCACCTCCCACATCGCCCAGCGCATAAAGGAGGGCGCCCGCCTCGGCTTCAAGGTCTGCGTTATCCCCAAAGCCGCCCTGCAAGCCCTTGATAAAAGCGGAGATTACGGCATACACATTATGGGCGCGGCAAATTTACAGCAGGCTTTCAAAGCCATAGAGGTCTATCAGGAGCGCAAATCCAAAAAAGAAACAAAATAATAAAAAAGGACGTTAAAAAACGTCCTTATTTTTTATATTGCGGTTAGCCTACCCCTCGATATACTTTTCAATATACTCATTCACCGTCAGAAATTCCCCCGTTTCCTCATAGACCTGATGGAATTTCTCAGCGTGCTTCAGCCCCACGAACCTGTAATGCCACGGCTCATAAATAAATCCCGTGATATTTTCCTTTCCCTTGGGATAGCTTAAAACAAATCCGTATTTCCAGGAATTTTCAATAAGCCAGTCAAAATGGGGCAGCTTTTCAAAGCTCTCGTCCAGATCGTCGTGATTAGCCCAGTAATCTCCCGAAACGATATCCATCGCCAGCCCCGCATTATGCTCACTGCAACCCGGCATCGCTATTTCCAGCTTTGCCTGTTTCTCCGCCTCCTCAGGGGACATTCCCTGCGCTATAAGTGAATTTGTATAGCTTTCCAGATTTTCCGCCTGCTTTTGTATGCTTCTGTATGAGGAAGTGACGAAAAGGTCTATCCCCTCCGCCTTTGCGTCCTCCAGCATTTTTATCGCATAGTCGGCGCATCTTTCGTCCAGCTCTCTTTCACCCGCCACGGCTTTTGTTTTCACCGTAAAATTTTCTGGCAGGGGATCATTGTTGCCGATAACATACAGCGCCCAGTCCTCCTGCTCAACGTAAGCATGAGGAGCCTTCGTACTTGACTGTGACGGCGTGCTTTCTTCCGTCTGAGAGGACTCCTCGTTTTTCTGCGAGCAGGAGCCTGCGCAGGAAACGACCCCGTATATCCCCAGAATAAGCACAGCCAGCGGCAGGATTATCATAACAAATACCGCAAGCACCGTTCTTGCCGTATTTTTTCTTTTTTTCTTTTTGGCCATATTCATCTTCCTTTTTATAATGCTGCGTTTATTATACAACCTTCCTGATGAATTTTTTTAATATTTACTGAACGTATCCTTACATTTTTCTTAATTTTTACAGGATAACTCCGCCTCCGACAACCACTTCTTCGTCATAGAACACGACTCTCTGCCCTCTTGCAACGGCTCTTTGCGGCTGTTCAAAAACAACGTCTGCGGTGCCGTCTGCGTAAAACGTGACCTGACAGGGCTGTTCTGGCTGTTTGTATCTTGTCCTCGCCCTGCATTCCACCGTCTTTTCAAAGGGAACGTCGGCTATCAGATTGACCTCTCCCGCTTTCAGCTCACTGCTGTAAAGCTCGCTGTTTTCTCCCACGGTAACGGTGTTGTCCTCCGCGTTCTTGTCAATGACGTACATCGGCTTTCCGAACGCTATCCCAAGCCCCTTTCTCTGCCCTATGGTGAAATTGATTATCCCGCCATGCCTGCCCAGAACGTTTCCGTATTTATCCTTCACGTCCCCGCAGACAGGCTCTATCCCCGTATATTCTCTGATAAATCTGCCGTGATCCCCGTCGGGAACAAAACAAATATCCTGACTGTCAGGCTTGTCGTGATTTATCAGCCCGTATTCCTTTGCTATCTCCCTCACTTCGCTTTTTTTCAGCTCTCCCAGCGGGAAAAGAACGTGCTTCATCTGCTCCTGCGTCAGATTGTAAAGCACATAGGACTGATCCTTTTCATTTTCACCCTCGCCGCTTACCGCCTTGAGCAGCAAATATCTCCCGCTTTTTTCGTCGTATGTTATCCTTGCGTAATGCCCCGTTGCGATATAATCGCACTCCATAAGCTCCGCCCTTTCAAGCAGCGCCGAAAACTTCAGAAATTTGTTGCAGTCTATGCAGGGATTGGGCGTCAGCCCCCTCATATACTGGTCGTTGAATCTTTCGATAACGTCTTTTCTGAACCTGTCCTTGAAGTTGAAAACATAGTGGGGAACGCCGAATCTTGCCGCCACCGCCTTTGCGTCCTCAACGTCGCTGAGTGAACAGCAAGTAGAGCTTTTGTCCCCTATGTCCTCGTTATCGTAAAGCCGCATGGTCGCTCCTATCACCTCATACCCCTGCTTTTGCAGAAGTATCAGCGCCGCCGAGCTGTCCACCCCGCCACTCATAGCCAGCATAACTCTTTTATTGCTCATTTTTGTCGTTGTCCTTTGCGATATTTTCGCTGTCGTCATTGCTTTTTTCGGTACCGTCTTTCTTCTGCTGATTTTTCCTGCCGTATCTGTCCACCAGCAGAAGTATCACAAATATCAGAGCCATTACAACAACGATATAGCCCGCCGATATAAGCAGCTCTGCAAAATTCACGTTATTTTCCCCCGCCGCGGCGGTAAGCAGTTGTATCATATAAAACTCCTGTTTTTACGTTCTTCCGACTTTTGATTTAAACAGAAAAGGATCTGAAATAAAGAATATGTCAGACAAATATTTTTCATTATTGCTTATAACTTTCTTGCTTTAAACAAAACAGAAATAGGGAGCATTTTTGCTTTTTTTACTTTGTCGCTTATATCCCCTTCTGCCTGCGTTGTTGCTTCATCGGTCTGCTCCACCATTTGCTCGATCACAAAACCGGCTTTCGCCAAAGCATTGACATATGTGGATATCTTTCGGTTGCACAACACGATCTCACTTCCGTCTGCCGGCATTTTGAAATAGGATTCGTCAAAATAGCTTTTGTTCATCACCAAAGCGTTGTTTTCAATTACATCTTTCCTCTCGTCACAGGACCATGCGATACAATAATTGAGTGGATGATGCCAGCTGAAGATGAAAATACCGTCTTTTTTCAGATAAGAGGCGATTTTCTGAAAGGTGCCGTTCAGATCGGTAGTCCAACCTATCCCATAAATCGAATAAACAAAGTCGAAATAGTTTTTCGGAATATCCAACTCTGCTTCCATAGGAGAGCAGATGAGATTTGCGGTATAACCGTTTTCACTCAAATACCGTTTGGCATTTTCAAGCTGCTTATATGAAAAATCAACGCCCCATAATTCTCCGGCGTTTCTGTCTGCGTGATATTTCAGGGAGTGACCGCTTCCGCAGCATATCTCAAGCATTTTCTTCCCTGAAACATCACCGAACAAATGCAGTTCATTTTCAGTTAAAAAGTGTACTCCGTATTCAGGCAGCGCCGTAGTCCCGAACCACAGATCCGCATAAGTATCCCAGTAATGTTTATTTGTTTTCAATATTTTATCTTTGTCCATTTACCTTTTACTCCTTTAATCGTCACATACCGTTTTGACACAGCGCACCGCAAAGTCGCGCCTTTAAATCATTCCTCGGCTTTGTATCCAACGCTGCAAGAGCATTTTTTGTAATATTCTCTTGCTTCTTCGGTAAGCTGAATTGCTTCTTCAACTGTATACAGCCGTCCGTTTGCCTTGATCACAGATTTTCGTGCTGAAGTAATAATTTCACTGAAAGTTCTGTTTGTTGGCTTTAAATTTTTCAAAAAGTCTAAATCATTTAAATCAATCATTTCTTGCATATTTCCTTATGTAATAGTAATCAATGATTTCTTCGCCTTGCTCCTCTGTCAATCCATCTTCACCGTCAGTGTTGAAATGCACAAAAGCACGCAATTCTTTGATATAACAGTCAACAAGTGTATTTGTCAAAACGGCATTTTCCAGATTGTCAATAGCTGTTTCCACTTCCTTTGGAATCGGAAAATCAAAGTGCTTACGCTTGAAAACGGTATTGTTGTTATTCATGATTATTATCCTTTAAAAAATAAATCTTCTTTGCGTATTCCAAGATATTTTTCACGCAAATACCATGCCTGTTCAGACGTTATTTGCAAGTCTACTTCGGCGACGTTTATATCGCTTTGCAGTTCACAATACCTACAATCCCAAATATTATCGGGTGAATTTACATATTGCTCTATCGACCTGATTAGAAATGCAGGCAAATTCGCTTCCAAATAGCTTTTGTCTTTCGGCAGGCCTGTTGCTTCATCGTAATCGTCTTTGTTGATCACTGCGCTTTCTCCTTTTTAATACTGTTGACTGGGGTATCGACTGTCCTCCGCAAACCTGCCCTGCCTTACACCGACCGCTTTTCACATTCCAAATATAATTTTACCCCCCGCACGATGAAAAGTCAACACTTTTTCGTTTTTCGCTGTTGATTATTCCGCCGCTTTCTGCTATAATCAATATTACCAAAATTGATAAAACGTGAGGAAAAACAAAATGAACTCCTACACCTTCCGAGTGGAAGTAGCAGACGCAAAACAGCTTTCTCAGGCGCTTTCCCTTTCGGAGCTGCAATATATCTACGCTCCCGAACAATTACTTACCGCCGACCTGCCCTGCAAGGAGCGTATAATCGCCGTGCCTCCCGTATTTCTTGCGGACTGCGGAGAATATCTTTCAAAGCGCCTTGAACAGCTTTCACAAATGGGATACGGCAAAGTCCTCGCTCACACAGTGGACCACATTCTCCCCGCCCGTGAAAGCGGAATGACCCTTTACGGCGGCGCAAGGCTGAATATCACCAATTCCGCCTCCGCGGCATTTTTCGCACAGCAGGGCTTTGAGGATATCGTCCTTTCGGTGGAGCTTACCCGCAATAAGCTCAACTCTTTGAGATCACCCATTCCCAAAGGAATAGTCGCCTACGGCAGACTTCCTCTTATGATAACCCGCCGCTGTCCCGTAAACGACGGAAAGCCCTGCGGCGGCAGGGAACAGTGCGATAAAATGATAACCGACCGACAGGGCAGACAGCTGAAAACCCTTTGCCGCAACACGGTGGAGTTGTTAAATCCCGACGTCCTTTATCTGGGAGATAAGCTGAGCGACTTTTCAGCGGACTTTTTCCTGCTGAAATTCACTGATGAAAACGACCTTTCCCAAATAATCCGCCGCTATCAAAACGGCGAAAAGCCCCCCGGCAAATTCACCAGAGGACTATATTACAGAGGTGTTGAGTGAAATGAAAATAAACGTAAAAAAGCTGAAGGAAACCGCCAAGCTCCCCTACAAAGCCACCTCGGGCAGCGCAGGCGCCGACCTTTACGCCTGCATTGACGCTCCCGTCACCGTTGAAGCGGGAAAGCGCGTCACTATCCCCACAGGGATAGCGCTGGAGATACCGCAGGGCTATGGCGGCTTCGTCTTTCCCAGAAGCTCCTGCGCCGTGAAATACGGTCTTTCTCTTCCAAACTGTGTTGGCGTTATCGACAGCGATTACCGGGGCGAGCTTTGCGTTCCCGTGATAAACCACGGGGAAGAGCCTTACACCATCGCTCCTTACGACCGCATAGCCCAGCTTGTGATACTCCCTGTCGAGGACGCGGAATATTGCCTCACAGACGGACTTTCCGATACCGAAAGAGGCGAGGGCGGCTTTGGCTCAACAGGAAAAAGTTAAAGCCTATTGGTAAATTGTTCCAAAAAAATTCGGAAAAATCACGATTTTTTTCACATTGGGCAGTTGTATACCTTGGAAATTCGTGTTATAATAATTCCATACACTTATTTTTATAAGTAAAACTGTCTGTTTTCACACAGTAAGATAAAAATTCAGGAGGAAAAAATGTTTACAAAAGACATCGGAATAGATCTGGGAACCGCCAACACGCTGGTTTATATGAGAGGAAAAGGAATAATAATCAGAGAACCCAGCGTTGTTGCCGTTGACGTAAAATACGACAGAGTCCGCTACGTGGGACAGGAAGCCAAGGACGTAATAGGCAGGACCCCGGGTTCCATAAAGGCTGTAAGACCGCTTAAAGACGGCGTTATCGCCGACTTCGACATCACCACCAGTATGCTCCAGGAATTTATCAGAAAGGCACTCAAAGGCAGAGCCTTCACCAGAGCGAGAGTTATAATTTGTATTCCCTCAGGCGTGACCGCCGTTGAGCGCCGCGCCGTAAAGGAAGCCACCCAGAACGCAGGCGCAAAGCGCGTTTCCATAATCGAAGAGCCTATGGCGGCCGCAATAGGAGCAGGACTTCCCGTAGCCGAGCCCACAGGCAGTATGATAGTTGACATCGGCGGCGGCACCAGCGAAGTTGCAGTTATCTCCCTCGGCGGTATCGTAACCTCAAAGTCCGTCAGAGTGGCAGGCGACGAGTTCGACTCCTCCATAATCAACTATATCAAGAAAAAGTACAACCTGCTGATAGGCGAAAGAACAGCAGAAAATATAAAAATGACCATTGGCTCCGCATTCCCCTATGCGGATAACGAGCCTGTTATGGACATCAAGGGCAGAAACCTGATGAACGGTCTGCCTGAAAATATCACCATAACCAGCGAGGAGATAAGAGAAGCTCTTGCCGAGCCTTTGAGCAACGTCACCGAGGCTATCAAGACCACTCTTGAGAAAACTCCCCCCGAGCTTGCCGCCGACATAATCGACCAGGGCATAATGCTTGCAGGCGGCGGCGCCCTGTTGAAAGGACTTGACCTGCTCGTTCACCACGAAACGGGAATGCCTGTCAAGATAGCTGAGCGTCCTCTTGACTGCGTAGCGGACGGAGCTGGCGCAGTGCTTGAGAACATAGACAAGCTGGTAGACGTCCTTGACGACGATGACAAGGCATATTATTGATAAGAAGTTAAAGCAAACAAAGGCGGGAAATTTCCGCCTTTTTGTATCTGACCGAGGTAAATTATGAGAGAGTTTTTCCACACGGTGAAGTTCAAGGTGCTTGTGTGCATTTTCTCCCTGCTTCTGGGATTTATGATATACGTCGCCATTTCTGCGGGAGTGGCGACCCTGCCCAAAAAGATACTTGAAACAATATCAGCTCCTTTCGTATCCCTTTCCACCACCGTTTCCGACTGGGTGGAGGACACTGCGGACAAATTCATAAACGCCGACAAATACAAGCGTGAAAACGAGATACTTCGTGAACAGCTTGCGGAAATGTACAGTCAGGTTTTGGAAAAGGAAGACCTTCAGGCGGAAAACGATCAGCTTAAAGAAATGCTGGGCATATCCGAGGAGCATACCGACTTTCAGTGGAGCCCCTGCTGCTCCGTCATTGCCCGCACCGCAGGCGACCTGACAGGCAGCTTTACAATTAACAGAGGGAGCAGCGACGGCATTTCCCTTTACGACCCCGTTTTCAATAAAATAGGGCTGGTGGGGATAGTCACCGAGCTATCGGAGCATTACTGCATAATCTCCACCGTCCTTTCCCCCGAGGTGAACGTAGGCGTAACAAGCGCCGACAGCGGCGTTATTGGTATCATAGAAAACGACCTCACCTATTCCGCGCAAGGCTTTTGCGTGATGGACTACACGGGCAAGGACAGCGGCATAAAGCCCGGCGAAGTGATAGTTACATCTGGCAGCGCATTCTTCCCCCAGGGACTTACCGTGGGAACGGTAAAGGAAATAGTCACCGACGACAATGGACTTTCCGTCCACGTGCTGATAGAGCCTTTCGTTGACGTATACACGGTCTCCGACGTGTTCGTGCTGACAGGCTTTGAGGGCAAGGGCGAGGAAAAGGAATAAGCCGTGAGATACAAGATAATTTCTTCGGGAGCGTACACGGGAAAAATGAAGCTGCGGGTATTTTTCCGCTGGTTTTTCTATTCTCTGACCCTGCTCCTGCTTTACTCTCTGATGTGCTGCGGCGCATTCGGCAGCTGGCAGCCATATTTCATAGTCGCGCTTGCTGTGGGTGTATCAATGTACGAGCAGGAATTTTCCTCTTCTGTCTTCGGAATTTTCTGCGGCTTGGTGCTGGATATGGCGACGGGAACGCTTTTCGGTTTCCACGCCGTTATGCTTATGCCTTTTTGTTTTCTCACAGCGCTTTTGTCCCGCAATCTTATAAAAGTAAACTTCGTAAATCATATCATAGCCACAGCGGTAACGCTCCTTGCCGCATTTTCCGTACACTATCTTTTCACCTATATAGTATGGGATACCAGCGGCGGCGAAACGGTGATACTTTCCGTACTTCTCCCGTCGTTTATCGCCACTGTTGTGACTGCGCCCGCTATGTATTTCCTCACAAAGCTGATATCGGAAAAGCTGTCTTTGGCTGGCAAGGATATCCTTGACCTGTCAGACGAGGCGGCAGAGAGCGCCGAGGAGATAAAAAAGACCTCAGAACCCGTGAAAGAGGACAGCAAATGAAAATAGATACGTTGGTAAGAAATATCGTTATCGTTGCATTGACCTTCATTATGGCTTTTCTGTCCATAGTGCAGCTTATGCGCATACAGCTTGTTGACGGGGATTACTACGCCTCCAAGCGCGAAAGCTATCACGAGGCGGAGCAGTCTGTTCCCGCCCCGAGAGGACAGATAGCCGACGTAAACGGCACTCCTCTTGTCACCAACACCATAGTTTATCAGGTGATAGTGCAGGCGGCGTTTTTCCCTCAGGGCCGTGAAAACGAGATAATCGCCCGCACCATAAAGATACTTCAGAAAAACGGCGAGGAATGGAACGACGATATGCCTCTGCAAAGGGAAGCTCCATTCGGTTTCACCACGGACGACGACGAAACCCTTGACGCTTTCAAGGAGGACTTGAAGCTGAACTACGACGCCACAGCGGAAAACTGCATGACCGCCCTGACGGAGATATACGAGATAGACACCACCCTTTACGACCCCGTTATGACAAGGCTCATCGCAGGCGTGCGTTACCGTATGACAAAGCGTGATTTTTCAATGCTCAACCGCTATAACTTTGCGGACAGAGTATCGATTGACACCGTCCGTGACTTAAAGGAGCAGGGCTTCCTGATACCGGGGATAGACATACTTGAAACCTCCGACCGTTCCTACCAGCGCAGCAGTACCGCCCCTCACGTTATCGGCACCATCGGACCTATATCCATGGAGCAGTATCAGGGCACCAAGGACGAAAACGGCGACACGATATACACCATAAACGACCTTTACGGTCAAGACGGAATAGAACGGGGAATGGAATCCACCCTCAAGGGCGTGGACGGCACCCGCACCATCGTCCGCAGCAGCAGGGGAGAGATAGTTTCCGACGACATAACCGTTCCCGCCTCTCCGGGGCACAGCCTGAAGCTCACCATTGACGCCGATTTTCAGGACGACCTTCAGGACATACTTTTAAATCAAATAAACTGGCTTCACTACTACAACGACCCTGTAAGGGGCGCAAACTGCAAAGCGGGAGCAGTAGTCGTGCTGAACGCCAAAACAGGCGCAGTCCTTGGAATGGCAAGCTACCCCACCTACGACCTTAACGAATATGTGGAAAATCCCGCCGCAGTAATGAGTGGCGCAAACGGCTCTTCGATATACAACCGCGCCACAATGGGACTTTACCGTCCCGGCTCCGCCTTCAAGACCATAAACGCGATAGCCGGACTTTGCGAGGGGGAAATAACCGCCACCTCCACCATAACCTGCAACCACAGATACACATATTTTGCAGACTATCAGCCAAGCTGCACAGGCACTCACGGCTCAATAACCGTCCCTTGGGGACTGAAATATTCCTGCAACGTCTTTTTCTTTGAACTGGGCAGACGTCTGGGCATTGACCGCCTCGCCTCATACGCAAGCCTTTTCGGCTACGGCGAGGATCTTAAGCTGGAGATACCCTGCGTTGTCAGCGAAATGACCACTCCCGCCCTTTATGAGAAAAATCACGCAGGCACAAGCGACCCCTACTGGACCCCCGGCAATGTGCTTCAGGCGGCAATAGGACAGTGCGAAACGAGAGTAACCCCGTTAAATCTTGCCGTTCAGGCGCTGACTCTTGCAAACAACGGCACCAGGCTCAGACCTTACCTTGTTGATTCCGTGTGGAATTACGATTACAGCGAGCTTATCTCCAAGACAGAGCCGCAGGTGGTATCAAAGGTGGACGACAAGGGCACGAATGCCTTTTCCACCGTCCGTGACGGAATGATAATGGTGAGCGAGAACTGCACCTGGCCTATTTACGGCGGAACGAACCTTGTTTTCGATTATCTTCCCGACGACGTGGCGATAAAGACAGGTACCCCCGAAATAGGCGGCGGAAAATACAATTCCACAGTAATGGGCTTTTACCCCGCCCACGACCCGCAGATAGCTTTCGGCATAGTCCTTGAGGAAGCCGACTTCTCCCGTTATATGATAAGGAATATCATCGACGCATATTTTTACGACTGCTACGAGCCCGACCTTGACGCTGACGGCAACACGGTTTCACCCTGGAAACGCTGGACAGATACAAACAAAACACCGATACGCTGATAGTGTCACCGAAAATTTGTATAATTTGTACAAAAATTACCCACATAAAAACATCAAATCTACAAATTTTATATTAAGCCCCAAAAACTCTTTTAAATTTTCTTGTTTTGTGCTATAATTAGTATGATGGCTGATTTTTGCCGTAAGTAACCTGCGGCAGTAAAAATGCCCGTTGTCGTTTTATGGAACGCACCTTTAAAACACCGTCCCCACGCTGAAAACAACATTCATCACAGTAAAACCAAAACGGAGGGCTTATCATGAACATTGCACTGATTGCACACGACTCCAAGAAAGAGCTGATGGTACAGTTTTGCATTGCTTATTGCGGTATACTCAGCAGGCATGAGCTCTGCGCTACCGGCACCACAGGAAAGCTGGTAGCAGAGGCCACAGGTCTTCATATTCAGCGTTTTCTCAGCGGTTCGCAGGGCGGCGATCAGCAGATCGCAGCGAAAATGTCCTGCAACGAGGTAGATATTCTCATCTTTTTCAGAGACCCTATAAAGATAAATCATCAGGAACCCAACGAATCACATCTCCTCAGATTGTGCGATGTACACAACATACCTGTTGCCACCAACATCGCCACAGCGGAGGCGCTTATCCATGCGCTTGAAAGAGGAGATCTGGATTGGCGTGAGATCGTGAGGGATTAAAAACGGAAAATACCGCCCCGTTGCCTGAAGGCTGCGGGGCGTTGCTTTTAAAAGAAACAAGAACAAGGAAAGGAAAACACAAAGCATTATGGACATCATTACAAAAGCACCGAGAGGCACTGCCGACAAGCTCCCTTCAGAGATATACAAATGGCACACCGTACAGTCCGCCGCCGCAAGCATAGCGGAGACCTACGGCTGCCGTGAGATAAAGACCCCCACCTTTGAGCACACCGAGCTTTTTCAGCGCGGAGTTGGCGACACCACAGACGTTGTCCAGAAGGAGATGTACACCTTCAACGACAAAAAGGGAAGGAGCATAACCCTCCGCCCCGAGGGAACGGCGGGCGTTGTGAGGGCGGCTCTTGAAAACGGACTGCTAAACGAAGCTCTCCCCTTAAAGCTATATTATTTCACCAACTGCTTCCGTTATGAAGCCCCTCAAAGCGGCAGGCTCCGTGAATTTAACCAGTTCGGAGTCGAGGTATTCGGCGCGGATTCACCTATCGCCGACGCCGAGCTTATCTGTATGGTGAACGACATTTTTGAATTTCTGCAGCTTAAAGGCATAAAGCTGGAAATAAACAGCATAGGCTGTCCCAAATGCAGAGCAAAATATTACGACGCATTAAAGGAATACTACCGCCAATATGAGGAGCAGCTCTGCGGCACCTGCAAGGAACGCCTTGAGCGCAACCCAATGCGCCTGCTGGACTGCAAGAGCGAGATATGCAGCTCCTTTGCAAAGAACGCTCCCTCTATCCTCGACTATCTTTGCGAGGACTGCGCCGACCATTTTTCAACAGTAAAGTCAACCCTTGACTCTATGAACATTTCCTACACCGTAAATCCCCGCATAGTGAGAGGACTTGACTACTACACCAACACTGTTTTCGAGTTCGTTGCGGACAACTGCGGCACGCAGGGCACCGTCTGCGGCGGCGGCAGATACAACGGCTTAGTTGAAGAAATAGGCGGAAAAAGCGTTTCAGGTCTCGGCTTTGCTATGGGTATCGAGCGCCTGCTTATGGTAATGGACGCTGAAAACTGCCCCTACGACCCGCCAAAGGAATGTGATCTGTATATCGCAGGAACAGACCCCAATTCCTCCGCTTACGCCGCAGGTCTGGTAAGACAGCTCCGCAAATTAGGCTTCCGTGCGGAAAGCGATATCGTGGGCAGAAGCCTGAAAGCCCAGATAAAATACGCCGACAAGATAAACGCCCGTTTCAGTATGGTCATAGGAGAAAACGAGATAAATTCCAAAACCGCACAGCTTAAAAATATGAAAACAGGCGAAAAGCTGAATGTATCAATCGGCGACAATTTTGCAGAAAAGATAAATTCCATACTTATGGACATTGAATAAAAAAACAAACCCCGAAAGTAAAAGCTTTCGGGGTTTAATTTTTATTATTGTACCGTAATTACATCTCTATCAAAACATCATTCACGTCTTCCAGAATATCCGCCTTGATAAGAATACCGTCCAGCTTCTTTCCATTGACTGTGACGGACTTAACGCCGTGCTGACTGCCGTCAGGATTTTTAACGGTAACGTTCAGCTTCTTTCCTCTGAAATTCTTTTCCATAGTGAACTCTTTCCAAGATGAGGGAATTGACGGGTCGATAACAATGCCTTCCGTGTTGGGATTAAGACCCAGGATACCCTCGGTCGTTCCTACCATAACGGTGGACGCAGTACCTGTCAGCCAGTGAACGTGAGCCCTTCCTGCGAAAGGACTGTCCTTGCCCTCAACGAACTGCCCGTAAACGTACGGCTCAAGCACTCTGTGCTCAGCGTTGTCGTTATACGTTGCAGGAGCAGCCTCTGTCCAGTATTTGTAAGCTCTGTCGCCGTGACCCAGCTTTGCCTCCGCCAGTATCAGCCAGCCCTGGGGCTGAGAGAAGATACCCGCATTTTCCTTGGTGCAGGCGTTAAAGCACTGCATAAGCGCTCCGTCAAAGCCGTGTTCAAAGTAAGGAGGATACATGACCATAGCGCCATATGGAGTATTCAGCTCACGCTCAACACTGTCCATAGCCTTTTCGCCCTGTTCCTTTGACGCAAAGCCTGAAATTACCGACCAGGACTGAGGGTTGAGCCACATTGAAGCCTCAGGATCGGTGCGCTGACCGATAACGGTGCCGTCCTCCTTGTAGCCTCTTATCCACCTGTCCTCGTTCCAGCAGCCCGCCAGGATCTCGTCCAGCTTAGCCTTTATCTCGTCAAGATACTTGATGTATTCGGTATCGTTCTTCTCCACAGCGTAAGTCCTCAGTATCTTTACAGCGTAAACCAGCTGGAACGCAACGAAGGTGGATTCGCCCTTCTTGCCAAGTCTCAGACAGTCGTTCCAGTCTGCGTGCAGACCTGCGGGCATACCGTGATTGCCAAGATTGTTCATCGAGAAGTCGATAGCTCTCTTCAGATGATCGTAAACTGTACCCTTTTCGCCGTTGTTCGCGTAGTATATCTCTTCGTCAAGGAACGCGCTGTTTCCGCTTTCGGAGATGTACTTGTAAACAGTGGGGAACAGCCACAAAGCGTCGTCCGCACGGTATGAGGGGTGACCTGTTTCCTTTACATATTCGGGATCGTCAGGAGTGTTTTCCTGCCCCGCCTTATGGGTGTATTTTACCAGCGGCAGACCTGCGCCGTTTGTCACCTGCGCCGACAGCATAAACTTTATCTGTTCATAAGCCATTTCGGGCGCAAGATGGATTATGCCCTGAATATCCTGTACTGTATCGCGGTAGCCGTAGCCGTTTCTCAGTCCGCAGTACTGGAAGGACGCTGCTCTCGACCAGATAAAGGTGATAAAGCAGTTGTAAGCGTTCCACATGTTCACCATATTGTTGAAGTTTTCGTCGGGAGTGTGCACCTGCAAATTGTTCAGCTTGCTGTGCCAGTAATTTTTCAGCTCAGTAAGCTCTTTTTCCACCTGACCTGCGTCCTCGTACTTAGCGATTATTTCCTTGGCAATATTTTCAGGGCGCTGACCCATAATGTAGGTTATATTCCTGCTTTCGCCCGGCTGAAGAACAATATCGCTCTGCAAAGCGCCGCAGGAGTTGGTGTTGTAGTTAAGGTTGCCCTTTAAGCCTTCCTCGATACCTTTAGGATTTGCATATCCTCTGTAAGCCCCCACAAAAGCGTCCCTGTCGCCGCAGTAAGCGGAAACTTCCGCCCCAGCAACGCCGAGAAAACGCTCGTTATCGGGATTTCTGAACACTTCGTTCTGCTTTTGCTGAATGAAGTTGCCCTTGAAATAGGTCCTTGTAATGAACAGCGTGTATTGCAGATTTACCTGATCCTGCTCATAGTTGTTGTCGTTTACAAATTCGCAGTAGCCCGTAACTGACAGCTTGCGGGGCTTGGTATCGTTGTTTGTTATCTTTGCCGCCCACACCTCGTAGGTGGCGTCCTTGGGAACGTAGTAGGTCACCTCAGACTTTATATTCTTGTACTCCGAGGTGATAACGGAATAAGCCGTACCGTGGCGGCATTCGCTCTTGTACTGATCCAGCGGCTTGCACACGGGGGACCAGGAAGCGGACCAGAAGTCCCCGTCCTCATTGTCCTTTATGTAGACGTATCTGCCCGGCTGATCGTTGGGAACGCTGTTGAAACGGTAGCGGATAACACGACCGTTTGCGCCCGATTTAACGAAGCTGTAACCGCCTGCGTTGTTTGAGATGATAGCGCCGTATTCGGGAGAGCCGAGGTAATTCGCCCAAGCCGAAGGCGTGTCGGGACGGGTGATGACGTATTCCCGATTTTTTTCGTCAAAATGACCGTAATTCATACTGCTGACCTTCCTTTTTAAATTATTTTGAATATTGATTGCGCTTTGCAAAAATTACCTGTTACTCTAATTATAACAATAAAACCTTTTCAGCACAAGGGCGGTATTTTTAACAAATAATTTTGCAAAAATTTGTACAGGTTGTACAACACACAAAAATCCTCACTTTCCGTTTTGGTTCAGTATTGCATTAAAGGGGAAATTATGTTATAATTTATACATATAAAAGGATTTTTAGATGTAGATGAAAATGAGTTTATATAAATCATAAACTTATGGTGAGGTAAGAAATGATAATTAAGAACAAGTTTCCTGTTTGTGAGTATGATACAAGCAGGAATCCCATAATTAAGCCCACAGATTTTTTAAAAAAAACGCTTCCGTCTAAATGTGTCATCACATTTTTTAGAAAAGAGCTTAATCAGTTTGTTGAGGAGAAAAATCTCCCTGTAATTGGGTATCTTCATTCTGAGGTTTTAGATATTCCTATTTATGAATATAACATATCGAAGGAAAGAATTTGTATTACAATGCCTTTTTCTACAGCCCCTGGTGCGGC
>CANRGJ010000001.1 GCA_947630175.1 uncultured Ruminiclostridium sp. | reverse complement strand
AGATATTTAATTGCTCTGCATCATTTACTGTTGCAATTCTTACCATAATTACACCTCATCAAATTCCGATTTGTCGGGCAGATTATCAACCCGTCTTACTCATTATATCACAACCAATCCCAAATTTCAATATGAAAAGCAAAGCCGCCTAATTTATTTTGACAAGGCGGCTTAAATGTATTACAACTACACACTCACTCCAACGGCTTCATATACTCCGCACTTTCACATTTTTGCGATGATAATTCTGTTGTTGTGTTCGATTACCCCCTCGTCTATCCTAAAGGAAATGGAGAGCGTCTTGCCGTTTACCTCACCCACAGTCTGATAACTACTTCTTTCGTTGCCGCACTTTATCGCTGCGGTGCGGCTATTTTTGATGTTTGATTTTGGGGCTATTTTTCGGCTTCAATCAATAAGGCTATACTCAATAGCCATATTGTTACGCACAGCTTCACAATAAGGCATTGAGTCAGGGGTTAAACCCCCTGAAACCCCTTTCGCTTGACCCCACGGTCAGCGGCTTAAACTCCGAAACTCCAAAATGGATTTGCACAGCGTCGGGAAGATAAAATCTTCCGCACCTCTTTTTTAAGTGGTAACACAGGCAAGGTAAAATTCCTTGCTGTTAAAATTTACCTGTGTCAGAGCAGGGAGATAAAATTCCCGACCTCGAACTTTTACCACTGTTCTTCTCTAGGGTAAATCCAACCTAGCAATAGATTTATCTCTGTGTGTCCTGCCCTATAAAAGCGAAACCCTCCCGCCGTTCAGCCCGAACGCAGGATGGTTAAATTATTCTTTTCAGCTTTGGAGTTGTCTTTCAATCGGCTCGTTATCTCGCCTATACGCTTCGACACTCGCCTTAACAATGTCGGTAACTTGATTGAGAAGAAGCTGCTTGTAAGCCGCCGCAAGTATCTCCTTGCGTCTGTCGCTGCCCAAGTCAGCAAACTCGTCCCACACGCTGCCAGTATCCGAACACCTCTCAAAATAGACGAACAATGCGCCGAGAACGCTACCCACAGCTTCCTCTCCATTCTGTGTTTCGTAGATGTAAAAGTCGTAGTCCTCGGTCAACTCATCAAACAGGTGATTGATAATCGACAGCTTTGCGTAGTCCTTATCCTTGACAAGCTCCGAAAGATACTCGGCAGCTCTGTCGGATAGTCCCGTGAACTCACACACGGTTTTCATCTTGCCCTTTTTGGCTGTTGTGTTCGTTCTTCCGATAAGGTAATCTGCATTCACATTCAGCGTGTCGGCTATTCGGGCAAGTATCTCAATATCGGGCATACGCTTGTCATTCTCGTAATAGCCGAGGGTGCTTTTTGAAATGCCTACCATATCGGCGAACTGCTCAATCGTGTAACCGTTCGATTTCCGCAGCTCTTTAAGCCGCTTGCCAAATACCTCAACACAGGTGTTTTTGCTCTCCATAGCGATAAAAATCCTCCTACAAAAATGTGAAAAAGACTATATTTGTGGAATTATGAGAAATATACCACAAAAACCTTGACGAGCCAAAGTGGAAATGCTATAATTAATAACATCACCACAACAATCGCCTTTATCATTAGAATACCACGATAATGATGATTTGTCAAGTGGGATTTCAAAAATAATACTTACAACAGGAGGACGATATTATGATTAAGCACAACAACGACATTCGCACAAAGGCAAGGGAAAACGGGGTTTATCTCTACGAGATTGCCGAGAAGCTGAACGTTTCTGAGCCGACATTTAACCGTTGGCTTCGCAAGGAGCTGTCCGAGGACTTGAAGCAGAAAGCGCTGGCAGCTATCGAGCAGATTAAAGAGGAACACGAAGCGGAACAGGGTGGCGGTGAAAGTCCTTTGCAAAGCTGAAAGAAAAATTTTCTTTTCAGCTCTGCCGTTATTCAAGCGTTTGCTATAATTCTGAATGAGCTGTTTCAGCGAGTTGCAAATTACAATGACGATTGCGGCAGTGACGAGGGGTTTCAGGGGAGTTTTCCTATGACGCAGACTGTTTTGCTGACAAAACAGGTAATGCGTTATACCTGTTCTGCGGCAGATTACAAATGTGCCAGAAACAACCTCACAGACTTTAGAAGAAAGGACGAAAACCGCTATGATTAACAAAAGAAATGACAAATGGACGGGAAGAAAATTCAAGGTTACGGTACACTTGCCCGATGTGGTGTCGGAGAGCGTAAGGCAGTCGAAAATTGACCGCTTGTATGATATTCTGAAAGCTGCCAATGCGAAAAACCGCAGTCCCGAAAATACAGCTAATGATGATGAAAATGACAGCCAATAACGAAAAACTGCTTGAAAAAACTCGCTGATTATGATATACTATCTGTGGATTGGCTCGTAATCGGCTTGACTTACAACAGGAGGTTAGATTATGAGCAAAACTACGGCAATATACGTTCGTCGCTCTGTAAGCGATGCGGACAAGGGCAACAATTCGCTCTCGATAGCAGCACAGCGTGAGGAATGTATCAGATTTTTAGGCGAGGGGGCTGATTTCAGAATATACTGTGATGACGGAAAATCGGGCAAGGACATAGAACATCGCCCTGCTTTTCAAGAGATGATGACGGACGCACGAAACGGCGAAATATCACGAATTATCGTGAAGAAATACGACAGATTTTCCCGTAATATGCGTGAATATCTCAACATCACAGACACGCTCGACAAGCTGGGAGTGAGCGTTATTTCCCTTTCAGAGCCGTTCAACACCGAAACAAAAGAGGGGCGAATGATGAGGAATAACCTACTCAATTTTGCGGAGTTTGAGCGTGAAACAATAGCGGCGAGAGTTGCGGACGCATACAACACAAAGGCTCGTGAAACGGGATTTTATCAGGGCGGCAAGGTGTATTACGGCTATGTTCCCGAACGGCGAACCGTAAACGGCAAAACAGGCTCGGTGCTTGTTCCGGGTGACAGGGCGCACGTTATTACAAAGGCGTTTGAGATTTACAAAGAGCCGACAACCTCTCTGAAAGATGTCCTGTCGTATTTCCGGCAGAACGGCATTGACATCTCGGTTGAAAGCAAAAACGGCAGGTCAAATATGGACAGGTCGCATATTTCACGGTTGCTTGAAAGTCCGCTTTATGTTCGTGCAGACGCAGAGGTTTATCGCTATTTTTCGTCTATGGGCGTAGAAATACTTGATGATATTGAGGCTTATGACGGAGTACACGGCTTGTTTTTGCACGGAAAACACCATTCGGGTGCGCCTGTTTATGTCAAGGTGGGCTATCACGAGGGACTTGTAGACGCACAAACGTGGCTCGCTGTGCAGGATAAAAAGGCGCATAACAAAAGAATACCGAACAACAGCAGCGCACTCCATTCGTGGCTTGTGGGACTGCTGAAATGCTCATACTGTGGGTACTCGATTTCCGTTGCATATAATTGGAACAAGGCTCATACAAAGCAATGGAGATACTTTTTTGACACGGGCTTTTATAGGGCAGACAGCTGTGTTAAGAGGACTTTGAAGCTGCGCCCCGATGAAGTTGAACAGGCGGTATTTGAAGCTATGAACGAGCGTATAAAAACGCTTGAAATAGCCAAGAAAAAGCGTTCAAAGCCCGATACGGAGGCGAACAGAATTAACGGCGAACTCGCCCGAATTGACGATGAAATCCGCAAGCTTATGGACAAACTCGCAAACGCAGATACGGTACTGTTCGACTACATACAGGAACGCATAAACGCCCTGCACAAGCAGAAATCCGTGCTTGAACAGAAATTACACAAACAGCAGAGAAAGCACAAGGAAATCGACACAAAGCCGCTGTCCGAGCCGCTGAAACGCTGGTCGGAATTGTCGGTACACGAGAAGCACGAAATAGCTTTAACGATGATTGAGGTTGTGACGATTTCCGATGAAACGGGTATTGATATTAAATTCAGTATTTGAGTGTTGGTAAGGTGTGAACACGGGCGTTCCCTTCGGCAACAGTTCTTCGGGAATATTTTCCATTCTGCCGTAAAGTAAAAAATTGTTGCCCGACGGCATTCCTGTTTCGCCGCAGACCAAACTTACGTCCGAATATCCCTTGAGATCTCTCAGGCTCAGATAGCTTTCAGCAGGCAGTGTTTCGTTTACCTCGGCGGAAACTGTCAGCGCCACGTTTCCCTCGAACATATTTCTTGTTGTAGCCTTATACGCTCCGAAAAACTGCAAAATAAAATATATTACCAGCACTGAAACAGTCAGATTTATTATAAATCCCGTTTTATACGAAAGCTCGGTCCTTATGGCATATTTAAAATATCTCATTGTTATGCTCCAATTCAAAAAAGAAATATTATCTTATATCGTTTCTGAAAAAATTATATCATTCTGAATAATTTGCTGTCAATGAATTTGATTTGAGTATCATAAAAACGTAAGATAATATCATAAAAACGTAAGATTTTAATACTGAATCAGGAATGCTACGATAATTTTACAGTGGCGTCAATATTTTTCTACCGCCATTTGTGCAAATTATATAAATTTAGTAGTTGTATTTTAGATTTTTCTACAAATCATTTTACTATCATTTACTTTTTGATAAAAATGTGTTAAAATAACAAATGGATTATAATATCCTTTTGTAACCTTTTTATAACCGTTGCAATATATTTTGATGTAAAAACGGAGACTATCGATGAAAATACGTACTACGTTTATTCTGGCTTTGACTTTCTTTTCACTTTCGTCCATAATTGCTTATACGGTTTACAGTTCGATCAGTATGGGGCAAATCGCTGAGAAGCAGTATGAGAGTCTGTATACGGACATTGCAAACGGCGAAGCTGAGCTTGTTACCGACTACGTCGAATCGCTGATCGAGAAAGCAAATGCAGTTGCAGATGATTCAACTCTTATGAGTTTCACCGCAGACGACAGCGCTTCTGCTATCGAAAAAGCCGGCGCCTACATAGGTGAGGAAACCGGTATTTCCAGAATTGCTCTGCTCAACGGCGGGAATCTTGTTGCAAGCACAGAAAACGGCTATGCGCTTACGTTTACAGCAGATGAGATTTCAAAAATGGCAAGCTCGAACAGCGATGTTTATGTAAGCCGTGTATTAGACGCCGATGGCAAGCCTGCGGATTATGAACTGGCAACGCTTGTATCAGCGGATGACAAGCAGATCATAGTTTACTTTAATAAGAACAAGTTTGACAGCATAATTAAAGCGGGACTTTTCCCCACAAACGGTCGAGTAGTTTTTGTGGACGGGTTGGATAATATAATTGACTCCACCTATATTGGTCTTATAAGTGAAAATGACCGTGGTGAATATTCTGTAATTGGAAAAGCTAAGAATGATTCCCAGTTAAATACGCCGGTACGCTTTGAAATAGGAAGAACTCAGCGTATCGCATATATGGTAAAAGCTCTTCAGTGCGGATGGTGTGTAACAACACTTGCTGAGGCCGATCAGGCTTACAAATATTCATCTTCTGCATTTGGAACGCTTTTAGGCACAGTTATAGGCGTATCGGTTCTGTTCATAGTGCTTTACGTTATTATAATAGTTGCTATTACAAAGCCCCTGCACAAAATTGAAAACACTCTTACTATGGTTCATCGCGGCGACCATGAGTCAAGAATAGACATAAACAGCAAAAATGAGTACGGCGAGATCTCCGCCGCATTCAATCACCTTATCGACAATGTGGTAGTCAGTGAAAGACGTTATCGTACGATCGTTGAAATGGCGGATGATATCGTATTTGAGTGGAATCTTAAAACAAACAATATCACCTTCTCCAACAATTTCAATAAAAAATTCAGTTTCCGTGCAGCGTCAGACCACTTCAGCGACAGCTTCTTTATGAAAGGAAAGGTTCATCCGGAGGATAACGAAAGATACCGCAACGACCTTGCAAAGCTGGAGCAGGGTGTTGATTTCAAAAACAACCAGTACCGCTGGAAGAATATTTACGGCGATTATATCTGGATGTCCGTTACCACGTCTACCATTCGTGATACGGATAACAACATAGTAAAAATCATAGGCGTACTTTCTGACGTTGACCGTGCAAAGAAAGGCGAAATGCAGCTCAGAAAGCAGGCAAGCTATGATGCTCTTACAGGCGTATATAACCGTGAGACTATTGAAAACGTCATTGAAAATGAAATTCAGGGAGTTGCTGACGGCAACGACGGATTTGCGATACTATTTGTGGATATAGACGACTTCAAGATTTATAACGACCTGTACAGCCATGCGATAGGCGACCAAGTTCTCAAGTTCCTTACCGATTCTGTCAGCGAAATAATTCAGGAGTACGGCTTTATCGGGCGTTACGGCGGAGATGAATTTATAGTATGTATCCGCAATATTTCCACTAATAATCCTCAGAGAGTGGCTCAGGATATTCTTACAAAGCTCAAAGCGGGATTTGTATGTGACAGCGGCGCTCGCTTGTCAATAAGCGTAAGCATAGGAATCCATCTTGTTAAGAATAATTCCAAGGGCGTTGATGAAATAATATCCATCGCCGATGATGCAATGTACAGCATTAAGAAGAACGGAAAGTCTAACTTCATAGTAGTTTCCGATGAAAATTTATAATTTCACAGAACGTGAACGAATCTTATAACAACAAAATGCGTTGCAGATTTTATCTGCAACGCATTTTTTATTTTTCTGCTTCCTTTAATTCGCTGTATTTTTTCTTTGTCGCCATACCGCCTCTGATATGTCTTTCCTGCTTGTTTTTTTCAAGTACGTCTTTTACTTGTTTTTGCAGCGCCGGATTGACCTTTTCAAGTCTTGTTGTTATATCCTGATGTACTGTGCTTTTGCTTATTCCAAAGACTTTTGCGGCGCTTCTTACAGTCGCGCCGTTTTCTACGATATACTTTCCGAGGCTTACGCATCTTTCTTGTTTTGTTCCGAATTCCTGAACCATAGACGTGTTTATTTGTTGTGACATTGTATCGCCCCTCCGCATAAAATTTCGGTCTTTAAATTTATATGCAGGCTGATTACTTATCATTACAACCCTTTTCAAAGCATTGATTTGTACAAGTCTATTTTTATGTTTCCCGTCATATTTATTGTAAAAAAGGACAAGGGAGGCAAAAAATGCAGCACAAGGAAAAAGCTATGCTTTATGGACTTACGTCTGCTCAGGCTGAAGAAATATTAAAACGTGACGGTCCGAATATAATAGGAGATAAAAAGAAAAGTTCTACGGCTAAAATGTTCTTAGGGCAATTTCGTGATGTAATGGTAATGATACTTCTGGCGGCAACTGTTGTATCGGTAGTTATGGGTGAGATATATGACGCCCTTACTATCATTATAATAGTTGTCATAAATGCTGTAATGGGATTTATACAGGAATACCGAACAGAAAAGACGCTGGAGACCATAAAATCAATAGCTGCTCCTACCGCTAAAGTATATCGCGACGGAAAACTCGTTACCGTGTCGGCTGAAAACATTGTAAAGGGTGATGTTATTTCATTGGAGGCCGGCGATAAAATACCCGCTGATTGCAGAATACTTGAAAGTATGTCTTTGCAGTGCGATGAATCTATACTTACAGGTGAAAGCGTTCCGGTATCAAAATTCTTATCACCCGTAAAGGAAGGCGAGCTTAATCAAAGCGGTGCGGTTTATATGGGGACCGTCGTTACCAAAGGGCATTGTAAGGCGGAAGTATTTGCTGTCGGAAGATCCACCCAGATGGGAATGGTTTCAAATATGCTGGGTGAAATAGAAGAAGAAAAAAGTCCTTTGCAGAAACGTTTGGGCGAACTGGGCAAAATAATAGGAATAGCCTGTGCCGTTATATGCATTGTCGTAAGTGCGATCGGCATTTTGCGAGGAAATGAAATATTTGATATGCTTTTTGTGGGAATAACCCTTGCAGTCGCCGCTATCCCTGAGGGACTTCCCGCAACGGTTACTATTGCTCTTGCTTTGGCTGTCAGACGGATATATAAACAAAAGGCGCTGGTGAATAAGCTTCATTCGGTAGAAACTCTTGGCTGCGCCAACGTGATATGCACGGACAAAACAGGCACTCTTACAGCAAACAAAATGACCGTAACTGAAATTTATGCAGACGGAAAGATGACCGATAATATTATTGCCAATGATAATATAACAAAAATGCTGTTTACCTGCGGCGCCGTATGCAATAATTCCGACGGAGAAAACGGCGACCCCACCGAAGCGGCGCTCACGATCGCGGCTCAGAAAGCGGGAATAAAATCCTCATCTTACATAAGAACGGAAGAAATTCCCTTTGACAGCAGCACACGGTTTATGGAGGTCACCGCAAAATCGGCTTCAGGCAAAACGATCAAATTTATGAAAGGCGCTGCTGATACCGTACTTCAGAAATGCTCATTTTTGCTTACTTCAAACGGAATAAAATCAATTTCTTCTGCTGATAAAAAGAAGATAATGCTTGCGTCTGAGAAAATGGCATCTAAAGGTCTGCGTACCCTTGCGTTTGCATATTCTTCCGCAGAATACAACGGTTATATTTTCATAGGACTTCAAGGAATGGAAGACCCTTTGCGCCCCGAAATAAAGCAGGCTATCAAAAAATGCAAAAAAGCTGGGATAAGAGTCATAATGCTCACAGGCGATCACATAAATACCGCTGTTGAAATCGCTTCGCAAGCGGGAATAATGAAACAGGGAGATACAGCCTGCACAGGGGCACAGCTGGCACAAATGAGCGATAAACAGCTTGAACAGCAGTTAAAAACTACATCTGTTTTTGCGAGGGTCAGCCCTGCGGACAAACTGAGGATCGTAAGATCCCTTAAAGCACAGGGAAATATTGTAGCAATGACAGGCGACGGAGTAAACGATGCGCCTGCGGTAAAAGAGGCGGCAATCGGTGTAGCAATGGGCAAGGGCGGGACTGATGTCACCCGTGAGGCTGCAAAACTTGTGCTTTTGGACGATAATTTCGCTACTCTTGTAAATGCTGTTGAGCAGGGAAGAACGGTTTATTCCAACATAAGAAAGTTTATCAGGTATATGCTCGCCTGCAATATAGGCGAGGTGTTTACAATGCTTTTCGCTATGATATTGGGGTTGCCTGTTGTCTTGCTGCCCATTCATCTTCTGCTTGTAAACCTCGTTACCGACGGATTGCCTGCAATTGCTTTGGGAATGGAGCCTGCTGACGAGGATATAATGGACAGAGCGCCCCGTTCTCCCGATGAAAGCATTTTTGCCGGCGGAATGATGTGGCGTATAGTAGCTCGTGGCCTGCTCATAGGAATAGCGTCGATTATAAGCTTTATTATCCCTTTTTCAGCGGGAAACTTAGAGATGGCAAGAACAAGCGTTTTCATAACGCTCAGCCTTTCTCAGCTTATCTTTGTATTTGAATGTAAAAATGAGAACAGAGGTATATTCAACGCCCGTTATCTCACAAATCTTCAGCTTATTCCCGCCGTTTTGATAAGTCTTCTTGTCAGCCTGATCGTTGTTTATATCCCAAGTTTGGCAGGCATATTCAATATGGCCCCGTTAAATGCAGAACAGCTTATGCTGTCTGTTCTTGCAGCTTTTGCCGTACCCTTTATCAGAGGCGTATGGAAATTGCTTACGTTTAAAGAAACATAAAAACATTTTTGTACAACCTACCCTTTACAAGCTATCGGCATATATTTATATAGAGCAGGGAATCCCGTAGGTGAGGGCGGAGGGTAATGCTTTGCATTCATGAAGAGCCACAGCCACCCAAGGAATTTGGGACTTACCTGCTTTATATAAAAAAGTCCCGACGGGATCACCCGTCGGGGCTTTTTATCTTGCAGCAAAATATAAATTGTTGTATAATTGTTAAAAGTTATCCAACCTTTTATTTGTAAAATACACTTATTATATGCAAACCGGTTGCAAGGGGTAATAAATGATGAACAGCTACATTTCAGAAGAACTGATAGAAAACACCTACCTGTTTTGCAGGAGCAGGATATATGACAGCGAGTCTGCAAAGGACATTTCGCAGGACATTCTTTATGAAGCGTTAAAGGCAATTGATAAAAATAAAGAATTTCACAGCTTTTATTCTTGGTACTGGAAAATGGCGAGAAATAAAGTTGCCAGATATATAGCTTCTAAAAGCGATCCTGCGATACCTTTGGACAGCGCCGAAGGAATAATGTCAGATCATATCCAGCCGATAGAATCTCTTATAAGCAGGGAAGAACTGAATGAGTTAAATCATTCTCTTTCCCGACTTGCCGATATTCACCGTGAAGTTATCATCAATTATTACCTGAAAGAACATTCAATTTCTCAGATAGCCCGCGAACTTGATATTCCAGAAGGGAGAGTCAAAAGCAGACTTTTTGAAGCCCGAAAAAATCTTAAAGAAAGGATAACGAATATGAACAACATCGGAAGATCAGCCTATGCGCCGGCGGATGTAAACTATTTTTTAGGCTACAACTGCGGCGAAGCGTCACAGATAATGCAAGGTAAAATTGCACAGCAGACAGTTGTTATTTGCCGTTCAGAGCCTAAAACCGTTTATGAGATAGCAGATGAGTTGGGAGTAGCGCCTGTTTATCTGGAGGAAATACTTGAGAAAATGACAAACGCCTTGCTTCTTACAAAATCCTCACAGGGCAAATACCTTACAAATTTCTGCGTATTTCCCGGGCAGCCTTATATAAACGCTCAGTACGAAACTTATGCAGTACGTATAAATAACAACTACCCCGAAAGGATAAGCAAAGCTCTTTGGGAGCTGAAGGATAAAATAACGGCTCTTGACTTTTATGGCAATGATTTCAGCTATAACTACCTTATGTGGTTTTTGTATGTTTTGGCAGGTTATAGTATAGCTGAAACCTCTGACAAAATATATTCGGCAAAATACAACTCAAAATACCCTGATGAGCCTGAACGCAGTTACAGAATAACAGCGCATTTTACTCCTCCTGATGAAACGCTGGATTATTCCATGTATAAAGGTGACTGGCACGGAATGAACTGGTCAAACAGTCATGCCGTGTACAGAACCGCCAATTTTGGCAGATTGGAATATATAAACGATTTTGACTGCGCACCCTTTCCTTCACAGTTTCCTGATAATGATACCGTAAGCAGAAACGACTGGGTAGACGGAAATAACATATCGCTTCTGATACAGCTTGCAAAAGCTCCTGACAAATCTCTTAACAAATATGAGGAGGAACAGGCGGCTGATTTTATCAAAAAAGGACTTATAACAAAAACAGACAAAGGACTTAAAGTAAATCTTCCCATAATGACACGCTCTGTTTATGAAAAAATCAAAGCGCTAATTGATGAAGCACTAAAACCTATTGCCAAGGAATATGAAGAAGCAATAACCAATAAAGTTGAAACACTGCTTCTTCGCTATGTACGCAAGGACTTGATGAGCAACTTTATTCATTGGGATATGAAGATGTTCTTACAGCCTATATGCGAATCCTTCTGGTATGGTATCAACGCTTCGGAATATCTTGAAGACCCGAAGGATTTCTCATGTTCCGCCGCCGGTCTTTGGGTAATTACCGAATAAAGAAAAACGTCTCCTTGCGATAGCAGGGAGACGTTTTTTCTTTTATTTATCTTCAATTTTGCTTGCCAAATCAGGGAAAATCTCAATACTTCTCTTTAGTATTCCTTTCATCAGTGCAATAGCTGTACCGTAATTTGTAATAGGAACACCTGCGTCCTCAGCGCATTTCATACGATATCTAACTTCTCGCTCGTTCAGCATACAGCCTCCGCAGTGAATGATCAGCGAATATTCCGACAGCTCCTCAGGAAATTCCGTTCCGGTTGAAGTTTTTATGATAAGCTCTTTTCCCGTATACTCTTTCAGCCAACGAGGAATTTTTACCGTTCCTATATCGTCGCACTGTCTGTGATGAGTGCAGCCTTCGGATATCAGCACCGTATCTCCGTCCTTTAATTTGTCGATTGCCGCTGCTCCTTTGACAGCAATATCAAGGAATCCCTTAAATCTTGCCATAAGGATTGAAAAAGAGGTAAGGGGAATATCCAAAGGAGTATCTTTTGCAACCTGCTGGAATGCCTGACTGTCGGTTATGACCATAGCAGGCTTTTTGCCGATATGTTCAAGCGTTTCTTTAAGCCCGCTTTCTTTTACAACAACAGCGACAGCATTTGCCTCAAGTATATCTCTTATAGTCTGCTGTTGAGGTAAGATCAGTCTTCCTTTCGGTGCGGCTGAGTCGATTGGAACTACCAGAACAACAAAATCATCAGGCTTCAGCATATCACCCACGATTTTCAGCGTGTAATCGTCAGTATTTGCCAGCTTTCCAATCCTTTCTTTAAGCTCATAAATATTTTCGCCTGTTTTTGCGCTTACATATATGCTGTTTTCTTCGCCTTTTGATTGAACACTGCATAGATCAGATTTGTTATAAGCGATTATATAAGGGATCTCCTTTTTCCTGAACAACTCAACAAGCTCTTTATCACAGTTTGCCAGTCCTTCATTTGCGTCTACCACAAGCACTGCAACGTCTGTTTTGTTTAAAACCTGCTTTGTTTTTTTTACTCTCAGCTCTCCAAGCTCGCCTTCATCGTCAAACCCCGCCGTATCAATTATCATAACAGGTCCCAGCGGCAGAAGCTCCATAGCTTTGTAAACAGGGTCGGTTGTAGTGCCCGCAACATCGGAAACAACGGCAAGCTCCTGCCCTGTTACCTTGTTCACAAGGCTGGATTTTCCCGCATTTCTTCTGCCGAAAAAGCCTATATGCACTCTGTTGGCAGAGGGCGTTTCATTAAGTCCCATAGTTATCTTCCTTTCAAAAAGAAATTTACCTGCTTACCCTATTCCTTGAAATTATATGTTATAGCGACTCCAATTCCTTTAAATCATACGGCGTTTCCTGATATACGCAGAAGTTAAGCCAGTTGCTGTACATAAGGCTTGCATGTCCGTGCCAGCTTATCAGAGGAGTCAGCTTCGGGTCATTATTGGGAAAGTAGTTTTTCGGAATATCAATATCCAGTCCCTTTTCCAGATCTCTGAAATATTCGTTTTTCAGCGTATCTCTGTCATATTCCGCATGACCTGTAATGAATATCTGCCGGCTTGTCCTGTCTGAAATGATATAAGGCCCCGCTTCGTCTGAATAAGCCAGTATCGCAAGCTCTGGTATCATATCAATTTCTTCCATTTTCACTTCCGTATATCTTGAGTGGGGAACAAAGAAAACGTCGTCAAATCCTTTCATCAACGGGTGATTAAAGGCGTTTACCTTATGCGGAAATACGCCGAACAGTTTTTTCTCTAAAGGATGTTTTTTCAGACCGTAGTGATAATAAAGCCCTGCAAACGCTCCCCAGCAAATATGTACAGTGCAGAAAGCGTGAGATTTTGTCCATTCCATTATTTGACAAAGCTCGTTCCAATATTCAACTTCTTCAAATTCCAGCTTTTCAACGGGGGCCCCTGTTATGAATATCCCGTCAAAATATTGGTTCTTTACCTTATCAAACGTTGTGTAAAAATTCTGCAAATGCTCCCATGAAGTATTTTTGGGAAGATATGTTTCGGTATATATCAGAGTGATATCCACCTGTAACGGCGTGTTGCTGAGCAGTCTGAGCAATTGCGTTTCTGTTTCTATTTTTGTTGGCATAAGGTTTACTATCCCTATTTTAAGCGGACGTATATCCTGCTCCGACGCTCTTCCGCTTTCCATAACAAATATATTTTCCTGCAAAAGCGTTTTGAATGCGGGAAGACCATCAGGTATCTTTATGGGCATAATGTTGTATCCTTTCAATGTATCTGTATAAATCTTCCCATAAATTATATCATAATAATTCTTTCAATGCAACCATAAAAATTACGATAATTTTCACTTTTGCATTGACTAAATTGTTATTTTAATGTAAAATAATAGTAGTTTTATTTTTAAGTTCAAGGAGCGTTTATGAGTTCAAAAAAACTTTTCTGTGACGGTTGGGAATTTTCAAAGAAGCCATTCGGCACAGATTATTCAGATGACTTTGACTGGAAAAGAGTGGATATTCCTCACGACTGGCTTATATACGATACAAAAAATCTTTACGAGACCTCAACAGGCTGGTACAGAAAGATATTTTATCATACAAAATCAGACGCGGTTGTTTCTTTAAGATTTGAAGGCGTTTATATGGACAGCGCCGTTTATGTAAACGGTTCTTTAGTTGGAGAATGGAAGTACGGCTATTCCACCTTTGAGTTTGAGATAAGCGATTTTCTCAAAGACGGCGAGAATATTGTTGCCGTAAGAGTAAACTACCAAAGCCCAAATTCCCGCTGGTATTCGGGAGCAGGAATATACCGCAACGTATGGATAAAAGAAATGCCGTCGGCACATATTGCTCCTGACGGAATATACATAAGCGCGTCGCCAGAAACAGGTATTGCGACAATATCAACGGAAATATGCAGACCTGTTGATGCTTCTTGTGACTTTTGCGTTAAACAAATTATAAAGGACCGGGACGGAAACATTATTGCGGAGAACACTGCTCAGGCGTCCACTCTTAATATTTCAGTCGTTTCTCCTGCCATAAGACAGAAAAAATACAGTTATGCCGCAACACTCCAAAATATAGAGGTTAATAACGTAAAACTTTGGGATATTGATTCTCCGTATCTTTACACGCTTGAAACTCAGCTTATACAAAGCGGCAATGTGATCGACGCAGAAACAACAATATTTGGTTTTCGCTGTATCAAATTTACATGCGACCACGGTTTTTTCCTCAATCACAAGCATATAAAGCTACACGGTTCGTGCGAACATCACGATCTGGGAGCGCTTGGGGCAGCGCAGAATAAAACGGCTCTTCGCCGCAGATTGCTGAAGCTTCGTGAGATGGGAATAAACGCCATTCGCACCAGCCACAATATGCCTTCTGTTGAACTTATGGAGCTGGCGGACGAAATGGGATTTCTTGTCCTTTCCGAAGGCTTTGATATGTGGGAACGCTCAAAAACTGAATACGACTACGCACGCTTTTTCAAAGACTGGGCGGAACGTGACGTTGCGTCCTGGATACGCCGTGACAGAAATCACCCCTCCCTTATCGGCTGGAGCATAGGAAATGAAATTTATGATATGCACGCTGATTCACATGGGCAGGAGATAACTGCCCGTCTTGCGTCTTTTATAAGACAGCACGACACACGGAAAAATGCATATATAACCTGCGGTTCTAACTATCTTCAGTGGGAGAATGCTCAGAAATGTGTTGATATGTTGAAACTTGCAGGCTACAACTACGGAGAACGCCTGTATGAAGAACATCACAAGAAACACCCTGACTGGATGATATACGGAAGCGAGACCGCTTCTGTTGTGCAAAGCAGGGGAGTATATCATTTCCCGCTTTCCCGTGTTGTTCTGGCAGATGATGATGAGCAGTGTTCATCTCTCGGAAACAGCACAACGGGCTGGGCGGCACCGAATATTGAAGGATGCATAATCCCTGACAGGGACGCAGAATACTGCGCAGGGCAGTTTATCTGGAGTGGCTTTGATTACATAGGCGAGTCTACTCCTTACAGCACAAAGAACAGCTACTTCGGACAAATCGACACGGCAGGCTTCAGAAAAGACGGTTCTTATATTTTCCAATCAGAATGGACTGATTACAAGAATGCGCCTATGATACATATTTTCCCATATTGGGATTTTTCCGATGGGCAGGAAATAGATGTGCGTGTGACCACAAACGCACCTTATGCTGAATTGTTTTTTAACGGAAAATCATTAGGCAAAAAATATATCGACCACGCCCATGGAAAAACCCTGACCGCCGATTACCTTATTCCCTATGAAAAAGGCGAACTTACTGCAATAGCTTATAATGAAAACGGAAAAGAGATAGCAACAGACATTCAGCGCTCATTCGGAGATACTGCAAAACTGATTTTGTCGCCTGATAAAACAGAAATGAAGGCAAACGGCAGAGATCTGATTTTTATTGAAATATCAGCCGAAGATGAAAACGAAAATTTTGTTGCAAATGCCAATAATCGAGTAAATGTGGAAGTAACAGGCGCAGGTCGGCTGATAGGGCTGGACAACGGGGACAGCACTGATTTTGAACAGTATAAATGCAAAAGCCGCCGTTTGTTTATGGGAAAGTTGCTTGCGATAATAGCCGCAAAAACCGTTTGCGGTGACATAAGCGTAAAAGTGACTTCTTCCGATTTGCCGTTTGCCGAATTAACGCTTAAATCAATAGGAATCGGTGTTTCCGACGGCATTTCCTGCTTGGAAGAGAATACGGATATTCCTCCTGACAGCAGGTGCGGATATGATGAAATACCTGTCCGCAAAATCGAATTGTCGGCCTCTGGTTTAAAATTAACTGCTGAAAATCGTGAAACCACTGTAAAAACTTTTGTTAGACCCGCAAATTCATCGTATGCTGATGAAATAGAGTACCGTCTTACAAATGAAGTCGGAATACCTACCAACCTTGCGGAAATAAAGTCAGTTGAAAACGGCATTGTCAGGATATATGCAAAGGGAGACGGAAGATTTTACCTCAGAGCATTATGCAAAAACGGCACTGATAAATACAGAGTGCTTACCGCCTTGCAGTTTGATGCTCAGGGACTTGGCTCAGCCTGCTTTGACCCGTATGATTTTGTGGTAGGCGGACTTTATACAGTCAGCGGCGGAAGTGTCGGAAACGGAATAGAACGTGGCGCAGGCTTTGAAAGCGACAACGCCTGGTTTGGATTTGAGAACACAGATTTCGGAGCAATGGGCAGCGATACCGTCACCGTTCCAATTTACGCCAACTGCACTACGCCTGTAAATATTAAGTTTTATGACGGCATACCTGAACAGGGCGGAGAGCTTATCGGTGATTTTATGTATCATGAGCCTCCCGAATGGCTTAAATATAAGCCGAATACATTTAAGCTGACCAAAAAGCTGAAAGGCATACATACGTTCGTAATGCAGTCCTCTCACCATTATCACGTAAAGGGCTTTTCCTTTGAAAAGCAAAACGATTCCTTTGAAAATCATCTTGCAGGGAACTGCGAAAAAATTTACGGCGACAGCTTTGAAAAAAATAATACCGAGGTCATCGGCATAGGCAACAATGTAGTTTTGGATTTCGGTATGTTTGACTTTGAAGAGGATCCTTCTGCAGTTATCATATCGGGAAAATCCACTCTCCCACTCAACAGTATCCATATTATTTTCAAATCGGAAAACGGAGATACTCAGCGTATCCTTGCGGAGTTTGAAGATTGCTCGGAATATACGGAGCGCAAATTTTCTGTCAGCGGGATCTCAGGGAAGGGTAATGTTTCATTTACGTTTCTTCCCGGAAGCAATTTTGATTTTAATTATTTCAGATTTGAAAAATAAAAGAAAAGAGGAAAAATAAAATGAACGTTTGGCACGACATCAACCCCGATCGTATTGACCCCTACAATTTTCTCGCAGTTATTGAAATATCCAAGGGAAGCAAGAACAAATACGAGTTGGATAAGGAAAGCGGTATACTGATTCTTGACAGGATCCTGTATACTTCTACCCACTATCCTGCAAATTATGGCTTCATTCCCAAAACATTAGCTGATGACGGCGACCCTTTGGACGTCCTGGTTCTATGCAACGAGCCTATTGACCCTTTAGTGCTTGTGCAGTGCTATCCTATCGGCGTTATAACAATGGTGGACAACGGAAAAAATGATGAAAAAATAATAGCCATTCCATTTGAAGACCCCACATATAATTCATACAGGAGCATAGAGGCTCTTCCTCAGCACATTTTTCAGGAAATGCAGCATTTCTTTACCGTATACAAACAGCTTGAAAATAAGCATACAGCGGTGAATGAAGTAATGGGTCAGAAAGCAGCGTCCGATATTATCAAACATTGCATACAAAATTATAAGGACAAATACGGAGAAAATAACTGATGGGCATAATTCTTGCAAGCGCATCTCCACGAAGACGCGAACTGCTCGCCCTTATAACTGAGGATTTTACAATAATTCCCGCTAAAGGTGAGGAAAAAGCCGATGATACGCTTGAACCTCAGCTTTTGGTCAAAAAACTGGCGGAACAAAAAGCCGTAGAGGTTTCTTCCGAACACAGAAAAGATTTTGTTATCGGCGCAGATACTATGGTGTTTTGTTGTGGTAAGGCGCTGGGAAAACCGAGAAGCGAAGCACACGCAAGGGAAATGCTGACGCTCCTTTCAGGGAAAAAGCATACAGTTATCACAGGAGTTGCAATAGCTCAAAACGGTGATGTTGTAAACAGCTTTTTTGAGGAAACAAAGGTAGAGTTTTTTACACTGAGCGAAAATGAAATCGACAGCTATATCGCAAGCGGCGAGCCGAAGGACAAAGCGGGAGCATACGGTATACAGGGAAAAGGCGCACTGCTGATAAAGGGCATAGAGGGAGATTATTATAACGTAATGGGCTTGCCCATAGGACGCTTATATCATACGCTCAGGCGTATGCAAATAATATAAACCCGCTATTGCAATTTAATATAAAATATAGTATAATATTTTAAGTTGAATTTTTTACTGAATATACCAAAAGAAAGCAGGAAAAGAATTGGGACTCTTTTATAATTATGAAACGTCAGGCAAGGGCGTTGCCAAAAACGGACCGAAAAAGAAACCTTTTTTTAGATTTTGGGAACAGTTTATCGGTAAATTCTGGAAGATACTGCTGATAAATTTACTTTTTTTTATTTCCAGCGGTATGGTATTGGTTCTGGTCGGAGCAATACTGACAGGTCAATACTTAGATATGCGCTGGATGCTGTTGTCGATTCCGTTCGTGATAGGTTTTGGACCTGCCAGCGCCGCGTCTATGCAGGTAATGCGCAAGTTTACGCTTGAAAAGCCGATTTTTGTATTTGATGAATTTAAAAAGGCATATAAAGAAAACTTTTTTCAAGCGCTTGCGGTAGGGATTTTTGATGTTTTGTTTTTTGGAATGTTCATATATGGAGCGTTATTTTATCTTCAGGTAGTGGAGAATGCGCCTACTGCAGGAAATTATGCAATGCTTATTGTCTCTACCGCTATTGCCTCATATGTTTTTATGGCGAATTTTTATGTTTATTTGGAAATAGTGAGCCTTTCGCTCCCTCTCGGTAAGATAATCAAAAACGCTTTGCTCCTTACCGTTATGGGAATAAAGGTAAATATAATAAATTTCCTGATCACTCTTTTATTTGGAGCTGCAATATATCTGTTCTTCCCGTTTTCAACCTTCCTGCTGCCTGTGATACCTTTCGGCTGGCTAATGTTCTTATATGCGTTTAACTGTTATCCCGTAATACAAAAATATATAATAAATCCGTATTATGAGTCGAGAGGGGAACATAATCCCGAACTTCCTGAAGAAGTCACCGAAGAAGAGCATATTTTTACCGACAGAGGCGGCACTGAGCAGGAAATAAAACCAAAACGTCAGGCAAAAGGCTTTGGCCGTATAATTAAGTAAGTAAATATGACCTTAACGATAAAACCCAAAAGGAGAATTGCTTTTTAGCAAATTGTTAAAATGATAAAAGCGGATCTACATTGTCACACCACGCTGTCAGACGGCTCTTTGGGCATTGAGGAAGTAATAGCTCAGGCAAAGAGAAACGGTATCGATTATTTAGCCATAACAGACCATGACTGTATATCTTCTGTTTCAAGAGCTGCTGTGCTTGGGCAAAGATACGGCATCGAGATAATTCCTGCGGTCGAATTTTCCGCTTTTGACGGAAAACGCGGCAGTAAAGCGCATATCCTTTGTTATATGCCGCAAAAGCCTGCCCGTCTTGAAGGACTGTGTATGCGCAACAGTGAAATGCGCCGCCAGCGCGGTAAGAAAATGGCGTTTAAGGTAATTGAGCGCTATCCTATTACGCTGGAAAATATAGTTAAGTATTCCGCAGGTAGCAAGGCCATTTACAAAGGGCATATAATGCATGCGCTTATGGATTACGGTTACACCACCGAGCTTTACGGCGATGTATACAACGAGCTTTTTGATTCCAAAACGGGACTTTGTGCCGATGAGGTCAGCAACGAAACAATGTCTAATCCTGAAATTCATTTCGTGTTGGATCTGATCCATTCCTCAGGCGGACTTGCCGTAATTGCTCACCCTACGGTGTTTGACAATTTTGATCTTATCGAAGAGCTTGCGAAAGAAAAAAAGCTTGACGGCGTTGAAGTGTGGCACCAAAGCCTGAAACCGAGTAATGAGAAAGCACTTTTAGAAACTTGTGAGAAATATGGACTGCTTGCAACAGGCGGAAGCGACTTTCACGGATTTTACAATCATTATCCCATTTCTATCGGATATAATCTTACTCCTGAAAATACATTGGAAAAAATACTTGCACATAAAGGATAAATAAAATGGACATAAAGGAAGAAGCACTAAAAAAGCATTATGAATGGCAGGGGAAAATTGAAGTTATTTCCAGAGCTCCGATAAATACAAGAGAAGACCTGTCCCTTGCGTACACGCCCGGAGTCGCAGAGCCTTGCCTGCAAATACAAAAGGATCCTGAGCTTTCATATTCCCTGACACGGCGTTCAAATCTGGTAGCGGTGATAACCGACGGCACCGCTGTTCTTGGACTTGGCGACATAGGCGGACTGGCAGGAATGCCTGTAATGGAAGGAAAATGCTGCTTGTTTAAAGAATTTGCAGGTGTTGACGCATTTCCGTTGTGTGTTAAGAGCAAGGATGTTGATGAAATAGTCAGAACAATTGAACTTATAAGTGATAGCTTTGGCGGAATTAATCTTGAGGATATAGCGGCGCCCCGTTGCTTTGAAATTGAGAAAAAGCTGAAAGAAAAACTTGATATTCCCGTATTTCACGATGACCAGCACGGAACTGCTGTTGTTGTAGGCGCTGCTCTTATAAATGCGGCTAAATGTGCAGGCAAGAAAATTTCCGATCTGACAGTTGTAATAAACGGCGCAGGCGCTGCGGGAATCGCTATCGGTTCATTTTTGCTTGCGCTTGGCATTGGTGATTTGATAATGGTCGATCTTTGCGGCATAATAAACAAAGATGATAAGTATGAAAATCCTGCTCACGCTCAAATAGCACAGCGTTCAAATAAAAATGTACGAAAGGGAACGCTTGCCGACGCCGCAAAGGGCGTAGATGTTTTGATAGGCGTATCAAAGCCGAATTTGTTTACTGAAGAAATGATAAGATCAATGGCGGAAAAGCCTATAATTTTCGCAATGGCAAACCCTGTTCCAGAGATAATGCCTGATAAAGCGAAAGCGGCCGGAGCGTATATCGTGGGAACAGGCAGAAGCGATTTTCCCAATCAGATAAATAACGTTCTTGTATTTCCCGGAATATTTAAAGGAGCATTGTCAGTCAGGGCAAAGGAGATAACTGAGGGAATGAAACGAGCAGCCGCATACGCTATCGCCTCAGTAATACCCGATAATGAAATAACTCCCGAAAATATAATCGCAAGCCCCTTAAATAAGGAAGTTGCAAATAAAGTTGCAGATGCAGTAGCAAACGCATGGAATAACGAAAAATAAACGAAAGGAAGTATAAACAAATGACTATTGAGTACACACCACAGGGAGTATGCTCCCGCAAAATGTTGATCGAAGTTGAGGACGGCATTGTCAAGGACATTTCCGTTATAGGCGGTTGCAACGGAAATCTTAAAGGAATATGCAACCTTGTTAAAGGAATGAAAGTGGAGGACGTTATCAAACGCCTTGACGGAATAAAATGCGGATTTAAAAATACCTCTTGTCCCGATCAACTTGCTCAGGCATTAAAACAGGCACAACAGCAATAATCGGCAGAAGCGGCTTTTTAAAGCCGCTTCTGATTTAATTATAGTATTGGAAAGGGAACTGTTGTAATGAAAATAATGGCAGTCGATTACGGCGACAGTCATACGGGACTTGCCTGCTGTGACAGAACTGAAACCTTGGCGTCTCCCCTTGGAGTAATCAATGAAAAAAACTTTAATATATGCGTTGAAAAAGTAGCGGCAGCGTCAGTCGAATATGAAGTCGGACTTATCGTTGTAGGAAATCCGATAAATATGAACGGGAGCGAGGGACCTCGCTCTCAGCTTTGCAGACAGTTTGCGGATCTTTTGCAAAATTATGTAGAAGTGCCTGTCGTTATGTGGGACGAGCGTTCAACTACCGTTACTGCTCATCAGATGATGAACGACGTGAATAAACGGGGAAAAAAGAGAAAAGAAGTCATAGACGCAGTGGCGGCGGCAGTCATACTTGAAAACTATATGGCTTGGCGGGCCAATCATAAAGAAGAAACATAAAGGTGATAACAATGAAATATTTCAGGAAAATCACAGGCGAAAAGGTTTATTTATCGCCTATGTGCATTGAAGACGCCGAAACGTATTGCACATGGCTCAATGACGAATATGTTTCGGGAAGAATAGGGCTTTACGGAAGAGTCAATTCCGCCTTGGGCGAAAAGGAATACATAGAACGTGTACATAAGGATAAAACGCATTATTATGCGATAGTCCTTAAAGGAAACGATAAGCTCATAGGAAACATAGGCATAGAAGATATAGATGATATATCAAGGACCGCCAATATCGGAATATTTATCGGTGAAGAAGATAACAGACGTAAGGGCTATGGCAGTGAGGCTCTGCGTCTTGCCTGCAAGTATGCTTTTGATAATTTGAATTTGCATTCTCTTCATCTTTGGGTATTTTCATTCAACGAAACGGCGATAAGCGTTTATAAAAAAGTAGGCTTTAAAGAGGCAGGCTGTCTGAGAGAATCATATTATTTTAACGGAAAATATCACGACCATATTTTAATGGATCTTTTAAAAGACGAGCTTAAATAATTTGTCCTTTTTTGGAAAGCCTGTTCTAATTTTGTCATACGAACATACCATAAAACGAGGTGATTTTTATGGTATGTCGTTTTGACGATCTGCGGTGCAAGGAAATTATAAATATTAAAACAGGCTGCAAGCTGGGATTTCCCGATGATATCGAATTTGATACCTGTACGGCGAAGATATGCAAGATAATTGTTTACGGAAAAGCCAAGCTGTTCGGACTTTTAGGCAGGGAAGAGGACTTTATTATTCCCTGGTGTAATATTGACGTTATAGGACAAGATACTATTCTTGTGACCTGTGATTTTCCACCTAATACAAAATCTGGCGGTGGATTTTTGAAAAATTTGTTAAAATAGACGAAAATATTTTTATTGTAATAATTACAGCTTTGTGCTATAATTATAAAGCGGTTTTTTGACCGCAAATCCACACCTTATGCTGTTTTTCCTCGGTGCTGCATGTGTAGTTGGAAAAGACAACGCATTTGGGAGGAAAAAACCAAAAAACAGGAGGATACTTAAATGTCAGTAGTATCAATGAAACAGCTTCTTGAAGCGGGTGTTCACTTCGGACATCAGACAAGACGCTGGAACCCCAAAATGGCGCCTTATATTTTCACTGAAAGGAATGGAATTTATATCATCGACCTTCAGAAGACCGTTAAAAAGTTGGACGAAGCGTATATGTTTGTTCGTCAGGTGACTGAGGAAGGCGGAGAAATTCTTTTTGTAGGCACTAAAAAGCAGGCTTCCGACAGCATAAAGGAAGAGGCTGAAAGAGCCGGAGCTCATTTTGTAAACGCAAGATGGCTCGGCGGTATGATGACCAACTTTGCCACTATCCAAAGACGTATCAAGAGACTTGAACAGCTTCAGGCTATGGCGTCTGACGGCACGTTTGACCTGCTCCCCAAAAAGGAAGTCAGCAAGATGAACCTTGAGATCGAAAAGCTGGAGAAGTTCCTGGGCGGTATTAAGAATATGCACAAGCTTCCCGCTGCGCTGTTCATAGTTGACCCCCGTAAGGAGAGAATTGCTGTTGCAGAAGCAAAGAAACTTGGTATTCCCATTGTCGCTATCGTTGACACAAACTGCGACCCTGACGAGATAGACTATATCATTCCCGGCAACGACGACGCTATCCGTGCCGTTAAGCTGATAGCAGGCGCAATGGCTGACGCCATTATCGAAGGCAATCAGGGCGAAACCGGCGAGGTAACAGGCGAAGAGGCTGAACCTGTACAGGAAGAAGAAACAGCTGAAGTTGAGGAAGTTGCTGCTGAAGAAGCAGTTGAAGCTCAGCCTGAAACTGAAGAATAATTACTAATATATATAAAGGAGAAACAAAATGGCTATTTCAGCACAAGATGTAAAACAGCTTAAAGAAATGACCAACTGCGGTATGATGGACTGCAAGCGTGCTTTGGAGCAGACCAACGGCGACTTTGACGCCGCTGTAAAATATCTGCGTGAGCAGGGACTTGCAAAGGCAGCTAAAAAGGCTGCAAGAATTGCCGCCGAGGGTCTTGTATATGCGAAGGTCGACGAGGCAAAAAAAGTCGGCGCTATCGTTGAAGTAAACAGCGAAACAGACTTTGCAGCTAAATCCGACAGATTTGTGGAGTTCGTTGAAATGGTTGCTCAGACCGTTATTGATAACGACGTTTCAACAGTTGACGAACTGCTTACAGTTAAGATGAGTGGTACTGACGAAACTGTTCAGGACGTTCTCACTGAGCGTATTGCTACAATTAGTGAAAATATCAAGATCAGACGTTTTGCAAAGCTTGAAGGCAATCTGTTCACTTATATCCACAACGGCGGCGGCAGCATTATCGGTACGATACTGAAGCTCGACTGTGATGACGCAAACGATGAAGTGGTAAAGCAGTGCGCTAAAGACCTCCTGCTCCAGATCACAGCATCTTCTCCTCAGTTTGTAAATCAGGCTGATGTTCCTGCCAGCGTTATTGACGAGGAAAAGGAAGTTCAGATGGCTCTCGTTCAAAAGGAAAACGAATCCGCTGCAAAGCCTAAGCCTCAGAACGTTCTTGAAAAGATAGTTGAAGGCAGAATGAAGAAATTCACCGAAGAGATTTGCCTTATGGATCAGTCCTACGTTAAGGACCCTGATGTTACTGTTGCAAAGTATATCGCAGGACTTGGAAAGAACATCAAGGTTGTAGATTTCGTTCGTTTTGAAAAGGGCGAAGGACTTCAGAAGAAAGAAGAAAACTTTGCTGACGAAGTTGCATCTATGATCAAGTAAAAATAGCGATTGAAACGACATTTTGTTTTGAAAGCTGAATATAAAACAGTAAAAGCAGACTGAAAAGTCTGCTTTTTGTTTATAGAAAATGACACTTAAAAATTTTGCTGATAGATAAATTTAAATTTACTGTCCTGCATAATCTCCTATTTTTCCCAATAAATGTCCAACGCTGTGGTACATACCTGAATAAATGACGGGGTCCAGTTTTGTAAGATCAATGTCAAATGCGTCTTTGCATATAAAATTCTCATCCGCTTGAATGTTTCTGATCCTGCAAAAGAAGGTAGTTGACTCTCCAACCTCGACAGATTTGTCTACTTCACATTCATATATCCAGCGACTTGCTCCGAGAACAGGAACATCTAATACATCTCCTCTGGACACGTCGTATGAAACATCATCTTTATTTCCGTCTTCTGCACGGTGTGTACCGAAATAATCCATAAGTTCAAGCATATCGACGCTAACCAGGTTAGCGCTGAATATACCTGTTCTTACGATATTTTCTTTTGTTCTTTTTGTTCCAAAAAGGCTGATGACAATAAGATAATCATCTTTTTCACATGTAACGCTTACCCAGGTAATTGGAGCAAAGTTATGGGAACCGTCTTCATTATTTGTTCCGATAATGAAAGATGGCTGAACACACATAGAAAAATTTGTTCCTATTGATTTTCTCTTTCTTGTCAGAACCTTTTTTGTTTTCTCTCTCATAATTTTGATCTCCCAAAATTTCTATATCAATACTATATCTTCACATATTTTTCTTCACAAAATCCAACGTCATTTGTGAAACCTTTTTAGAGCCATCTGGAGAAAACCCGTGTCCATCTCCTTTAAATACCTCCAGCGTTGAATTTTTATAAATTCCGTTTGCCTTGATACTGTATTCGATGGGAACTATGCCGTCGCTGTCACCGTGGAAAATAAGAATGTTTTTATCAAATCCGCCTATTTCATCAAATGTATAAAAATTATGAATGCTTTCAGCAAAGCATTTTCCCAGCTTAACTCCCCATAGCTCGTCTATTTCGGGAATATCTTCAAGCTTAGGATAACGTCTTCTCCAGTCATTGTCAACGCAAAAAGCAGGATAAAGCAGTATCATACCTTTTATTTCATCTTTGTGCTTTTCAGCCGTCAGTGCAGATACAAGGCCGCCCATACTTTCGCCAAATAGAAAGATATTATTTTTATCTACTCTTTCTGTCTTTTGCACCGCTTCAAGCACCGCTTCAAGATCTTCTATTTCTGTAAAAACAGTCATTTTTTCGGTAGGAAATCCGCTTTTGTCAGACAGACCTCCGCCACAGAACGAAAATGCGACTGCTCCAATACCGTTTTCCGCCAAAAGAAACTCCGTTTCTTTTCTGTCGTCAATATAACCGTTAAATCCATGGCTGAATATTACAACAGGGAATTGTTCGCTGTCAGTAGGAAAATAAGTTTTGCAAAGCAGTTTTCTGTTGTGATAAAAAATTTCAAATTCATTTATCTTCATTTTAAAGCAGTTTTTCAAGCCTTTCTTTTATTTCTAAGAGAAATTGCTCGGTGTTTACCTTTCTCTTATTCGGCAGCTTTGACAGCGCAACCAGATCGCCTGTCATAACTCCGTCCTCAATAGTCTGTATCGTTGCCTTTTCCAACTTATCTGCAAAATCAGACAACTCAGGAGTGTTGTCGAGCTGACCTCTTTTTCTTAATGCACCCGTCCAGGCAAACAACGTCGCAACAGAGTTGGTAGATGTTTCCTCGCCTTTCAAATGCTTGTAATAGTGACGTGTAACTGTTCCGTGTGCCGCTTCATATTCGTAAACTCCGTCAGGAGAAACCAGAACGGATGTCATCATACCGAGACTTCCGAAAGCGGTAGCTACCATATCGGACATAACGTCGCCGTCATAGTTTTTGCAGGCCCAGATATATCCGCCTTCTGAACGTACAACTCTTGCTACGGCGTCATCAATAAGCGTGTAAAAATATTCAATTCCCGCCTCTTTGAATTTGTCGGCATATTCTGCGTCAAATATCTCCTGGAAAATATCCTTGAAACGGTGGTCGTACTTTTTGGAAATAGTGTCCTTTGTAGCAAACCACAAGTCTTGCTTGACGTCAAGAGCAAAGTTAAAGCAGGAACGGGCAAAGCTGCTTATACTTTTGTCTGTGTTGTGCAGTCCTTGGATTATACCATCTGTATCTGCAAAATTATGTATAGTTTCTCTTGTCTCATTTCCGTTTTCGTCAGTAACCACCAGTTCAGCTTTGCTTCCCTTGGAAACTCTCATCTCCGTATTTTTGTAAACATCACCATAAGCGTGACGTGCAATGGTAATAGGTTTTGTCCACGTCGGGATAAGAGGGGTTATTCCTTTCACGATTATAGGCGCTCTGAAAACAGTACCGTCCAGTATGGCACGGATCGTACCGTTTGGAGATTTCCACATTTCCTTTAAGTTATACTCAGTCATTCTCTGAGCATTTGGAGTAATGGTAGCGCATTTTACAGCAACGCCGTATTTTTTTGTAGCGTTTGCGCTGTCAATAGTCACCTGGTCGTTTGTTTCATTTCTGTGAACAAGTCCCAGATCGTAATATTCCGTATTCAGGTCAATATAAGGCTCCAGCAAAATATCCTTTATCATCTTCCAGATGATCCTTGTCATTTCATCTCCGTCCATTTCAACAAGAGGTGTTACCATTTTAATTTTGCTCATATTACTGTCTTCCTTTCTTATTTTTTTTTCAAAAAATGTAATTGAACTTATTTTGATTACAAACTATCCGTTTTGTTTAGTATAATTCAGCAAACCTCCTGCCAGTATCATACCCTTTCCTCTTTCGGAAAGCTCACATTTAACAGGAATATCAACGTCCTTGGTCTCGTTTTTTACAATTATGTCAGAGCCGTTTTTGATAACTTCACGGATATTTTCAATAATCAGCTTGTCGCCCTGCTCTATTTTTTCATAATCGTCGCCGTTTACAAATTCCAAAGGCAAAATGCCGTTATTTATAAGATTTTGTCTGTGAATACGTGCAAATGATTTGCATATTATCGCCTTTACTCCAAGATAAAGAGGAGCGAGAGCAGCATGTTCTCTTGACGAACCCTGACCGTAATTCGCACCGCCTACAACTATGCTTTTTCCTGCTTCAAGCGCTCTTTTGGGGAACGTTTCATCGCAAACTTCAAAGCAGTGCTGAGAGATAGCTGGAATATTTGATCTGAGTGGCAGTATCTTTGCTCCGGCAGGCATAATGTGGTCTGTCGTTATATTATCGCCTACTTTAAGCGTTACCTCAGCCTCAATGTTTTCTGCAAGCGGAGTGTTGACAGGGAAAGGCTTTATGTTAGGACCTCTTAATACCTCAACATTCTTTGCGTCTTCAGGCGATGCAGGGGGAACGACCATATTGTCGTTGATATAAAATCTTTCAGGCATAACATACGGAGGCATTGTTCCCAAAGTCCTCGGGTCGGTAAATACGCCTGCAATTGCAGAGGCTGCCGCCGTTTCGGGAGAAACAAGATATATCTGTCCGTCTCTTGTGCCGCTTCTGCCTTCAAAGTTCCTGTTAAAAGTACGCAGGGAAATGCCCTTAGAATTAGGCGACTGTCCCATTCCTATGCAAGGACCACAGGCACATTCAAGTATTCTTGCTCCTGCGTCTATAAGGTCAGATAATGCTCCGCACTGAGCCATCATATTGTAAACCTGTTTTGAGCCGGGAGCAATAGCAAGGCTGACGTCGGGATGAACGGTTTTGCCTTTTAAAATATGCGCAACTTTAAGCAAGTCCTGGAGCGATGAGTTGGTGCAGGAACCGATACATACCTGATCTATTTTGATATTTCCTATTTCTTCAACGGTTTTAACATTGTCAGGGCTGTGAGGACAAGCGGCAAGAGGAACAAGCTCAGACAGATCGATATTTACTTCAGCGTCATACACTGCGTCGTCATCAGCTTTAAGCTCTACCCAGTCCTCTTCACGCCCCTGTGCTTTCAAAAACTCTCTTGTAATTTCATCTGAAGGGAATATAGAAGTGGTAGCGCCCAGCTCCGCACCCATATTTGTTATGGTAGCGCGTTCGGGAACGGAAAAAGTTTTAACCCCTTCTCCTGTATACTCCATTACTTTTCCTACCCCGCCTTTTACAGATAATATTTGCAGCACTTTAAGAATAACGTCCTTAGCGGACACCCAATCGTTGAGCTTTCCTGTAAGATTGATTTTTACTACCTGGGGCATTGTTATGTAATATGCACCGCCGCCCATTGCAACGGCTACGTCAAGTCCGCCCGCACCACATGCGAACATTCCTATACCGCCGCCTGTAGGAGTATGAGAGTCGGAGCCTATCAATGTTTTTCCAGGTTTACCATAACGCTCAAGATGGACCTGATGACAGATACCGTTTCCCGGACGTGAAAACCATATGCCGTGTTTCTTCGCAATACTGCCGATGAAACGGTGATCGTCTGCATTTTCAAATCCTGATTGCAAAGTATTATGGTCAATATATGCAACGGAGCGTTCTGTCTTGACCTGATCTACGCCCATTGCTTCAAATTGCAGATAAGCCATTGTTCCAGTTGCGTCCTGCGTAAGGGTCTGGTCTATTTTAAGACCTATTTCTGTGCCCTTGACAGGTTCTCCGTCAACGATATGCTCTCTGATAATTTTTTCGGTAAGAGTATAGCCCATTTCTTTTTCCCCCTAAATATTTGCTAAATATACAACAATTATACAATAGATTGAATTTGTTGTCAATAATACCGAGTATATTGTGTTTTAGAAAAAAAGTTATTATTTGTTTATATTGTATAATATTGTTGACTTTATGAATAAAAGATGTTATAATACTACTGTATATTTATATATTGCTATCAAGTTATGCCTGTAACAAAAAAAATAATTTCTGCTGTATTGTGTTTATGCAGACAGATTTTGATTTAGTGTGTTATGGAGTTATTTATAAATGAAAAAAAGAATAACAGCTTTGGCTCTTTCAGCGTTGTTATTTCTCAGCGGCTGTAACAGCGGCGGTAAGGATATTGTTATAAATGCAGACGGATATGAAGGATTTTTGCTTAAAACGGAAAATTCAATAGCGGAACCTGTTTCAATACCGTCAGCAAATACATACGAACCGGAAGAAATAACATCAGATTCTTCATCTACACAAAATGAAGATGAAAGTACATTAGATTCTGAAACCGATTTTACTTCCATGCAGGAAAGCCAATCAGCCTCTTCTCAAACGGTCGAACCGCCTGCAACAGGTGTAGCGATTCCAACGACAGATGCTGAAGTGACTGCTCCTCAGATTTCTGAATCGCAAACAACTGTAAAGGAAGAAACAACGCCTCAGGAGCAGATACCAATCGTTCCTCAAACAGGAACTAATGGGTATAATGCGCTTAATTACAAAGAAGTAAGAGGCGTTTGGATATCTTACATAGAGTTATTTTCCATATTAACCGGCAAATCGGAAGCGCAGTTTACTTCGTCAATACGCAGTGCATTCCAGAAGTGCAAAGATATGGGACTTAATACCGTTTATGTACACGTTCGTTCACATGGTGATGCGTTTTATGAATCTGATTATTATCCATGGTCGGCATATGTCACAGGCAGCGTAGGCGGTGTTCCTTCGTTTGATCCGCTTGAAATAATGGTTGACGAGGCGCATTCGCTGGGATTGTCTTTTCAGGCATGGATAAATCCGTTCCGTCTCGGCACGCCTGATGATATGAAAAAAATATCTTCGGACTATGCGACGGGAAATTGGTATCAAAATTCATACGGTGACAGAGTTGTAAATGTCGGAAGTTATTGTTATCTTAACCCGGGCTATTCTGAGGCTATTGACCTTATAGCAAACGGAGCAAGAGAGATAGTTGCAAATTACGATGTTGACGGCGTTCACATTGACGACTATTTTTATCCGACGACTGACGCTTCGTTTGATTATAAGTCGTTTTCATCAAGCGGTTTTTCTTCTCTCACCGATTACCGAATGAATAACTGTGATAAAGCAGTAAAGGCGTTGTATAACGCCGTAAAAGCAGGAAACAGTACAGCATTGTTCGGAGCTGCTCCTCAGGGAAACGTTCAGAATAATTACAGTTATATGTATGCAGATGTCAAAAAATGGTGTTCCACCTCTGGCTATATTGATTATATAGCCCCGCAGATATATTTTGGATTTAAAAATGCTGCTCAACCGTATGAAGAAGTTCTTTCACAATGGCAGGATATGGTCAGCGGTACAAATGTCCGTCTTATTCCTGGACTTGCCGTGTATAAAATCGGCACAGAAGATGGTTTTGGCGGAAGCAACGGACGATATGAATGGATAACCGACAAGCAAATAATCAGGCGGCAGATTGAAGCCGCTATGAAAACAGGAAATTACGGCGGGACGATTTTATATAGTTATAACTACGTATTTCAGCCTACGTCCTGCATTGAGCAAATAAAAGCAGAAATGGATGCTGTCAGATCACTTTTTCAGTGACGTTCTGAAAGGGAAAAAATATGAACATAAAGAAATATTTTGCGTCAGCTATGGCCTTGCTTATGCTGATTTCTTCTACTGTTATCTATGCAGTGGAATCTGATGAAGAAAATACAGTTGGAGAAACAACACAGGATGACGTTGTAGAGCAGACGCCTATTATACCTAACATCAATTTGCCTACAAATCAAAGGGCTACCATTGTCACACCTACTGTTGACTTTTTGAAAGAAGAAACGGACGAGAACAGCGTAAAAGCTGAACTTGATGAGCTTTACGGACAGTTGTCCGAAATAGGCATAAATACAGTTTACATAAATACTGTGTATGATGATAAAGCCTATTTCAGCACAGATATGAACGTAACAGCCGATATTGATTATACTGCTTTGGCTATTGAGAAAGCGTATGAGTACAATTTATGTTCATATATCATATTTGATATGAACTTTGTTCTGTCTAATTGTGATGACCAGTCAGAACCTCTTGATTATTTGATTTCAACAGCACACCGTTTCGTGTTAAAATACCGCTGTGATGGTATACTGATAAAAAATTATTATTCCTTAAAATCTCCCGAAAGTTATTCATTCTATATGCAGAACGGTTCAGGCATAGGCTATGAAAACTGGCTCTATGATACTAATGAGCTTTATTTCAAGGCTTTAAGCGATGTCGTACGTATCACGAATAACAGTGTTCCCGTGGGCATATTGATAAACGATATGTGGGCTAACGCATCTTCAAACAGTGATGGAAGTGAGACCGAAGATACTTTCCAGGCATTGTACGACGGTTTTTCTGATACAAAAAAATATCTGAAAAACGGATATGCTGATTTTTGCGTTGTAAGCGCTTACGGTTCGATCGACAGCACCACTGTTCCTTTTGAACAGGTGACTGCATGGTGGGACGATCTTGCACATACAAACGGGATAACAATGTATATTCTTCATTTCAATGAACGACAAGGTACCGATGTGGAAGGCTGGGAAGGTTCAGACCAGATTTTGCGTCAGCTTTCGATTGCAGATGAGCTTTCTGCTTTTGGAGGAAGCATTTTTAACTCCTGCTTGACCTTGTTGGAGGATAAAGAAGCAACAGATAACATAATGAAGTTTTACGGTGATGAAATAAACGAGAATACTCTTTTTGAAGAACTTCAGATAACCTCGCCTGCAAAGCTGAGTTTTGTGACCTATGAACCTTATGTTGATTTTATGGGCACATTTGATGAGAATTTTGAACTGTTGTTTAACGGAGAGCCTGTTGTTCTGAACAGCGCAGGCAATTTCTACTTTGAAGAGCCTCTTGACGTTGGTCTTAATACCTTCACTTTTGAACATAAGGGCAAGATATATACATATAAAATTGAGCGTCAGATTGTAACCTTACTTTCATTGGATTCTTCGATAGAAAGTGGAAAATCCCTCAGCGTCACAGGCGGTACAAAACTGGAAATAGCCTGCACAGCTTATAAAGGCTCATATGTTACTGCGACTCTGAACGGAAAAACGATAGTTCTCAAAGAGAAAGAGTCACTGCTTGATTCTGAAATCAACAGTTCATTTGTTACATTTACGGGCACGTATACCGTTCCTGAGGGAATTGTCGGAGCAGAACAGAATCTTGGATATATTCTTGTTTCTTCAAGTCAATCAGGTTATACCAATTCATTATATGGCGCATCTGTAAAGGTATTAGCTTTGCCGACTCCTCCTAAAGAAGATGTGACGGTTGAGATAGAAGATCAGGATACGGCGGGCAGCGGTGAAGTAGTCGGCAGAATAGACCCGATACATACAGATACGGAAAACGTTCAGTACCTTCGCGTTGCTAATGACTACACTCTTGTATATAACGGCGCAACGGCAGGTTCAATACCCACACCTGATTATGCGCAGCTTCCTGCGGGGACTTTGGATTATTTGCTTGCGTCGTCAGGCGATTATTACATAACAGAATCAGGCAAGCGTTTCAAGAAAACTGCCGTTACCACGTTCAGCGATACAGGGCTTGGAACAAATGCGCTTTTTGTAAAATCTACCGGAACGTCAAACGGTTCATCATATATAAAAATAGATTTGGATTATAAAATCAGCTACAATATAACTCTTGTCGGAAACAATTATTTTTCCGGCGGAGATGGAGATTTTAACCTTTATGATTTTACAGCAACTCAAGTCTATATAACTTTTGATAATGTAACTTCTGTTACCAAATTGCCGAGCTTTGAACATAACTATGTGTTCAGCGCCGGAAAATGGGAAACTGTAACAGTTGGCGGAATACCGAAGTTTCGTCTAATTCTTACCTTGCGTCAGCCCGGTGTATATGCCGGCTGCGGTGCAACCTATAATTCAAACGGCGAACTTGAACTTTCTTTTGACATTATCACAAACAGTTTAGCAGGAATGACCATAGCGATCGACCCAGGTCACGGATACTGCAAATACGAAGGTGTGCTTGACCCGGGAGCAGTTGGTTACATAAAAGAATTTGACGCTAATCTGGGAATTGCAAAAGAACTTGAAAAGCAGCTTAAAGCGCTTGGTGCAAATGTTGTTCGTATGAAGTCGGAGAGCGAGTTTGTTTTGACCGATTCAAGACCTGTTATAGGACGAGCAAACGACTGTGATCTGTTTATATCCATACATGCGAATAATATAGCAGGCAATCCGTCAGTAAGGGGAACTGAGGTATATTATTTCACTCCGTACAGCCAGCCTTTGGCAAATGCAATTTGTTCACAAATATCAGGTTATTTTACAAACAATGTATATTCTGACGGTGCAAATAAAAACAGAGGAGATAAGTACAGCTATTACAGAGTAACTCTTCAGCAGGATTTTCCATCTATACTTATAGAAACCGCCTTTGTCAGCAATGAGGAAGACGCTCTTGCCCTCGCCAATCCCACACATCAGAAGAATATTGCATCAAAAATCATTGCAGGAATACAAAGTTATATTAGCCGCAGCAATCTCAGCTATGTTTCCGACGGTTCATCTTCGGCAGAAAAGAAACCTGCTGATACCACAATCGAACCTTCGCAAGTTACGGAGCAGGAAACAAGTACGTCTGAAGGACCTGTGATTTCTTCTGAAACCGATACGCCGCCTGTTACGACAAAGGAAGAAACAATGACTTCAACAGAGACTCCTGTCATTGAACAACCTGAACCTTAAATTAACTGTTTCAGGAAAAGAAAATCATACTTGCATTTAATAGATTTATTTGTTATAATATTATTACGATAGGTAAAATAGGTAATATCGGCAGATTTGGCGTTATGTCGAACTGTTGCGAAAGGATTGATTTTTAATGTCAGCAAGCATAGTTGTAGGAACACAGTGGGGAGATGAAGGAAAGGGAAAGATAATAGACATCATTGCTTCCAGAGCAGATGTTGTCGTACGTTCTCAGGGCGGGAACAACGCAGGGCACACTGTTGTAAGCAATGGTGAGGTTTATAAATTGCATCTCATTCCGTCAGGTATTTTATATAAAAATACACTTTGTCTTATAGGCGCAGGCGTTGTGCTTGACCCCAAGGATTTTGTGGGTGAAATTGAAAGTATGCAGTCAAGAGGCATCTCCTGCGATAATCTTAAAGTAGACCCCAGAGCGCATGTTACAATGCCGTGGCATATAGCTTTGGACGGGCTTTCCGAAAAATTCCGTGGAAATGCGGACATAGGAACTACAAAAAGAGGAATCGGTCCCGCATATATGGACAAATATGAGCGTAGCGGCATAAGAGTTTACGATCTTGTACATCCCGAAATATTTGCCGAGAAGGTTCGCACAGCGGGTAAATTAAAAAACAAGATCATTACCGACGTATACGGCGGAGAACCTATTGATCTGGAAGGTGTGATCAGGGAATATACCGAGTACGGAAAGGTAATTGCGAAGTATGTTGATGATGTATCAGTAATTGTATATAATGCAAATAAAGCAGGAAAGACAATTATGTTTGAAGGTGCACAGGCTACTTTGCTGGACATAGATTTCGGCACATATCCGTACGTTACAAGTTCTCATCCTCTTTCAGCAGGAGTCTGCGTTGGAACAGGCGTAGGACCTATGATGATAAAAGACATCATCGGAGTTGCCAAGGCATATACCACCCGTGTTGGAAAAGGACCTTTTCCTACCGAATTGGACGACGAAATAGGTGATACCATAAGAAATAAAGGCGGAGAGTTCGGTACCACAACAGGAAGACCCAGAAGAACAGGCTGGTTTGACGCTGTTATTGTTCGCCATTCCGTTCGTGTAAACGGCTTGTCTCGCCTTGCTATAAATAAGCTGGACACTCTCAGCGGCATAGGCAATCTTAAAGTATGCGTAGCATATGAAAAACCTGACGGCAGCAAAATAACAGATTTTCCTCCTACTCTTGAGGAATTGGCCGGTTGCAAGCCCATTTATGAGACGTTGAGTGGATTTGATGAAGATATATCTGCTTGCAGGGATTTTGACAGCCTGCCTGCTTCCTGCAAAGCATACATAACTCGTTTGGAAGAGCTTTGCGACTGCAAAATTTCGATGATAGGGAACGGTCCCGATCGTACACAGATAATAGAAAGATAAGCAGATGAATATTCTTTTTGTAGGTGATATCGTAGGACAAAACGCTTGCCGTGATTTTGGAGAAATGTTGCCTTCGTTAAAAAGACAGCATAATATTGATGTTGTTATAGTTAACGGTGAAAATTCTGCTGATGGAAACGGTATAACTCCATTTTCCGCAGGACTGCTGTTTGACTATGGGGTAGATGTGATAACTACCGGCAATCACAGCTTTAGACGTTCTGAAATGGATGATCTATATGAAAGCAGCTCTGTTATAATTCGCCCTGCAAATTACGGTGACGGATGTCCGGGCAAAGGGTATTGCATTCTTGATTTCGGAGCGTTTTCTCTTGCTGTTGTTAATCTTATAGGCACTGCATTTATGCAGCCTGTTGAAAATCCGTTTTTTTATGCGGATAAAATTTTAAATGAATTGAATACTCCCAATATACTTGTTGACTTTCATGCCGAGACCACTTCGGAAAAGAAAGCAATGGGCTATTATCTTGCAGGCAGAGTATCTGCCGTTGTAGGAACCCACACTCATGTTCAGACCGCAGACGAGTGCATTCTTGAAGAACACACAGGATATATTACAGACGTGGGAATGACGGGAGTTAAGGAATCAATATTAGGAATAGATAAGGAAGTGATAATATCCCGATTTACAACATATTATCCTAAACGTCATGTTTATGCCAAAGGAACTACAACAGTCAATGCGGTAACTATCGTTATAGACAACAAAACAGGAATATGCCGCAGCATAAAGCGTATATGTCAATAACGGGAATACGTTTTTATTACAGTCAACATATTAGCAGTACGTGTTTTCCGAAAATTTAATTTAGGAAAGGAACGGTGCAAGTATGGATACGGTAAAGGTTTCGGCAAGATCTGTCCCAAAGGCGGTAGCAGGCGCTATTGCCGCAATAATACGTGAAGGAAAAATAGTTGAAGTACAAGCTGTTGGCGCCGGCGCAGTCAATCAAGCCGTTAAAGCTATCGCTATTGCCTGCGTCTATATGAAAGAAGAAAACACTGAAATTGTCGCTGTTCCGTCGTTTTCGGAGATCAACATTAACGGCGAAGAAAGGACGGCAATGTGTTTCGTGGTAGAAAAACGATAAATATATAATTGAGAGAGGAAAAAATCCCGAAAGGATTTATAGATATGAAAAAAAGAATTTTGTATTTTACAGCCCTGGCACTGCTGCTTGCAGTCATATCCTGTACCGCCGTTACCGCTTTTGACGGAAATGATTACGGAGGCGGTGACTGGGGCGGCGGTAATGATTGGGGAGGAAACGATTATGATTATGATTACGATTATAGCGGCGGAAGTAGCAGCGGTGGTGGCGGAGGCGGTTCAATAACCGCTGCTGTCGCAGTTGTAGCTGTTATTATTGTAATTATAATTCTGAAGAATGCTAAAGGAAAAGGACAGGGACAGGGAACAACGCCTACTGTCCGTTCGGGTCAAGGATCTCAGGGAGCAAATGTATTTTTGCCTAACCGTAATGATGAGATACAGACGATTATCCGTAAGAAGGACCCCAATTTCTCTGCAGATGACTTTGTTACCTTTTCCAAGCAGGTGTTTATTGATATTGAGACTGCATGGTGCAATCGTGATATGACCCCTGTCAGACCTGTTATGCATCAAAATCTGTTTAATACCACTCAAAGGCAGGTAGAGGACAAGATAAAGCAGGGAATCGTTTATCATTATGAGAATATTGCAATAAATACTGCTTATCTCACCAGCTTCGTGCGTGATAAGGATTTTGAGTATCTTACAGTTTATCTTAACGCCAGAATGATCGACTACCAGGTAGATGAAAAAACAGGAAATATTATCCGCGGCGACAAGACTACCCGTTGGGATATGCGCTATAAGATGAAATATGTCCGCAGCATAGGCGTAACCACCAACGACAAGGTTTCAGGTGCAAAGGAATACACTTGTCCAAACTGCGGCGCTCCGCTTGAAATTACATCTTCCGGTGTATGTTCATACTGCGGTTCAACAGTTTCAACGGGCGACTATTCATGGGTACTCACTGATTTCACCACTGTACGCAATGATACCGTTGACGACGGAATAAGAGTTCCTCCTGAAGATATGCAGTAAAATAAGGAGAATATTATATGTCGTCATATTTGATAGGGTTAATATTTTTTGCCATATTTATTGTTGTTGTGCGTGTGCTGATGTTCAAGCTGTCACATGCGATTCATTCAGCTTTGAACAGCAGTACTGCCAGAATGACTGCTGAGTTGTTGGCAGCTGGAACGAATGCCGAACAACCTCCTTATCCTGTGCCAAATCTGACTGCTGCATACAAGCCTAAAATTGAACGTGATTTTCCCGAAATCGGATATGAACGTATGGAGGCTATGGCAAGAAACGGTATTATTTCTATTCTTAATGCAGTGGAAAGCAAAAGACCTGATGATGTTGAAAATGCTTCCAAAACCTTAAAAAATCAGTTAAAAATAATTATTGAGGATTATTCAAGGCGTCAGGAAGATATTCATTACGACAATGTTGAGATTCACGCTGTTGGAATAGAAAACTATGTCAGCAATCAGTCAAGCGCTTCTGTTATCTTTCAGATTTCTCTGCAAAGCCTTGCATATCGGACTAAGAACGGAGCAGTGGTAAGCGGGTTTAATACAAAACCGACGCAAAATCTTTTTTCTATTGTTCTTATGCACAATCAAAAGGGAAAAGAAACAGCTCAGGGTTATTTTGAAGCAAACTGTCCTAACTGCGGCGCACCGATTGAAGATATACAAAGCAGAAAGTGCAGTTACTGCGGATCGGGACTTGTTCCGGTCGTGGATAAAATCTGGCAAATCGACAGCTTTAAGCTGTTGAAATGAGCATAAATTCTATTTATTTGAAAGGAAACTAAGCAAATGGGACTTATTAAGGCTGCTATCGGCGCTTTGGGCGGAACCCTCGGTGACACTTGGAAGGAAGCGATACACTGTCCTTCTATGGACAACACCGTCATTCTGCGTGAAGGAACAAAGATGAATCAGAATTCATCAAGAAACAGCAATACCATGGGCACTGAAAATGTTATCAGCAACGGAAGCAATATTATGGTAGAAGAAAATACCTGTATGCTTACTCTTGATAACGGTAGGATAACAAATATTGTAACGGAGCCCGGTGCTTATACTCTTGATAATTCTTCTGCGCCGTCTATTTTTGCGGGACAGCTCAAGGATTCTGCCAAGGATTTTCTGTCACGTTTCACATACGGCGGTGTACCTTCATATGAGCAGAGAGTAGTTTATATCAATCTTCAGAAGCTGCCCGGAATTCGTTTTGGCACAGCTCCTCCAATACCCTATTTTGACCCTAAATATAATACTTCTATTGACATTCGTTTCTATGGTACTTTTGAAATTCAGATACCTGATGCAGAAGCAGCTGTCAAGTTTTATCAGGAAGTTGCCAGCAAGGGCGTAGAATCAGGCGATATAAAGGTCGATACCATATTTAGCAGCGAACAGTATAAAATGGAATTTATACAGGCAATGACCGAGGCGCTTGGCAATCTGTCAACTCAGGGAGTATTTTACAGCCAGATATCCACAAAGCTGAGAGAGATTACCGAGAGCGTTCAGAAGGCAACTGTAAATAACTGGCAGCAGCGCGGCTTTATGGTCACAAATATCGGTATGGGCGCTCCTACGATAACCGAAGAGAGCAAGGAGTTGCTTGGCGACAGACTTAAAGCTGACACTATGCTTGATCCCAACGTTCAGAAGGCTATGATGGCAGGAAGCATTGCCCGTGGTATTGAAGCTGCCGGTTCAAACGAAGGCGGCTCTATGATGGGCTTTATGGGAATGAATATGGCTCAGGCGGCAGGAGGAAATATCCTCGGACAAATGGACGCCTCTGCTCAGCAGTACAATAATCAGCAGGCTCAGGCGAACGGCTGGAGATGCACTTGCGGAACTATGAATACAGGCGCGTTCTGCTCAAGCTGTGGAAACAAAAAGCCCGAGCCTTGGATCTGCAGTGCCTGCGGTACTCAGAATACAGGAAAATTCTGCGCACAGTGCGGAGCAAGCAAAGAGGGTGCTCCTCGTCCCGCCGCACCTGCTTCAAACGAGTGGGTATGCTCCTGCGGTAAAACAAACACAGGCAAATTCTGCGCTGACTGCGGAAAACCCAAACCCGCCGCGCCTAAAAAATATAAATGTGATAAATGCGGCTGGACTCCTGAAGACCTTGAAAATCCTCCGAAGTTCTGCCCTGAATGCGGCGACCCCTTTAACGACGACGATTTAGTATAAGATTATATTAAAATTGTACCATATCCGCTTGGATATGGTACAATTTATATAAATTTCAGAGGAGGAACATAATGACTATATTTTATAAATATTGCGGAAAAATGTACGCCAATATCACAAATCAGTGTCCTTGCGCCTGCGAGTTCTGCATAAGAAAAAACGGCGACAGCGTAGGCGATAATGAAAGCTTATGGCTTGAGAATGAACCCAGCTACGAAGAAATTATCAGCGCATTTGACAGCTTTGACAAAACCGACATAAAGGAACTTGTCTTCTGCGGATACGGCGAGCCTATGATGAGAGCAGAACTGCTTTTGCAGGTTGCTGAATATGTAAAAAGTAAATCCAATATGAAAATACGAGTCAACACCAACGGTTTAGTTGCACTGATGGATCCGTCATTTGATATTTCATCATTTAAGTGGAAGATAGACGCCGTTTCAATAAGTCTTAACGCCTCTGACCCTGAAAAATATCTCCGAATTACTCATCCAAAATACGGCTTGCCGTCGTATAATGCAATGCTTCACTTTGCCATAGCAATACAGGAATATGTCCCCGATGTGATGTTGACTATCGTGGATAAGGAGCTTGGCGAGGAAGAGATAGAGCTTTGCAAAATAAGAGCAAAAGAGGATTGCGGACTTCCTCTGAGGATAAGACATTATATTACAGATAACTCCAATGCGGAAAATGTATAACATAAATTAGCTTATTGACAAAGATTTTTTACCATGTTATACTTAAAGTACAGTATCTGTTTTACACAGATATTTAATAAATAAGAAAGGAAGTTTTACTTTATGGAATTTAAAGATTCAAAAACGTATGCTAATCTGCAAACAGCTTTTGCAGGTGAGAGCCAGGCGAGAAATAAGTATACCTACTACGCTTCAAAGGCAAAGAAGGACGGTTATCAGCAGATCGCAGATCTATTCCTTGAAACTGCCGAGCAGGAAAAGGAACACGCTAAGATCTGGTTCAAGCTGCTTAACGGCGGTTCGGTAGGCGATACGGTCGATAATCTTAAAGATGCTGCGGCAGGCGAAAATTACGAGTGGACAGATATGTACAAGGGCTTTGAGGAGACCGCCAGAGAGGAAGGATTTACCGAGATAGCAGACCTTTTTGCAGGCGTTGCCAAAATAGAGGCGGCGCACGAAAAACGCTATCTTAAGTTGCTCGAAAATGTTCAGGAAGGGCTTGTTTTCAGTCGTGACGGCGATATGGTATGGCAGTGCTCCAACTGTGGTCATATACATATAGGAAAATCTGCGCCCGAAGTATGTCCCGTCTGCAATCATCCTCAAGCATATTTCAGAATTATGGCTGAGAATTATTGATTTTAAATATAGTAGATGATATGCTTTAAAGTGAACTGCTCCTCAATTGTTAGACAATATGGTATATAAATATATCGAAATTACAGTCTAACGAAAGTGGAGCATTTTTTATGTCAAATTTTTTTTTGCTTTATGTATTACAAGCTCTGCAGATATCGTCCTGTTTACCACTGTTTCATTTCGTAAAAATCAGATTTGATTTCGTAAACGTCAATATTATTGCATTGAAAAAAATACAATATTATGATATAATATTAAGGTATTTATAAAAATTCGCCGTAAAATTGCATTTTAGATAGTTATTTTGTCGGTCAATAAACGCAATAGTGTGATTTCAAATACGTCTTAATATGCACATAGATATTTAAATGGAGGTTATAACAATGACAATCAACAAAAAAGAACAGGGAACAGAGCTAGAAATCATACTGGAAGGTCGTCTTGATACAACGACGGCTCCTCAGCTTGAAGCAGAGTTAAAGCGCAGTGTCAACGGTATTACTGAGTTGATATTTGATTTTACAGGACTTGAATACATATCATCGGCAGGTCTTCGTGTATTGCTTGCCGCACAGAAAGTGATGAACAAACAGGGGACAATGGTTGTACGGCATGCTAATGAGACTGTTATGGAAGTATTTGAGATAACAGGTTTTGTTGACATTTTGACAGTTGAACAGTAAAGTGTGCAATTAAAAAATCGTTTTTGCTTAGAACCGTCTGTTATATCAACGGACATCTGAGGATCGATATTCATTCAACGGAGAAATAATAATGGAAAAGAAATGGAAATTTCGTCTTCAGCCCAAGCTGTTGCTTGGATTGGTGATTATGGCAGTAGTTCTGGCATTTTCGATCATCTCAACCATTTCATGGCTTTTTGGAATCCTGATTGAAGAATATTATTCACAGGTCACTTTTGCTCAAGCGTCTATTGCATCTGATACTATTGACGGTGACCGAATAAAATCGTATTATCACGATGGTCAGTGCGGTGAAAAGGACGACTATTATGGAGAGATAAGCGGTTATCTCAATAATGTAAAAGCAAGAATGGGATTAAAATATTTTTGTGTTGTCGTGCCTGAAGAAAATGGTATGGTTTACATATGGGATACAGGCATAGAAGATAATGATGCAATCTGTGACCTCGGTGAACGCACTCTCTGTGCCGATGACGTCAGTGAAGCTATGCACAATGCTTTCGCTGTCAATGTAGAACGGACTGTTCTTATTACTGACAACATTTCCTCGGCATATGTCGCCGTTGTTGACAGCGATAATAATCCGGTTGCTCTTTCCATTGTCGGAATATCAATGGAAAGAGTAAAAGAGCATATAACAAAGTTTATGATCCTGACGCTGGGAGTTACAGTAGTGGTACTCCTCTTTTCTACGATAGCTTATTATATCTATATCAGAAAAACCCTTATCAGGCCGCTTAGTACGCTTCATCACGCAGTTATAGGCTTGGTGAGCGATAATATGGAGCATCTTGACGAATTTAAGGTAAATATAAAAACCAGAGATGAGGTCAGAGACCTTGCCGATTCCTTCCAGCATATGGTACACGAGCTTAATGATTATATACACAATCTTAGCCGTGTAACCGCAGAAAGAGAACGTATCGGCGCTGAGCTCGATGTTGCCACACATATTCAGAAGTCTATGCTGCCGTGCACTTTTCCTGCTTTTCCGGAGCACAAAGAAATTGATATTTATGCTACAATGGATCCCGCAAAGGAGGTCGGCGGTGATTTCTACGATTTCTTTATGGTGGACGGCCGTCACCTTGCCATCGTTATGGCTGACGTATCAGGAAAAGGAGTTCCTGCGGCATTATTTATGGTTATAGGTAAGACGCTTATCAAAGACCACACCGCTGCTGAAACTGATCTTGGAGATGTGTTCAGTGAGGTCAATGATCTTCTATGTGAATCAAATAGCGAAGGATTGTTTATTACGGCTTTTGAGGGTGTACTTGACCTTGTAAGCGGAGAATTTAATTATGTCAATGCAGGACACGAAATGCCGTTTATCTGCCATTCCGGAGAAAGCTATTCGGTTCATAAAATCAAACCAGGATTTGTTCTGGCGGGTATGGAGGGAATGATGTATAAAGCGGGGAGTCTGACTCTTTCACCCGGAGACAAGATTTTCCAATATACAGACGGTGTTACCGAAGCAACAAACTCACAAAACGAACTTTACGGAATGGAGCGTCTGGAAAAAGTACTGAACGCCAACAAGGACAAAAGTCCTGCCGAATTGCTTCCTGCTGTTAAGGCGGATATAGATTTTTTTGTCGGAGAAGCGCCTCAGTTTGACGATATTACAATGCTTTGCCTTGAATATAAAAGCAGAATGGAGGGTCAATATGCAAGAGCTGACCATTGACGCAACGATAGAAAATATTCCTATTGTAACAGATTTTGTAAATGAAAAGCTTGAAGAACATAATTGTTCTATGAAGGTTCAAATGCAAATCGATGTTGCAATTGATGAGATATTCGGTAATATTGCCCACTATGCTTATAATCCGCAAATCGGTCCGGCAACTGTGCGTGTGGAACTGACCGAGGCTCCGCTTTCTGTTATTATTACATTTATGGATAATGGCGTTCCGTATGACCCTTTGGCTAAATCTGATCCTAATACAGCATTATCTGCCGACGAAAGAGAGATCGGGGGACTAGGCATATTTATTGTCAAAAAAAGTATGGATGCCATAGCGTATGAATATAAGGATGGCAAAAATATATTAAAAATAACAAAAAATTTATAATTGAAAGCAAGAGAGAATAATAAAAATGGACAACTTTTCAACAATAGTTCCCATAATTATTTTTGTATTTTTGATAGCCGTTTCAATTTTTATAATAGTGCTAAATCGTCGTTTGAATGAAAAAGCACCGGAAGAAAGAGTGAAGGCTACATTTATCTGCAGAAGGCAATCTACTGATTTAGATGTAAACTTTGCTGCCAATAATACTTATTTTTTCTGAAATTTGATGTAAACGGAAAAATTAAAAAGTTCAGAGTCAGATTAAGTACATACAGACAATACAAAGATTTAAAAGGACAGATGTGGATACTTGTAATTAAAAGAAAACATTTTGTTGATTTTATTGTATGAGCACAAAAAATTTAAAAAGAGGAATATAACATGATGAAAACTATTTTCAGAGAAAAGAGCATGCAGCGTGTTTCCTCGCCCGAACAGCTAAATGATTACATAAGAGTGGCAAAACCCGGTATATTGGTCACTTTATCAGCCGTAATAATTTTGCTGATAGGTTTTATCGTGTGGGGCGTTGTCGGTTCTCTTGAAACTAAAGTAAATACCGTTGCCGTTTCAGATTCAGATGAAATTATATGCTATATTAAGGAAGCTGAAATATCAGATATTGAGCAAGGCGACGTTGTACATATTGGTGATTATGAATATACCGTGACAGAAATTCTTTCTGAACCCGTTGCCGTAGATGAGAGTTTTTCTGATTATGCGTTGCATATTGGTGATCTCAAGGCGGGAGAATGGGTATATTCTGTTAAATTAAACGGTTCGCTTCCGGATGGCGTTTATGCTGCTTCTATCATAGTAGACAGTGTTTCGCCCATTTCTTTCTTGTTTAATTGAGGTGCGGCAATGGCTAATAAAAAGCAAATTGTACCCGGACCTATAACAAAAGGCGTTGCAAAGGTCCCTGTCGTTATGCAAATGGAAGCTTTGGAATGCGGCGCAGCATCTCTTACAATGATACTTGCTTATTACGGCAAGTGGATACCGCTGGAACAGGTGAGAAAAGATTGCGGCGTATCCCGTGACGGTTCCAATGCAAAAAATGTTTTAAAAGCAGCTCGCAGTTATGGTTTAACTGCCAAGGGATATCGTTACGAGCCTGAACAGTTAAGGGAAAAGGGAAAATTTCCGTGCATAATCCATTGGAACTTTAACCATTTTGTTGTTTTATGCGGATTCAGAGGCAATAAAGCAGTGCTTAATGATCCCGCAAACGGCAATTATTCTGTTTCAATGGAAATATTTGATAAGAGCTTTACCGGAATTTGCCTGATGTTTGAGCCTACTGATAGCTTTGAACCGGGAGGAAAGCCTAAAAGTGTATTGTCTTTTGCAAAAAAACGTTTAGTTGGCACCGGCTTTGCTATTGCTTTTGTAGTCCTTGCCACCGTTATTACTTCATTGATAGGAATGATCCAACCGGCTTTTGCACGAATTTTTTTAGACAGGCTGCTTACAAATGAAAATCCCGAGTGGTTTTATCCGTTTCTTGGCTTATTGGCGTTTTTGTCAGTCATACAAATAATTGTGGCATTTATCGAAGCAAAATCAAAACATTTGATTGAAGGCAAGCTGGCAGTTATTGGAGATACATCTTTTCTTTGGAAAGTTCTACGTATGCCGATGGAATTTTTCTCTCAGCGTATGGCCGGAGACATACAGCAGCGTCAAGATTCAAACGGTACTATTGCAAACGATCTTGTTAATACATTTGCTCCTCTTGTGCTTAATGCGATCATGATGATATTCTACCTTGCGGTTATGCTCAGATACAGTTGGGCACTTACTCTCATAGGTATAGCTTCAATTTTGATAAATCTGATAATGTCACGTATTATTTCAAAAAAACGTGTGAATATCACCCGTGTTCAGATGCGTGATGAGGGAAAACTGGCCGGTTCGACCGTTGCAGGAATTGAAATGATCGAGACAATTAAAGCAAGCGGCGCCGAAAACGGATATTTTGAAAAGTGGTCCGGATATCAGGCAAGCGTAAATACTCAGCAGGTAAAATATGCAAAGCTGAATGAATATCTCGGAATGATCCCGAATCTTGTGTCGCAGCTTACAGGTATCGTCGTACTGATACTCGGTGTTTTCTTTACAATACAAGGCAATTTCACTGTCGGTATGATAATGGCGTTTCAGGGCTTTTTGACATCGTTTACCGAACCTGCAATGACGCTTATTTCTGCTGGTCAAACAATACAGGAAATGCGTACGCAAATGGAACGTATTGAAGATGTAATGGAGTATCCTACTGATATAAACTATAAGAATGAAACAGACGATAACGGTGATACAGAATATGACAAACTCTCTGGCAGGCTGGAAATGAGGAATGTAACTTTCGGATATTCACGCCTTGATGAGCCTTTGATTGAAAATTTCAATCTTACTTTAGAACCGGGCAGACGTGTTGCTTTTGTAGGTGGCTCGGGTTGCGGCAAATCTACTCTTTCAAAGCTGATTTCCGGGTTGTACCAGCCTTGGAGTGGAGAGATACTGTTTGACGGAAAGCCTATAAAGGATATTGACCGCAGTGTGTTTACCGGTTCGCTGGCTGTTGTGGATCAGGATATTATTCTTTTTGAAGATACGATTCGCAACAATATTAAAATGTGGGATTCCTCAATAGAGGACTTTGAGATGATACTTGCAGCGAAAGACGCTCAGCTGCATGAAGATATAATGCAGCGTGACGGCGGATATAATTACGTTATAACCGAAGGCGGCAAGGATTTTTCAGGCGGTCAGCGTCAGCGTATGGAAATTGCTCGTGTTTTGGCTCAGGATCCTACAATTATTATTATGGACGAGGCTACCAGCGCATTGGATGCAAAAACGGAGTATGACGTGGTTCGCTCTATTAAGGACAGAGGGATCACGTGTATCGTTGTTGCTCACAGGCTGTCTACGATTCGTGACTGTGATGAGATAATTGTTTTGGATCACGGAAAGGTGGCTGAGCGGGGAACGCATGACGAACTATATGCGCTTAACGGCTATTATACACAGCTCATCTCCAATGAATAGGGAGGGTTCTTATGGGTTGGTTTGACGAACAAATAAAGCAGCGAAAAGAATATGATTCTACCGTTTTTGAGGAAGCATTCATAGGTATTTCCGATGCTGTTACAGGTTCACATTTTTCATCAGTATTTGCCGACGAAAAAAGTCGTGCAAAAGATGCCATAGATGAAATTTTAAAATATTATCACGTAAAGACTAGAGATGTACCTGAATCCATTAAAGATATAAACGAACAGTTGGAATATCTTATGCGTCCTCATGGCATAATGCGCAGAACTGTCCATTTAGAAAAGGGCTGGCATAAAGATGCTATCGGAGCTATGCTTGGAATAAAAAAATCCGACGGTTCCATTGTGGCTTTGATTCCGGTCGGAATGTCAGGATATACATTTTTTGATGCCGAAACGGGAAAGAATATAAAAATTTCCGGCAAAAACGAAGATATTTTTGAGATTGAAGCAATTGCTTTTTATAAGCCTTTTCCTTTGAAAAAAATAAATATAAGGATACTGCTTGGTTATATAGCTGAAATTCTTTCTGTTTCGGATTATGTAATGGTTGCAATTGCCACACTTGCCGTTACAATGATCGGTTTGCTCGGTCCAAAGCTCAATCAATTGTTATTTGGAACGGTCGTTGCAAATGGAGATATTACGCTGCTTTTATCCATAGCTGTTTTTTTAGTATGTATGACTATTTCTTCACAGCTAATTGGAGCGATAAAATCCCTTATTATGGCAAGAATATCTACTAAAATGAATGTTACTGTTCAGGCAGCCGCAATGGCACGTGTTATGTCGCTTCCTGCTTCATTTTTTAAGGAATACAGTTCGGGCGAGTTAGCTATGCGTATGCAGCATATAAATATGCTTTGCACTATGTTAGTCGACACGGTTCTTGCGGCAGGTCTTACATCACTTTTTTCTCTTATTTATATTTCTCAGATATTTTTCTTTACACCTGCTTTGGCTGCTCCTGCACTGATCGTTATTTTATTTACCGTTTTATTCTCTGTAATTTCTGCATTTGCCAAGATGAAAGTATCAAAAAAGCAATTGGAATGCAGCGCAAAAGTCAGCGGTATGAGTTATGCTTTGATTTCGGGCGTTCAGAAAATAAAGCTTGCCGGAGCAGAAAAGCGCGCATTTGCAAGATGGGGAAAGCTCTATGCTGATCAGACTAAAATTACTTATCATCCACCCAAAATTATATTATACAATAATGTCATTATAACGCTTATTACACTGGTCGGTACATTTGTTATTTATTATATGGCTGTTGTAAACAATGTATCGGTAGCTGACTATTATGCTTTTAATACGGCTTATGGAATGGTATCGGGAGCATTTATGTCACTTGCCGCTATTGCGCTTACTGCTGCAAACATCAAACCGATCCTTGATATAGCAAAGCCGATAATGGACACTTTTCCAGAGGTATCAGAGGGAAAGCAGGTCATTACACGCTTGTCCGGAGGCGTTGAACTCAGTAACGTTTCTTTCAGTTACAATAAGAGTATGCCGAATGTTATAGATAATTTATCATTAAAAATCAGACCCGGTCAGTATGTTGCAATAGTTGGTTCAACAGGGTGTGGAAAATCTACTCTTATGCGTATTATGCTTGGATTTGAAACACCTCAGAAGGGAGCCGTCTATTATGACGGAAAGGATCTTTCCGGAATTGACTTGAAATCTCTCCGCCGTAACGTGGGAACAGTTATGCAGGAAGGAAAACTGTTTCAAGGCGACATATTCTCAAATATTACAATTTCTGCACCGTGGCTGACTATGGACGATGCATGGGAAGCGGCTGAGCTTGCCGGAATTGCAGACGATATTCGCCGAATGCCTATGGGTATGTACACTTTGATTTCAGAGGGAAGCGGCGGAGTGTCAGGGGGACAGCGGCAGCGTCTTATGATTGCAAGAGCTATTGCTCCCAAACCAAAAATCCTTATGTTTGACGAAGCTACAAGCGCATTGGACAATATTACTCAAAAAATTGTATCTCAATCTCTTGATAAGCTGAAATGCACAAGGATCGTTATTGCACATCGACTGTCTACAATAAAACAGTGTGACAGAATAATATATCTTGAAAAAGGTAAGATCGTTGAAGACGGCAGCTATGAGGAGTTGATAGCAAAAGGAGGCAAATTTGCCGAATTGGTTGCAAGGCAGCGTCTTGACAGCGAGTCTGAAATGACAAAAGAGGCAGTTGTTTAGAGGTTAAATAAAAAAATAACAAAAAATTCTAACAATTTTTTATTTGTTCCGTATAAATATATGAAAACAAAATTAACTGATTAAAATGATTACTTTAACCTATATAATTTTATTGTGTTGAGATAGAAAAAACTACTATATGAGGAATATATAATGGATAAAACAGAAGATATTTTGATTGCGCTGTTTGATTTTCAACGGTTTGAAGGAAATGTGCACTTGGATAAAATAATAGGTTTAGATCGTAAAAATGCATTTGGCATACCGCTGAATGACAGTGAACTGGAAGTCAATGCTGCCGGAGAGTTTGATACATGGCGGACTCGTACGGAGGAAAACAAAAAGCTATGAACACTGTCATCACTCCCGAAGAACTTTATAGTGACTATCACATTAAGGTTGCACGATACATAAGTGCTCATATAAAAAACGAGCATGACAGGGAAGACCTCCTTCATCAAGTCTTTCTGAAAGCAATTTCGTCTTTGGATAAATATGACCCTTCCAGGAGTGCGCCCGGTACTTGGCTTTATGCAATTACTCGAAATGCGGTGACTGATTATTACAGGGAAAAGGCGCATGAACCTGTTCCTGTTGCGTTAGATGAATCTGCTATCCTGCCTGACAAAGGATACGACCATGTATTTATGCAAGACACGCTGGAAGCCCTTGCATCAGCATTGGAGCAGCTTCCTGAACGAGAACGAAACATTATTATTTACAGATTTTATCATGGCTTGTCGGCTCAGGAAACAGCAAAATTGATAGGAGTCAGTTATGCAAATGAACGTTTTTTGCAGCATAGCGCACTAAAAAAACTTCGTCAATTGTTAGACGAAAACGAGCTTTTTGAATACTGAAAAACATAGAATCGTCTTGATAAAAAGTAGAAAAAGCAATCATATACAATCAAAATGATCAAAAAACTGAGCAGGATAAAAAGAAGCAATTTTTACTGAAAAGCTTCCATGAAGCGTTAAAATAGCAGGACAACGAACCTCCGAAGCCAAACGAACTTGACTCTACCTGCGGGATAACAGATGATGAGCTTGTTAAGCGCTTTCGTGAAGAGATAAAAAAGAAAACGAGGAAAATCAAAAGCAAGGACTGCCCGTTACTGGTTACGACCACTAGAAAAAAGCATCAAATATAGAATATCCGGGCGGGAGACGTATTTATGGAAATGAATCCTGAGATAATCGTCTTTGCAGGTCTAAACGGAAGTGGAAAAAGCACTGTAACAAGGACGACAAAAATTATCTATGCAGACGACATAAAGATGGCAACTCAATGCACTGATTTGAGGCGGCTGAATTAGCAGAAGGATATGCGTGAATACGTTTTAGATGTACATAAAAACTTTTACATTTGAAACTGTTATGCCTACCGAACGAAATATAGATCTCCTTCGCAGGGCAAAGGAACAAGGTTATTTTTTATCCGCTGTATTTATGTTTTAACGGCAGATGTGAATATAAATATTCACCGTGTAATGCGAAGATTTGTCTCCGGTGTTCGCGATGTGCAAAAGCCAGATACTATCGTGCTCTTTCGCTTATTCCTCAGTCGCTTGAGGTATGTGATATATGTCATATTTATGATAATATCGATATGCCGTTCAGAATATTTTAAAAGAGGAAAAACGAGTTTTTTTTACTGGGAAAATAACTTTTGGAGCAAGGCAGATATCGCAAAGCTGACAGGATATGATATTCATTGAACATACAACAATTCAACATAATAGATAGGAGGGCGAGAATGTCAAATTTATACGAAGAGGTCAACCCGATATTTAATACGGCAAAGACAACGTTACACCAACTTGTTCAGGCAGGTGTAGCGGAAGCGGTTGAATTTGAAAATGCATTGAATGAATTAGAACCCGAAACAAGCCAATATTCAGCAGATGAAAAATTTTATTCAAGCGGACCTCTTGAAAGCTTAAACAAACTTATGCTAGAGTTGCGTTATAATATCGCCAACAGAGAAATAGCACTTGCAGGGAACAAAAATGTGTTAGATTTGGCCTGCGGGTACACACCTAGAGGCAAATACCTTATCAACAACGGATACAATTACATCGGAGGTGACCTTCCTGCAGTAACTGAAGTGATGGATCGTTTGAACGATATGCTTATGGAAGGCAAAGGAACTTATGTTGCGACAGATGTTACAAACAGCGCTTCCGTGCTGGCAGCTGCGGACAAAATGGAGGGACCTGTAACAATTTCTAGTGAAGGAGTTATGGTATATCTGGATATTTCGGAAAAACAGGCAATGTGGCGCAGTATTCATGATGTTCTTGCAAAGCACGGCGGAGTATGGGTCACCACGGATTTTGAGGTTGGTCTTTCCTTTAAAGCGGTTGCAGCCGCTATGATGGGTGAACGCTCTATGGAAGTTTTAAGAAAAGATCATCAGGAGTTTAACCGTCAGTCTGATGCAACCATAAAAACCGTTCCTGTTGACGAGGCTGAACGCTTGCTGAAAGAAAACGGACTTTTAGTGGAAAAACACCCAATGTGGTCGCCGGATCTTCATTTGACTCAGCTTGATGCTTATCCCGACGATATGCGCAAAAAGATTACTGCCTGCTTGGAAAAGGTTTATATATGGGTGGTTAGCCTTGATGAAGCAGCGAGTGCCGATACGGTCAGTACAACTGCGAAAGGACTAAAAATAACCAACAGCATTTCCGACAGTAGCTTAAATCTGACCCTGATCGGACGTTTGGACACTATCAGCGCACCGCAGCTGTTAGAGCTTTTTCAGGATATGCTCAAAGAGCATGAGATAACAAAGATCACAATTTTTGCAGGAGAGCTTGAGTATATATCCTCAGCAGGACTGCGTGTTATCCTTCAAATGATAAAGCATGTCGGAAATCACGCTTTGACGTTTGAACAGCCTAATGAGCTTGTTTTATCTATTTTGGAGCAAACAGGCTTTGCAGATATGTTAGGACTTTAAATTTAAAAAAGGAGAAATTACAATGGACGAAAAAATTATTGCAAAACTGAAAGAGGCAAAGTCTGTCAATGAAATGATAGATCTTGCCAAGGCAAACGGTGTTGAACTTGCTAAGGAGAAAGCACAGGAATTGTTTGATAAATTTAATTCTAACGGTGAGCTTAACGATGATATTCTTGATTCTGTTGCAGGCGGAATTGTGGATAAGGTCAAGGATTTCTCCAATAAGCACCTGTGATCTAAAGCAAGTAAAACCTATACGTTGTTACATTATAAGGAAAGGAATTATTTATGAAAAACGATCTTATTCAAAAACCAAAGGAAGTAAAAAATAAAGAAGAGCTCCATTTAGATGTTGAGCTTTCTGAAGGCGAACTGGAAACGGTTGCGGGAGGTAAGTCTGTTATCATTACCAATGGTGTTGTGAAAAAGGATTCATTGGAAAATATTTCAAATATGAATTCTACAAACAGTATCCTCAACAAAAAGTAAATTATTATTGAAAGGAGTTTATTAGTATTATGGAGAAAGAGGAATTTTTAGCGACCATCAAAGAGGAAAAATCTGTTGAAGAAATACTTGCTCTCGCAACAGAAAACGGCGTCGAGCTTACCGACGATGAGCTTAAAGCCATCACTGGCGGAACTTTAAATGTTCTTGGCAGCTGCGAGTCTTCGCAGAACCAAAAATCTTCCGCAGGCACTGTCAGCGAAAAAGACAAGATCCAGCTTCCCATCTTTGTAATAGGTGATTATGTGTAAATAAGGAAGATTTTTCCCGGAAGTTAAACACGAGAACAAAAAATATCTTCTCTGCGGCAAAAACCGTGCCGCACACAATGAAAGGACAAATATTATGAAAAAAGAAGAATTTTTAGCAAACCTGAAGGAAGAAAGTTCCGTAGAAGAAATTCGTGCTCTTGCAAAAGAAAACGACATTGAGCTTACCGATGACGAGCTTGAAGCTGCTGCAGGAGGAACTTTCACCCTTCTTTCAGATAAGCCGTCGGTATCTTTAAACGGAAACAAATCTGCCGCAAATGGGCTTTCCGCAAAAAATCCTGATTATACGCCAACTCTGTATCCCCACGTTTGATTTTCCCAAAAGGCGAAGAAAAAGCTATGGACTGTGATGAACTTTTAAAAACCGCAAAAAACTCTTGAAGAACTTCTGTTGCTTGCGAAGGCAAAGGAACTTCTGGATATGTTGGTATGTAACGACGGAGAGCTCTCCGATGAACAGCTTGAAGCTAGCTGTGTCCGGGGGTATTATCGACAGTATCAAGGAGTGGGTTGGAAGCCTGTTCGGGAGATAATCATACTCATCTCTCAACTTGCCTTGACAAACTCTGTTGCGGCGTTTTCCGCTGATTTCTGACTATGGCACTGAGCTGTCGGGCGCTGGACCCAAACGGTAGGTTTACTTACAAAATACAAAAGCTCGGCGCTGTTGCCGGCGGCGGATACATACTAAATATTTTTTCAAAACTCTTTGATTTAAGTTTTAAATATGAAAAGCTTCCCTTTGACTGTATTTCAAAGGGGAGCTTTTTGTCAAAAGGAAGGCCAAGCGGGAAAATTTTATTTGCTGAAATTGAGCTTTACGATATTTTCATCCTCTGAAAATGTTATGACGTTGTATAAGAACAGCAGCTGGTCATAATCATCAGGAGAAACAAACGTCTGAAAATCAGTGCGTATATATCTTAAATCTATCATTGTTATCTTGCTGTATTCTTTGGCAAGAAACGGTATCATTGAATGAGCGTAGCTGTCTTTTATGATAAGCAAAGAACGGTCATTGTCTGCAATATCCGACTCAATAGTCACAATAGGAGAGTTTTGCCCGAGAAAAGAAGAATATTTATCTTTAACGTCCAAAAATTCTCTGAAGTATAAGCTGTCGTATTCATCATACTTAATATTACCGTTCAATACGTTCGAGTTTTCGTTGTACACCGATACCTTAACTTTCGGCTCGTTTTCAGTTAAGGTGTAATAATCTATTACATCAGGCGTAATATTAAAATCAAGTGTTTTTGAAAACAGCGTGCCTCTGAAGTCATAGCTTGCATGCTCTATGGAAAATTCATCGATTTTTTTAGGAGTATATCCCAGCTCTTCACCTGCCGCCTTATATCCCAGATAAGCTCCATAGCTGGTCCAGTGATGGTCTGTTCTGTAATAGATATACGAATCGTCCTCTCTTGCCTGAGAAAGAATGGAATAAGCGTCTATTGTTCCGGCAAATCCGTCAAGAGATGAGTAAAAATCATTTATAAACTTATTTTGGTCTCCCACAACAGCAAATGCGGGAAGTGTGTCGGAGTAGATCTCCTGAGCGTTTGGAACAAGCATAAAATACGCTTCAATGTCAGGATGATTTTTAATAAAATTATTTACTGATTTTATATTTTTTTGCAGCAGCTCCTCGTCATAATCTTTCCAAACCTGCATCATCATATTGTTTCTTATAAAAACGCCGTTTATTTCGTCCTTGCCGATTGCCATATCAGTATTATTTTTGAATATTATCCATTGTTCCCGTGCAAGAAATCTGTCTGAAAGCCATTCGTCGAAACCGTTCATAAACGTTTTATCTTTGTATGTTCTTAATGAAAAATTCGGAAAAGCGGTAAGATACTTATTTTCATTTTCAGAAAAAGGTCTTTCTTCTTTCGGCATATAAACAAAGGTGAGAACAGGAATTGTTATCAAAAACAGCGCAAATAATCCTATCATTATTTTTTTATAAAAATCTTTCACTGTAACAGCACCTCCTTTTTAAAAGTTAAAATACAGGAACGGATTGTATGTTGCATTTGCAAGATATGCTGTGGAGAAAAACAAAATTGCAAATTTCGCAATAGGAGTAGAATAATTTATTACCACAGGAATTTTCGTTTTCGCCCACTCTATGAGCTTTTTGAAAGCGTCTGTGCAGGCAAATGCCGCAACGACAAGTATAACTGCATAATTCTTAAGCAGATACAATCCCTGATCGTCAAATAAAATTCCCGTTCCGCCAAACATAGAGCCCATATATCCGAAAGCGGTAGGAAGGTTTGCGGTGTCAAACAATACCCAGCCTAAAACGACCAACAGCATTGTATAAAACCAAGAGAAAAATGACGGTATTCTGTCAAGTATTTTTCCGAGAAACAGCTTTTCAAGTATTATTACGACTCCGTATAAAACGCCCCACAAAATAAAATTCCAGCTTGCACCATGCCATATACCCGTAAGGAGCCAGACAACGGCAAGGTTAAAAACTGTTCTTTTCATACCCTTACGGCTGCCGCCGAGAGGGAAGTAAACATAACTTTTGAACCATGCGCCCAAGGTTATATGCCATCTGCGCCAAAATTCGCTTATGCTCTTTGATTGATACGGATAATTAAAGTTCTGCGGGAAATTAAATCCCATCATCTTTCCTAACCCGATAGCCATATCCGAATAACCGGAAAAATCAAAATATATCTGGAACGTATACGCAATTATTCCGAGCCAGGCGGTCAGTACGGACAATTCTCCTGTTTCAAATCCTTTGACGGTCGTCCATAACATTCCGATATTATTTGCTATAAGTACCTTTTTTCCAAGTCCTGTAATAAATTTGATTATACCTTCGTATAAGCAGTCTAAATTTATCGTTCTGTCGTCCAGCTCAGCCGCAATATCGTCATATCTCACAATAGGACCTGCCACTATCTGAGGGAACAAGGTCACAAATGCGGCAAATGAAATAGGATTTTTCTGGACCTTTATTTTCCGCATATACATATCTATTGTATAAGACATTGACTGGAAAGTAAAAAAGCTGATACCTATCGGGAGGGGAAGAACGTGCTCCGGGTCGTAAAATGCTGTACCAAATATAGTATCTATATTTTCCAATACAAATCCGCTGTATTTAAACACTCCCAAAAGTCCCAGATTCATCACCAGTGAAACTATAAGGCAAAGCCGTCTGATAGCGTTTTTATCATCGAATTTGTGAATAAGGAGTCCCGCTGTATAGTCGATAAGCGTAGATGCGATCATAACAAGCACATAAAGCGGCTCGCCCCATGCATAAAAGATAAGTCCGCTTATCAGTATGAACAGATTTTTCAGCTGTTTTGGCGCAATATAATAAACTATAAGCACTATCGGCAGAAATAAAAACATAAACGTAAGACTGGAAAATACCATTGAAATAACCTTCCAAATATAAAATTACATTACGAAAATTATAGCAAAAAATGTTATTTAAGTCAATTACAAAATGGTAACAATTTTCTTATATAATTTTTTTGACGGCATTTTCATATTCTTCTTCCGTGAACATTGCGTTAAGAACCTCAATAATTGCCGTAACAGAAAGAGTTGACGGCAAGGAAAGCTCTTTGAGCAGTTTCTGCCTTTTTATATCAGAATTGGCTTGTCCGATAAATCCGTCGTCAAACAGCCTTGCCCTTGTAAATATATCGGCGGATCTTTTTTCTGTTTCACTGACGCATATTCCCATTTTTTCAAATGCATCGATAAGGATTTTGGTCGACATTCCCTCAACACCCAGCTTGCCTTCTTTTGAGGGAACGGCTTTGCGTTTTTCTTTGCCCATTATTTCAGGAATGTAGATATTTGTTATTTTGCCTTTAGAAGTGCACCCTTTGATATAATTTCTGATTTTAAAGCCTGCGCTGTCGCTGTCTGTCAGAATAATAACTCCGTCTTTTTCTGCTAACTCCTTTATCAACGCCATTTTTTCCTTATCCTTAAAAATCGAAAAGCCGTCTGTTGTTATAATCAGAGAATCTATTATTGATGAAATTTTTATTTTATCATATTTTCCTTCAACAATTACCGCCTGTTTCAGATGTAGCATTTTCTGTCCTTTCCGATATTTTATAACAATTTCAAGAGGACTTCCTCCATAAGGAGCTTTTCGTTTACGTTTATTGATTTGCACTTTGTATCTGCTTCAAAAATTATTTCAATGGCATTTCTTATATCATTTAAATCCATTTTTGCAGATTCATTGTATTTTTTTGAAACGATAAAGGCTCTTTTTTTGTTATAGCCGAATTCCTCGACTACCTGCTGAGGTATTATTCCTTTTTCTTTTGCTGTTTTTACATAATAATAGTCAGCATAAGCGTCGCCGAGGGATGATAGGATCTGTACGGCTTTAGCTCTTTGTTCAAATAATTCTCCTAAAATTGTAAATGCCTTGTTTTTATTTTTTGAAATTATCGCATCAGACAGCGTGTATACCTTTGTTTCAAGCTGTTTTGCAACTGTTCGATCTACAATTTCCCTTGTTATCTCCTGACCTTCATCAACATAGCTACATAGCTTGGCAGTTTCCGTTGACGCCATAGTCATATCGCAAGCGGTTATTTCGGCTAAATATTCAGCGGTCGTTCTTGAAATGACACGTTTCTGCTTAGCGACCTTTTTGCAGATCAGTTCTCCTATCTTCATTTGATTGAGAGGAGTAAATTCGCATACGCAGGCGTTTTCCTTAATAGCCTCAAATATCTTTTTTACTTTTTCCGACCTTAATGAGAAAGTGCAATTTGTTAGATAAAAAATAAGTATTGTTGTATCCGGAACATTTTGAATGATTTCTTTAAACGGTTCAACGTCAGAATCTGCTACCTTTTCAATACTAAAGTCGTTTATCATAATCACCTTATGTTCAGCGAAAAAGGGAACAGCCTGAATTTGCTCTGACAGTACCGATAAATCGGGATTGCCACTCATTTCCAAAAGATTTATATCGATTGGTTGCTCACCCAAGGCTTTTGTTTTTATCCTATCGGCATACATTTTTGTGAGAAATGCTTCTTCTCCGTAAAAAAAATATACCGGGTAAAATACGCCTTTTTTTATATCGGCGCTTAATTTGGTTTCAGTAATAACAGGCATATTTTCTCCTTTACCTATGCATATTTTGAAGTATGGTTTTACTTACATAATATTCTGCCGTATCGTAATAAAGATTAACAAAATCGTAGCTGTCGTCTATTCTTCTGCTTGAGCAGAAAACCTTTCCCGAAAGCTCGGGGACTTTTTTCTTATAGCCGTAAATCACACATATGCTGTCGTCTTTCGGCTCAGCGGTAGGCGAAACGGTTACTGACGTGCCTTCAAAGGCTATCGTTCCGTATTTCTCTCCGAATGAAACGCTTATCTCATCTCCCACTGTATATGATCTGTCATTCTTTTCGGGAGGAGAAAATACCTGACAAGGTATTTCTTCAAAGGCTTTTATATTATTGTGCGAGCTGTCTATTATTTTAATTACCGATAATTTGTCCCAAAAGCTGTTTTGAAAATATTCTGTAATATAATTCAGAATATCGTTTGAATCATCGCTGGCAATAACACATATTGCCGACTGCTTTTCAACAATAACGCAGGCATCGTCTCCGTCTGAATACATAAGCAGCTTTGTTTTATTCATATCAAGACAATTTTCTGCGGTAACACAGCCCACGATAGCACAAAACGATATTCCTATCGCCATTGACGTCCTTTGGGGACTTTTGAATATCAAATAGACGGCAATTATAAAAATTACGGAAAAGGCGAATATCATTCCCAGAAAATCATAATGTAAGCTGATATAGCTGTATTTAAAGCCGCCGAACAGATTTATAGCCGCTATCATTGCCTTTGCGCATAATCCTGCAACGAACATAAATCCGTATCCCACTCCGCCTGTTATTGCAAAAAGCGTAAGGCATACAAGTGCAGAGAGGAACAAGGGATAAAGGAGCATATTCATAACAATGCCTAAAGTAGAAAATCCGCCAAAGAACAAGCAGCTCAGCGGAAAAGTACATAAAGTAGCACACGCCGAACCGATAAGTGCTGTTTTAAAAGGTTTAAATGAATTAGAGCGCAGTCTTTTACAGAAAAACGGGGATAAAACTCCTATTCCGAAAGTACCTGCCAAAGATAAAAGCAGACCTGTATCAAGACAGGAATAAGGCTGGAACAGCGTTATTGCAAGAACTGCTATTCCCATAGAATTGAGCGTGCTTCCTTTTCTCATAAAAAGCTCAGAACCGTAAAACACAATAAGCATTATTCCTGCCCTTATAACGGAAACCGACATTCTGAAAAACAGCATAAACATAAAAATAAGGACAGAAAGCGTTGCAAATCTGAAAAATCTGTGTTTTCTCAGAGGAGTGATAGCTATAATAAGCATTAAGATATGAGAAATTATTGTAAGGTGCATACCTGAAACTGCTGTAAAATGACTTATCCCCGCACGTTTTATATTGCTCGACAACGTATCTGACAAGCCTGATTTATCTCCGAGAAACAGTGCTTTCAGTAAATCTCCTTCTTCACCTGGGAGCATAGTTTTTATCCTTGTTCCTATGTAGTCGCTGTAATTTATTATGCACGACTTGAGGTTAAACGAATCATCCGGCGTGATTTCGATTCCTGAAGAAGAGATTGCCTTTAAAAATATTCCTTTGGTTTTATAGTAGCTTTCTTCTGCAAATTCTGTGTTGTCAGTCAGCTTTGACAGTTTTCCGCTGAAACTTATATGATCTCCGACCGCACACTGTGTATCTGATGAAAATAAAGTGACAGATGTGTCCACTCCGTCTATATTTGTATCAATTATATATGATGCGGTATCATTTGAATAACGGCGCACTTCTGATACAACACCTGTTATTTCAACCGTTTTTCCGTCGTTGGCAACGACAGGCTCATACACCAACACAGTATATATTCCGTAAACAGCCATTGCAGCAGAAACGGTAAAAAGCATTATTGCAAACTTATTCTTCTTAAAAAATAAAAGTGCAAGAGAAACAGCAAAAACAAGTCCTGCTAAACAAAAAATAATCAGGGAATTAAAAATTGTAGCACAAATAAGACCAGCAAGGTATGAAAAACCTATTAAGCCTAATTTGTGCTTCATAATTTCAATATGCTTTTTTAAGGGAAAAGCATTTCTCCTTTCAGCTTTTATATATGTTCAGTTTTCAGCAGAGCTTTGTATTCAGCTTTTCGCCGCCTAAAAGGTGAAAATGAAGATGCCTTACAGTCTGGCCGCCGTCCTCACCTACGTTTGTCACTATTCTGAATCCGTTTTCCAGCTTTAATTCCTCAGCCAATTTTGCCGCAACAGTGAATATTTTGGAAACGACAGCTGAATTGCTTTCGTTTAATTTATCTGCTCCGTCAATATGTGTCTTTGGAATTATCAGGATATGAACGGGCGCCATAGGGCTTATGTCTTTAAATGCCAGAATTTCATCATCTTCATACACTTTTGACGAAGGGATCTCCCCATTAATTATTTTACAAAAAAGACAATTTTCCATTTTATGCTCCTTATTTATATTAATTTTTCAGCATTTCTTCTGCTATTGCTTTGACCGACATAAGCGCCTCGTCTATTTTGGTAGTATCGCCTATGCCTGACATTGCCATATCAGGCTTTCCGCCGCCTTTAGCGCCCGTTATTTCCGCAACCTTGCGCACTATCTGACCTGCGTTTGCGCCTTTGTCAACTGCCTCTTTGCTGCAGCAGCAGACAAAGTTGCCCTTTCCGTCAGCCACTCCCGCAAGAACAGCAATAAAGCTACCTTCCTTGCTCTTTATCTGATCAGCCGCTTTTTTCAGATTTTCGCCTGATGTACCTGTAAGCATTGCAGTGATTATCTTGATACCGTTGACCTCTTCGGGATTATCATACAGACCTTTAAGCTGAGAGGCAGAAATCTGCTCGTTTAAGCGGTCTATTTCCTTTTTTAAATCGTGTACTTCGGTCTGCAAGCTTTCACAGCGGCTTATAATTGCGCTTTCGCTTGACACCTTGATGGTAGATGCAATTTTGCCCACCATATAATTCAACGCGTTAAACGCAGAGATAACTTCAAGACCTGTTATTGCTTCGATGCGTCTTACTCCGCTGGCAACGGAGGTTTCCGTTACAATTTTGAACAGACCTGCCTGGGCGGTATTCGTAAGATGTGTACCTCCGCAGAATTCGGTTGAAAATCCGGGGACGGTAACCACTCTTACGATCTTGCCATATTTTTCTCCGAACAGAGCCATTGCTCCTCTCTTCTGCGCCTCTTCAATAGGAAGCTCCTCGGTAGTTACAGGTGTAGCTTTAAGTATTTCTTCATTTACGATTTTTTCGACTTCTGTGATCTCTTCGGGAGTCATTGCGCTGAAGTGTGAAAAGTCAAATCTGCACTTATATGGGTCAACGTATGAACCCGACTGATGAACGTGATCGCCAAGTACACGGCGCAATGCGGCCTGGAGCAGGTGAGCGCAGGTATGGTTTCTTGCAGTCGCCATACGGAGCTGTTCATCTACCTGTGCGGTCACATTATCATTTATATAGAATGAACCGCTTTCTACACGACATTCACATACAAACTGTCCACCGCCAAGTTTCTTTGTATCAAGAACAGACAGTACATTGTCGCCATTTGTGATAGTACCTTTATCTCCGACCTGTCCGCCGCTTTCAGCATAGAAGGGAGTAGTTTCTATTAAAACTACGACCTCATCTCCTTCAGAGCAGCTTTCAACAGTCTGACCGTCTTTCAGGATAACTTTAAGCTGCGTATCGCAGGATAGCTTTTCATAACCAACGAATTTAGTGGAATAACCGTTGAATGAATCAAGCGACGCCTCGTCCCAACCGCCTTTGAAGGATTGATTTGAACGGGCGGTAGTACGCTGCTTATCCATAAGTTCAAAAAATCTCTTTTCGTCCAGCTTGAGATTCTTTTCTGCCAGTATCTCTTTTGTAAGGTCGAGAGGGAATCCGTAGGTATCGTGGAGCTTGAAAACTTCTTCGCCGCTGAGAATACTGTTTGTATCCATCTTGTCAATCAGGTCCTGCAAGATCTGAGTGCCTTTTTCAACAGTTTTGTTGAAGCTGTCTTCTTCGGTTTGCAGAACTTTTTTGATATACTCACGTTTTTCAACCACTTCGGGATATGCGGGCGCATTTTCATTTATAACGCTGTCAGCTACTTTATACAAAAAGCTCTCGTTCATTCCGAGCAGTCTTCCGTGACGGGCGGCTCTCCTGATAAGCCTTCTGAGAACATATCCTCTTCCTTCGTTGGAGGGCCTTACTCCGTCGCCGATAAGGAACGTGCTTGCTCTGACGTGGTCGGTAATAACACGGATAGAAACGTCGTCTTTTTCATTTTCCTTATATTTTTTTCCTGTGATATCGCAAATCGTCTTGATAATATTCTGAGCTGTATCCACCTCAAACATATTATCAACGCCCTGCATTACACAGGCAAGACGGTCAAGTCCCATACCTGTGTCAATGTTTTTGTTTGCAAGCATGGTGTAATTTCCGTTGCCGTCATTGTCAAACTGAGTGAATACAAGGTTCCATATTTCAATTATGCGGTCGCATTCTCCCGCCTGCTCAAAATCTATGAAAGGACCGTATTTTTCTCCTCTGTCAAAGTGTATTTCAGAGCAAGGACCGCAGGGACCACTGCCGTGTTCCCAGAAATTATCCTTCTTTCCCAATTTAATTATTCTTTCTCTAGGAACGCCTATCTCATTGGCCCATATATCTCCCGCTTCGTCGTCTTCTTCATATATGGTGACCCAAAGCCTGTCCTCAGGAATTTCAAGCACCTTGGTAAGATATTCCCAGGCCCACGCTGTCGCCTCGTGCTTAAAATAATCGCCGAAGGAAAAATTACCCAGCATTTCAAAGTATGTTCCGTGGCGCGCAGTTTTGCCCACATTTTCTATATCGGGAGTGCGTATGCATTTTTGGCAGGTGGTCACTCTTTTGCAGGGAGGAGTTTCAACGCCCTGAAAGTATTTTTTCAAAGGCGTCATTCCCGCATTGATAAGAAGAACAGAGTTGTCGCCCTGTGGAACAAGAGGAGCAGAATCCATTCTCAGATGTCCCTTACTTTCAAAAAATTTAAGGTAGCTTTCTCTTAAATCATTAAGGCTTGTCCACTTCATTTTATATACCTCTCATAATTTATTTTTATCAGTTTAGCGTTTGAGCTTTATAATCATCAGTAAGTTTTTTCAGCATTTGTGTTATTCTTGAGGAAGGGCGCTCAAAAAAAGTATTGTCAACATATATTATTTTATTTTCTGTAACTGCGTTTAGCTGTGACAATACTTCGCTTTCCGCCAGATCTTCGGTAGTAAATTTATCATTTAAAATAATGTAATCAGGCTGATTTTCAGCAAGCTTATTTATATCATATTCGTACCCGGAAGAATTTTGTGCAATATTCGTTCCAAAATTTGATAAAACAGCGCTTTCAAACGTATCTCCGCCCGCAACGGAAATATTTTCAGTTATATATATGAATTTGCCTATATCTATTTTATCAGGATTACCGAGTTGCTCAGAGATAGATGAATAAACTTCGTTTCCCTTGTCTGCTCCCGTGAACATACCTTCAAAAATCAGCCCGACAGAAGTATATATGGACGAAAATCCTTCAAGTGTGGTAGGCGCAGGGATCATAACAGTAGTTATACCCGCCTGTTCCATTGTAAATAAGTCTTTGGACGCAATTGGAGATGACGTGATAACCATATCGGGCATAAGGTCGGTTATCCTGTTAATATCAGGGTTTGCAGAACTGCCTACATCTTCTGCCGCAAGAATGTCTGTGGGATAGTCGCAGTAACTGCTTCTGGCGATTATTTTATCGCCATATCCTACCTCATATATTATCTCGGCAATTGCAGGAGAAAGACAGACAACACGTTCAGGCTGCTTTTTTACTTCTACGCCGTTTATTGTGAAAGGATACGGCATAGGCTCCCCAGGCTGTGTTGTTGTCACAGTGTCGATATTATCTCCGTTTCCGTTGCTACACCCGCATAATGCGAGAACAACGATAAGCAGTAGTACAAAAATTTTTTTCATCTTATATTCTCTTTCAAAAATTACATTACATCTAATCCTAAAGCCAGCCGTGCTTCTAACATATCTACATATTGCTTTGCTATTCGTGGGGAACGTCCGCCGCGTCTTATAGAAAACCTGTCCAATCCTGCGGCAAACGTTTCTTTGTCGATTGTGATATTTCTGCTTTCTGCGATTTTCAATGCGATTTCCAACAGCTGATCCTTATTAGGTGCGGAAAAAGTAACGAATAATCCGAATCTTTCCGACAAAGACATATTATCGTCCACAGCGTCGCTTTTATGAACATAATTTTCACTTCTGTTCAGCGAAGTTTCTTTTATAATATGTCTGCGGTTTGTAGTAGCATAAATCAGAATGTTATTCGGCTTGACCGAAAGGGAACCGTCCAATGCCTGCTTTAAGACAAAAAATCCTTCATCGTTCTCTGAAAAACTCAGATCGTCAATAAAAATTATAAAATGAAGTGAAATATTCCTCAGCATTTCAAATATTTCAGTAATTGCGGAAATGTTTGATTTGTCTATCTGTATCATTCTTAGCGTAGGATATTCATTGAGAAGCGCTTTTATTGTGCTTGATTTACCTGTGCCTCTGTCGCCGTATAAAAGAACGTTGACAGCCGCTTTGTTGTTTATGAAACAAAGCGTATTTTCTACAATTTGATTTCTTTGCGCTTCATACAATTTCAAATCTGATAACCTTATCGGGTCAGGAGATAAGACAGGCTTTAATGTATTTTCACTATATATAAACGCTTTATATTTTGCAAACAAGCCACTTCCGTTTTCTTTACAGAAGTTTATGAAATATTCAGCGTCATAGAAAAAATCACCGATTATAAATTCAGGAAGTTCATCTGCGCCAAAATTAAACTTATTTGAAAGATATTCTTTGATTTCCTTTAAACTTGTTTTGCTGATTTCAGCTATCCTGTTTACGTCAAATTCAATTGCTTTAAAAAGCATCGGGTCGCTTGTTTTTAAATATTTTTCTACGATCTCCTGATTTGAATAAACAAGCATATCATGCAGAGCTTCACTTAGTGTCTGACCTGACAAAAGTAAAGTACTGCATAATGATAAATATCCGTCAACAGCGTCATTAAAATTTTCAGAATAAATTTTTCTGATACATTTCAACAAAATATGTTCATTTATGTCATATGCTATGAACATATTATCAACAAGAGAATTCATTGTAATATCTCCGTATTTATCTGTCCGTATTATACTTTATTTCTTCAATAAGCCTGTTAAAGTCATCAAGCGTGTTTAACTGACCGCAGCGATTTCTGTAAGCAGCGGCATTCTGTATCCCTTTGATATACCATATCGTATGCTTTCGAGCTTCCCGCATACCGACCTTTTCCCCTTTTAAATCAGTTATAAGCCTGACGTGTTCAGTCAGTATGTCAAGCTTCTCCTCAAGCGTTTTCTCTGGAAGTAACTCGCCTGTTTCAAAATAATGCTTTATTTCTTCAAATATCCAGGGCTTGCCGTATGTTCCTCTTCCGATAAGCACTAAGTCGCAATTGGTTTCTTTATACATTTTTGCACAGGATAGTGCGTCCGTAACATCTCCGTTTCCGAAAACAGGAATGGAAACCGCCGACTTTACCCGGGAAATAATATCCCAGTCTGCTTTTCCGGAGTACATCTGTTCTTTTGTCCTACCGTGAACGGTGATGACTGATGCTCCGCTGTCCTCGGCAATTTTGGCTGTTTCTACTGCGGTTATACTTGATGCGTCCCAGCCTGACCTTATTTTTATGCTTATGGGAATATTTGTGGATTTTTTTATTGCCTTGATTATTTCGCCTATAAGCTTTGGATTTTTCATCAAAGCCGACCCTGCTCCTGTTCCCGTAACCTTTGGAACAGGACAGCCGCAGTTTATATCTATCATAAAGGGATCATACTGTGCGGCAATAGGAGCAGCCTTTTGAAAAAATTCAGGCTCGCTCCCAAACAGCTGAACAGCCATTGGACGTTCAGCATTTTGTATCTTAAGCAGTTCAGCACTTTTTCTGTCAGTATAGCAAAGTCCTTTGCAGCTCACCATTTCGCTGAATACGACAGATGCGCCGTATTTTTTGGCCATAAGCCGGTACGCTGTATCCGCCATTCCCGCCATAGGGGCAAGAGCTGCCGTTTTTTCTATTTTAGTAGTTCCTATCGTTAAATAATCCATAAAAATAATTATAACATTTTTTGGTTAAAAAAACAAGCGTTTTATTCATCAAGGTCTTTACTTTTCATTTTTTCTTTTTGCCTGATCCTTGGCTCTCAGCTCGTTATTGAGAATACGTTTTCTAATGCGTATGTTTTTGGGTGTTACTTCAACAAGCTCGTCGTCGCCGATAAATTCCAGACTTTCTTCAAGGCTCATTCTTTTGTAGGGTATAAGTCTGAGCGCTTCATCGCTGCCGCTTGCTCTTGTATTGGTAAGATGTTTCTTTTTGCAGACGTTTATGTTTATGTCGCCTGACTTTGGAGAAACGCCGACCACCATTCCTTCATAAACCTCGGTTCCTGCGTCAACAAAAAGCTGTCCTCTGTCCTGACAGTTAAACAAGCCGTAAGCGCAGGCAGTACCTGTTTCAAACGCTACAAGAGAACCTGTTGTCCTTGTGGGAATATCCCCCATAAAAGGCTTGTACCCGTCAAAGACAGTATTCATTACGCCCTCGCCTTTTGTATCAGTCAGGAATTCGCTTTTATAACCGAAAAGACCTCTTTCGGGAATGATAAATTCAAGCCTTGTGCGGCTTCCGATTGGGTTCATTGTAACAAGCTCGCCCTTGCGTATTCCCATTTTTTCCATTACTGAACCTACGGATTCGTTGGGAACGTCTATGATCAGCCTTTCCATAGGCTCGCACTTTACACCGTCTATTTCCTTGTACAGAACTCTGGGAGTGCTGACGGAAAGCTCATATCCCTCTCTCCTCATTGTTTCTATAAGAATTGAAAGGTGCATTTCGCCTCTGCCAGCCACGTCAAAGCTGTCTGTTGTATCGCTGTCCTTAACTCTGAGAGAAACGTCCTTGAGTATCTCCCTGTGCAGTCTGTCCCTGATTTGACGTGACGTTACAAATTTTCCTTCTTTTCCTGCAAAAGGACTATCATTTACGGAGAAAGTCATTTCAACAGTAGGCTCTGATATTTTGACAAACGGCAAGGGTTCAACTGCATTTACCGAACATACTGTTTCGCCTATCGTTATATTTTCAATCCCGCTGAAGCATACGATATCTCCTACCATAGCCTCTTCAACAGGCGTTTTTCCCAAGCCGTCAAACTGATAAAGACTTACGATTTTTCCACGGTAAGGAGTAACGCTGTTGTGATAGTCACATACCATGACTTCCTGATTTACTTTTATTCTTCCTCTTTCAACACGTCCTACCGCTATTCTTCCCACATAATCATTGTAATCTATTGAAGAAACGAGCAGTTGAAGTTCTCCGTTTTCATCGCCTTCAGGAGCAGGAATGTGGTCGAGTATTTTTTCAAAAAGGGGAATAAAGTTTTCACCCATAGAATCAGGAGAATATGAGGCAACGCCGTTTCGTCCCGAACAGAAAACAACGGGACTTTCAAGCTGTTCTTCCGTTGCGTCCAGATCAAGAAGAAGCTCCAGCACTTCGTCTACTACCTCATGATTTCTTGCGTCAGGTCTGTCGGTCTTGTTGACAACTACAATAATTTTATGTCCAAGCTCAAGCGCCTTTTGCAGTACGAAACGTGTCTGCGGCATTGTTCCCTCAAAGCTGTCCACCAAAAGGAGAACGCCGTTTACCATTTTAAGGATTCTTTCAACTTCGCCTGAGAAGTCGGCATGTCCCGGAGTATCAACAATGTTGATTTTTACATCTTTATAATATACAGACGTGTTTTTTGCAAGAATTGTAATTCCTCTTTCTCTTTCAAGGTCGTTGCTGTCCATAACACGTTCGACAACTGCTTGATTTTCACGGTAAACTCCTCCCTGCTTGAGCATTTCGTCTACCAGCGTTGTTTTTCCGTGGTCCACGTGAGCGATGATAGCTATGTTCCTTAAATCATTTCTTATCATTTTATATGTCTCCTTGCTTTAGAACTGCTATATTTTATTAAAAAATTTCACAACTTTATATTATACTCCTTTTTATTACATTTATAAAGGTATTTTTTCAATAATCTTGCTTTCCTGAAAAGCTGTGTAATTGGAAAAAATGCACAATGGCCTGTACATTTACATATAATAAAAACAACGGGGTTTCCCCCGTTGTTTGACGTTTTTAGTTGCAGCCGCAGCCACAGCTATTGTTGTTGCATCCACAATTGTTGTTGCAGCCGCAATCATTGTTGTTGCCAAACAGATTGTTGTTGCCGCAGCAGCTGAGTACGAGAATAAGGATGATTACCCAACTGCAATTATTATTTCCGCACATAAGTAAAGCCCTCCTTGTTTATATTTGTTGAAACGTTTCATAATATAATATATGAAAAAGTGATTTTTGTGTTACAATTATTCAGTGCATATGAAAGGAAAATTTATGGCAGAATTCAACGGATTTACCGAAAAGGCAGGCAGCGCGCTTAATCTTTCGATCAGAACAGCCTCTCTGATGGGGCACACATATGTGGGCAGCGAGCACATATTGTGCGGTCTGATGTCGGACGAAGGGAGTGTGGCGGAGCATATCCTGTCCTCACAGGGCATACGAAAGGATATGCTGATAAATAAAATAGAAAGATCCATAGGAAGAGGAATACCCACTCAGCTTGAGGCGGCTGATTTTACTCCGAGAAGCAGAAAAATACTGGAAAACGCATTTTCGTTGGCGAAAACAGAAAATGAAAAATGTGCCGGTACGGAGCATATACTTTATTCTCTTCTTTCAGACCCAGAATGTTACGGCAATATACTTTTAAGGGACATGGGTGTGGATATTGCGTCGGGTATGAACGATTGCATTTCAAATAAACTTTCTGCAGGTATTGCAAGCAGAAACACATTTTCACGCAGAAAATCGAGAGCCGACAGCGTTCTTGAAAAATACGGCAAGGACCTTACAATCCTTGCCGAGCAAAAAGAGATAGATCCTGTCATCGGACGTGAAGATGAGATACAAAGAACGATACAGATCCTTTTGAGGAGAAGAAAAAATAATCCGTGTCTTATTGGTGAAAGCGGCGTAGGAAAAACTGCGATAGTTGAAGGACTTGCTTTAAAAATCGTTGAGGGAAATGTGCCTGAATGCTTAAAAAACAAGCGCATTTTTATTCTTGATATAACTTCAATGGTAGCCGGAGCAAAATACAGAGGGGACTTTGAAGAAAGAATAAAATCAGCAATAGATGAAGTTGCACAAGACAAGGAAACTATCTTGTTTATAGATGAGGTGCACAATATTGTAGGCGCAGGTTCCGCCGAAGGCTCGGTAGACGCTGCAAATATTCTTAAACCCTTATTGGCAAGAAGTGAAATACAGGTCATAGGCGCTACCACGAACGAAGAATACAGAAGATATATAGAAAAGGACAGCGCATTGGAACGCAGATTTCAGCCTATATTGGTAGAAGAGCCTGACCAAAATATGACCGAACAAATTTTGTTCGGTTTAAGAGAAAGGTATGAAAAACATCATAAAGTAATAATAACAGACGAGGCGATCAAAGAGGCTGTAAAGCTTTCAATAAGATATATAAAGGATCGCAGACTTCCGGATAAAGCGATAGATATTATTGATGAATCAGCGGCAGTAAAGCATATGCAGATGTATTCCGATAGTTCTGCCAAAGCGGCAATAATTGATAAAAATAAAGGATTTTCTGAAATGCAGGGAGACTGTGGCAAAAATGCTTGTATTGTTGATAAAAGCGACATTGCGAAGGTCGTATCACGGTGGAGTGGCATACCTATAGGCAGAATTTCAAGTGATGATATATCAGAAATAGAAGGCATGGAGGAAGAAATAAAGAGGGAAGTTATAGGACAGGATGAAGCGGTAGAAGCAGTTGTCAAAGCTATTAAAAGAAGCAGGGCAGGTCTGAAGTCTCCAAACAGACCCATCGGTTCGTTTATTTTTCTTGGACCTACGGGCGTTGGGAAAACACAGCTATGTAAAAGCTTAGCTAAAGCAATGTTTGGTGATGAAAAGTCACTTATTCGCCTTGATATGTCCGAATATAAAGAAAAACATTCTATATCTAAGCTGATTGGTTCGCCTCCCGGATATGTGGGATTTGAAAACGGCGGACGCCTGATAGAAGCGGTGAGAAAAACACCTTTTTCCGTAATTATGCTTGATGAAATCGAAAAAGCCCATCCCGATGTTTTTGATCTGCTTTTGCAAATTCTTGAGGACGGCGTATTGACATCTTCAGACGGAAGAACCGCCGACTTTAAAAATTCTGTTGTCATAATGACAGGTAATATAGGCGCAGAAAAGATTTCAGAAAATTCAGTCAGTATGGGATTTAACAAAGAAAGCGATACAAAAAGGAATAAATCATACGTTATGTCAGAGTTGAAAAAGTATTTTAAGCCCGAATTTCTCAACCGTATAGATGAAATTATAATTTTCGAGCATCTGAGTATAAAGTCAGCTCAGTCTGTATGCAGAAATATGCTTGACGATTTGTGTCGCAGGGCGTTAGATACAGGTATTTTTGTGTCATATACGGACACAACGGTGGAAAAATTGACTTCACTCGGTTATAACAAGCTGTATGGAGCCAGACCGATAAGGCGAATAATCGTTTCAAAGGTGGAGGACAGATTGGCGCAGGCATTATTTGACCGTGAGATAAGAAATGGGGAAACAATAGTGGTAGATTATAAAGACGATATTGAATTTATACACGAAAAACAATATGAAAACAAATAATCGCTTGCAATTTTCTTCGCTGCGTGATACAATGAATTTTAATAAATAGTTTTGTGAATAATGCAGCAAAGGAGAGTGCATTGATACGGAAACTAAAAAAAGAGTCGGTTTACTTGATGAACTCAGAGGATTTGCCATAATCTGCATGGTGGTTTACCACCTTATGTATAATTTGAAGTTTATTTTTAATGTAGATGTTCCTGTTTTTTTTGACGATTGGTTTTATATAGTCAGATCATTTTTTGCGGGACTGTTTATTTTTATTTCAGGTATAGTCTGCAATTATTCACGCAGCAATCTGAAACGCGGAGTTCAATGTTTTTTCATCGGTATGGTATTTACGTTCGTTACAGCGTATATTATGCCGGAGGAACCCGATATGTTCGGAATACTTCATTGCCTTGGGATTTGTATGATGATAGTAGGACTGTCTGAAAATATTTTAAAGCATATACCGCCAATAATCGGCATAATTGTTTGTGCTTTGATATTTATGCTGACGTTTAACTTTATTTACGGGTATACGGGCATAGGGGAATTGTTTAAATTTCAAATGCCTTCAATACTCTATTCAAGCAACGTTATGTTCCCGTTAGGCTTCCCAGGGAAGGATTTCAGCTCGCTTGACTATTTTCCACTCTTTCCCTGGTTGTTTTTGTTTATATCCGGCGCATTTTTCGGCGTATATGTAAAAAACGGTCTTATGCCGGAATTTTTCTATAAAACGCATTTCAAGCTTTTTGCATTGGCAGGAAGATACTCTCTTTGGATATATGTTCTTCATCAGGTTATCATTTATCCTGTCCTTTGCCTGATATTCGGAAAAAGTTTATTTTAAAAAATATGAAATAATGCTTGACAAATTTTGCACATTCTGCTATAATACAAAAGATTGAAACGGTTTGTTTCAATATTATCCTTGCTCACACAATGTTTAAAGTGCGGGCCATAAGTCTAAAAGGAGGTTTTAAAGTATGGCAAAGCTCGGCGAAAAATACGAGGCAATGGTAGTTTTTTCCGTCAAAAACGGAGAGGAACAGGTACAGACTCTTGTAACCAAGTTTACCGACCTTATAAAGGCAAACGGTGAGCTTATCAATGTTGATGATTGGGGCAAGAGAAAGCTTGCTTACCCTATCAACTATGAAAACGACGGTTACTATGTTGTCTATACATTCAGCAGCAAGACTGATTTTCCCGCAGAGTTTGAACGTATCATCAATATTACCGATGGCGTTCTTCGCTCACTGGTTTTAATCAGCAGGTAAAAAACGGGGGGCTTGTGAAAAATGTATAATAAGGCTATTTTAATGGGTCGTATTTGCAACGACCTGGAGTTGAAGACAATCCAAAGCGGGATCAGCGTTTTATCCTTCAGAATTGCGGTAGATCGTGCTTATCAGGCTAAAGGCGAGGAAAGAAAGTCGGATTTTTTCAGCGTAGTTGCATGGAGAAATACCGCCGAGTTCATTTCCCGTTATTTCTCAAAGGGAAGAATGATACTGGTAGAGGGCGAGCTTCAGACCCGTCAGTACGTGGATAAAAACGGCTCAACTCAGAATGTTGTTGAATTGGTAGTCAGCAACGCTCATTTCACAGGTGAACCCAAGTCTTCAGGCAATTATGGAGCATATCCGCCTCCTCCGCCTCCATCACATGAAGCGGCAGGAAATACAGATTCGGCTGCTGCATCGGACAGCAGCGGTGATTTCGTTGAAACGGGTTCCGATGACGATTATCCGTTTTGAGCTTAAAGGAGGAAACAATAATGGCTGAAAAGCAGCATGATGTAAATGTTGAAAAAGGCGTACGCCCTATAAAGCGTGCAAGAAAAAAAGTTTGTCAGTTCTGTGTTGACAGAGCAGAGTTTATTGATTATAAGGACGTTGCAAAACTGAAAAAGTATATGACTGAACGTTCCAAGATACTGCCCCGCCGTGTTACAGGCTGCTGTGCTTATCATCAGAGAGAACTGACAGTAGCGATCAAGAGAGCAAGACAGGTTGCGCTCATCCCTTATGTAAGTGATTGATAAAGTAAAAAGGAAGATGTGAACATCTTCCTTTTTTATTTATATCTTTTTTATTTTCTTGTTGATTTTAGGCTTGAGCCATTTATTAAAAGCAAAAAATACATATCCCAGCGCTATGTCATAGAAAACAAATGCAATATTGGCGGCTATCCATAAAACATATACCGCCATATCTCCAAACATCTCAAGTCCTTCGAGTATCTGCTCTAAGTTCATTATTTTGGACAATATCCAGAAGGCTGTGACTACCGCAGCATTAAATACCGCAAGTTTTGCTACCCAAGACAAAATTTTGGGCTTTATCTTTTCTATTGTATCTTTAACTATCGGATAATATCCGAAGAAAAAAACATAGTATAGGTCCGCTTCTATCTCGGGAATAAGTATAAAGCAAAGCAGAGCAGATGCAGCATACGATAAAAGTCCCCATTTTTTGTTTATTTGTTCTGCAACTGTCCAGATGCAAATTCCCGAAACAGCAGGAAGAACATACGTCAGTGAAGGTATCAATGACACTAACATAATGATTGTACTAAGTGCGATTATGATCCCGCAGTAAGCAATATTGAAGCTGAGATTATTATTTTTTGCCATTTATTTTTCGCTTAAAGCGCTCCTGTTTGTTTTATTTTTTGTAAATTTCATTACATTTTTCTTTCAAAACACGCCCGTCTCTTAATAAATCGTGAAGACGCTGGTAATCGTCGTCACGCAGGGCGTCTCTGTATTCGGTTATACTGTTCAGTATCTGGTCTATTTCATTTAAAAGAGCGTTTTTATTGTGTAGGAAAAGACTGGTCCACATATTTTCGTTTAGCTTTGCTACTCTTGTAAGGTCTAAAAAGCTGCCTGCTGAAAATCCGTTAAAATCAAGCACAGACGGACTTTTTACATATGCGTTTGAAACTATGTGAGCCAATTGCGAGGTATAAGCTATAACCTGGTCGTGCTTTTCCGGAGTTGCGGTCACTACGTTGCCGAAACCAATGCTTCCGGCAAGAGTCGAAAGCAGATCTATTGCAATTTGTGGAGTATTTTCGCTTGGCGTGATTATAAAACTTGCATTATCGAAAAGATCATCGGTAGAATAATCAAAACCGCTGAATTCACGCCCTGCCATTGGATGAGTGCCCACGAAAACAACGCCTTTTTCATCTAAAAGCGGTGAACATATATCAACTATGGATTTCTTTACGCCACAGGTATCGATAACAATGCTGCCTTTTCTGAATTTATCTGCATTTTCCTTTACAAATTGGCATATTGCTTCTGGGTAAAGGCAGATTATGGACAAATTGGCGTCACTCAGTCTTTCTGTGGATACAGCTTCGTCTATTGCATTTTGCTCCAGCGCCTTTCTTACGGTGTTTTCATCGCTGTCTATTCCCATTACATGGTGAAAGGTGTGCTTTTTCAGGCATTTGCATATACTGCCACCGATAAGTCCAAGACCGACAACAACGATATTCATTTATCATCATATCCTTTCTTTTTAAGGATTTTAAAAAAATAAAAGACAACATTAAATATGCTGTCTTTTATTTTAACATATTTTGCTCAAAAAGTCTATATCTGACTTTTAATTTTATTTAAAGCCCCTTTTTCCAATCTGGAAACCTGAGCCTGACTTATCCCTATTTCATTTGCGACTTCTACCTGCGTTTTGCCTTGAAAGAATCTTAAATTCAGTATCTTTTTTTCACGCTGTCCCAGATTGACGATCGCATCCTTTAGGGCTATTTCATTCAGCCAGTTTGTGTCATTATTCTTATCGCCTACCTGGTCCATTACATATACGGTATCTCCTGATTCGGAAAAAACGGGCTCATACAGAGAAATAGGCTCTGTTATTGCCTCAAGTGCTATCACAACATCCTGACGTTTGGCATTTATTTCTTTTGCTATTTCTTCTATCGTCGGCTCAGAGGAGCCTTCAGCCGTAAGCTTTTCTTTTGCCTGCATCGCTTTATATGCAAGGTCACGCAGCGACCTTGAAATTCTCATTGAACTGTTGTCCCTCAAAAAACGTCTGATCTCGCCTATTATCATCGGAACAGCGTAGGTGCTGAACCGCACGTTAAGAGAAAGATCGAAATTATCAATTGCTTTTATCAAGCCAATAACGCCCACTTGAAACAGATCGTCTGGATTTTCTCCTCTGCCAGAAAAGCGTTGTATAACGCTTAAAACGAGCCGCAGATTGCCTTTTATCAACTCATCTCTTGCTGAGGCGTCGCCTTCTTTTATTTTTTTCAGCAGCTCGGTTTTTTCGCTTTCCTTCAGAACTTTCAGCTTTGATGTATTTACTCCGCTTATTTCTACTTTATTATAGTACAAAACAATCACTCCTTGCCGCTTTTCTAAAAAAAGTATGGACAAGGAGCAATTCATTATTCTTGGTAATTTCTTCTAACCTGTTTATTTAATTGCAAAGCCGTTCCATATCTTTTTTTAGCTTTTTTATTATTTTTTTTTCAAGTCTTGATATGTAGCTTTGCGATATTCCTATTTCGTCTGCAACCTCCTTTTGAGTCATTTCAATCCCTGTTTTCAGTCCGAACCGCATTTCCATGATTGTTTTTTCCCGTTCGGGTAGTGCTGATATCAGCTCTCTTAATATTTCATGCTCAACCTCATTTTCTATATTTACGTTCACCACATCATTTTCAGTGCCCAGAATATCTGACAGCAACAGTTCATTTCCGTCCCAGTCAACATTAAGCGGTTCGTCAATAGATATTTCATGTTTATATTGACTTGATTTTCTTAAAAACATAAGAATTTCGTTTTCTATGCACCTGCTTGCGTATGTTGCGAGCTTTATATTTTTTTCCTTGCTGAATGTGTTGACTGCTTTTATTAAACCGATTGTGCCGATGGATATAAGGTCTTCAAGTCCTATTCCTGAGGCCTCAAATTTTTTTGCTATATATACTACCAAACGCAGATTGTGAACGATAAGTTCTTCTCTCGCCTTGTTAAAGTCGGTGTCCATCATATCAAAAATTTTTTGCTCCTCCTCTTTGGTAAGAGGAGGGGGAAGTGTATCGGAACCGTTAATATAAAATACTTTCCCTAAATCTTTTATTCTGATTTTTATAAAAAGCTTTTCAATAAGATGTTTTGCGGACATTTTAACTCACGCCTTTCGATTATATTATGTTGGGATTGAATATTGCGTCATATTCATTGTTTATTGCATTGTTTTTTGTAAATCCTATAAGCGCATTTACTTCCTTTTTTGTTGTTTCGTCATTTATAATGATTTTATCAGGTTTAAAACAGCACGCTAATGAGTTACCCGCAACGGTCGAACAGGGGATTAGGCGTACTCCGTTTAAACAGTCATTATCAAACTTATCGCAATAAATGTACTGTATTATCTCATTCGGACAAATTTTTGCGCATTTTGTCAGGTTACAGAAAATCACAGGTGCGCCTGATAAAAAGTCAGTCAGCTTGTTTCCCGTGTCTGCTATTGCTGAAAGCGTAATGCTTCCTTTTTTCGTGATTATCGTAAGCTCATATTTTTTATCCAGTTTGGATTTTGAATCCAATATTCTCCTTACAAAAATCAGAAAAAGATATGTAATTGAAGTTGAAAGTATCATCAGCCAAAGAGGAAGATCAAAATATGAGACCCAGTTATTATAAACCATTCCCATAGGGGCAAAAAACATCCATATCAGCAGCATTACTCCCGCATACAGACAATTGACGGCAAAAAAAGCGAAAATATTTTTTATAAATACCTTTATATTTTGAAATCCTACTGATACAAAAACGATAATTGAAGAAATGAAAAGCCTTAACAAAAAATTAAAGAAAAAAGATAACTCAGGAAGTAAAATCACAAGCGACGAAACGGCTCCGATCAAACTCGACAAAATACGTCTGCTTATTGGAATTTTTCGGTGAAAAATACAGCCGAGTCCTATCACTAAGAAGTATGTTATATAAAAATTTAAGAATAAAAGTATGTCAACATAAATCACACGCATCTTACCACCGCTTAGATTATAATACACGCGCCATAAAAAAGATGTCGAAGCATATCATCGAAAATGACTTTTATTTTATTGTTTTCCTTTATATTATAAGGTTATAATCCTGTCCTGAAAGAATAAAATGTATTAGACATTTTTGAAGGGATAACGTTATATGAGTGTAAAAAATAGTTTCTTAAAAAACACTTTGATTTTATTTGCGGCAATGTTTTTGACCAAAATCATAGGTGCCGTACTAAAAATACCGCTTACCAATATGCTTGGCGGTACGGGAATGGGATATTTTTCAACTGCTTACAGCTTTTTTAATCCCGTTTACACAGTATTGGCGGCAGGACTTCCGACAGTTGTGACAAAGCTGACAGCCCAAAGCGCCGCCCGCAAGCATTATAAAGAGGCAAGAAAAATAAAAAAGGTATCCATCGTTTTGTCTGTTATATTGGGCATAGTCGGTACGATATTTATTCTGCTGTTTGCAAAGCCATTTGCGAACTTTGCGGCAAGCTCTCCCGACAGCTTTTGGTCTGTTATAATGATCGCTCCTTCCGTGCTTTTTTGCTGTGTTGCAGCCGTTTACAGAGGTTATTATGAGGGATTGTCCAATATGATGCCGACAGCGCTTTCTCAGGTTATCGAGTCTGTGATAAAAGCTGTAATGGGATTATTCCTTTCATGGGTAGTAATTCTTGGCGGAAAAAACGGCTATGTTCCTGATGAAAAGGTTTTGCCTTATGCTGCGGCTGCTGCTGTGTTGGGAGTAACACTCGGCGAGCTTATAGGGACTGTTTTCCTTATACTGCGAAGTAAATTTGGTTCGGATTATATTTCTGATGAAAAATTAGCTGAAAGCGCCGCCCCTTCAAAGGGCAGCAATCTATTAAAAAATATAATGCTGCAATCTCTTCCCATTTCATTTGGAGCAGTGATTATAAATCTTGGTTCATTGATAGACCTGTTGACAATTTCAGGCGGTATAAAGGAGGCTTGTATAGCGGATCCGCAATTTTTTATTTCACATTTTCCCCTTGCGTATTACGAAACTGGGGCGGGTGATTTCGGAAATTTTGTTTACGGCAGTTACACAGGAATCGTTTTATCTCTTTTTATGATAATAACCTCCCTGACCTCGCTGGTTGGAAAAAGCGCCTTGCCTATTATTTCCGCCGAATATGAGCAACAAAGATATCAGGAGGTATGCAGACAGGTAAATATTTTATTCAGCGGCATTTTTTTAATAGGGCTTCCTTTGTGTTTTTCTTTAAGTGCTTTGTCAGAGCCGGTTTTGTCGCTTTTATATCCAATGCGAATGGCGGAGGTCAGTGTAAGCTCATTGCCTCTTTCCATACTTTGTCTTGGAGGTATTCCGATATCTGTTTGCGGCGGTTTGTTTTCTGTTTTTCAGGCAGTAGGTCGATCAGATCTTCCTATCAAATTGATGATCATAGGTTCTATTTTAAAATTGGCGTTTAATATTCTTTTTTTGCATATATCCTATACAGCAGTTTCAGGCGCCGCAATATCTACCGTCTTATCTCATGCGTCTGTAATGCTTATAGGCATATCCGTTTTAAACAAAAAACTCGGCATCAGCTGCGGATTTATGCATACGTTTGTAAAACCGTTCATAGCAGCTGCTTCATGTGCACTTTCCGCCCTTGTTTCTTATCATATATTGTTTGATAATTTTAATGCAATAATAAAAATGGGTTTTTCGGTAGTATCGGGAGGAACAATTTATTTTGTGCTTATACTGGTTATGGATAAAAGACTACTGCAGCCTGTTATTCAACATTTGCACAAAAAAAGAGCAGACACATAATAAATATGCCGTTACAAACTTTGCTTTGCAACGGCGTTGATTTTCTGCCTGTTCCTAGTCTTTGCAAGATTGACATTAAGTAAAATATGTGATATAATAAATCGTTATAGTGGGGTTGTATGATATTTTAAAGGAAGCGGCGAGGTAAATGAGAATAATAGGAATAGACCCTGGATATGCAATTGTGGGTTTTGGCGTTATAGAATATGAGAAAAGTAATTTTTCAGTGATAGGCTACGGTGCTGTTACAACTCCCGCAGGGATAGACTTTGAGAGAAGACTGGAGATAATCTATTCTGATATATCTCAAATTCTTGATAATTACAAGCCGCAAAGCCTTGCTATAGAAAAATTGTATTTTCAGAATAATCAAAAGACCGCAATTGACGTTGCAGAGGCAAGAGGCGTTACCATTCTTGCCGCCGCACAGCGGCACATACCGATATATGAGTATACGCCATTACAGGTCAAGCAATCGGTAACAGGGTATGGACAGGCTGTAAAAAAGCAGGTTCAGGAGATGACAAAACGAATACTTAAGCTTCCTCAGATACCTAAACCCGATGATACCGCAGACGCATTGGCAATTGCTGTTTGTCATGCTCATACCAACAGTTCTATATTGTCTTCATATAAAAAGTAACGAAAGGGACTATAATGATATACAGTTTAAACGGTGATGTCATACATCTTTCACAAAATCTGATAGTAGTAGAATGCGGAGGGATAGGTTACGAATGTCGCTCAACGTCTTCTGCTGTCGCAAAAGCAACAGTCGGTGAAAAGATAAAGCTCTACACATACCTTAATATTAGGGAAGATGCAGCGGAGCTTTTTGGGTTTGCAGATGAAAGCGAATTGAACTGTTTTAAAATGCTCATATCTGTTTCTGGGGTAGGTCCTAAAGTAGCGATAGCAATACTTTCGGATCTGAAACCTCAGGAATTTGCGCTTGCCGTAGTGAATGAGGACAGCAAAACGATTACCCGTGCTCAAGGCGTAGGAAATAAGCTTGCTCAAAGAATTGTACTTGAGCTAAAGGATAAGCTGAAAAAAGATAATTCATTTATGTCGGAGGAAATTCCCCACGTCAATATCAGCGCAGGTCCTGATAACGCCGTTTCTGAAGCTATTACCGCACTGATGGTTCTCGGATTTTCAAATATTCAGGCACAGAAAGCGATAGATGGATTACCTGAAGGTCTGTCTGTTCAAGAGCTTGTAAAAGAAGGGTTAAAACGTCTTTCCGGAAGATAATCGAAAAAAGATGAATATTTTGTTTTATGCAAGAATAATTTGGAAGGGATGACAACACATGGCAATAGAAATGGGCGGTTTCTCCAATGTGCCTGAAGACGATATTCAAATAGGAAGAGTTATAGAAGCAAGCTGCACCCCTGAAGATATGGATATTGAATTCAGCTTGCGTCCCAAGGTCCTGTCTGAATATATAGGACAGGAAAAAGTAAAAGAAAATATGAGAATATATATAGAAGCCGCAAAAAAGAGAAATGAGCCGCTGGATCATGTGCTTCTGTACGGTCCTCCCGGACTGGGAAAAACTACGCTTGCAGGAATAATAGCAAACGAAATGGGCGTTAATATAAAAATAACGTCAGGTCCTGCAATAGAAAAGCCGGGCAGTCTTGCGTCTATCCTCACAACGCTCAAAGACGGAGATGTTTTGTTTATAGATGAGATACACCGACTTTCAAGGCAGGTTGAGGAAGTGCTTTATCCCGCAATGGAGGATTATTCTCTTGATATAATGATAGGCAAAGGACCTGACGCTCAGTCGATAAGGATCGATCTTCCTCATTTTACGCTTATTGGCGCTACAACAAGGGCCGGACAGCTCACAGGACCACTCCGTGACCGTTTTGGAGTCATAGAGAGGCTTGAATTGTACACACATCAACAATTATGTGAAATTATAATGCGCTCTGCTGTAATACTTGGTATTCCTACCTTAAAAGACGGTGCAATGGAACTGGCACGCCGTTCACGGGGAACTCCCCGTATAGCTAACAGATTGCTCAAGCGTACAAGGGATTTTGCGGAGATAAAAGGAAACGGTCAGATAAATCAGGAGCTTGCGGATTTGGCGCTCAACTGTCTTGAAATAGATGAGCTTGGGCTGGACAGTCTGGACAGACGTATGCTTACAATGATAATAAAAGGATATAACGGCGGGCCTGTCGGACTTGAAACTTTAGCAAGTGCGCTTGGAGAGGAATCGGTCACGCTTGAAGATGTTTGCGAGCCTTACCTTATGCAGCTCGGCTTTATTGCAAGAACGCCGAGAGGAAGAATGGCAACGGCTTTGGCTTACAAACACCTTGGAATAGAAACAAACAACGATGGACAGCAAACCTTAATTTAATTATATATCAGGAGCAAGAAAATGGGCAGATTATTTGGTACAGACGGAGCCCGTGGCGTGGCGATTACCGAATTGACATGTGAAATGGCTATGAATATCGGCAGAGCTGCAGCTACGGTTTTGACAAAACACAAAAATTCAACCGACAGGGCAAAAATACTAATAGGAAAAGATACTCGTATATCGTCAGATGTGCTGGAAGCGGCGCTTGTTGCAGGCATTACTTCAGTCGGAGTAGACGTGGAGCTTATGGGAATAGTTCCGACTCCCGCCGTAGCATATCTTGTACGGGCTCATAACGCTGATTCCGGTGTAATGATATCCGCATCTCATAACTCGGTGGAATATAACGGTATAAAATTATTTTCAAGCACAGGTTTTAAGCTCCCGGACAATATTGAAAACGAGATAGAGGAGCTGATACTTGATACTCGCGAAAAAATACAGTTAAAAGACGGCTGTGATATCGGACGTGTCACTTATATGTCCGATGCCGTTAAAGAATATACTTCACACCTTAAAGAAACAGCCGAATGCTTATTTAAAGGAATAAACATAGCAGTAGATTGTGCAAACGGAAGTTCATCTGCTACCGCCGAAGATGTATTCTGTAGCCTTGGAGCAAACGTTTCTTTTATAAATAATGATCCTGACGGCTGCAATATAAATAAAAATTGCGGTTCAACTCATCTTGATCCTCTGAAAAAATATGTAGTGGAAAATAAATGTGACCTTGGGTTAGCCTTTGACGGAGATGCGGACAGGTGTCTGGCGGTGGACGAAAAAGGGAATACCGTTGACGGCGATAAGCTTATCGCAATAATATCTGATTATATGCGAAAAAAGGGGACCTTGAAAAATAACACTGCGGTAGTTACCGTTATGAGCAATCTTGGTTTTCATACATATATGAAAAAAAATAATATAAATACGGTCTGCACGGCGGTAGGAGACAGATATGTACTTGAAGAAATGCTAAAAAGCGGCTACAATATTGGCGGTGAACAGTCAGGACATATTATTTTTCTTGATTATGCTACTACGGGTGACGGTCAATTGACAGCCGTTCAGCTTTTAAATCTTATTGCGGCTTCAGGCAAGACCCTTTCCGAGCTTGTAAGCGACATTCCTGATTATCCACAGCTTTTGATGAATGTAAAAATAACAGATGAGCAAAAAGGCAAATGGAATAAAACGCCTTCTATTTTGTCTGTTATAGAAGAGGCCGAAGAAAAATTAGGAGAAAACGGCAGAATTTTGGTAAGAGAAAGTGGAACGGAACCGTTGGTAAGGGTTATGATAGAAGGGAAAAACGCTGATGACGTCAAATATTGGACAGAGAAAATAGTTGATGTTGTTGATAAAGCTCTTTGCAGATAGCAGGAAATTTAAAGAATATGAGAATTGCAGAAGATTGGCAGGACTATTGTCTTATTGACACTTCAAACGGCGAACGTCTTGAACGCTGGGGAAACGTTACGCTTATACGTCCCGATCCTCAGATAATATGGGAAAATACAGATAAATCATCTGAATGGAGCAAGGCTGACGCAAGATATATACGCTCATCATCGGGCGGCGGACATTGGGAATATGCTCATAAGCTAAAAGACAGTTGGACTGTAAAATATAAAAATTTGACTTTTATGGTCAAGCCCACAGGTTTCAAGCACACGGGACTTTTTCCCGAACAGGCAGTAAACTGGGATTATTGTTATAATTTGATCAAAACCGCAGGTCGACCTGTTAAGGTTTTAAACCTGTTTGCATATACAGGCGGAGCCACCTTAGCGTGCGTTTCGGCGGGTGCCAGTGTTTGTCACCTCGACGCTGTAAAGGGAATGGTGGAATGGGGCAAGCAAAACGCAGCGTTAAGTGGATTATCCGATAAACCTATTCGCTGGATAGTAGACGACGCTATGAAATTTCTTGGAAGAGAAATAAAGCGCGGAAATAAATATGACGGTATAATTCTTGATCCGCCTAGCTATGGCAGGGGAACAAACGGCGAAATGTGGAAGCTGGAGGATTGCATTCACGAGCTTATGCTGCGTTGTGAGCAGGTATTGTCGGATAAACCGCTGTTTATTCTTTTAAACAGCTATACGACAGGGCTTTCGCCTTCCGTTATGGCATATCTACTGAAAATGACTATCGGAAAATACAGAAAAACAAAAATAACGGCGGAGGAAATAGGATTGCCTGTACAGCAGACAGGACTTGCAATTCCGTGCGGAAATACAGCGATCGTAAATTTTGAATAAAAGTTAGGAACATTTGGTTAATGAACATAATTGAAGTAAAAAATCTTAATTTTGAATATCCCGTGACCGACGACGAGGGAAATGTTGTAGGCGGCAATAAGGTTCTGAAGGATATAAATCTTGAAATACCAAAAGGTCAGTTTGTCGCTGTCCTCGGTCACAATGGCAGCGGAAAATCTACTCTTGCAAAGCATTTTAACGGTATTCTTGTAGGCAATTCAGGCAAGGTTTACGTCAACGGGATAGATACCTCTGATGATGAAAAGATATATGACGTCAGACAGACTGTCGGAATGGTTTTTCAAAATCCAGATAACCAGCTTGTCGCTACAATTGTAGAGGAAGATGTTGCGTTTGCGCCTGAAAATCTGGGCTTGCCACCCGAGCAGATAAGGGAACGTGTTGACAGCGCTTTGAATGCGGTGGATATGTATAAATACAGACTGCATTCTGCACATCAGCTTTCGGGCGGGCAAAAGCAGAGGATTGCCATAGCGGGAGTTATTGCTATGCGCCCTGAATGTATCGTGCTGGACGAACCCACCGCAATGCTTGACCCTAAGGGCAGAAAGTCCATTATGAGTACAATAAAACGACTTAATAAAGAACTTGGGATAACTATTATCCTTATCACTCACTATATGGATGAGGCGGCTCAGGCAGAACGTGTTGTCGTAATGGATAACGGAAATATTATAATGGATGATGTGCCGAAAAAGATTTTTTCTCAGGTGGACAGGCTTAACGAAGTTGGGCTTGACGTTCCTCAGGTAACTCAGCTTGCTTATGAACTGAAAAAAGAGGGAATTGACATTTCTCTTGAAGTACTTACTGAGGAAGAGTGTGCGGAAGAACTTTTGAAAATTGTGAATAAAAATTGAATATATGAATGAGCAAGGATAGACATAGGGACATAATTATGGAAGTTTTATTCGGAAAGCCTGAAGATATTGATTCGTGGATGAAGTTAGTGAGGCTTGTTAGTTGGAATTTTCCGGGATTAGAGACAGAGGAAAGTATTGAAGAACATAGACGAACTGTCTTAAAATTCATAAATGACAAGCGAGCGTTGTGTGTTAAGAAATATTATGAAATCATAGGCGTGCTTTTGTTTTCCCGTAAACATAATATGATTTGCTTTTTGGCGGTTGCGCCTGATCATAGGCGATGCGGTATTGCATCGGCGCTTTTGAAGAAGGCGCTTGAAGAATTGGATAGGAACAAACCCATAGTTGTTTCCACATTTCGGGAAGATGATGAAAAAGGAATTGCTCCAAGAAGATTATATAAGAAGTTTGGTTTTGAAGAAGGCGAACTGACGGAAGAATTTGGTTATCCCAATCAAAAATTTATTTTACGTCCGTAGATTATTGCTTGTAAAATAAATTTATCAACAGCAATTTTTTAAAATAATATCAAAACAGGAATACAGAAAATGAATGCGGTAGAAACAAAAAATCTGACATATAAATACAGCGTCGGTACTCCGTTTGAAACCACAGCGGTAGACGATATCAGCGTTACCATTGAGCAGGGCGAATTTGTAGGAGTCATAGGACATACAGGCAGCGGAAAATCAACGCTTATCCAGCATCTTAACGGGTTGTTAAAGCAAACCTCCGGTGAAGTTTTTATAAACGGCAGAAACATCTGGGATAAAGATGTTAATATCCGAGATATCAGATTTGAAGCGGGACTTGTCTTTCAGTATTCGGAATATCAGCTTTTTGAAGAAACTGTTTATAAGGATATAGCTTTCGGTCCAAAAAATATGGGGTTATCTGATGAAGAGATAGACAAGCGGGTAAAAAAGGCTGCCGAACAAATGGGGCTTAACGAAGAGCTCCTCGAACGTTCTCCCTTTGACTTGTCAGGCGGTCAGAAAAGGCGTGTTGCTTTAGCGGGCGTTATTGCAATGGAGCCTAAAATACTGATATTGGACGAGCCTGCGGCAGGTCTTGATCCTGCAGGACGTGACAAGGTCCTTGAAGAAATAAGCAGTTATCATAAAAATTCAGAAACTACCATACTCCTTGTTTCCCACTCTATGGAGGATATAGTAAAGTATGCAAAAAAAGTCCTTGTGATGAATAAGGGAAAGCTGTTTTGCTATGAAGATGTGGATACTGTATTTTCAATGTCAGAAGAACTGAAGAATATCGGACTTGATATTCCTCAGATTTCAAAGCTGGCGCATTTGTTGAAACAAAAGGGAATAGATATAGGAAACGATATTTATACCGTAGAACGGGCAAAAGAAAGACTTCTAAAAATAATCAAAGGAAACACTGATGCTTAAAGATATAACGATAGGACAATTTTTTCCCGGCAATTCTATCATACACCGTATGGACAGCCGTTTTAAAATAGTGCTTGATATACTGTATGTTGTAATGCTTTTCGTTGCTGATAACTTTATTTCACTGACGATTGCGGGAATTTTTATACTTATGGCTTACGCCGTTTCGGGAATAAAACCAATAATGATGGTAAAGAGCTTAAAACCGCTTTTGCCGCTTATACTGTTTACCGCTATACTTAATTTGTTCTTTATAAACGGAACGGAAGAGCCTCTGTTTAAATGGTGGGTAATCACAATTTACTGGGAAGGCATTTCCACTGCTATATTTATGATCGTAAGAATAATTTGTCTTATCATAGGAATGTCACTGCTGACATATACCACGTCGCCTATCGTTCTTACAGACGCAATCGAAAGGCTGCTTTCTCCTTTAAAAAAGATAAAGCTCCCGGTACACGAACTTGCAATGATGATGACGATAGCTTTGCGTTTTATTCCCACTCTTATAGAGGAAACTGATAAGATAATGTCTGCTCAGAAGGCGAGGGGAGCAGAGCTTGATACAGGCGGATTATTAAAGCGTGCAAAGGCGCTCGTGCCTATTCTTATACCGCTTTTTGTTTCGGCTTTCAAACGTGCTAACGAGCTTGCAATGGCTATGGAATGCCGCTGCTATAAAGGTGGAGACGGCAGGACAAAATTAAGACAGCTAAAAGCAAGCGGCTTGGATTATATGGTTTCTTTGCTTATGATTACGGTATTTGGATTTATAATTGTTGATAATATGGTATTCTGATGAAAAACATAAAGGTTACGATAGCCTATAAAGGCACTGCATATAACGGCTTTCAAAGCCAGCCGAACGGAAATACGATTCAGGATAATATTCAAAAGGCAATGGCAAAGCTGCTGGCTCAGCCTATAAGGGTCAACGGCTGTTCAAGGACTGACGCAGGAGTCCACGCAAAGGAATTTGTGTTTAATGCGATATATGACGAATTGCTGAGCAGTATAGATACTAACGGATTTATCAGAGGAATGAACGGCTTGTTGCCTGACGATATAGCGGTGTTATCCTGTGAAGATGTTCCTATGGATTTTCACGCAAGGTTTTGTACAAAAGGAAAGGAATATGTTTATATTATTGACACTGCCGAAGCGAGAAATGTTTTTTCTTATGATTTAGCAATGCATTACCCTTATCCGACCAATATTCCAAAGATGCTTCAGGCAGCTTGTATACTTACAGGTGAGCATGATTTTGCCGCATTCTGTAAGGCAGAGGCAAAGGAGCATCTTAAATCCACGGTCAGGACCGTAAAAGATATACGAATAGAACAGGAAGGAAGTTATGTGAAATTTTACGTCAGCGGCGACGGTTTCCTTCATAATATGGTAAGGATCATTGTTGGTACATTGATATATGTTAATGAGAATAAACGAACTTTAGACGATATTGACCAGGCGATAAAAACAGGAAACAGGGAAAAAGCAGGGAAAACGCTACCTGCGTGCGGGCTTTACCTTAACAAGGTATTTTATTAAAGCAAAGGAGAACAGAAATGTCTGAAAACAACAGCCCGGCTAAACAAACCGGCGATTTAATGGAATACAGAAAAAAACGCAAGCAAAAGCGCTTGATAGTCAAGCTGCTTATTGTGGGACTGATTTTTGTAGCTATCATAGTTATTGCAGTCAATTTTTCCGCAATAATTGAACCATTTAAAGGCATAGCCTCAAGGATAGAAACAAAAACCTCAGATGACGTCGGTTTTCCTATAAAGCTTCCGGGAAGCGCATCATATTCATTTGACAGCTTTGGCAATAATTTTTTGCTTCTTACCGATACATATCTGTATACGTTCGGAATGAACGGAGGACAAAATTATGCGTTGAGACACGGCTATTCAAACCCTACCCAATGCTCCAATTCAAAGCGTATTCTTTTGTATGATAAGGATTATAATGATTTTTCGCTTTATAGTGATACAAGCCTTATTTACAGCATAAAGCTTGATGAAAAAATCGTTTTTGCTTCTCTCAGCAATAACGACGATGCTGCGGTAGTGACAAATTCCGACAGATATTCTAACATAATATATATTTATAACGGTAAAGGCGAATGGAGATATACCAGAAAGTTTATTGATGAAAACGTAATGAACGTATGCTTCTCATCAGAGGAAAAATACGTATACATCAGCACGATAAACGTTGAAAACGGAGAGATTTTTTCTACTATTTACAAATATGACACCACCAGTGAAACGGAAGCGGTATGGACGTATAAATTGCCAAGCTCGTGTATTCCCGTTGATATGTATGTGAAAAACGGCAGAGTGTATATTATATATGATAATTACGTTCTTGCTTTGAACGAGGCGGACGGCGCCGTTGCAGGAGATGCATCGATTTCTGGAACTGTTCAGTGCTGTGATTTTTCGGGCTCGAACAATTCTCTGGTGTATCTTGATTCCTCCACCAACCGAAAAGTGCTTTCAATAATGAATAATGATTTAACAGTTCTTTCCACAAAGGTAGTCAATACCACTATCAACCGCATAACAGAAGACGGAGATAATGTATATTTAGTAGAATCAGGGAAGCTATCCGGTTATAACAGTTCTGCGGAAGCGGTTTTGGAAAAACAGCTTAATGACGACTATATGTCATTTTTAAAAATAGGGAAAAATGTTCTTCTATTAGGATATAATTCGGTAGATATCGAAACGTTGTAAAATTTAACATCATATTGAAAGGAATGTATTATGGGTACTCAATTCTTCTGGTTTTTTGATATTGTGATAGTTGTTTTAGCCTTTGTTTTTATTTTTAAAGGAATAAAACGCGGGTTTGTGGCTGAAATAGCGGCTCTGGTGTCGCTTGTGGTCGCTTTTGCCGTTTCTCTCCCTTTAAGCGGAACGCTGGCGAACGCAATATATGAAAGTGTGATTAAGGACGCTGTTTCTGATGAGATCAACAATCAAATAGGTTCGGTCTTGGAAAATTCGGTTATTGAAAAGCTGCAAAATCTTGATATGAGCAGTGCAAAGGTCAATAATAGAGATTTGTCGGAATTGGTGTCAAAGCCTGACTCGGCGGGTAAAATCAGTGTAGATTTATCAAATCTCGACTTAAGCGGAACGGGGCTGAAAAATATAGACCTGGAGGCTTTTGGTATTGATAGTAAAACCTTTGATTATTCTGCAGTTAATCTTGGAACTGTTGTAATGAGCGCTGATGATGTAAATAACTACGGTTTGGAAACGATGGTACTTTCCACCCTGCTTTCCGATAATATGGTAAACGGAACTGCTTACGGCTCCATATGCGGTGCAGTTGAAGAAATGGCAGAATCTGTTCCTTTTCTTATGGAAGGTGTTTCAGAGTCCGTGACGTCAGGCGACAGGACGATCATACAGGATATAGTGCTGAGTGTTCTTGATACAAAGTCGGAGGATTTTGCCAAATCCATAACTGATAATATGATTAAGCCGATATTATTGGTACCTGTAAGGGCATTGATTTTTGTTATTTTATTTATTATAATAAATATTGTTCTTTGCCTGATAGTCAAAATGCTTAAGGGAGTAAATAAAATACCTCTTGTCGGTGGTGTTAATAAGCTGCTTGGGGCAGTCGCGGGTGCAGTTGAAGGAATAATCGTTATATTCCTTGTATGTATTTTTATAAACGTTGTGATAAATCTTACTGATAACGGTTTGATTTTCCTTAATACTATGACAATTGATGAAACTATGATATTTAAAAAAATATATTATTTTGAATTTCTCGACTTTTTAGCTTAAAGATAAAATATGCATAAGGAGGTAAAAACTTGATGATGATGTGCAGTCGCTGCAAAAAACGTCCTGCAGTAGTGTTTATCACTACGATGAACGGAAATGATAAGCGCAATGAGGGCTTATGCCTTAAATGTGCAAAAGAACTGAATGTTCCGCAGGTCAATGATTATATTAAACAGCTTGGTATCAACGAGGACGAACTTGAAGAAGAACTTGATATGCTGTTTGGTGAAGCCAACGGGATTGGAGAGGCAAATGACGAGGAAGATGAGGAGGAGAGCGTAGACGGATTTAAAAGCGGTGGAGCAGGTACTATTCCTCCGTTTTTGCGCAATCTTTTTCACGGTTCACCGCAGAATTTAAATCCACAGGAGGGAACCGACCAATCAAAGAAGAAAGATGAACATTCAGACAAGAGACCTGAAAAATCAAACAAAAAGAGAAAATTTCTTGACACATTCTGTACCAATCTGACAGCAAAAGCAAAGCGTGGAGAGCTTGATCGCATTATTGGGCGTGAAAAAGAAATATACAGAGTAACTCAGATACTTTCACGCCGCACGAAGAATAACCCCTGTCTTATAGGTGAACCTGGCGTAGGTAAGACGGCAATAGCTGAGGGAATTGCTCAAAAGTTGGTTTCAGGAGATGTTCCTTTCAGATTGAGAGGAAAGGAACTATATTTGCTTGACCTTACTGCTCTCATTGCAGGCACGCAGTTCAGAGGGCAATTTGAGAGCCGTGTAAAATCTCTTATAGATGAAATCAAAAATGCAGGCAATATTCTGTTGTTTATAGACGAAGTCCATAATCTTGTAGGCACAGGAGACAGTGAAGGCACTATGAATGCCGCAAATATGTTTAAGCCTGCCCTTTCAAGAGGAGAGCTTCAGGTCATCGGAGCTACAACATTTAATGAATACAGAAAATATATTGAAAAGGACAGCGCATTGGAACGCCGTTTTCAGCCTGTTACAATAAATGAGCCGAGTATTGATGACACCGTCGAGCTTTTAAAAGGTATAAAGGATTATTATGAAAAGCACCATGCTATTCATGTGCCTGACAGTATTTTGCGTTCTTGCGCAGTTTTGTCCGAACGTTATATAACAGACAGATATTTGCCCGACAAAGCGATTGACTTGCTTGACGAATCGGCAGCTTGCGCCAGCATTAAGAGCAAGGATCTGGCTGAATATGAAAATCTGAAAATCGTAAACAAAGACCTTGAACGTGAGCTTACTGAGCTTTCAGCGGAAACTGAAAACGTAAATTACGAAAGAATTGCGGAGATAAAAACAGAAATTTCAAAGAACGAACTGAGGATAAAAGCGCTTGAACCTTTGGTAACGCAAATATCCGTTACTGAAGAAGATGTGTCAAAGGTAATTGAGCTTTGGACAGGTATTCCAGCCAGCAAGATAATGGAAACTGAATTTAAGAAAATGGCCAAGCTGGAGGACGTTCTTAAAAGCAGGGTAATTGGTCAGGATAACGCCTGCGAACTGGTGGCGGCGGCAATAAAACGCACCCGTGTTCAGCTTTCTCTGCGCAGACGCCCTGCATCGTTTATATTTGTAGGACCTACCGGTGTGGGAAAAACAGAGCTTGTAAAGGTTTTGGCAGAGGAACTGTTTGATACTGTTGATCCGCTGATAAGACTTGATATGAGCGAATATATGGAGAAATACAGCGTCAGCAAAATAATCGGATCTCCTCCGGGATATATCGGATATGATGAGGCGGGACAGCTTACGGAAAAGGTACGCAGAAAGCCTTATTCTGTCATACTTTTTGACGAAATTGAAAAAGCGCACCCTGATGTGCTGAATATACTGCTTCAAATACTTGACGAAGGAAAGGTCACCGATTCACACGGCAGGGTTGTCAGCTTTGAAAACACCGTTATTGCTATGACATCAAACGCAGGCTCATCTAACAATTCAAACGGCGGGCTTGGTTTTGGCAAGAGCGAGGCGGATATTTCAAAGGAAAAGGCCATGAAAGCGCTCAGAGAATTTTTACGTCCTGAATTTTTGGGAAGGATCGACGAGATAGTTGTATTTAATCCTTTGACTGAAGAAAATTATGTAAAAATTGCAAAGCTTATGCTTGAAGAAATGAAAGAGGCGCTTGCCGAGAAAAATATTACGATAAAGATATCGGACGCAGCTTATAAAACAATTGCCTCTAAGGCTTTTGGCGGAAAATATGGCGGTCGTGATATAAGACGTGTTATACGCCGTGATCTGGAAGATAAAGTAGCAAATTTAGTTGTTGAAAAAGGCGAAGGCGGTATTTCGGAAATAATTGTATCTTCCAAAGCGGGCGAGCTGGTGGTTTCATAATGAAAACGGCAGTAATCACAGGAGGCAGCGGTTCTATCGGCAGTGCGCTTGTGGAAGAGTTTTCTCCTGACCACCGTGTTATTTTCACTTATTTTAATAATAAAGCAAAAGCGGAAGAAACAGCAAAAAATTATAGTGCTGAATCACTTTATCTTGACCAATCCGATTTCAATGATATTTTGAAGCTGAAAAATATGCTGACTTCCTGCGATTTGCTGATAAATAATGCGGGAATAAGCAGCAACAAACTGTTTACCGATTTATCTGACGAGGAATTAAAGAGAATAACGGATATTGATCTGACAGGAGCAATGTTACTTACCAAAGCTGTGCTTCCCCTTATGATACGTCAGAAGAGAGGCTGTATCATAAATATTTCCTCAATATGGGGCGTATATGGTGCATCGTGCGAGGTAGCTTATTCCGCTGCAAAGTCCGGTATGATAGGCTTTACCAAAGCGTTGTCAAAGGAAGTAGGACTTTCGGGTGTCAGAGTTAATTGTATAGCACCTGGAATGATACACAGCAAGATGAATGCCCATTTATCTAATGAGGAAATAAGCGATTTTTTAAACTCAACATCTCTTTGCAAAATAGGTTCTCCGAAAGATGTGGCACAAGCCGCAAGGTATTTTTCTGAGGCAGAGTTTGTAACAGGACAGGTGCTTGGCGTTGACGGAGGATTTTAAAAGCTGAGGGGGGTAGCCGCATGACAAAAGCTGTCAGAGATGAATTTATGCGTATCAAACTCACAGGTCAGCGTAATGCTTTAACGCAGGAAGAAAAGGAAAAATCCGATTTTTCTGTGATAGAGTATATAAATCTATTATTAAGAAACGGCAAAGCAACAGATTTTAAGGATAAATGCTTTTGCTTATGGAATATTTCCGACAGCTATGCTATGTTGAGAAAGCCCGCCGAGCTTTATAAAAATCATTTGAAATTTGCTGAATACGTTTCTGATGGCGACAAAATATACAGATTCTGGCCGGTATCGGACTGCACACAGCGTTTTACGCTTGTTTCAGGAGGCTATGAGAATTTTTGGCATAATCTATATAAAGTCGATGTTGAAAACACGCCTGTTACAAATGAAAATTACCGTATAGCGTATGAAGCCCATAGAGCCGCATTATCTGTTCCATCTAACTTGGATATTCCTTATAAACATATAGAATATTATAACGAAAAATTTTCGGAATTTGTTGAAAGCAGTAAATCAAGAGAGGAATATAGTTTTTACAGGCTTATTTTTCTTTCAAATCAGATTAAAGCGTTTAAGCGTAACGATATTTATATTGAAGATATGTGCGCTGAATTTTTTGACGCACTTGGAAACGAGGATACAGCGACTATTTATGCAGTAGGAGAATGGGAGTATCTTAATCGTTTGAGAAGTAAGAGGAATCAGGCTGTCGTCGGTATAACGGCGGCAATAAATTCACTTATTGATACAGGCGAGAAGAAACGTGCCCTTGAACTTTACAATGAAGCAAAAAAATATGGGTTTCCTGAAAATACATATGTAAATAAAAGAATTTATTAAAGGGGCTTATGGTAAAAGGTTTTTTGTGTCCAGTTTGCGGGAAACTGTTGATTGAAGAAGAAAAATCATATAAATGTGAAAATAATCACTGTTTTGACAAGGCAAAGCAGGGATATGTAAATCTTCTTCCGTCAAACAGTCAGAAAGGTCATGGCGATAATAAGCTGATGATAAACGCCAGGCGGGAATTTTTACAAAAGGGATATTATGAACATTTAAAAAACAAGCTGTGTGAAGTTATAGAGCAGCATTCATCGGACGGTTTTTCGTGCCTTGATTCGGGCTGCGGCGAGGGCTACTACACAAAAGGTATATATAAGACCATATGCAAAAAAGACGGGCAAGTATATGCGATAGATGTTTCAAAAGAGGCTTTGAAATTCGCTTCAAAAAGCTGTGATAATGTTAAATTTGCGGTTGCCAGCGCATATAAAATGCCGTTTGACAATGAATGCTTTGATATTGTCACGTCTGTTTTTGCTCCTCTTGCAAAGGACGAGTTTTACAGAATATTAAAGCAAAACGGACTTTTCATAACAGTTTTTCCGTTGGAAAATCATTTGTTTTCTTTAAAAAAGGCTATATATGACGCTCCGTACCCTAATAAACCCGAAAATACGGGATTAAGCGGATTTGAGCTTATTTCGTCCTCAGAAATAAAGAAAAACATATGTCTTAATTGTAATAAAGATATTGTAAATCTTTTTATGATGACACCGTATTATTATAAAACATCAGCAAATGACCAGAAAAAACTGAATGATTTAAATGAACTTATGGTTGAAACAGAATTTATGCTCCTTGTATATAGAAAAATAAAGCAGTAGGAGGATATTATGTACAAGTGTGTTATTTTTGATCTGGACGGAACACTTCTGAACACTCTTGATGATCTGGCCGCTGCCGGAAATTATGCTTTAAAATGTCTTGGATTCCCTGTGTATGAAACGGAAAAATATAAATATTTTGTTGGAAACGGAATACCTGTGCTGATACACCGTATTCTTGCAGATAACGATAATGATGAAATTTTTGAAAAAGCTCACAGGCTTTTTTCTGAATATTATTCTCAGCATAACTCTGATAAAACAAGACCGTATGATGGCATTAACGAACTGCTAACAGAATTGAAAAATAAAGGTATAAAAATCGGCGTAGCTACCAATAAAGACCACATTTTTTCCGAAAAATTGATAAAAAAATTTTTTGGAGAAAATGTGGATATAGTTTGCGGCAGCAAGGACGATATTCCAAAAAAACCTGATCCGTATTCTGTAAATTATATTATAAATGCCTTTGGAGTTGATAAAAAAGATGTCCTGTATGCAGGAGACAGTAACGTTGATATGCAGCTTGCAAAAAATGCAGGAGTAGTTTCCTGCGGAGTTTTATGGGGATTTCGCACCAAAAAAGAGTTGATTGATAACGGTGCTGTTTATACTGCTGAAAATGCAAAAAGGCTTTTTGACATTGTAATGGGAGAAAACAATTTATGACACCTGAAGAAAAATTGGAAAAATGCTATAACAGTTTTAAAAGCAAAATTGATTTTAAACCTTATATTGCACTTATTTTAGGTTCGGGGTTAGGTGCGCTGGCTGATGAGATAGATGTTAAGTATACTTTGAATTACAGTGAGATAGAAGACTTTCCTTTGTCTACCGTTCAGGGACATAAGGGACGTTTTGTTTTTGGATATATTGAAAATGTTCCTGTCGTCATTATGCAGGGCAGAGTGCATTATTATGAAGGATATTCAATGCAGGATGTTGTTCTTCCAACAAGATTGATGAGAAAAATGGGCGCCGAAATTTTGTTTTTGACAAATGCTTCAGGCGCAACAAATCCTGAGTTTTCCGCAGGGGATTTTATGCTTATAAGGGATCAGATAGCGAATTTTGTGCCCAGTCCTTTAATTGGAGCAAATTTAGATTCTTTGGGAACAAGATTCCCCGATATGAGTGAAATATATAACAAAAAATTATGCGATATAATCAGAAATACCGCTGAAAGGATTGATATAAAATTGCAGGAGGGAACATATATTCAGCTTACGGGTCCTAATTTTGAAACACCTGCCGAAGTGAGAATGTGCAGACTGCTTGGGGCGGATGCGATAGGAATGAGTACCGCCTGTGAAGCTATTGCAGCAAATCATTGCGGTATGAAAGTGTGCGGGATAAGCTGTGTGGCAAATTTGGGCTGTGGGTTGACAGACAAGCCTTTAACTCACAAAGAAGTAATGGAGGCGGCTGACAAAGCGGCGCCTTTATTTAAAAAACTTATAAGAACATCAATTGTTGATATTGCGGAACAGTTTGATTCATGCAAATAATTACGAGGCGCTTATATGAAAATCAGATTTTATAATGCAAAAATAATGACAGCGGAAAACGACTGTTCGATAAGCACGGGTGAACTTTGCACCTGTGATGATATTATAAGCTATGTGGGAAATGAAAGAAACACAGACGAAAAGTATGACAGAGAAATTGACTGTCAAGGAAATTTGCTTATTCCCGGATTTAAAAATGCTCATACTCATTCGGGAATGACCTTTCTGCGCTCATATGCCGACGATCTTCCGCTTCGGGAATGGCTTTTTGACTGCGTTTTTCCCAGAGAGGACAAGCTGACGCCTGATGATATTTATTCATTGACTAAACTTGCCATATTGGAATACCTTACAAGCGGAATAACGTCATGCTTTGATATGTATTTTTATGCCGATTCCATTGCATCGGCAGCGGTTGATATGGGTTTTCGCATGGTTTTGTGCGGTTCAGTAAGCGGAGCGTCATCTAATGTAAAAAGACTTCAGGATGAATACGATAAATTTAATAATTATAACAAGCTGATAAGCTATCAGCTTGGATTTCATGCCGAATATACCGCAGAGCTTGAGCTGATGAAGGAGATCTCGCTCCTTTCTCAAAGTCTTAAAGCGCCTGTTTATACGCATAATTCTGAAACAGAAAATGAAGTCAAGGAGTGTATAGAACGCTACGGAAAAACTCCTACCGCCTTGTTTGAAGAGCTTGGAATGTTGGAATACGGCGGCGGCGGTTTTCATTGTGTTTACTTTGACGACAATGATATGGAAATATTCAGAAGAAGAAATCTCTGGGCGGTTACAAATCCGGGTTCAAACACAAAGCTTGCCAGTGGCATAGCGCCGATCTGCATAATGCAGAAAAAAGGAATAAATCTCGCAATAGGAACGGACGGTCCTGCCAGCAACAACTGTCTTGATATGTTCAGAGAGATGTTTTTAGTCACAGGACTTCAAAAGCTCTTGACAAAGGACGCCTCCGCCTGTACAGCAGATTCCGTTTTGAAAATGGCGGTAAGCGGAGGAGCACAGGCAATGAGACTGAATGACTGCGATTGCCTTAAAATCGGAAAAAAAGCGGACATTGTAATGATAAATCTGAACAGACCGAATATGCAACCGATTAACAACATTTCAAAAAATCTTGTGTACAGCGGAAGCAAGGAAAATATCAAATTGACTATGATAAACGGAAAAATTCTTTATGAAAACGGTGATTTTCATATTGGGGAAAGCGTTGAAAACATATATATGAAAGCAAATAAAATAGCGGAGAGATTAAGATGAGCAATGTCATTATATTGCTTCCCAAATATGTCCTTTCCTTGCTGAATAGGCTTGAAAATGCCGGATATGAAGCGTATGCAGTCGGCGGCTGTGTCCGCAACTCACTTTTGGGAATGGAAACGGACGATTATGACATTACAACGAACGCCTTGCCTCTTCAGATAAAGCAGGTCTTTTCAGATATGAGAATAATTGATACAGGTATCAAACACGGTACTGTAACAATTATTTCAGACCGATTTGAAGCAGAAATAACAACCTATCGAACAGACGGAGAGTATGACGACAGGCGTCATCCCGACAAAGTAACATTTGTGTCAACCATAGAGCAGGATCTTTCACGACGTGATTTTACGGTAAACGCACTGGCATATTCCGATAAAAGAGGATTAAAGGATCTATTTAACGGAACAGAAGACTTGCAAAATAAAATATTGAGATGTGTGGGAAATCCCGAAATCAGATTTGAAGAAGATGCGCTGCGAATACTGCGTGCTTTGAGATTTATGGCGGTTTACGGATTTTCGGCAGAACGAGAAACAGCGCTTGCTTTGCATAAAAAGAAAAATCTGCTTTCTGCAATTTCCGCTGAGCGAATACAGTGTGAATTAAATAAGATCCTTTGTGGAAAAGCCGAGTATCTGGAAGATGTTTTAAGGGAATATTGGGACATTTTTGCAGTGATCATTCCTGAAATAAATGATTGTCACGGATTTGACCAACATTCCTCTTACCATAACCGTGATGTGTGGGAACACACTATAACATCTGTGTGCAGCATAGATAATGTTAAGCATTTAAGGCTTACTATGCTGTTTCACGATTTAGGAAAGCCTGCCGTTTATACATTCAGCAACGGAAAAGGACATTTTAAAGGGCATGCATTCGTAAGCGCAGATATATGCAGAAGGACAATGGAAAGCCTTCATTACGACAGCGAGACGTTAAAAAAAGTTCTTTTTTTAGTTGAACGCCATGATATGATAATGACGGACGACAGTGTATTGATAAAAAAACATCTTAATAAATTCGGAAAAGAGCTGTATTTTGATTTACTAAAGGTCCATATTGCTGATGATTCAGCTAAAGCTCCCTCCGCAAAAGAACGTATTCCGATTTATTTGTCTGCACAAAAAATTGCAAATGATATTCTTTCAGAGGGTGATTGCTTTTCACTTAAGGACTTGAAAATCAACGGAAACGACCTTAAAGCTGAAGGATATAACGGCGTGGAGATTGGCAAAATATTGGACAAGCTGCTTGATGCGGTTATTGAAAACAAATGCGAAAACAGTTATGACGCTTTGATAAATTATATCAAATGCGAAAATTTAAACTGATTTTTGAATAAAATATTATTGGAAGGGAAGTAATATAATGTCATCATTTGATATAGGAATAGATCTGGGAACTGCGAATACAATAATAACTATCGGCGGAAAGGGAATAGTTGTAAACGAGCCAAGCGTTGTCGCTTATGACAGAAAGAAAAAAGTAGTGCTTGCCGTTGGCTCTGATGCATACAAAATGATAGGAAGGACGCCGGAGTATATCGTTGCGGTCAAACCGCTGAAAGACGGCGTAATATCCGATCACGAAACCACTGAGGCCATGGTAGCGGCATTTATAAAAAAAGTCAGCAACAGTATGATGCTAAAGCCGAGGATCATTCTTTGCGTTCCGTCATCTATAACCGACGTAGAAAACAGGGCAGTCATTGAAGCGGCGTTGTCCGCCGGTGCAAGAAAGGTTTACATTATTAAAGAACCGATCGCCGCTTTAATAGGAGCCGGCGTTGACATATCAAAGCCGAACGGCACTATGGTAGTTGACATAGGAGGAGGAACGACTGATATAGCTGTAACTTCTTTTAACGGAATAGTTCAGGACATTTCTCTCAAAATTGCGGGAAACAAATTTGACGAGGCTATTATAAAATACATTTCAAATAATTATAAAATACTTATCGGAGAAAAAACAGCAGAACAAGCTAAAATTCAAATAGCAAACGTTTTCGAGCCAAACGAGAAGAATAAAATAACGATAAAGGGACGACATCTTGTCAAAGGCTTGCCCGAAGCGCTGGAAATAAGCGAAAAGGATATGTATGAAGCGTTGAAGGACCTCACCGAAGAAATAGCAATGGGTGTCAAAAATGTTTTGGAAAGGACGCCGCCTGAGTTGGTTGGCGATATCCTTAACAGCGGAATAATTCTTACAGGCGGCGGAGCATTGCTGAAAGGACTGGATAAATATATACAGTGTCGTATAGGTGCGCCGTGCCGTGTGGCTGATGCTCCTCTTGAGTGTGTTGCAAAAGGCGTTGAAGCTGCATTTGGATTATCCGAAGAGCTATTGGACGGATTTGAACATATTTCCTTGTACCGTTATAAGTAAATTTTGCTTTAAGGAGTGCCGCAATGCAAAAGCTGGTCGATTTTATTACTTTATGCGCATATGCCGTCAAAAGACTGGCAAAGCGTATTGAAGCGGACAATCTTACAGCTTACGCAGCACAAGCGGCATTCTTTGTTTTTATTTCCATTTTCCCGTTCTTTTTATTATTTTTAACTCTCCTTAAATATATACCGTTTTTTAGCAGCGATAATATTGCTTCATGGAACATAGATTTTTTAAGCCCCACAATAGCGGAGCTTTTGAAAAATATCGTTTCTGAAGCGGAGCAAAATGGGTCAGGAGCGATAATATCCATTACGACGATTGCTGCTCTTTGGGCGTGCTCCAAGGGCGTTTTGGGAATAATTTACGGATTGAATTCGGTGTATAAAACAACGGAGAAAAGAGGATACATTCGTTTAAGAGGAGTTTCGGTTTTCTATACCGTAGGTTTTATGATCTCACTGGTCCTTGCATTGATTTTAACGGTTTTCGGAAACAAAATACTTGATGCGGTACTCTTAAATATGCCTTTTCTGGCATATCTTGCAGAAATTGTGAGAGATGTGAGATGGTTGGTTGCATTGGGTTTATTGATTTTATTTTTTATGTTCATATATACAATAATACCGGAACGAAAAACAAAATTGAAAAATGAACTTCCGGGAGCGATAATAAGTGCAGTCGGCTGGATAGGCTTTTCGGCATTATATTCTTTTTATATAGATAATTTCGGAAATCATTCAAGCGTATATGGCAGCCTTACAGCAATTGTTCTCTTCCTTTTATGGCTTTATTTTTGTATGGTAATTCTTTTTTTCGGTGCAGAAATAAATGACATGATAAGAGTTCATAATTTATATGAGCTTATCAAACGAAATCGTTCGGTAAAAAGCAAAGGACATTTCATTAAAGCAAATATAACCAAAAGGTAAAAGATAGATAACAAGCAAAAAGACGATTGATAAGCAATCGTCTTTTTGCTTGGCAGTAATTTTATATTGCAACAACAGGAAAAATTTTATTTTAAGAAAAAACGATGTTTTGATTGACATTGTATTAAGAAAGGAGTAAAATAATTATGTATAAAAATTTAGAAATAAATTATTTTCAGTCGTTTTTTTCAAATCTGTCTGCAAGCTTTTTCAGTGCTTTCTTTTCTATTCTGCTTACATATGAACGGGAAATATTGAGTTTTTCCGCGACTTCTCTTTGAGTCATCGCCTTGCTTGGAAAGCCTTTTGTGGAATTTAGACCGTATCTGTTGTATAATATCACTTTCTCCCGTTCGTCAAGCGATTCGTTTATATATCGGTATAGCTTTTGCAAGTCTATTCTCAAATCTACTTCCTTTGAAACATCAGTCATATCTTTAAAGATATCGGCTATTGTAAGTGAATTTCCGTCTTTGTCCACTTCAATAGGTGCGTCCAGATGCATTTCGTTTTGCTGATGTTTTATTTTTCTGAAATACATTTTTATTTGATTATCAATGCATTTTCCCGCATAAGTGGAAAAATTGGTATTTTTATCCTCAGAGAATGTTTCGACTGCTCTTATCAAGCCGATCGTGCCTATTGAGATAAGATCTTCCTGTTCGTTTGATTCAGAATAGTGCTTTTTTACTATATAAACCACCAATCTCAGGTTGTGTTCTATTAATTTTTCGCGGGCTTTTTCATCTCCGTCTGCTATTTTTCGGATACATTCAAGCTCTTCTTTTTTTGACAAGGGTTTTGGAAAGTTATTCGGACTGTCAAAATGCAGGGCAAAAAACATCAGGTTCTTTAATACCATTTGAATGACAAGCATAAACATATAAGTACCGTCCTTTTAAATATTCAGTAATTATTACTGTATTTTTTTGTCAAATATTCTGCACTGCTTGTGATAAATAAGGCAATATTTATGACAGCTATGGATATTCACTTATAAATCAAATTTAAAAAGGGTGTTGTTATGAAATTACATTCCGTAAGGCTTCCGCATTTCAATAATTCGGCGGATAAGTCCACAGTCGAAATCGCTCTGCCTGAAAAAGTTGTTATCAGTATGTCTCAGCACGGCGGTGTACCATGTACGCCGTTGGTGCAAATCGGTGACAAGGTAAAAACCGGACAGCTTATCGGCAGTTGTGACGCCGTTATATCTGCCCCGGTACATTCAAGCGTTACCGGCACTGTTTGCGATATAACGGAGATAATAAACATAATGGGCAAACGCAATAAAGCTGTGGTCGTGCAGACTTCTGAGGAGCAAGCGTTGCACGAGGATATAGCCCCGCCTGTGGTGAATAACAGGGAGGACTTTATAAATGCTGTGAAAAACAGCGGTTCCGTGGGTTTGGGCGGAGCAGGCTTTCCTACGTACGTTAAATTGAATTATGACAGAAAGCTGTCATATGCGGATACTCTGCTTATAAATGCAGCTGAATGCGAACCGTACATCACTTCTGATTACAGAGCAATAATAGAGCAGGCTGATGAACTTATAAACGGCATAAAATTGATAAAAAAATATCTTGAAATAGAAACGGCCTATATCGGAATAGAGGCTGATAAGCCAAAAGCTATTGAAAAGCTGACTGAGATGTGCGCAAAAGAGCAGGGAATATATGTGAAAAAGCTCCCGTCGGCGTATCCTCAGGGAGCAGAAAAGGTGCTTATATATAATACCACAGGTCGTGTACTTAAAGAAGGCGAGCTTCCCATATCCGTACACTGTTTGGTTATGAACTGCTCATCGGTTATTTTTATAAGCGAATACATAAAAACGGGCATACCTCTTATAAAAAGACGGCTCACTCTTGACGGAAATATAGTCAACAAACCTGTTAACGTTATCGTTCCAGTGGGAATACAGCTTTCCGAATTGTTAAAATACGTTGACGTGAGAAAACAGCCTGACAGAGTCATATTTGGCGGTCCTATGATGGGGAGCAGCGTGTATGATCCTGAAATGCCGATTTTAAAAACAAATAATGCCGTTTTGTTTTTTGAAGGCACGGCTGCGGGGCGGGAACCAACGCCCTGCATACGCTGCGGCAGATGCGTCAGAGCTTGTTCAATGAATTTAATGCCGACAGAACTTGAGTCTGCATATGACGCAGGCGATATAGAACAGCTGAAAAAGCTAAAAGTTAATTTATGCATGAACTGCGGAGCATGCTCTTATGTATGCCCTGCAAAACGAAATCTTTCAGAAAAGAATCAGCTTGCAAAAATCTTGCTGAGGAACGGGGGTTGACAATGAATAATTATCTTATTGAGCCTGCTCCTCATATAAAAAGTAAAATAACCACTCAGAAGATAATGCTCCATGTCATTATCTCGCTTATGCCTGCCGTTATCGCATCGACAGTTATATACGGCTTAAGAGCGTTACTTATGATAGTCGTTTGTTCTGCTGTATGTGTCCTTTCAGAATTGATTTTTGAAAAAATAACCAAAAGACCCAGAACTATAAACGATTTGTCCGCAATAGTTACAGGCATATTACTTGCATTTAATCTTCCTCCAACGTTACCTTTCTATATGGCTATTATAGGGAGCGTTATTGCAATCATATTTGTAAAGAACTTTTTTGGCGGTATCGGGCAGAATTTTGCAAACCCTGCCATAACTGCAAGAATTATTCTTATGCTGTCCTTTACTTCCTATATGACCACATGGGTAAAGCCGTTTTATTATACTATGTCAGCCGATGCGGTCTCTACTGCAACGCCGCTTGTATCTGAAGAAGCTCCTGACCTTTTGAATATGCTCTTTGTAAAATCAGGATGTATAGGTGAATGTTGTACCGTGGCTTTGCTTTTGGGAGGATTGTATCTTATTGCAATGCGGATAATAAACCCGCTTACTCCTGTTGTTTATATCGGAACTTTTGCTTTGCTTACGCTTGCAACGGGCGGAGATGTTCCTATGCAGGTGCTTTCAGGCGGACTTATTTTGGGAGCTTTCTTTATGGCAACCGATTATGCGACCACACCGATAACAACAGGAGGAAAAGTGATATTTGCCGCAGGCTGCGGTATCCTCACATTTTTGATCAGAAATTTCGGTACAATGCCTGAGGGCGTTTCTTACTCAATATTGATTATGAATATACTTACGCCTTTTATAGATAAGCTCACGGTATCTCATCCTTTCGGAGCAAAAAAAGGAGGTGCAGGGAAATGAGCAGAATAAAACCTGTAATCGTACTTACTGCAATTACCACGATAGTAGCTGTTCTTCTTATATTAACTTATAGCTTTACATATGTAGATACGTCGAATATGATAACGGATAAGCTGATGAATGCTTGTACAGAGGCAATGGGCGAGGGTGATTTTTCGATAGTTTCCGACTGGAAAGCTGAAGGCTATGCCATAGATAAGCCTGACAATATTGAAAAAATGATAAAAAAATCTGACGGCTCTATTGCATTTGAGGTAATTACAAACGGTTATTCAAAAAAAGGCATTGATATACTTGTTGCAATCAACGAGGACGGAAGTATAAAGGCTGTCAGCATAGTATCTCTTGGCGAAACTCCCGGACTTGGCACAAAGGTGCAGAACAAGGATTTTCTGGAGCAGTTTTCCGGCAAAAAAGACAGCATTGAATTGGTAAAACATTCTCCTGCCTCAGAAAATGAAATACAGGCGGTAACGGGCGCTACTTACTCCTCCACAGGCGTCACCGAGGCTGTAAATATTGCTTTATCCGTATACTCTCAATTGAATGTTAACGGTTAATGGAGGCTTTTATGAGCAATTTAAAAGAATTTACCAAAGGAATTATAAAAGAAAACCCAAACCTCGTTATGCTTTTAGGTATGTGTCCTACTCTTGCGGTCACCACAATGGCTGAAAACGGTTTGGGAATGGGGCTTGCTACAACGTTTGTTTTGGTTTGCTCTAACTGCGTTATTTCACTGCTGAAAAAAATAATTCCTTCACAGGTCAGACTGCCTGCGTTTATAGTTATTATTTCAGGATTTGTTACCTTGGTAGGAATGCTGCTGCAAAAATTTGTTCCTTCCTTGTATGACGCTTTGGGACTCTTTTTAAGCCTTATCACAGTCAACTGCATAATACTTGGAAGAGCAGAGATGTTTGCGTGCAAAAATAAAGTGATACCGTCCATATTTGACGGTCTCGGCATGGGCGTCGGATTTACCCTCTCTTTGTTAGTGGTGGGTTCGTTCCGTGAAATTTTAGGTTCTGGAACATGGTTTGGTATTCAGCTTATGCCTGATTTTATTCAGCCGATGACTATTTTTATTTTGCCTGCTGGAGGATTTTTCTCATTGGGAGTTATAATTGCCATTGTGGGAATTGCTACTAAGAAAAAACCGAAGGATATTACCTGCACGGCTTGCCCTAACAGAGATATGTGCAAGTTTGCGTCAGATGAGCCTACTGAAGAAAAAGCATAAAATCATTTCTTGAACAGGAGTATGATAATACAAAATGGAAATTTTTAAGACAGTTGCAATTATTCTCTTAACAGGCATATTAACTGAGAATTTTGTACTCAGTAAATTTTTGGGAATATGTCCTTTTCTCGGCGTTTCCAAAAAGACAAACAGTTCTCTCGGAATGGGGATAGCTGTAACATTTGTTATGGTGTTTTCTACCGCCGCTACATATCCGATTTATTACGGCGTTCTTGTACCGCTACATATAGAATATATGCAAACGGTAGCTTTCATTTTGATAATTGCACTTTTAGTCCAGCTTGTAGAAATGGCTATGAAAAAGTACATTCCTCCTCTTTATAAATCGCTGGGCGTATATCTTCCTCTTATAACTACCAACTGCGCTGTTTTGGGCGTTACAATACTGAATATTGACAATGAGTACGGATTTGGTGAGTCGCTTGTCAATGCATTGGGTGCAGGAATAGGCTTTTTGTTGGTAATGCTTATCTTTTCAGGCGTTAGAGGACGGCTTGAACGCTGCAATATACCCAAAGCATTACAGGGCACTCCTATAACTCTTATGGCCGCATCTATTGTTTCCCTTGCATTTATAGGCTTTGGCGGCATTGTGGATAATATTTTCGGAGGCTGAAATGGAATCGGTAATTAGTGTTTTGTTTTTCCTGATAATAGGAGCAGTTGCAGGAGCATTGCTTACGGTTGCGGGAAAAATATTCTTTGTAAAGACAGATGAAACGGTAGAAAAAATAACAGAGGCTTTGCCGGGAGCAAACTGCGGCGGTTGTGGATTTGCAGGCTGTGAGGCGTATGCTCAGGCAATTGCAAGCGGAGCAGCAAAGCCCAACCTTTGTTCTCCAGGCGGACTTGAGGTCAATAAAAAAATAAGCGGTATACTTGGCGTTGAAGTAGAAGAAAGCGAGCCTATGGTGGCTTATGTTCACTGCAATGGTTGCAACGGCGCTACTGAGGACAAGTATGTATACGTGGGAACAAAACAATGCGTAGCCGCCGAAAAATTCTATAACGGAAAAGGGAACTGTTCTTATGGCTGCACAGGCTTTGGCGATTGCGTAAGAGTTTGTGAAAATGACGCCATAAAAATTGTGAATGGCGTTGCCGTTATTGATCCTCATAAATGCTTTGCCTGTGGAAAATGCGTTAAGGTTTGCCCCAATCACCTTATTTCCTTAAAGAAAAAATCATCAGTAGTGGCTGTACGCTGTTCGTCGCAGGATATAGGAAAAGTTACAAGAACGGTTTGCAAGAACGGCTGTATCGGGTGCGGCATATGTGTAAAGAAATGCCCTGAGAAGGCTGTTTCAATAAATGGGAACCATGCTGAAATTGATTACAATAAATGCGTTTCCTGCGGCATATGTGCGCAGTCCTGCCCTGTAAAATGCATTGAGATTCTTGCGAAATGCGGTTGAGTTAAGAGAGGGATAAAAATTGACGGAGCTTTTTAAAATTATAAGAAGTGTGATCGACGATTACGGAAAACATCTCAGCGGTACTAAAATCAAGGAATTTGAGACAGAAGACCCTCTTTCCGAAAAGCTATTACAGCAAAACCTGTGCGCTGTAAATTGCAGAAGGATACTTTTTTTGGCTGTACCGTTAGCTGTTATTTGTGTTATTTCACTTGTTTTGGTGATAATAGATATAAATAAATCGGTTTTGACCGAAGCTGTACTGTCTATAATCGGTCTGATATCCTTACTCTTTGGCTGCAGCTTTATGGCGGTGTTGATTTTCGGAGAGTATAAGCATAAAAAATCAAAAGAAAATCAGCTTGATAAATATATCATCATTTTCTGGTCAATTTTTTCTCTTGGTATGTTATTGTTATGTGCGTCGGACTTTTCCGCTAATATTTTTTCTTACAGATTTTATTTGTATCTTGTAGTTCTCACGGTTTTTCCTTTGTTTGATTTAAAAAAATCGCTTATATTCATTACGCCTTTTTTGCTTATAACGATTATTTTAGGAATTGTATTTCATGCAGATATTTCGCTTATGCTGCTTGCGGCGGTATTTTCAGCGGCATACATTATTGTTTCCTCATTGGTGTACAGCGCATATTGTTGCCTTTATATAAGCGACAGACAACTCAATATCGCCAACGAACGCTGCCGCCAGATAAATGAAAAGGATTCACTGACAGGTCTTCTTAATAAAAAAGGTTTGATAAAACGGTTGATGGACCTTATTGACAGAGGAGCAGATAAAAATATTGCTGCGATCTTTTTTGATATTGATGATTTCAGACGGTATAATCATATTTATTCAGATACTCAAAGTGATGAATGTCTGTATAATGTCTGCAATTGTGTGAGAATAATCGCAAAAACAAAAACTGATATTATTTCACGTTACAGCGGAGATGAATTTGTAATTATCGTGCAGAATATTTCGGAATACGATCTGGTCTCTTTTGCGGAGCAGATAAGAAAAAGCGTTGAAATTATGGGACTGCCTTTTGAAAACGACAAGCCTGTGACGATTACTGTGGGAATTTCATCTATAATTGAAGATGACTTTACTGATTATTCAAAAATGTTTACCGAAGCGGAAGACAATCTTGCAGTTGCAAAAAAAGGCGGAAAGAACTGCGTAGGATATATGGGGAATGTATTTAAAGCGAGATAGACGTTAAAGGTGCAAATATGGTTTATCTTTCATCATTTTATTTTCCTGACAGAGAAAGGGAAAACGATTTATTTTTTTCAGAACGAAGAACTTGTTTTGATACGTATTATCCTTTTGGCATTTTATCGCAAAAGAATATCACTGAGTTATCCTTTGATCATATTACTTTTTTATATGGCGGCAACGGGAGTGGGAAAACAACTGCGCTTAATATAATAGCAGAAACGCTTTCGCTTAAAAGAGAAACCTTATATAACCGCAGCAGCTTTTTTGAAAATTATGTCCGTATGTGTGAATATGAACTTAACACATCAGTGCCGGAAAACAGTTGTATAATAACAAGTGATGATATCTTTGAATATGTGCTTAACATAAGGGATAAAAATCGAAGGATAGATAACAGAAGAGAACAAATGTTCGACGAATACAGGGAACTGAAACACAGAAGGTTTCAAATGAAGTCTATGGACGACTTTGAAATGCTGGTAAAGGTAAATATGGCTCAAAGTAAGTCAATGTCGCAATATGTAAGAAAAAATATGGCTGGAAATATACGGGAATATTCCAATGGTGAAAGCGCATATAATTATTTTTTCGATAGAATAGTTGAAAACGGGTTGTATCTTTTAGATGAGCCTGAAAACAGTATGTCACCCCAAAGACAATTGTCCCTTCTTGAATTGATAGAAACTTCTGCGTCAAAGCTCGGATGTCAGTTTATTATATCTACTCATTCTCCTTTTTTGCTCGCTGCAAAAAATGCTAAAATATACGATTTTGACAGTGTACCTGTAAGAAAAAGAAATTGGACCGAACTTGAAAATGTAAGAGCATATTATGATTTCTTTAAGTTTCATATGAATGAGTTTGAAAAATAAGGAAGTGATAGGTTTTGTCGGAAAAGCTGGGAGAAGATTTCTTCCACAGAGATGCATTGATCGTTGCAAGAGAGCTGGCAGGGAAAATCGTAGTACGAAAATTTGAAAACGGGGAAGTAAGTAAGATCCGCATAACCGAAACAGAGGCGTATTGCGGAGAGGAAGACAAGGGCTGTCATGCCTCAAAAGGACGAACACCGAGAACAGAACTTCTTTACGGCAGGCCGGGAATAATTTATGTATATCTGTGCTACGGTATGCACTGGCTTATGAACGTCATAACGGGAGAAGATGGACACCCGGAGGGCGTTTTGCTCAGAGCAGGAGAAAATTTTAACGGCCCTGCGAGATTGACAAAAGCCTTGGGCGTTGACAAACGATTTAACGGTCTGTCAATATGCGACAATGATGAAATTTGGATAGAGGACGACGGTAAAAAATTCGATATTTTCACAGCCCCCAGAGTTGGAATAGATTATGCGGGTGAAGAATGGAAAAATAAACCATGGAGATTTATAATACGAACATAAAAATTCCCCTACTTACAATAGCAGGGGAATTTTTTATTTCAAATCAGTCGAATTTCTTTTTCAGTTTTTCACATATCATTCTTGCAACTTTGTACACGTCGCCGCAGCCTAATGTTATTATCAAATCTCCTTCTTCTGCGTTGTCGCATACATAGTTGGCAGTTTCATCAAATTCCTTGAACCATACTGCACCTTTGATCCTATCACAAAGGTCTTTTGCATATACGTTGAACGTGTTTTTCTCACGGCTGCCCATTATTTCTGTAAGAACGGTTTTGTCAGCTATGGAGAGAACTTCCGCAAAATCATCCATAAGCATATATGTTCTTGAATAGGTAAATGGCTGATGAACTGCCCAGACACGTTTAAAATTCATACTTTTAGCGGTAGTCAGGGTGGCTTTTATTTCGGCGGGATGATGTGCGTAATCGTCTACAACGGTTATACCGCCGTATTCTCCGTATTTTTCAAAGCGCCTTCCCGCACCTGTAAAATCATAAAGTCCTTTTTTTATTGCTTCAACTGATACTCCTGAATAAAAGGCCGTGCAAGCTGCCGCAACTGCATTTATAACATTATGTTCGCCCGCTACATTTATTACTGCGTCACATACAGCTTTCCCTTTGTTCATTATTGTAAATGAAGTTTTCATCGCATCAATATGCTGAATATTGACAGGATACCAGTCATTTGTATCATTTTTCCCGAAGGTTATTATATCTTTTCCGCTTATTCCTTCAACAGCTTTCATTGAATTAGAATCATCACCGTTTACAACAATAGCTTTTGTCGCATTTTCACTGAACTTATGGAAAGATTTTATGATATTATCCAGATTTTTGAAATAGTCAAGGTGGTCTTCATCTACATTTAATATTACCGCTACGTCAACGGCGAGATTAAGAAAATGATCCTGAAATTCGCAGGCCTCGCATACTAATATATTGCTTTTTCCAGCAATGCCACTCCCGCCGATAGCTTTCAGCTTACCGCCTATCACAGCGGAAATATCTATATTCTCAGCAAGAAAGATCTGCGTCAGCATTGAAGTAGTAGTGGTTTTTCCGTGAGTACCCGATATACATATTGCATTGCTATAATGTTCGGTTATCAGACCAAGCAGAACAGAGCGCTCAATAACTTCTGCACCGCTTTGTCTTGCGGCGATAAGCTCAGGGTTGTCGTCCATTATTGCGGCAGTATAAACAATAAGGTCAGCATCGCCTATATTTTCGGCACACTGACCGATTTGTACTTCAATACCCATTTTGCGTACAAGCTCCACTGTTTCGGTCTCGTTATTGTCAGAGCCTGTAAGATAATATCCATTTATGTGAAGTATTTGAGCCAGCGGATACATACCGCTTCCGCCTATTCCGATAAAGTGGATATGTTTTTTACCGCTGAGAAAATCTTTCATTCTTAATTCTCCTTTTGGAAAATATATTCTTGTATACTAAAATTATTGAACAAAGTATCTTAACTATACAAAATGAATATTTTTGTTGTATTATGCTTAAACTAATTCTATCACATGAAAGGAAACAAATAAAATATGAAAATCAGCGATGTCAGAATAAGAAAAACCATGAACGAAGCCCGCTTGAGAGCTGTTGTTTCATTGACCATAGAGGACGCAATTGCAATTCATGACATAAAGATAATACAGGGAGATGAAAGGCTTTTTGTGGCTATGCCCAGCAGACGTGACGATGCAGGCAATTTCAGAGATATAGTCCACCCCATAAGTCCTGAGGCAAGAAAACAGGTCGAGGACAAAATTTTATCCGCTTACCACGGATTTATTTCCTCTCAGCCTCAAGAAGGAATTTTGTCTTGAGCAGCGCAAGCTGAGTTTTGGCGTCTGTTATTTCACCGATAAATATCATTTCGATTGCTTTATCGAAGGGAACTCTCTTTAGATCCAGAAATTCGTCCTCATCAAGTTTCTGGTCAGACTGAGAGAGTTCTCTTGCAAGATACATATGGATTATTTCGGTATCATATGCAGGAGTAGGCAAAAGATATCCCAAATAATCATATTTTTTTGCTGTACAGCCGGTTTCTTCTTTAAGCTCTCTTTTCCCGCAGGTAAAATGGTCTTCTCCCCATTCCAATTTTCCTGCGGGAATTTCTGTAAGCACTTTTCCTATTGGGTATCTGAATTGAGAAACAAAAATAACTTCGTTGTTTTCGGTAAGGGGAACAACGCATACTCCGCCTGGGTGCTTAATGACCTCCCGTGACGCTTTACAATCGTTTTCCAAAAGAACATCGTCCCGGTACAGCTTTACAACTTTTCCTTCGTAAATAAGTTCGCTCTTTAGAGTTTTTTCATTTAAATGCATTTTATAGACCCCTTTGTGTATGTTTAATATATCACTGCCCCATATTTCCTGCATATTTCATCAAGAATATCGCACGGTATCATCGTATCGCTGTCTATCAGCGCAATACCCTGATAAAGCATAAGAGCCATTTTCAGCGCCAGCTCATTTTCTGAATAAAACATTACAGGCAGAGTACACATATGTGCATTTCGGGAAAAGTCTATTGCGTCATCGCATGTATTGATTTCTACTCTTAATATATCGCAGGATTTATCACATACATCTGAAATTATTTCTTCCATCTCAGGCTGGCAGGTTATCGGTTCAGATATTTCAGTCGTATCTGCCTCAAGAAAATATATGCTTTTGTAGTGGGTAAAAATAAAAGAATCATCAAGCGGGATATTATCGTTTTTTAAATAAACATTATCCGCTATTATTGGGATTTTTGAATATTTCGTCAATTCATCGCAAACGGCGGCTTTGTTTTTATCGTCTGAAAAGTTTATCCCCAGCATATTTGCTCCTATTTTCTGCGCTGTTATCAATATGCCTAGGGCACTTACTTCAAAATCGTCTGTTGAGCCGTTTTCGTTTATGCTTATGAATACATATACAGGCTTTTCGACTTTTTTACAGGCAAAAACGGCGGCTCTTATATCGGTTATAGAACGCATATCATCAAGTAAAAACAAGTCAAAATTTTTATTTTCGGTCTTGTTGATAATTTTATCATATTCAGATATAAGCTCAGTAAAGCTCAATTCACCGAACGGCTCCACAAGCTTGTTTACTGAATTGATTTTAAGCGCTGTTTTAATATTTTTTTCCTTTGCAAATTTGTTTATTCTGTTAAAATCATAGTCGCTTATGTCGGAATTCAGGAGGATAATTTCAGCTTCGTTCCATAAAGGAAACATTATATCGAAATTTTCATCATTTATTAAATCACAGTTTTGTAAAATGCCTGATAAATTTTCATTTGCCGTTGCTAAAACAAACCGTTTATGACTGTCATCGGTATTCATTCTTTCCTCCGGTAAAACTACATTTTTTCAGGTGCGTCGACCTTGAGCAGATCAAGCAGATTTTTAAGCACTATTTTTGTTGCGGTACACAGCGACAGCCGTGATTGAAGAACATTATCTTCGGCGCCCTTGATAGGGCATGAATCATAAAATTTATGGAAATGCTGTGCCAATTCATAAAGATATTTTGTTATCGCGGACGGATTATAATTTTTAGCTGCCTCGCTGATTATATCAGGTAAGGTTGCTATATGTCTTATAAGCTCGATTTCAGTAGGTTCAGAGTAAGTAAGCTGATTTGAAGGCAGGTATGCACATTCGTTTCCTTCCTCACACTGTTTTTCCAGTATTCTGCATATTCTCGCATGAGCGTACTGAACGTAATAAACAGGATTTTTAGAGCTTTCCTCAACTGCCAGATCAAGGTCAAAATCAAAATGTGTGTTTGCATCACGAAGATTAAAGAAGAAACGTGCGGCGTCCATAGGTATCTCGTCCAGTAGAGTTGCCAGTGTAATAGCTTTTCCCGAACGCTTTGACAGCTTAACGGTTTCGCCGTTTCTGACCAGCATTACCATTTGATAAATAACTGCTTGGAGCTTTCTGTCGTCAATTCCCAGAGCTTTCATTGCGGCTCTCATTCTCGGAACATATCCGTGATGATCTGCGCCTAATACGTCTATTGCAATATCAAATTTCCTTTTTACCAGTTTATTGTAATGATATGCCATATCGGGTACGGAATAGGTGGGAACGCCGTTTGCTCTTACTAAAACTCTGTCTTTATCATCGCCAAGCTCTGATGATTTGAACCATATTGCTCCGTCCTGCTCATAGGTATAACCATTTTTTGTGAGTATATCTATAATTTCCTGAACAGACCCGTCATTATGGAGTGTGCTTTCTTTAAACCATGTGTCATATTTTATTCTGTATTTAAGCAGGTCTTCTTCCAGCCGTTTAATATTGATAGGAAGAGCATAATCAACCAATGCTTTTCTACGCTCTTCTTCAGATACATTCATATATTTGTCGCCGTATATTTCGGCAAATTTTTCAACGTGGTCGATTATATCCTGACCGTGATATGAGTCCTCGGGCATTTCAATATCGTCGCCAAAATGCTGACGGTACCGAATATCCAGGCTCAAACCAAATTTGTTTATCTGATTTCCTGCGTCATTTACATAAAATTCACGCTCTACATAATACCCCGCATATTGCAAAAGGGAAGCGAGACAATCGCCTAATGCGCCGCCTCTTGCATTTCCTATATGCATAGGACCGGTAGGATTTGCCGAAACAAATTCGACCAGAACTCTTTTTCCTGCGCCGTAATTTGTTTTGCCGTAATCCTCTTTTTCGTTTAAAACCGCATTGACTGTTTCCGAGAACCAGCTTTCGCTTATGAAGAAATTTAAAAATCCCGGTCCTGCCAGCTCGACTTTGTTAAAGAAGGTTCCGTCCAAAATTGAGTTTTCGACTATCATTGCAGCAATATTTCTTGGATTTTGCCTGAAAGACTTTGCGGATATCAAGGCTGCATTGCAGGAGAAATCACCATGCGCTTTGTCATTTGGTATTTCAATAGAAAAAGCGGGTATCGGTTCAGCGGGAAGCTTGCCGTCAGCAATCAGCTTGCCCAGAGCGTTCATTACAATTTCTTTTACCTGCATTTTTGCATTTTCGATTGTATTTATCATAATATTATATTATCCTTTCTTTTTTCAATTTATGATTATGCTTCACATTCTTTTATGTTTATGAACATTTCATTTTCTGAAAGAAATCCAGAATTTATATCTATTGTATATTTCAAATAAAGATTTCCGCCGTTGTCGCCTAAATCATTTTTGATATCGTCGGCATTTATTCCGATCATAAATTCTCCGTATTCTGTTCCATAATGGCAATGATGTTTTTTGCCTTTTTCAATTATCAGGCTTGATGAAACGGCACCTTTCCGCTGCATTTTGACTATGTTTTCCTTTATATCAAGAACTACATAGCTTCCGTCAAAGCCTGTGGCCTCACTCTCTTCATATGTCACAACATATTCATCTTTATTCCTGCTTTTTGAGAGAAAACCGTATGTGAACAACTCTGTGGTATCGTTGTCTTCCTCGGTATGCTGTATGCTTTTGATATTTATACAAACCTTTTTCTTCATTTTTTGCCTTTCAGTTTTACACTTTAGATTCCAAAGCGTTATTTAGCATTATATTGAGCATTTCCGCATAGCTTATCCCGTCGGCGGACATCAGCCTGCTTATAATGCTTTCTTCGGTGAAGCCGGGCACCGAGGCGACGTTTGTGCAGTAAAAATTATTTTCCGACAGAAGAAATTCAATTATGGCAAAGCCCTGACAGTCCATTACCCTGAATACACGTTTTGCAGTTTCCTTTATTTTATCTGCAATATCATCTGATATATCCGCAGGGCAGGAAAAACTCGAAGTTTTGCCTATGTAATTGCTTAAATCATCTATTGCGCTGTCTATTTTCACCAATTCGCCTATCCCCGTTACAGTGACAAGACCTTCGTTTTCGTATACGCAGCAGCAAATATTACGTCCCGACAATGCGTCCTCGACCAACGCCTTGTGATGATGCGAAAATGCCAGTTTAAGCGCTGCTTTAAGCTCTGAACTGTCAAAAGCGACGTTTAAGCCAATGGAAGAACTGCAGCTTGCCGCTTTTACAAATAAAGGATAATGTATTTTATCAGAATTTTTTTCAATAATAGTGTCTATATTCGGCATATCCGTGCGTTCAACACAAAAATATTTTATTGTTTTTATTCCTGCCTCATCGAGTATAAGATGCGTCATTGCTTTATCCAGCATTGCGCTGGAAGATTCGGGGTTGCTGCCCAAAAAAGGTATCCCAGCCAATTTGCACAGACTTTGTATTCTTCCGCATTCTCCGAATTTTCCATGTATCACTGAAAATATCACGTCTATGCGCTGCAAAGCAAGACTTTCTCCGTCGATAAGCTTTATCACTCCGTGGTGAACTGCGTCAGGGCTTATAATCGCAGGACAACAGTCAGAGTCGTTTTCCCAGCTACCGTCGATTATTGAATCGTATTTTCCCGGATAGTAAAGCCATCTTCCTGCTTTTGTTATACCGATGGGAATAACTTCATAGTTTCCGTCAGACAGCGTTGTAATAACAGAATAAGCCGATTGAAGTGAAACCGAATAATCCTTGGATTGCCCGCCAAATAAAACGGCAACTTTGATTTTAGCCATTTTTATGCTCCTGTTAAATAATACTGATAAAAAATTATACCATATATTTGATTTTTTTTCAATAGATATTAAAAGATATAATAAATAAAACACAGACTTATTGCATTTTAGCTGATTGTGTGATATAATTATTTAAATATTGTAATAAGCATAGGTGAAAATATGGATATAAAAATAGGTGATATTCTTGAAATGAAAAAGCCTCATCCATGCGGCGGGAATCGTATGCTTGTAATGCGTGTGGGAGCAGATTTCAGGCTGAAATGCGAAAAGTGCGGTCATGATTTTATGGTCCCGAGAAACAAGTGCGAGAAAAAAATCAAAAAAATACTGACAGAATAACATAAATGTGAAAGGAGCAGTTATGCTCGAAAAGCTGAAAAATGCTGAAAAAAGGCTTGAAGAAATAAACGAAAGTCTTACAGATATTGAAGTAATAAACGACCAGGCAAAATATAAGGCTTTGATGAAGGAATACAAGCAGATTTTACCCATAGTAGAAAAATACAGAGAGTATAAAAAAGCCTGTGAAGAATTTGACGAGGCCTGTCAGATACTGAATGAAAACGGGTTAGATAAAGAATTTAAGGAAATGGCTCAGCTGCAGCATGATGAAAGCCGCGCTGAAAAAGAAAAATGTGAGGAAGAACTGAAAATACTCCTCCTTCCCAAAGACCCTGATGATGACAGGAACGTTATCGTTGAGATAAGAGGCGGAGCAGGCGGTGACGAGGCGGCATTGTTTGCGAATTCATTATTCAGAATGTATTCGTTGTATGCTCAGTCACAAAATTGGAAAACGGAAATCATCAGCGCAAACCCGACTGAGCTTGGTGGATATAAGGAAATCAGCTTTTTAATAGAAGGCGAAGGCGCGTACGCAAAGATGAAATATGAAAGCGGAGTTCATCGTGTACAGCGTGTTCCCGAGACTGAGGCACAGGGAAGAATACACACCTCTACCATAACGGTAGCCGTCCTTCCTGAAATGGAAGAAGTAGACGTTGAGATAAATCCTGCTGATATTGAGGTACAGACTTTTCGTTCCAGCGGAGCAGGAGGTCAGCACATAAATAAGACAGAGTCAGCTATACGCATTATCCATCATCCTTCAGGGACTGTTGTTGAGTGTCAGGAAGAACGCAGTCAGATAAAAAACAAGGAAAAGGCAATGAAAATGCTGTACAGCAAGCTGTATGAGGCAAAGCTGAACGAGCAGACGGGCAAAATAGCCGCCGAGCGCAAGATACAGGTCGGAACAGGCGACCGTTCTGAAAGAATAAGAACATATAATTTTCCTCAGAGCCGTGTTACCGACCACAGAATCGGTCTGACGCTTTATAAGCTGGACGCATTTATGAATGGGGACTGTGACGAGATATTTCAGGCTCTGGCAATAGCCGACCAGACTGCTCGTCTGGTAAACACGGAGAACACTGATTGATAAAATGAAAACCGAAATATTAAATGCAACGGACGACAGTCTGGAAAAAGCCGCATGGTATTTGAAAAAGGGAGAAATTGTTGCAATCCCGACTGAAACTGTTTACGGGCTTGCAGGAAACGGGCTTTCCGTATATTCCGTGAAAAAAATATTTGAAGCTAAAGGTCGGCCCGCCGACAACCCTCTTATACTTCATATTGCGGGCGTAAATTCCTTATATGAATACGCTGAAGATGTGCCTGAGCTTGCTTTAAGACTGGCGAACAGATTCTGGGCGGGTTCTCTAACTATGATATTGAAAAAGAAAAGTATAATTCCGTATGAGACCAGCGGAGGACTTGAAACTGCGGCTTTCAGAATGCCTAATAACAAATGGACGTTGGAGCTTATAAAAAAATGCGGTTTTCCTCTTGCTGCTCCTTCGGCAAATTTATCGGGACTTCCAAGTCCTACTTGTGCCGAACATGTTTATAGAGATATGAACAGCAAGATACCGCTAATTATTGACGGCGGACAGTGTAAATGCGGACTGGAAAGCACTGTTATTACATTTACAGACAATGGTGTAAAAATTCTTCGGCCTGGTGCGGTGACTGTTGAAATGCTGAGAGAATTTTGCAACGTTTCAGTGGATAAAGCGGTTACAGACGGGCTTGACGGAAATTATAAAGCGTTGTCGCCGGGAATGAAATATAAGCATTATTCTCCCAAAGCGGAGGTTTTCCTTGTAGAATGTGATGACGACGATAAATTTATTGATTTTGTAAATAAGAATTCTGACAAGAATACATATGTTTTAGCTGAAAAATCCGACGGTATCAGAGCTAATATCCTTCCATACGGAGAAACGGCAGACGCAGAAGCGTCACAGCTTTTTTCAAGTCTTAGAAAAGCAGACGATCTCGTAGCGGATAAAATATACGTCAAAGCCCCTTCAAAAGAGGGAATAGGACTTGCTGTGTACAATCGGCTGATAAGAGCAGCGGCGTTTAAAATAATCAAATTATGAAATTTAATGAAAATATAAAAGTGATTGGGCTGACAGGTATGTCCGGGGCGGGCAAGTCCACCGCCTGCAAAATATTTGAGCAAAGCGGCTTTAAAATAATAGACTGCGACGCTGTTTGCAGAGAAATAGTAAAAAAAGGTAAAAAATGTCTTGATGAAATAGCGGAATATTTCGGACAGGATATTTTAGATTATGAACATTGTCTGAATCGTGCCGCTATGGGAAAGTTAATTTTTTCCGACAGCAAAAAAAGAAAACTGCTTAACAGCATTATGTATCCCTATGTATCATATATTGTGATTTGTGAAATAATTTCTTCTGAAACAGATGTACTTATTGATGCGCCTACGCTTTTTGAAAGCGAAATAGACAGTTTGTGCAGTTGTATTATCAGTGTTGTAGCTGATAAAGATATACTTGTAGACCGTATAGTTAAAAGAGATAACATAAATTCGGAAGACGCAGAAAAAAGGCTTGATTCACAATATTCCGCTGAATTTTTTATTTCACGTTCCGATCACGTTATAAAAAATAACGGTTCTCATCAGCAACTTGTCGATTCAGTAAAAAAAATAATTCATATTATTTCCGACAATAAGGAGTGACAGATGAATAAAACTGCCCGCCGCAAAAATACATTATTTACAATTGCAGTTATACTTCTGATTGCACTTATTCTCGCTGTAACAGGAAATATTGCATATAAATTTTTAAAACATCAGTATTTGCTTAATACTAATCCTATAAAATATGAAGAGTATGTTGAAAAGTATTCTTCCGAAAACGGTGTTGATAAATTTTTAATTTATGCTATAATAAAAACAGAAAGCAATTTTGATCCGAACGCAGTATCCAATGTGGGAGCAAGAGGCTTGATGCAGATAATGGAGGATACGTTTGAATGGATAAAATTCCGTCTTGATGACGGCGACGAGCTGAATTATGATTCAATGTTTGAGCCTGAACAAAATATTCGGTACGGGTGTTATCTTGTGGGATATCTGATAAAGCATTTTGAACTGCTTGAGCCTGCCGTATGCGCATATCACGCAGGAATCGGAAAGGTGGACAGCTGGCTTGAGGATTCATATTACAGCTCAGACGGGAGAAATCTTGATGTAATTCCTATTTCCGACACAGAGCATTATCTGAAAAAGATAAAAAATACGCTAAATATTTATAATCAATTATATATGGAGGAAAACTAAAATGGCAACAAAAAAGGAAAACAAAGCAACGGAACTTCAAAAAAAGCTGTTTATGAAGAAAAAGAACGCAGGTCTTACAATGAGCGATGCGGAGATAAAAACAGCGGATAAATTTGCGGAAAACTACAAAAAGTTCCTGGATGAGGCAAAGACGGAAAGGGAAGCGGTCAAGGCTGCCGTATCCATTCTGAAGAAAAACGGATTTTCCGAGTATCAAAAGGGAAAGAAATATAAAGCAGGGGATAAGATATACTATTCCAACAGGGGCAAAGCGATAATACTTTCTGTTATCGGCAAGGAGGGCATAGAAAACGGTGTAAATATACTTGCCGCACATATTGACTCGCCAAGACTTGACCTTAAGCAAAACCCCGTTTATGAAGATACTGAAATGGCTTACTTTAAGACCCATTATTACGGCGGTATCAAAAAATATCAGTGGACAACTATCCCACTTTCACTTCACGGCGTTATCGTAAAGTCCAACGGTGAAACGGTGGAAGTAAATATCGGTGAAGATGATAAGGACCCTGTTTTTGTGGTAACGGATCTTCTTCCTCACCTTGCACAGGAGCAGATGAAACGTCCTGCCGCTAGAATAATAACAGGCGAGGAGCTTAATATTCTTATCGGTTCACGTCCGTTTAAAGATGATGAGGCAAGTGAGTTAGTAAAGCTGAATATTATGAATATCCTTTTTGAAAAGTACGGAATAACCGAAGAGGACTTTATTTCTGCTGAGTTGGAAGCTGTTCCTGCTTTCAAGTCAAAGGATATCGGATTTGACAGAAGTCTTATCGGCGCATATGGTCAGGACGACAGAGTGTGCGCATACACTGCGATGATGGCAACTGTTGATGTTAAGGGCATTCCTTCTAAAACCGTTGTTACTGTCCTGACAGATAAGGAAGAAACGGGCAGCGACGGCAACACTGGCTTGCAGTCGTCATATCTTGAATATTTTATTTATGACCTTGCTGAAAGCTATGGCAAAAACGGAAGAGACGTTTTGTCTGCATCAAAATGCCTTTCCGCCGATGTAAACGCAGGATTTGACCCTACGTTCGCCGATGTTCTTGAGAGGAAAAACAGCGCTTATGTGGGAAAGGGAACTGTTCTCACCAAATTTACTGGCGCAGGCGGCAAGAGTGGCACAAATGACGCCTCTGCTGAATTTGTGGGATATGTAAGACACATATTTGATGAGAATGATGTTGTCTGGCAGACAGGCGAGCTTGGAAAGGTAGATTTAGGCGGCGGCGGAACAGTTGCTAAGTATATAGCAAATCTGAATGTTGACACCATAGATCTGGGCGTTCCTGTGCTTTCAATGCACGCCCCATTTGAAGTTACCTCCAAGGCTGACGTTTATATGACGTATAAAGCATTCGGCGCATTTATAAAGTAATTAACAATTTACGACTTGTCTATTCACACCCTGACTGTCATAAACATATAATGACAGTCAGGGCGGTGATATAAATGGGAAAATTTACTCACAGAAGAAAACGTGTTCTGGTGAAACTGACAGGTTTGCTCCTTTTATTAGCGGGAATATTTCTTCTTGCAGATATAAGAGTACGTCCTATAATTGAAAAGACGGCGATGTACCAAAGCAAAATTTTTGCTACAAGGATTATAAACGACGCCGTTTATTCCCAGTTGGAGGACGAGTCTCTGGATTATGAAAAGCTGATAACAGTAACATATTCATCAGATAATTCGATTTCATCTATTGAAAGCAATATGGTCAATATAAACAGGCTGAAATCTAAAATCACAAAATGCGTTAATGATGAATTGAGCCATATAGATGAAAATGACATAAATATTTCTTTGGGTACTATTTCAGGTCTGTATACTTTTTATAATCAGGGACCGCTTATTCCTGTCAAGGTCCAGCCTGAGGGCTATGCGGAAACCACTCTTATAAGTTCTTTTGAAAGCGCAGGTATAAACCAGACCTTACATAGGATAATAGTTGAAATTACCGTAGATATTTCAGCTATAATTCCGGGCTATACTTCATCTGCTGATGTTACTACACAATTTGTGATAGCAGAAACTGTTATAGTGGGGAATGTGCCTGAGTCATACACCCACGTTATTTCAGGAAACGAAGACTTGATAAGCCAATTAAACGATTACGGAACAGAAGGATAAAAAGATGGATTTTGAAACTGCAAAAGCAAGGCATATTCAACTGTCAGAAGAGATAGAAAAGCATAATTATGCTTATTATGTATTGGACGACCCGCAAATAGAGGATTACGAATACGATAAGCTGATGCAGGAGCTTTATTCGTTGGAGAAGACTTTTCCTCAGCTCATCACTCCTCAGTCGCCGTCCCAAAGAGTAGGAGGACTGGCTTTAAGCACCTTTGAAAAAGTGACTCATGAAGTTCAGATGGGCTCACTGCAGGATGTGTTCAGTATTGAGGAAGTGCGTGAGTTTGATCGAAGGGTTAAGCAAGCATTGGGAAAATCAGTTTATTATGTTACTGAACCGAAGATAGACGGGCTTTCTGTTTCTCTTGAATACAGAGATGGACTTTTTGTGCGTGGCTCTACCAGAGGTGACGGATTTGTGGGTGAGGATATAACCGCAAATCTCAGAACGATCAAGAGTATTCCTCTTAAATTAAAAAAAGCCGTTCCCTTTATTGAGGTAAGAGGCGAAGTCTACATGCCTAAAAAGAGCTTTGAAAAGCTGATACGAAAGCAGGAGATAGACGGCGAGCCGCTTGCTAAAAATCCCAGAAATGCTGCGGCAGGCTCATTGAGGCAAAAGGACAGCAGTATAACTGCTCAAAGGGAACTGGACATATTTGTTTTTAATGTACAGCAAATCGAAGGATATGAAATAAATTCTCACAAGCAGTCCTTGGAGTTTATGAGCGAGCTTGGTTTTAAAGTTATTGACGGCTATGAATATTATAACGATATTGAAAAGGTAATTGAAAAAATAGAAAGGGTAGGGAACAGCAGGGGACTGCTTTCATACGATATTGACGGAGCTGTCGTTAAGGTAGATGATTTTGCAAACAGAAATATTTTAGGCTCAACAGCAAAAGTTCCTAAATGGGCGGTCGCATTCAAATATCCTCCTGAAGAAAAGGAAACTGTTTTAAAAGATATTGAAATAAACGTGGGAAGGACGGGCGCTTTAACTCCCGTTGCTGTTTTTGAACCGATACAACTGGCGGGTACTACCGTATCCCGTGCGACACTTCACAATCAGGATATTATTTCTCAGCTTGACGTAAGACTTGGGGACACGATTTCAGTAAGAAAAGCAGGTGAAATAATACCTGAAGTCGTATGTGTAAAATCTCATTGCGAGAACTCACAGCCGTTCTATATTCCGATGATATGCCCCGCATGCGGAACAAAAGCTGTTAAAGATGAAGACGAATCGGTGATAAGATGTCCAAACATAGACTGTCCCGCACAGCTTCTTCGCAACATTGTGCACTTTGCATCAAGAAATGCAATGGATATTGAAGGCTTGGGAACGGCGAATGTAGAACTGCTTGTGAATCACGATATGGTAAAGACGGTAGCAGACCTTTACACGCTTACAATGTCAGATATATTGATGCTACCGGGATTTAAGGAAAAATCAGCAAGCAATCTTATTGACGCAATAGAAAAATCCAAGTCAAACGAATTGGACAGGCTTATATTTGCACTTGGAATAAAAGGGATAGGTCAGCGTTCCGCAACACTTCTTTGTGAGCGTTTTCCTTCAATGGAAGAGATAATGAATGCTGAAAGGGAAGAACTGACAGATATTGAAAACTTTGGTGAAATATTGGCTGACAGCGTTTACTGCGCAATGCGTGAACCGCACAGGATAATGCTTATTGAAAGACTTAAAGAATATGGCTTAAAAATGACGTATACTAAAAAAGAATCTTCGCAGAAATTAGAGGGATTAAAGTTTGTTTTGACAGGTACCCTTTCGACAATGACAAGAGACGAGGCAAAGGCTCTTATAGAGAGCAACGGCGGAAAATGTTCAGGCTCTGTTTCGGCAAAAACCGACTACGTTCTTGCAGGCGAGGCGGCGGGAAGTAAATTGACAAAAGCGCAGCAGCTTGGAGTCAAGGTCATAGATGAAACGGAATTTTTGAATATGCTAAATTAAAGTCAGCTTTTGGAATGATTTTTAAAGGTAAACACAATGAAAAAAATAATAATTTTTACTGTAATTATTTTATTTGGCGCTGCGGCGGCAATAGGGCTTATATATTTTCCTGATTTTCAGGAGGAACAGCCGTCTGTACTGACACAAGAAAAGGAAGAACAGACAGCTGATGTTGAACAGTCAGATCCTCTGCAATTGTCGTTTTCATATAATGAAACATTTTATGATGAAGCAATAGATGTGGAAATTTCCTGCCATGATGAAGAAGCTGAAATTTATTATACTCTGGACGGAGCAAATCCGAGTTCTGAATCCATAAAGTATTCAAAACCCGTGCATATAAAATCAGGCAATACCGTTAATGCAACGACAATAAAAGCTATTGCCGTCAAAAACGGCGAAAGCTCACAAATTCAGACAAAAAGCTATGTAACAGGCAACAATGTTTTTGAAAGATTTGACGACGGAACTTATGTTTTTGTACTTTCCTCAGATCCGTATAATTTATACGATTATTATTATGGCATATGTGTGGAAGGGTATATCCGTGACCAATGGCTTGAAAATGAATATCAGGGTGGAGAAATACCTTTCAATGCTCCTGCCAACTGGTATATGAGTGGCCGTGAAAGCGAACGTGATATGTACGTTGAGGTATATGACAACAAAGGAAACCAGCTTATTGATCAAGCCGCAGGAGGACGAGTTGTAGGAGGATATTCCAGAGCAAATGCGCAGAAATCCTGGCGGTTAATCGCCAGAAACGAGTATAGCGAAGGCAACGGTAAATTTAAGTATGCATTTTTTGAAGGCGCAACAGACGCATACGGAAATCTTTTGACCAGATTTGACAGAATAACTCTGCGTGATAATGCCAATGACAGGGAATTTGCAAGCGTAAGAGATGAAATTGCTATGCAGCTGGCGGATAATGCGGGATTTCCCGATATACAGGAAACTGTTCCTGCGGCTGTGTTCCTTAATGGGGAATATTACGGATTTTCTTGGCTGCACGAAGCATACTGCAATGATTATCTTGAAACTACATACGGAGGAAATAAAGAGAATTTCAGAATAGTGGACGGAAAAGAGAGCGAAATTGAAGGCGATGATGAGCAGAGCGTAAATGACTATTATTATGTTTATGAGCTTGCAAAAAACGGACTTACCGATGACAAAAAGTTTGACGAATTTTGCAGCCTTGTAGACATAGATAATTTTATGCTTTATTATGCCATTGAGATATATATAAATAATGAAGACTGGCCTGGAAATAATTTCAAAGCCTGGCGTTATTATCCGTCTGAAGGGGAAGAAGTGAACAGCAAATTCCTTGACGGAAAGTGGAGATTTATGATTTTTGACGCTGAATACGGAATGGGACTTTACGGGAACGGCTCCCGTGAGCCAACATTGTCGTACGTTCTCAACGGCAGACATATGCAGGGTGCATCGGAATTGCTTAAAGCGGTGCTTGAAAGAGATGATATGAAAATAAAATTTGCCAACACAGTCTGCGATCTGATGTATGGTGAATTTAGCTTTAACAAGGCCATTGCCGTTATAGAAGACAAAATACAGGAATGTGACGTGGAGTGTATGTACGCGCTCAGAAACGGATATACCTCTGAATGGGCAAATGAGTGGACCTTCGCAGACAGCAGACAGCAAATAAGGGACTTTTTCCAAAATCGTCCCTATGTTATGCTTACAGATATGACTGATGTTTTCGGCTTTGACAGCGGAATGTATAAGGTCACGGTGAACGGTTCTCAAGGAGGAACTACATATTTAAATACCGTTTCTGCTGAACACGGCGAAACGAGCACGATAAGCTATTACAGCAATTGCTCTGTTCCGATAAAAGCTGTTCCTTACACAGGGTATGAATTTTCTCATTGGGAAATAAACGGAAATATCGTAGAAGAAGCCAAAACGGAATTATCATACGATATGGCATCTGAGGAAAAAATAACTGTAAGAGCCATTTATGAAAAAGCTGATGTAACGAATGAACAGGTATATATCAAATGTCTTTATACATCAGGCACAAGCGACAGCATTACGATTTATAACCCCAACTCTTCAGACATAGTTTTGAAAAATTATTATTTGTCTGATAATATCAATATGCTTGACAGATGGAAAATACCTGATATTACAATTCCTGCTGAAAGTGAGCTTGTAATAGTATGTAAAAACAACAGTGATTCATCGGCTTTGCATAAGCTTATAACAAACTTTAATTTAAAGACGGGTGAAACATTATATTTGACCGACCCTGACGGAAATATAATTTCCAAAGCAGGCGTTGTGGATATGAATGAAGATGAATGCCTGGAACGCCAGGATAACGGTGTTTATAAAATTTCAAAGTATGTGATGTAAGGGAAGAAACACATATTGAATTGCGTAAAATAAAAATTTAAGCTATTAAAATTTTGCTTAAATTCTTTATGCATAAAACATAGGTATACAAAAAAAGGACGTAAAAACACGTCCTTTTTCTATTTGACAATATTTAAAAGATGTGATAAAATACACTTGCAAGGGAAGCCAAACGGTAGGCGGTCAATCCTGCCCCCGAAAGGGGGTATTCGTATGTATGTATCTTGGTCTGAGCTGATACAGTGCGGCATTTTGATATGTGGCATAATTTCAGTAATGATTAAAATCATATCATTACATAATAAAAGGAAATAACCGCCCAAGCACCAACTAAAGCGGTTATTTTCTTATAACTCTTAAGTGGGGCGACCGTTTACCGGTTTCCCTTGTGTGTCTTTATTATAGCTCAATGAGCGGTATTTGTCAATACTTTTCTGTTTTAAAAAATATTCATTATTCTCCTTCCAAAACTTCCAAATAAGTAATGCAAATTTGATACTTCTGCGCTTTCATTGACCACTCTAAGTCCAAAACTTCTTGATGGTGTAGTTGTTCGGGAATGTCCTTTAGTTTACCTTCATAGTAGGAAATGGCATAACAGTCACAATCGTCATACGGATTTTTTCCCACTATCTTAATGATTTCCTCACCGTCATTGTCTTCGTTTTCCATTACGTCCTTGACTTGCCCGTGATTTAATTGCTTTGCCTTATAATCTAAGTAGTTATTTTCCAGTCCACATTTTTGTATGATTGATACCACTGCATCAAATTGGATTTTTGCTGTTTCGTTAAAATTTAGTTTGCTGTAAAATTTGTAATATGTATCGGAAAGTTTCTTTTCATGCTCAATCGCTTCGTCAAATAAGATTTTTTCAAAGTTTGTCATTTTACATTCTCCTTTTTGCACTTATGGCTTTCGCCCAGCCTTTCAACTGCTCTTTGGTGAGCCCCCGCCGGAGGCTTGGTAAATATTCTATTTTTTTAGTATGTTTATATCACCTCCTTTCTTTGCTGTTTATTTTCTGCTCTTCGGAGCCGCCCAAATATTTTTGATCATAAAAAAATTAGCCTGTCAAGGACGAAGCCGGCTTTGCCGGTACAAAAAATTTTCCCCATTTTTCAAAGGAAAAATTTTTGTATCCTTGATAGGCTAATTGTTTTATGATTTAGTTAAAAGGGGCGGCGCAGGAGCAGAAAAATAAATAGCAACGGTAAGGTGAAATAATACGTTTAGAAAAAATAGAATAAGCCTGCACAACTTCTCTGATGACCGCATGGTAATACGGTCATTCTCTCGTCACACGTTTATGTCTTAAACCTGTTCTACAAAAAGATTTTCACAACTTTTGAAAATTCAAAAATCGTGCGTTTTTTATTTTTGGTTTTCGCTGGTTACTTCATTATTGTTTATATATTTCTCTAACTCATTTTTTATACTTTCTTTATCTATTTCATTTATATGTAAAATTGGTAAACCTATATGTTTATAAACTTTATCTACAAATTCATCTCTTTCTTGCCTTGATTTATATTTATGTGTGTAGTCGTCGAGCTCGATTGCGATTACAGGTTTCAAATTTTCTGAATTGCAAAGGATAAAATCAATATGCTTTGCTTTTATTTTATTAAACCAATATGTAAAATTTTTATCTTGTTTGTCTATCGTTATTATGTCTGCCATTCTTACTTTTGCAAATACCGTTATATCTTTTTCTTTTAATAATTCAGTTAAAATGTCAAACAATGTTTTTTCACTTTTTGTGAGAATACTGTTTGTTAATATATAAGGCATAGGTTCATTTATGCCTTTTTCTTTTGTTTCATCTTCTATTTTGTTATCTGAGGATCTGATATTTTTGCTTTTTAATAATTGGAACATTATAATCATTACTATAATAATTATTATCAAAGCAATTATTATATATGGCATTTTCTTTCCTCCTTACCAATACTTTCTTTTATCATTAGTTAAACATAATATATAATCGGTTGATATATTATACATTATTGCTATTTTTTTTAATGTTTCACAACTTGGAAAGCATAAATCTTTTTCTATTTTTCGATATGCCTGATATGAAATTCCAATTATTTCAGAAATTTTTTCAAGTGTAATCTTTTGTTCTGTTCTTTCTTTAAACAGCCTTTCACCTAATGTCATTTTATCACCCTTTTTTATTATAACTTCTGGTTGTCTTTTTTGCTATAAACCACTGGTTATATTTGTGTATTTTTTATATTGATTTTTTTAAAATTATATATTAAAATATAACCATAGGTTATATTTGGGATCAGCCCGTTCCCAGCAAAAAATGATAGGGCAGAAAGGTAATAATATGGTTTTAACAATTATCGGCGGTGAAAAAAAGAGTGGTACCTTTACAAATTCCGCATCAGGACAGACTTTTGATTACAACAATATATATCTTTATGGTCTTCGTCCTGTTTCTTCAAATTCTGACGATTTCAATTTCGGTCAGGTTCCTGAAAGTCTTAAGTTAAAAAATGATAAGGATTTTCTTACATCTGTTTTTGGCTTCGTACCGTCACAAGATGATCTTCGTTCTATGGAGGGTAATGAATACATAGTTCATTATGATAAGAATAGCCGAGTAGAACAGATACTTGCTGTTCAGAAAGGGAAGTAATGTCAGTTGAAATTACTTCATATTTAAATCAGATATCTGATTCCCTTGTTGTTATAATAGTCCTTTCTTGGCTCTTTGCTCGGTAGTCAGATAATAAGAATGATGAGAAAGTGAAATGTTAAATGAATTGTTTGATTTAGCCTTTTTGGGCGTTGGCGGCGGAATGCTGCTATGCGGTATATCCTGGTTATTAGGTCTTGCCGTTTCGCTTGCCTGTAACATATTTAAAAGCATTACTTAAGAAAGGAGGATTTAAAACAATGAATAAGATCAAAACATTTCTTAGTAAGTTCCGTAAAAAGATAGCTGCTGTTTCAGTAGCTGCTGTTTCTGCTCTTGCTATGTCTGTTGCTGCTTTTGCTGAAGAAACTTCAAGCCCTTTGGCTGGAGCTGCAGATCAGATCACTGATCAGTTCACTCAGGCTGCTACTGACATAACACCTATTCTTATCGGCGTTCTCGGTGCCGGTCTTGCCATTTTTGTAATTTTTGTCGGCATAAGGCTCGGCAAGAAGATGTTTACCACTGTTTCTAAGTGACGTAACTGAATAAAAGCGCCTATCCACTTGGGCGCTTTTATTTTCCCTTTAAGGTTGATTATATAGCTATGGTTATATTATATACAGGTACTCCCGGAAGCGGTAAGAGTTATCACGCAACAGCACAAGTCCATAATTGTACCAAAAAGGGCTTGAATGTAATAGCAAATTTTAATGTTAGTCTTCCGGCTAAATACCAACATCGGTTTTATTTTGTTCCTACCGAAAAATTAAATGTACAATTCCTTTTGGATTTTAGTATAAAAAATCACGTCCCTAATAAAGAACGTCAGACACTTATTATGATAGACGAGGCGAGTATATTATTTAATTCTCGTGATTATAGTCGTAAAGATCGATCTGATTGGATCAAATTCTTTTCTCAGCATAGAAAACTTGGTTACGATGTTATCCTTATAACTCAGCAGGATAGAAGTTTAGACCGTCAGATCAGGGGACAGATAGAATATAATTATGTACACCGCAAGCTTACTAATTTCGGATTTAAAGGTTGGATTATCCGTTTTCTAATTCATAAACAATTTGTATGCGTTCATATCTGGTATCCTGTAAAAGAGCGTGTTGATTGTGAGTATTTCAGCATTAAAAAGCGTGTTGCTGATAGTTATGATACATTTTCTATGTTTGATGATAAATCGACCGAAGGCAGCGGAGGAAGTGTTATATGAAAAAATCCTTGAAAATACTTTCTTTTGTTATTTCTGTTTTTATATTCGTTTCTTTTGTAGGAAATAACCGTGTAAAGGCTGTGGCAACTGGTGCCGTTCTGGGAGCTGAAGGTATTTCCGCTGCTGTGTCTTTTTTGTTGTCTACAATATTTACAGATAGTCTTGTTATTGCTGGTAATGCTGCTGAACAGGCTGATTATACTGTTACTGTTACAACAGACGAAGCCCAACAGATCCTTGATGATTATTTTTATTCATTTAATATTGACAGCTTAGAGGGAATTGATGATTATAACTGTTTAATGACTATTACTGATCCTAATCAGTTTTTGTCATATTGTGGTGTGTCTGATCCTATTTCTCTTTCCGGCGCTCAACGTACTGTATATTCATCTTTGCAGTGTACTCATAATCAAGTTGTTGATCATAAAATAATTACTTCTGCAAAAGGACTTGTGTTACAGCCGATTTCCTTTTCAGAATTGCTTAATGATACTTCTTCGGATCTTATTTCTTATTTTTCAAAATCTGACGCTACAGTAACTTTTGAAAATGGTATTCGTACCCTCTTTTTAACAAAAAATGAGGTGTATTTTAAGCAACTTGCCTCCGACTATGGTGCTACTGCAGTTTATCGTGATAGCTTTTATTTCGCTTGCAGTCCTAATAGTGAATTTTTTATTTATTTCATAGGTACAGATTCTTCTGGTGCTATTTACTTTTCTGATCGTGTTGGTTCTTCATCCCTTAATATAGGTGGTTCTCCTCATTATACTGGCTCTCATGATGTTTCCATTACAATTAACGATTCTTATTTTGGTTTTTACTATTATAATGGCAGTTTTTCTAGTGTTCGGCGTGTTTATGGTTTGCGTGCAGATGGTTCTCCGCTTTTAAGTTCATCTTCTGATGCTGTAAATGTATATAATATTTCTAAAGGTAAATGTTTTAATTCGTGGGAACTTTTTCATGTTTATACGTTGTTTTTTCCGACTATGGAATCTGCTCAAAAATTACGTGATGATATATGGTCTAATGATTATACTGTAGATCCTGATAATGTAGTATCTCAGGATCAGGATATTTTTGAAATTCCATTTACTGATACTGAGAAGAAAGTTGATGTTTATGAACATGATCACCAAGGTGTTGATGATATAGATATAGTTATTGATCCCGGTGCTGTTAAGGCTGATGATGGCACTACAACATATAATCCTTCTATTTCTGTAAATGATACTCCACTTTATGATATAGATGTAACCGGTTACCTTGATTTAGATGATACTCTTGATAGATTCCAGCTCCCCTCAAGCATATCAACTAAATTTCCTTTTTCTCTTCCATTTGATATTTATAATTTATTTAATGTTTTTTCAGCTGAACCTGTCACTCCTCAATTTACTGTGCCTCTTGATATGACTTCTGTCGGTGGGGAAGTTTACAATATTGATATAGATCTATCTGATTTTGATGATGTTGCTAATATAGTACGTTGGCTGCTTTATGGCTTGTTTTTAATCGGTCTTATTATACTTACAAATAAATTGATAGGTAGGGGATAGTTATGGACAGCAGCGTTTTAAATAGTATAACAAATTGGTTGTCAGAGCTTATTAACTCTATTCAAGGGATTTTGATGGTGTTACTTCCTGACAGTCCTTTTCAGTTCCAGCTGCCTGAAGAGGTTCAATCTATTCTTGGATATATAAACTGGGTTATCCCGTTTTATATGATAGGAAATACCTTGATGATATGGTGTGCTGCTATATTGGTATACTATGCATATCAAACTATACTTCGCTGGGTTAAAGCTATTCAGTGATATAGATTCCTCAGACGGGGTGCGAGCGTGCGAGTGGGGCCCCGTCTGAGGAAATCGGATAAAAAACTAATTGGAGTTAATCTATGGATTGCAAAGTTGATTACTTGACATTGTCATTGATTCCTTCCGAAATAGTGGAGCCTAATTCTTTTTATTTAGATCTACTTCATTTTTTCGGATTGACAAAGTTTCTTAACAGCTTTAAGCGCTGTGGCGGCGGCGCTTTCTATAATTATATTATGCGTTATCGTGATATTTCCTTTAAAATTCCTGATGGCTTTAACTCTGATGTACAGGGTTTTTGCATAGAGTTTACAGGACAGGGAATTGATTTTTACATAGATTATATGCGCAGGTCTTATCCTGATTATAGCGTTAAGGATCTGCTTATTGCTTTTTTTGCTCTTGCCGATAAGGGATTTAAGGTTCGTGTTACTCGTATAGATATAGCTTATGATGATATTTCCTATGAAGAGAAAAAATATTATCTCCTGGATCTCGACAGGATCCGCCGCGCCCTTGTCAACCTTGAATTTACTTCCCGTTTTTCGCTTAAATCAAAAATGAAGAAAATAGAAGTAACCTTTGAGGAAAGCGGAAAGGGTAAAGCAACTGACTCTGTTTTTTGCGGCAGCACTATTTATATCGGTAATAGGCGTTCAAAAACCTTTTGTCGTTTTTATGATAAACTTGCTGAGCTTTTCAAACACGGAAAAGACGTTGATGAAAATATAAAGCACTGGACACGCCTTGAATTTGAGTTCAAAGATCGTCGTGCTATGTCTATTTGTATGCTTTTAATTACCTTGTCTGATTCTGATTTTGTTACTCAGATGTCAGAGGTTGTTAATAGTTATATCTGTTTTGTTGTTACCAGGTCCGAAAAAAACGCAACTAATTACAGCCGTTGCCCTGTCAAGCGTTGGTGGGCAAAGGCTATCGGAACAATGAGCAAATCACGGCTTGTTTGCCGTAAGCCTGAGAAAAATAATTATGCGGCCGCTGTCAATTGGGTTCGGCGGTCTGTTTCGCCTACTCTTTACAGCATTTTGCAGTGTATGAGTTTTGATAAATTCCTAGGTATGCTTAAAGAGGACGGGGAGCAGCGCCAGAGCTTACATCATAATTTAATTATAGAGGACTTTATTAACGACCGTCCCGATGAGGTTCTTGATGGTCTTGATGAATTTAGTTTATATACTGATCGTTATAATGATTTTCTGAAATCCCTGCGGCAGGAACAGTATAAAAACGAGGTGCGGTATCTTTCGCATTATTTTGCGGACAAGCAAGATGAAGTGGGTATGCAGGCCGATGATGCATTTTTCCGCAGTCAGTTTTTCGACCCTGAATACATAAAGAGTATAGCTGACAGTTGCCAGCTCGGCATACTGGAGAATTTTGCTTAATGTATGTTCACGATGAAATATATCACGTTTTTTATAATTGTCAAAAGTGTATGTGTATGATGTGTGATCTCTATTCTGACTGCCGTATGTGCTGGATCTGTTATCCTTTGGGTGGAACATACCCGACTAAGAAATGTGATATGTTTATACCTTATGGCGCTCCTGATGAGGTAAAGGATCTGTTCAGATAATTTATATTATTTTTATGTTCCAGGGGTGATTTTTTAAAATCTCGTTAAGTGTTGACTATAAGCGGGTTTGGTGTTATAATTATATATAAAATTTTCTCTTTAAGGAGAGAAGAAACACACATTGAATTGCGTAAAATAAAAATTTAAGCTTTAAAAATTTTACTTAACAATTTAATGCATAAAACAGAGGTATACAAAAAAGGACGTAAAAACACGTCCTTTTTCTATTTGACAATATTTAAAAGATGTGATAAAATACACTTGCAAGGGAAGCCAAACGGTAGGCGGTCAATCCTGCCCCCGAAAGGGGGTATTCGTATGTATGTATCTTGGTCTGAGCTGATACAGTGCGGCATTTTGATATGTGGCATAATTTCAGTAATGATTAAAATCATATCATTACATAATAAAAGGAAATAACCGCCCAAGCACCAACTAAAGCGGTTATTTTCTTATAACTCTTAAGTGGGGCGACCGTTTACCGGTTTCCCTTGTGTTTTTATTATACTACCATTATGTGATTTTGTCAACCCTTCGTCTGTCCCGGTGGGGTTTCGCTCTTTTTCTGATTATACGCAAAACCTTTTAAACCGCTGCCATTTTCACCTTTAATCGCAAAAAAACATTGTATTTTCCTGCAACATTATCCCTGATCAACTTTGCAATCGGTACCAGTGGGACAACCATTCGACAGCACAACATCTGACAAGCAGGACTAAAAATTACAACCTTCCTTTTTGTCTTACTGCAGCGCAGCACACGGATCCACTGCAGCACCTTCTTCAGATGACCGCATGGTAATACGGTCATTCTCTCGTCACCTGTTTATGTCTTAAACCTGTTCTACAAAAAGGTTTGCACAACTTTTCAAAATTCAAAAATCGTGCAAAATTTTTTATGCATTTACAACTTCTTCTTTAATGTTTAATACTTCCGATACCTGCTTGATTATGTCATTTTCGTTGATATATGTTAAGTGTATAATTGGAAGTCCTATTGAGTAGTAAACTTGATTTATAAAGTCGTCTCTTTCTTTACGCTTTTGCCAATTGTGAGTATAGTCGTCAAGTTCTATCGCGAGTAGTGGAGCATATGTCCTGTAATCGCATATAAGGTAGTCAACGTGTTTAGCAGATATTTTGTTGAACCATTTATAAAAGTTTGTCCTCGTGTCTGTAATAACAAAGTCTGCGATCCTGATCTTTGAAAGCAGCATAAGTTTGTGTTTCTGACAAAAAATGTTTAATATGTCATATACAGATCCTTCAGAAGGAGTTAACACGCTCATATTCAGACGGTAGGGAAGTATCTGCTGATATTGTTGATATTGCTGGTATTGTTTTTCTTCAGGTCTTTGCTTGATTGTTGCTTTTCTTTCATTTTCATTGTATTCTATAAATCCTTCAATAACTTTTACTATTATATAGGATATTATTGCTATTGCCGCTGCTGTGCCTATAAAAAGGCAAATAAAGGTTATTATTTGTTCATCTTTCATATTATTCCTACCAGTTTTTATTTTTGTCGTTTGTTAAGCCTGCGATGTAGTCAATTGATACATTATAATGCTTTGCTAACCGTATAATTACGTCAAATGGTGGTTCTCTTTCTCCCTTTTCATATCTTATATACGCATTTTTTGATACAAATGTTATTTCTGCGCATTCTTTTTGTGTTAAGTCGTTATCTTCTCTTAAATCTCTTATTTTGGTGTAGTTTCCCATTTTTATTAACCTCCTTTTGTAAATTATAACAAAATGCTCCATATGGGGTTGACAAAATACCCCATATGGAGTATTATAATTATAACCCATATGGGGTATTTTTAAAATAATTGAAAGGAAAAAAGAAAATGGAAATCACAATTAAAGGAATCAAAGATGAAAGCTATGTAACTAAAGAAAATGTACCTGTTGTTCAAGTTCGTGTATCTTTTACACGTTCCGGTGTAGACGGTTGGATCGGTGAGTTTTGTGACAACGAGCTTATCACTTTCCGCCGCTGTCCCGGTGCAGTTGATACGCTTTTAAAGCTGGGCGATAAAGCTAAAGGATTAAAAGCGTATATGTCAAAAGATGTTTCTAAGTTCGGAGGACAAAGCTATTCTTATGTCGATAGCTTTGATATTCTTCAATGATAGGGGAATATATCGCTGAACATTCGGAAGAATTGGAAGAATATCTTTTAGATGTCGATACCGAAGCTGATACATTAACTACATATGAAGTAATATCTGAAAAGTTAGATACTATCATTGAGGGAGAGCAGGCTATACATAATGCCTTATGGCTTATAATCGGTATGGCTTGTGTGATTATCGTTATAAAGTTTCTTTGGACTATTATAGCGAAATGGTTTTTCGGCGGCGTTTAACCGTCTTGAAATACAAAACTGTACAGTTCAGTAGTTTAAGTTTAATGTTATGAAAGGAGTAAAAAATGGAAGCAGTTACATCTTTTGAAGTACCTCTGATTGGTGAAAGCGTCACCGCTGCAAGTTTTTCCGGCATTTTGGATCAGATGACAAGCCTTCTGCCTGTTGTTCTGCCCGTGGTCGTTGCTTGTCTGGCGTTCAGAAAGGGAATATCCTTCCTGCGTGGTATGATCGCAGGTGCGTAATTCCCATATCAAAGGCGGTAAATGCCGCCTTTGAAAGTATACAAGTTTGTTTATTTTCAAAGTCGGCATTTATTGAAAGGAGTTTTTGAAATGCATAGATCTATTAAAATAATATGTGTTATTGTAGCTTCGTGCATTTCTTTAATATATATAGGTTCTTTCCGTGTAAAGGCTGTTGCTTCTTCTGTTCTTGGTCTTTCCGGTCTTATTGCCTGCATTGAGTGTTTAGGTTCGTCAATAATCGGCAGTTCTTCTCAAATTGCTGTAAATTCAAATTCAGGTGTATCTTTAGATGATTTTGGGCTTGGCACTTCCGGTGGTTCTGCTTCTCTTACCAGCGATCAACTTATGAGTTACTATTTATCATCTATTGATCCTTCTGACGTTGCCGGAATGTCAGATCAGGAAGCTTTGATATATGTTACCGATCCCGATCGTTTTGACAATTATCTTTCTGAATATATCAGCTCTCCTGTTTCAATTGGTGTTGAGTATGGCTGTAAATCATATCTTTCTGAAATTCATCTTGCTGCCGAGCAAGGAAAAGTTATTTCAGATTTTAGCGGGCTTGTGCTATCACCTTCTACTTTTTCTGATATTGTTAATTCTGTTTCGAGTGATGTTATTTCTGGAATAACAGGTAGAGACGCTTCTATTTCCGTTACTGAAAATGGTCTCAGAACTCTTACTATTTCTTCATCTTTTTCTTATTTTTCGTCTTTGGCTACCGAATATGGTGCTTCTTATGTTTATTGTAATGATTTTTGGGTCGATTCAGATTTTGATGAGCCTATGGATTTTTATTGTGTTTTTCTCGTTTCTGACGGATCACAAGTATATTTTCTTAATGCTATAGACATCTATTCAAATTCTAAGTATATACCTTCTTCCGAGTCTTTTTATTTTTCTGGTACTCCCTCAAAAGGCATAGGTCTGTATTTTAAATCTCAATCAGTTTCTTCGCCTTATTATTTAAGTGTTTTCGAAAAGTATAAAAGGCGTCAAGATGGTTCTTTTAACTCTATGAGTTATCCTCAGTCTATTATCCGTATTCATTCTCTTTTTTCTGCCGATGGTTTTGCTTATCCTTATGATTCAGTCCTGGAATCAGGTTGTGATGTATATTCTGTTCTTTTTGATACAAAGTCGGAAGCTGATAAGCTTTTTGATGATCTTGCTTCTCAAGCGATAGCTCTTAGTCCTTCAGATGTTAATGATACTGATGATGACGTTATTTCTATACCTGATTCAGTGACTGTCCCCGAGGCTGTAGCCGATTATTACGGTGGCGAAAAGGATATTGTTGTTAGTCCCGGAGCTGTTATGGCTGATGATGGGACTACTACATATGATCCATCTATTACTATTGATGATACAGATGTTCAAGATACTGCCGATGATGAAAAATTTAAGGAGTGGCAAAATCAACGTGGTTTTACTATGGGACTTGAACCAAAATTCAGAATATATGATCAAATTAAAAATCTTTTGGAAAATCTTTTTAATTATGATGATGTAAATACGCCGCCGTCTTTTAAGTTTTATTATGATAGTAATAATGACGGTACTTCTGAAACTTATGATGTTTTAGATCTATCAGTGTTGGAAACTACACTTACAAATGATCATATGGAGGATAAATCTTGGTGGGGAACTGATATAAAAGTGATTGATGTTATACGGTATGTAATAGCTGCTATCCTTTACGGACTTTTTATAATGCGGCTTATTAAACGACTTCCCACTTTTTACGGTTCTGGACCTTGGGGAACTGTTTAAGGAGTGATTGTATGGAATTAAATGACGTTTGGCGGAATATTAAAGATTTCTGGCATAATGTTTCTAATGAGCAATCAGCATTATTTTTTGAAATTCCTGATCCTATATATCAGGGGCTTGATATACTTACTAATGTTGTAGGTTATATTATGCCTCTTAAGTTGTATTTGCCTATAATCACTTTTGTTCTTGGATATTGGCTTTTGATGATAACTGCTTATTTTGTGCGTTTTTGTTATAATTCACTTACTTCTGTTGCCGGTATTTTTGCGAGGTTCGGCAAATGATAGATCTATTATATAAATTTCTTTTAATTTTATTTATTGCATTTGTAATTGTTTTTATAATCAGTCTTATAGTTAACTTCATAATTATTGCAAAGCGTGAACATTTACATATACAAAAGCCTGATATTCCCAGCACCTATAAAAAGCGGGGCAAGCTCAAGCGTTTGTTGATTGATTTTCCCGCTGCCATTGCAAGAGATCTGTTAAATCGTAATCCTAACGAGTTCCGTGAATATGGATTACATATGTTCTGCGGTGAGCAGGGAAGCGGTAAAACCGTTTCAATGGTCAATCGTATATGGGAGCTGAAGCAGAAATATCCTAAAGTTAAGATCCTTACTAATTTCGATTGTGATTTCGCTGACGGTACCGTTACCGATTGGCGTGATATAGTTTTTAAAAATAACGGCGTTGAGGGAATTATTATTGCCCTTGACGAGTTGCAAAATTGGTTTTCTACGGCTGAAAGCCGAGATTTCCCGCCTGAAATGTTGCAGGAGATAACGCAGCAGCGGAAACAACGCAAGATGATCATAGGCACAAGCCAGAGATTTAACAGGACTGCAAAGCCTATCAGGGAGCAGGTGAATTTTTTATATGAACCCTTCACCGTGTTGGGGTGTCTTACCTTTGTCCGCTGCATTAAACCGTTTGTTGATGATGACGGACAGCTTGACCGTAAAAAATCAAGACGAGTTCGCACTTATTTTTATGTGCATTCTGATTTTATTCGGAATTCTTATGATAATACCAGAAAATAGAACGTCAAGCAAATGGCGGATATATCGGCAGCAGGTTTTCAAATGCTGATACGCCTAAACAAAATATTAACGTTGACATCACCACCCGAAAACGGCTGCGCTGATGCGCTCCGTTTTCGGGCGGTGCTTCAATGTTTTTGGAAGGAGGTGCTTTAGTTGGATCTCTTTTGGCTTATTATAAATATCATCAGCGGCATTATCCTTATAATCTACGCTGTTATTGTTCTTCGGAAGAAATATCTTTCTTCCAAGAATCATAAGTCTGATTCTTCAGCAGATAAAATTTCTTAATGAGAGGTTAAGCCGCTATGGAGCTTAAAGTCGATTATTTAACTCTTTCTATAATTCCTTCCGAAATAGTGGAGCCTAATTCTTTTTATTTAGATCTACTTCATTTTTTCGGATTGACAAAGTTTCTTAACAGCTTTAAGCGCTGTGGCGGCGGCGCTTTCTATAATTATATTATGCGTTATCGTGATATTTCCTTTAAAATTCCTGATGGCTTTAACTCTGATGTACAGGGTTTTTGCATAGAGTTTACAGGACAGGGAATTGATTTTTACATAGATTATATGCGCAGGTCTTATCCTGATTATAGCGTTAAGGATCTGCTTATTGCTTTTTTTGCTCTTGCCGATAAGGGATTTAAGGTTCGTGTTACTCGTATAGATATAGCTTATGATGATATTTCCTATGAAGAGAAAAAATATTATCTCCTGGATCTCGACAGGATCCGCCGCGCCCTTGTCAACCTTGAATTTACTTCCCGTTTTTCGCTTAAATCAAAAATGAAGAAAATGGAAGTAACCTTTGAGGAAAGCGGAAAGGGTAAAGCAACTGACTCTGTTTTTTGTGGCAGCACTATTTATATCGGTAACAGGCGCTCTAAAACCTTTTGTCGATTTTATGATAAACTTGCTGAGCTTTTTAAACATGGAAAAGACATTGATGAAAATATAAAGCATTGGACACGTCTTGAATTCGAGTTCAAGGATCGTCGTGCTATGTCTATTTGTATGCTTTTAATTACTTTGTCTGATTCTGATTTTGTCACTCAGATGTCTGAGGTCGTTAATAGTTATATCTGTTTTGTTGTTACCAAGTCCGAAAAAAACGCAACTAATTACAGCCGTTGCCCTGTTAAACGCTGGTGGGCAAAGGCTATCGGAACTATGAGTAAATCACGACTTGTTTGCCGTAAACCTGAGAAAAATAATTATGCTGCCGCTGTTAATTGGGTTCGGCGGTCTGTTTCGCCTACCCTTTATAGCATACTCCAGTGCATGAGTTTTGATAAATTTTTGTCTATGCTTAAAGAGGACGGAGAGCAGCGTCAGAGTTTACATCATAATTTAATTATAGAGGACTTTATAAACGATCGTCCTGACGAGGTGCTGGAGGGTCTTGATGAATTTAGTTTATATACTGATCGTTATAATGATTTCCTTAAATCTTTGCGTCAGGAGCAATATAAAAATGAGGTGCGGTATTTATCGCATTATTATGCTGACAAACAAGATGCAGTCGGTATGCAGGCCGATGATGCATTTTTCCGCAGTCAGTTTTTCGACCCTGAATACATAAAGAGTATAGCTGACAGTTGCCAGCTCGGCATACTGGAGAATTTTGCTTAATGTATGTTCACGATGAAATATATCACGTTTTTTATAATTGTCAAAAGTGTATGTGTATGATGTGTGATCTCTATTCTGACTGCCGTATGTGCTGGATCTGTTATCCTCTCGGCGGAACATACCCAACTAAGAAATGTGATACGTTTGTACCTTATGGCGCTCCTGAAGAAATTAAGGATCTGTTTAGATAATGTAATTATATTTATGTTCCAGGTGTAATCTTTTTTTAAATCTCGTTAAGTGTTGACTATAAGCGGGTTTGGTGATATAATTATATACATAGTTTTTTTATTTTCTTAATTTTGTAAGGGAAGAAACACATACCGAATTGCGTAAAATAAAAATTTTACGCAATTGAGGGAAGCGAATTATGGATTATAAAGAAGATTCTCCTAAATATCTGTCCGATTTTCTTGATTATATGGTCGTTATCAAGAATCGCTCAGGTCTCACCGTAAAAAATTATTACAGCGATTTGCGATTATTTTTGCGGTACATAAAACAAAAAAATGACCCCTCATTGAAAGATGTTGATTTTTCAGAAATAAAAATCAATGATGTTTCTGAGGAGCTTATTAAATCTGTCACTTTATCTGATATTCTGGAATTTCTTCATTATACTATGGATGAGCGTAGCAATCATCAGACAGCACGTGCAAGAAAAGCTGTGGCTATAAGACGGTTTTTCAAGTATCTCACAGATAATAAACAATGGTTTGACGTCAGTCCTGCGGATAAGCTCGAACTTCCGTCTCCCAAGCACGCTTTGCCTAAATTCCTGACTATCGAGCAGGCAAATGCTTTGCTTCAAGAATGTTCAGATATAAAAGATTGGACGGATTCAAGAGATTATTGCATAATAACCTTTTTCCTTAACTGCGGTATGCGTCTTTCCGAGTTGGTTGGAATTTCTGTAAACGATTACATTACATCAAAAGATCCAAAGACAGGAGAAAAATATTCATTTATAAAGGTTATAGGAAAAGGAAGCAAAGAGCGTATAATTTACTTAAATGACGCCTGCATTTCCGCTTATGAAGCTTACGTTAAAGTCCGTCCTGAAACAAAAACAGAAAAAGCATTATTTATAAGCAAACGGCTGAAACGTATTTCTAATCGGCGTGTGGAACAGATAATTGAGGAAAAACTGATGAAATCAGGACTTTCAGGTTACGGCTTTTCCGTTCACAAGCTGCGCCACACGGCTGCGACCCTTATGTACCAGAACGGCGTAGACGTAAGAGTTCTGAAAGAGGTTTTAGGGCACGAAAACCTTGATACGACGCAGATATACACCCACGTTTCCGACAATCAGATAAAGCAGGCGATGAACAACAATCCCCTTTCAGGTATTTCCGCACCTAACAATGAGGGTAAAAATTAAGTAAAATATAGCGTTATTTAGGTAACGAAGTATTCTTGCTTGTAAGTTATTTATAATAATGAAAAATAAGAATTAGTAAAATTATCAATTGCTTTAAAGTACTTTTTAAGTTATAATTTAAAGAGATTAACGCTTTGTTAATCAGTGTTTACACACATTTTACAATGTATTTTTACGGAGGATGGAAAATGAATTTTAAGAAAATCATTGCAGGAACAGCTGCTTCTGTTATGGCGGTAAGTTCATTGGCTGCTTACGTCAATGCAGGCGCAATTTTTGTTCCCGAAGAAACACCTGCGCCCGGCTGTACTATTGATTCAAACTGGATAGTAAGACTTTATTCTGAAGACGAGTCTAATCCTATTGATTACGGCCTGGATCTTACAAAGCTCGATAAGTTTGATATCTATTTTGAAATGGTAAAGAGTTCAGACGAAGTTTTAGGAATTGACCCTGAGATGTATGATTACAGTATTGATGGCGTCTTTGCAGGAAGCTTTATTTATTCTCAGAACGGCGGTCCTGTGATTGGTTCTGCTGATAAAGAAGGCGAAACCACACCTTACGATGATAATGAAACCATGTATAAGCATTACAACTGGCCTACGCTTGAATGGTGGGCTGTTCCTGAAGAGGGCGATTCTGCTGAAGGTCAGGAAGCAGGTACGAATAAAGGCAATGTTGATTATAACAAGACATTGCATGTTGAGTACGTAAATCCTTTTTCATATAAACTCGAGTATGTTGTATCTGCAGACGAAAGCAGGACTGATCCTCGTTGGCGTGATGACGCTACCCTTTATCAGGTAGGTCTTCAGGAATGGAGCAGCGTTGTTGCTTGCCAGCTCAAGGTAAATCTGATGACGATCTACGATGAGGACGGTAACCTGGCAATTGCATTTGACGGTCTTGGCAACAAGCTGGAAAAAGAAGATGCAGAAGCTAAACTGGCTGAAATCACAGCACCTGTCGCTTCCGATCCCGAAGAACCCGCAGAGTCCACTCCCGCAGAAGGTGAAGATTCCTCTGAAGAATCCAAAGCTCCTGCCGATGAAAATAGCGGCGACAACACAACAACTCCCGATACTACGACTGCTCCTGCCACAAGCGGCAACTCTACCACTCCTAATATGCTTCCCATAATTATTGCTATCATTGCAGTTGTTGTAGTAGTTGTTATTATTATAATAGTAGTTGTTGTTAAGAAAAATAAAAACAGCTAAATAACAAACAGTAAATAAAATAACCGTTCTTAATCGAACGGTTATTTTTTTATTTCAATTCAACTACCGTAACTCCTGCCTCGCCTTCGCCGTAAACGCCTAAGCGATATGATTTTACGAATTTGCTTTGTTTAAGGTAGCGGTGGACTGCCTCACGAAGAACGCCTGTTCCCTTTCCGTGAATGACCGTTATTATCTTCAGACCGCTAAGCAGACAGCCGTCAATAAAATTGTCCAGCTCCATAATCCCCTCGTCCGTCGTCATTCCCCGTATATCAAGCTCCATACTTGATTTGCGGTCAGCGTTTGAGGTGATATTTTTGCGGCTGACACTTCCCTTTCCTGAATTTGTCTGCTTTTTCTTTTCCTCCTCAAGACGGAGGTTTTTCACGTTTGTTTTGGTGCGGATTATTCCCACCATAACAAAGCAGTTGCCTGAATTATCAGGAAGAGCCACTAAAGTGCCTGTTTTATCAATATCCACAAGCCTTACTCTATCATTCAGCCTGAGAGGACGAGGCAACTTGTATTCTCCGTCGGATTTTCTTTCGGAAACTGGGTTTGCGATATCATATATTTTGTTGAGAGAGGAGTTTGCTTTGGAACGTGAGGCTTTTACCTTTGCGGAAAAATCCTCTGCCTCCTTTTGCTTACGTAGCTGTTCAAGCTCCTCCATCAGACGGTCTGACTCAAATCGTGCCTCTTCAACGATACTCATAGCCTGCTGCCTTGCCTTGGAAATTTCAAATTCCTTTGCTTTTTCAGCAGATTGACGCTCTTTTTCAAGCTGTTCTGTAAGCTGTTTGTATTTCTGCTGTTCTTTTTCAATGTCGCTTTTCATAAGTTCAAGCTCCTGCCTTGATTGCTCCAGCTTTTCGACTACCTGTTCAAAGCGTTTGCTTTCATCATCTACAAGAGATTGTGCTGAGCTTATTATTTCCTCGCTCATTCCAAGACGCCTTACTATTGCGAAAGCGTTTGATTTTCCGGGAACGCCTGTAATAAGTCTGTAAGTAGGCTTTAACGTTGCCACGTCAAATTCACAGCAGGCGTTTTCAACGCCGTCCTCTTCAAGAGCAAAAATTTTCACTTCCTGATAATGGGTTGTGGCAATAACAAAACAGCCATTGTCCTTAAGGGTTTTGAGAATTGAAACGGCAAGCGCCGAGCCTTCCGCAGGGTCTGTTCCCGAGCCAAGCTCGTCCAGTAAAACAAGCGATTTGCAGTCGCAATCCGAAAGTATGCTTATTATGTTATTCATATGAGATGAAAATGTGGAAAGGCTTTGCTCAATGCTCTGTTCATCTCCTATATCCACCCGTATATCGGAAAAAATGCCGATCTTACTTCCGTCGGCGGCAGGTATCATCAGCCCGCACATCGCCATAAGCGTAAGCAGTCCCGCTGTTTTTATGGAAACGGTTTTGCCGCCTGTATTAGGACCTGTGATTATAAGACAGGTGTAATTTGTTCCTAATTCTATATTTATAGGAACGGCTTTGCTTTTATCCAACAAAGGGTGTCTTGCCTTATTTAATAAAAGCATAGGTTCATCTGTTATTTTAGGGGTAGACGCTTTCATTTTGGCGGCAAGGCTTGCTTTTGCAAAAATAAGCTCCAGCTTTATCGCATTGTTGTAGCTTTGAGTTATATTTTCAGCGTCGTCGCCTACACGTTTGGAAAGGTCCTTGATTATTCTTTCTATTTCTGCCTGTTCCTGCGCTTCGAGAACACGGATTTCGTTATTTGCCTCCACCACGCTCATAGGTTCGATAAATAAAGTGGCGCCGCTGGAAGAAACGTCATGAACAAGGCCGTTTATTTCGCTTTTGTGTTCGACTTTAACTGGAACGACAAAACGTCCGTCCCTTTGTGTGATGAGCGATTCCTGAAGATATTTCTGCGTTTCCTTGCTTTTTATCAGCTTATTGAGCTGTTCACGGATATTTACGCTTTGTCTTGCTATCGCCCGCCTTATTCTGTAAAGCTCGGGACTTGCGCTGTCTGATATTTCTTCTTCGGATATAATGGAGTTGCTTATTGCTTCTTCCAAAGATTTATTGGGCTGAAGAAGCTGAAAATATTCATCAAGGCTGTTTTCAATTCCCGAACATTGGGAATACCAACTGCAAAGAGAAGATATTTCACGCAGAACATTAGCGGTATCCAATAGCTCACGCAGCGATAATACTGCTCCGCCTGACGCTCGTGCCGCACTTGAACATACGTTTTTTATTTTGCTGAAACGGGGCGTTCCGAATTTGCTTGAAAGGGTAAAGGCGTCGTCTGTCTGTTTCAGTAGTTCCCGGCACTTCTCTGCGTCAAAAACAGGCTCAATGCTGAGACATTCTGCAACGCAATTGTCGCTGTGAGCTTCTTCCGATAAGAGGGTAAGTATCTTGTCCAGCTCCAGCTTTTTGTATTCTTTATTCATAAAAGTTTTCCTCTGTTTTTTTGTAATAATCCAGTGTTTTAAAATCTCTGCCAAGCTGCTTTAAAATATATTTTTCGGCAAAATCCGAAAAGTCAGCTTTAACTTTACCGTTAAGCGTAAAGCCGTATACTTTATTTACAGGAGAATAAACAGCATATCTCATTGTGTGAAGCAGTACAGATGAAAGCTCCGTCAGCTTATCTGATACTTCTTCCGCACATTCTCCACATACAAGGTCGTTTTCGTCATCGGAAAAAAACATTTTTTCCCGTTCATATTCGCCGCATATACGGCAGGCCCTTAAATCAGGCATAAAGCCCAGCATTGAAATTATCCGTAGTTCAAATACCGCTTTTATCAGCGCAAGGTCTGCATTTTCCTTTTCCATCTGATAAAGAGTTACGGCCAAAAAACGCAAAATATCCTCTCCGCTTTGTTCAGCGGCAGAGGTGTATTTTATTATATCCGCAAAATAAATGGCAAGGCTGAATTTTTTTATGTCCGATGATAAGCCGAAAAAGCTGTATTTTGGCTCTGAACTGTTAAGCGTGTATCGCAAATTGGTTTTGTTCAAGCAAAATGTAGAATATGAAAAGAGCCCTGTTGATGAAATATTTTTACTTCCCGCTTTTTTCAGTCCATGGGCTATTGCTTCTATAACACCGTATTCATTTGTTAGTATATCAAGAAAGCAGTTGTTTTCACCGATGTCACGTTTTCCCAATACTATTCCTTCAACAGTTACCAGCATATCATTCATCTGCTCCCAAACCAAGCTCTAAAATAAAGGCCTCGTTGTTACGCCAGTTTTCCTTTACTTTTACCCAAATTTTGAGATTTACTTTTGTGCCGAAATATTCTTCCAGATCTGCACGGGCGATCGTACCTATTTTTTTGAGCATCGCTCCCTGCCTGCCTATCAGCATACCTTTGTGAGAGGCTTTTTCACAAGTTATAACAATGCCGACATCAGCGATATCTTCCCCTTTATTTGTTTTCGTTTCCTCCAGCGTTTCAACTTCTACGGCTACTCCGTGAGGCACTTCCTCGTGCATCGTACGAAGTATTTTTTCCCTTACGATTTCCGACAGCCAAACTTTTTCAGGTTGATCCGTGGGCAGATCGTCGGGAAAATAGTGAGGAGACTCCTTGGCGAATTTTTCAATTGCAGGCATTATAAGCTCCGTGTTTATCTGCTTGATAACGCTTATAGGAATAATTTCGGTGAAATCATATTTTTTTGAATATTCGTCAATGATTTGGAGCAACTTTGACTTATCTCCTATAAGGTCGACCTTGTTTATTAACAAAATTACATTTGTATTTCGTATTTTAAAATTTTCAATAAGCTCGTCCTCTGTTTTTGACGCCTTTTTGGTGGCGTCAACCATAAGAATGGCTACGTCAACATCATCTATACCGTTTTTTATTGATTTTACCATTTCCTCTGACAGCTTTGTTTTTGGCTTGTGCATGCCTGGGGTATCAATAAAAACATATTGCGTTTCGCCTTTTGTCAATATTCCGTTTATTCTCATTCTGGTGGTTTGAGGTTTAGGACTTACAATAGCAACCTTTTCTCCTACCAAAAGGTTGGTAAGAGATGATTTTCCCGCATTAGGTCTTCCTGTTATGGCAACAAATACAGATTTAGTCATTATTTTTCTTTCCTTTTAATTTTCTCTTTTTTCCTGTGGTTATAAATACAAGCGCTATTGCTGAAAATCCTATGAACATAAGCGCATTGGACCATTCAGAAAAGAACATGATAATTATTTTTATTTTTTCTATATCAAGAAAAAGTACTAATCCCACAGCGACTGCCATTACTGCGGATAAAAGCACAGCGCCAGCGGCAACGTCCTTTGCCACCTTTGCAAGCGGGCTGTATTCGGGTGAGATCTTGTCCACTATAACTTCAATAGAAGTATTCAGCACTTCAAATATCATAACAAGAGCGCATGTGATGATAAGCAACGCTATTTCGCCTTTGGAAAAGTTATAAAAAGCGGAGAAAAACGCTACATAAAGCGCTGCAACAATATGTATGCGCATATTTCTCTCGTGGCACAGTACGAAATATATGCCCTTAAAAGCGTATTTAAAGCTGTTTTTTAAGCTGAATAGCTTGTTCATAATTTCTCCGTTTATCTTGTTATTCCCAGCTTGTCAAGCACCGCTGTCTGCTTTTCAAACATTATTTTTTCTTCTTCTTTTCCTTGCTCATGGTCATAGCCCAACAGATGAAGCATTGAGTGCGTAGTCAAAAAGCATAGTTCACGCATCAGTGAATGACCGTATTCTTCCGCCTGTTCTTCAGCTTTCGGAGCGCATATCATAATATCTCCCAGCATAATACGGTCGGTATCAGGATTGATGTCATATTCTCCGTTTTCTCCCAAAGGAAAAGAAAGAACATCTGTAACGCTGTCTTTCTGGCGGTATTCCCTGTTCATCTCACGGATTTCTTTTTTGTCTGTTATAGTTATTGAAACTTCCGCATCGGAGCCTATTCCTTCCGTTTCAAGAACAGTCTCGCAGCACTTTCTCAGGTTAGTACGCAGTTCTTTTGGCAGAACGGTTTCTTTCTGACGGTTGGAAAAATATATTTTGATTTTTGACATATATAACCTCTTTATCTGTCATTGTTTTTTAAACTGCTGATTTGCATATTTTTCATATGCTTTGACAATATCCTGAACCAGCTTATGACGGACTACGTCTTTTTCGGAAAATTTGACCTGAGCTATTCCCTCAATATTTTTAAGTACCTTTGACGCTTCCACCAAGCCGGATTTTTTGTTGTCTGCAAGGTCGATTTGCGTTATATCGCCTGTTATTACCATTTTGCTGTTAAATCCGAGACGGGTGAGAAACATTTTCATTTGTTCAGTAGTAGTGTTTTGCGCCTCGTCAAGTATTATAAAGCTGTCATCAAGCGTTCGCCCTCTCATATATGCCAACGGCGCAACCTCGATGTAGCCTTTTTCCTGATTGCGCTGAAACGCCTCTTCTCCCATCATATCAAATAATGCGTCATACAGTGGACGAAGGTAAGGATCAACTTTATTTTGCAGATCTCCTGGAAGAAATCCCAGCTTTTCCCCTGCTTCAACTGCGGGACGGGTAAGTATAATGCGCTGTATCTCGTGCTGCTTAAAGGCTTTTACTGCCTGCGCAACTGCAAGATACGTTTTTCCTGTTCCTGCAGGTCCTATCCCGAAAACAATGGTATTGTTCCGTATGCTGTCAACATATTTTTTCTGCCCGATAGTTTTGGGCTTTACAGGTTTACCTGTGAAGGTCACGCATATACAGTCTGAATATAGCCCTTCAAGCTGCATTTGCGTGCCGTCGTTTACAGAGCTTATGGTGTACCTGACCGATTGTTCGGTGATGGTTTCTCCATTGTTGTACATTTTCTCCAGTGCGCTTATAACAGCGCATGCTGCGTCGGCATTGGGCTCGGCTCCATTTACCTTTATATCTCCGTCACGACTGTAAACCGATACATTGTACTCCTTTTGTATGATATTTATATTCTCGTCAAAGTTTCCGAATATCGCATGGATACAGTCTATATTGTTTATACAAACACATTTTTCAGCCATTGATTTTAACATCCTCATTGTTTTTAACGTTTTTATCGGTTTAATTTAGATATACAATATTATTATATCATATATTTTATTAAATTAAAAGGCTTTTTCCAAAATAATACTTATTTATTCATAAACGATCTCCTGCTGAGAGGCAATGTTTCCTTGAAGAGTATATTTGCATTTTACTGTTATCCCCTTATCGCCCTGCTCAAAGCTGATGTCTCTGTTTACAATGGTCACATTTTTAAGCATATTCATTTCATATAGCTCAAGCTCCTGCTCTAAGCTGCGTTTTACATCATTCACTGTTCTTTTTACTTCAATGTCTTCTGTTTTTGTTTTTTCTATAACAATTCTTTTCCACGGCATTTTTATACCGAATATATTCACATCATAGCTGTTTTTTGAGTATGTATAACCGTCTTCATAGGTTTCTTCGTGAGTTGGAAATGTAAATCCGAACAGCTTTATATATTCGTTGAAATACTTTTCGTCGGTTTTCTTCTTTTCTATCGTGTTAAATTCTTTGTAAAAGTTTATCTCTTCCTCGTATTCCGCTATAATCTTTGCATCTGCATGGTTTACGCTTATATTACCTGCTCCGTCGTTTACTATTCCACTCACTATAATATCGCCTTCAGCAACTCCGCTTCCCACTTCGTAAAGCATAGTTCCCCTATATACTTCTGTTTCAACTATCCTTCCTCCACGTGAAGCTACCACGTTGCAAGGAACGTTAACAGGAAGTCCTGTTGTCGGATTTGAGATAGTTTCGTTTATTTTTACATATACTCTTGAGCCTTCGTTTTCAATGCTGATCCACGCCAGATTGTCAAAATAAAGCATAGCTTTAAGTTCAGTCATTGTGTTTTTCAGTTCTTTTCGGGAGGCGCCTGCATATATTCCGTTTTCAGTTAAAAAATCCAGAATCGTTTCATCGGAAATATCTTTGTTCCCCGTTATAGATATATCCCAGACAATGCTTGAACATAAAAGAAGGATTATTCCGTATGACAACGCTCCTATAACTATTCCGTAGCGATTCCTGTATTTATAAAGCCTGAAAAAAACACCCCTTTTTTCCTCGATGTGTATGCGTATATGAAAACTTTTTCTTAATTTTGCAAGTAGCATATAGTCAGACGGCGAGGTTTTGGCGTAAATTATTTTATCGACATTTTCTATATCAAAAATTTTTATACCGTTTTTCAGCGCATATGAAATAAATTCTTCGCATTCCGTTCCTATCAGGCTGAATTTTACAAAACCGAAATTTATTTTTTTCATAGTTCCTCCTTGGAAATAAAGGTTATCGAATGTATTTTCCCACTTATTACAACGCCGCCGATATTGAAATTTTTCATTTTGAGTCCCATTCCGACTACCGATATGCCTATTACGGAGAGCTCAAGAGTGATAAGATTTTCGTCATATTTAAGCACCCTTCGGCAGCCGTCCAGCACGATTTCATTATCATCGGTTATTTGTATATCTGAGTGTTTTGTAAGCTCCTTTTTGAAATTTTCGTACCTGACAGCTAATTCGTTTACGTTCATTATATCACCTTCCTTTTAATATAATCTATATGAAACAAGCCTTTATATAATTCAAAAAGGAGAGCTATATTGAAACGTACAAAAACATTTGCCGTCATAGCGTCAGTTTTTGCTTTTGCTTTATGTGCAGTTCTTGTATTTGACGCACAAAAGATAATAGAAGCGTCGGAACGCTCGGTATATACCTGTTTATCAGTCATAATTCCCTCTTTGTTCGCATTTATGGTTTTTTCACAAATCATTATATCAAGCGGAATAGCGGACATTTTATTTTTTCCTCTGTACAAAATCTCAAAATTTTGGTTTAAAGGAAACAGACGGTTGTTTTCGATTTTTATGCTGAGCCTTATAGGAGGATATCCCATAGGGATAAAGCTACTGAAGGAATATACTGCGTATAATAAAAATTATACCGCAGTTGCTGAAAAAATGCTCTGTTATTGCTATTGCGGAAGCCCTGCTTTCATTATACAGATTGCAGGCTTATCTGTATTTGGCAGTAGCTTTGCAGGGCTTATAATATATTTATCAAATATAACTTCATGCCTTATATTTGCAGTTTTATCCAACATTTTTGAAAAAAGAGATTTATCAATAGATAAATATACACCCGAAAAAATTTCTTTTTCACTTCAAACGATAGTAAACAGCATAAATTCCGCTGTGAAAACGCTTGGGATTATATGCGGGACAATAGTTGCATTTAATATTTTTATTGAAATATGCGATTATATAGGCATATTAAACATTTTCAGCCTTTTTAACTGGGATAAGTTTTTAGCTGCCTTTCTAGAAATATCAAATTTGTCTCTTCTAAAGGGCGTATCAGGCAGTACGCTGTATGTTTGTTCAATGCTGACGTCATTCGGAGGACTGTGCATTATTTTACAAACCGCATCGCTTTCTGGCGGAAAAATAAAATTAAAAAAATTTATTCTGGCTCGTATTCCTGTTGCTTTGCTCAGCGGTCTGATGTGTAGATTTTATTCGTTTTTATTTGGATTTTCCGTTGAGTCTATCGTTTCGTCCCCTGCTGTTCCAATGTTGTCTGACGTCAATCCGCTGTTTTCTGTTTGTATAATAATAATGTCTTATATTATAATAAAAACACACGGAGATGTATCCAAAAGCGTGAAATAAGAAACAGCAAATCAACCTGTTTGCTTATTTTAAAGGGGTCGAAATCCTTGCTTGGTTACAAATCTTCGCCTTATTCGGTTACATTTTCGTTATATTTTTTAAAAATGAAACTGATACATTTACATATATCCTGATATTTATGTATTGATTTTTTTATTATAAAGTGGTATAATTTATAAAAAAGATTACATTTGTCAACTGAGGACCGTATAACACAAGAAAATGGTCCTGAAAATGTCATTTTCTTTTATAGTAGTTCAGAGGTATATTATGAGTAATAAGCGTCGTTATATTGCTGTTATTATTTCAGATGTATGTGAAGTCTATCAGTCACAGATAATCAAGGGCATAAAAGAAAGCGCCGTACAGCACAACTATAATGTAGCCGTATTTGCATCTTTCTTTGCACGGAGAATAGATACCCCTTTAAATGAAATAGGCGAAGAAAATATTTTTTCACTTATAAACTATGAGCTTTTTGATGCATTTATTGTAATTCCAAACACGATATCCACGCCCGAGGCTCATGAAAAAATAGCTACCGAACTTCAAAAGTCAGGTAAGCCAGTTATTTATATTGATAATGAAAACCCGCTTTTCTATAACGTTTGCGCAGATGACAGAACGTCCATAAAAAATGTTACAAATCATTTGATAAAGGAGCATGGATTTACAAGAATCAACTGCATTACAGGCTATAAAGATTTTAACCTGTCTGAAAACCGTTTGCTTGGTTATTTTGATGCCTTAAAAGAAAACAATATCAAGATAGAAGAAGGCAGATATACTTACGGCGATTTCTGGAGAAACGCCCCTATTGAATTTGTAGAGCATATATTTAATTGCGGTCTTGAGCTTCCTCAGGCTATCGTGTGTGCAAATGATACAATGGCGATCGCTACTTGTGAAGAATTGAAGAAAAGAGGAAAAAGAGTACCTGAAGATATAGCGGTAGTAGGTTTTGACAGGATAATTGAAGGTAAGATCAATGTTCCTCAGCTCTCATCAGTTGAGCCGGCTATGTCGGATATAGGAATCAAGGCGATCGAAATAATAGACGCACTTTTAACAGGAGAAGCCGTTGAGCAGAACGTATATGTTCCCGGTAAATTCTATCCCTCAGAAAGTTGCGGACACGAAAAAAGCGACAGCGAAGATAAAGCTGAGATTGAAAGAATATCAAAGCAGGCCGAATTGAGCCAGTATCTTATAAATACGGTTTATATGTCCGAAAATCTTCAGGAAAGCGCTAATGTTGATGAAGTGTTCCGAAATCTCGGAAATTATATGCACCTGCTTAATGATGATATAAAGACTCTTCACATCTATCTTTGTGAAAAATGGGATGTTCTGAACGAAAACAGGCATAATGAGGCTCCGCGTCATATGAAGGGATATTCAGACATTATGATAAACAAGTTTTATTCTTGTCACGAAGAGCTTGAATGTCCCCTTTCCTTTGCTACGTCTGAGATGTTCCCTCCCATATTTTATGAGGATACGCCGCCTGAAATGTACTTCTTTTTCCCCATCAACTTTCAGGATTCTACGTTTGGATACGCAGTATGCTCCTGCCTTGGCAGCACTGCGGCTCCCAACGCCATATTCAGGAACTGGATAAAATATCTTTCAAATGCGCTTGAATATCTCCGTTCAAGACAGCATCTTCAGTGGGCGTTAAAAAGACTTGAAAGAATGTCCGAAATGGATTCTCTTACTGGTGTTTACAACAGATACGGCTACGAAAACAGAGTTCACGCTTTATTTGAAGACGCAAAAGAGCAGTCAAAGGATTTCCTTGTTATTATGGGAGATCTGGATTGCCTGAAGATGATAAACGATACTTACGGTCACGGCGAGGGCGATAATGCTATCAGAATAATCGCCAAGGCTTTTCAGAACTCCTTTACTGAAGATGAAATATGTGCCAGAATTGGCGGAGATGAATTTATAATGTTCGGAATAGGCGACTTTGATGAGGCGAAACTGAAAACCTATCCTGAAAGAATAAATGAATATTTGAATCATTATAACAGCAACAGCAGCAAGCCCTATATAATCGGAATAAGCATTGGGATATACTGTGCAAAGGTTCCGCAGGATGCAGAGCTTAAAGAATGGCTGGACAAAGCGGACGAAAATATGTACGCTGATAAAAAGAGCAAAAACAAAATATTCAGAAAATAATAAAACTGCGGCTAAAGCCGCCCTGACATAAGAAAACCTGTGTTTTCCTATGTCAGTGCAGCTAATTACCGCAGTTTTATTTATCTGTATAATATTTTCCCTGATAAGAGTCAGTTTGCACTTGCAGCTTATCGATTGCGCCAAGAACGACGATCTTATTTGTACTCCACATAGGCGCTGTCAATTTTGATTTATCGCCGTCACCTGTGATGCGTTCAATTACCGTTTCAGGAGGAATATACTCAAGCTGTTTTATTGTAACACTCACATAATCGTTCATACTCATAGGAACATAATCACCGTTGTTATACATTTGATTTAGTTTTGTTCCCTTTATAACGTGAAGAAGGTGTATTTTTAATCCGTCAGGGCGCAGCTTTCCAAGCTGATATGCTTGTTTGGAGCATCATTTCTTCGTTTTCGCCCGGTAGTCCATTGATAATGTGAACGGTTGTTCTTATTCCTTTTTCTTTTAACGAATAAAATCCTTCCAAAAACTCCTTGTAAGTATGTCCACGGCCTATTATTTCTGCCGTTTTATCATGTACGGTCTGCAAGCCCAGTTCCACGGAAAGCTCTGTTCGTGCTGAAAGCTGTGACAAATAATCCAATACTTCATCGGATAAACAGTCAGCCCTTGTAGCAATCGACAAAGCAACAACGTCTTTAAATTGCAAAACCGGCTCAAATCTCTCCTTTAGCACCTCAACAGGAGCGTAGGTGTTGGAATATGACTGAAAATATGCGTTTATTCCTGCGTTCGGATGTTTTTCATGTATCAGCGCAATTTGGTGAGCAAGCTGCTCTGTTATTGGAATTTGATCGCTGTCTGTAAAATATCCGCTACCGCCGTCGCAGTAAATGCAGCCTCCCGTTCCTTTTGTCCCGTCAATATTAGGGCAGGTAAAGCCTGCATTTATAGGAGCTTTGTATACACGCTTGCCGAATTTTTGCATATTATAGTAGTGCAGCGAGTGATAGCGCTTGTTGTCTGATGAGTATTTAAAGATGTTCAGGCGTATTCCTCCAAAAGACCTCCTGTAATAAACGGGAGGTCTGTGTTTTTTATTTGGATATAAAAATGTTATATTGATGGCATGACAACTGTCTATTGCTGTCGCTTTTCAACAATTTCTTCGGCATTATGAAATGCAGCTAAATCTTGTATTGCAAGTTCAATGCCTTTATTTTCATTAAAATCAGGGTAGAATATATTTCTTTCTTTTATAATAAATTTCTTGCTCTTCCAGTCCATCTTGCAATCGAGGTATCCGACAAATTGGTTCCCCACAAGAATTGAAAGAGGCCATTTCATTCCTTTTTTCTTGAAATACTCAAAATTAAAAGAATAATTGAAAAATGTTTCAAGCCATACTTTGTCTCTTACTATCGTGTCCATCGGCGAAATAAGCTTGACCTCATCGGATTGCTTTAATGCTTCTCCGCCCAGAAATTTCGTTTTAGATGAATGAATATAATAATATTTACGACCTGTAGACCGGCTCTCTGAAGGTCCCAGGATTTCTGCCGCAGGTTAAAATGTCTCCTCTGCGGCACATTCTATAAAAAGCACGAAATATTGGTAAATTGAAGCTTTGATCGTGTTCTCGTCGATATTTATGCCATTCATAAGATAGATTTAGTTTTTCCCAAATCTGATTGAGCGTCAATCCATCATATTCTGATAATCTTTCTTTTAACTCTTTTTCTGCGGCTTGGACGTCGGGGCAATCCCCTTTTTTAAGCCAGCTCTCATCAGATTCGTCCCATCGTATGATCCCTTTTGTCGCATATCTGTATAGAGAATATTCTTCGCTTGGGACAAAATACATATTCCGTTTAAAAGTCCATGTTTCCACGATTTTGAATTATTTATATGCCGCAACATCTAATTGGTCTGCTTTGAAATCCCTCTTTCTGTTCCAAAGCATAATATATTGGTTCAAGTGTATCGTAGGATTCGGGTCATATTGCAGACCACATATGTCTGATACGATACTTTCTATACTGTCAGCGCTTTTATGCAGCAAGTGCTGACTTTCCAAAATAATATTGCGTATGACATTTATATCAAAATTTGAACAGCACATAAAATAACCTGCTTATCTTTTATCCAATTCAACATATTCGGAATGCTTGATCACATTTTTGTATGCAGGTCTTATAATTTTGCTGTTGTTTATAAGCTCCTCTATCCTGTGAGCGCACCAACCGCTTACCCTTGAAATAGCAAAAATCGGAGTGAACAATTCTTTCGGAAGACCGAGCATTTTATATACAAATCCGCTGTAAAAGTCGATGTTTGCGCTTATAGGCTTATAGGTTTTTCTCTTTTCATTTATCACTTCAGGAGCAAGTCTTTCTACTCTCTTGTAAAGTTCAAGCTCTTCCTCTCTTCCCTTTTCCGACGCAAGCTGTTCGACGTATTTTTTGAATATTTTAGTTCTCGGGTCAGAAACGGAATATACAGCGTGTCCTACTCCATAAATCAATCCTGCGTGGTCGAATGCTTTTTTATCAAGAAGATCGTTTAGATATTGGGAAACCTCGCTGTCGCTGCCCCAGTCTTTTACATTGACTTTAATATCTTCAAACATTTCAGCTGTTTTTATATTAGCGCCTCCGTGCCTTGGTCCTTTTAATGAGCCTAATGCGGCGGCTATCGTTGAATATGTATCTGTTCCTGACGAGGTGACGACTCTGGTCGTAAAGGTAGAGTTATTTCCTCCGCCGTGATCGGCATGTATTGCCAGAGCTATGTCAAGAACCTTAGCCTCCAGTTCGGTAAATGAATGATCAGGACGGAGCATATAAAGAATATTTTGCGCCGTAGAAAGTTCAGGGTCGGGAGCATGAATGAACAAACTCTGCTCCTCATAATAATGCTGATAAGCCTGATAACTGTATACCGCTATTCTTGGAAATCTTGCAATCATTTGAAGTGATTGGCGCATTATTACGTCTATATCCATTGAATCTGCCTGATCGTCATATGTATAGAGAGTTAAAATGCTTCTCGCAAGTGAATTCATTATATTGCGACTGGGGGCTCTCAATATAACGTCACGGGTGAAGCTGGTGGGAAGGTCACGATAATATACCAAATCGCTTTTAAAGTTATCAAGCTGCCGTTTGTCAGGCAACTTTCCGAACAATAAGAGATATGCAACTTCTTCATATCCGAAACGATTATCCTTAACAAATCCGTTGACGATTTCTTCAATATCTATCCCGTGATAATATAGTTTTCCTTCACAAGGGATTATGTCACCGTCGTCTATTGTATATGATTTTACTTCTGCTATTTTTGTAAGTCCTGTAAGCACGCCTTTTCCGTTTATATCACGAAGTCCCCTTTTGACCTGATATTTATCATATAACGTCGGGTCAATGGAGTAGTTGTCCATGCAAATTTTGGCATATTCCGCTATTCTCTCGTTGTTTGCAGAATAATCGTTTCCTTTCATACAGCATTTTCTCCTTAAAATAAAATAATTAAACAATATTGAAAAGATAAAAATAATGTGATAAAATAATATATTGAGATCATTACTGAACGGAGGGTGTTTATGGTGCTTAAACCTTTTTACAGACGCACGCTTTACTATGAAACGGATAAAATGGGGATAGTTCACCACTCAAACTATCTCAGGTGGCTTGAAGAAGCAAGACTGGACTTTTTGGAACAGGTTGGATTTCCATATGATGAAATGGAAAAGGACGGGATAATGATACCTGTACTTTCATCCATGTGTCAATACAAGCACGCTGTTCGGTTTAATGAAACGGTGTGTATAAAAATGCACCTTGAAGAATTTAATGGGCTGAAATTCAGAATATCATATGTTGTTACCGACAAGGACACTGATGAAATTCGTCTTATAGCTGAAACCGCCCATTTTTTTGTTGACAGTAACCTCAAGCCGATAAGGATAAAGAAAATCAAGCCTGATATATATGATTGCTTTAACAGCGCAGTAGGCAAAGATTTGTATAATGAATAAAAATATTGAAAAAGCAGACGTGCGAAAGCATAAGCGCCGCTGCCTGCTTTTTCATATATTATTTATTTCAGATTTTCATTAAAGACCGCAAAGCTGTTTAGTATCTCTCGCTATAAGAAGTTCTTCGTTGGTGGGCACTACCCAGACTTCAACCTTGCTGTCGGGAGCAGATATTTTTGTAAGAACTCCCTTAATGCCTGCATTGACCTCATCGTCAAGCTTTATACCGAGATATTCCATATTGTGGCAAACGTCTGCACGAACAGCAGGTGCGTTTTCGCCGATTCCGCCTGTAAATATAACGGCGTCAAGACCGTTCATTATTGCGGCGTATGAACCGATATATTTCTTTATTCCGTATCTGAGGATATCGCCTGCGAGTTGGGCACGCTTGTTCCCTTCTGCCGCTGCGGCTTCAATATCACGGTTGTCGCTTGATACTCCGCTTATACCGAGGAATCCTGATTTCTTGTTAAGATATTCGCTCATTTCAGATGCGTCAAGTCCCAGCTTTTTCTGAACGAAGGTCACTGCCGAAGGGTCAACTGCTCCGCTTCTTGTACCCATTATAATGCCGTCAAGAGGAGTAAAGCCCATTGATGTATCCACGGATTTTCCGCCGTCGATAGCGGTTATGGAAGAACCGTTTCCAAGGTGGCAGGAAACTATCTTCAAGTCCTCTACATTCTTTCCCATTGCCTCAGCGAGCGCTCTTGAAACAAAACGGTGAGATGTTCCGTGGAAGCCGTATTTTCTTACGTGGAATTTTTCATAACATTCATAAGGCAAACCGAACATATATGCTTTTTCGGGCATTGTCTGATGAAATGCGGTATCAAATACTACTACCTGAGGTACGTTTGCGGGGATAACCTTCTTGCAGGCTCTGAGAGCCAGTGCGTGAGGATGATTGTGAACAGGTGCAAGCTCGGCAAGAGCGTCTATCTGATCAATAACTTCATCTGTTACCATAGTGGCTTTGTTGAATATTTCTGCACCCTGCACTATTCTGTGTCCTACCGCTGAAATTTCGTCCATACTCTTGATAACGGCTGCGTCGCCGGTGGTAAGAACTTCAACTACTTTTTCAAACGCTTCAGTGTGGGTGGGGAAAGGACAGTCAGTGCTGACCTGACGACCATCAAATGCTTTGTGGGTGATATGCCCGTCCATTCCTATTCTTTCGCAGTTTCCTTTTGCAATTACGCTTTCATCATCCATATCTATAAGCTGATATTTTAAAGATGAGCTTCCTGCGTTAATGACCAAAATTTTCATATTGCTTTATCCTTTCATAAATAAATCATAATCTTTACTTATTTTATAACATATTTAAAAAAAAATCAAGTGTTTTTTATCATATATTGCAAAACGGAGGAGAGAAATGAAGGTTTGCGGCATAATAGCTGAATATAATCCTTTTCACAACGGGCATAAATATCATATTTCAAAGACAAAGGAACTGTATGGCGCCACACATATCATAGCGGTGATAAGCGGGAATTTTACTCAGCGGGGAGATTTAGCGATAGTCGATAAGTACAAAAGGACGGAAACTGCTTTAAAAAACGGCGTTGACCTTGTTATAGAGCTTCCCGTACAGTATTCTCTGGCAAGTGCGGAACAATTTGCTTATGGAGCAGTTTATTTGTTGGATAAGCTGAGCCGAGTTGATTTTATCAGCTTTGGTAGCGAATGCGGAGATATCGAATTATTGCAGGCCGCCGCGAAAGCTGTAAGGCAATACAGACAGAGCGATGAAGTAACCATGCTTATGAACAGCGGGTATACTTATCCTTCGGCGCTTCAAAAAATTATTTCTAAGAAATATTCCGCAGAAATCGCAGATGTGCTTGATTTGCCCAACAATATCCTTGCGATAGAATATATCAACACTTCTGAAAAGATAAATTCCAATATTAAAGCCGTTACTGTTCAGCGCAAAGCAGCATTACACGACAGTGAAACAAACGAAAAATCAGATATTTTAAGTGCGCTTCAAATAAGAAATATGATATATGAAAACAAGAATATTTCAGCGTTTGCGCCTTATTGTGACATATCCAACACCGCTTCTCTTTCAAATATAGAGGTCGCAGTTTTATCCAGGCTGAGGTCTATGACAAAGGAAGAGATAAAAAGAACGCCTGATGTTCTTATGGGACTTGAAAACAGAATATATGACGCTGTCCGTGAAGCGACGAGCCTTGATGAATTATTTGAAATGATAAAAACAAAGCGTTACACCCTTTCCAGAATAAGAAGAATAGTTTTATCAGCTTTTTTGGGAATTACAAAAAATGACTTGAAAATTCCTCCGTCATATGTTAAAATTTTAGGTATGAACAGCAGGGGAAAGGAAATTTTATCGCAGTCACAATGCATTTTGCCGATAAACACTTCCCTTTCTCATCTTGAAAAAACAAGTCCTGCCGCAAAAAGGCAAGCGCAGATCGAATCATTTTGCGACGACCAATATGCTCTTGCGCTGGATAAAAGACAAAAATGCGGATTAAGCTATACGTCTAAGCCTATAATTTTAAAATGATAAGAAAGGAAATTTAAAAATGAGCGTTGAATTTTCGAAAATAAGCTATAAAAACTTTGGAAAATGCATACAAATGAAGAATGAAACGGCTACCGTTATTGTTACAGTGGACGTGGGTCCTCGTGTGATTTATTACGGACTTAACGGAAAACAAAACATTTTCCGTGAGGACATAAACCGTGACAGCTTTAACGATAAGCAGCAGCTCCACGATTTTTTTGAAACAGATGAAAACTGGTACATATACGGCGGTCACCGCCTATGGAGCAGTCCTGAGAGCTATCCCGAAAGCTATACTCCTGACAATCACCCTGTTCCTTATGAAATATCGGGCAATTCTATCAAGTTAATGCCCGAAGACAGAGAAAAGGTTGGCGAACGTCATATTATGACCGTTACGTTAGACGAAACAGGCTCGAACGTTACTGTAAATCATATAATCAAAAATATTGCTGATTATGAAATAAAGCTGGCGCCCTGGTGCCTTACCGTAGCGGAAAAAGGCGGCGTTGAAATAGTTCCTCAATGTACGAAGGATACAGGACTTCTTTCTAACAGACGAATGGTTTTCTGGGCATATTCAAATGTGAGAGATCCGAGATTTTTTGCTTGTGATAAATATATCACGCTTGCTCAGACCGATATGGAAGAGGCATTCAAAATCGGTATAAACAACGAGGACGGCTGGGGAGCATATCTTAATAATGGTCAGCTTTTTATCAAGCGCTTTGATTTTGACCCTGTTGGCGAATATCCTGATTATTCCGTCAACTATGAAACCTATACAAATCAGTATATAATGGAGATAGAATCGCTTGGTACGCTTGAAGTGCTTAAACCGGGTGAGTATACTGAATATAACGAGTACTGGGAAGTAAGAGAATGTGACGATACATTTGACAGATGTGATCCCAAAAGCATTGACGCATTTGTAAAAAAGCATATACTTTAATATAAAGGGCGGTTCTTTTGGGCCGCCCAAAACCATAGAAAGGATATTCTTTTATGGGAAAATTTGAACAGCTCAGAGAAAAGCATAAGGAATTTATATATAAAAGCTATGAGATCAAAGATGACAGCTTTATATTTCATTTTAAGATAGATGAATATGAATTTGCTCCCTGTTGGAGTTTTGCTCCTGAGCTTATCAAAAATGTAAAAGACAAACAGCTATTAGATTATGCGGTTTTTTCGCTGGGTATGGCGGAGCTTGTCAGCTATTGGAAATGCGCTTGTCCGCCTGTTGTAAAAATCAACTGCGGCAGCTTGACTGACGAACAGATAAAGTGGTGGAAAAAGCTTTACTTTAACGGGCTTGGCGAATTTTTTTACAAAAACGGCATAAAAACCGATGTTGACAGCTTTATGACGATAATTCCCTGCTCGAATAATGAAAAAATATTTTCATCATCATACGAGGGAAAAGGTTTTCTCATTCCTGTGGGCGGAGGAAAGGACAGTGTTGTAACGCTTGAATTGCTGAGCGGTTATAAAAATCAGAATGCCTGCTATATTATCAATCCGAGAGGTGCTACCTTAAACTGCGCTCATACTGCTGGATATACCGACAGTCAAATAATCGGGGTAAAACGCACTATTGACAAACAGCTTTTAGAGCTTAACGCCGCAGGCTATCTGAACGGTCATACTCCCCTGTCTGCCGTTATCGCCTTTTCTTCGTGGATATTTGCTTATTGTAGCGGAAAAAAATACATTGCCCTTTCTAACGAAAGCAGTGCGAATGAAGCCAACGTGGCAGGAACGGCAATAAATCATCAGTACAGCAAAAGCACGGAATTTGAGAGCGATTTTCGTTATTATACAAAAAAGTTTTACGGAAATTATCCTGAATATTTCAGTATGCTGAGACCATGGAGCGAATGGCAGATAACTAAAAAATTCGTTCAGTACCCCAAGTACTTCCCTGTTTTTCAAAGCTGTAATTTGGGTTCAAAAACTGATACCTGGTGCGCAAACTGCGCAAAGTGCCTTTATGTTTATATTATGCTGTCGGCGTTCTTGACCGATGAACAGCTTGTGAGTATTTTTGGTAAAGATATGCTGAATTATGAAGAATACAGAGATCTGTTCAACGGCTTAGTTTATCAGGATTATGACAAGCCATTTGAATGTGTAGGCACGAAAAAGGAAATAAATCTTGCGCTTTATACAGCGGCAAAAAAGAGAAAATTCGAGAACTTGCCTCTTTTATTGAAGGAGCATTTTGAAGATCAAGATACAATTACAGAACCAGAAACTCTTGATAATTTCTTTGACGAAAAAAATTTTGTTCCGAATGAATTGATAAATTTGATTACCGAAGTTGATTTTGAAAGGCTTTAATTATGAAAAAAAAACTCAATGCTTTTTTTCAGGGAAAGAAAGTTTTAATACTCGGTTTTGGACGTGAAGGACGTTCCACGCTTGATATACTGAAAAATATAGACTGCAAGATTGGAATTGCAGACCAAAATCTGATAGTTACGCCTGAAATTGAACAGTATGAGCTTTTTTCGGGAGAAAATTATCTTGATGCGATAGATGAGTACGAGATTGTTATGAAAACGCCTGGAATAGCGTTATTTGACAAGCTTTCCGATACAAATAAAAAGAAAATAACAGGTCAGACTGATCTGCTTTTAAGATTTTGTGAAAATAAAATTATAGGCGTTACAGGCACAAAAGGAAAATCCACAACTTCAAGCCTTATTCATCACATACTTGAACACTGCGGCAAAAAAACTGTTCTTATCGGAAATATAGGTATTCCGCCACTTTCAATAACGGACAGTCTGGAAAAGGACACAATAATAGTGTGCGAAATGTCCTGTCACCAGCTTGAATATTTAAAGGCATCACCTAATATTGCAGTTTTGCTGAATGTTTATGAGGAACATCTGGATCATTATGTTGATTTCAACGCATATAAGTATGCCAAGGAAAACATATACAGATTTCAGCGTAAAGACGATGTTACTATACTTAATGTAGAAAATCTGTCTGAAGAGATCAACTCAATTCCCTCCCAAAAAATAACCGTTTCAATGGACAAAAAAGCGGATATTTATGTCAGCGGAAAAGATGGAAAAGATATTTTCTTTTTTGACAATATAATTCCTTATGAAAAGATTTCTCCCAGACTGGAAGGAAAGCATAATTTATACAATATAGCCGTTGCACTTGCTGCGGCCGTAAATTCAGGCTGTAATATTGATATGGCGATTGAAACGATCAAGAGCTTTAACGGTCTTGAACACAGAATGGAAGTCGTCAGAACTGTAAACGGTGTTAAATATGTAAATGACAGTATAAGCACAATTCCGCTTGCTTCAATAAATGCGATAAAAACATTTTCCGCCGATACTGTAATTATCGGCGGAATGGACAGAGGAATAAACTATGATATTCTCATAGATTTTTTGAATAAGGGAAATGTAAAAAACATAATTTGCCTGCCTGACAGCGGCTATCGTATAGCCGCTATGCTTAATGATACTTCTAATGTATTTAAAGTAAAGGATATGGAAGAGGCAGTTCAAAAAGCATATGAGGTTTCCAAACATTGTTGTGTCCTCTCCCCTGCTGCCGCAAGCTATGGTTTTTACAAGAACTTTGAAGAAAGAGGAAAACATTTTAAAGAGCTTGTAAATAAATTGTAATTATTTTGTTGACAATTGCTCAGCTAATATCCTTGATATAAATATATTTTTTATCATCAGGGTCGAATTTACCGCTGTTTTTAAATCCAAGTGAATTCCAAAACGGTTTACCAGTTACACCGTCAGGAGTAAGATATATTTTTGGCGCACCGTCAGCCTTCAGCGTCTGTTCAATATGCCCAAAAAACTCTTTCCCATAACCCATTCGGCGGTATGCGGGCGATATGTAAAATCCTGTGATAACACCATATCCGCTTTCAAGAAGACCATAAACTGTTCCCGTATCTATTGCAAACATTGCAATGCCGATAGGTTTGTTGTCTGACAAAGCAAGTTCAAAATGCATATTTTTTCTGCTGCCTTGAATGTTTATTCTCCTTGAAAGATCATGCAATATCTCTTCTTCAGTCTCAAATATTCCCTCATGCTCATCAATTTCTCTGCTGAATGGCAGCCATAACTTTTTTGCCATTTCATAATGCTTCGGTTCGCCTTTTTCGATTTGAATAAATTTTAGTTTTTCCATTTAAATACCTCATTTCTGAAAATAAAAAGTGTTCTCGAAAAAACGAGAACACTTAAATTTGTTATCCACAAATGAAGTTAAAGTAAAAGCAAGTGTGAATGATATATATTCTCGATTTTTCCGATGCAAATATTCATATCATTCACCTGCCTTTCTAATGAGTCCAGCGTCACGCTGGTGGTGCAGGTAAAGGGACTTGAACCCATACCCCCTTGCGAGGACTAGCACCTGAAGCTAGCGCGTCTGCCAATTCCGCCATACCTGCAATTTTTATTCAGCTGTTTTGTCACAGCTTTTATATTATATCATAACGATAAAGAAAAATCAACCCTTTTTTTAAATTTTATTGATTTTATTTTTGAATATAAAATAAAAGGCGGACAGTATACCTGTCCGCCTTTGTTAATAACAGCCTTACTTAAGCTCAATCTTAGCGCCGGCTTCTTCCAGCTTGGTCTTGATTTCTTCAGCTTCTGCCTTAGAAACGCCTTCTTTAAGAGTCTTAGGAGCAGCCTCAACCAGCTCCTTAGCTTCCTTAAGACCAAGACCGCAGATATCCTTAACTGCCTTGATAACGTTCATCTTAGCGTCGCCAAAGCTTGCCAGAACAACGTCAAATTCAGTCTTTTCTTCTGCCATAGCAGCACCGCCAGCAGCAGGAGCAGCAACTGCCATTGCAGCGGCAGATACGCCAAATTCTTCTTCAAGAGCCTTTACAAGCTCGTTAAGTTCGAGAACGGAAAGTGTTTTTACTTCCTCAACTAATGCCAAAACTTTTTCTGAAGCCATTTTTATGTTCCTCCATAAAATAAAATTTGTGTTGTACTGCAAAAATTATGCAGCAGTTTCTTCGTTTTTCTTTGCAATCTCGTTGACTGCAATTGCAAGCTTCTGGATAGGAGCCTGAAGTACATACAGGAATTTTGCAACCAGAGTGTTCTTGTCGGGCAGTTTAGCGTATTCTGTAACTTCTTCCGCTGTTATTGCCTTACCGTCAACAAAGCCGACTTTGATAGAGAAATTTCCGTTTGATGCTTCGACCTGCTGATAAAGCAGCTTGGGAGCTATAATAATGTCTTCCTTAGAAAGAGCAATAGCGGTAGTCCCTTCAAGATGCTCGTCCAAACCGTCGATTCCGGCAGCTTCTGCTGCTCTTTTAAGCAACGTGTTTTTTACTACAAAGTATTCAACACCTGCTTCACGAAGATTTTTTCTCAGTACGGTATCGTCTGCAACATTGATTCCCTTGTAGTCAACTATTACTCCGCAAGCGGAATTTTTTAGTTTTTCTGCAAGATCGTTTACAAATTGTTGCTTGGATTCCAAAATCTTCTGACTTGGCATAATCTTTACCTCCTATTTTAGTATTGCTGTCACTAAAAAGGGGAATAAAAAATCCTTTTCCAAAGGAAAAGGACGTAATCACATAATATTACTTCCCATTCCTCGGCAGGCGGTATAAAACCGTTAGCGCTTATGCGACCTGCTGTCTTTAGAACAGCAATGATATGATAACATAAAAAAACACATTTGTCAATAGGCAAATGTGTTTTTTTATAATAAAATTATTTAATTTTTATGCACCGTATTTGATGGTGTTGACTTTAACGCCGGGTCCCATAGTAGAGGAAACAGTGCAGGATTTGATATACGTTCCCTTCGCAGCGGCAGGCTTAGCTTTTACAACTGCGCTCATAAGAGCGTCAAGGTTTTCTTCCAGCTTTTCGCTTCCGAATGATGCCTTACCGATTGGGCAGTGAATGATGTTTGTCTTATCAAGACGATATTCGATTTTACCCGCTTTTGCTTCCTGAACAGCCTTGCCAACTTCAGGAGTAACAGTTCCTGCCTTAGGGTTAGGCATCAGTCCACGAGGACCGAGGACTTTACCAAGACGTCCTACAATACCCATCATATCAGGAGTTGCGATAACAACGTCAAAGTCCATCCAACCATCCTGAATTTTCTTTACTGTATCGTCATCGGAAACGTAATCAGCTCCCGCTTCCTCAGCTTCTTTTATCTTATCGCCCTTTGCAAATACCAGCGTTCTGACTGTCTTACCTGTTCCGTTAGGCAAAACAACTGCGCCTCTTACCTGCTGATCGGCGTGACGTGAGTCAACACCTAATTTTATATGGATCTCAACAGTTTCGTCAAATTTTGCTTTGGCAGTCTGGCAAACAAGACCAAGAGCCTCGGCAGCATCGTAATATTTTGTGGAATCAATAAGCTTTGCGCTTTCAATATACTTTTTTCCGTGTTTCATTTATTATCCTCCTTGTGGTCAAACGGTTTATTAACCTCCCACTGTCATTGTTGTTTTAAGTTGTTTGTTTGTTCATTTAATTGTGAAATAATGAACATATTGAACTGAATATCAGTCAACTACCTCTACACCCATAGAACGGCAGGTTCCTGCAATCATAGACATAGCAGCTTCAATAGAGCCCGCATTAAGGTCTCTCATTTTCTGCTCTGCAATCTGCTGTACCTGTGCTTTGGTGATTTTGGCAACCTTTGTCTTGTTAGGTGTACCGGATGCTGTTTCTATACCGCATGCCTTCTTGATAAGGACAGCTGCGGGAGGTGTTTTTGTAATAAATGAAAAGCTTCTGTCAGCGTAAACTGTAATAACAACAGGAATAATAAGACCAATGTCATTTTTTGTGCGCTCGTTGAATTCCTTTGTAAAAGCAGGAATGTTTACACCGTGCTGACCAAGCGCAGGTCCTACAGGGGGAGCAGGCGTTGCTTTGCCTGCGGGAATTTGTAATTTAATAAATCCGACTACTTTCTGAGCCATTTTAATTTTACCTCCAAAAACTTAAAGAACTTAACTGATTTTTTGAATCAATGAGAGATCAAGAGTGGTGGGCGTTTCTCTGCCAAACATGGAAACAGTAACAACAGCCGTTCCAGCGGCTTCGTCGATTTCCTTGACTGTTCCCTCAAATCCTTCCAGATTACCTGAAATGATGTTTACCATATCTCCCACTGCCACATTGATTTCCGTCGGCTTTTTAACTACGCCGAGATTTGCTACTTCCTCATCTGTAAGAGGAATAGGTTTTGATCCGGGACCGACAAAGCCCGTGCAGCCTCTTGTATTGCGGCAGATATACCACGATTCATCGGTCATTACCATTTTAACATAAACGTAACTTGGATATATCTTACTTTCGTAAGTTCTTGTTTTGCCGTCACGTTCTTCTGTAATGGTTTCAGTGGGGACCATAACTTCTTCTATAAGGTGCTGAAGATTTCTGTTTTCAACTACCTTTGCGATGTTATTTGCCACTTTGTTTTCATAACCGGAAAATGTGTGCAGAATATACCATTTTGCTTCTGACATCGGCAATCCCTTTCAATCAAATACTGAGCATCAAGCTCCATACACTGCTGAACAGAAAGTCAAGCGCCCATATTGCAACGCCTGATATCACAATTGTCACCAGTACCACAACAGTGTTGTTAAAAACCTGCTTTCTTGAAGGCCAAGAAACCTTTTTGAATTCGGATTTTACGTCCTTAAAGTACTGTACTATCGACTTTTTGGGCTTTTTAGCAGCGGCAGCCTTCATGCTTTTGATCTGATTTTGCTTTTTTGCTTTTTCGGCTTCCTTCTGAGCCTTTTTATCAAGCTCGTTTGCCATTTACGCTTCCTCCTTCTTACTTGGTTTCCTTATGGAGCGTGTGCTTGCGGCAGAATTTGCAATACTTGTTGATCTCAATTCTGTCAGGGTCATTCTTTTTGTTTTTCTTGGTGTTGTAGTTGCGCTGTTTGCACTCTGTACAAGCCAAAGTGATCTTAACTCGTGTTCCGGCCATTTTCGGCACCTCCTATTTTATTGTCCGTGTTCGCTTTTCAGCGAACCAGCCTCCCTCTTATTATATACAGAAATTTTTTCCTGTATCTGCTTATTTTTTGCACAAAAAAATAAGCCCCTATTGAGGTATTTTAATTATAACACATCAATAAGCGCTTGTCAATACATTTTATAGAAATTTTTTCTTATAGGGCAGTTTTTTATTTGTAAAATTTGCTCTTTGAAAGTATGATACCTGCCAGCAAGGCCAGAACAGCGGACAATCCTATGGGAAAAAGTATATTATCCGCATAAGGAAGTCCATGTACGTTCATACCGTAAAAGCTGAATACCATTGTCGGGACCGCCATTACTATCGTAATTATGGTAAGGACCTTCATAACGATATTAAGGTTATTTGAAATTATGCTCGCAAAAACATCAAGGGTGTTTGAAAGAATGTTCGAGTAGATATTCGTCATCTCAATTGCCTGCTTGACTTCTATCAAAACATCTTCAAGCAGATCCTGATCCTCATCATATAATTTTATTACACGCCCTCTTAATATTTTTTCCAGTACCGTTTCGGTAGCCTTTAATGACGTTGAGAAGTAAACAAGAGATTTTTCCAAATCAAGAAGCTGAATTATCTCCTGATTTTTCATTGACTTGTGAAGGTGGTTTTCTACATAGCTACTTATTTTATCTATTTGTTTCAAATATTGCAGGTACTTCCCTGCAATCCTGAGCAAAAGACAAAAAATAAACTGCGTTTTAAATTGTGTTTTGATATTTTTTACAACGTTATTTGCAAAATCATCAACAATTGAGTTTGGCTTTAAGCTTACCGTTACTACGTTGCTTTCGGTAAGAATTATGCTCATTGGCACAGTGTAATATGATATCGTATCATCATCTGACCTTGACCCTTTGCGTTTTGAAGTCGATACCTCAGGTTTTTCAGCCACAGGATAGTCAAGAACAATCAGCGTTTGATTATCCTCGTTTTCGATACGGGAAGTTTCTTCCTCGTCCAATGCTGAGCGAATGAAATCTCTGTCAATATTCAACTTGCTTTCCAGCAGAGAAATTTCTGATTCAGTAGGTGCGATCGCAGATACCCAGCACCCCGCTTCAAGCGTTTCAACCTCAATTATAGCGTTGCCGTCCGTTTTGTAGAACTTTAGCATTGTGTCCCCCTTCCCAGGGGATCAAAAAGACATACTTTTGCCCCCTGCGTATATTAAATTACAACAACTGTGCCCGCAAGGGTCTGCTTTCATAAAAGTACACCTTCCTTTATAATGACTTATTAAGATATTATATCACAATAGTTTTTATTTTTCAATAGAAATGGACAAATTTAATTATCGCTGAATTTTATGTGTGCTGATCGTTTGCTGAAAACACAACCGCAGTAATTCTGACGATAAAGGTTGTGCTGATGTGACAGTTGAATAGAACGCTTATATCCGTCCTTTTTCTTAAAATCAGCATATAAATATCTTACTTTATATTCGTTTTCCAGCTGTGCGCCTATCTCATTTATTTTTTCGGCATTTTTATGGGGACTTATTGAAAGAGTAGTGGTAAAATAATCAAAGCCGTTTTGTGAAGCATATTCAGCTGCCTCTTCCATTCTTAATCTGTAACATTTAAAGCATCTTTCTCCGCCTTCAGGCAAATCCTCAAGCCCTGAAGAAATACCGTAAAATTCATTTGGGTCGTATTTCCCGTCAATAACAGATACCTTGCTGCTTAACGGCATTTCATTTAAAAGACGTTTAAGCTCTGATATTCTTTTTTGATATTCTTCATACGGCGTTATATTTGGATTATAATACAAAATCGTTATATCAAAATATTTTGTAAGGTATTCAAGCACATAACTGCTGCACGGTGCGCAGCATGCATGAAGAAGCAGACTTTTTCTGCCCTCTATGCTTTCGATTATTTCCTCAAGCTTTTTTTGATAGTTCACTTTGTTTTTCCTCGAGTATTTTCTTCAATTCTTCCTTGGTTCCGAGAACAATGTTCTTATATTCCAGTATCATCACCGCATTTTTGTTTGTAATAATATATGCAGTTTCTGCTTTTTCGTTAAATGATATCTCATTGATATTTTTATAATCGATAGTTCCGATAGGTTCATCATCCTTTAACAGCAACAGCGCATCTGTGCAAATCAATATATTATTTATATCAGAATCAGAATTGGCTTTTATTGCATTTTTCACATATCCTTTTAATGAAAAGAATGTGACTGCAGCAAATATCAAAGCTAAAAATGTTATCATTAAAGCTGCGCCAAGAATAAGCCAATAATTAAACTTAACTGCCATCACAATGCAGACAACAAGCATTGCCGCATAGCACACAGCAAATACAGGCAAGGCGATTTTAATGAATTTATTGTTAAAAGATAAGTATTTTATATATTCCTTTAAGTTGTCTTTATTCCATTCAAGCTTTACTTCGACCATTTTATATATCCTTTATCTGTCGGTGATTTTTCCGATTATTTCAAATACGGGACCTTTCTGCCATAAAAAAGTAGAAAGATTTATCACATATCCTTCGCCTTGTTTCAGAGTAAAATCTGAAGGCGTTCCCTTTGGAAGTCCGTATCCTGCAAGTAAATTCATTATCACTCCCGCATGGGTTATTACTGCTGCTCTTGAGATATGCTCCTTCATCATATCTTTAAAAACCTCGTCCAGACCGTTTATGCACCTCAATGTAAAATCCCCGAAGCTTTCACCACCAGGCGCTTTTGAATCATATCCTCCTTGCAGCCACTCTGTATATTCCGGCACGTCTTTTAATTCATCAGGGGTTTTCCCCTCAAATTCACCGAAATCACATTCGCAAAGATTTTCAATTTGCTTTACATATCTATCAGGATAAATTATGTCGGCCGTTTCCAGACACCTTTTCAGCGGGCTGGAATATACCTTTTGTACATCGGGATATATTTCGTTTTGAGCCATTCTTGATATTGCCGCATAGCCTTCATCACAAAGCGGCAGATCGGTAAAGCCTATATATTTTCCGTCTAAATTCCCCTGAGTTATTCCGTGTCGGATAAGAAAAACGGTGTAGTTTTGCATAAAAAATTTCTCCAATCTGATAGTTTTTAAAAATATAGCGCCTAAAATATCGGTTTTATTTTTGTCAAAAATGTCAATTTACAATATGAAATAATTTTAATATAATATACTCTGCGAATAAATTAACAGAAAAGGTAATTTTACATATGAACAGTGACTTCCCAAGAATACTGACCCTCCTCAGAAAAGAGAAGAAAATCAGTCAGAAAAAGGCGGCGGAGGATTTAGGAATTGCGCAGGCGCTTTTATCGCACTATGAAAAGGGTAAGCGGGAATGCGGCCTGGACTTTTTAATAAAAGCGGCGGATTATTATAACGTGTCCACCGATTATCTGCTGGGAAGATCAGCGGTCAGTAGCGGAGCGATAATAGCAGAAGAAGATATATCCCAATCCGATATTCCTGAGAAAGCCAGAAATTTAAATGCTGACGAACTGGCGTCTGTTTTTGCCAAGAAATTGGTAGTAAACAGCATTGACGTTATATATTCCATATTGGCAAAGACCAAAAATGCAGTTTTAATGGATAAAGTACACAACGTTTTTTCATTTACGATATACAGAGTATTCAGAATAATCTATAAAAGCAATAAAAATAATGATAAAAATATATTTAAGATCCCTGAAGAAAAAGCCGATCAGCTTATTGCCGCAGGAGAGTCGATCGCAGTTGCCGACGCTATTTCGGCTCTGCCTCAGCAATCAGATGATTGTCCGGTAATAAGCAGGTCTGATCTTGAAAAAGAATACGGGAAAAATGCGTCTGTTTTACTCAATACTGTGATGAGCTGTGAAAAGAAGCTGGAAAAGCTGTAATATCAAAATATAACACTTATTGAATGACTGCCTTAAGGCGGTCATTTTTTATTTTAGTTTTTCAGACAGTTTCCTTTGCTTATTTTTTATCCAAAACCTGTTTTACCATTCTGATACATGCCTTGAAGTTTATCAATACGACAAAAACAAATATGATTGAAAGAAGTGAGTAGAAAATAATGTCGTTGCTGACAAATATGATTATAAATCCCATTATCAGCAGTGAAACAGTGTTCGTTATTAGCTTAGGCAGTTTCAGGTCCATAAAAACGGTTTTTCTTGTATCCATAGCCCGTATTACAAAAACCGATACAAAGCTGATGCAGGTTGCAATAGCCGCACCGTGATTGTGCAGATACGGTATAAGCAAAGCGTTGAATGTAACGTTAAGTATAGCTCCTATGGTAGCGGTAAACATTGAACGCTTTGATTGTTTTGCGGCAACGTAAATGCTCCCCATAAAAGTTCCGAAACAGCTGTAAACCACAGCCATAACGAGAAAAGGCGTATATATGTAAGCAATATGAAAGGCGGGGTCGCACAAAATCGCAATTGCAGGCTTGATAAGTAAAAGCATTGCTGCGCCTACCACAAATACAAAGGATTGAAAAGCGCTGAAAACGTCGGAATAGAATTTTGCTATCGTCCGAGAATTTTTTTCGCTGATAGCCGACATATTCCATGCCTGCGAAAAGATACCCGATATCAGCGCTATCATATTCGGCAGCTTGTACGCCGCATTATATATACCCGTTTCGGTAAAGTCAAGTATTACAGAAACAAAGAATGTGTCGGAAACGTTGATTATCCACCACATTATTGTAGTCGGGACCATAGGCAGGGAGAATTTTATCATCGCCCTGCGTATTTCCTTATCCACTCCGAAAAGAATAAAATAATCCTTCAGGCGTCCCATAAAGGTGAGGAAGATAACGGAACAAACGTCAGCAAGAATAACAGACAGCAGATAGCCTATATTTCCCAGATGAAATCCCAGAAGGAAAAGGAAATTGAACAGTATATTCATAATAGTTGTAAATATACCGTCAATAGCGTACAGCTTTACATTTCCGTTTGAACGGACAAAAAGAGCGCAGGTGCTTTTTAAGCTGCCTGTAAAAATATATATAACTGTTATCCAGGAATAGTTGTTGAGAAGTGTTATTACATTGACGTCAGGAAAAATATTTGCCGCAAATCTTAATATCGGGATTATCACTACGCAGGTCAGCGTGCCTATAAGCGTGATCTTTAATCCTATCGAAAAAACCTGAGAGTTGTTATATGCTTTATCAAGACCAAATCTTATGATAGACTCGCCTATTGAAATGGTGGCAAACGCCATAAGGAGAGTAGCGGTATTTATTATAGTGTTGATCTCACCGTAGCCTTCCGTTCCCAGCATTGACTGATAAAATCCCATAAGAAGAACTACCAGCAGCTTGGAGCCGAATTGACCCAAAGCAAGAACAATAGTGTTTGAAGCCAGTGTTTTGTATCTGTTCAACTTTACCGCTCACCTCCATTTCCTTAAAATTTATATTTATCAGCGAAGTTTTTTGAAAAATTCAGTCAGTATTTCCCCGCACTCCTTTTCAAGTATGCGGCTCCTTACCAGAGGTTTATGATTAAAAGGATATTCAAATAAATTAAGGACTGACGAGCAGGCACCGCCTTTTTCATCAAATGCTCCGTAAACTACCCTTTTTATTCGTGAATTTATAATTGCTCCTGCGCACATAGGGCACGGCTCAAGAGTCACATAAAGTGTGCAGTCGGAAAGACGCCAGCTTCCAAGTTTTTTGGCGGCGTTTTCTATTGCTATTATTTCGGCGTGCGCCGTGGGCGAATTGTCGCTCTCACGTCGGTTATATCCTTCTGATATAATATTGCCGTTAGCGTCGGTGATAACTGCTCCGACGGGACATTCACCGAGAGCATATGCTTTTTTCGCCTGTTCAATCGCTTTAAGCATCATTTCCTCATCAAAGAGCAAGCTATTTCACCCCTAACTAATTGATTATACTATATACCATAAAAATTTTCAAGATGTTTGTTTGTATATTGCTGTCGGTATTTGACATCAGGACAACAGTTAAATTATATCCGTTAAGTGCCTCAAAGTTAAATAATATATATCTCCTGCTTTAAAAGGAATATTGACCGCTTGTTTCTCATAATTATTACCAAAACAAAATTTTGGAGGTAAAAAATGTCTGAATTTTACCCTGAGGGAGAGCTTATAGGGAGCGAAGCAAACCGCAGAGCCGTTTCAAGCGAGGAAAGCCTTAAAGAGTGTATATTAAGCGGTAGGATAGTGGAAGCTCCCTGTATCGTATGCGACAGCGGACATAATCTTATAGTTGATTTTGGATTTATAAAAGGAATTATACCGAGAACAGAGGGAGCAATCGGAATAGATGACGGGACCACAAGAGATATTGCTCTTATTTCAAGAGTAAACAAGTCTGTATGCTTTAAAGTGACTGCTTTCGCCAACAACGAACACGGCAACAAAACTGTCATATTAAGCAGGAGAATGGCTCAGCAGGAGTGTATGAGCAGATATATTTCAAAGCTCACACCCGGAGATATTATAAACGCAAAGGTTACCCACCTTGAGCAATTCGGCTGTTTTGTTGATATAGGCTGCGGGATACCTTCTCTTATACCTATCGACGCTATTTCCGTTTCAAGAATAAATCACCCTTCAAACAGAATGAGCGTCGGTCAGAACATAAAAGCTGTTATAAAAAGCATAGAAAACGGTAAAATTTCCCTTTCCCACAAAGAGCTGCTTGGAACATGGGAGGAAAACTCCTCCTTTTTTAAAGCAGGAGAAACTGTCACAGGTTACATAAGAAGTATAGAAAGCTATGGGATATTTGTGGAGCTTACGCCCAATCTGGCAGGACTTGCCGAGCTGAAGGAAAATGTTTATGTCAATCAGCACGCAAGCGTTTTTATAAAAGCAATTATTCCTGAAAAGATGAAGGTAAAGCTGATAATTGTAGACACATTCGACAGCGGTTACGTTCCATCAGGCTTCAAATACTTTATCGAAAGCGGACATATCAACAGTTGGATATACTCTACGCCTTCATCGGATAAAGTGATCAGGACTGATTTTTAATTTTTTCTCTGTATTCTTTAGCGGCTTTTTCCAGCTTGTTGTCGCCAAATGTGTAATATACTCTATCCTTTAGTTCATCAGGAAGATATTGTTGTTCCACATAATGATTAGGAAAATTATGGGGATATAAATAATGCTGTCCCTTTACCGCATTTCCCTCTCCATCATAATGCTTGTTTTGCAGATGGCGTGGGAAATCTCCCGTTATTCCTTTTTGAACATCTTCAAAAGCCTTATCCCTTGCGATAACAGCGCTGTTGGATTTAGGGCTTGTTGCAAGCAGAATAACTGCCTCCGACAGCGGGATAGACGCCTCAGGGAGCCCAAGCTGAAGTGCGGCGTCCACACAGGCTTTTGCCACAACTATCCCGTTGGGATAAGCAAGTCCTATATCTTCTGCCGCCGTAACAAGAAGTCTGCGGCAAACTGACGGTAGATCTCCCGCCTCAAGCAGTCTTGCCATATAGTGCAGCGCAGCGTTTTCATCAGAACCTCTTATAGATTTTTGAAAAGCGGATAAAAGGTCGTAATGCTGGTCTCCGTCCTTGTCATACCTCATATTGCTGCGCTGGGTAAGCTCTGTCGCAAGCTCAAGCGTTATCTTTCCGTCATTTGCTGAAAGAACGCATAATTCAACAGTATTAAGCGATTTTCTCACATCTCCGCCGCAGCCCTTTGCAATATGTTCATAAACTCCGTCTTCTATGTCCAATTTAGTTTCTGCTTCCTCACCCGCAAGCTGAAAACCTCGTTTTACAGCAGGAATTATTTCTTCGGGAGTAAGGGACTTGAACTCAAAAACGGTACAGCGGGACAAAATCGCATTGTAAATATAAAAATACGGATTTTCAGTTGTTGACGCAATAAGCGTTATATCTCCATTTTCTATATATTCCAAAAGGCTTTGCTGCTGTTTTTTATTGAGATACTGTATTTCGTCAAGATACAGCAGTATACCGTTGGAGGCTGAAAGCGTAAATCTTGACGCTATTATATCCTTTATATCGGCAGTAGAGGCAGATGTACCGTTCAGCTTGTACAATTCCATATTGCTCTTTTGGGCAATAATGTTTGCTACTGTTGTTTTTCCTACGCCGGAGGGGCCATAAAAAATCATATTGGGAATATTCCCTCTTTGAATTATGTTTTTCAGCGGCTTTCCTTCTCCCAGTATATGAGATTGTCCGTACACCTGATCCAACTCAGTAGGACGTATCTTGTCTGCCAACGGCATAATTTTTTCACCTCTTTGTAATAAACCCGCCACTTTATGTGACGGGTTTTATTTATTATAGATTTTCTGCCCCTTTGATATTATATTTATCAAGCAACGACCGTATTTTTTGATGAGGGTCGATCACCTTGCTGGTGGATATATCGTGATTGATAGCAAGGATAAGATATGCAATGTATTTTGAAACGTCAACTTCCTTGAACCATTCTCTTGAAAGCAACTCAGGCGTTCTGTATGTAAGGTTCGTTCCGAAAACATAATCGATCATTCCTTCGGAATACGCCTGGTCAAATTTAGCAAGACCATTCGTGAAAATAGGATATGTAGCGTATGCTATTATGCGTCTTGCTTTGCGCTTTTTCAGTTCGTATGCAATATCAAGCATAGAATCACCAGAAGAAATTATATCGTCTGATATGAACACATCTTTTCCCTCAACAGAGTTTCCCAGATATTCGTGAGCAACTATCGGGTTTCTTCCGTTTACTATTCTGGAATAATCACGTCTTTTATAAAACATTCCCATTTCTACGCCCAAAACTGAAGCGTAGTACATATTGCGGTTCAAAGCGCCTTCATCGGGACTTACTACCATAAACTTCTCCTTTGAAACATCAAAGTCTGAAACCTCATGGAACATTGCCTTTAAAACTTGATAAGAAGGCATTACATTGTCAAAGCCCATAAGCGGAACAGCGTTGCAGACTCTTGCGTCATGAGCGTCAAAGGTAATTATATTTGAAACGCCCATAGCCTGAAGCTCCTGGAGCATTACTGCGCAGTCAAGAGATTCACGGTAATTTCTTCTGTGCTGTCTTCCACCATAAAGAATAGGCATTACAACGCTTATTCTGTGAGCTTTACCGCCCATTGCCTGAATTATTCTTTTTAGATCCTGAAAATGATCGTCAGGGGACATAAAGTTTTCTTTGCCGAACATTTTGTATGTACAGCTGTAATTTCCCACATCAACTATGATAAATATATCATCGCCTCTTATAGAAGTCTTGATAAGTCCTTTTCCGTCGCCTGAAGAAAATCTCGGACATTCAGTATCAACAAGATAAGAATCCTGCGCATATTGAGTGTCCTGTGACCACTGTACAAGATAATCATTGATCTTGTTTCCTAAGTCTTTTGCTCCGTCTGTTGCAATTATACCTAAAGGCGCTACCTGATCTTTTGAGTTGAAAACAATAGTGCTGGCTTTTTGCTGTGCCATTTTAACGTCCCTTCCTTTTGTCTTTTTATTTCTATTATTCGTAAAGAGGATATTTAGCACAAATGCTCTCTACTATCTCTCTCGCCTTTTCTTTATTTCCTTCATAATCTGAAGCTACAAGATAAATGCTTTCGCTTATCTTGACCATATCGTCTTCGTTAAGTCCTCTTGTGGTAACGGCGGCGGTACCTACTCTGATACCGCTTGTTACAAAAGGCTTTTCAGGATCGTTTGGTATAGCGTTTTTATTTACAGTGATGTATACATCGTCAAGATGATGTTCAAGGTCTTTTCCCGTAATATGGAAAGGACGCAGGTCGACAAGCATAAGATGATTGTCCGTTCCGCCTGAAACCAGTCTGAAGCCTCTGTTTACCAGTTCCTTTGCCAACGTCTGGGCATTGCTGATTATCTGTTTGCCATATTCTTTAAATGAAGGCTCTAATGCTTCTTTCAGGCAGACAGCTTTTGCAGCGATAACGTGCATAAGAGGACCGCCCTGAGTGCCGGGGAAAATCGCTTTGTTTATTTTCTTTGCTATCTCTTCATCGTTGCAAAGGATCATACCGCCTCTCGGACCTCTCAAGGTCTTATGAGTAGTTGTGGTAACAACATCGGCATAAGGAACAGGCGACATATGAACGCCTGCCGCAACAAGTCCTGCAATATGCGCCATATCCACCATAAAGTATGCGCCGACCGATTTAGCGATCTGAGATATTCTTTCAAAATCTATTGCTCTGGGATAGGCGCTTGCACCTGCAACTATGAGCTTGGGTTTGTTTTCTTCCGCCAGACGCTGTAATTCCTCATAGTCTATCATCTCGGTCTCATCATTAAGACCGTATGCGATAAAGTTAAAATACTTGCCCGACATATTCACGGGAGAACCGTGTGTAAGATGTCCGCCATGCGCAAGGTTCATACCAAGAACGGTATCGCCTGGTTCAAGCAAAGCAAAGTATACCGCCAGATTAGCTTGTGCGCCTGAGTGCGGCTGAACATTTGCAAAATTGCAGCCAAACAGTTTTTTTGCTCTTTCGATAGCGATATTTTCAACCACGTCTACGCACTGGCAGCCGCCGTAATAACGCTTTGCAGGGTAGCCCTCCGCATACTTGTTTGTCAAAACACTTCCCATAGCGGCCATTACAGCGGGGGAAACAATGTTTTCGCTCGCTATAAGCTCAAGATTGCGTCTTTGACGTTTAAGCTCCTCATTCATTGCGTCGGATACTTCGCTGTCAAAATCGTGCAGAAAACCGATAGTGTTTACCAGATCGTTATACATAGCTTCTCCTCTCAGATACAGTTTTTCATTTACCGAATAATCCATATTACATTATACTTATTTTTTATACTAATTTCAATACTTTTGTAAAATAATTTCTTATTTTGTAACCGTTTTATTAAATGTAAACAAAAGATAAACAGAAAAGAATAACTAATGTTTACAACATAGTATAAAAATCAAAGAGCCGATATTTTAATCAGCTCTTTAATTTCGTAAAATGTATTATTTGTTTATAAAGCCTTCCCAATCCTTCAGGAAACGTTCAATACCGTTATCCGTCATAGGATGTTTAAGCATTTGGAGAAGTACATTCATAGGGACAGTAGCTATATGACAGCCCATTCTTGCGGCGGCGGTAACGTGAATAGGATTGCGGATAGATGCGGCTATTATTTCCGTGTCAATTGCTGAAGCGTTGAAAATATCAACTATCTCTTCGATAAGATTCAATCCTTCCATGCCTATATCGTCAAGTCTGCCGAGGAACGGACTTACGAAGGTAGCACCAGCTCTTGCGGCAAGCAGCGCCTGTGCTGCGGAGAATACAAGCGTTACATTGGTCTTTATTCCTTTTGCAGTAAGCTGTTTGCAGGCTTTAAGGCCTTCTTCGCACATAGGAAGTTTTATAACGATGTTCTTGTTGATTGCCGCAAGAGGAAGAGCCTCTTCCACCATTTTGTCAGCTTCAAGTGAAATTACTTCAGCTGAAATAGGACCGTCAACAATGCTTGCTATTTCAGTAACAACTTCCTTAAAATCACGACCTTCCTTTGCAATAAGGGAGGGATTGGTCGTAACGCCGCAAATAATACCCATATCATTTGCTCTCTTGATGTCCGCAACGTTTGCGGTGTCGATGAAAAGTTTCATTTTTTATCTCCTTTAAATTAAATATTTGCCAGTTCGTTAAAGCATGATTTCATAGCGGGATACAGCTTTTTATATACCGCATAGACTTTTTCATACTCTTTTGTATTTTCCTCTATGGGGTTTTGCACTTTATCAGGAAGAATAACGGCTTTGCAGGCTTCGGGAACGCTTGAATATATTCCTGCTCCCACTGCCGCCAGCAGGGCTACGCCCAAGGCGGGACCTTCTTTATTCTGGGTTGTTTTTACAGGGCAGGCGTATAGGTCTGCAAGCATTTGTCTCCACAGCGGTGAGCTTCCTCCGCCTCCGCAAGCCATCATATCGGTAACATTTATCTGCATTTCCCTCATCACTTCAACACAATCTCTTAACGAATAGGAAACACCTTCCATTACAGCTCTTATCATATCCTTTTTCTTGTGCATTGTAGACAGGCCAACGAATGCACCTCGACAATTAGGGTCAAGATGAGGAGTTCTTTCGCCGTTGAGATAAGGCAGATAAATCAGTCTGTTGGCACCGATAGGTACTTCCATTGCTTCTTTATCAGTCAGATAATATGGGTCAACGCCCATATTCAATGCGGTTTCCATTTCACTCCAGCAAAGATTATCTCTGAACCATTTGAGCGATAAGCCTGCGCTTTGAGTTACGCCCATAACGTGCCAGCAATTCGGTACCGCACAGCAGAATGTGTGAACTCTTCCCTTTTTATCAATTGAAATATCGCTTGTATGAGCAAATACTACGCCGCTTGAACCGATAGTGGTAAACGCCTTTCCGTCCTCAACAACGCCTGTTCCCACAGCAGCGGCGGCATTATCTCCAGCTCCACCTACAACGATCGCGCCTTCCGCAAGTCCTGTAAGCTCTGCAACACGTTTGGTTATTCTACCCGTAATTTCAGGGCTTTCATATACTTTCGCAAGCAGTGACTTATCAATTTCCAGCTTATCAAGCACTTCGTCAGACCAACAGCGATTCGGGATATCAAGAAGCTGCATTCCCGACGCGTCGGAAACCTCAGTCGCATATTCGCCAGTCAGCATAAATCTGATATAATCTTTCGGAAGCAGAATATGACGGCATTTTTCATAATTCTCAGGCTCGTTGTTTTTCACCCACATTATTTTTGCAGCGGTAAAGCCTGTAATGGCGGGATTTGCGGTAATATCTATAAGCCTGTCTGCTCCCACCTTATCGGTTATTTCAACAACTTCCTTTGCCGTTCTCTGGTCGCACCAGATTATACTGCGCCTTATCACGTTGTTGTCTTTGTCAAGCATTACCAAGCCGTGCATTTGCCCTGAAAGCCCAACGCCTTTGATCTCAGATGCAATAACGCCACTCTCGTGTATTACCTGCTTTATCCCGTTTACAACAGCGTTCCACCAGTCAAGCGGCTCCTGCTCCGCATAACCGTTTTGTGGAGTGTAAAGAGGATATTCGTAAGTAGCGGAAGCAACAGGAACTCCGTCCTCGGAAAAAAGGACGGTTTTTGTTCCCGACGTTCCTATGTCAACGCCTAAAATATAAGCCATAGTGTATTTCCCTTTCTTTATCAGTCAGAAAACAGAACGTTGTTGAGTATGCTTTCCAGCATTTCCTGTCTGCCGCTGGATACAGAAGAAATAACATCTCCCTTTTCAAGAACATATTTTTCAAGCTCAGGCATTTTTGCTTTTCCTGCGATTATGTCAGCGCCTATGCCTGTATTCCAGCTTGCATATCTTTCTTCAACGAACTTATCAATTCTGCCGTCTTTTATCAGCTTGTCAGCGGCACGCAGACCCAAAGCAAACGTGTCCATACCTGCGATGTAGCTGTGGAAAATATCTTCAGGAGTAAATGAGCCGCGGCGAGCCTTTGAGTCAAAGTTAAGTCCGCCGTTAGTAAAGCCACCTGCTTTAAGCACTTCATACATACAAAGTACAGCGTCATAAATATTTGTCGGGAACTGGTCAGTGTCCCAGCCGAGTAGCATATCGCCCTGGTTGGCGTCAATTGAACCAAAAACTCCGTTTTCACGGGCAACTCTAAGCTCGTGCTGGAACGTATGACCTGCAAGTGTTGCGTGGTTTGCCTCAATATTCATCTTGAAATCGCCAAGCAGGTCGTATTTACGAAGGAATCCCAAAACAGTAGCGGTATCAAAATCATACTGATGCTTTGTTGGCTCCTTGGGCTTGGGCTCAATGTAGAAATCTCCCTTAAATCCTATTGAGTGAGCATATTCAACTGCCATTTTCATAAGTCTTGCCATATTGTCCTGTTCAAGACCGAGGTTTGTGTTAAGCAGAGTTTCATAGCCTTCACGTCCGCCCCAGAAAACATAACCGTTTCCTCCCAGCTTGACGGTAAGCTCAAGCGCTTTCTTTATCTGAGCCGCCGCAAAAGCAAATACGTCTGCATTAGGAGCTGTGCCTGCGCCGTGCATATATCTGGGGTTGTTAAAGCAGTTAGCGGTTCCCCAAAGCAATTTTTTTCCTGATTTATCCATAAGCTCTTTCAGAATATCGGATATTTCATCAAGACGCTTATTCGTTTCGGAAAGAGTGTCTGCTTCAGGAGCGATATCTCTGTCGTGGAAGCAGTAATAATCGATCGACAGCTTATCCATTATTTCAAAAGCGGCATATGCTTTATTTTTTGCAACATCCATAGGGTCCTTGCCGCCCCACTTTTTGTCAGCAGTTCCCACGCCGAACATATCTGTTCCGTCGCCGCCCATAGTGTGCCACCAAGAAAGAGCAAACTTGAGCTGCTCACGCATTTTTTTGCCGCCTATAACTTCGTCGGGATTGTAATACTTAAACGCAAGGGGATTTGTAGAATTTTTACCCTCATACTGGATTTTGGGAATGTTGAAAAACTCGCTCATAATTATTACTTCCTCCTGAAATATAACATTGTCATAAGTATGATACAGATCATACCATATAAGAATATTTTAATATATTTAGTAGTTTTTGTCAATAGAATTTTATGCGTTTTATACAAAAAAATCGTAATTTTATATTGACGTTTTCAACTGTTTGCTGTATAATTATTTTTACAAAAGTAAAAAAGAAAGGATGACAAATATGGCGAAACGCAGGATAGGAATACTTACAAGCGGAGGCGACTGCCCCGGTCTTAACGCTACTATAAGAGGCGTTGCAAAGGCATGCTATAACTTTATCGGTGAGGATAAAGTCGAAATAATAGGGATTTCCGACGGTTTTCACGGACTGATACACAACGAATGCAAGGAAATGAAACCCTCTGACTTTTCAGGTATTCTGACGCAGGGTGGCACAATACTCGGCACAAGAAGGACTCCTTACAAAATGATGCAGATAATTGAGGACGACAATATAGATAAAGTTGCCGAGATGAAACAGACATATAAAACCCGTAAATTGGACTGCCTGCTGACCCTTGGCGGAAACGGAACGCATAAAACAGCCAATTTGCTGTCCGAAGAAGGATTGAATGTTATCGGTCTGCCAAAGACCATTGATAACGACATCTGGGGTACATCGGTAACGTTCGGTTTTCATACAGCGGTGGATATAGGAACAGAAGTTGTGGACCGTATCCACACTACTGCAAATTCTCACAGCAGAGTTATGGTAATAGAGATAATGGGCAACAAAGCTGGCTGGCTGACGCTTTATACAGGTGTTGCAGGTGGTGCGGACATTATACTTATTCCCGAAATTCCCTACGACATTGATAAAGTAGCTAAAGCTGTCGAAACAAGGGCGAAGGCGGGAAAATCCTTCTCCATTCTTGCCGTAGCGGAAGGCTGTATGGATATTGAAGAATCAAAAATGAAGAAAAAAGACCGTATGCGTATAAGAAACGAAAACGGCTATAATACAGCAACTGTAAGAATTGCAAAGGATATTGAGAGAATAACAGGTTATGAAACAAGAACGGTGGTTCCCGGACACATGCTGAGAGGAGGAAGCCCTTCCGCCTATGACCGTGTACTTGCCACAAAGTTCGGTGCAAGAGCCGCAGAGCTTATCGTAGAAGAAAAATACGGATACACTGTTGCAAAGATCGGAACGGAGATAGGTGAAAACAAGCTGTCTGATGTCACAATGAAAACAAAATTCGTTCCGTTAGATGATAAAGTGGTCAAGGCCGCCCGTGATATCGGAATTTCATTTGGAGATTGACATAATTGATTTGGCTTTAAATTCATAATAAAATGAACCGCCCCCAAAAATTTGAGGGCGGTTCATAATTTCTATGGAGTTTGATTTAAAGAATCATTTTACTGACCTTAAACAGAACTTATTTTTTATGACTGCATTTTCTGATTTTGCTGCTTGCAGGCAGAATAGCAAGAAAACCTGACAGTGCCATAAGAGTAATAAGCGATGACGTTTCAGAAACTACGCCAGTTGCAGGATTATCATCATCATCATCAATATTATCAGAAATGGTGCGAAGCTGCTCTGCATATTGCTCAGACAAAGCGGTTATCTCATTAAATATCTTATCCAGAGCGTCAGCGTCATATACATACTGGAAAGTCGTTTTTATTGCATTGATAGAAGTATCTGCATCCGTCATTATATTTTCGATTTGAGAAATATATTCGCTCATATCGGTGCCGTTTTTCTTTTCAAGCTCAAGAATATCATTTTTGATTTCTTCTGCCACAGAGTTCAGATAATTGAGAGCGTTGGTAGTGAATACCTGCTTAATAGTATCATCAAAGAAAGATTGCATAGATTCTCTCAAATCTTCAAATTCAGAAGTATCATCAACGAAATCATCCTTTTCAACAGTTTGCTTCATAGCAGTGCAGGTGTTCTTTGCTTTTTCCTCAAAGCTTTGACGAATTGCTGAAAGTTCGTCCTCGGTGATATATTTCAGCTCTGCGCTGTATTCGGATATTATGCTGTCAAAATCATCAAAAATGTACTGTTCAGTCCAATTTATGCAATCGTACGCCCATGCATAAATCCCTATATTTTGAATGGAAGATACAGCAGCATAAACCAACTCCATTGTTTCAGCACTGTAAGGATCATTTTCAAGAGCGTCAGCAGCCTCACTGTATATATCCTCGATCTGCTCAAAATACTGAGCTTTTTCCTCTTCAGTCAAATTATTATAATTATTTATTCGTGACAATTGATAACGATATGTGTGAGGGAGATACGAATAAGAATATGCCATATTCAGTATATTCAGTTTATCTAACAAAGATGAAATATCGAGCTGACCAGCTTCGAGAGCCGCTTTGATATCATTCAATATTTCATCGATAGCCTGACGAGATTTGGCTTTTTCTTCATCGGTTGCAAAATCAAACTCATCAATAGACTCTTTGTAATATCTTTCAAGATATACTACACCAGCCTCAGTGATTTTGATCATCAAAGCATTACAATATTCATCCTCCAGCTTATATGCTTCATATGCAGTAGATGAGGCCTTGATCGCAGCGACGCCTTCGTTAAAAATATCGTTAATAGCTTCACAATATTTTTCTTGTTCTTCGCTAGTGAACAAATCATTTCCTTCAATTTCAGATCTGCATGCATCTGCCAATTCATTGAGATAATTTATGCAGCTTTCAATAACTGCGTTAAGGTCCTCGGGTGTAATTTCGTCAGCAAGGAACCCAAGGCGGTAATAACCCGCTTTTGTCGTTACAGTACCTGAACCGGAATAATTGTTCGTGTAAACAGGCTGACCGTCTGAGGATTCATCAAGGTAAAATGTATGAGTGCCTTTGGTAACTTCAACAACAATATTTCCGTTTTCATCTGTTATATATTCTTCTGCGTCTGCACCGTCTATGCTTAGATGTACTTTCACGCCCGGCTGTGCAGTTTCGCCGTCAGATTCAAGCAGTACGGGAATTTTAACGACATATGTTTCGGGAGACTTATCGCCGTAAATTTTGATACGTTCTTCCCCGCTGTTATAGTTAAGAACATTGTTTTCATCTACCTGCGAAAGAATATATTCCATAACGATCTGATCTTCGCCGCCAAGCTCACCAAGTTTTTTTGCACCCACAGATGCAAACGATGAACCTACGTAGCTGTTTGTAGCAAGGAGAAGTTTTGTGTCGGAGTCGGCAAGATCAAGAGAAACACCATTTTTCAGTTCAATGCTGACTACCTTTTCTCCTGAGGGAGCTGCGGGGTCATAGGTGTATGTAAAGCCGCTTACCTGGAGAAAACTGCCGCTGACACGTTCTCTGAGCAACAGACCCGTTTCGTCCTGACCGGTCACTGTAAGACCGTTTTCCAAAGCGGCACGGAGCAGTGCAGGAGTTACCTCATACACTTCTACCATATTTCCGTGGCTGAAAGCATTGAGAACAGTTTCTCTTGTTACCTCTCCGACGGGAAGAGTAGCAGAAATACCGCCGCCGTTTTCTACGGCAACTATCGGAAGAGATATATCGTTTTGTTCAGCAAAGGTTTCTGCGTTTTCCGCAAACGCATCAGTCACAAAATCGCCGTAGCTTGTTTCAACGATACGGGGCTCAGAATAATCCCAATAAATATTTCCACCCCAAAGAGGTGTTTCATTAGTGCAGAGCGTCTGACCGAGTATCTCGTCCTGCTCAGCCTTTATCTGAGCAAGTACGCTTTGAACCTGAGTGGCAGCATTTTCACCGTCAGCAGTCAAAGTAAATTCTGCCGCCTCTTCAGCAGTCAGTACTTCACCGTCAGCGGTAATTTTGCTTCCGTCAAAGGTAATCTCAATCTTGCCAATATTCTGGAAGTTCACACCGGCTTGAACGACGGGAATAGAAATACCGTTTCTCGTATAAACATCCTGCTCGACAGTATGGCTGTGCCCGTCAACAACAGCGGCGACTTCTGACAGTTCTTCGTCTGTCAAAGCGTCAAGCAGTTCCATTCCTGTGCAGTCGACAGCCGCTTCATTATCACCCATATGACAGATGATCACAACAGCATCGGTTTCACCCGCCAAAGCTGCTATCTGCTCCTTTGCTGCCGTCGCTTCATCGTTGAAAGCTACGCCTTTCAGCTTGGAAGGATTGGTAGATGTCGCAGTATCAGTAGTGGTAAGTCCGACAAGACCGACAGACTTTCCTCCCGCCTCAACTATCGTGCTGGCAGGCAGCATAAGCTGACCGTTCAAAGTCACATTAGCACTGAGTATGGGAAAATCCGCTTCCTTTGCGTTTGCAAGCAGCTGATTTGTGCCATAATCGAACTCGTGATTTCCTGCTGCCATAGCGTCATAACCTGCTGCGTTCATCATTCTGATAACGTCTTTACCCTGTGAAACAGTAGCAAATGACGCACCCTGCGTTGCGTCACCTGCATCCACAAGAAGTGCATTTGGCGTTGACGCCTTCATTGCAGCAGCCTGAGCCATACCGACAGCGCCGTCTCCTTCTACAACACCGTGAATGTCATTGGTGGTGAAGATCGTTACTGTGACAGGCTCCACTGCAAATGCTCTGACAGGCAGCAGCGCAAACGTCATAGCTACACAAGTCACAAGCGCAACGACTTTGTTTCTAAAATTCATATCATTCTCTCCTTTATGAATTTAAATTGGAAGATATATAATCAAGCCGTTCGGTAAAATAATCACGAATATTGGGACTATTGCTCCTATGTAGTTATTTTACCGTTCGGACATGAAAACACACTGTATGCTATTTTACTATTCTTTGCTGTCAGCTATTGTTTTGCAACATATTGTTTGACATATTTTTTCTGCCGAAATAAATTATTGCTGCGCCGTATACCACTGTAAGCACACCTGCTATCGCATAGCTGACAGGCCATATCAAGTTAAAGCCGATAGACGCATTCAAAATAAAGCTGGATACTATGAACATATAGAACATACCCGGTAAAAGAGACATTATAAACGGCTGTTTGTTTCTTATCATATAAACGGCGATCATTGCAAATGCAAATACCGCAATAGTCTGATTTGCCCACGCAAAATAACGCCACAGTATATTAAACCCACCTGCGTTTATTTTTGCAAATATTAAAATTGCAGCCACAAGCGCAAATATTACAAGAGAAACGCACAGTCTGTTTCTCTTCTTTGTCTGGTCTATTTTTGCAGCATCTGCAATGATAAGTCTTAACGAACGCAGCGCTGTATCACCTGAGGTTATCGGAAGAACGATAATGCCGATAACGGCTATGATACCTCCTACATTGCCAAGTAAATCATTTGCAATAATACCTACAACGTCAGTAGTGCTTGTATCAGCTGTCGCAAGTCCAAGATTTAAGACACCCATTGACGCAGCTGCCCATATCATAGCGATAACCCCTTCGGCGATCATCATATTATAAAACGTCATACGCCCCTCTTTTTCACTTTTCATTGTGCGTGAAATCAGAGTCGCCTGAGTTGAATGAAAGCCTGATACTATACCGCATGCGACAGTTACAAAGAAAACAGGTATAAAGTGAAGTCCTTGAGGATGTACGCCGATAATGCCTGTTGTCCATATATCATCAAGCGGATACCCTTTTATAAATAAGCCGAAAAAAACGCCTAACGCCGACAGAATAAGCAGCATACCGAATACAGGATAAACCTTGCCTATTATTTTATCTATTGGAAACAAAGTAGCAACGATATAGTAAAGAAAAATCGCACCGTAAACTATCCATACCACAGGATTTTCAACACCGTTGTCTGTCTTTAAGATTTGAGTTACAAAAAGATCTCCCGGAGTATAAATAAACACCGTACCCACAAGCAGCATTAAAAGACATACAAATACGTTGTAAATAGGAAAAGCAAGCTTGCCCAGATATTTCTTTATGAGCATAGGCATTTGTGCGCCGTCGTTACGTACAGAGATCATTCCACTCATATAGTCGTGGAATGCTCCTCCGATTATGCATCCGATAGGAATAGTCAAAAAGGCAATAGGTCCGAACAAAATGCCTTGTATAGGACCTAAAATCGGACCTGTTCCCGCAATATTCAAAAGCTGAATAAGTGAATTTTTCCACTTTTTCATAGGAACGTAATCCATTCCGTCATTTAAGCGGACCGCAGGCGTTTCACGGTCGTCAGGTCGGAAAACCTTTTCGCATACCTTTCCGTATATGCCGCCTCCGACCAAAAGAATTACAAGTCCTGCAATAAAAGTAATCATATTTATGTAACCTACTTCTGTTTATTATTTAAATTTGTTTTTGTTAATGGAGTTGCAAACCCTTAATATTAAATATCATTGTGCATATTAAGCCGAATTCGTGATGTAAAAATTTCTTTTTCGGCATTGAATCTAAAGCTCGCGCTCCCGTCATATTTTTGAGCAGTATGCGCTATACTTCTCAAGCCGTATCCGTTGCCTGAATGTTCGCTCAAAAAAGCTTCCGCAGGCGAAAAACCATCTTCAGTCTGGAATTGGCGGTTAAGGCGCACGCTTTTGCATGAATTGGAGATCTCTATTGCAAATGAGCCTTGAACGATACCGACCTGTATATTTATCCAACGGTTATCTGAACATTTACAACAAGCGTTTATTGCGTTTTCCATTGCATTGCCGAACAGTACAGTCAGATCCACCGATTCAATGTTCAGTTCATCACACACTGCATGAACTTCACAATGAATGTCCTGTTCTCTTGCAATTCCAACGTAATATTGCAGCAGTCCGTTGACTGTAATATTTTTACAATATGTTTCATTATCGTGATTTACAGTAGTGTCTATTACCTTTGAAAGATAGTCCTTCATTTCATCCAGCTGTCCCCTGTCGAGCATATCGTTAAGGGAATTATAATGATGACGAAGGTCGTGATGCATTCTTCTGGTATTTTCCATATCTCCTACGATTTTTTCATATTGCAGCTGCTGGATTTCCATTGTCTTCTGACGTTCGTTGTCATTCTTTTGCCGCACTGACTCTCTGAAAATCAACCAATATATTAACATTTGATTAAGAGTCAGGAAAAACATCGGAGGTAAAAAATATTGAAAAAGCCCTGCTTTTCCTATAACTGTATCACAATAAATAGTCATAACAAAATAAATAAATGTAGAAATAACCGCAGTTAAAAATTCACGCCTCATATTTTTTGGTTCAATATTTTGAATGTATTCTTTAAGCGGGCGAATTACGACAAAAAACATAAGCGGCATCATCAATGCGGTCGTAACGGCGTATAACAACAAAAAACTTTCAGTATAAGTATAGACCGTTGTATCAGTCAACGGATATAAGAACGAATGTATTGTATTCACCATTACAAATTCTGTAACGGCATAAAATAACACAATAAAAAATACCATCACCTTTTTCATCAGTGACTCACGCACCAGCCATATATACATCGCAAGCTCGATCAATATTGCAGCCAACATAAATGAGTTTGAGATGATTATATGTTTAGGATATTTTGAGATATCGCGAAAGCACAACACAGATGAAAACAATATTGCAAAAATAACGGAAAAAACAGTTGTCCATAAAATGATATTCTTGCGCTTAAATCGGAGGGACTCCTGAGGAAAAGGCAAAATAATCATCAATGCACATGGAAAAAACTGTATGAAGAATCCCAGAGCATTCTGAAGGAAAACGGTCATTATTTACTCTCCTTATAGCCCTTTTGACGGGAAAGTCGGTCAAATACATAATTATCATAGGACGCACGGATAGCTGTGCTCTGCCTTACAGCAATAGGAAAGCGAGTCCCGTCCAGTAAAGTGCAGGTATCTGTTCCCATTTTTACAATGTAATCCATATTAACGACGATCCCTCGGTTTATCTTTAAAAAGCTGCCGTCCAGCTTTTGTTCCAATTCACTGAATGACGTCCAGATCTTTAATCTGCGTCCGTCGGACAGCGACACGTTTACAGCATGATTATTGTTTTCAAGCAGACAGATTTGGTCCATAAATACTGTATATCTTTCCGCACCGACAGAGAACGATATTTTTTTCCTTTGTTTTGAACGAAACTCTGTAAGACGACGGAAGGTTTCTACCACATCTTCTGTTTTCACGGGCTTTACTAAATAATGCAGCGCGTGAAGTGAAAAAGCGTCAACAGCATAATCTTTGCTGGTAGTAATAAACGCAACTCCCGTTTCAGGGGATATCTTCTGAAGGTCTTTGGCAATATCAATACCGTTTTCGCCAGGCAAATATATATCCAAAAATGCAATATCGAAATAAGGCGCTGTTTTAGCCGCATCTAAAAGAGAGGAGCCGTTCAAAAATTTTTCTGCGCATCTGGTGGGGTCCCATCCGTGCAACGCCTCATCAAATTGCTCCTGTTCCCTTAAATCATCGTCGCAAATTGCAATACGCATATAACATCCCCTCTCATTGGCGGACCTTTAAAGAAATATAAACTATATAAAATGATTATAACATAATATTACATTTTTTTCAATAAAACTTTATTGACGTTTTTGAAATCAAATCTGACTTTTACGAAATATATATTAAAATATTTAGTACATTTAAATCAAAGGATTATTTATTATGTATATAAAAATACGTTCCCGTGGTATTGGGAACGTGTTGGTGCGGTTCAGATAATAAGAAGATTATTGGGTGATTAACATAAAAACACGCTCACATTATTTGGGAGCGTGTTGGGTCCAGCGTCACGCTGGTGGTCGGGGTGACCGGACTCGAACCGACGACATCCTGCTCCCAAAGCAGGCGCGCTACCAGCTGCGCTACACCCCGAAAATATTCAATAAATTAAAATATCCACTGACTTTTGTATTATACACCGCCGATTTGACGATGTCAAGAGTTTTTTAAAAAACATCTCAAAATGTGCAAATCAAGTGTTTACAAATAAAACAAAATGTGATATAATTTTTAGGATAACACAAGCATGGACTTTAATAAAGGATCCTATAAAAGTCCGCAGAAAAAGGCTACTTTGCTTTTGGTAGCCAAGAAAAGCTTGTGTCAAAAAGAAGGAGGAATATTCCAATGGCAAGACAAAAGCTGACGATGGATGGTAATACCGCTGCCGGTCACGTTTCGTATGCGTTTACCGAAGTTGCTGCGATCTACCCCATCACCCCCTCGTCCGTAATGGCCGAAGTCACAGACTCATGGGCTACTGCGGGCAGGAAAAATATGTTCGGCACAGAAGTAAAGATCGTTGAAATGCAGTCTGAGGCAGGCGCCGCAGGTGCAGTTCACGGTTCTCTTACCGCAGGCGCGCTCACCACTACATACACCGCATCACAGGGCCTGCTGCTGATGATCCCGAATATGTACAAAATAGCAGGTGAACTGCTCCCCAGCGTTATTCACGTTTCTGCGCGTGCGCTGGCTACTCATGCGCTTTCAATTTTCGGCGATCACAGCGATATTTATGCCTGCCGTCAGACAGGTTACGCAATGCTCTGCTCCACTAACCCTCAGGAGGTTATGGACTTGGGCGCTGTTGCTCACCTTTCCACTATAAAGGGCAGAGTTCCTTTCCTGCATTTCTTTGACGGTTTCAGAACCTCTCACGAGATCCAGAAGATTGAAGTCTGGGATTATGATACTCTTAAAGGAATGGTTGATGAGGAAGCACTTGCTGAATTCCGCAGCCGTGCATTAAATCCTGAGCATCCCACTCTTCGTGGTACTGCTCAGAATCCTGACATCTTCTTCCAGGCAAAGGAAGCTTCAAACAACTACTACAATGCTCTTCCCGCAATCGTTACCGAGTATATGGACAAGGTAAACAAGGAAATCGGCACTGACTACAAGCTGTTCAACTACTATGGCGCTCCCGACGCTGAACAGGTTATCGTTGCAATGGGCTCCGTTTGCGACACCATTGAAGAAACTATCGATTATCTGCTGGCTCAGGGCAAGAAGGTCGGTCTTGTAAAGGTAAGACTTTACCGTCCTTTCTGCGTAGACGCTTTCGTAGACGCAATTCCTTCCACTGTAAAGAAGATCTCCGTTCTTGACAGAACAAAGGAGCCCGGCGCTCTTGGCGAACCTTTGTATCTTGACGTTGTTGCTGCTCTCAAGAGAGCAGGCAAGTTTACCGACGTTCCCGTATTCAGCGGACGTTACGGCTTGGGTTCAAAGGACTGCAACCCTGCTCAGATCATTGCCGTTTACAACAATGACAGCAAGCCTCAGTTCACTATCGGTATCGAGGACGACGTTACCAATCTGTCTCTGCCTATTACCGAAAATCCCAATACGACTCCTGAAGGCACTACCTGCTGCAAGTTCTGGGGTCTTGGTTCTGACGGTACTGTCGGCGCTAACAAGAACTCTATCAAGATCATAGGCGACCATACTGATATGTATGCGCAGGCTTACTTTGCTTATGACTCAAAGAAGTCAGGCGGCGTTACCATTTCTCACCTGCGTTTCGGTAAAAAGCCTATTAAATCAACTTATTTCGTAAACAAGGCTAACTTTGTTGCCTGCCACAACCCCAGCTATATTGACAAGTACAATATGGTTCAGGACGTTATCCCGGGTGGCAGCTTCCTGCTGAACTGCCAGTGGAGCGTTGACGAGTTGGACGAAAAGCTCCCTGCTCCCGTAAAGGCATATATTGCCAAGAACAACATCAATTTTTACATCATCAACGCTATCAAGGTAGCAAAGGAAATTGGTCTGGGCAACAAGACAAACACTGTTCTTCAGTCTGCATTCTTCTCAATCGCCAACATTATCCCCGGCGATGAAGCAATCGACTATATGAAGAAGGCTGCTTACAAATCATTTGCCAAGAAGGGCGAAGATATTGTAAATATGAACTACGCCGCTATCGAAAGAGGCGCAGGCGAAGTTATCAAGGTCGATGTTCCCGCTGAATGGGCTAACTGCGAAGGCGGTCTTCCTGTTCACGTTGCAGAAAGTGACAGAAAAGAGCTTGCTGACTTCATCAACAATATCCAGATCCCCTGCAACGCTCAGAGAGGCGACGAGCTTCCTGTCTCCGCATTCACTTCAATGCCTGACGGCACATTCCCTCAGGGCTCTGCAGCATTCGAAAAGCGTGGTATTGCAGTAGACGTTCCCGAATGGCTCCCTGAAAACTGCATTCAGTGCAACCAGTGTTCTGTTGTTTGTCCTCACGCCGTTATCCGTCCCGTTATCCTGAGCGAAGATGAAGCTGCTAAGGCTCCTGCTTCAACCAAGGTCAAGGATGCTACCGGTATGCCAGGCAACAAGTTCACGATGGCAATTTCCGTTCTGGACTGCACAGGCTGCGGCGCTTGTGTAAACACCTGCCCTGCAAAGGTAAAGGCTCTGGCTATGAAGCCTCTGGATTCTCAGCTTGACCAGCAGGAAGCATTTGATTATGCTCACAAGTTCCAGTCCAAGCCCGAAGTTCTTGAAAAGTTCAAGGAAAGCACTGTTAAGGGCAGCCAGTTCAAGCAGCCCCTGCTTGAGTTCTCGGGCGCATGCGCAGGCTGTGGCGAAACTCCTTATGCTAAGCTGGTAACTCAGCTCTTCGGCGACAGAATGTATATCGCCAATGCAACAGGCTGCTCCTCTATCTGGGGCGGTTCTGCTCCTTCAACTCCTTACACTGTAAATGCTGAGGGCAAGGGTCCTGCTTGGGGCAACTCTCTGTTTGAGGATAACGCTGAGTTCGGTTTCGGTATGTTCCTGGCTCAGGATACATTAAGAGCTCGTGCTCAGGCTCATCTGAAGGCTCTCGATGAAAAGGCTGAAAATGCTGACGTAAAGGCAAAGATAGCCAAGTATTTTGAAACTGCTAATGACGGCGTTGCAAATGCTGCTGCTACCAAGGAACTGGTTGCTGCTCTTGAAGCTTGTAGCTGTGATAACGAGGATAAGAAGGAAGTTCTTAAGCTGAAGGATTACCTATCCAAGAAGTCCAACTGGATATTCGGCGGCGACGGCTGGGCATACGACATCGGTTACGGCGGTGTTGACCATGTTCTGGCAAGCGGTAAGAACGTAAACGTAATGGTATTCGATACCGAAGTTTACTCCAACACCGGCGGTCAGGCATCCAAGGCAACTCCTATCGGCGCTATCGCTCAGTTTGCAGCAGGCGGCAAGGAAATAAAGAATAAAGACCTTGCGGGTATTGCAATGAAGTACGGTTATGTTTATGTTGCTCAGGTTGCTCTGGGCGCTGACAAGAACCAGTGCCTGAAAGCAATTATGGAAGCAGAAGCATATGACGGTCCTTCCCTGATAATCTGCTACGCTCCTTGCATCAACCACGGTATCAAGGGCGGTCTTGCTATCGCTCAGCAGGTTGAAAAGGAAGCAGTTGAAGCAGGATACTGGAACCTGTTCCGCTTTAATCCTGCTCTTGCAGAAGAAGGAAAGAATCCGTTCACTCTTGACTGCAAGGCTCCCACAGGCGACTACAAGGCATTTATGATGAGAGAAGTTCGTTACAACTCACTTGCTCGTCAGAATCCTGAAAAGGCGGCTGTACTGTTCGACAAGGCAGTTGAAAACTCCAAGAAGAGATATGATGATCTGGTAGGTCTGGTAGATTACTATAAGCCTGCTGAATAATCAAAGTAGCAGATAAATATTTAAGCGGCAGCTGTTTAAGCTGCCGCTTTTTATAATAAATTGAGGAAACAAATGTAAATATTTAGAATTTATAAGCAAAATAGATTTATAATCTTTAAGTCACATTCATCAACATACCCTATATTCTCTTTAAAATCCCATAAACAAATTTCATCCATTTCATCATCGTCTTTTTTATCAAAAGGTAATAATTTTTCTTTAAAACAATTATAAACTGCTTGATATGCAATTTCTCCATTGGGTTTTTTAACTTTTATTAATCCTTTAAATGTCAATTCAGAAATTATTTGATGTGTTTCTTCGAATAATTCACGCTCGGCAGCCACTCTTGCAGTTTCTCCTGCTTCTATTCCACCAGAAGGAAGTTCCCATTGTTTTCGATATTTGTTAAACCCAAATAAAAAATTACCATTTATGTTTACAATAACATACGATCCTGTAACATTATATTTATCTATTTCATTTTCTTCCATTATAAAGTAATCCAATAATACCCATCCACATTTATTTTTTGCAAACATACAATAAACTCCCAAAGTCACAATATTTAAAGCGTTGCCGTAATCTTTAAAAAAAATTCATCAAGTACAGGCTCTTCCATTTCGTCACCCTGTCCATTGTCCGCCATTGATGCAATAACAGGATTTATAGGAAGTCTGCAAACTGATTTTATACCGAATTTCTCAGCCTCGGAATTTATATGACTTTCACCGAAAATATTGTGTTCCTTTCCGCATTGGTCGCACTTAAAATAGCTCATATTCTCAATTATTCCGAGAATAGGGATATTCATTGTCTTTGCCATATTCACTGCCTTTTCAACTACCATAGAAACAAGCTCCTGAGGACTGGTAACTACGATAATTCCGTCAACGGGAATGGACTGGAAAACTGTCAAAGGCACATCACCCGTTCCCGGAGGCATATCTATAAACATATAGTCTACATCGCCCCAGATAACGTCCGTCCAGAACTGTTTAACTACGCCTGCAATAACGGGTCCTCTCCAGATCACGGGTGCTTTTTCATCTTCAAGAAGAAGATTTAAGGACATTACGCTTATTCCCTTTTTGGTCATTACAGGAAGTATCCCGTTTTCATCGCCGTAAGCACGGCTGTGAAGTCCGAAAACCTGAGGAATAGAAGGACCTGTTACGTCCGCATCGAGAATTGCGGTGTGATTTCCCTTTTTATTGGAAATGGCGGCAAGCATAGATGTGACCATACTTTTTCCCACTCCGCCTTTTCCGCTTACAACGGCAATTACTTTGTTTATTTTAGACATTTTATGAGGCTGCTCTATAAAGCTTGTTTGCTCACTCTGACGTGAGGAACAGCTTTCACCGCAGGAGGAGCAGTCATGTGTACATTCGCTCATAATTATAATTCCTTTCATTATAAATGTTTCGCTTTATATATTGTATCAAAAAGCGGCGTAATTGTCAATCGTATTCAGAACTTAATTGTCCGCAGGCGGCCTTTATCCCCGTTCCAAATTCCCTGCGAAATATTGCGTTCACACCACTCTTTTTTAATGTATCAAAAAATATATCCGCATTTTTCGACCTTTTAAATTCTGAACTTTCGGTTTCGTTATACGGAATAAGGTTTACATAACAGTTTATCCCCTTTATAAGTTCTGCAAGCTGAACAGCGTTTTCTGCGCTGTCGTTTATTCCATCAAGCAAAATATACTCAAAAGCGATCCGCTTTCCATAATTGTCTGAATATTCTTTTACCGTTTCTATCAACTCTGCTATGCCGTATTTTTTATTTATCGGCATTATTTGTGAACGTAGCTCGTCCGTGGGGGCATGAAGGCTTACAGCTAAATTAAATTGGCAGTTGATTTCAGAAAGCCTTTTGATTTGCGGTATAATACCACAAGTTGACAGCGTTATATTTTTACCGCCAAAAGCAAGACCATAAGGGCAGGATAGTATTTCAATAAAATCCTTCAGGTTATCAAAATTATCCAACGGCTCGCCTATTCCCATAATAGAAATATGTTTGATTTCGCAATATTGCCGCATAAATAACACCTGAGACGTCATTTCGCCTGCTGTAAGATCACGTCTTTTTTTCAGTTTTCCGCTTTGACAAAATTTGCAGCCCATTGAACAGCCTATCTGCGTAGATACACATAGACCTGCTCCGTAATCATGGCGCATTATAACGGTTTCGGCTTTATTTCCATTAGAAAAAGAGAGCAAAGCCTTTGCAGTTTTTCCGTCATCCTGCATTGTGACTTGCTTGGGCAAATCAAAATTAAAATTGTCCATTATCAATTGTTTTGTTTTATCGCTGAATTCAGCAATATTTTCAACCGCTTGTCTGTTTCTGTAAACAGACTTAAAAAGTATCTTTGCCTTAGCTTTATTCTCTCCTTGCTGATGAAAAAAATTCTCCAAAGAAGCAAGAGTCATTCCGAAAAAATCCATTTTATATTCCTTTGATTTTGTAATAATTTTATTTTAACATATTAAAGCCAAAAAATCAATTGTGAAAAACAAATGTTATGCTTCAAAAATTTTAAAAAGTACTGGAAAAATATAGAGATATATGCTATAATTATGTTAAGTAAAAAGGAAGGAAGTGAAAAGGATGAAGCTAAAAACAAGAGAAAAAATGCAGCTTTGGATAAAAATAGGCGCTTTTGCTTTAGCTGTTATAATTGCAGTAGGCTATATCCTTTCATCACTTTTATTCTAAAAAATTCAGGAGGCAAAAATTTATGTCAAAGATTTTAGTTGAAACCTCAGCAAGGCACGTTCACGTTACCAAAGAGACCCTTGAAATCCTTTTCGGAAAGGGCGCTGAGCTTACAAAGAAAAAAGACCTTTCCCAGCCAGGTCAATTTGCAAGCGAGGAAAGAATTACGGTAGTTGGTCCTAAAAAGTCGCTGGCTAACGTTTCTATTTTAGGTCCCTGCCGTTCTGCAAATCAGGTAGAGCTTTCCGCAACAGACGCGCGTTCAATAGGTGTGCCTATCGTTATAAGAGAAAGCGGAGATATTGCAGGAACACCCAGCTGCAAATTGGTAGGTCCCTGCGGCGAGGTAGAAATAAGCGAAGGCGTTATCGTTGCAAAGCGACATATTCATCTTACGCCTGAATCTGCTGAAAAGCTGGGCGTCAAGAACAAGGACAACGTTTGGGTAAAGATAACTACTCCCGAAAGGTCGGCAATTCTCGGTGACGTTGTTATAAGAGTAAGCGAAAATTTTGCAGACGCAATGCATATCGATACTGACGAATCCAATTCTGTCGGAGCTACGCCCGACCTTTACGGTGAAATAATCAAAGTAAATCAAAGATAGTAATAAGGCGGGCGTAACATGCTACACCCGACCTTTACAGCGAAATAATCAAAGAGCTTTAATAGGTCATATAAAACAAACCGCATTTCACAACAAAGTGAAATGCGGTTTTTGTTTTATAAAGTCATATATTTTAAAAAGATTATTTTGTGCCAAATATCCTGTCTCCTCCGTCACCTATACCGGGAACGATATACAGATCTTCATTCAGTCCTTCATCAAGCGCTCCGCAGTATATATGAACGTCGGGATGAGTCTCCTGAAGAGCCTTTACTCCCTCTGGACAAGCAACAACAGTCATAAATTTGATAGAGCGTGCGCCGACCTTCTTTATTTCATCTATGGCTTTTACCGCCGTCAGACCTGTTCCAAGCATAAGGTCCATCACGATAACGTCACGTTCCTTGATGTCGAACGGCAGCTTGCAGTAGTAAACGTGAACGCTGCCGTTTTTGTGGTCGTCGTCACGGCAAATTCCGATATGTCCTACTTTAGCGGCAGGAATAAGCGCAACTGCGCCCTCGACCATACCAAGACCGGCTCTGAGTATGGGAATAAGCGCTACCTTTCTGCCTGAAATGATATTTGACTTTGCAATTGCAACAGGAGTCTGAATTTCAACCTGTTTCAAAGGAAGATCACGGGTAGCCTCATAGCTCATCAACATTGCAATTTCGGAAACAAGTTCACGAAACTCCTTTGAGCCCGTATTTTTGTCACGAAGAAGTGACACCTTATGCTGTAAAAGAGGGTGATCGAGAATATTGAGCATTTCCATAGCGCTTATTTTTCCTCCAATTTCATTATTTTTTCAACACGGGCGGCATGGCGACCGCCTTCAAATTCTGTATTTAAAAATACGTTCACAAGCTCAGATGCAAGTCCGTATGAAATAACTCTTCCGCCAAGACATAAAACATTTGCGTCATTGTGAAGCCTTGTATATTTTGCGGAGAAGTAATCGCTGCACGCCGCAGCGCGAATACCTTTCACCTTGTTTGCCGCCATTGATATCCCAATACCCGTTCCGCAAATCAAAATTCCCTTATCCGCCTCGCCTGAAACGATTTTTTTACAAACTGTTTCGGCAATGTCAGGATAATCTTTATTCTCTCCGCAGTCTGAATATTCATATCCGTTTTCGTCAAGATATTCCAGGATATGCTTTTTTAATTCAGTTCCTGCGCTGTCACTGCCTAAAACTATCATTTTCTTTCCTCCGTTTTATTTTCATTTATCTTTGCAAGCCGTTCCCTTTCAGCCTGCGGCAGTCTGAGATATAAAGGAAGAAGCTCCTGCGCACTAACGGTTTTATACCCCGTTGCCGCAAGACATACGCTTTCAGCTCTTTGCAATCTTATCGTAGGCGGAGCAAGCAAAATATTTTCACTGCAAAGCTTTTTATAAGCAATCTCCGCGCCGTCGCCCACTAAAATAACAGATCTATCTTTATATTTTTTTAATTCTTCCGTTAAATCATCGGAGGAAAGAGCCCTGTCGTCTGTCAGTCTGATTATCTTATCTCCTTCAACTTCAAACAAAGCGTTATAAAACTGATTGCAACGAGCGTCCATTACAGCGCACACTATACATTCCCGCCCAATAAGGTTATACGCAAGGGAATGAAGAGTTGAAACACCAACGCAAGGCTTATTTGACACAAAAGCAAGACCCTTAACGGCGGCAACGCCTATCCTTATTCCCGTAAATGAACCGGGGCCGTTATTGACTGCTAACAGATCTACATCTTCAAGGGACACGCCTGAGTTTTTCAACATCTCTTCAGCCATCGGAAGAAGCGTCTGGGAATGAGTCAGCTTTGTGTTCACAAATGAACTTGCAATAACCGTCACCTTTTCCGAGGAAATATCACATAAAGCGCACGAGCCTGCAATGGCAGAGGAATCTAAACCTAAAATCAGCATTATTTGACCTTTTCAATAATTATTTCACGGCTTGTTTCGCCTGTTTTATTTATAGAAACCAAATATACGCTTTCAGGATAATCTACTTCAAAGTTTATATTTTCGCTCCATTCTATGCATAAGACTCCGTTTCTTCCAAAATAATCAAAAAAGCCAATAGAATAAAGTTCATCAAAACTGCTTATCCTGAACAAATCAAAATGAAAAATATTGATTTTTCCGTAATATTCATTTATAAGCGCAAACGTAGGGCTTGTTACCTCATCTTCAATACCGAATGCCTTTGCTATTCCTTTGGTGAAATAGGTTTTTCCCACTCCCATTTCTCCTCTGTACAGAACAACATCGTCCGCTTTCAGCTTATTTGCAAAGTCAAAAGCTATTTTTTCGGTATCATTGACGCATTCAGAAAAAAACTTTTCCATTAAAACAGCCCGCTTATAACGCCGTTATCATCAACGTCAATATTATTTGCGGCAGGAACCTTGGGAAGTCCGGGCATTGTCATTATATCCCCTGCGTATGCCACAACAAAGCCTGCGCCAGACGACAGCTTTACATCTCTAATAGTGATATTAAAGCCTTCGGGCTTGCCAAGCTTGGTTTGATCATCTGAAAGAGAATACTGCGTTTTTGCAACACATACAGGGATCCTATCACTGCCAAGCGTTTCGATTTCTTTTATAGTTTTTTCAGCCTGAGACGTATAGGTAACTCCGTCAGCTCTGTATATCTCTTTTGCGATAATATCCAGTTTTTCTTTTATAGTCAGCTTTTCATCGTATATGGGTGCAAAATGGCTCTCCGTATTGTCAATCGTATCAATAACAGCCTGAGCAAGCTCTTTTCCGCCCTCGCCACCATTAAGGAATACATCTGAAAATGCTACCTTAACGCCAAGCTCGTTGCAGAAAGTCTTGATATATTCTATTTCAGCCTCTGTATCGGTGTAGAAATGATTTATGGCAACCACAACGGGAACACCGTATTTCTGCATATTTTCAATATGAGTTTTCAGGTTCACTATTCCCTTTTTAAGCGCTTCAAGATTTTCCACTGTAAGCTCTGTTTTGGGAACACCGCCGTTGTATTTCAAAGCACGAATCGTTGCGACCAGTACGGTGCAATCAGGCTTTAATCCTGCAAAACGGCATTTTATATCAAAGAATTTTTCAGCGCCCAAGTCAGAACCGAAGCCTGCCTCAGTGACTGCATATTCGCCCAGTTTCATAGCCAACTTTGTTGCTCTTACAGAGTTGCAGCCATGTGCAATATTCGCAAATGGACCGCCGTGTACTATTGCGGGAGTATTTTCAAGAGTCTGGACCAGATTTGGGTTTATAGCGGTTTTAAGCAACGCGGTCATAGCGCCCACCGCTTGCAGATCTCTTGCAAAAACAGGTTTTCCGTCATATGTATAGGCGACAAGAATATTGCCCAAGCGCCTTTTTAAGTCATTCAGATCTGTGGCAAGACATAGAATCGCCATTATCTCAGTAGCCACTGTTATGCAGAAATGATCCTCACGGGGCATACCGTCCATTTTTGTGCCAAGACCAACAATGCAGTTTCTCAGCGCTCTGTCGTTCATATCAAGACAGCGCTTGATCTGAACACGGCGAACATCTATTCCGAGAACATTTCCCTGCTGAACATGATTGTCAAGCAGTGCGCAAAGAAGATTGTTTGCGGCTGTAATGGCGTGCATATCGCCTGTAAAATGAAGATTTATGTCCTCCATAGGAACGACCTGAGCATATCCGCCGCCTGCAGCTCCGCCTTTGATCCCGAAAACAGGTCCCAAAGAAGGCTCACGCAAAGCAAGAACAGCCTTTTTACCCAACTTATACATTCCTTGTGCAAGTCCGATGCTGGTTGTTGTTTTACCCTCTCCGGCAGGAGTGGGATTTATTGCGGTAACAAGTATCAACTTTCCGTCAGGCTTGTTTTCAAGCCTTTTGATACATTCTTCGGTTATTTTTGCCTTATAATGACCGTAAGGCTCAAGCTCATCTTCAGATATGCCTAAATCAGCGGCAATATCCTTGATCTTCTTCATTTGGGCATTCTGGGCTATTTCAATATCAGTCAGCATTTAAATGTCCTCCTATGAAATTCATATTTCAGGACAAAAAGTCCTGCGTTCTACACAAAATATATTATAACACATATTGGAATAAATAGCAATATTTATTTATACCAATTTCATTTGTCCTGCGTTAAATACTGCCGTTTTACCTGCCGAGGGAATATTTTTTACAACATATTCATCTGCATTTTCTATCAAGCCGTCTTCATATTTCTTTACTGCGGCAAGCTCAGACTTTGTAAGACGCATGACCTGAACGCCTTGAGTTTCTCTCGATGCCTTGGACATAAGCAAATCAGATGAAAAGATAATTACTTTTCCAGCGCTTGACTGCAATATAAAATCAGTGGATTCCTTTATCACAAAAGCGGCAACTATCGGTGAATCGGTATTGAACGCATTAGCCAGTTTTTTTCTGTTGGTTTTTGTTTCGTATGAAGAAAGCGGTATTTTTGCGCACTTTCCGTTTTTAAAAAATATCATAAGCGTTTCGCTGTAATCAAGAGTCACAGCAGTGAATAAAAGGCTTTCGCCGCTTTCAAATTCAAGTTTCGCAGGGATATAATCTCCCAAAGCGCTTGCCTTGGTGGTCTCGAACTGACTTACTTTATATTTATAAGCAAAAGCGGTATTTGTAAAGAAAATCAAATCGCTTTTGTTTGAAACCTCCTGCTCAAGCACTATCATATCGTTTTCCTTGAGTTTATGTTCGCTACTCATACGAAGAGATTGTGCAGTTATTTTCTTGAAATATCCGTCTTGAGTTACAAAAATGCTTACATTATAGTCAGGCTCTTCCTCGTCGATCTCTTCGATTTCTTCGGAAGAATATGTCAACAGCGTCCTTCTCGGTTGACCGTATTCGGCTATTATATCCTTTAAATCTGATATAATAATATTTTTTATTCTCCGAGGACTTTCAAGCGTTTCCTCCATATCGTCTATATCGGACTTTAATTCGTTTATTTCCTCAAGCCGTTTTAGAATATACTCTTTGTTTATATGCCGCAGTTTTATTTCTGCAACATATTCGGCTTGTATTTCGTCTATTCCGAATCCTACCATAAGGTTTGGCACGACTTCGTTTTCTTCTGCGGTTTGACGGATTATTCTTATTGCTTCGTCTATGTCAAGGAGGATTTTTTGAAGTCCGAGCAAAAGGTGCAGCTTTTCTTTCTTTTTTGCAAGGTCAAACGTGATCCTTCGTTTTAGACAATTTACTCTGAATTCCGTCCATTCATTAAGTATCTCACGAACACCCATTACCCTTGGCGTGCCGTTTATAAGAATGTTGAAATTGCAGGCAAAGGAATCCTGTAAAGGCGTTAGCCTGAACAGCTTTTGCATAAGCGCATTTGGGTCAGTGCGGCGTTTAACGTCTATCGCCAGTTTTAATCCCGACAAATCGGTTTCATCACGAATATCCGAAATCTCTTTCAGCTTTCCGCCCTTTACAAGCTCTACGATTCGTTCGATTATCGCCTCAACCGTTGTGGTGGGCGGTATCTCTGTTATCTCAATAACATTTTCATTTTCATCAAAGTTGTATTTGGCTCTGACTTTGACAGAACCCCGTCCGGTATCATAAATCCTTTTCAGTTCATCTTCATCGTATACAATAAAGCCTCCTCCCGGAAAATCAGGCGCTTTGAGAGTTGAAATAATATCGTGTTCCGGGTCACGCATAAGGCTTATTGCAGTTTCACATACCTCGCTGAGATTGAATGAGCAGATATTGCTTGCCATTGAAACGGCTATCCCCACATTGTTATTAACAAGGATAGACGGGAATTTTGCAGGGAGCAGAGCAGGCTCCGTCATCGTGTTGTCATAGTTGGGCACAAAGTCGACTGTGTCCTTGTCAATATCGGAAAAAAGCTCTTTGCATATGCCGTCCAGCTTTGCTTCCGTATATCTGCTTGCGGCAAAAGACATATCTCTTGAATATGCCTTTCCGAAATTTCCTTTGCTGTCCACATACGGGTGGAGCAACGTTTCGTTTCCTCTTGTAAGACGAACCATAGTTTCGTATATTGCCATATCGCCGTGAGGATTGAGTCGCATAGTCTGCCCTACAATATTTGCAGACTTAGTTCTCTGACCGGTAAGCAGTCCCATTTTATACATAGTATAAAGCAGTTTTCGGTGTGATGGCTTAAAACCGTCTATTTCGGGCAGCGCTCTTGAAACTATTACGCTCATAGCATAGGGCATATAGTTTTCTTCGATAGTATTGGTTATAGGCTGTTCTGCAATTATTCCTGCTCCTTCAATATAAGCGTCAGGATAACTGTTATTTTTTCTCGGCTGTTCTTTTTTACTGTTCTTTTTCAATGTCTTAATTTGCTTTAAAAGCTCTCCTTATTATTTTATACGTTTTGGTCCTGTCAGCTTACATCTATCATATCAAGATATTTGCTGCCGTATGTGGCAATATAGTCTTTTCTTGCAGACAGATTATCGCCCATAAGCATATCAAATATATACTGTGTTGCCTCAACGTCGGCAGGCATGACCTTTATCAAACGTCTTGTATCAGGATTCATTGTTGTGAGCGACATCATTTCGGGTTCGTTTTCACCAAGACCTTTTGAACGTTGTATGGTGTATTTCTTGCCCTCAATACTACTCAATATCCTGTTTTTTTCTAATTCCGTATATGCAAAATATGTCTGCTCCTTACATTCGATCTCATACAACGGAGATTCCGCAATATAAACATACCCTTGTTGTATCAGCGTTGGAGTAAGTCGGTACAGCATAGCAAGAATAAGAGTCCTTATCTGATAGCCGTCATAATCCGCATCGGTACAGATAACAATTTTGTTCCAACGAAGATTATCAAGGCTGAAATTTGAAAGGTCTTTATTTGCTTTGCTCTGCACTTCAACACCGCAGCCAAGCACTTTCAGAAGATTGGTTATTATCTCGCTTTTGAATATTTTATCATATCCTGCTTTCAGGCAATTCAATATCTTTCCTCTGACTGGCATTATCGCCTGATATTCAGAATCTCGTGCCAGCTTTACGGCGCCCATAGCCGAGTCGCCTTCCACTATATAAAGCTCACGTTTGGAAACATCTCGGCTGCGGCAATCAACGAATTTTTCCACACGGTTACTTAGATCTATGTTGCCCTCCAGCTTTTTCTTGATATTCTGCCTCATTTTGTCGGCATTTTCTCTGGAACGCTTATTTACAAGCACCTGTTCGCATATTCTTATCGCCTCGTCGGGATTTTCAATAAAGTAAACTTCAAGATTATGTTTCAGCCAATCAGACATAGCCTCCTGGATAAATTTGTTGTTTATCGCTTTTTTGGTCTGGTTTTCATAGCTTGTCTGAGTGGAAAAGTTTGATGAGAGCAGTATAAGGCTGTCCTCAATATCATTAAATGCAATTTTGCTTTCATTTTTTTGATATTTATTATTGTTTTTGAGATAAGCGTCTATCTGATATACAAATGCTTGTCTGACAGCCTTGTCGGGACTTCCCCCGTGTTCCAGCCAGCTTGAGTTATGATAATGCTCAATAAGATTTACTTTGTTTGAAAAAACAAACGCTACACGCAGCCTTACCTTGTATTCAGGTCTGTCCTCACGGTCACGCCCCTGCTTTTGAGCCTGCCAGTGCTGAGAAACTGTCAATGCGTCTTCACCTGCTATCTCGTCAAGGTAATCATCTATTCCGTTTTCATAACAAAATCTGTGTTCTTCAAATTCTCCGGGAGCCGTCTCTTTCTTAAAAATAAACTCCAGTCCGTCGTTTACAATAGCTTGTCTGCGCAATACATCAAAGAAATAGTCATCCGAAATATCAATCTGTGTGAAAACCTCTAAATCTGGTTTCCATTTTGTTCTTGTACCTGTTTGTCCTGATGATTTTTTTCTTATGAAACCTTTTTCGTTTTCGTTGACGGTTACGTTAAAGCCTTTTTCAAAGCGAAGATTATACTGCCATGTACCGTTGTCGCTCACTACCTCCATATATTCGGAGGCAAACTGCGTTGCGCAAAGTCCCAGTCCGTTCAAGCCAAGTGCAAAGGTATAATTGTCACCGCTGTTATTGTCATATTTTCCTCCTGCATATAAGGTGCAGAAGGCAAGCTCCCAGTTATATTTTTCCTCATTGGTATTATAATCAATAGGGATACCTCTGCCGTTGTCCACCACCTCTATTGAATTATCAAGAAATTTTGTTATCTCAATATGCTTTCCGTATCCTTCACGGGCCTCATCAATAGAATTTGATAGTATCTCAAATACAGAATGCTGACAGCCTTCTATGCCGTCCGAGCCAAATATTACCGCAGGTCTTTTGCGCACCTGGTCAGGACCTTTAAGAGAAACTATACTGTTATCACCGTAATTGTTTTTTGCCATTTTAAAACTCCGAATCGTTAATATAGCTTTTTTAAAAGCATTACCATATTATTATAACATTTTTCGGAATATTTTTCAAACATTTTTTAAAATATTTTAAATAAAAAAGCTGACACTTCTGTCAGCTTTTTCGTATTTCGCATTACTTTTCGTAAAAAATATTTCCCTTGCAGGATACATCTCCTTTGATTTCAGAACAGTGGATATCATGCGAAGCTGTCACATCACCGCCAATTCCTCCGCAATTTACTCCCCCGCCTGAATTTACATTGCCTTCAACGTGTCCGCAGTTCACTCCGCAGCCTGCGTCTACATTACCTCCAACGCCTCCGCAATTGATCCCACTTTCTGTGGTTACGTTTCCTTCTACTCTGCCGCAGTTTACGCCTTGTTTGGCAGAGAGATCACCGTTGATATCGCCTTGTATATCTGCATTTCCCCAAATTTCAACATTAACCGTCGGTCCATCGTTAGATTTATCCAATTGTGTTTTAAGCATTATACGAATACTCGAATCATATTGGTCAACAGACAGTATTTTTCTTCCTTTAAGCTGAACTATCCTCAATCTCTCATCATCTGTGATCTCATCAAATGATATGCTTTGACTTTCCGATTTGCTGCAAAAAAATAATTCATTCAAATCAGCGTCAAAATATTCGGCTATAGTCGGCAAGAGCGTTATATCAGGAAACGACGCTCCCGTTTCCCATTTGCTCACCGCCTGCACACTTACTCCGAATTCCTCTGCAAGAACTTCCTGGCTTATGTTTCTTTCTCTGCGGCTGTTCCTGATAAATTCACCTATCATAATTTTCATAACCTTTTTCCTTTCTGCAAATGATTTGGGATCTGAGTATATTTTAACATCAAAATTAATAAAACACAAACAAGTTGTAATATAAAAATTCAACTAAAAGTTGAAAAAAGCAGAACACAGTAAATGTTCTGCTTTTTTGATATTAAATTCCGATATATTTATCCGCCTTTTTTAAAACATAAATCAACGGACAAATAAGCGTGCCGCAAATAAAATTGCTTATCCCGTGAATTGCGTCGAACGGAAGACCCGCAATTATCCACGCTATCATTCCGTTAAACGACAAGCCGAACAACAGCGCTTGAGCAGGAGCATACAATGTGCCAAACAAAAAACCATGCAAAGCGCATACAGTCATATAAACTATCGGTCTGAATTTATTCGGTATGTTTTTTGGAAAAAGCATAACCGCTCCCCAAAGAATTGTCCAGATATAGAGATATGGTATCCACCACGTTGCAAAGCCTGCAAATAAACCGTTCAACAATACATAAACGTAAATAGGATAAAGTGCTTTTTTTCTATATACAACAGTAATTGCAACAATAAAGGTTCCCAGAAGATGAATATTAGGGAGCGCCTCCATAAGAAATTTTGACGCATACATCAACGCTCCCAGCACACTGAACAGCGCAATTTCTTTAATAGATAGTTTCATTTTTATTCAGCTTTGAAGGAATACGTATCTCCTGCCATTATATTTGTGGAATCAACGCCTGTTGACGCATATTCGCCGTTTATGTAAAAAGCCCAGTATTTTCCGTCGGTGTCATAATCCAATGTGATACCGTTGACAGTTTTGACGTACAGCCCATATTCGCTTTCATCTCCAGAGATAAGTTTAACATCAGTCAAAGCGTCACCGACAGTTGTTTTATCGGTATGTATCTCAAACAAAGTTTCGTTCCCGTCAACGTCTGTAACTGAAAACGTAAATACCGTTTCTCCTTCGCCTAAAACGGTGATATCATTGTTATTATCCGAGGAAGATACGGACGCATCCGCGCTGCTGCTGTTTTCACTTTCAGCCTTGCTATTTGCGCAGGCTGTAAAAGTCAATACCGCAGCAGTAAACAGTGCCAAAAGCAAAATTGAAGTTTTTCCTTTAAATGTTTTTTTCATAGTTTTTGTCTCCTTTGTTTTTTATTTATTAATAGCCGAATTTATTTCTTCGGCATATCTGACTGTTTCCATAGCGTCCTTTGCATACTTGTCAGCGCCAATCTTATCGGCATATTCCTGATTAAGGACAGCCCCTCCAACAACGACCTTACACCAAGGCGCTTTCTGGCGAAGTAATTTGATGGTTTCCTCCATAGCGGGAACAGTTGTTGTCATAAGTGCGCTGAGTCCTACGATGGGAGCATGTAGCTCTATCGTCTTTTCTACAATAGTTTCTGGCGGAACATCACGTCCAAGGTCTGTAACATCAAAGCCGTAATTTTCAAGCAATAATTTCACAATATTTTTTCCAATATCATGAATATCGCCTTTTACAGTTGCAATTACAAAGCTACATTTATCCGATGCTCCACGAGGTACTGCTTTCTTTATAGTTTCAAAGGCTGATTTAGCCGCCTCTGCGCTCATCAAAAGCTGAGGTAGATAAATTGTTTTGTTTTCAAATCCAACTCCTACGATATTCAAAGCGGGAATTATTTCGTTTTGCACTATTGAAAGAGGTTCGACCATGTTTAAAAGCTCTTGCGTAACTTGCGCCGCCTTTTCTTTTAAGCCTTTTATAACAGCGTGCTGAAGTTTGCTTTGATATTCTTCTAATTGTGCTGACGCAGTAGTTTTCACCTCGACAACAGCAGTATTCACCTGCGGAACAGTTTCAATAAATGAAATATAATCAGAGCAATTATCATCTAAACCGTTAAGGGCGCAATATGAATAATATGTCTTCATCATTTCAGCCGAATAGGGGTTCATTATAGCCGCAGACAAGCCGTTTCCCAATGCAAGAGCAAAGAATGTACTGTTAATTACATCTCTCTGCGGAAGTCCGAAAGATACGTTGGAAACTCCAAGGGAAGTGTTACAGCCTAATTTTTCCTTTATCATTGCTACCGCTTTCAGCGTTTCCTTTGCCGCATTATTGTCTGCGCTTACCGTCATCGCCAGCGGATCAAATATTATGTCCTTTTTTTCTATGCTGTAACGCTTTGCCTGCTCCAATATTTTTTCGGCAATTTTTACTCTTTCTTCCGCTGTTTCGGGTATTCCTTTTTCATCAAGAGTCAAAGCTACCACCAAACCGCCGTATTTTTTTACAAGAGGAAATACCGTTTCAATGCTTTCTTGCTTGCCGTTTACGGAGTTTATCATAGCTTTTCCGTTATATCTGCGCAAAGCCGCTTCCATAGCTTTTACATCGGAAGTGTCGATCTGAAGAGGTAAATTTATTATAGCCTGCAACTCGCAAACTGCGGTCTCAAGCATTTTTACCTCGTCTATTTCAGGCAGTCCCACATTCACGTCAAGGATATGCACGCCTTTTTCCTGCTGTGCAATTCCCTCTTTAAGGATATAATCAATATCGTTTGATTTCAGCGCCTCTTTAAAGCGTTTTTTCCCTGTGGGGTTTATCCTCTCACCTATAAGAACAGGTTCGTTCCCGAAAAATACTGCGTCAGAATATGAGGAAACGCAGGAATATTCTTTTTTTGTCAGCTTAACGGGTGATGTTTTATCAGTGATTTCCACCAATTTGGAAATATACTCAGGTGTTGTTCCACAGCACCCGCCTGCTATTCTTACTCCTTGCTTTATCAGTTCGTTTACGTCTTCTGCAAATTCTTGCGGCAAAACATCATAAACGGTTTTCCCGTTCACTGACTTGGGAAGTCCTGCGTTCGGCTTTAATATAACTGGAAGTGAGGAATATTTTATATATTCTTTTACAACGCCGCTTAACGCCTTGGGTCCCAGTGAGCAGTTTACTCCTATCGCATCGGCACCCATTCCTTCCAGCATTGCGACCATTGCGGCAGGAGAAGTTCCTGACAACAGCTTTCCGTCCTCACCGTATGCATTTGAAACAAAAACAGGAAGGTCACAGCTTTCTTTAGCCGCCAATAATGCGGCTTTAGTTTCATAGCTGTCGTTCATGGTTTCGATAAAAATAAGGTCAACGCCGTATTTTATTCCTATTTTCATCGTTTTTGAGAATGCAGCGACCGCATCTTCAAAGTCAAGGTCGCCAAAAGGCTTTAAAAGTTTTCCTGTCGGACCTATATCAAGAGCGATCCACTTATTATCCTTACCTTTACACTGTTCTCTTGCTTTTTTCGCATTTGATACAGCAGATTTTATTATTTCGTCAAGCTCTGTATCGGAAAATTTAAGGCAATTTGCACCAAAAGTGTTTGTGCTTACAACGTTGCTCCCTGCATTATAATAATCCGAATGAATTTTTGTTATCAAATCAGAATGGGTAATATTCCAGTATTCAGGAAGCTCTCCTGCCGCCAATCCCGCAGATTGCAGCATAGTACCCATTCCCCCGTCAAGAAACAGAAAATTCTCTTTTATATAATCGGTAATTTTCATTTATTTCTCCTATATTCGCAATCCTTTAATGAACATTTTCCGCATTTGTTAATGTCGGCGGTCCTGCACGAATTTTTGCCTATTCCTATGATAGCCGTTACAGATTTCGTAGGCGACATCAAAAGACTGTCGTTAAGTGTCAGCCCAATTTTTACAGGACAGTCAAGGAATTTAAAAATATCCTTTTGAAATTTTAGAGGCAAATCTCCGTATCCCGGACTGAAACGAGGTCTTGTGAATTTGCCTTCTTTTTCTTTCAAACAGGATATTTCGTTATTAAATAAATCGCAAAAGCATTCAATACGCTCCGCGCCGATACCCTGAAAAATCAGCGCTTTTGCAGGCGAAATCCTGCTGTATTTTGCTGTAAGCCTGTCCAGCTCAATTCCCGCAGTGGCAGCAAAAATCACTGCGCTGTTGCATAAATACAGATTTTTTGATAGATCGGAAGAAACAACTTTTGCAAATCCGAAATCTACTTCATCATTTATCACTTGAATAGGAATTTCGCTGTAACAAACCCTGTATACTGCTTTATCAGTTGCTTCTTTTATGCATTCCTCAACGATTTCGGTCATCTCAGGCGTTTCCTGCCTGATACCCGAATATCTCAAAATTTCATTTCTGCTGAATGGAGGAGCAGCATAAGTTTTTACAAATATTCCGTCTGTCATTTTGTCCCCAGTATATTTGAAAGATTACTTTGAATTTTAGCTGCAACGTCAGGCTTGTTCATTGAATAAACGTGAACGTTCACGATACCGTTTGCATAAAGGTCTATTATCTGGTCGGTCGCATACGCAATTCCTGCCTGCTTCATAGCGTCGGGAGAATGACCAAACTTATCCACAAGGCTTTTGAACCGTTGCGGCATAAAAGAACCTGAAAGTTTTATTGCTCTGTCTACCTGCTTTGCGTTGGTTATAGGCATTACTCCCGGTATAACGGGAACGGTAATTCCCGCCTCACGGATTTTATATAAAAAATTATAAAGAAGATTGTTGTCAAAAAACATTTGTGTGGTAAGAAATGAGCAGCCCGCATCTACCTTTTCTTTAAGGTATTTTATATCTTCCTTCTGGTCGGAGCTTTCAGGATGGATCTCAGGGTAGCAGGCGGCGCCTATGCAAAAATCAGCTCCGCTGGCTTTTATATCGTGTATCAGATCAATTGCATGGCGGTATGCCCATGTGCTTCTGTCGCTTTTCTCCAATTCCGGAGTAAGGTCGCCCCGCAAAGCCATAACGTTTTCTATACCCGCCGATTTCATTTCTTCTATTTTTTTCGCGACCGTTTCTTTGGTAGATGAAACGCAGGTAAGATGAGCAAGTGTAGGAACACCATAACGCTCTTTTATGTTTTTTACAATATCCAGTGTATATTCGCTCGTTCCGCCGCCTGCACCGTATGTAACACTCATAAACGAGGGGCGCAGCTTTGCAATCTCCTCAGTAGCGCTTTTTACACTTTCAAAGCTGTCGCTACTTTTCGGAGGAAAAACCTCAAAGGATAGCGACAGTTTTTTCATTTCAAATATTTCTGTGATCTTCAATATGTCCACCCCTGAATAATAATGTAAGTCATCAATCTATGACAAAATGCACCGTATTTCTGATTATTATAGCATTTACAGGGTTATGTGTCAATATGCTTTATTACAACATTTGATAAACTTTAATGTGAATTTATAGTGAAAATTATTGCGGTATGATTGACAAACGTTTCAAATAGAAATATAATGTTAATGTATCTTTTAAATAATATATAACGACGGAAGGTAGAACAACAATGCTGCAATTAAAAGACGTTATCAAAAAATACGGCGAAAAAGACAATGTAGTAACAGCATTAAACGGGATCAACATTACATTCAGAGAAAACGAATTTGTGGCTATCCTTGGCCATTCGGGCTGCGGAAAAACAACTATGCTGAACATTATCGGCGGGCTTGACCATTGCACCTCAGGGGATCTAATAATCAACGGCGTTTCAACAAAAAAATTTAAGGACAGAGATTGGGACGCATACAGAAATCATTCCATTGGCTTTATATTTCAAAGCTACAATCTGATACCTCACCAGACTGTATTGTCAAATGTTGAGCTTGCGCTTACGATATCAGGCGTTTCAAAATCCGAGCGCAGAAAAAAAGCAATTGAGGCTTTGAAAAAAGTCGGTCTCGGAGACCAGATACACAAAAGACCAAACCAGATGTCAGGTGGTCAGATGCAGAGAGTGGCTATTGCAAGAGCGCTGATAAACGACCCTGATATTCTTCTTGCCGACGAACCGACAGGAGCTTTGGACAGCGAAACCAGCATACAGGTAATGGAACTTCTAAAGGAAGTCGCCAATGACAGACTCGTTATTCTTGTAACTCATAATCCTGAGCTTGCGGAGCAGTACGCTACAAGAATCGTTAAAGTAAAGGACGGCTCTATTGTAAGCGACTCCGATCCTTATCAGCCCGCTAAGGAAGAAAATGTTGAAAACGCAAAGAAAAAACGTGTTTCAATGTCATTCTTTACCGCTGTATCTCTTTCAATGAACAACCTGCTTACCAAAAAAGGCCGTACTCTGCTTACGTCATTTGCGGGTTCGATAGGAATAATCGGTATTGCATTGATCCTTTCCCTTTCAACAGGAATAAACAACTATATCAATTCGGTTCAGGAGGAGACTTTGTCCTCATACCCGATAGATATTATGAGAGAAACTACCGATCTGAGCAGTTTATTCGGCGCTATTATGGACAGGAACATTGGAACTGACAGTGATGACAACGGTACAGCTCCCGCAGAATCTCAGACCGTAAAAGCAAATACAAATATATATGAAGCCTTCAACGCACTGAACACCTCCGCAAAGCAAACAAACAATATGAAAGCGTTTAAGGAATTTCTGGAGCAAAGCAAAGAAATTCAGGATAACGCTAGCGCAATAGCTTATTCATATATCGTTCAGATGCCTGTATTTACCAAAGAGCAATCAGGCAATATACTGAAGGTCGACCTGGCAGAAGTAATGACAGGAACAGTAGGTATGGACAGCCCAATGGCGGGAGCCTCTTCCAGCACAATGATGGCAATGAGCAGTATGGATATGTGGGAAGAACTTTTGCCTGCGGAGGACGGTTCGCCTGTAAACGAAATACTGACAAATCAGTACGACCTTGTATACGGCAGCTGGCCGCAAAACTATGATGAAGTGGTAGTTGTGCTTTCAAAGCGAAACGAAATGCCGGATATTGTTGCCTATACCCTTGGTCTGAAGGATACCAGCGTTTTGCCCGACCTTATGTCAAAGGTAATGAAGGGTGAATATATAGACGATTACGGTGATACCGAATGGACATATGACGAGCTTTGCGAAAAAGAATACAAGCTCATACTTCCCTGCGAATACTATCAGACAGGAGAAAACGGAAAAGGATATATTGACCTTACAGAAAGTGAAACAGGACTGGAATATCTTTTCAATTCCGAAGATATAGGATTAAATCTTAAAATAACCGGTTTTATACGTCCAAAGGAAGACGCTACATCCGCTATGCTTTCGGGATATGTGGGATATACAAAGGATCTTACAAATTACATTATTGATAAGACGAACGAAAGCGAAATTCTGAAAAAACAGTTAGACGACCCCGATACAGACGCAATAACCGGTCTTCCCTTTAAAACTGATGAATATACCGAGCCTTCAGCTGATGAAAAATCAAAGAGAGTAGACGAGTATATTTCCAAACTCAGTTCTTCGGAAAAAGCAGAGGTCTACAAATTTATAATGTCACAGCCTGACGACGCTGAGGCTGAACAGTATGCACAGCAATATCTGTCGCAATATACCCGTGAAGATTTGGAACAACAGGTTGCCGATATGTACGCTCAGAATATGGGGGTAGATTCGGACACGGTTATGTCATATATAAACCAAATGGATGATGAAACGCTTTATGGATATATTTCAGAGGCGATTATTTCTCAATACGCCCAGCAGTATGCTCAAGCCGTTGAACAGCAGCTTTCCGCAATGACTGCGGAACAGCTTGCCGCAGCCTTGGATATGACAGAATTTGATGAAAACCAGTATGATATTCTGTTTGACGAGTATACGCCTGACGAATTTTCCGATTCTGATTATGACGCAAATCTTACTGCTCTCGGGTATGCAGATTTTGACGATCCCTCCTCCATACACATTTATGCAAAGACCTTTGAAGATAAAGACAGAATAGCTGAGGCGATATCCGACTACAATGAAAAAGCAGACGAAGATGATGAGATCAAGTATACAGATTACGTTGCTCTTCTGATGTCGTCTATTACAGATATCATAAGCGGTATTTCCTATCTCTTGATCGCATTTGTAGGAATTTCACTGGTAGTTTCTTCAATAATGATAGGAATAATCACATACATTTCAGTGCTTGAGCGTACAAGAGAAATCGGTATTTTACGAGCCATCGGTGCGTCAAAGCACGATATATCCACAGTTTTCAATGCTGAAACCTTAATAGTAGGATTGGTATCAGGTGTGATAGGTATAGGAGTTTCTCTGCTTGCGCTTATACCAATAAATGCAATACTGCACAGCGCAACAGGCATTGAAGGACTGAATGCGGTCCTTCCTGCCGCAGGAGCAATCATACTTGTAGCAATAAGTATGATTTTGACATTGATAGCAGGAATTATCCCCTCAAGAGTTGCCGCAAAGAAAGACCCTGTTGAGGCGCTCAGGACAGAATAAGTCACCGCTTTTCAAGACAAATAAATATTTTGCAGAAAAATCGCCTGATGAAAAGTTTCACCAGGCGATTTGACGTTTTATTTACAGTGTGATACAATAATTTAGCAAATATAAAAGGAGAGCATTTTATATGGACAACTGGTTTACTGTTGAAAAAATCGACGACAGTACATTTGCTATCAGTGAATATAAGCATTGGGAAGAAACACATTGTTATCTGCTATGTGGAAAAGAGCGTGCCGTTTTGATCGATACAGGTATGGGAATTTCAAATATCAAAAATGTCGTTGATAACCTGACAGCGCTTCCCGTCACTGTTATGACAACTCATGTACATTGGGATCATATAGGCGGACATAAGTATTTTAAGGATTTCGCCGTTCACGAAAGTGAAGTGAGCTGGATCACTGGACAGTTTCCGCTTTCTCTGCAATCAGTCAAGAAAAATATAATGTTAAAGCCCTGCGTTTTTCCTGATGATTTTCATTTGGAGAATTATCAAATTTTTCAGGGTGATCCTACAACTGTTCTTCACGACAATGATATTTTCGACTTAGGCGGCCGAACATTACAGGTCATACATACACCGGGTCATTCTCCGGGGCATTGCTGCTTTTATGAAATAGAACAATACCGATTGTATTCGGGTGACCTGATTTATAAAGGATGTCTGGACGCTTTTTATCCTACGACCGACCCTCAGCTTTTCTTTGACTCTGTAAAAAAGATACAGAAATATGAAATTAAAAGGGTCTTACCGGGTCACCATCAATTAAACGTTCCTGTCACTTTAATAAAAGAAATCGAAAAAGGATTTGCAAAAATAGAAAAAAATGGACAGCTAAAACAGGGAAACGGATTGTTTGAGTTTGGAGATTTTCAAATTCATATCTGAAAGACATATTTTTATTTAAATAATATATTAAATTTATACTTGCTTATCTTCAATATAACTGTCGCTTTCAGCCTTTTCCAAATATTTAGGTTTCCACTTTCCGCTTGCAAAGTGAATGGTAAACAAAATAAACAGAACCATATTATGTCCTATCATACAGCCCCAAGCGGATATAAGTCCGCCGTTCAAAAAACGAGTGAATATAAATGTCCCCACTATTCTGACACACCACATACCGATAACATTGTATACAAAGGGAGCAACGGTTTTTCCTGCTCCCTGCATTATTCCCTCAAGAACAATCGGGACTCCGTAAAACGGCTCAGACACAGCAACCATTCTTAAAACCACTGTTCCAAGCTCAATGACCTGCAAATCTTTCGAAAAAATACCCATTAGCTGCGGCGCAAACAAGAACAGCAATCCCCCGGAAATCACCATCAGACCTATTTCCAAGGGAAGAACTGTTTTTATTAAAGACCGCAGCTTTTTTTCGTTTTTTTCGCCGCAGGCATTTCCCGAAAGCGTGGCCGCCGCAGTCTGCATACCCCAGCCGGGAATATAAAACGCCGATTCGACCGTATTCGCAATGGTGTGCGCAGCAGTTGCGGTTTCGCCTATCGAATTTATCATAGACGCAAAAGCCACATATCCAAGTGAAGTAGCAAAACGCTGGAGCATATTCGGAAATGCTACTCTTAAGCACGGTTTAAGCACCTTTACGTCAGGCAATATCTTCTGACCTTTGGGAGATATGATTTTATGTCGCCACAGCACAGCGGTAATAATTATTCCGCCGAACGCATAGGCAATTGCGCTGGCTAATGCTGCGCCTTCAATTCCCCACCCTGCGCCGTAAATATTAAACGATATATTTAAAAAATTTACCTGACGTGTCGGATAGATTAGAAAGAAATTCAGAGTTATATTTATTATATTGACAGCAATTCCCGCCAGCATAGGAGTTTTTGTATCGCCGACTGCCCTTAGTACAGTACCGAATATTATGCTTGCCGCACGAAAAAGCATAGGAGTATACAGTATCAAAAAATATCTTGAGGCAGCGTCACGAATGTTTTCGTCCACCTGCATCCATTGCGGAATAACTCCGCTTAGTCCGACCGTAACAAGCGTGAAAAACAACCCGCAAATTACAGTTATAAAAACTGCCTGCCCTGACGCTTTTCTTGCTTCGTCCTGTCTGCCAGCGCCCATTGATTGTGAAATATATGCTAAAAATCCCACTCCTAAAGCGGAAACAGTCCCGCCAATCAGCCAGTTTACCGTCGATGTTGCGCCTACTGCGGCGGTAGCCTGCGTTCCCAGTGAACCTACCATAGCAGTATCTATGTACTGAACCGCAGTTTGCATAAGCTGTTCCAGCATAGTCGGCCATGCTAAAGCAAGGATAGCCGCCAACATAGTGAAATTAGCTTTCTTTATCATATGAAAGTGCCGTTCCCTTTCCATACCTGTTTATCTTTTTCTGCAAATTATATAATATTACAAAAAATCTTGATTGTCAAATCGTTTGGTACTAAAACATAAAATTATGTTTTCAAAGTTGAAAAAAATTATAAAAGATATTGCAATAAAACGTATTTTGTGATAAAATTATTATCAGATAAATACCGTTTTTACGGTGACATAAAGTAGGTGTTTGTTTGTTTGCGTACTTAAGCGATATATGGGATAACATATGCAGCATCGTAAGTTATATCACGCCCATTGATATTCTGGACATAATTTTTCTTTCCGCCATACTTTTCTTCTGCATAAAGCTTATGCGTGAAACAAGAGCTGAACAGCTGATAAAAGGTATAGCTTTTTTTGCTATTGTTCTTTTTGTTCTGGATCAGCTTGGATTTAAGGTTATGGGAATTGTTGCGGAAACATTTTTCAATATAGGTATTCTTGTAATAATTATAATGTTTCAGCCTGAGCTCCGGCGTATCCTTGAAAGAGTCGGCCGCACCAAGATGACTAAAATGCCTTTTCTTGAAGGAAATAACGTAAGCGAAGACGACGCCAAAACCATCAATGCAATCAACAGCATTTCCAAGGCTTGTGAAAATTTGTCAAGAACTATGACAGGTGCGCTTATTGTAATTGAGCAACAGACAAAATTGGGAGAACAGATAGAAACGGGTACAATAATTGACGCCGTACCAAGCGCAGAGCTTTTCGGAAATATTTTCGTACCTAACACTCCTCTTCATGACGGAGCAGTGATCATAAGAGACGGAATGATACACGCCGCTGCCTGCTACCTGCCAAAGCCTGCAAAAGAAGAGCTTGTTCCCAAGGAACTGGGCACAAGACACCGTGCGGCGATAGGAATAAGCGAAGTATCGGACGCCATCGTTGTAGTCGTATCCGAAGAAACGGGTGTGATTTCTGTTGCTGAAAACGGAGAGCTTACAAGGAATTTTTCCGGAGCAACGCTTAAGCAATATCTGACCGAACGCCTTATACATTCCTCTTCCGAAACGCAAAAGAAAAGCAAGTCTAACAAACAGCACCGCCCCGCCGAAAAGACAAAGGAGGGTAAAAAATGACCTTTCTTAAAAAAATTGCCCATTACTTTGTTAAAAACCTGAAGACGATAATTTTATCGGTAATCTTTGCAATAATCATATGGTTTGCTATCTCCATTCAGCTGTTCCCAAATGTAACGGACCATATCGACGATGTAGCAATAATCGCAGAGCCAACCCAGTATATGAAAGAAGAAAATTTGCAGATCACAGACTATGAACCGTCTGTTACGATCCATATACAGGGAAAAAGATATATTATCGGTTCTCTTACGGCAGAGGATTTTTCTGCAACTCTTGATCTTTCGGGTATAACTACTCCCGGCACGCATACGGTCAACGTAATACTTAACAAGGTCGAATCAAGCAACGACTATGAAATCATTTCATCAGGTCTTACATCTAAAGTTACTATTGAACGTATTATAAGCGAAGATATTGCAATTGAAGTAAATACAGACAATCTTTCGGTAGCCGATGAATTGCAAATACAAACAGATGACATTTTGCTGTCATCTGATAAGATAACGGTGACAGGTGAAGAGTCGCTTGTCAAATCCGTTGCAAAAGCGGTTATTGAGCCTGTTTTTGACGGAGTAATGACAGAAACCACCGAAGTACAAGGTACTGTAAGTCTTTACAATGCGTCAGGCAACAAAATTGAAAATCCAAATCTGGAATACAGAGCCGACAACTATACTGTAACAATTCCTGTATATAGGGTCAAAACACTTCCACTTGACGTTTCCATTATTTATCCTGATAATTTTAATGATAAGAGTCTGTCTTACACAATACTCCCAAATGAGATAACCATTGCCGCACCCGCGAATGACGCAAGCATAGAAAATCTTGAAAAAATCGACGTGGGAGAAATTAACTTATCAAATATCACATCAAAAGACTTGCAAGGAATAAATCTTGCTATTTCCCTTCCCGACGGATATAAAAATCTGTCAAACATCGGCAGGGCGCAGGTCACATTTGAAAATATAGACAGCTATGGCAACCTGGAATTCACTGTTTCAACTGAGAATTTTACAATACTTAACGGCGATTCAAACTATGATTATACATTTGTGACAAACAACATAAACGTTACCGCCATAGGACCGTCTGACGTCCTTCACAATCTTTCGCATGACGATATAATCGGTACAGTCAACCTGCTTGGAGTGCAGGCGGAAGAAAGTGTAAAAACATATACTGTCACTATGCGAATTGCAGGACAAAAGGTACGGGCATGGATAACAGGAGAATATAAAGTTGATATTCGCATATCGGCAAAACCGGCCGACGCAGATGATTCATAAAGTTAAACACAAATAAAAATCTCCTCAATGCAAATTTGCATTGAGGAGATTTCATTATAGAAATAATTTAATCAAAGCAACCCGTTTTTCCTATTGCTTTGTCAAATGCTTTGAGCACCTTCGGATTAAACGTACCGCACTCTCCGTTATATATCATCTTTACAGCAACTTCATGATCGTATGCAGATTTATAAACCCTGGGAGAGATGAGGGCGTCATAAACGTCAACAACAGCAACCACCTGCGCCCAGATAGAAATATCATCTCCGCTTATCCCGTCAGGATAACCTCTTCCGTCCCAACGCTCATGATGGTGACGACAAATATCATAGCAATAATTATAAATATCTTCGTCAATGATATTCGGAATATTCGAGAGTATCTCACAACCCTTAACGGTATGTAATTTCATAAACTCGAATTCTTCTTTTGTAAGTCTGCCCGGCTTATTAAGTATATTGTCGGGAATAGCTATCTTTCCCACATCGTGCAGAATTGATGCAGTAGAAACCTTTTCTATTTCATCCGTGGTCAGATAATATTCAGAGTACATACCGCTGATCTCAGTCATAAGTATTTTTGTAAGACCGCTTATGCGCTTTACGTGTTCCCCAGATTCACAGTCACGGAATTCTATGATATTGGCAAGCGCCTCTACCATTGATTTATTTATTATCTCCAGGCGGTTGGCTTTTTCTTCCACCAATGCTTCTAAGTCATTTCTATGGCGGTAAAGTTCAATTACGTTACCGATTCGGCATTTCAAAAACTGCATCATAAAAGGCTTGGAAATAACGTCCACGGCGCCAAGCTCATACGCTGCCATCAATATATCCTCACCCTCGGCAGCCGTTATAATGAAAACAGGAATACGCTTTATCGAATTGTTTTTGTTCATATGCTGCAATACGTCGATACCACTCATTACAGGCATCATCATATCCAGCAAAACGGCCGATATTTTTTCACCGCTGTCTAGTATTTTTACGGCCTGTTCCCCGTTTTCAGCCTCCATGATATTATAATCATCACCAAAGCCGTTGGCCAGCAGTACACGATTTATTTCCATATCGTCGACGATAAGTATAGTTGCTTTTTCCACAGCTTCCTCCAAAAGACAAAAATCTTAATTTTTTTCTATACATTCAATTATATTTACCTGAACAGGAATCAATTCTAAAAGGGTTTCCTTTGCCTTTTCAGGGTCATTTGCTCTTAACAGATTAACTATTTCGGTATATCCCTTATAAAGAGGAGTTAGGGAAAGGTTACCAGTTACTCCCTTTAATGTATGAGCATTTTCCAATGCGGTGGCATAATCGCCTTCCTCAAGAAATTTCAGCACCTCAAGTCCCTGAGCCGCCGCAGGAAATTTTCCTATCATCCTTTCATATAAAGCGCTGTTTCCGCTGAATCTTTGTAGCGCCTCGTTTGTATTTACACCCAGTTTATTCAGTTCTTCAATCAAAGCCATTGTAATATTATCCTTTCCGCTTTGCGCAATAAAAATATTTTATCATAAAGCTATTTGAAATTAAAATATAATTATACAAAAAACATTATATCATATATACCTTCTATTTGTCAAGAAAGATTAATTTATGCTCAGTCGGTTAAAAATTTCATTTATTTTTTCCCTGTCCGCAAGTCCAGTCGAAAACGCAGTTGCACTTCCTGCCGCTGTACCAAGCTTAAGAGCATAATCATAATCCTTTTTTTCAATATATCCTGCCAGAAATCCGGCAACCATTGAATCCCCTGCTCCTACCGAATTAACAACAATTCCCTGTGGGCAATCAGAAATATGTTCAGTTTCGTTTTCATCGACAAGGACTGCTCCTTTTTCCGCCATAGAGACCATAACATTGACTGCGCCTTGTTTTTGCAATTCTTTTGCGTATTTTATTGCCTGTTCAGGTGTGTTAATGTCAACGCCGAATATTTCAGATAGCTCTATATGATTGGGCTTTACTAAAAAAGGATGGTATTTCAACGTGTTTGTGAGTATTTTCCCCGATGTATCTATTACTGACAAAATATCCTTACCACTCAGACGCTCCAGTATTCTTTCATATATATCTTTATCAACAGAATACGGAATGCTCCCTGAAAGAACGATAATGTCGCCGTTTTTTATATGGTCAAATCCTGTAAGAAAAGCATCCGTCTCTGATCGAATAATTTCAGGTCCCTGTCCGTTTATTTCGCTTTCCCACTCTGCTTTCAGCTTTATATTTATACGAGAGATCCCGTTTTTAATATGTGTAAATTCTGTTTTAACGCCTTGCTTTTTTATGTTTTCCTCGATAGCGTCCCCTGTAAATCCGGCAATAAAACCCATAGCCGTTGAATCAATCCCAAGCTGTTTAAGCACCAATGATACGTTTATCCCTTTTCCGCCGCAAAAATATTTCTCTGAAACGGAACGGTTAACTGCTCCCTCCTTAAAGGCGGAAAGCTCAACAACATAGTCTATCGCCGGATTTAGTGTGACAGTATAAATCATATGAATTCTCCCGAAAAAAGTTATCAATAAATAAAATACAGCTAAATAAATTATTTGTCAATACAATACGCTAAAAACCTCTTACAGTTTTCACTGTAAGAGGTTTAACTATCCTTTTCTTCGCAGATTTACCTGCAGGATGATATTCAATTGTAAATTAAGTAGTACATTGGATTAATCCCTTTCTGTCATTCGCTTGGACCGATTTTAAAGAATACACGAAATTTTGTGAATTTCAATTTAAATCACTCCTGCACGGGATTAAATATATAAAAGCAGTTTAATGTGACCTGCTATACACTCGGATTTACGTCCGAGGCGTAATCACATTTGAATTGCGGTGCAGCCATAAAGCGCTGTTTTGTTTTGAACAAATCGTTCTGATTTGAGTACCGGCAGAAACGCTGTTTAATAAACTGTTCTGCGGTTTTACTCCGCTTTTTTTCAGGCAATTACAGTCACGAGCCGCAATTCGTGATTCTGTGATTCAATTATTTCCATTGGACTCGCTTCCTTTCCCGATAAGATTTGTGCAGTTGTCACACTGCACATTGAAACTTCATACTTAAAGCGTCGCTTTTTGATGTTATGATAAAAGTCACTTTATTCTGTCGTTTCGTCGTAGGAAATAATAACATTGCGGTTATGATAAATCCTTTTTTCCGCCCACTCATGGAAACTCTTAACGTCAATCCTGTCATTCGTCAGTCGATTTGAACTTTGTTTCCTGAGGTTTTCTGTTCCTCTTTCCTTGTTTATATGATATCATATGTAAAGAATAATGTCAATAATTTTTTAATGGTGTTTTTGTATATATTTTTCAACTGTTGAGAAATATTTTTGTAGCATTTTACACATAATTTTCAATTTTGTAGCAAAAGGAATTTATTTTCTATTGACATAAATAGCTATATAAGGTATAATAAAAAGGTAGTTTGAATGAAAGGAGTAGCTTGTTTTTAATGTAAACAGGCTGATAAAATATGGCTGATAAAAACGAAGATTTTGAAGAATACGAGCCTCAGATAGTAGATCTTGACGGAGAACAGTTTGAAGTTATCGATGCGATATGCTATGATGATCAAAAATATGTTGCGCTTGTTCCCTACACCGAATCTGACGAACTTGAAGAAGACGACGTTGAATTCATCGTTTTGAAAGAAGTTGAACAAAACGGAGAGTATATGCTGTCCACTGTTGACGATGATGAACTTTATGATGAGGTAGGTCAGGCATTCATTGAGCATTTGAATTCAGTTTACGGTGACAGCGAATGTGATGATAACTGCGAATGCGGACATTGCCAATAATATACAGGTATTTATTCAACTTGGTCAATAAATAATAATATCACTGCTACGTTTAGTTAGTGTGGTGGTTTATAAAATCCAACACATAGTTAAAAGGGATTTCTCGGTTGCAGCGGATTGCAGACCTCCCGCACTGCGGACGAAGGGAGCGTGAACCTGCAAGGAGATCTTTACCCACCCTGCTCAAAAGCGGGTTTTTATTCATCATGCGACGGCGCAGCGGTAAACGGAGCTTTCGAAAGAAAGCTCCGTATTTTTATGTTTTTCATACAGTATAAAATGAAATATAAAAATGCAAAATAAAATAAAAAAGGTGAAAAATGAAAAAACATCTTATGGGTGTAATATGCGGACTTTTAAATGGTCTTTTCGGATCAGGCGGCGGGATAGCTGCGGTTCCAATGCTGGAATCCTCCGGCATTGAACCGAGAAAAAGTCATGCAACCTCCGTCGCATTTATTTTTATATTAAGCACCGCCACAACGATAAGCTATCTGCTGGGCGACAAGCTGGACTTTAATATGGCGGCGGCATACATTCCGTACGGAATTATCGGTGCAGTTATAGGAGCATTTTTTTTGAAAAAAGTGCCAAATTCTGTATTAAGAAGGATTTTCGGCGCAGTTATGCTGGCAGCGGCAATAAGAATTTTTTTGAAATGATATAAATATGGAAATTATAATCGGATTATTATCGGGAATAGCCGCCTCCATGGGATTTGGAGGAGGCTTCATACTTATCATTTACCTTACCGCCTTTGCGGGAGTGGAACAGATCACTGCTCAGGGAGTCAACCTGCTGTTTTTTCTTCCCACGGCGTTGGTTTCGCTTGTCATTCATCAGAAAAATAAACTTATTCAATGGAAAAAACTTCTGTATCTTATACCGGGCGGACTCCTGGGAATAGCGGTAGGAACGTGGCTTTCATCAAATATCCAGACAGACTTTCTTCAGAAACTGTTCGCTTCCCTCTTGATTTTTGTGGGTACAAAAGAAATTTTTCATAAAAATTCGGAAAAACACTTGACAAAACAAAAACAATCAAATATAATAAAAACGTTGAAATGCGATGATAGGGAAAAAAGCAGTTGAGTTTTTCAGAGAGCCGTTGTAAGGTGCGAAACGGTAAAACGATTCTGTTATAGCTCACCCTTGAGCAGTCGGTTGAATTTGCAGTAGGCTTGACCGGGTTCTCCCGTTATAGAGTAGCGCATTGATTGATGTGTAGCTAAGGTGAGCGCAAACGGCGCTAAGAAGAGTGGTACCGCGAGGAATTTTATCCCCGTCTCTTTACTAAGAGGCGGGGTTTATTTTTTTAGGGTGCAAAGGCTTTTTCACCTGCATACACACAGGAAGGAAAGGGTATACATATGAAAAACACAGAAAAGTACACAAGAAATTATTTTATGCCTCCTTATCCCTGCTATAAGTGGGCGGAAAAGGAGTACATCGACAAGGCTCCAATTTGGTGCAGCGTTGACCTGCGTGATGGCAACCAGGCGCTTATTGTGCCTATGGACCTGGAGGAAAAGCTGGAATTCTTTAAATTCCTTGTTAAAATCGGTTTTAAGGAAATAGAAATAGGATTTCCCGCCGCGTCTGAAACAGAGTACGAATTTTGCCGTGCTTTGATCGAAAAAGACCTTATTCCTGATGATGTAACTATTCAGGTATTGACGCAGTCCCGTGAGCATATCATTAGAAAAACTTTTGAGGCGTTGAAAGGTGCAAAAAATGCAGTTGTACATTTGTACAACTCCACTTCCGTTGCGCAAAGAGAACAGGTTTTCAGAAAACCGAAAGAAGAAATTATCAAAATTGCAACCGACGGCGCTAAAATGCTGTTGGATTTTGCAAAAAATACTGAGGGAAACTTCAAATTTGAATATTCTCCCGAAAGCTTTACGGGAACCGAAATGGAGTTTGCTCTGGAAATATGCAACGAAGTGCTGAAAATATGGGAGCCTACTCATGAAAATAAGGTCATAATCAACCTTCCTGTAACGGTGGAGTTGTCAATGCCCCATGTTTACGCAAGTCAGATCGAATATATGTGCGAAAACCTTTATAAGCGGGAAAATGTCATCGTTTCCCTTCACCCGCACAACGACAGAGGCTGCGCTGTGGCTGACACAGAAATGGGACTTCTTGCAGGCGCTGATCGTGTTGAGGGTACGCTGTTCGGGAACGGCGAAAGAACTGGAAATGTGGATATTGTAACTCTCGGACTGAATATGTATTCACATGGCGTTGATCCGGAGCTTGATTTCAGCAATATTCCCCAGATAATTGAAATATATGAAAAAATGACCTGTATGAAGGTCTACGACAGGCAGCCTTACAGCGGAGCATTGGTATTTGCCGCATTTTCAGGTTCTCATCAGGACGCTATCGCAAAGGGTATGCGCTGGAGAGAGGAAAAGGACGTTCCACACTGGACAGTTCCCTATCTTCCCATTGACCCGAAGGATATAGGACGTCAATATGACGGAGATGTCATCAGGATCAACAGCCAGAGTGGAAAAGGCGGTATCGGTTATCTTCTGCAAAAGAAATTCGGCATTGACCTGCCGCCTAAATTCAGAGAAACTGTAGGCTACGCTGTCAAGGACATTTCTGACAAGCTGCATAAAGAGCTTATGCCCGATGAAATTTATGAGGCTTTCAACGAAAAATTCGTCAATGTGGAAAGCAAGATAAAATACAAGGAAGTACATTTTGTCCAAGGCGAAGAAATTGAGGCAAAGCTCACGATTATACAAAACGGTCAGGAAAGAACGATCACCGGCTCAGGCAACGGCAGACTTGACGCTGTAAGCGATGCGCTGAGAAAATGCCTTAATTTGAAGTTTGTTCTTTGTTCATATAACGAGCATGCACTGAATACAGGTTCAAAATCAAAAGCGATAACTTATGTTGAGATAGCTGATAAAGACGGTGTAATAACCTGGGGCGCAGGAGTACACAGCGACATCATCACATCATCGGTAAGAGGTCTGCTCAGCGCACTTAATCTCAGCGAAATTATAAAATAAATTTAAACGCTTGCGTAAAACGCAAGCGTTTTGTTTTGTTCTCACCTTTTTATTAAACAGGAATATAATGAATAAAGAGGTGATTTTATGTATAACTGTGATTTAAGTTGCAATACAAAAAAATATTTAGATGAATACAGCTGCATACTTAATCAAATGATAAACGGAATAAATAATGCCAGACTCACAAACAGCATTTCTCATAACTTTATCGTTCAAATGATACCGCACCATGAAGCGGCTATACAGATGTCAAAAAATCTTCTTAAATATACAACAAATTTAGCGTTACAGAATATTGCAAATAACATCATAAGCGAGCAGACAAGAAGCATAGAAAGAATGAGAATAATACTTTGCTGCTGCGCTCAAGAACGCAATTCAAGGCAGTGCTTATGTAAATACAAGGCTAAAACAGACGAAATATTAAAAACTATGTTTTCTCAAATGAGTTGTGCGGAGAGTACAAATAATATAGACTGCAATTTTATCAGAGAAATGATACCTCATCATATGGGTGCAGTGAGATTGTGCGAAAATGCTCTTCAATACGACATATGCTGTGAACTTACACCTATACTGAAAAACATAATTTCTTCTCAAAAAAGAGGAATTATGCAAATGAAACAGCTTTACAATCAATTGTGCTGCAAATAAAAAATCCCTCCTGTATAGGAGGGATTTTTCACCAATTTGTTATTTTATCCCGATTTTTCTCAATCATAAAAATATCATTGTAAACCGGAAGACGTACTTCTTGATTAACGGTAATACTCTTTTCGGTACTGCCAAGCTGGTACATTATAAACCGTTTTCCTTGCGGCGTATCCACCAAAATCTTTGCCACCTGCGCAGGCCGTCCATTGATCCGCACATTGTCGCCAGCATAACCGTAAAACATTCCTGTGATATGTTTTCCCTTTCTTTTCAGAGTTATGTATCTTATAACATTCTTTAAAACTGTTACAGTCGCAGCTATACCAATCAGGAAGAACGGTATGAACATCAATATAATAAGCGGCATCGCACCATCTTCGGCCATACCCGAAATTGCAATTGTCAACATTGCTATTCCTGCTATGGTAAACATTACGGCAAATATCAACGGGAACACAGTTGTCCAGAATCCCAACGCTGCTTCTTTACAATCGATTACAGGATATTCCATATACGCTTCGATTGTCTTTACGCTTGTAACGCTGCCGCAATATGGGCATATTTCAGATGTGACCGCCGCTCCGCAGTTGGAGCAAATATATTCTTTTGATTTTTCCATATGCTTATCCTTTCAGTAAAAAATATCTGCGCTCAATTATTTCTAACTTTTAATTAAAGCGAAACCATGAACCATTATATGTTTTTTGTGCCTTATTTCCAATTATAAAACAAACCACAAAACCTGCGACGAATAATACCCACCCGACCCAAGTGTGAAAAATACAATCAATGATCCCTACGGGGCAAGCACATACACCAAGAATAATCAATGCAATTCCCCACAAGGAGGTATATGCCTTAATATCCTGCGGTTTTACATTTATATGGTGATAATCATGTATCAGTTGTATTTTTTGTTTTTTCCACAAAAGGAAACCAAGTATAATAAATATGATACCTATTGGTAATGTAATTATTGTTTCGATTATCCCTGCAATATACATTTTGAGGGCTCCTTGATGATGTTTGTTTTACTATCCTATAAATTTACACTACTCTCAAACCCAAGTCAGAAGTCGTTCACTCAAGGGTGAGTTTTACTACCCTATAAATTTACACTACTCTCAAACCTCAAATTTTGAGATAATGACACTACTCATCAGTGCAAATCTACAGGATATATTAAGTATAACATATTTTGAAATAAAGTCAACAGCAGTTATATTATGCACAAATCATTGATCAATTACCTATATTTGCGTCAAACAGCTGTAAGGGCAGCAATCAGACATCCTGTAATTGAAACAGCAGGATCCTCAATGATAAGAACAGACAACTCATCAAGATAAATTTTTTTGACGGCTTCTTCTGTTCTTATCACAAGATACCCTGTTTTTAGATCAAGCTTTGCCCTTTGGGTAACGATCACCGTTCTCCAACTCATAACGTCAAAAGATTAGGCGATCTTTTTTCATAAAGACCTGTCGGCGACTGATCTACAATGTATATAGAATTTATGCCTTTTATTTTTAAAATGGTAGAATTGATAGTCAGGACACCCGCCTGCCCGCTTTCTTCGATAGATTTAAGATCGCAACCCGTGGATCTGCCTGTTTTGAGCAAAGATAATATGTTGGCGAGCGTGACGATCTGTTCAGTAAGAGATAGTTTTTCAAAATTTTCTCTGCCGGAACTTACTTTAGCGCCCACATCACCAAGTTTTACTTTAAACGGCGCTGACAGCATTTTGTTTACAAGAACGTCAAATAATTCAATATTATTTTCACAGCTTATTCCGGAATTATTTTCAGCTTTGTTGCTTTTATCCGTCTTGTACTTTGCCATAAATGAACTTATCCTTTTCGCATAGTCGTAATGCTTTTTATCGAGTATAAGTGAAACAGCAGAAGAAATACCTAAATTTTTGCCGCCTGAATATTTACAGGTAATATTTGCCCTGAAGCCGTCAATTTCAAGCAGAGTATTGATTTTTACAGCACGGTCGCCCAACGGAAATTTTATTTCGTTTGCATTGATTTCCTGATTTAAAATAATTGAAAGTTGTTTTGCGGCATAATTTTCAGCATACTCTTTGCTTGAAGAATATTTTTCCGCATACATAAGCTCCACAGGAATAAAAGTAATAGCTCCGCCATACTTCACCAAAGAAAAATATGACGCGGTGGTGCTATTATAGCCGCCGTATTTTGCTGTATCAAGTCCTTGCTTTCTTTCAACAAGTCCCTCGCTTTTTCGTTCAGGCTGTTGGTTGAATAATCCGCCTTTTCGCCTGTAACAGTATCTTACAAATCTTATACTGTTTTTGCTCATCATCTTTTTTACTATGTCAAAAGAAATGGATGGATCCCACGCAATATTTTCTCCGCGCACAACTCTGCGGGTAAGCAGCCCGCTTTCCTTGCCGTCTTTAGAGCGCTTGAATATCTTTAGTGAATATTGCTCTCCGCTTTTTATAAAATTAAGCGGATTTTCGGTAAATTGTGTGTTATATACGTTCCCCATGACTATATTAAGGTATGCGTCTTTTGCGTGGTGAAGATCGTTCACTTCCCGGCATTTGAGCATATCCATTTCCTGACGGAATTCAGATGTAAGACCGGCTTTTACATATACGATCTTTGAGTTGGGACATATCTCCTTGATGAGCTCTGCAACAGCTTTTGTCGATTGCCTTGTTTCTACCAGCTGCCTTGAAATAAATCCTGCAAGCTCCTCCTCAGTAAAATTTGTATTTCTGGTAAGACGCTGATATTTCTTTTCGCCTATCAGTCCTTTATCTCTCAGAGCGTTCCAGAAAGTGCGCATTTTTTTCTTTATATCAGCAGAGATAGGGTATTTGTCGCCTTTTGCGCCATTTGCCTCAGATTCCACAAGAACTTTATTTTCAAGGCTGTCGTCTTTGACCTTTGCCTGCGGATATATATGATCAATATTGTAATATGTATCATTTCCCAGCCTCTCAAAATCAATAGCGTGTCCTGTATACATACATCTTCCCAACTGAATAAAGTACAAATAATATTTTTCGCTCCGCAGCCTGCCGTCGTCGGTGCGGTCAAGCTGCGAGTACAATTCGTTCAGACGCTCTTTATCCGCCATATCTTTTGTGGAATTATATAATTCTTTTATCTGCTCTCGCCGTGATTTCGTGCGTTTTCCCTTGTTGTTCTGATTACTTTCCCTCGCCATTTCTATGAAGATCTTGTCAGGATCTTTTCCGATAATGCTTTTTACTTCTTTTACAATATCCATTGTTCTTGTCACTGAACGTCTTACGGCTGTGGGAATATACATTTCCTTCATTCTTTCTTCGATCGTTTTATGATTAGTGGGGTCGGAATAGAAATCAGCGTTGTATTTCTCAATGACATTCCCGTATCTGTATTTGGAGCCGAGTATCTGCATCAAATTATCATTTGTTTCCCAAAGTGCATTTATAATATTCCTATCGCTTTGTGCCTCACCGTTTATGTCGATCTCCAATATTTCTTCAAGAAGCTTGCGTGACAGTCTGCCGTAATCTTTATAATTAAGGCTTGACAAATACTTCAGATCTGCATCGCTTAAACTGATATAATTGTTTTTCAGCCATTTCTTAAGTCTGGCGGTATCTGTGGTCGCAGTTATTCTTTCAATAATCCTTTCAGCGTCAGTTTCTTTGAGAGCTCCCGATTCAAGCAATCTTTTAAAATCGTGATAAGACTTTAAAGAAGATTTGATGCTTACATCTATTCCTCCGACGGATTGTCCGTCCTTAAATTCACCGCACACTTTCAGACAATTTTCAATTGCTTTTATAGTGACCCGCTGTTTTTTCACAAACAGCTCGTTGAAGATCCTCTGTTTGGCACTTACGGAAATTTTGTTGCCGTCAACGGTAATATTATTTATTTCGTTAAGAACGCTGAATTTGCAATACAGCAGAGAGTTTTTAGGCAAAACGTCCTCTCCTGCAAGATACATGCATTTGCAGGTCATTCTTCTGATGAAGGCGTTTTCCGTCTTGTCGAGGTCAATTTTCTCGTGATAATTCCACGGATAGATTTTGCCTTCGGCTTTTCTTTCCATCCAGGCAAAGCTGCTTTTTTCACTGCTTACGAGCGGTCCGACATAATACGGTATTCTGAACTCCATTATGCTCAGTATTTTGTCGGCAACAGTACCGTATTCATCATTGTCATTGAGAAAAAGAAGATAGGCTGACGCGTTTTCAAGTATTTGTTTCAACTCCGCATAATACAACTGATATGGTATGACTCTGTTGTCCGTAGTTTTTTGTTTTGGGCAGAGCTTTAAATTTTTACATTTATCTATCAGTTCATCTAATAAAGGTTTGTCTGAACTTTCAGATTTTACGCTTTCAAGAAATTTAAGAACGAATTTGCAAAAGTCATCCTGACCGCACTTTTTAACAGCGCCATTATAAACATATGCGGCATAGTTGCTTTTTCCTTGTGTATCCTTAAAAATTTCGTAATACTGCTTTTGGGTAAGGTATTTTTTGCATATGTATTTCAGATCATGCAGATCTTTTTGGTGCTTTTTATAAACATCAACCTTGGCAGCCGAAATGCTACTGCATTCTCCAAGCGACCGCACAAGCAATGACTGATCGCACAGCTTTTTTACAGCATCAAGAAGCTCCCACTGATCATCTTCCAACATGCCATAGATCGAATCTAACGTATCTGTAAAATCGGCAGACAATACCGATATGGAGTTTTTGTCAAGGTCTTTGTAGCTTTCGTTCAAAAAAAGGTCTGACAATTTGACTGTACCGCCGCTCAACAGCTTTATCAAGCAGTCAAAACGCAGACCGCTGCACAAATCATTTTTAGGCTTATTTTTTGCGAACCATAATTCTGTCAGACGTTTTGATTTCTCTGTAACAGATCGGTCTGATCTTAAAATTTCCGACATTTTATCGGGATCACTGTCAAACGGTATTGTTTCGCAGATATTTGTCAAAGCGTTTATGAAACCCTCATGCAAGGGAGTAAAATCGGTTATTTTCTCTGCGCTGTCTTTATCGACGGAATACAAAAAATGTCCTCTGTGCGCCAGAATATATGCGCATGCAAGGTAAACCAGCCTTACATCGTGTTCGCTCTTATCCTGCATAAGTTCACATATAAGGTGATGTATGGTAGGGTAATTTTCAAAATATTTCTTATCTGTAAAATCTTCATCACCAAAAAATATATTATTGGTACGATGCTCACTGTCCTCAGGGAGCAACGAGCTTTCCTTTAACCTCATGAAAAAGGTTTTTTCCACTTTCAAAATTTCTTTTGCGAAAAATTCCTGCAACAAGGAAATTCTTTGCTTGCGTCGCTCCAGACGGCGGCGCGCAGTACGAAACGTTCTCCTTTCCGCAGATTGCTCTGCTTCATCAAAAAGATGAACTCCCCACACAAGATTGTTATGGAATTTTTTTAAATTATATTGTTCGTTAGTAACAGCCCAACCGACAGAATTTGTACCAATATCAAGACCCCAAAAATTTTTTTCGTCCACCACTTGACAATTCCTCCATAAATGTGTTATACTATGTTTATAGGATATACTACCCTATAAATTTACACTACGAGTTCAAATAAATATTTTTTCAAATCGTTCGGTAAAACCGTTCGCACAAGTGTTGTGCAATGACCTTGCTTTTTAAGCAAGGTTTTTATTTTATCTCATAAGTGATATTTAAATTATAATACTTTATTATACTCCCTGTCAACCGCCGTTCTTATAAGTGTACAATTTTTGGGACTGTAAATCAAAAAATCGTTATTTTAAATAAAAACAAAAAATAAAATCAGTAAAATTGACAAAATATAATAATATTTTTACACATTTATTTGAAATGTTTCAAAGCAAAAATGGTTCAACTGAACATGTGCTATGTCAGCATATTAAACAATTTTTCTATAAAAATAAACTCATCATTTCGCTAGTGAGTGCCCAAACTGTGATGCAGGCATTTTGAGTATCAGTTGAGCAGAGTAAAAAAACCACTGCATTATTCACCCTAAGGGGAAGAAAAATGCAACGATTTCCGGCTAAAGGCTAAATTATAATTTGCTGTTCAAATCAATATTCTCCATAGAGATAAACCCCGATTTTCATTGACTGGGTTCATCCCTTTGAAAATTGAACAAACGTTTCCATATGGCTTGATACATCTATTTTGATATCATATGATCTTATTGTCATAGAAAATATAGTAACGCGATATAAAGTCAACACGAATACGTTTTTAATATAAAAGTATCTTATTCAGGGAGTCTATGACATCAATAATAGCTGCTTTAGATATCGGCAAGCCTATAAGGAATGTTTTATTCTCACATTCATTCAAACTACTGTGCACGGTTGTAGCATAACATTTAAATTCCTTATAAGGATATGCAATAATGGTTCTTTTTTGTTGCGCAGAGCTAAATGACGAATACGCAAGCACTTGATGAAAATCATCTCTAAAAACGTCATGTAATTCGGTAAAATTACTGTCAAAGTTATACATATGAGATTTGTATTTTGCATCTACAACCACCTGATCACCATCTTTAATCATCACTAAATCTGGTTCTAGGTATTTTAATGCCCAAGCCGGTTTTTGGCCGCTGATTCCAAAATGAGGGTTATTAAAAGCCCGATAACCTCTTTTATATGCCAGCTGTGCAAAGATGTATTGAACATAACGTTCAAAGAAGCGTGAGTAATCAATTCTCCAAGCACAACGAATATCTGATGTATTTTTAAGAATTAGATTTGCTATGGCCTTCAGTTCCTTAATAATAATTGGATCAGAAGAGTGAACATCTATATGATCTACTATCTGCAAATCGTCTCCAAAGCATACACGTTCAAGGCGTCTGATAATATCCGCATAATGCGATTTAATTGATTTAGGCGTTGTACCTGCTCTTAATTCTGAAATCGCAAGTGACAACACATATTTTAGCGCAGCCCATTCAGAATGTTCTGTTGTTAATTCATTAATGCTATTGGGGTATTTAAAAACGTTGCTCGGATCATATGATTTCAGATAATACGTTGCCCAATCTGTATTCCTCGGCTTTGTTTGAGTGATTTTTCTATTTGTAAATTTCTGCCACTGAAAACGATCCGCCTGCACATACTTATCCACATATTTAGCACATTCTATATATTTAGGTGGCGCCACAGCCATATCAGAGCCGATCAACATCGTGTTATCAAATTCCGGAGTAAAGTCTTCATCCTTTAGAAGCGGTAATACTCCATCTATATCTTCACCATAGCGTCCCACTACTTTCAAATATCCACATACTAGCCCAGTTCCAGCAGAGCGAAGAGGTACTGCTCCAGAATACTCCGATGATCTTAAACAAAGAAAAAAATTAAAGCTATCATCATATTGTCCGTGAGCATCTATTCCCAGGTAGTCAAAAGTTTTTTTATTTAAGCTTATCAACTTCTGAATATCCCTCTCAAATTTTCGTTTGTCTCCAGATAATAAAAAATTCAGCTTATCCATCGTAAAGATATTGCTACTAAGAACCTGGAGCGTCAAAACCGTATCATTATTCATATAAATCAATCCCTAATTTGTTATATACGTAGTCGCTGAATTCAGAAATTGCATTTTTTAAGTATCCTTCATTAAAATACTCCTTCATCAAAGGAACCAATTCATATCTTAACCGTCGATTCCAAGCCTCTACGCTTTCAACGATAAAGTATGACTGACCCGGCTGCAAATTTAACTCCTCACTCGAAGCATATTTACTGAATAAGTTTGAGAAATATTCAAATTCATCATTCATAAATAGTTGTCCTTCGTTTGCTTCTATTGAATGAGGTCGTAATGTAATCCATGAAAATCTTCGCCTAAGCGCAAAATCAACGACAGCCAAGCTGCGGTCAGCCGTGTTCATCGTAGCTATTACGTATAGGTTGTTAGGTAGCTTTGTTATTTCTCGAGCTCCGATTTTTATATTATTTGACCTTTCATCAGCATTTTTCTCAAACAGATAGAAAACAGGACCAAGAACACTTGATAGATTTGCCCTGTTAATCTCATCAATAATCAATAACGTAGGATTGCCTAAAGCTGCATAGTCTATGGCATTGATGAGGATTCCATAATGCTCCTCATAGGCCAAACCTGTCCCATCCATTTTGGGCTTAATTCCATAAACAAAATCAGAATACGTAGTTTCCGCATGGAACTGCTCGAAAAAAGTCTTTCCTTCACTACCATTAAAATGCTGTTTTGCAATTTTATTTGCGGTCCAAGTTTTGCCAGTTCCGGGAGCTCCTTGAAGAACAATGAATCGCTCCTCAAGTAATTGTCTGTAAATGGCGTCCTCAGAATAATCGTCTAAGTCCTTAGCATGAGGCAAATATTTTCGAACTTCATCTCTCTGCGTCTTATTATTTTCAACCTCTCTGAAAGCTGCATAGGTTGTCAACCATTGCCAAACTATGCCATATGCTTCTTCTTCAGAGCCTTTTTCAACTTCGACAATCTGACAAGCAGGAAGAACCGTGGAATATTTGCTCATTACCTCTCGCAAATCTTCTATACCTTCCATGTGATTCAAAATAGAAGATGGTGATTCAATATCAGAAAAATCTACCTTAAAGAATTGTTTTCCTGCGTACTTATCGTCTCTGAGCCTAGAGAATAATCGTCTTAGCCACGGCAAAGTGGCAACAGTAAAATCTTTGTTGAATCCTAAAGAACCAACGCCTAGAGCAACAACAAAATGGGAACACTCAGCATTTGGAAAGATAACCAAGCTAAAATCACTATATGCCCCCCGCTGATTCTTCATCAGCATTTACCAATCCAAAATAAGCACCTTTTCTAAAGTCTTCTTCTTTCTCCGGATGGATATTTTTCCGCCATACAGCGTTCTTTACTTTCCTTGGCTGAGATTCAAAACAAAATCCAAAATTTTTACTTTGACTTTTAACCTTCTCAATAAATTCATTCATTTCCATGTTTTGCTCCTCCAATGGATTTTTTCAGTTTTTTCGTCTCTATCTGAAAGACATTATTGAATACTTTTTAAATCACTATTTAAACTAATAAATTATTCATATGTGATTTCTTTTCTAATGTATGTACATTATTGACATTCAATCCACCGTCTTAATATATCAATATCAAAATCACTAACTCAACCTGTTATACATAGTTGTAATTGACTTGTTTCCTCTTGCAATAAAACACACTTTGGATCGAGTGTTTCATTTGGATATATCCAAAAAATCCTTTTTTAAGGGCTTCGGCGCGACATCAAGACCACTGTCTCCACATGCTGCGTCCTGCTGAACAAATCAACCCCCTGTACCTTTACTGTTTCATAACCAAATTCTTTTAAAATTGCGCAATCACGGGCAGCGGTAGCAGGATTGCAGCTTATCATCACAATTCGGTCTGCTCTCAGTGAAGCAATATTTGTTAAAGTCTGCCTTTGACAGCCTTTGCGAGCTGGGTCAAGAATTATCACATTGGGAGATATTCCTGCATTTTTTATAATTCCTGCCGCATTATCAGCGTCGGAACAATAAAATTCTGCATTTGAAATTTTGTTCAGCTCTGCATTTTGTCTTGCATTTTTCACAGCGCTGTCCACAATTTCAACGCCAATCAGCTTTTTAGCTTCCTTTGCAAAAGACAATCCTATCGTGCCTATGCCGCAGTAAATATCGGCAACGGTTTTTCCCGTCGGCTCCGCAAAATTTTTCGCAATTGAATAAAGCCTTTCAGCCATTGGCGTGTTGACCTGATAAAATGATTGGGGAGAAATCAAAACTTTGTTGCCGCACATTTTATCCTGAATATCCATCTTTCCTTCAAGAAGGATCTCTTCTTCCCCCATAATCACATTGGTATCTGCCTTGTTTATATTTACGACTATGCCCTTTATTGAGGGAAAAGCAGAAATAAGCTCTTTTGACAGCTTTTTAAATTCGGGAATATTGCGACGGGCTACTATCGTTACATTTATTTCCCCGCTGTAATGCCCTTTTCGCAGGCATATGTGCCGAATAACGCCTTGATTTTCTTCCTCGTTATATATGCTCAGCTTATGCGTGCGGATAAAATCAAGAATATGCTCCATTATTTCGGAAAAAATCTCAGGCTGTAAAAGACAATCTGCACAAGGCACTATCCTATGACTATTATTAGCATAAAATCCGTAGACCGCATTGCCGTCCTTATCACGTCCAAGCGGATACTGTGCTTTGTTTCGGTAACTGATAATATTGTCATTCCCAATTATAGGGAGAAATTCAGAAGACAAACCTGCTTTTGTAAAGGACTCTTTTATAAAGTGCTCTTTTACCGAAAGCTCCGCTTCATAATTTATGTGACGGAATGAACAGCCTCCGCATTTTCCAAACACGGGGCAATCTGTTTCAATTCTGTCAGGAGAAGGCACGATAAGCTCCTCGATCTTCCCATAAGCGTACCTGTCTTTGACCTTCAATATTTTTATCCTGCAAACATCACCTATTGCGGCATTAGGAACAAATACCGCCATTCCGTCTATCCTGCAAACTCCTGAACCTAAATTTGTAAGATCAACGATCTCGGCGGTAAAAATATCATTTTTGTTCATTTATATCTCGTTTCTGCTCTTTGCTGTGAGGTAAGCGTTAATAAACCCGTCAATATCTCCGTCCATTACCGCTTGAATATTGCCAGTTTCAAAGCCTGTGCGGTGATCCTTTGCAAGAGTGTAGGGCATAAACACATAAGAGCGTATCTGACTTCCCCACTCTATTTTAAGCTGTTCGCCCTTGATATCGCTGACTTTTTCAAGATGTTCACGCTCTTTTATTTCTATCAGCTTGGATTTTAACATACGCATTGCGTACTCTCTGTTCTGCAACTGACTGCGCTGCGTCTGACAGGCGCAGACTATGCCTGTGGGTTTATGGATAAGACGAACGGCGGAGCTCGTCTTGTTTACCTTCTGACCGCCTGCGCCGCTGGAACGATATACTTCCATTTCAATATCCTCAGGTCTTATATCAACGTTGGTATCCTCATCGATCTCAGGCATTACCTCAAGGCTGGCAAAGCTGGTATGGCGGCGTCCTGAAGCGTCAAACGGGCTTACACGCACAAGACGGTGAACACCGTTTTCAGATTTTAAAAAACCGTAGCTGTTTTCGCCTTTTATCAGAATAGATGCACTTTTTATTCCCGCTTCTTCACCGTCGAGATAATCTAGAAGCTCCACCTTGAAGTTGTGGCGTTCCGCCCACCTGTTGTACATTCTATAAAGCATTTCCACCCAGTCCTGAGCCTCTGTGCCGCCTGCGCCTGCGTGGAATGTCAGAATTGCGTTCTTGCTGTCATATTCTCCTGAAAGCAAGGTTATCAGCTTTTGCTCCTCCAAATCGGATTTTACAGTCACTGCTGAATTCTTGATTTCTGCAAGCATCGAAATGTCTTCTTCCTCATTTGCTATCTCAATCATTGTGAGCACATCATCATAGCTTTCACGCAGCTTTTTGAATGTACTTATCTTATTTTTCATACTGCCTATTTTTTGCATTATCTTTTGCGAATTTTCAGCGTCGTTCCAAAAATCAGGCTCTGAGGACTTAGCTTCCAATTCAGCCGTTTCCTTTTCAAGCTGTTCCATATTCATAGCTTTTTCAAGTTCGTCAAGCTGAGGCTCCAAAGCCTCCATTTCAAGTCTGAGTTCATCGTATTCAAGCATTTTTTATCTTTCCTTTCTTATTTGCAAGTATAATTTATAATTTGTTGTCTCTTTTTACATATTTTTCTGCTCCTTAAGCTGTAAATTCAAATAAGGAAAGCGATGTCAGTTTTGGTGTCGCACGCAAGAAGCTCTTCGCCGGAGGTGAAGATTTAGATGTTGTATTCGGGAGCGGATTTTTTGACAAGGTTTGCTATATATACTACCATTTCTTTATCATCGTCACAGACGCTGATGTGCATATCTATCCCCTCACCACATTGCTTTTGGTAATATTATACAATATTTTGCTGTTATAGTCAAGTTTAACCTAAATTTTAAATGCGTTTCAACAAGAATGCCGAAGCATATTGCTTCGGCAAAAATAACATTATGTTCAACATAAAATAATCCCATTTATGTGACCATTTTTATGACTTTTACAACCCCTTTTTAACTGTTTATAATCTCGTTTTCATATTCATTTATTTCTTCGTCTGACATATCGTTTACCCATCTGCCATACATTGAGAATTTTTCCATATTTTCTTTGTAATCCACAAAAATACAAATATCCTTTTCCGCCATAGATCATACTTGTCATGACTTTTCAGCAAATCGTATATTTTCTTTTTTATGGCTGAATATTCTTCACTTAAAAGGAATCGTTTTGCTTCTGCTTTTGTTTCCATTATGCATTTCTTGTAGTAAAAGCGTTCAAAAACACCAATATCGTTAAAGAGACTGTTAATACGATCCGAAAGATTTTTAGGGACCATTCCACTAGTCAAATATTCTTTCCATCGGCTAGCAAAATCACCTGAAATAACCGAGTCAAACTTTTTTCGTCAAGCCCTGATACTTCGGCAATTTTATAATTTATGGCACTCATATCTTCATAAGAGCCACCGTCCTTTAAATAAATTCGGGGAATATTATTATTCTTGTCGTAAAAATAAAAAAGAAATCTTTTTCCCTTAGGCGAAAGTCCGATTGTCAATACTCTTGTATTATAGGTTATATTGACCCATTCTCGAACTTCGCTAAGCCACGGAAATTCCATTGGTTAAAATTTAGAATTATAAAGCATATCACATTCTTCTTCATTCATATACCATTTTGTTAATACTTCTAAAGGAATCACTATAATCACCTCAATCTATTGGGAATAGCATAAAAATATCCATCAGGATTAGGTATTTCACTTATTTTATAATTGTTTGCTCTTAAAAACTGAATTTCTTTGGCAAAATCGCTACCTCCCCAGTCAAAATTAGGATTGTGTGAGAAAATAATTGTTTTACCAGCATCTGTTTGCTTTTTCAAAAAAGCTTCATTGATTTTCCATAATAATATCATTTTCGACATATATGGTGACTAAGAATGTTCAACAGTTGATTCTTGTATATTGCTATTGCCCATGGAATTTCTATATGACCATCAGGATACTGATTTTCTAAGAAAATAATAAAGTTTTCTCTGTCAATTTTTTTAATAACATAGGAGTTTCCTTCATATTCACCGCATCTTATATCATAAGAAGTCACAAATTCATAAATAGCTTTACATGCATCATGATCACTTAATTCATGATGAGAAAATTCCTTGATCCATTTTTCTGAATACTGCTCCATATTAACTCCTTTCATTTAATTGGTAAATCTTTGTTTACATTATCCATTTAGCTCCATATTTAAATCCTTTAATAATTTTTTCTTCAGTTTTTGTTAATGCAACCTTTCTTTTAAAATTACTCAATACTGAATAATATAAATAAAAACAAGCTTGACTTTGAGTTAGGAATATTCTTATATCCCATTTTATGTTTTTTTCTACATAATAACATTGCCAAAGAAAAATCCCGAATTTGCACAACACACATGCGTCTTCAGGTTTCCCCCCTGTTAAGCAATAAGCATTAAATGGAATTCCCTTAGAACGAAAATCTGCTTTTAATGTTTCCCTTGTACGCTTTTTATCAATACTTTTGCAAATTAAAAGGCAGGGAAAATTTGTTTTTATCAAATGTAATTTATCGGGTATACCATATCGAATTCTTTCCTGAAACCATTCTTTAACATATACACTCCATTTGTGCAAAGTATATGGAACATACTTTTTCATTAGTAAACCTCAATAATATATCCGTTAGATTCATACCAACCAATAGAATAGTCAAATTTATATTGAATCCCATTCCCTTGCCAACTACCCCAAGGCTGTACTGTTCCCGAATAAGCGTCATATTTACATATTACAAATTCAAATAATTTTTTATATCATCATTAAACTGACTCCCACAGCGGGAAAGTTCTCCCAAAACTCTGTCTATACCATTTTCAAAAGTAAACCAGTTTTCTCTCGTAATGTCATAAACATCTACGGTACAAACAGTAAGTTTTATTTCGGGGAAAGCAAGCTGATAAAGCATTAAACAACGACGGGCGTGAAAAGATTTGCATACAATAATTCCACTTCTTAAACTGATTTTCTTTTCATCAACAAGTTTGCGTGAAAGAAACGCATTTTCACGTGTATATCTCGATTTATTTTCGCCAATGATCGCCTCAGTCGGAACACCGTTTTTTATAAGTACATCTGTAAAAAAATCGCAGTCGCTTTGATAATTATCGTTGTAAATATCCGATTTTTCTCTCACACCGGGCCACTTGTCATTTTTTATTCCTACTCCTCCTGAAGGAATAATTAAAGGAGCAAAACCATTTTTATATAACTCAGCGGCATATTCGGGCTGAGCGTGGTGTGAACCGCCGGGTAAAAAAATTACGTCAGATTTTTGAGGCATATGATCTACAAATATAAAGTCTGTTATATCTTTTATTATCTGTGAAGTCATGCATACTTCTCCATTTTATATAATCATCTATATTATAATACAAATTACAAAATTTGTAAACCCCCTTGAAAACGATTTCCGACTATGTTATAATTTATATAGTTGTTTATATGCCGCTTAAATCAAACTGAATTTTATCAAACTTCAAGGAGGATGAAAATGGAGGAGATCAAAAAAATCCATATCGGTCCGGCAAAATGCGCCGTTGATATGAACGACGGGAGCGAAAGAGGCGAATATGTAAATCAGGATTATATTCTGCAAACAATGGGAAGACCTCATAGATGCATAAACCTGATGTACTGCTACTATCCCTTTGACAAGGAATGGCCCGGAAGGATTTCTGAGGTAATGAAAGACGCAGACGTAAGCTTCCAATGGGACTATCCTTATGATGATTATTTTACTTATAAGGGCGGTTTAGGCGGTACAACAGAAGACGAGCCTTTTACTTGTATGAGAGATGTCCGCCGCCACGGACAGGACGTTTCCCTCACATTAACTATTGATCCCGCCGTCACAGACGAGCATTTGATCGCAATAGCAAAAGACCTTCGTCCTTTCGGAAGAATGTTGCTGAGAATAAACCACGAGGCAACAGGAAACTGGTTCAGCTTTAACAAGCGCTGCACATATCAGGAGGTTGCGGACTTTTATGTGCGTTTTCATAAGATAATCAAGGAATACGCCCCCAACGTTTCAACGATTCTTTGTATAGGCGGCTGTGAAAGTGCTGACAGCGACGAAATATCAAAGGAAAAGGAATTTACTGAAGCGGTAAGAGCCACCGACATATGGTCTGTGGATAAATATATTTCACTGCATTACGGCTGGCCGTTTGACGTTGCTGAAAAGGGTGGCAATTCCTTCACAGTTGACAATGCGGAAAATGTTTTCAATATGACAAAGAAATCATATGAGCGTTTCAAATTCCTTAATGGCGGCGTGGAAAAGCCTATGGTTATGAGCGAGCTGAATGCTGACGGAGATGTTGTGGGACCGTATGAACAGGCAAATATTGTTAAGGCGTTCTGCGATAAGGTAAAAAATGAAAAAGCTGAATGGCTCAAAGCGTTTACTTTCTATATGTTCCGCGACAGAGGAAGGCTTGGACTTGAAATAGAAGATCCAAACAACCCCGAAGTCGGTATACCTCAGCCTGAAATGAAGGTTTACAGGGAAATAATCCACGACGAATATTTTTCACCTGTTATTGAGGAAACGGGTGAGGCTCAGTTCCCTGCCAAGATGCGCTGGGGCAGCTTTGAGGATTCAGATGGAATTGCAATTCCCATTCATTTTGACTGCAACCCTACATTCTGCGAAGTTACATTTGAAGAAGAGCTGAACCTTATGATGGAGATAAACGGAAGATGGTTCTATAAATCTCCAAAAGCAAAAACAATAGATTTAATGAGCGCATTCTTTGAAAATCCTCTCAAGGGCGAATGTGATTTAACACTGAAAATATTTGCTCCTCCGGCAAGCGGTGAAAACGACCCATCACAAGGCGAGGACTGGGATCAGAATTACTACTCTGTAATTGAAAAAATGCCGAATATAAGAGTGAGATTTGAGCCTGTGGCGTTGAAAAAATAAAAACTTCTTGTGGGAGCAGCACAGATGAACGGTAAATTGCGAAATATGACTTCCTTATACCTGATTAGGGGCGAAAAAGTTTTGCTTTTGTTTAGGCAGGGCGGAAAAGTAGTAAATAATGTTTGGGTTGCCTCAGCGGGAGGACATTTTGAGAATTATGAGTTGAACGACGCAAAAGCTTGTGCATTAAGAGAATTGCAAGAAGAGTTGGGTATCAGCTCGCAGGAAATTGATGACTTATCCCTAAGGTACATAACGCTAAGATGGACAAACAGAGAAATAAGGCAGAATTATTACTTTTTCGCTGAACTAAAAGATACTGTCAGTGACAATTTGGTTTCAAACGAAGGAATTTGTCAATGGTTTTCATTACAAGAAGCACTATCACTTGAAATGCCAATTTCTGCAAAATATGTTATGAATCATTTTTGCGAAACAGGAAGGTATACTTCTGAAATGTATGTAGGGATTACCAATAAGGACGGAGTTCAATTTACAAAGTTGTCAGAATCGTAGTTTAAAAGCGCATAACACTAACAATAAAAATACCCTCGGCATAAAATTTGCCGAGGGTATTTTTATTATTCTAAATAAACACTACTGAAATCAGTTGCTAAACTTTGCGTCTGCGATCTCATCAATCGACTTATTTCCGTCATCGCTCCAAGCATACATCTTACGAATTTCAGCACCTACCTGTTCAAGCTGATGTTCGCTTTCTATCCTTCTGCAAGCGTTGAAGTGAGAACGACCCATTTTGTTTTCCATGATCCAGTTGCGAGCAAATGTGCCGTCCTGGATCTCACCCAAAACCTTCTTCATTTCAGCCTTTACGTCAGCGTTTACGATTCTCTTGCCTATTTCATAATCGCCAAACTCAGCGGTATCGGAAATAGAATATCTCATCATACCGAATCCGCCCTTATAGATAAGGTCAACTATCAGCTTCATCTCGTGGATACATTCAAAATAAGCATTCTGAGGGTCGTAACCTGCCTCTACCAATGTTTCGAAGCCTGCCTTCATCAAAGCGGTGACGCCGCCGCAAAGTACGCACTGTTCACCGAACAGGTCGGTTTCAGTTTCCATTTTAAATGTGGTTTCAAGAACGCCTGCTCTTGAACCGCCTATTCCCGCTGCATATGCAAGAGCAATATCCATTGCTCTGCCGGTAGCGTCCTGATGAACCGCAACAAGGCAAGGAACACCTCTGCCGATGGTATATTCGGAACGAACGGTATGACCTGGTCCTTTAGGAGCAATCATAATAACGTCAACATCTGCGGGAGGTACTATTTGACCGAAATGAATATTAAAGCCGTGAGCAAAAGCGATAGCTTTTCCTGCGGTAAGATTTGGAGCAATGCTCTCCTTGTACATATCAGCCTGACGCTCATCGTTGATAAGTATCATTATAATATCCGCTTCTTTTGCAGCGTCAGCAGCGGTCATTACCTTAAAGCCTGCCTGTTCAGCCTTTGCCCAGGATTTGCTGCCGTTGTAAAGACCGATAACAACGTCAACTCCGCTGTCCCTTAAATTCAATGCGTGCGCATGTCCTTGGCTGCCATAGCCTATAATAGCTACCTTTTTTCCGTCCAGAAGTGACAGATTGCAGTCTTCCTGATGATAAAGCTTTGCCATAATTATGTTTCTCCTTTTCTTTTTATATCCTAAGGGATGCTGTTCCCTTTTGAATTGCTATTGTTCCCGTTCTTACAACTTCTTTTATCCCATAAGGACGGAGCAGCTCCTGAAAATTGTTCAGATGTGATTCATTTGCTGAAAGTTCAAGAGTCATAGAGTCAACGGAAATATCTGAAATTTTAGCCTGCGTTATCTCCGCAATGGAAATAAGTTCATGCCTTTGCTGTGCACTGCAGCTTACTTTGATGAGAACAAGCTCACGCTGTAAAAGCTCATCGGGCTTTACGGTGCGGACTTTGATAACATCTATCAGCTTATTTAGCTGTTTTTCAATCTGTTCAAGCGTATAATCGTCCCCATCGGCAACTATTGTTATTCTTGAAACGCTTTCATCTTCTGTCACACCGACCGCAAGACTGTAAATATTAAATCCACGGCGGGCAAACAATCCTGATATTCTTGCAAGCACACCTGCATTGTTTTCCACCAATATAGAAATCGTATGTTTCATTACATTTCCTTTCCCGTCATATTACAGACGGAAATATCAAAATAGTCATATCACACAATAAGTGACTTTTCGTTTTTATCCACAATTACCTGAAGCAGATAAGGCTCGTTGGCGTTGACCATATTTTCTACTGCGGAAACGATCTGCTCATTTTTGGAAACAGTTTCGCCATTTATTCCGTAAGCCTCGGCAAGCTTGAGAAAATCAGGACTTCCGCTGAGGTCTACCATTGTGTGGCGCCCCGCATAATTGTTGGTCTGATATTCTCTTACCATACCAAGCTTATTGTTTACAAAAACAACTATCTTTACATTTATTCCATGCTGAACGGCAGTGGCAAGCTCCATAAAGCTCATCTGAAAACTTCCGTCTCCGCATATTGCAACAACTTCAGCGTCCTTATCGGCGCATTTTGCCCCTATTGCAGCAGGAAATGAAAATCCCATTGTTCCCATTCCGCCGGAAGTGATGAACTTGCCTTCTTCTCCTATTTCAATGTTATTTGCAGTCCATATCTGATTGGAACCCACATCTGCACATATCACACGTTTTTGCGGCAACGCCTTGCAAATACTTTTTATCATAAGCTTAGGGCTTACATAATCACTTTGGAAAGTATTTGCCTTTGCTTCAAAATCCGTTTTGTTGATAAACAGTCCGCTTTGCCATTCATCGTGCGTCATAGGCTCGACTTCTGCTATAAACTGTTCCAGAATAGTTTTTACATCGCCAACTATCGGGATATTAACAGGAGCGTTCTTTCCGATTTCCGCAGGGTCTACGTCTATATGTATAACCGTTGTGTCGTCAAAAGAGGCAAGAGTTGTAACAGCTCTGTCGCTCATTCTTGCGCCCAGCACAATAAGCAGATCACAGGCATTGAGCGCCTGATTTGCGATCTTTCTGCCGAAAATGCCCAACATTCCGTAATAATTTTTGTGATTTGTAGGAATAGAGCCTATTCCCATCATTGTTACGATAACAGGGATATCGCATTTTTCTGACAGAATTTTAAGCTGCTCGCAAGCGCCTGACGATAAAATACCACCACCTGCGCAAATAAGCGGCTTTTTGCTGTTTTTTAATGCCTCGGCGGCTTTTTTTATCTGGAGTTTGTTTCCAAAAAAACTGGGCTTGTACGAACGGATCTCCACCTTTTCAGGATATTCAAATTCAATTTCCATTTTTTGAATATCCATTGGCACATCTATCAGGACAGGACCCTGCCTGCCTGTTGAGGCGATATAAAACGCCTTTTTTATGACTTCTCCTATATCATTTGGATTCTTCACCAGAAAGCTGTGCTTTACAAAAGGCTCTGCCGCACCTGTGATGTCAGCCTCCTGAAAAGCGTCACGCCCAAGCTGACTGCTCAATACCTGTCCAGTTATCGCTATCATAGGAACGCTGTCCATATGAGCAGTAGCAATTGCCGTGATAAGATTTGTAGCGCCGGGACCTGATGTTGCGGCGCATACCGCAGGCTTTCCCGTTACTCTGGCGTAGCCGCTGGCAGCATGCCCGCTGTTTGCCTCGTGCCGTACCAATATATTCTGTATATCAGACTTTATAAGTTCATCAAAAAATGGACATATTGCCGCACCCGGATAGCCAAAAATGTGCTTTATTCCTTCATGCTCAAGTGCAAGAACCATAGCTCTCGCAACAGTTACCCTTTCCTTTGACACTTGCAATTACCCCTTACTTCTCTTTTGTTCTGTCGCATATATTTTTTAAAAATTCGTATTTAATAATTATACTATTGTAATAAAGATTTGTCAAGCATATAACAATGCAAAACAAAATATTATCCGCAGTTATCTTGCTGCGGAAATAAATATATTTACGTATTTTTATCTACCTGATGAAAAGTTTTGAGATTTCCCGACTTATTACTGCGCTCAGCGAGGACTTCTTCTACCTCATTCCAGTCAAGACCTCTTTCAACACACATTACCATTATGTGATACATAAGGTCTGCTATCTCGTTTTTCAGCTCCTTATTATCTGCATTTTTTGCGGCAATAACCATTTCTGTACATTCCTCACCGCATTTTTTCAGAATTTTGTCAATTCCCTTTTCAAACAAATAACAAGTATATGAGCCTTCTTCCTTTGATGATTTACGGCTCAAAACCGTCTGATAAAGTTCGTTAAATACTTCAGTCATCGTTTCCTCCATATATTTTATTGAAAAAGCAACTATAACTTCCCGTATGGCAAGCAACACCCGTTTGCTTTACATTTATAAGTAATGTGTCATCATCACAATCACTGTAAATTGAAACCACCTTTTGCAAATGACCGGAAGTTGCGCCTTTGTTCCAAAGCTCCTGACGCGAACGGCTCCAATACCATGTATAACCTGTTTCCAGAGTTTTTTTCAAACTTTCTTTGTTCATATATGCAAGCATAAGAACGGTTTTAGTATCAACATCAAACGCTACCGCAGGAATAAGTTCAGATTTTACAAAATATTTATCCAGAGAATTTACATCAATATTCGTCATACTGCCTCCGAAAATAATTATCTTACCAAAATACCTTTTTTGCGGCAATCAGTTTTTACCTGTTCAATGGTAAGTTCTTTGAAATGAAAAAGTGAAGCCGCTAAAACCGCCGAGCAATCCGTTTGTATAAGCGCATCTGAAAAATGCTCTAACTTCCCTGCTCCGCCGCTTGCTATAACGGGAATATTCACTTTGCCGCAGACATAATCAAGCATTTCAATATCAAATCCCGTTCTTGTGCCGTCAGCGTCCATAGAGTTAAGGCAAATTTCGCCCGCACCCCGTTCTTCTATCTCTTTCACCCACTTGCCAAGCTCTAACTTCATATCTATTCTTCCGCCGTTGCGGTAAACGGTATATCCGCCGTTTCCGTCACGCTTAGCGTCGATTCCCACCACAACGCACTGACTTCCAAATATTTTCGCCGCTTCACTTATAAGGTCAGGATTTGTGAGTGCTTGTGAATTTACCGATACCTTATCTGCTCCTGCCCTCAACGTTTCACGAAAATCATTGATACTGCCTATTCCTCCGCCTACGCAAAGCGGAACAAAAACCCTTTTTGCAGTTTCACGAACTACGTCAAGCATAAGTCCTCTGCCTTCCGCAGATGCAGTTATATCATAAAAAACGATCTCATCAGCGCCCTGACGGTTATATTCCTCGGCATATTTTACAGGGTCGCCAACATCACGAACACCTTCAAAATTTACGCCCTTGACGACTTTTCCGTTCCTTACATCAAGACAAGGTATTATTCTTTTAGCAAGCAAAATCAGCCACCTTCTCCCACTTTGATTGCCTCTTTCAGATCAAGAGTGCCGCTGTACAGAGATTTTCCGCAGATAGCCCCGTAAAGCCCTAACTTTCTGCACAAATATATATCGTCAATGTTATGCACCCCACCGCTTGCCGTTATGTCGCATTTTCCTTTTACGGCATTGTTAAGGGCGTCAAGCTGCTCTGCATTTACCCCCGACAAAGTTCCGTCCTTGGAAATATCGGTAAAAATAATGTTTTTTACCCCAACATCCACCATTTTCAAAGCAAGCTCTATATAATCCACCTGTGAATCATCCAGCCAGCCCTCAGCCGAAACCTTTCCATTTTTGGCGTCGATTCCTATCGCTATGCGCTCTTTGTATTCCGTTACAGCGTCTTTAACTATCTGAGGATCTTTTAAGGCGACAGAACCGAGTATTACTCTTGATATTCCGTTTGAAACATAATATTCTACCGTATCAAGGCTCCTTATTCCACCGCCAAGCTCAACCTTTAGATTAGTTTCTTTTGCAATTGAAACAAAAATCTCGCTGTTTACAGGTTTTCCTTCTTTTGCTCCGTCCAGATCAACTGTATGTATCCATTTTGCTCCATCTTTTTCAAAGCCTTTTGCAGTAAGCAAATAATCATCGGCGACCTTTTGAACGGTGGAAAAATCACCTTTGTACAACCTCACGCAATTTCCGTTTTTTATATCTATCGCAGGTAAAATAATCATATCGTCATTCTCCGATTTATTTTACAATTCGGCAAAGTTTTTCAGCATTTGCAGTCCGATCTCGCCGCTTTTTTCAGGGTGAAACTGAGCGCCGTAAACAGTGCCTTTGTTTACTAATGCTGTCACTTTTCCGCCGTAATTTGAGTATGCACTGACAAATTCATCAGGACATTTTGCGGCATACGAATGAACAAAATAAACATACGCTCCGTTATCAATATCCTTTAAAAGGGCGCACTGATGATTGTATTCAAGTGAATTCCAGCCCATCTGAGGAATAACAAGATTTCCTTCAGGTTCCATCAGCTTTACTTCTCCGGGAATAAGACCAAGCCCATCGTGTTCTCCGAACTCATAGCTTTTTTCAAAAAGCATTTGCATACCGAGGCATATTCCCAGAAAAGGTTTTTTCAGCGCTTCTTGTTTGACAACATCAACAAGCCCAGCTTTTTTCAGCTTATCCATAGCGTCCCCGAATGCTCCCACTCCCGGAAGAATAAGACGGTCGGCGCCAACTATATCTTCAGGCTCACAGGATATTTTATTTTCATATCCCAGATATTCCAAAGCATTGTGAACGCTGAAAAGGTTTCCAGCTCCGTAATCTATAATAGTTATCATAAACGCTCCATAATAAAAACTAAATAACTCCCTTTGATGAAACGACTGTTCCGGTTGAATTAAAAGATACAGCTTGTTTCAACGAATAAGCCAATGCCTTGAACAGCGCCTCGACCTTGTGATGATCGTTTTTGCCGTATGAAACGGAAAGATGAAGAGTTATTCCTGCATTAAAAGCAAATGCTCTCATAAATTCTTCTGTAAGGCAGGTTTCATATCCGCCTATCTTTTCGTTGAAAAACTCGGCGTTAAACACCAAAAATGACCGCCCGCTTATATCAACTGCGCAAAAGCCGAGGGATTCGTCCATAGGAATATACGCCGAACTGTATCTTATGATACCGCTTTTATCCTTTAAAGCCTCAGCAAACGCTTTTCCCAAGCAAATTCCTATATCCTCAACAGTGTGGTGTCCGTCTACTTCAAGATCGCCGCTGCAATTTACACTTAAATCAAACCCGCTGTGAACAGTGAAAGAAGTAAGCATATGGTCTAAAAAACCTATACCTGTGGTGATTTGCGCAGTTCCGTTTCCGTCAAGGCACAAAGAAAGCTGAATATCCGTCTCTTTTGTCTTGCGATTTACCAATGCCGTTCTTTTCATACGCTCCTCCTTATCCTTTAAATGCTTTCAGAGCATCATATAGCGCTTTATTTTCTTCACTGCTGCCCGCTGTTATTCTTAAATAATCTCCCATATAGCGCACCGCAATAGAGTTATCCAGCAAATAATCAAATATTTCCTTTGCCTTTGTTGTTTTTACAAAGGCAAAATTCGTAACGGAAGGATATATCTTTTCAAAACACGGCATTTGCAGTTCGTTCAACAAATCAAATAATTCATTTCTGGCGTTTTTGCACTGTTCGATACGATTTTTCATTTCCCGCTTATCGCTCAAGAAATATTCTGCAACGCTTTGAGTCAATGAATTTACATTATAAGGAGATTTTGCGGCTCTCAGCTTATTGGTTATTATTTTGTCGGAAACCGCAAATCCCAAACGCAGACCCGCCATTCCCAGCGCCTTTGAGCAAGTGCGCAAAACTATCAGATTGTCGTACTTTGCAGTATCTTTGATCAAGCTTTGCTCTTCGTCCCAAAAGTCCATATATGCTTCATCAAGTATTACCAAAGCATTAACAGAGGTGATAAGCCTTTCCACATCAGCTTTCTCAACGCCAAGGGACGTGGGATTGCAGGGATTTGAAAAAATGACTGCTTTTATATTTTCCTGATTTATTTTTTGTATCGCCTTATCAATATTTATTGTAAGGTCAGGCTCTTTGTCAATCGTTATAACATTCAGTTCATATAGGCTTGAATAAAACGAATACATTGAAAAATCAGGTGAAAAACAAAGAATTTTATCTCCCTTTTCCAGAAAACAAGCGGTCAAAATGCTTATAAGCTCGTCCGAACCGTTTCCCGATGTTACAAGCTCGGTATCAATACCGTAAAAATCGCAGTAAGACGATATGAGCCTTTTTGCGTATGGATCAGGATAACGGTTCAGCTGAACGCTTGAAACCGCTTCACAAAGCCGTTCCCTATCCGTTGAAATAAAACTCTCATTTGCGTCAAGACGTATTTTATATTCACCCTGAATAGGGTCATAAGGCAATAGATTTTTTAGTTTTTTGTTTAATTCGTACATGTTTTAATCTTCCCGTGAACGTATATCATTTACTCTCACTTTTATTGAATTTGCGTGAGCAGTCAGTTTTTCTCTCTCGGCTACAAGAATTATATCATCTGCGGCCTCATTGAGAGCTTGCTTGGTATAATAAATATAACTTGATTTTTTTATAAAGCTGTCCACTGACAAAGGAGAGAAAAAGCGTGCTGTTCCACTGGTGGGAAGTACATGATTAGGTCCAGCATAATAATCTCCCAGCGGCTCAGGCGCATATTGTCCCAAGAAAAGTGAGCCTACATTGTCAAGTTTTCCGATGTATTCAAGAGGATTTTCCACAACAGCCTCAAGGTGCTCGGGAGCAAGCCTGTTTGCAATATCGCATGCCTGCATCATATCAGACGCAACGATTATTGCTCCGTAATTGTCAAGAGAGTGAGCTATGATTTCCTTTCTTGAAAGCGTCGGTAACTGTCTTTCAAGCTCTGATATAACTTCATCAGCCAGTTTGTCGCTTATGGTAACAAGAACTGCGCTTGCTAACTTGTCATGTTCCGCCTGCGACATCAGATCCGCCGCAACATATTTCGGGTCGGCAGTTTCATCGGCAAGCACAAGTATCTCACTTGGACCTGCTATCATATCAATGTCCACAACACCGTAAAGCATTTTCTTTGCGGTAGCAACAAAAATATTTCCAGGTCCCACTATTTTGGACACTTTCGGAATAGTCTCCGTTCCATAAGCAAGCGCAGCGACAGCCTGCGCCCCTCCGCACATAAATATCCTGTCCACTCCGCATATTGCAGCCGCTAACAAAATATCCTTGTTAGGCGTTCCGTCTTTCAACGGTGGAGTGACCATTATTATTTCCTTGACTCCCGCAATTTTGGCAGGAATTGCGTTCATCAGCACGGAAGAAGGATATGCGGCTGTTCCTCCCGGAACGTAAAGTCCGACTCTGTCCAGCCCACGAACACGCTGTCCAAGTATAGTGCCGTCCTCACCTGTCATCATATAACCGTTCTGCTTTTGACGGTTGTGAAAAGCAGTTATATTCTCAACGCAGTTAAGCAGTACGTCTACAAGCCTCGGGTCTGCCTCAGTCAGCGCATCGTTTATCACATCGTTCGGCACTTCATAATACAAAGGGGCAGAGCAATCAAATTTTTCTGTATACTTTTTGACTGCTTTATCACCGTTTTCACGCACATCTTCAATTATTGAACTTACCGTTTTTTCAACATCTGTATTGGTATCACGGCTTCTTTTTTCAACTTCTTTGATAAATTCCATTTCACTGCCGTCGGCATATATTTTTCTTATCATTATCTCATCTCCTTATCTTACTTTCTATCATACTTACAAGACTGTCTATTTTTTCTTTTTTCAACTTCATGCTTACCGTGTTTACAATAAGCCGAGCTGAAACATCAGCCACATCTTCGTAAACCTCAAGCCCATTTTCCTTTAAGGTAGTGCCCGTTTCCACAATATCAACTATTCCGTCTGCTAATCCGAGCAGCGGAGCGAGCTCCACCGAACCCTCAATTTTGACTATATCAACGTCCATTCCCTTGCTTTCAAAAAAAGCTCGTGCAACATTGGTATATTTTGAGGCAACAGTTTTAACTCCATAACCTTTGTAAAAGTCGTATCCTTTTCTTCCTGCAAGGGCAAATTTGCATTTTCCGAATCCTAAATCAGCAATTTCGAAATATTTGCCGCCATACTCCATTATAGTGTCCTTGCCCACAACGCCTAAATCACAAACTCCGTGTTCAACGTACGTTATAACATCAGCAGCTTTTGCAAGAACTACGTCAATATTCTGACCATATACGGGAAGGATCAGCTTTCTCCCCTTTTCCTTCAGCGCATTAACGTCAAATCCAAGGCTTTCAAAAAGATTTACCGTATCTTTTTCAAGCCGCCCCTTTGTTAAAGCAATTCTTAAATTACATTCACTCATATAGCAACTCCGTTTTTTACAGACTGATTTCTGTTTTTTCACCGTTTTCCCTGATGACTTTCACCCTATCGATGCCCTTTTTTAATGCATATTCTTTTGCTTCTTCCAAAGAACAATTTATAGAATATTCGGCGGATATTCCTTCATTATTTAATTTTTTACAATATGCAAATCCCTGCTCCAAAGCGCTTCCTTCCGCATAAACCAATACTTCGGAATGTTTTGACAATTGATTACCGTTATTTTTTAAAAAAATGTTTGCCGCAGCATTTACATTTACCGCAAAGCCTGTTGCAGGAAGTGAAGAACCAAAATCTCCGATAATGGTATCATATCTGCCTCCCGAAAGCACCGCCATACCATATCCGCTGATATAGCCTCTGAAAATAATGCCTGTATAATAATTCGCTTTCTGGACCATACCGAGATCGACAGATACTTTATCCTTTACTCCTAAAGAGCAAAGAATATCATATATTTGATTAAAATCGCGCAGAATATCGGCTGCTAAAGTCCCGCTGAATATTTCCTCAGCCTTTTCAAACACTTCGCTTCCTCCGAACAAGGTCGGCAAAGCTTCCAGCGCTTTTACTTCCTTTGAAATATTATATTTTGCAAGCGAAGCACGAAGCTCGGGATAATTTTTGTTTTCTATGTACCCTCGTATTTCCTCAACTTCATCTTCATCATCAGTCACTGATGAAATAAGTACACGGAAAAAGGCGCTGTCACCAATCTCGATTCTGTAATCATCGACAGCGCAGGCTTTTAAAGCCTCCACAGCAAGGCTTAGCACCTCTATATCAGCTCGCTTTGTATCGCCGCCGATAATTTCTATACCGCTTTGGGTTATCTCATCATCTCTTCCGCTGTTCTTTGGGTTTATCCTGAAAATATTCTGATTATAAAACAGTTTCATCGGGAATATTTCATCACGCAGACGAGTTGCCGCCAGTCTCGCAATAGGCATAGTTGAATCAGGGCGAAGAACCATTAGTCTGCCCTTTGCGTCAGACAGCTTGTACATACTTTCCTGCGGAAAATATCTTGTTTTCAGTGTGAAAACATCATAAAATTCAAGTCCCGGAGTAATGACTTCAGAATATCCGTAGTTCTCAAACAAATGACGCAATTTTTCCTCAATAGTCCGTCTTGCGATACTTTCGTTGAATAAAAGGTCACGTGTCCCTTCCGGAGTGAGTAAATCGTTCTTTTTCATAAGTCGCTCTTTTCATTTCACTTTAGCGTAATGCTGTGATAACATAATATCACAATGTTTTAATAAATTCAAGCATAATAACAAACTTTGTAATGATATACAGCCTTTTTAAATAAAAAATTTATTTTTTTATTCAATAATAACAAGATTTTATCAGAAAAGTGTCATTTGTGCAGTCTTATCCAAACCCTCAAAAACATTCATTTCTTCGAGCTTGCTGATAACTGTTTTGCTCAGTCCGCTGCCTATTTGAATGTCTTCAATGCTGACAAATGCTTGTCCATCGATCGTTTCCTTCAACTTCTTAGCAGCATTTTCTCCGCAGCCGTCTATCGCCATAAACGGAAGACGAAGATTTCCGTCTTCGATCACATATTTAGTGGCGTCGCTTTTTAAATAATTCACAGGCAAAAATTTTATTCCCCTGTCAAGCATTTCATATACAAGAAAATATGCTTCAAGCGTATCCAATTCTTTATCTGTTGCTTCGGGATTTGACTGTATCTTCAGCATACTGTCCTTTACCGCCTCTTTGCCTTGCAATACAGTTTTTACGTCAATATTTTCCGTATGTTTAGTGAGTACGGCAGCATAAAATTCTGCAGGATGGTGAACCTTGAACCAGCCAAGCTTTACTGCCGAAGTTACATAAGCCGCAGCGTGCGCCTTAGGGAACATATATTTTATCTTTTTACAGCTTTCAACATACCAATCAGGAACATTATTTTCTTTAAATGCATTATAAATGGTATCGTCAAACATCTTTTTTGCTTTGCCTTTTCTGGTATACTCCATTATTTTAAAGGCAAGGCTGGGCTCTACTCCTTTATGCATAAGATATACCATTATATTATCACGGGTACCTATTACTTCCGAAATCGTACAAGTACCGTTGGCAATAAGATCCTTCGCATTTCCAACATACACGTCTGTACCGTGCGACAAGCCTGAAATCTGTAAAAGGTCAGAAAACAGCTTAGGCTTTGAATCCTTAAGCATCTGTATAGTGAAAGATGTACCGAATTCAGGAAGCCCGTATGTTCCAAGAGGAATAAGTGCAGGATCCTCTTCCTGCAAATTCAGCGCTTTAGTTGATACGAACAAGCTGAGTACCGCAGGGTCTGTGGCGGGAACATCTCGGATTTTTATTCCCGTCATATCTTCAAGATGTTTATACAACGTCGGAACATCATGACCAAGCTCGTCCAGCTTTAAAATAGTATCATGCATTGCATTAAAATCAAAGTGCGTAGTGATAACGCCTTTTGATTTATCTTCTGCGGGGTGCTGCACAGGGGTAAAATCATAAATCTCGTATCTGTCAGGGACAACTACCATACCGCCGGGGTGCTGGGAGGTGGTACGTTTTACGCCTGTAAAGCCTAAAGCAAGGCGCATTGTTTCGGCAGTATTCATCGACATATTATGCTCCTGCATATACTTTTTTACAAATCCAAAGGCGGTTTTCTCCTGTATAGCCGAAATAGTTCCCGCTTTAAACACGTGATCCTGTCCGAAAAGCTCTTCCGTGTATCTATGTGATTGAGCCTGATATTCGCCGCTGAAATTCAAATCTATATCAGGGGCTTTATCCCCCTTAAATCCAAGGAAGGTTTCAAAAGGAATATCATGTCCGTCACGTTCCATAGGTATACCGCAATTCGGGCAGTTCTTTTCAGGCAAGTCGTATCCGGACTGTACCGAACCGTCACGAATAAACTCGCTATGCTTGCACTTTTTGCATCTGTAATGCGGAGGAAGAGGATTGACCTCTGAAATTCCCGCCATTGTGGCAACGAATGATGAGCCGACAGAACCTCTTGAGCCTACCTCATAGCCGCATTCGTTTGATTTATGTACCAGCTTTTGAGCTATGATATACAAAACGGAATATCCGTATTTGATGATCGCATTAAGCTCCTTACTCAGGCGCTGTTCAACTACCTCAGGCAACTCTTCGCCAAACAATTCATGCGCTTTTGCCCAGCAAATATCCTGAAGCTCCTGCTCTGCGCCTTCAATATAAGGAGTATATGTACCGTTGGGAATGGGATTTATGTCGTCTATCATATCGGCAATACGGTTCGGATTGGTGACTACTACCTCAAACGCTTTTTCTTCGCCTAAATATGAAAATTCCTCCAACATCTCATCAGTAGTGCGAAAATAAAGTGGTGCCTGAAAATCTGCATCGGCATATTCCTGTCCCGCCTGGAGGATTTTTCTGAAAACTGCGTCATCTTTTCTCATAAAATGCACGTCGCAAGTCGCAACGACAGGCTTTCCCAATTTTTCACCAATAGATACTATCTTCTTGTTATATTCTTGGAGAATATCCTCAGAGGATACCTTTCCTTCTCTTATCAAAAATTTATTGTTGTCTATCGGCTGAATTTCAAGATAATCGTAGAAAGAGGCTATTTTTTCTATGCTTTCATCAGGCTTACCGTTCAAAATAGCCCTATAAAGTTCGCCAGCCTCGCAAGCGCTTCCTATGATCAGACCTTCACGATAATTTCTCAGTTCTGACAAGGGTATACGGGGCTTACCCGAAAAATAATCAATATTGGAAAACGAAATGAGCTTGTACAGATTTTTAAGCCCTGTATTGTTTTTTACAAGAATTATCTGATGATATGTAGGCATTTTCTTAACATCTGTATTGCCCAATGCGTTATTTAAATCACCTAATTTTTCAATCGCTCTTCCCTTTGATGAAAGCTCTATCAGCTTGACAAAAATTTTTGCGAGCATAGCTGCGTCATCTTTTGCTCTGTGATGGTTAAAATTATCAAATCCGAACTCTTTGGCCATATCATCAAGAGTGTGCTTTTTCTTGTTAGGAACAGCTGCTCTGCATAATTTTAACGAATCAATATACGAAAAATTGAAATTCAAGCCGTTTCTTTCACAAGCCAGACGAACAAACGACGTATCAAAGTCCGCATTGTGAGCAATAAGAGGCGCATCGCCGCAAAACTCCAAAAATCTTGCCACTGCTTCAGCTTCTTTTGGAGCACCTGATACCATATCATCAGTTATTCCGGTCAGCTTGGAAATATTTTCGGGAATAGGTTTTTTCGGGTCAACAAAAGTGCTAAATTCTTCAGCGACTTCCATATTGCGCAATTTTACAGCGCCTATTTCAATTATCCTGTCCGTTTCACGGGATAATCCTGTGGTTTCGATATCAAAAATAATTATATCATCATTTATAGAATGGTTGGTGCAGCCTTCGACCAGCAAATTGCCGTCGTTGACAAAATAAGCCTCAACACCGTATAAAATTTTGAATTTAGTATCGTGATCCTTTGCCCTTATATCGTTTAACGTGTTCATCGCCTCAGGAAATGCCTGCACGTTTCCATGGTCGGTGATAGCGACAGCTTTATGTCCCCACTTATATGCAAGCCTTACCAGATCTTCTGCCGGAGTTATCGCATCAAGGTCGGACATATAGGTGTGCATATGCAGCTCTACCCTTTTTTCTGCCGCCTCGTCCATTTTCTCTATTCTTTTTACACGCATAATGGACTTTGGATCTATGTATATAAACTTAGCAAAGGTATCAAACTTTACGTCGCCGTTTACAAGCAGAGTAGTTCCCTTTTTTACAAAATCATAATCGCCTATTTTATCACTTGGAGTAAAAAAGCGAAGTATCTGAGAATTGGAATAATCAGAAAAATAGGCGGTAAGAATTGTAAATTCACCGTTTTTTACCGTTTTTTCCTCAACATTAAAAATATCGCCGCATAACGTTACGTTGTGTCCCTCTTCAAGCGTTTCTTTCATTGATATAGGAGGATCGTTTATCGGTTTTCCCGCTATCAGTTCGGCCTCTTTTTCAAAATTCGGGCTGTCAAACAAAAGCGGCATTTTTTGCGGTTCTGCATGTATTTGCAGGCCTCTTTGCCTTTTGGGCGGTTGTCCGTTAGAATTATAAGATTTATTATATCCCTTGTTATATTCAAAGTTTTGCTTTGCGGGAGGCGGAGGAGTGGGAATAAACGCCTCCGGTGGAGGTGGGGGGAGAGACGGGTCATCTGTTTCAAACTTTTCATCTCTGTCAGGAATATCAACAGATGTCACACCGTCAAATTTGACTTTTATTTCAACGCCAAAAAAACCTTTAACATATTTTTCTATTTCCCTGTCAATATGCCCTTCTGTAAGAATATCTATCCCGCCGTTTTGCAGAGTAAGCTCATATATTCCGTCGCCGTCCGATATCTCAATATCTTTGAGATAACCGTTTATCTTCCCTGCAAAATAAGGTTTTGCGTGCATAAGCTCTATTACATGCGTTATTTTATCAGCGGAAAAAAGAGCAGAGGGATATTTTGGATATATCTCAACCGAATTTATGCGTAATTTTCCCTTGATCTGGTCAGCCGCCTTTAAAATCTCCTCGGACTCCGGTATATCTTCCATCGCTATATTCAGTAAAAGAACCTTTGTGATACTGTGGTATATCATAGACAGAACTTCACCATTTCCGACGAGTCCTTTAAATTCAATATTATCAAATAATTCACACAGTTTTTTTGACTTATTCATAATTTTTCAATTTCCTCCAAAAGAACATTCAGCAAGTTCTCTTCTTTTACTTTTCGTATTATTTCGCCTTTTTTAAAAAGCAGACCTTCGCCTTTGCCGCCTGCAATTCCTATATCGGCTTCTTTTGCTTCTCCAGGTCCGTTTACAGCACAGCCCATTACTGCAACCTTTATCTTTTTATGTATATTTGCAGTAGCATCTTCAACTTTGTGAGCAAGCGAAATAAGATCTATCTGCGTTCTGCCGCAGGTAGGGCACGATATTATTTCTACGGAATTTTTTCCTTTACCTACTGCCGTAAGAATATCTTTTGCAGCTTTTACTTCTTCAACGGGGTCTTCGGTAAGAGAAACACGGATCGTATCCCCTATCCCGTCGCAAAGCAGTGACCCTATTCCAACTGAGGATTTAATAATTCCCATACGTTTTGTTCCTGCTTCGGTAACGCCCAGATGTAAAGGATATGGGCATATATTGTGTATTTTACGGTATGATTCTATCATAACGGGAACGGACGACGCTTTAATCGAGATAACTATATCATTAAAATCAAGTTCTTCCAATATCTGCACATGCCTGAGCGCACTTTCAACAAGTGCATCTGAACAGGGAGAACCATATTTTTGCAGTATATCCTTTTCAACCGACCCCGAATTAACGCCTATTCTTATAGGGACGTTATGCTGTCTACAAACATCTGCCACTTTTTTCACATTATCTTTTGAGCCGATATTTCCCGGATTTATCCTCAGCTTGTCTACTCCTGCCTCAACACATTCTATTGCAATTTTATAATCAAAGTGTATATCAGCTACAACTGGTACAGATACAACAGCTTTAAGCGCAGGGATAAGTCTTACGTCATCTTTCGACGGAACAGACAGTCTGATTATCTCACAGCCCGCTTTTTCCAATCGTTTTGCTTGTTCCACATTTCCGTTTACATCGTTTGACGGAACATTCAGCATAGATTGAATATATATATTTCCATCGCCTAAAAGGATATTACCGACTTTTACTATTTTTTTCAAAATTATCCCCCGCTAAAAAGCTTGACTATATCGTTAAAGGTTACTACCAGCATCAATATCATCAGCGCTGCAAACCCGATAAAATGAACCATTCCTTCATATTCAGGCTTCATCGGCTTGCGTCTTACAAGCTCTATCAAAAGAAATATTATCCTGCTTCCGTCAAGAGCTGGTATCGGCAAAAGATTGAAAATTCCGAGATTTATTGTAATGAGCGCAATCATTGACAGCAGGTTTGTGAAGTTTATCCTCATATCGGCGCTTGAGGTTGCGGTCTGTGTTATGGCAGAAACCACGCCTACCGGTCCTGACAATTCGTTAAGCCCATAAGTTCCGCTGATAAGGTCAATAAGTGATATCCAAACGAGCCGTCCATAAGTAGCCGCCTCTTTAAAAGAATATACAAATACGTTTCCAAAATCAAGCTTGTGAGCAATAACGTAAAAGTCAAGGACAACGCTTGTAGTTCCGTCATCGGCTTTTGCAACAGCAAATTGAACATTATCAATTGGAACGATTTCACCGTTGCGCTTTACTTTGAAATCATAGGTCATATATTCCATATCAGGTGTCGCCTTTGAAGCGCTGTTTTGTAATGCATATGAAATATCCATTGAGCTCCACACTGAAAGACCGTTTACCTCTACTATCTCGTCGCCTGCTTGAAGATATTGGCTTGAAACGGGCTCATCGCCTCTGAAACCGCCTATCTCGGACGTAACCACTCTGCCGCTTACAATTATTGCAATTGCGCAAACTATAACGCCCAGCACCAGATTCATAAACGGTCCTGCCGCAAGAACGATTATCCTCTGCCAGACAGGCTTATTTCTGAAGCTTCTGGGATCATCGCTTTCCTCATCTTCGCCAAGCTGTACAGAACCGCCCAAAGGCAGCAGCTTTACAGTATAAAGAGTTTCTTTTCCCTGTTTTTTAAAAATGCGGGGACCCATACCCAGGGAAAATTCACTTACCTTCATTCCACAGGCTTTTGCCGCAAAAAAATGTCCCATTTCGTGTATTATGATAATTACGCAAAATGCAAGGATCGCCAGGATTATCATATTGCCTCCGTTTAATCAATCAGCTTTATCTGTTCTTTTACCTCTCTTTGAGTTTCCATTATAATTTTTGGAGTAAGTTCCTTTTTATACTCTGTTTTTTCCATTATTTTTCCAATTATTTCAGTAATTTGGTAAAATTTTATTCTGTCATTCAAAAACATATCCACCGCCGCTTCGTTTGCACAATTCATTATGCACGGCATATTGCCGCCCTTTTTTATAGCGGCTCTTGCAAGTCCTATACAAGAAAAAACATTTTCGTCAGGCTTTTCAAAAGTTAACGTACCTATATCGGTAAGGGAAAGAGGTTTTGCGCTTGAAGAAAATCTTTGTGGAAATGTAAGCGCAAGCTGTATGGGAATTCTCATATCGGGGACGCCCATCTGACCGATCACTGCTCCATCCTCAAACTCTACTGCTGAATGAAGAATGCTTTGAGGGTGTACGACTATTTCAATTTGCTCAGAAGAAACGTTAAAAAGCCAGACCGCCTCTATCAGTTCAAGCCCTTTATTCATCATTGTAGCGCTGTCTATGGTTATTTTTGCGCCCATGTTCCAATTGGGATGTTTTAGCGCCTGCTCCTTTGTAACTGTTTTTAGTTGCTCAGCATTATAACCTCTGAACGGTCCGCCTGATGCGGTAAGAATGATTTTTTTAGGTTTATTGGGTTTTCCTGCAAGCAAAGACTGGTAAATAGCCGAATGTTCGCTGTCTATCGGAAAAATATCTACATTTTTCTCTTTTGCAAGATGTGTTATGATTTCTCCGCCCACTACCAATGTTTCCTTATTGGAAAGAGCAACGTCGTTATGTGCATTTATAGCGCATAACGTAGGCATAAAGCCCGCCATACCCACAATTGCATTTACTACATTATTACACGGCAAAGAAGAAATTTCGCAAAGCCCGCTTTCACCGCACAAGATTTTTATATTTGTATCATTCAGTAAGAGCTTTATTTCTGAAAATTTATTCTCATCAGCAATGCACACATATTCGGGAGAAAATTTTCTTGCCTGCTCAGCGAGAGTTTTCACGTTTCTGTTGGCGGACAACGCTTTTATTTTTATATTATGCAGCAGAGCCACTTCCAATGTCTGAACGCCAATTGAACCGGTAGAGCCGAGAAGTACGATTTCCTTCATAATTAAATAAAACAATGCCGAATTTAATCGGCATTTCCTCCTATGAAATTATCGCTATCGGTTCTATGATTTTGAACACGATATAGAAAAAAGGAGCTACAAACAATACACTGTCAAATCTGTCAAGTATGCCGCCGTGCCCAGGAAGAATAGAACCAAAATCCTTTACCATACATTGTCTTTTTAACAAAGAGGCGGAAAGGTCGCCTATCACGCCTAAACATGTTCCGATAACCGCCATACCGACAAGGAATAAAACGTTGACAGAAAAATTAGTAGGACCACCAAACAAACCACTCGCCCAAGGATAACCTATGCCGACAACTATTACGGAAATTACTGCAGTTGCAAGACCTCCGAAAAAGCCTTCCCATGATTTTTTAGGGCTGATTTTGGGCGCCATTTTATGCTTTCCGAACGCTGAGCCGACAAAATACGCCCCCGCGTCGCTTATCCAAGCCACAAGCAGGACAAGGACCACATAAAAAATCCCAAAATCAAAGTTTTTCTGCAAAAGTACAATAGTGCTTATTGATATCGGAACTAAAAATGAAACGAACGTCATCAGAGCAATTTCTTCAAATCTTACGTTTTCGTGGTCAGTCAGCATTATAATAAACATTAACAGCAAAAAAGCAGCTGCCACGCCCGGGAAAAGCGGATACAATATATCAAGAGAAAGAAAAGACGGAGCAACGGCCACAAAAACCATACAAACACCGGCTATACTGCGGTTTGAATAATATTTTGTCGCAAGCAGGATCTCTCCCACCGCCAAAACCGATATCACTGTCATTGCAGCAAGCATAACGATAGTGTTGTTAAGCCACAAAATCAATACAACGATAGGTATTGCAATGACAGCGGTAAGTATTCGTTTAAGCATAAATATATCCTCTAAACACCGCCGAACCGACGGTTTCTTTTTCCATATTCGACCAAAGCGGCAATCAAATCCTTTTCGGAAAAGTCAGGCCAGAGAACGTCCATAAAAACAAATTCCGCATAAGCCGCCTGCCAGATAAGAAAATTGGAAAGTCGCTGTTCTCCGCTTGGACGAATTATCAGATCAACATCAGGCAATCCTTCCGTATACAGGCAGGAATTGAAAGCCGTTTCGTCAATATCGTCAATACCGATACTGCCGTTTTTATATTCGAGCGCTATTTTTTTGGTAGCGTGCAAAATTTCTTCCTTGCCGCCATAGTTAAACGCAACACAACACCATGTTCCTGTATTTCCGACAGTTCTTGATTCCGCTTCATCCATTTTAGCACATATCTTTTCAGGTACGCCATCTCTGGAGCCGATAAATCTCAAGCGTATATTTTTTGAGCTGAGCTTCATCATCTCGTCCATAAAAGAAAGGAAGAGATTCATCAGCGAATCCACTTCATCCTTGGGCCTTGACCAGTTTTCGGTGGAAAAAGCATAGAAAGTCACACACGGAACGCCTAATTTTACACAACTGTCCAGACATTTCTTAAATGCTTCGGCGCCCTTTGGATGCCCGGCTTTTCTGGGAAGTCCTCTTTTCTGAGCCCAGCGCCCGTTGCCGTCCATAATTATTCCGATATGATTTATTCCAAGTTCCTTGACCAAATTATCGGTATTCATTAAAGAGTCATTATTTCCTTTTCTTTTTCCTTGCATACTGCATCAACTTTATCACAATAAGTATCAGTCAGCTTCTGAACGTCCTTTTCACAGTTTTTCATATCGTCTTCCGTGATCTCGGAATTTTTCTTCATTGCCTTGAATTTGTCCATAGCGTCACGGCGTATGTTGCGGACTGTTACCTTTGCCTCCTCACCATACTTTGAGATTTGCTTTACAAGCTCTTTTCTGCGTTCCTCGGTAAGCTGAGGGAATACAATACGGATACATTTTCCGTCATTAGTAGGAGTTATTCCGATATCGCTTGCCATTATAGCTTTTTCGATTGCTTTAAGCATTGATGCGTCCCATGGCTGAATAACGAGTATGCGTGCTTCAGAAACCGAAACAGCCGCCATAGCATTGATCTGAGTGGGAGAGCCGTAATAATCAACGCTTATCTTGTCAAGGACAGCGGGATTGGCACGGCCTGCACGAATAGTGGAAAATTCGTGTTCAAGTGAAGAAATACATTTTTCCATTTTTTCTTTTGCGCTGTTAAGAACTTCTTTCATGATATAGATCCTTTCTTTATAAATCAATTTTGATTATTTACCAGTGTACCTACTTTTTTTCCGATCACTGCGTCATAAATATTTTCAGGGCGGCGCACATCAAACACGATAAGAGGGATATCGTTGTCACAGCACATCGCTGCAGCCGTTCCGTCCAGCACTGCCAAGCCTGCTGCAAGGATATCATGGTGAGTGATATGGTCATATTTTACCGCATCGTCATATCGGTTGGGGTCCTTATTGTAAACCCCATCTGTCATAGTTGCTTTCATAAGCACATCGACTTCAAGCTCTGCTGCTCTTAATGATGCAGCAGAGTCAGTGGAAAAGAAAGGACTTCCTGTTCCACAGCCGAAAATCACTATTCTTCCCTTTTCAAAGTGCCTAAGTGCCCTCTGCCTGATATAAGGTTCGGCAATTGCCTTCATTTCAATCGCTGTCTGAACACGCACCTCACAGCCGAGATTTTCAAGCATATCGGCAACAGCAAGCGCATTCATCGTGGTTGCCAGCATACCGATATGGTCGGCTCTCACTTTATCCATATTACTGCTTGTGCGGCCACGCCAGAAATTTCCCCCTCCGACAACAATCCCTATTTCTGTTCCGATATCGTAGCATTTTTTTATGCTTTTACAGATATTCTCAATAGTCGGAGTATCCAGTCCTGTTTTCTTGTCTCCCGCTAGAGCTTCACCGCTGAGCTTCAGCAGTATCCTCCTGTATTTTGGGGTCTGAGGTTGGTCCATATGGCAATTCCTCCTAAAAATTTATACAATTTTTGTTTTTTTATTCCTAATAATCAAGCACTCTTATTATATTCTTTATTTCCCCATATTCGGATATTGATCTGCAATCGGCAGCAAATTTTTCTTCATTGACACTTTCCGTCACAAATGCCGTTTCGTTGGGAAGCTCATCGTTTCTGCGAAGAATATTCAAATTACCCCAGCATTTCTCCGCCTCGGATAAAACCTTTGATTTATCGCTGCAAACAAGACGGACATAAAATTTATTGCTGAGTGATTTATAATCAACAGTAAATAATTCTGAAGAATCCTCCCAGTAAAGCGACTTGCTTGTGCCTGTCATTTTTGCGGCAATTATAATATCTGAAACAACTGCGCTTGCGGTTGGTAACTTGCCTGCTCCTTTTCCGTAAAATATAACATCTCCCGTTGCATCGCCACGAACGAGAATGGCGTTATACACATCGTTTACAGTTGAAAGCTGGCTGGACTCCGAAATAAAAGCGGGGCAAACCATAACTGCTACCTTTTCCTCTTCTTTTCTTGCCCAAGCAACCAGCTTTATCGCTCCGCCAAAGTCTTTGCAATACTGAACATCTTCCGTAGAAACGGCAGTTATACCCTCTGTGTGGACATTTTTAGGATAAACGTGTTTCCCAAAAGCAAGAGAAGCAAGAATACAAATCTTCCTGCAAGCGTCTGCGCCGTTTATATCGGCGGAAGGGTCTCTCTCTGCATATCCCAGTGCCTGAGCCTGGGACAAAGCGTCCGAAAAGTCCGTTCCCTCTTCTGCCATTTTGGTAAGGATATAGTTGGTAGTTCCGTTCAGTATTCCTGCTATTTCGTCTATTTCATTTGCCGATAAACAATGATGTAGCGGTCGAATTATAGGTATACCGCCGCCGACGCTGGCCTCAAAAAAGAAATTTACGTTTTTTTCACGGGCAATTTTAAGAAGCTCTGCGCCTTTCTCAGCAACCAGCTCCTTATTTGAGGTGACAACGCTTTTCCCGTTTTGCAGCAAAGATTTTACATACCTGTATGCAGGGTCAAGACCGCCTATGACTTCTGCGACGATTTTTACCTCACTGTCATTTAAAATAATGTCAAAATCTTTTATGAATTTCTCTGAATATGGTGAATCGCTAAAATCACGCAAGTCGAGGATATATTTTATGTCAATATCATCACCGATTTTTTGCTCAATGCTCTTAAGATTTTTATAGAATACTTCGACAGTTCCCGAACCGACCACACCGTATCCCATAACTGCAATTTTTATCATTTACTGTCTCCTTGCTTTTTCCATTTCTTATTTGATAATTATACCATATTTAAAAAAATCTGACAAGTATTTTATTATATAAATAATAAAAAATATGGCACAGATTTTTCTGTGCCATTAAATTACAAAAGTTTTTTCAGGTATTTGCCGGTATATGAATGTTTGTTAGAAGCAACTTGTTCAGGGGTTCCTTCAACTACGATATAACCGCCCTTATCGCCGCCTTCGGGACCAAGATCGATTATATGGTCGGCATTCTTTATCACATCAAGATTATGCTCAATAACCACAACGGTGTTGCCTCCGTCAGTCAATTTCTGCATTATATCTACCAATTTTGACACATCATCTGTGTGAAGCCCCGTTGTAGGTTCGTCAAGAATATATATAGTTTTTCCAGTGGAACGGCGTGACAGCTCCGTTGCCAGCTTGACACGCTGCGCCTCGCCGCCTGATAAAGTAGTGGCGGGCTGACCGATTTTCACATATCCAAGACCTACGTCATATAAAGTTTGCAGCTTTCTCTGCAATTTCGGTATTCCTGAGAAAAAGTCCAGTCCTTCTTCCACTGTCATCTCAAGAACGTCATATATGTTTTTGCCTTTGTATTTTACCTCAAGCGTTTCTCTGTTATATCTCTTTCCGCCGCAGACCTCGCAGGGAACGTAAATATCGGGAAGAAAATGCATTTCTATCTTTATAATGCCGTCGCCCTCGCACGCCTCGCATCGTCCGCCTTTTACATTAAAGCTGAATCTCCCGCTGGAAAATCCTTTCATCTTTGCGTCGTTAGTGGAGGCATAAAGGTCACGAATATCATTGAACAGCCCTGTATATGTGGCGGGATTTGAACGTGGAGTGCGTCCTATCGGAGACTGGTCAATATTTATCACCTTGTCAAGATATTCCGTCCCGGTAATTTTATCGAATTTTCCTGCTTTTATCCTTGCCCGGTTAAGATTAGACGCAAGATACTTGTATAATATCTCGTTTACCAAAGAGCTTTTTCCGCTGCCTGAAACGCCTGTAATACAGGTGAAAAGCCCGATAGGGATTTTCACGTCGATATTTTTCAGATTGTTTTCAGCTGCTCCGTATACTGTCAGATACCGTCCGTCCGATTTTCGGCGTTTGGAAGGCACAGGTATTTTCATTTCTCCCGAAAGATATTTGCCTGTTATTGAACGTTTGGAAGCAATGATATCCTCTACCGTTCCGGCTGCAACTATCTCGCCGCCGTGTACGCCTGCTCCGGGTCCTACGTCAACTAAATAATCGGCAGAACGCATAGTATCTTCATCATGTTCAACAACTATGACCGTATTTCCTATATCACGGAGATTTTTCAGCGTAGCGATAAGGCGGTCGTTATCACGCTGATGAAGTCCTATACTGGGTTCGTCAAGAATATACAGTACGCCTACAAGCGAACTGCCTATCTGAGTTGCAAGGCGTATACGCTGACTTTCGCCGCCTGACAATGTGCTTGAGGCACGGGATAACTTCAGATAATCTAATCCGACGCTTTGCAGAAATCCAAGCCTTGACCTTATCTCTTTTAGTATCTGCTCAGCGATCATATTATCCCTTTTTGACAACTTAAGGTGCTCTACAAAGTCAAGAGCCTGAGTCACGCTCATATTGCAGAATTCATTTATATTTTTATCTGCAACTGTGACGGAAAGCGCCTCTTTTCTCAGGCGCTGGCCGTGGCATTCGGGGCATTCCACCTCACACATATATTCGGATATTTCATCTTTGGAATATTGACTGTTGCTCTCACGGTAACGGCGCTCAAGATTGTTGATAACTCCCTCAAAATCCGTCATATGGGTTGAATTTGCTTCCCAAGGACGCTTTACGGGAAATTTCTCTCCGTTTGAGCCATAAAGAATAAGATTTATTGCGCTTTCAGGCAGTTTTTCAACAGGTGTATCCACAGAAAAACCGTAATGCTTCGCCATACCATCAAAATACATCTGCGCCATACTGCCTTCGGTGTAAGTCCAGCCGCTTGCTTTTACTGCATTCTCTCTTATAGACAGCTTTCTGTTAGGAATTATCAGGTCAGCGTCTATGCTCAGGTAAAATCCCAGTCCTGTACAGCGCTTGCAGGCTCCGTAAGGATTGTTGAAGCTGAACATTCTGGGATTTAAATCTTCTATGCTTATTCCGTGTTCAGGACAGGCATAATTCTGGGAGAAGTGAAGCTCCTCCTGTCCAACGACATCAACAAACACAATTCCTCCCGATAAAGTTCCCGCCGTTTCAATGCTTTCGGTAAGTCTTGAGCGAATTTCCTCTTTTATGGAAAGACGGTCTATTATGACCTCGATAGTGTGTTTCTTGTTCTTTTCCAGCTTTATCTGCTCGGAAAGGTCGTACATTATTCCGTCTATCCTGACACGGACATAGCCCTGCTTTCTTATGCTGTCAAGCTCTTTTGCGTATTCGCCCTTTCTTCCTCTTACAACAGGAGCCATTATCTGCACTCGTGTGCCTGTTTCAAGCTCCATTACCCTGTCAGCTATCTGATCCACGGTCTGCTGTTTTATCTCACGCCCACATACAGGACAGTGTGGTATGCCTATTCTCGCATACAAAAGCCTGAGATAATCATATATCTCTGTTACAGTACCAACAGTTGACCTTGGATTTTTAGATGTAGTCTTCTGGTCAATGGAAATAGCCGGCGATAAACCGTCTATGCTCTCCACGTTAGGCTTTTCCATTTGTCCCAGAAACATTCTTGCATATGATGAAAGGCTTTCTATATACCGTCTTTGTCCGTCAGCGTATATGGTGTCAAACGCAAGGGACGACTTTCCTGACCCTGACAGTCCAGTCATAACAATGAGCTTGTCCCTGGGCAGCTCAAGACTGATGTTTTTCAGGTTATGTTCTTTTGCTCCTTTTATAATTATCTTATCTATCGGCATTTCATTTTTCCTTCAGTTCTGTTATTTTATCTCTGAAATATGCAGCCTGCTCAAAATCAAGCACTTTTGCCGCTTCCCTCATCAAAGAAGTATACTGCTTTATAAGCGACTGCTTTTCTTCTCTTGAAAGCTGTTTCTTTATTTTTCCGCCCTTGTCGGCTCTGGCGGCAATGTCGATAACGTCGCGGATTTCCTTTACAATGGTTTTCGGCACTATTCCGTGTTTTTTGTTGTATTCAGACTGTATCTCACGTCTGCGGTTGGTTTCGTTTATTGCATTTTCCATTGAGGGAGTTACCTGATCGGCATACATTATAACAGTACCGTCAGCGTTTCTTGCGGCACGTCCCACTGTCTGCACAAGAGAAGTTTCACTTCTCAAAAAGCCCTCTTTGTCGGCGTCAAGAATCGCTACCAGTGAAACTTCGGGAAGGTCAAGACCCTCACGCAGCAGGTTAATGCCTATCAGAACGTCAAATTCACCTAAGCGAAGTCCTCTTATTATTTCCATACGCTCTATGGTATCAACATCATGATGCATATAACGTACTTTTAATCCCAGCTTTTCAAAATAAGAGGTAAGATCCTCTGCCATTTTCTTGGTAAGAGTTGTTATAAGAACACGCTCTTTACGCTCTATCCTTATATTTATCTCTGACAAAAGATCCTCAATCTGACCTTCAACAGGTCTTACGGATATAAGCGGATCAAGCAGTCCCGTGGGGCGTATAAGCTGTTCCACTACTCTGACGGCGTGTTCCTTCTCAAAAGGTCCTGGGGTTGCAGAAACATATACCGCCTGATTTATCTTTGAATAAAATTCATCAAAATTCATAGGACGGTTATCATATGCCGAGGGCAGACGAAATCCGTATTCCACAAGATTTTTCTTTCTTGCGGCGTCGCCGCCGTACATTCCACGCACCTGTGGGAGAGTAACATGACTTTCGTCCACAAAAAGAAGAAAATCCTTGGGGAAATGGTCTATCAATGTAAGGGGAGTGCTGCCCTTGGGTCTTCCCGCCAGAACTCTCGAATAGTTTTCAATTCCCTTGCAGGTGCCGATCTCTCTCAGCATTTCCATATCATAAGTGGTTCGCTGCGCTATGCGCTGAGCCTCGATAAGCTTATGCTCGGCGGTGAATTTTTCTACCTGCTCCTCCATTTCCTCACGTATTTCTTCCAGCGCACGCTCCATATGAGCCTTGTCAACGATATAATGGCTGGCGGGAAATACCACAGCATGAAGAAGCTCACGCTTTACCGTTCCTGTTACAACTTCTATCTCAGTTATCCTGTCTATTTCATCTCCGAAAAATTCTACTCTCAAAGCGGTTTCAACAGGATTTCCCGCAGGAAATATCTCAACTACGTCGCCACGAACTCTAAACTTATTCCTGACAAAATTTACATCGTTTCGCTCATATTGTATCTCGACCAGCTTTTTTATCAGTTCGTCTCTGCCGATCTCTGTGCCTTTTCTTATAGAAATTACATTTGAACGGTATTCTTCAGGGCTGCCCAGAGAATAAATGCAGGAAACGCTCGCAACTATAATGACGTCTCGGCGCTCTGCAAGCGCGCAGGTGGCGGAGTGCCTCAAGCGGTCAATATCATCGTTTATTGCACTGTCCTTTTCAATATATGCGTCTGTTGACGGGATATAAGCCTCAGGTTGATAATAATCATAATATGATACAAAATACTCTACCGCATTGTTGGGAAAAAATTCTCGCAACTCGCTGCAAAGCTGTGCCGCCAAGGTTTTGTTATGAGCTAATACAAGAGTCGGCCGGTTGACCTTTGCAATAACATTTGCCATAGTAAAGGTTTTTCCCGAGCCTGTAACGCCCATCAGCACCTGCTCCTTGTCGCCGTTTAATATTCCGTTTGCAAGAGCCTCTATTGCGGCAGGCTGGTCGCCTGTCGGCGTATATGCAGAATGCAATTCAAATTTATCCATTCATCATTTCCCACGCTTCGCTTGCAATATTATTTTCTCGCATACTGTTAGAACGGCCTCTGCTGACTATAATATGGTCAACAAGCTCTACATCAATTGAACTCAAGAAATCAGCCACATTTATTGTCGCATCAATATCTGACCTTGACGCCGATACTGTTCCATTTGGGTGATTGTGCGTCAAAACGACCCTGCTACAGTTGCATTTGAACAGAAACTCCGCCAGAGTTCTCAGCGGTATAAGAACTTTACTTACAATGCCTGTATTCAGCTTCATCTGAGATATCAGCGTCAGGTCACTGTTAAGCGCCAGCGCATAGACCGACTCTTTTTTCTCTTCTCCTACAAAAAGGCTGATACAGTATTCTTTCATTTTTGCGGCGTTATTCAGAAGTATTACGCCATTGGAAGTAAAAGTTGAATTTATATACCTTTTTGCTATCAACGGAATAAATTTCAGCAGGCTTGCTACATTTTCTCCGATTCCCTTGACCTCCATAAGTTCTTCATAATCTGCCTGAAGGACCTTGTCAATAGAACCGAAGGTATTGATAAGAATATGAGCAAGCTCATTTGTATCCTTGGTGGGAATAGCATAAAATAAAAGTATTTCCAGCATCTGATAATCGTCAAAGCTTTCTGCACCATGCTTCAGAAAGCGGTTTTTCATTCGCTGTCTGTGCCCTTCGTGAAGGTTCACTTTTTTATCTGCCATAAGTATTGCCCTCTTAGTGTGATAATATCAGTCCTTATATACTGCACCTTTATCTGAGCCTGTAACCATTCCGGCATAACGCTTGATATAACCGCTAAGCTCTCTCGGCGCTTTTATTCCCTTTTCTCTGCGCTTTGCTATTTCTGCATCATCCACAAGCAACTGTATTTTTCTGTTTGGAATATCTATAAGTATCTTGTCGCCGTTTTCAACAAAGGCAATAAGTCCTCCGTCCGCCGCCTCAGGAGAAACATGGCCTACCGCCGCCCCTCTGCTGGCGCCGCTGAATCTGCCGTCTGTGATAAGAGCAACTGAGCCGTCAAGACCTTTTCCAACGATCGCCGCAGTTGGAGCAAGCATTTCAGGCATACCGGGACCGCCTTTAGGTCCTTCATATCTGATAACAACTACATCACCGGGCTGGATTTCTCCTCCGAGAATAGCGTCTACTGCAAGCTGTTCCCCGTCAAAAACCTTAGCGGTGCAGGTGGTGGTCATCATTTCGGGCTTTACCGCACCCTGCTTTACAACTGAGCCGTTTTCTGCAAGATTGCCTGTCAGTATGGCTATGCCACCGTCTTTTCTTATAGGGTTATCCGCCTTGTGAACAACAACTCCGTCAGCGTCTCTGGCATTGTCTATTCGCTGCTGTTGAGTGCCTGTTACTGTCAGAACGTCCGTAAATATTTCCCCTGTCTTTGCAAGCTCTTTCAATACAGTCTGTATTCCGCCCACAGCGTTAAGGTCTTCAATAAATATATCGCTTGCAGGGTTCAGCTTTGCAAGCTGAGGTATTTTTCTGCTCATAGCGTCTATGTCGGCAAGGGAAATGTCTATTCCCGCCTCATGCGCTATTGCAAGCAAATGAAGCACGGTATTTGACGATGCGCCTATCGCCATATCGGTAGCAAGGGCGTTGAGCATATTTTTCTTTGTAAGTATATCCTTTGCGGTTATTGACTGTCTGAACAGTTCAACTACACGTTCGCCTGCCTCCTTTGCAATTCTTCTTCTTGCAGAATTTACAGCGGGTTCCGTTCCGTTAAAGGGCAAGGCAAGTCCGATAGCTTCGGTAAGGCAATTCATCGAGTTTGCCGTGTACATTCCCGAACAGCTACCGCAAGTGGGGCAAGCATTGTTTTCATATTCTTTAAGTACAGAATCGTCTATTTCACCGTTGGAATACTGACCTATCGCCTCATATATCTCGCTGTATCCAACTCTCTTTCCCTGAACGCAGCCTGCTTTCATAGGACCGCCGCTTACAAATATTGAAGGAAGATCCATTCGTGCGGCTGCCATTATCATTCCGGGAACGATCTTGTCACAATTTGGTATAAATACCACGCCGTCAAGAGGATGAGCTGTAAGCATAACTTCAATGCTGTCTGCTATAAGTTCTCTTGAAGCAAGGGAATATCTCATTCCCTTATGATTCATAGCAAGTCCGTCACATACGCCTATTGTAAAAAACTCAAAAGGCACGCCCCCCGCATTTCTGATACCGTCTTTTACACATTGCGATATCTCGTGCAGATGACTGTGCCCGGGGACATAATCGCTTGCGGCGCATACTACCGCAATAAAAGGTCTGTCCATTTCACTGTCAGTAACTCCCAATGCCTTTAACAAAGCCTTATGAGGAGTTCTGTCAACACCTTTTTTAATAAGATCGCTTCTCATATTCAACATTCCTTTCATTTATGTAATTATATATCTTTTATCTTTTATGAACCAAGCAGTGATGCGCCTATAATTCCTGATTTATTTCCCAACTGGCATAAAACTATCTTAGTGTTATGAATGCTGTTTTTGGAATAGACTTCGCTGTTGATTTTTTCTTTCAGCGGATTAAGAAGATAATCGCCCTCGTTGCTCACTCCTCCGCCGATACAAAAGACATCGGGCTGAAATACGTTTATCGTGTTTATTATTCCGCAGGAAAGATTTTTTATAAAGGTGTCAACCACTTCTTTCCCCGCCTTATCTCCTTGCTTTGCGGCGGCAAAGGCTGTTCGTCCGCTTACCTTGCCTGCCTTCTCGGATATTTCTTTCATCATAGTATCAGGATATTTTTCAATTGCCTGTTTTGTCGACCGTATAAGAGCAGGAACAGAACAGTATGCTTCAAAACAGCCCTTTCGTCCGCAGGTGCATTGTTCTCCGTCAACATTTATAACAGTGTGACCGATTTCAGCTCCTGCGTAATTTGAACCGCTGAACAGTTTGCCGTCTATGATTATCCCTGCGCCAAGTCCTGTGCCTATCGTAATAACGATTGCGCTTTTTGCGTCTTTTGCAGCGCCTGCGGCATATTCGCCCAAGGCTGCGGCGTTTGCGTCATTTTCAAAGAAAACAGGTATTCCAAACGCTTTATTGATATAGCTTACCAAGGGGACGTTATGCCAGCCTAGATTATTGGCGTATTCTACTATGCCTGTATTAAGGTTGCAGGTGCCGGGACAGCCCAGTCCTGCTCTATCAATATCTTGCATAGTCATTCCCGCATTGGCGACCGCCGTTTTCCCCGCCAGAACTATATCGTCGAGGACAAGGTCATAGCTCCTGTCGCTGTGCGTTTTGACCTTGTATTCGGAAATTATTCTGTAATTTTCGTCTACAACCCCTGCGGCAATGTTTGTCCCGCCTATGTCTATACCCAGTGAATAACGCATTTCAAACTCCGTTCTCAGCCGATGTCGGTAAGTATGAGCTCTGCTTTACCGTTAAACGTATATTTGCCGTACCCTGAAGGTATAAAGCAGCTTTCTCCTTTTTTAAGTTCCATACCGTCAAGCTCACCGCTGCCGTCAATGACAAGCACTGAATTGAACGAGGTACTGTTCGCTTCAAGCTCGCATTTTTCTTCAACACATATCTTCTTTACCCTGAAATAATCACACTCTGCAAGCAATTGCTCTGTAAAGCCGTTTTTCTTAACTTCCTCACCTGCGGGCTTGCCTGAATATCTTGGAGGAGCAAGCTCGGTCACGTCCACTGCTTTTTTTATGTGAAGCTGGCGAGGTTTGCCATCTGCACCGACTCTTCCGTAATCGTAAATTCTGTATGTTGTATTTGAATTCTGCTGTATTTCTGCAATAAGTATCCCTTTTCCTATGGCGTGTAAAGTACCTGATTCAATGAAAAAAACATCTCCTTTATGTACTTTGACGCTGTTTGTAACTTCAAGAAGAGTATTATCCTTTATGCGCTGTTCAAATTCTTCCTTGGAAATTTTGTTTTTAAAGCCGTAAAGCAATTCAGCGTCGGAGTCGCAGTCCACGATATACCACATTTCGGTCTTGCCGTATTCTCCCTCTTCTCTGAGGGCGTATTCATTATTGGGGTGTACCTGTACGGAAAGGTTGTCCTTTGCGTCTATCAGTTTGATAAGAATGGGAAAATACTCAAACTTTTCGCAATTTATTCCAAGAACCTCTTTTCCTGCCTTTTCAATGTATGCAGACAACGTTGTTCCCGCAAACTCGCCGTTGGCAATAACGCTTTCGCCGTCCTTATGGCAGGAAAGCTCCCAGCTCTCGGCTATCTTGTCTGCGTCAGACACCTTTCCGAATTCCCTGCGCAAACGGTTTCCACCCCATATATAATCCTTACATGGTGCAATAAGCTTCATTGGGTAAAGTTTCATAGCAACTTCCTCGTTTATTATAGAATAAATAAATTATATCACAAAAGCAGTTGAATGTAAACGCAATGTTTATCAAAATTCAGCTTTTTTCATCAGCCTGATGTCCTCGCCGCAAAAAGGCAGTATTTTCATTGTTGCCAGTCTTGAAATTATTCTTCCGCTGTATCTTTCCTGAATTTCAGAAAGAAGATAATTTGTATTGATGATGATTGGTATTCCTTTGTTCATTCTGGTATTTATCAAATCATAAAGGGTAGAATAATTAAATTTTGACTCAAACTCTGTACCAAGATCATCTATTATCAGCAGATCACATTCTTTCAGAAGTTGAAGAGTATCATTATCTTCATCATGTGAAGAAAAATGTTCCTTTTCAATCTGGTTGAAAAGATCAGGCGCAGAACCGTAAATCACGCTGTAACCGTTATTTATCACTTCCCTGCCTATGGCAAGCGATAAATGAGTCTTACCCAAACCCGTTCCTCCAAGCATAAGTATCCCGCTGACAGGGAGATGAAAGTCCCGTGCATACTCAGTACAATAATTAAATATTTTTTCCATTCTGTCGTGAGATACAACACCATTGGAGTCAGCTTTTGCGGAATAAAAGCTCAGTTCAAAAGTATCAAAAGAACATAGATTCATAGCGGAAGAAGCATTTAAATCAGCACATTGAAACTTTTTCACATCATTTAAAAAACATGAACATCTCTCATTTTCATAAATACCGGTGTCATTACACTTTGTGCAACTGTATACGGGCTCAAGATAATCCGGAGAATATCCGTTTTTTACCAAAAGCTCCTTTATTTGCCTGCTTACGGAAATATTTTCATCAGCTATCTGCTGTAATTTCTTTGTAATATCTCCTCCTGAAATCAATATGGAGGATAGCTTGGCACCGCTTGCCGACAGTTTCTTTCGCAAAGCGGAAAGCTCGGGTATAGCTTTTTCCGCCTCTGCTATGTGTGATTGCTGAATTTCGTGATTTAAGGTGCGGCGGCGGTTAAGCTCATTTTCCGCCATTATGTAATACTTTTTTAAGTGACCCATACCTTTCTCCGTTTCTATATTTCATCTGTAACAAGCCGTTGGAGTTTTTCCAGATCCAGCGAAGAATTTTCCCCTTTGTCGCTTGAAGATTTTTTATCAGATTTATTATCTGACGGTATTTGCTCCATTGAAATAATGCCCTTTGAATGCCAATTTTCCAGTATTTTATCCATATATTTAAAAGTCAGCTTTCCTGTTCCGTCCATTGTGCGCTGATAAGCTTCGTTTATCATTTCGTCGCTAAATTTGTATGTAATTGCCCACTTTTCAATGTATTCACGCTGTTGCTTGGAAAAAGCTGACGAAACCTCAAACATTTTCTTAAATCTGCCTACGGCGTCGTTCATGGCTTTAAGCTCTGACGCTTTAAGCTCAGCTTTTTCAAGAGTATCTATATCCGAGTTTGCCCAATCCAGAGCAAGTGTTCTCATATATGCGGGCGTTGCTTTGTTGACAGAAAAGCAGTAGTCTATCAATATCATTGCCACTTCAACCGATAAGCAGGCATCTTCAAGAATAAGCATAAGCGTTCTCTGCTCGTTGTGCTTTAACGGTCTGCCATAAAGCGCCTCACAGTGCTTGAAAAGATATTCCGTTTCCTTTTCGTCTTTTATCGTTGCGGCTATTTCCGCAGGCGCAAAATCAGGAGTTTTTTCAAGCTCTATCCTTCTTATATGCGATGAGCTTCTATGGCTGTGTTCAGAAGAAATACTTGCACCGTCAGCCATAGTTCGTGAAGGAATAAGCTCACCTGTACCGCTAATTTCAAGTATCCCCCGCTGCACCCAAAAATTCACGCTTTCCTCTATCTGCTCTTTATCCAGTAAAAGCTTTCCCGCCATATCGCTTACATCTTCATCTCTGCCGGAATTCCTCAAAAGATAAAGTAAAACCTTCAGGTCATTTCCGCCTGCGAGCTTCAGGCAATTGTCCGCAACATCGTTTGGAACGCAGAAAATGCCGTTCCAAACGCCAAGATTTATTTTAAAGCCCATTAAACATTCCGCCTCAAAAATTTTATGTAATTATTATATCATACATAAAAGCAAAATTCAATGTATTGATAACTTTAATTTTTATAAAAAATGCTTGACAAATTTCTCCTGCTGCGTTAAAATGTAAAAGTAATATTTTTTATTGTCGGAGAAAACTATGTTGAACCTTTTTACTGCTTCCTTTATATTTTGGTTTAGCAGCTTGGGCTTTTACTTTAGCTACAAGTATTTTTTCTGTGCCAAAAATAAGGTTGCGGTGTAAAGGACATTTCGGCGAGTAATATACGAGCTTATGGACCTGCATCTCAACGGTGCAGGTTTTTTATTTGTTAAATTTTAAAGTAAATATAGAAAGGAATTTCAAAATGATCATTATTCTTAAAAACGGAGCGCCTAAAGAAGAGGTAGACGCCCTTTGCCGAGGGCTTGAAGCGCAGAATATCAGAATAAATGAAGTAAAAGGCGCGCACACCACCATTCTCGGTCTTATCGGGGATACCCATAAGGTAGATATGGAGGCGATCGAGGCGCAGGAGATAGTTGAATCCGTTCAACGTGTCCAGGAGCCTTATAAGGGAGTTAATAGAAAGTTCCACCCTGAAAATACGGTGATAAACGTCAGCGGCTCACTTATAGGCGATGGAAACGTAGCTGTTATCGCAGGTCCTTGTTCTATCGAAACTGAGGAACAGATAGTAGATACCTGCATGCAGGTAAAAGCGGCAGGCGCAAACTTTCTCCGAGGAGGAGCGTTCAAACCGAGAACGTCGCCTTACTCCTTCCAAGGCTTGCGTGACGAGGGTCTAAAACTGTTTCTTAAAGCAAAAAAGGCAACAGGTCTGCCTATCGTTACCGAGCTTATGTCATTGTCGCACCTTGATCTGTTTGACGATGTGGATATCATACAGGTCGGCGCAAGAAATATGCAGAACTTTGAAATGCTTAAAGAGCTGGGTAAATGTAGCAAGCCGATACTGCTCAAGCGCGGGCTTGCCAATACCATTGAAGAACTGCTTATGTCTGCGGAATATATATTTGCAGGTGGAAACCCGAATATAATCCTTTGCGAAAGAGGGATAAGAACGTTTGAAACGCAGACAAGAAATACTCTTGATATTTCCGCTGTTCCTGTTTTGAAAACTCTTACTCACCTGCCCGTTATCGTAGATCCAAGCCACGCCACCGGAAAATACGAGCTTGTAGAGCCTATGTCAATGGCAGCTGTTGCGGCAGGGGCTGACGGACTTATAATCGAAGTACACAACAATCCGCAGAAGGCGCTTTGCGACGGCGCACAGTCCCTTACTCCGAAGCATTTTGCAAGCTGTATGGACAAGTGCAGGCAGATAGCTTCAGTCCTGGATAAGAAAGTCGGTACTCTGGAATGAAAAAAATAACGGTAAACACCAGTACAAAATATGATGTTCTGGTGGGAAAAGGATTGTTGGAGCAGTGCGGAGAGCTGATCTCAACAGTAGTCAGATCACGCAAATGCGCTGTGGTGACAGACGATATTGTGGACAAGTTGTATGGTGAGGAAACGACAAGCGCTCTTGAAAAAAGTGGCTTCAGCGTTGCAAAATTTGTAGTCCCCAACGGAGAAACGTCAAAGTCCCACGAACAGCTTATAAAAATATATAATTTTCTTTCAGAAAACGATATTACTCGCTCAGATTTCATCATTGTGCTTGGCGGAGGAGTTGTGGGAGATCTGACGGGATTTTGCGCTGCGTCGTATCTGAGGGGGATAGATTATGTTCAGATACCCACAACGCTTCTGGCGCAGGTGGACAGCTCGGTAGGCGGAAAAACAGCCGTCAACATTGACGCCGGAAAAAATCTAGTAGGAGCTTTCAAGCAGCCTGTTATGGTAATAGCGGACACCGATGTGCTTTCTACATTATCTGACGAAATATTTGCCGACGGAATGGGTGAAGTGGTAAAGTACGGAATGATCCGTTCAAAATCATTGTTCCAAAAGCTGTGCAGCGAAAACGCACATAATATTCTTGAGGACATCATCACGGAATGTATCAGTATAAAACGTGATGTTGTGGAGGCGGACGAGCATGATACGGGAGAAAGAATGATACTTAACTTCGGTCATACTTTCGGGCACGCAATAGAAAAATATCTGGGTTACGGGCAGATATCTCACGGAAAAGCCGTATCCATCGGAATGTATATGATAACGAACGCTGCGGAAAAACAGGGACTTGTTCAGGCAGGAACAACGCAGGAGCTGAAAAAATGTCTTGAGATCAATTCCCTGCCGTATACTCTGGATATTTCGGCTCAGGATATTTATTCCCTTTCAATTGAAGATAAAAAAAGAACGTCAGATACTATAAGAATAATTCTTTGCACTGACGTGGGGGAATGTGAAATAAAAACTCTCAAACTTGACGAATACAGAAAATTTCTGGAGAATGTATGAATATCAGAATAGAACCTTCAAAGCTTTCAGGCAAGGTCCTTGCGCCTTCTGCAAAGAATATTTCCCACCGTATGCTGATATGCTCGGCTCTTGCCGACGGGACTTCGGTCATAAAAAATCTGTTGGAATGTGACGATACAGCAGCAACTGCGGGGATTTTGACCGCTATGGGCGCAAAAATAACAAAAGAAAATGATGATACCGTTGTTCAAGGTATCGGAAAAAAAGCAAACCGACAGATATTTGCCGATTGCTTTGAAAGCGGGTCAACATTAAGATTTCTTATTCCTGTTGCCGCAGCGTTGGGCTGTGATTCCATTTTTTCAGGAAGGGCTAAGCTTCCTGAAAGACCTATCACACCTTATTTTACCGAATTATCGAAAAAAGGCATAGTCTTTGAAACAAAAACAATGCCGTACAAATTTTCAGGTCAGCTTAAAGCGGGTACATACACGATCGCGGGAGATATTTCCTCGCAATTCATCAGTGGACTGCTGTTCGCACTTCCCTTGCTTGACGGAGACAGCGAGATCGTAATCACAACGCCGTTACAATCAAAATCATATGTTGACATAACAGTAAAGGCGTTGAATGACTTCGGCGTTATTGTAGAAAAAACAGATAAAGGCTTTTTTGTTAAAGGAAAACAGAAGTATAAGTCCTGCAACACCTTTGTTGAAGCGGATATGTCTAACGCCGCATTTTACGTTGTGGCAAACGCTATCGGCTCAAATATTGAGATAGATGGGCTGAATAAAGACAGTATGCAGGGTGACAAGGCTATTATTGACATCGTGGAGCAGTCAAAAGGAACCGCTTTTGACGTAGACGCCTCTCAAATTCCCGATATCGTTCCCATACTCGCCGTGCTTGCCACATTTTCAAAAGGCGTTTCCCATATCACCAACTGTGGCAGGCTACGGCTGAAAGAATGTGACAGACTAGCAGTTACTGCTCAGGAATTAAACAAATTGGGAGCAAAAATAACTGAAAATTCCGACAGCCTTACTATTGAAGGAGTGGACTCTTTGCACGGCGGAATATGCGACGCTTATGTTGATCATAGAATAGCTATGTCTTTGACAATCGCTTCCACCAGAGCGACAGAACCTGTTATAATAAACGGAGCAGAATGCGTAAGCAAGTCCTATCCGAAATTCTTTGAAGATTTTAAGTCATTGGGAGGTAAAACAGATGTCATCAACGATTGAGCTGGGGAAAATCTCACTGTCTGTTTTCGGCGAATCTCACGGTCCTGCAATAGGCGTGGTCATAGATAATCTGCCTGCGGGCGAAGAGATAGATATTGAAAAATTGCTTGAATTTATGGCTAGGCGTGCCCCCAAAAAAGACGGCACAAGCACTATGCGCAATGAAACGGATTTTCCGAATATAATAAGCGGCTTTTACAACGGAAAAACAACTGGCGAGGCATTGTGCGCCGTGATAAAAAACAGCGACCAGCATTCCAACGATTATAAAGATATATCATCTCTTGCACGCCCCGGACACGCCGATTATACAGGATACGTCAGGTATAACGGCGCAAATGACAGACGCGGCGGCGGACATTTTTCGGGACGACTCACGGCTTCACTGGTATTTGCGGGCGCAATATGCGGACAAATGCTTGAAAAAAGAGGGATAGTCACAGGAGCGCATATTTATTCAATTGCGAATAAGAAAGATACAGCGTTTGATCCCGCAAGGTTAAATGCGAAAACACTTCAGGCTGTAAAGAAAAAATATCTTCCCGTGATAGATGATAATGCAGATGAAAAAATGAGAACAGTTATACAAAAAGCAAGAGAAAGCCTTGATTCGGTAGGAGGTATAATCGAGTGCGGAGCAATTGGAGTTCCATGCGGTATCGGTGACCCTGTATTCGGCGGACTGGAAAACCGAATTTCGCAGCTTGTATTTGCAATTCCCGCTGTTAAGGGCATTGAGTTTGGCGCAGGCTTTGCCGCCGCTGAGCTTATGGGAAGTCAGAACAATGATGAATTTTATATTGAGGAGAATATGGTAAAAACAAGGACAAATAATGCAGGCGGCATTTTAGGCGGCATTTCAAACGGTATGCCGATAATTTTCAGGGCAGCGTTCAAGCCCACGCCGTCTATCGCACGTCCTCAAAACACTGTTGATTTTGTTCAAAATAAAAATGACGTGATCGAAATAAAAGGACGCCACGATCCCTGCATAGTTCCGAGAGCAGTTCCCTGCGTTGAAGCCGCTTTGAATATTGCATTGATGTCTTTTTTGTGCTAAGGAGGAAAAATGCTGTACGAAACGCCTAAAATCTTTATTGACGATACTTTTGTGATACAAATATATATATGCTATCTCATTGAACAGCTTGGCGAGCTTACCGACGAGCAGATAAGAGACATTGCCTCAGAGTATGAATATGTAAATCCCCTTCAACTAACAGAGGCGTTGAGCATATCGTTGGAAAAACAGCTTATTGACAGCAAAGAAAAAAATAAAAAACAAACCGTATATTCGCTCCTTTCCAACGGAAAAGTCCTGTCAAAAGAATTTTATCAAAGGATACCTCTTTCTATCAGAGAAAAAAGTGTTGAATATGGAAAATATGTTTTGAAAATGGCAGATTTGGAACGTTCTATCATATGCCGTATACAGCGGGGAAATTTTAACGGTCCTTGCTATCTTACTGTAAAATTTATCAATGAGGTAGACGGCTCTGACCTTATGGATCTAAAAATATACGCACCTGACTTTGAGCAAGCAAAGCAGATGCGTGAACGTTTTTATGAAAAGCCTTCAGATATAGTTACAAAAATAATGAGTATGTTTATCCGTGACAGCTACCTATAAGCAAAGTCCCATATTCTTCAAAAGCGCAAGCATTTCAGCTCGGCGCTTTTTTGTTTGTTCAAAATCAACGTGATATAATTCATTTTCAAAGTAAATCACGTCGCCCTCTGTGGCTTCTTTTTCTATCTGATTTATGAGGATATTGAACATTTTTTCGCTGTCGCTATCCTCCACTACTGCAAAGTCGCCTTCAAACCTATCGATTATAAGCATTTCAAGAATTCCTTTCAGTTATTATTTCAAGCTCTTTTCCATCGCTTACAAAAACGATATTGCCGTATATATCTGTCCTGTAAATCACAGCGTCCATATTTGTAAGTCTTTTAAGCGTGACTTCGTCAGGGTGACCATAATTGTTAGGAGAGCCAACTTCTATTACCGCATACCTGGGCGATACGGCGTTAAGAAAACTTTTTTTGCTTGAGGTAGAGCTGCCATGATGAGCAACTTTTATAACGTCTGCCGAAATATCAAGTCCGTTTTCCAAAATATCGGTCTCCGCCTGATTTTCTATATCGCCGGTAAACAAAAACGAATTTTCTCCATGAACAAATCTTATCGCCACCGAATAATTATTAAGGTCTTCATAGTCTTTTACCGGGGAAATGACTGTCATCGAAGAATCATCTATATTGTACTTTCTTCCGGGATCCGCATACTCAACAGTTATATTTTTGTTTTTTATTGACGTTAGAAGCCTAAAATATGTACTTGAAGTTGGAATGACAGATTCCTGTATATTCGGCATAATAACCGTGCCTACATCAAATTCATCAAGTATAAAGCTCATTCCGCCTGCATGGTCGGAATGCGGATGAGTAACGATAACGTAATCAAGTCGCTCTATATTCTGGGATTTGATGTAATCAATAACGTCGGCATAATACTCTTTTTCGCCGCTGTCTATAAGAATAGCCATTGATTGCGTTCTTATAAGTTCACAGTCGCCTTGACCAACATCAATGAAGTGAACTGTGACCTCGCCTTCTATGGCGTTTCCTGAGGCAAGGCCTGCGCCTTTATACAGATCTTCCCATGTGGGAATACCGTCAATTCTGAAAAAACGGTCATTGAGAAAGAAAAACAGTAAAAATGCAAGAATGAGAACGGCGATGGTGATATAGGCGGACTTGCCCATTGTCCTGTTTTCGTTACTTTTCGCCGCAACTTTGCGAATAACCTTGTTATTGCGCTTTCGATGCTTGTCTAACTGAAAGTCGGTCCTCATTTGCTTATTCTCCGTAAATTATTCTTGATCTTGCTGATTCAGTTTCATTTCATACCAGCTTTCCCTGCTCATAAGCAGCTGTCTTGGTTTGTTTCCGTCAGGCGGACCTACTATCCCCATTTTTTCCATAATATCCACAAGTCTTGCCGCCCTGCCATATCCGACTTTCAATGCTCTCTGCAAAGCGGATGTGCTGGCACCATTGTTTGCAAAAACAACATCTATCGCTTCGTCCAGCTTTTCGTCATTCATGTCAAGATCGCTGTCAAATGCAGATTTGGATTTGTCGTCTGAACCCACACGCTCGGACTGACGGTCTACTTCATCAATAACATTTTCATCATATTCAAGAGTATATTTATTCTTGATAAATTCAGTAACACGTTCGACCTCTTCATCAGATACCCAACAGCCCTGAACACGGATCGGCTTTGGCATTACAACCGATTTATACAGCATATCGCCCTTGCCAAGTAGCTTTTCTGCACCTCCCACGTCAATTATCGTCCTGCTGTCCACCTGCTGGGCGACCTTTAATGCAATTCTTGAGGGTATATTTGATTTTATCAGTCCCGTAATGACATCGACGGAAGGTCTTTGTGTAGCCACAACAAGGTGCATTCCTGCTGCTCTTGCCTTTTGCGCCAGTCGGCATATGCTGGCCTCAACATCATTTTTGGCACACATCATAAGGTCAGCAAGCTCGTCGATAAATATAACTATGCTCGGCATAGGCTGGAGGTCTTCCCTTGTTTCCGCCAGCTTGTTGTATGCCTTTATATCACGGACATTATTCTCACTTAAAATGATATAACGCTTATCCATTTCCGTACAAGCCCAAGCCAATGAACCTGCCGCCTTTTTAGGGTCTGTTACCACAGGAAGCAGAAGATGAGCTATGCCGTTATATATCATAAATTCTACTGCCTTCGGGTCTATCATAACAAGTCTGACTTCCTCAGGCGTTGAGCGATATAGAATACTCATTATTATCGAATTTACACATACCGATTTACCAGAACCTGTTGTACCTGCAATAAGGATATGGGGCATTTCCGATATATCGCATATAACGACCTCGCCGGAAATATTTTTGCCCAGAGCCGAACCGAGCTTACTGTTGCATTTGCGAAAATCCTCGCTGTCTATCATTTCACGGATAAACACGGTTTCTTTTTCCTTATTGGGTACCTCAATGCCAACAGCCGCTTTATTAGGTATAGGCGCTTCTATTCTTACTCCAGCTGTCGCCAGGTTAAGAGCAATATCGTCCACCAGTCCTGTTATCTTTGAAATTTTTACACCGGGAGCAGGCTGAAGTTCATATCTTGTTACGGAAGGACCTCTTACCGCACCCAGATATTTTGTTTCAACGCCGAAGCTCTTTAACGAATTTACCAGAATATTGGCGTTATTTTCAATTTCTGCATTTATATTTTCATCAGTGACTTTTTTCTTTACCTCACTGAGCAGAGTTACAGGCGGCAAAGTATAATCGTCAACAGAAGTGATCACCTGGTCAATTACCTGCTGACCGTCTTTAGCGGTATTGACCACAGTATCTACCACTATGCCTTTATTCTTGTTCTTCTCCTCTATTTCATGATTATAATCGCTTATCGCTTTTTCTATTTCACTGACGTCAGTCTTTTCGGTGGAATTATCTTTCTTATTGCGTTCGTCAAGAGTAAGCTGTTCGTCTTCCTTGCGGCTTTCAGACAACTCCTGCATTTTTTCGGCATTGCGCTTATAATCTTCGTCAGTCAGTCTGGGAGGAACGATCGGGGATTTGGCGCCGATTTTAACAAGATATTCGTCTGTTTCCTGTTTTTGCTCCTTAACGATAGCCTTTGCTTCTTCATTGGCATGAGCAAGCTCACCGCCTTTGATATCTTTTTCCATTTCGTCAAAGCTTTTTGCTTTAGCGGGAATGGTTTTCGCTTCAGCTTCATCGTTTTCGGCTGACGCGGCCTCTTCTTCAAGACGCTCACGTTCTTCACGGAGTATCCTGCTTTCCTCCTGAAATTCGGTGCGCTTGTCCTTAATATAACCGCCTAATTTTACAAAAGGCTTTGCAATAATTTTAAGAAAATCCATAAGATTTATATTTGCCACAAGCATTATTACGACAAATATTATCAATACAATGGCTATCGTTGCACCGATACGTCCCAAAAGCAACAGTGGAAAACCTATAAGAAGAGCGCATACTCCTCCTCCGGAGAGGTTCATACCATTGTTATACAGCTCTGAAACTGTTTCACCGAAACCTTCCGTTTCAGGCGATGCTATCTGGCCTATAAAGATTATCTGTATTGCGGCGCTTAACATAAATATGAAAAGGAGTATTTGAAAAATTCTTGCGGTCAGTGTTGATCTGCCTTTATCGAGACTTATCATTACGGCTATGTAGATAATGAACGGACCTATAAAAAATACCGTTGCGCCAAATACGCCGCAGAAAAAGCCGTGTATGTGATCCCACATATTCATATTTTCCGCCGCTGAATTTCCTATCAAAGCAATAGCCGTTATAAGCAAGCCTATTGCAAACAGCACGACTGACCATATATTTCTTTTTCTTCTGTTCTTTGCCAGGACTTCATTTTTCTTTGCTCCAGACAAAACAGCACTGGACGTCTTGCTTTTTGACGATGCCGATGATGACTTTGTATTTTTTGACTGCTGTGAAGATGCCATTTAAACCTCCGATTTGAACCTCATATAGTTTTCAAATTCCCAACATTTATTGTATTCTTATAAATTCTCCTGTTGCCGTTTCATATATTCCCGCTGCAATGCACAATACGCTTAAAATCAAAAGATATATACCAAAATATTTGAATTTGTTCTTTTTTATCACAAGCCTTACCAGCTTTATTGACAAAATACCTACTACGGCTGATACAATAAATCCTACCGCCAAAAGAGGAATGTCAAATTCAACGCCTGTTTCTGCCGCATCTTTAATTTCGAGAATACTTCCTCCGAGTATTGCAGGTATTCCTAGTATAAAGGAAAACTTCACCGCTGTTTCCCTTGACAAGCCCGTAAGAAGTCCCGCCGTAATGGTAGAGCCTGAGCGTGAAACTCCGGGGAAAAGAGCAACGCACTGAAAAAGTCCGACTGTAATGGCGTCCTTTACTGTCATATCCTTCCCTGTTTTAAATCCTTTAACGCAAGCGTCGGACAGGAAAAGTAGCAAAGCGGTAAAAGCAAAAGCGCAGCCTTCAAATATGATATCGCTGTCGCCTTCCATAGACGTAAAAAAGTCTTTCACAAGATATGCGGGAACAAGAAGTAGAGTGGCTATAACCACCATAAACAGCATTCTTCTGCTATCGTTCATTTCCTGCCAAGAAAATTTACCGGTGAAGATATCCTTGATAGTCAGAAAAAATTCTTTTATCAATCCCCATATATCTTTCCAGAAAGCGATAAACACCGCAACAAGCGTTCCAAGGTGGAGTATTATGGAGATAAGCAGGGTGGATTCCTCAACGCCGAGGAAATGCTGTGCAACGGACAAATGTCCCGAGCTTGATATAGGGAGAAACTCGGTAAGCCCCTGAATTATGCCTTGAATAATTATTGATATGTATTCCATAGATAAACCTTCTGTTTTTGGGGTCGCAAGGGCAAACGCCCTTGCATACACCCATTTGATTTTTCAGTTTTTTGTATTTATATATTTTTCTACGGTCAGATAGTCTGCAGGATTAGTTGAAAAGAAACTGTACGGTCTGTATTTTCCGTCCTGCTCCGCCATCGTAACCACTCCTGAACCAAAGCTCTTTTCATAGGTTTTTAAAGGTTTGTTTTCAAAAAAAATATCATATTCGCTTATAATGGAGTGAAACATCAGTCTTTCCCTCCCGCCGTAATGAATTTTCCGTTTTCGTAAACAATGTCGCCTGAGCAGATCATATTCAGGAGAGAAACCGCACGCTGTTCGTCGATGTTCGGTTCAATTTTATTTTTGCTTATATTCGAGTTATTTGAATGTTTTTTTGAAGCCTTTTTCCTGCGGGAAGACTTTTTTTCGCCCTCTTCACTTTCTATCATTTCATACAAACATTCCACCGCATCGGACAGACCGCCCAGATTGTCTATAAGTCCTTCCTTGACCGCCGTATCGCCGTCCACCACTGAACCTACGTCCATTACAAGCTCATCTTTTTTCATCATCAGCTCTTTAAATCGGGAGGCGGAAATACCGCTGTTTCTTGTGACAAAGTTTATGATACGCTCCTGCATTCTGTCAAAATAGGAAAGCGTCTGAGGTATCCCAAGCAAAAGCCCGTTCATACGAACAGGATGTATCGTCATAGTCGCTGAAGGAACGATAAAGCTCTGCTTTGCGCTTACTGCAAGCGGGACTCCAATGGAATGACCACCGCCCACCACTATTGAAACAGTAGGCTTTTTCATTCCCGCTATAAGCTCGGCTATCGCAAGCCCTGCCTCGACATCTCCTCCAACAGTATTCAGGATTATAAGCAACCCTTCGATATCGGGATCCTGCTCTATTGCAACGAGAGACGGAATGATATGCTCATACTTGGTAGTTTTATTTTGGGGAGGAAGTATATAATGCCCCTCTATCTGTCCTATGACTGTAAGGCAATGAATAGCATGCTTGGCGTTTGTGGCAACGATACCTGTGTCGATTATACGTTGATTCTGACTTTCGCCGAGAGTTTCTTCGGTTTCTTCATTGGCTGTATTTTCGTTGACCGGCTTGGTCTGACCTGATTCTTCTATATGCTTATTTTTCTTACTTCCCATTACTTTCACCTTCTGATAAAAATTTAATAATATTCTCTGCATAGAAGATGAAAATATACATAGGTTCACAAATATATATATGTTTATTATACCAAAAAATAAATAAAAAGTAAACAGTTTTTATGAGAAATACTTTTATTTCTTATTGCAAAATATTGAAAAATTCATAGAGATATAGTATAATATTACTGACAAAACAGTAAAAGGAGCATAGGCAGTTTTCTGCGAAAATATGAAAATAACGGACAGAGGTCTTTGCTGTATAGATTTTTTCGGCACAATAAACAGCAATGACATAGAAAATTACATAAACGCAATGAAAACGGTATACGTTGATTATATCGAGATTGACAGCCATTCAGCCGTATTTCTTCCTGATGAATTTGATTGCAGCAGGCTGATTTTCCATTTAAGCGAAATAAGCGATTTTTCTCTTATCAAAAACAAAAATTTTGCTTTTGTGGTCCTTCCTGTAAGTATGCTACCGATAGCAAAAAGTCTTAAACGGGATAATATTATCATTGAGATAGCGGCAAACGAGCGTCAATTGTCCGACATATACAATGATATTCGTATGATAAACAAAATGCATTGTGTATGCGGAGTGCGAATTGTAAAACGGTTCAGCGACGACATAAATCAGATTAAAAAATTCATATACCGTTGCAAGAACAGGTTTGGACTGTTTGTTGACATTTGCCCGACCAACGAAAATCTAAACGGTCTGAGCGCGGCAGCAGAGTGTTTTTATTCTCAAGCAGAAATGATAAGTCTCGCATTTTGCTCACGGTGTTCGTACACTCCGCTGGAAAGCTTTCTGGCATACATAGATATATATTGCGGGAACTATGAGAATAAGCCTGTCGTACCCGAGTTGCTGAAAGCGGCGGAATGTGTAAGCAGTTTTTCTTTTGATTTTACAGTTTGCTTGAAAAACATCGGCGATATGATGTTTGACAATCCGTTTGCTCCAAAAGAAAACGTCGATACCCAAAACACGCAGCAGCATCGTCCCGAAGTAAGAAAAAGCAGAGCAGACTTTTCAACATACACTTCCGCACAAAAACATTTTTTGCGGGAATCGGGAATTGAACCTGAGGCCTATGAAAAGATAAGAGAAATAATAGACGATGCAGAACCCGATTTTTTCAATCATATTATTATGAAAGACTATATAAAATCTTAAAAAAGTCCTTTGACGCATTTTTAAACGTCAAAGGACTTTTAACATCATAGATTTCTTCTTCCGATTATTTCGGTACGAAATAATAAACAGTTTCATCAGCATATGAATAATCAAGATGATCTCTTGCTATTTGTTCAATGTATTCCATTTTATATTCATCACTGCTGTAACGCTTTAATTGCTCGTTTACTACCAGCACGTTGTCAAGCTCGTTTGATATACTTTCCAGCTCAGCATTTTTCTGAGAGATCTCGACCTGCATCGAGATGATCTCCACCAACGCAAAAACAAAGACTGCAAACAAAGCCAAATAAAAAATCTTTGATGTGCGTTTATTTTCTGATTTGTGCTTTAATAACACCCTTGTTTTCACCTCCAACGGCTGTTTGTACTTTTTCATTATACAACAACTCGTTTGCTTTTTTCAAGTCTTTTTTTCGATAAAATACTACATTTTTAGCAATTTCAGCGATTTTGCCAAAGGAAAGCCTTATTTTTACAGCAATTGGCACAACAAAAATGTGAATTTTATCGTATATTTTTTTGAAAATTGTAATAAAAAATCGTTTTACCGTATTCACACAGCGCTTAAAAACAAAATTCAGCAGTCTTCCAATGGTCAAAAAATATACGGCTGAACCGATAAGCTGAAAAACAATGTAATAAATTCTAAAATAACCTATTCCCACAGACAGCGCAGTAATAAATCCGACAACTGCGCACAGCGACATAAAAATCACATCTTCCACACATACGGCAACAGTATTGTGGCGAACGATCATACGAGCAAAACGAATGGGCTCATAACATATCCCGATGACCATACCGAGAATAAAAAATACGCCGCACTGCTGCAAGGTCGAAGTAATATTCTCAAACATAGCAGATCACCTGAACAGCTTTGTTATAAAATTATCCGGCGACCGCTTTGTTTTTTCCGAATAAATAAGCATTTCAACAAGGTCGCCTGTCATTATCAGTTCTCCGGTTTCAGTATTGACCTGCTCTACATTGAGATTTTTGCCTTTGACGGTAAGCTGTCCCATATCGGTGTAAAGCCTTACCTCTGTTTCGGTAAAACCGTCCACTTCTTGAACGCCCGACATAACCAGACGCTTTCTGTTTTCCAACACAAGATTATGCAGCTTTGTTCTTTGTTCCAACATAAATAATAAACGCCTCCTTTAAACGGACAACCGTTTGTATATTCTATGCGGCGTTTATTTGTTTAGAACAGTTTTTCTTATAACGCTTCGTACAATTCTCCGCTTTCTTCCTTGCCTACTACATCTGCAATTTTAAGCACCTTTACCTTTAAAGGCGTTTTTCCTATATGTATTTCTATGATATCATTCACTTTAACGTCATATGAGGCCCTTGCAGGCTTTCCGTTTACGAAAATTTTTTCTGCGTCACAGGCCTCGTTTGCAACTGTGCGACGTTTTATCAGCCTTGAAACTTTAAGATATTTATCAAGTCTCATTTTTATTTTTCCTTTCAAAGACAAATCAGGGGTGCCGTCCTTACGGAAGGCTGCCCCAAATTTTATTCAAATATATTCTGTATCGCTTAATCGGAAACCGCTTCTTTAAGTGCAGAGCCTGCTTTGAAGGCGGGAACCTTTGATGCGGAAATAATGATTTTTTCCTGAGTGCGGGGATTTACGCCTGTTCTTTCAGCACGCTCACGCACTTCAAAAGTGCCGAAACCTACAAGCTGGACCTTTTCACCGCTTGATAAAGCCTCAGTTACAGAATCAATAAATGCTGTCAATGCTTTTTCCGAATCCTTTTTTGTAATTCCGGCTTTTTCTGAAATTGACGTGATAAGCTCTGATTTTGTCATTTTGACCTCCTGATAATCAAATTGAATTTTCATTGTTTTCAAATGAATAAAGCGCTTTTAATTCCTCAACGGGCATATCGCCTATTGTTCTTCCCTGCTGCAAAGCGGTTTCTTCGATTTGTCTAAACTGCATTATAAACCGATTTATAGCATCTGTCAAGGCTTTTTCACTATCTTTTTTCAAAAGTCTTGCCAAATTGCAGCACGCAAACAGAAGTTCACCTAATTTAATTTCTATATCATCCTCTTTTGACATACAAACCGCTTTTTCCAAGTGAGAAACTCTGTTTTTTATATTTTCTACCGCATCTTCGGGTTTTATACATTCAATTCCTGCATTTGACGCACGTTTACAAACTTTTTCACCTCTCATCAGAGAAGGCAAAAGTTTGGGAACGCTTTCAAGCCTTTCCGTGGCGGTCTGCTCGCCTTTGGACTTGCTTTTTAAGGAATCCCAGTTTTTTAATACCTCGGCGGAATTTTCAACGTGGATATTGCCGAAAACGTGAGGGTGACGATATATCAGCTTTTTGCATATACCGTCGCATACGTCGTCAAATGTGAATACTGATTTTTCATTCTCTATCTCGGAATGAAAGACCACCTGAAGCAACAAGTCGCCAAGCTCTTCCTTAAGTGAATCGGAATTTTCCGAATCAATTGCTTCCATTACTTCATACGCTTCTTCAAGGACGTCCATTCTTATAGAGTGATGATCTTGCTCTCTGTCCCAGGCGCAGCCGTTCTCACCTCGCAAAATCTTCATTATCGCAAGCAGGTCGCTTATATCATATTTTTCTTTTGTAGGATAAACTTCTCTTTCCATATTTTTGACTGTTCCTTTCCGTTTATTCTTATGCACAAAGAATTGTAACATATTTTTACATTTTTATCAAGTGAATTATTGACAACCTAATCATTGAGGAATATAATAAAGAAAAATTCATCTCTTTTTTCAGAATAAAATAATTTAAAGAGGTTTTATTATGAAAAACGCTGATTATCTTGATGTTTCTCTCCCCTTGAAAAAGAGGGTAAAAAGCCTTGTTTCACAGCTTACGCTTGAAGAAAAAATAGGGCTTATTCCCACAAGGCAAGCCGCTGTTCCCAGACTGGGAATAAAAGAATTCAGTGTGGGGAACGAAGTTGCAAGAGGCTTTGTTTCTCACAATGATGATGAACCGGCTACCGTGTTCCCTCAGCCTATCGGTATGGCGTCAATGTTTGATACCAAGCTGATGGAAAAAATAGGGGAAATTGCAGGAACGGAACTGCGCTATTATCACGAAAATTCTAATCACGACCGCCTTGTCCTTTTCGGACCTACTGTTGACCTTGGGCGTGACCCACGCTGGGGAAGAACAGAGGAATGCTACGGCGAAGATCCTTATCTCGCGGGGCAAATGGTAAAAGCGTACACCAAAGGAATAGTCGGCGACAATAAGGACTATTACAGAGCGTGTCCCTCATTAAAGCATTTTTATGCCAACAACAATGAAAAAAACAGAGCCACATCTTCATCAAATATTGAACCGAGAACAAAGCACGAATATTATTACCGTGCGTTCAAGCCTGCTATCGAGGCGGGTTATGCTCCCGGCGTAATGACTTCATACAATTCAATAAACGGTTTGCCCGCAATGATAAATCCCGATATAAACGAAATATGTAAACGTCAGTGGGGTATGAAATACGCTGTTACCGACGGCAGTGATGTTGTACAGACCGCAACACATCATAAATTCACTAAAAATCACGCACAAACGATAGCTATGGCTATAAAATGCGGCACCGACATAATGTGTGAAAATGCAAAAACAGTTATCGAGGCGCTGCGCTATGCGCTGAAACATGATATGCTTACCGAAAAAGAGCTTGATAAAGCTGTTGTAAATGCATTATACCCAAGATTTTTGCTTGGAGAATTTAATCCCGCAGATAAAAATCCTTACAAGCATATTCCATCGGCAGTAGTCAACTGCGACAAGTTTAAGCAAATAAATCTTACTGCCGCAAAGGAAACAATAATACTGCTGAAAAACAATGGACTTCTTCCACTGAAAAAAACGTCTGTCAAAAAAATAGCTTTACTTGGGACACATGCAAAGGAAAATTACCGTGACTGGTACACAGGAACGACAGCATACAACGCGACTGTATATGACGGGATCAAAAATCTGTTTCCTGATATGGATATTGTATTTGACGATTGCAGAGATACTGTTGTGATAAAGTCGCTGCTTACAGGAAAATATCTTCATGTAAATGACGACGGAAACGTTATTGCTGACGGAGAAAAGGACGACGAAAGCTGCAAATTCATAAAATACGACTGCGGCAGCGAAATTGCGTACTTATCTGTAAAAAACGGAAAATACATAACTTTAAATAATGTGTATATGGCAACCGACACTTCCCTGTTTCAATGGTTCGTGCGCAGTCTTTTCCGTCCATCAGTATATGAAGGAAAAACAATATTCAAAAGTTGGAATGGAAAATCAGTCTTTGTGAATAAAAAAGGTATGCTTACAGCAGACGAAAGAAGCAGAGTAGAAGCTGATCAGATTTTTGTTGAAGAAATAGCAGACAGCGGGACAAAAAGAGCCGAAAAAGCAGCCTCCGAATGTGACTGCGCCGTTGTATGCATTGGAAATAACCCTATGGTAGTTGCAAGAGAGGAATATGACAGAGAAAATATTGAATTTACCGATTTCCAGACAAATCTTGCAAACGCTGTATTTTCCGCTAACAAAAACACTGTTTTGTGCATTATTTCCAGCTATCCTTATGCCATACCGAAGCTGAACAAAAAACTGCCTGCTATCATTTATTCAGCGCATGGAGGCGCTGAAACAGGAAATGCAATGGCTCAGACGCTTTTCGGATCTAATAATCCCGCTGGAAGGACAAGTATGACCTGGTATGCTTCTACAAGCGAGCTTCCCGATATAATGGACTATGATATAATAAAAAACAAGTCAACATATCTGTATTATGACGGAAAGCCGCTTTATCCATTCGGATACGGGCTGAGCTATTCAAAATTCAAATATGAAGATTTACAGGTTACCGACAGCAAGGACAAAATAAACGTTGGCGTTTCGGTTGAAAATGTTTCCGAAATTGACGGAGATGAAGTCGTTCAGATATATTTATCTCAACTTGAAAGCCGATATAAACGCCCATTAAAGCAGTTGTGCGCTTTTGACAGGAAATTTATAAAGGCGGGAGAAAAAGCAGAATTTGAATTCAGCATAGATAAAAAAGAATTTGGTCGCTGGGATTGTGAAAACCATAAATATGTATTTGACGAAGGCGATTATATGATATATGCAGGAAAATCAAGCGACGATACCTCCTGCTGTGTTAAGATGTTCCTTTCGGGAACAAAGCATACGCCTCGTGATTTAAGCGTCAAAACGCTGGCAGTTGACTATGACGACAAGAAAAGCGTGGAAATAAGAGCAACAAACGACGCAAAGCACGAATATGTAAAGGGAAAAGGCGTTTTCGGCGGCAATATCACTTTCTTTGACTGCGACTTGAATGCAAAAAGCGCTGTTAAGATCAAAGCGTCAACTACCGGAAACAGCTTTGAGATCAAAATATTAATTGACAAGGAAGAAGCGGCTTCATTTATGCTTCCGCCGTTTGTATGCCCCGAAAATTTCAAGACATTTGAATTTCCGCTTAAAAAGGTATATGAAGGTGTTCACGACGTCACTGTAATAATAGGAGAAAACGTAAATTTATACAGCTTAAAATTTATTTGAGCTTTAAAAAAGCTATACATATTATTATAACTCCTCCAAGCCGTTGGATAAATGCAGGAGTATGACGTTTTAATCTTATTCCCGCATAATTTCCTATGTATATGGATAAGAATGTGATTATTGGCGAAATGACCGCCAGAGCCGCTATGCTGTCCCCTGCCGCAAGACCTGTTCCAAATCCCGCTGCAATTCCGTCTACTGACATAGCTAATGCAAGCAGAACGGTTTTTAACAGAGAAAGTCGCTCGGGCTCCTTGTTTTCGGGCTTTTGAAATATTTTAACTATTCCTGTAATGAAAAGTATCACAAAGCTTCCGAAAGTGGTGTATATTTTTGGAATAACGTCTTCTGCTATTTCTGCGAGAGAAACGGACACAAGCAAAAGAACGGTACAAATTGCGCTTATCAGCAACGTGCGCAGAAAGCCTATGCGTATTCCCGCCAGACCGTAGCCCGTGGACAGGGCAAAGGAATCGGCAGACAATGCCGCAACAAGAAAAATTACTTCTATGAATATCAAAAAAATCCCCCTTCAGCAGATTATGCTTTAAGGGGGATTTTGTGACTTTTATTTATCTTCCTGATCTCCCCACCACATTTTGTGAGGGGCAAGAGCAGGGTCTTTTTTTATATGGGAATAATCATTGATAAACACTTCTGTTGGTTCAAAATCATCGTTAAAAGTGTAACAGCTTATTGCTGTATTGTCAAGCCACGGGCAGGATTCTATCTGTTCCAGCGGCAGACCGCGGAGAAAACAGCAAAGATTTTTCAGTGCGCAGCCGTGAGATGCGATTGCTATGATTTTACCCTTGTTCTCTTTTACAACACGCATTGCGCCTTTGCTCATACGCTCGTATACCTGCCGCATTGATTCTCCATCTTTGCTTTTGAAGTTGGGAAGATCATTTTTCCAAGCGGGATATGTAAGGGGAAAAAGAGAGGGTAACTCGCTCCACTTGTGTCCATCCATTTCACCGCCGTCTATCTCGGCAAAGGCGCTGTCGGGAATTATAGGAGCGTTGTGAAAGCGGTTTGCCGCCTGTGCAGTCTTTAATGCTCTTTTTAACGGAGAAGAATATATTATGTCAAACGAAATGTCCTTACAGCGTTCGGCTAAGCAATCAAGCTGCCGTTCGCCTTTTGGGGTGATATCGCAGTCTATCCTGCCTTGAAATATCTCGGTAATATTTCCTTCCGCCTCGCAGTGGCGAATAAGATACAAAGTCGTTACCATGGCTGAACTGTTCCTACTATTTCTTCAAGTGAATTCAGATCGTTCTCCTCCATATATTTTTCAAGACCATCAATGACCTTGAGAGGAGAATACGGGTCGGTAAATATAGCTGTTCCCATTTGTATCGCTTTAGCTCCCGCCATCATCATTTCTATTGCGTCAGCAGCAGTGGTTATTCCGCCCATTCCAACAACATCGATATCAACGGCGTTTGCTACCTGCCACACCATTCTTAACGCCACGGGAAAAACAGCAGGTCCTGAGAAGCCGCCAACATTATTTTTCAGTATCGGTCGGCGTGTTCTGATGTCGATCCTCATACCGAGAAGAGTATTTATAAGGGAAAGGCAGTCTGCGCCCTCCGCTTCAACAGCTTTGGCAATATCCACAATATTGGTCACATTAGGCGTCAGCTTTACCATAAGGGACTTTTTTGTGACGGCACGCACGGTTTTTGTAACTGCCGCCGCACCCTCGCAGGTAATGCCCCAGCTTGCACCGCCCTGTTTTACGTTGGGACAGGAAATGTTCAGTTCTATCATATCGACGTCGGTGCAGTCAAGACATTCCACTGCCTGTTTGTAATCGTCCAGAGTCGCTCCCGCAATATTTGCGATGATTACGTTGCCGTCTTTTTTCAGTTGGGGGAGATAGCCTGTAATGAACATATCTATTCCGGGATTTTGAAGTCCCACGGAATTAAGCATTCCCGCAGGGGTTTCAGCGATCCTCGGAGCAGGATTACCGTTTCTCGGCTCTAAAGTTGTGCCTTTGCAGGAAATTCCGCCAAGCTTATTGAGTGGGTATAAGTCGGTGTAATCCTGACCGAAGCCGTAAGTTCCCGAGGCGGCTATGACGGGATTGGGAAATCTTACTCCCGCTACCGTAACAGACAGATCCTTGCTCACAGTACCACCTCCTCGGCTTTAAAAACAGGGCCGTCCTTGCAAACACGCAGAACAAAATCTCTGCCGCCTTTTCTTATATTGCAGGCGCAGCCGACGCAGGCGCCGACTCCGCACGCCATACGCTGCTCCAAAGATACTTCGCAGGGAATGTTGTACACCTTTGCGGTATTTATAACGGCTTTAAGCATAGGAATAGGACCGCAGGCATATATCATAGCGGTCTTTCCCTTTTCAAGCTCTTCTATCAATGGGAAAGTTACCAGTCCCTTTTCGCCATAGCTGCCGTCATCAGTGCAGACGGCAGTTTCTGCGCCCACACGTTTAAAATCCTCATCAAGGATAACTCGATCCTTATTGCGGAAACCAAGAACGGCTTTGACCTTGTTATCGGTATATTCCGCCGCTGTTTCCAGCATAGGAGGAACGCCGATTCCACCGCCTACGACAATTACAGTCTTGTCTGAGGGAATTTCTTTTATCGTAAAGCCGTTGCCGAGGGGAGCTATCATATCCATTTTTTCGCCTGTTTCAAGCTGCGACAGCTTGTCAGTCCCGTTTCCTCTGACTTCAAATACTATTCGGATAGTTCCCTTTTCTCTGTTTATTTCACAAATCGAGATAGGACGGCGAAGCGTGTAGCCCTCCGCCCTGATGTGGACGAATTGCCCCGCTTTCGCGGCTGAAGCCACGCTTGGGCAATGAATAACATATGAAAAAATCCCGCTTGCAATTTCTGATTTTTCAATTATCGGAAATTCATCACAAAAGAATGCCATTATTGTTTCTCCTCATTATTATTCGGCTGAATTTTCTTTATACTTTTAACTGCAAAATAGATTATTACAACGGACAATATTATATCGAATGGTATCTGGGGAGTAATTATTCGGTCGTATGCGGAGGTAAGTATGTTCTGATGTATGCACATTCCCTCAAATACTGCCAGAAGCGCGGGTATTCTCAGACAGGTTATGGCTGTTATAACAATGTCGCTGTATTTCTGAGCATTAGTTTCGTTTATGATATATTTTTTCGGCATTTTTCTCGGAAGATATATCATAAGAAGAGATATAACTATAACTATTGCGGAAATAACCACCCATACTATGTTCCACTGCCATACCACCAAGCCTGTTACTTCGCTGTTGGAGCTTGTTATACGGTCGTTCATAGTGTCAATGAAATCACCGAATGAAAAAACGCATTGAACTGTGGCATAACATATCAAGAGTGCAACTGCGTCAAGCACCATTTGCAGTATGGTATAATTTCTTTTTACCTTTAATGTGCCGATTTTCATTTCAAAGACATTTCCCCAATCAGATTTTTGTTATATCAACCATTTCAACGTCATATATGGATTTATGCATTTCCAGGCAGGAGGCAAGCGCATTTGCCGTATCAACAGAAGTCATACATACTATCGAGCGCTCAACTGCCTTTCTTCTCATCTTTACGCTGTCACGGGCAGGATCACGTCCGGTTTCTGAGGTTGAAATAACGTAGCATATCTTTCCGCTTTCAAGCAACGAAATAACGTTAGGCTCCTTATGCTCATTTATGCGGTAGGTAAAGTTTGTGGCTATCATATTCCTGTTAAGTAGCGAGGCAGTGCCGCTAGTGGCGTAAATATCAAATCCCAGCGCCTCAAAACGGCTGGCAAGGTCAATTATCTCAGGTTTGTCCTGATTTCTCACTGAGAAGAGCACGCCGCCCTTGTACTGCATTTTAAAGCCTGCAGCGATAAGACCTTTGTACAGTGCTTCGGAAAATGTTCTTGCTATGCCGAGACATTCGCCTGTGGATTTCATTTCAGGTCCAAGCTGCGTATCAACGTCGTGCAACTTTTCAAAGCTAAATACGGGAACTTTTACTGCTACATAATCGCCTACGGGATAAAGTCCGCTTGAATAACCCTGCTCTTTAAGAGAATGGCCAAGCATAATTTTTGTAGCAATATCTACCATAGGAACGCCTGTTACCTTGCTGATGTAAGGTACAGTTCTGGAAGAGCGTGGATTTACCTCAATTACATATACCTGATGATTATATACTACATACTGGATATTTACAAGTCCGATAACGTTAAGGGCTTTTGCAAGGCGTTCGGTGTAAGTTATGATGACCTTTTTCACACGCTCGCTAAGGGTCTGGGCAGGATATACGGAAATGCTGTCGCCGCTGTGTACGCCTGCACGCTCTATATGCTCCATTATTCCTGGAATAAGGAAGTCTGTGCCGTCGCAGATAGCGTCTACCTCAACTTCCGTTCCCATCATATATTTATCGATAAGTACAGGATTTTCCAGCTTCTGAGCTGTGATTATCTTCATATACTCGATAACATCGCTGTCAGCATTGGCTATTATCATATTCTGACCGCCAAGGACATATGAAGGACGGAGCAAAACGGGATAACCCAGTTTATTTGCAGTAGCTATCGCTTCTTCCACTGTGAATACCGTTTCACCTGCGGGTCTGGGAATGTCGCATTTTTCGAGGAGCTCGTCAAAAAGCTCCCTGTCCTCGGCGGCGTCTATGCTTTCAGCGCAGGTTCCCATTATGTTTGCGCCTATCTCCTGCAAGTGCTTGGTGAGTTTTATCGCTGTCTGTCCGCCAAACTGCACCACTACGCCGTCAGGCTTTTCGGTAGCGATAAGGCTGTCAACGTCCTCAAATGTAAGAGGATCAAAATACAGTCTGTCACCTGTATCAAAGTCGGTGGATACGGTTTCTGGGTTGTTATTGCAAAGTATCGCCTCGCAACCGAGCTCTTTCAGCGCCCATACGCAGTGAACGGAACAATAGTCAAACTCTATTCCCTGTCCTATTCTGATAGGACCTGAGCCAAAAACAAGGACTTTTTTCTTATCAGTGGGGTGCTGCTGTAAAAATTCTTCGGCTTCATTCTCCTCGTCGTAGGTGCTGTAAAAATATGGAGTTTCAGCGGAAAATTCCGCAGCGCAGGTATCTACCATCTTGTAAACTGCATGGCGCTTTTTAATTCCCCACTCATCAAGTGATTTTCCTGAAATAGCCTCTATCGACTTGTCAAGATAGCAATATTTCTTTGCGGTATCGTATTTTTCCTGCGTCAAGTCGCCGTCGGAAAGCCAATCCTCAAGCTCCTTGAGATTTTTCAGCTTGCTGACAAACCACTTATCTATCTTGGTGATCTCGCATATCGTATCGACGGAAATACCTCGCTTTAAGGCCTCAAACACGCAGAAAGAGCGATCGACGTCTATATCATGAAGTTTTTCCAACACTTCCTCATCAGTAAGAGTTGTGAACGCTTTTTTGCGCATAGTGTCCATTCCAAGTTCTATTGAACGGACAGCCTTCATCATTGCCGCCTCAAAGCTGGTGCCTATCGCCATTATCTCGCCTGTAGCTTTCATCTGCGTGCCGAGAGTCTTCTTCGCGTATACGAATTTATCAAAAGGCCATTTGGGGAATTTTACAACTACATAGTCAAGAGCAGGCTCAAAGCAGGCGTAGGTCTTGCCTGTGACCTGATTGACTATCTCGTCAAGAGAATAGCCTATCGCTATTCTTGTAGCAACCTTTGCTATGGGATAGCCTGTTGCTTTTGACGCCAATGCAGACGAACGGCTTACACGGGGATTTACTTCTATTACCGCATATTCAAAGCTGTCGGGATTTAATGCAAACTGGCAGTTACAACCGCCCTCCACCTTTAACGCCTGAATTATGTTCAAGGCGGCTGTACGGAGCATTTGATATTCTTTATCCGCAAGAGTTACAGCGGGAGCAATAACTATACTGTCGCCTGTATGAACGCCTACGGGGTCAAAGTTTTCCATAGAGCAGACGGTTATTACATTTCCCTTTGCATCACGGATAACTTCAAACTCTATTTCTTTCCAACCGCTTATGCAACGTTCAACAAGTATCTGATGTATAGGCGACATTCTCAGTCCGTTTATAGCTATCTCGTGCAGCTCGTCAGCGTTGTTAGCTATGCCGCCGCCTGTTCCTCCCAAGGTAAATGCGGGACGGACTATAACGGGATAACCTATCTCATTATTGGCAAAATCCATTGCGTCCTCCAAGGTTTCCACTACCTTTGAGGGAATACAGGGTTCGCCTATTTCCTCCATTGTATCTTTAAACGCCTGTCGGTCCTCCGCCTTGTGTATTGTGAGAGGGTCGGCGCCAAGCAGCTTTACATTGTGGCTCTCCAAAAATCCCTCTTCCGCAAGCTGCATTGAAAGGGTAAGACCTGTCTGTCCGCCTAAAGTAGACAGGATACTGTCAGGCTTTTCTATTTCTATTATCCTTTTAAGGCAGTCAAGGGTCAGCGGCTCAATGTATATCTTGTCCGCCATATGCTTATCGGTCATTATGGTTGCGGGGTTGGAATTTACAAGAACTACCTCCAAGCCCTCCTGCTTCAACACACGGCAAGCCTGAGAGCCTGCATAGTCAAATTCGGCTGCCTGTCCTATAACTATCGGGCCTGAGCCTATCATAAGAACTTTTTTTATATCACTTCTCAGCGGCATTATTTATGCTCCTCCATAAGCTGAATAAATTCATCGAAAAGGTATGCAGTGTCCTGCGGTCCGCCGCAGGCTTCAGGGTGGAACTGGACTGTAAATGCGGGAGCATTGGTGTATTTTACTCCCTCACAGGTTTTGTCGTTGGCGTTTATATGGCTCACCTTGCCCACTTCGGGGGAAATGCTTTCGTTTACAACTGCATAGCCGTGATTCTGGCTGGTTATAAAAGTGCGGTCCATATCGATATCGGTAACAGGCTGGTTTCCGCCTCTGTGACCGTACTTCAGCTTTACCGTGCTGCCTCCGTTGGCAAGAGCTAAAAGCTGATGTCCCAGACATATGCCGAAAGTGGGTATCTGATTTTCAATAAGGTCGTGGAGAGTTGCAATAGATTCCTTGTTATCTGTCGGATCTCCGGGACCGTTGGACAGCATTATTCCGTCAGGAGCAAAGGCGATTATCTCATCAGCGGTGACGTTTGAAGGGAATACGGTCACATCACAGCCACGCTTTTCCAGTTCACGCCTTATGTTATATTTATAGCCGTAATCTATCAAAGCGACCTTGTATTTTTTCTCGGTTTTATTTTCGGAATATTTTGTGGGTTTGCTTACCGTTACTTTAGGAACAGGCTTTTCTATGCGGAAAGAGCGTATTTTTTCAAGCGCTGCCTCTTTAAACTGCTCGTCAGGCTCGTGTGTGGTTATCATTCCGTTCATTACACCTGTTTCACGGATTATTCTTGTTAGGCGGCGGGTGTCTATATCGTAAAGTCCGATTATACCGTTTTCTTTCAGATATTCGTCAATTCCCTTTTCACAGCGAAAATTTGAGGGGACTTTACAGTATTCACGGACGATATAGCCGCTTACCACGCTTCCCTCAGATTCTTTATCAATTGAATTTATGCCGTAATTTCCTATAAGGGGAAAGGTCTGGGTTACGATCTGTCCACAGTAGCTGGGGTCGGTCAAAGTTTCCTGATAACCTGTCATAGCTGTGGTAAATACTACCTCTCCGATTACCTCGCCCTCTGCGCCAAAGCTCTTTCCCTTGAACACAGTCCCGTCAGATAATATAAGATAAGCTGTTTTTGCAGTCAAAAAATCCATTTTTACCTCCGTGGGTATTTTTTATGCGTCAGTTTAATTCTATCCTGTTCACAAATCCCATTATTTCGTCGCGCATACGGATTGCTTCACGGCGAGCCGCCTGCGCAAAATCCTTTTCGTCGCACTTTTCCTTTTGATAAGCGCACATAATTCCTCTTGAGCTGTTCACGATCCCGCCAAGGCCGTTTTGGTCAAATGCGGCTGAAATATCCTTTGCGCTTGCACCCTGAGCACCGTAGCCTGGGATAAGGAAGAAGGTATGAGGGAGCCTTTCACGAAGTACTGCTATCTGTTCGGGATATGTAGCTCCCGCCACTATTCCAACGCCGCTGTAACCGTATTTTCCCATAAGGTCTTTGCCCCATTCCTCACACATATCGCCCATTATCTCATAAACCGCACGGTCTCCTATCTTCATATCCTGCAATTCGCCTGAGGAGGGATTGGAGGTTTTTGCAAGGACGAACATTCCCTTATCATATTCGTTGCAGACCTTTATGACAGGCTTTATGCCGTCGCTGCCAAGATAGCCGTTCACCGTCAGGGCGTCGCCGAGAAAAGGCTCAAATTCTTCGCTTCCTACCTTTACCCTCCCAAGATAAGCAGCGGCGTAGGCTTCCATTGTGCTTCCTATGTCGTTGCGCTTACCATCGGTTATTACGAACATTCCCTTGCTGCGGGCGTATTCCTGAGTTTTGTACAGCGTTTTTACTCCTGCGTATCCGTACATCTCATAATATGCCGCCTGCGGCTTTACTGCGGGGACTATATCGCAAAGTGCGTCTATAAGCTCCTTATTAAACCATAAAAGCGCTTTTGCCGCACCTTTCAGGGTTTCACCGTATTTTTCAAAGGCTTTTTTCTTAATGTATTCGGGGACGTAATCCAGCTTCGGGTCAAGTCCTGCAACAGTTGGATTTTGCTTTTCCGCTATTTTCTCGATAAGTCTGTCAAGCGACATTACTATTCCTCCTTTTCCTTGTTCTCACCTTTGTATACTATCTCACCATTCAAAATGGTATATTTAACTTTTCCTGTAAGCGTCATGCCTTTAAAGCAGGTGTTTTTCGATTTAGAATGGAGTTTTTCTGGCTCTACTGTCCACTGCTCGGTCTCGCTGAATATGGCAATATCTGCGGGAGAACCTACGCTGAGCGTTCCTCCCTCTATGCCGAGTATCTGACGGGGACGGACGCACATAAGGTCAACAAGCTGGACAAGCGTTATTTTTCCAGTGTTTAGCAGCATTGTGACTGTTGCCGCAAGGGAAGTTTCAAGTCCTACAACTCCGTTGGGAGCAGTCAGAAAATCGGATTTTTCTTCAGTAGTGTGCGGAGCGTGGTCGGTGACTATGCAGTCTATCGTGCCGTCGCATATTGCTTCGGTTATTGCGTCAACATCAGCCTGTTCACGAAGAGGCGGATTCATTCTGTAATCAGCGTCACGGCTGAACAGCTTGTCCTCAGTGAGAGTGAAGTAATGCGGAGCAGTTTCACAGGTGACCTTTGATCCCTTGCTTTTTGCAAGGCGGATTATATTTACAGCCTCTTTTGTGGAAACGTGAGCTATATGAATGGGCATTCTCTGTTCGCCTGCAAGGAAGATCTCACGGGCGGTGATGTAGTTCTCGCTGGAGCGAGCCATTCCCTTAACGCCCATAGTTTCGCTTACGGCGCCTTTGTTGATTATTCCGCCGTCTATTATGTCAAGGTCTTCACAATGACTTATTATTGCAAGGCGTTCAAGCGCCGCTTTGCGGATAGCCTGTTTCATTATCATTGCATTTTTTACAGGTCTTCCGTCATCGCTCACCGCAACACAGCCTGCGTTCTTCAAGGCGGTGAAATCTGTAAGTTCTGCTCCCGACAAGCCCTTTGTAATCGCGCCGACGGGATATACCCTTGCTTTGGCGGTCTTTGCTTTTTCGAGAATATAAGAAACAATTTCCGCATTATCTATGGGCGGCGTGGTATTGGGCATACAGGCGACAGCTGTAACTCCTCCCGCGGCGGCAGCTTCACAAGCGGTATAAATATCTTCCTTGTGGGTCTGCCCGGGATCGCGGAGATGGACATGCATATCGCATATTCCAGGAATAACTGTAAGTCCACGGCAATTTATCACATCGGCATTTTCAGGAACATCCAGATTCTTTCCCAGTTCGGCTATAACACCGTCCTTTATCTTTATATCCAGTGTTTCGTCTATACCGTTTTGGCTGTCAACCACATGACCGTTGGTGAGATAAAGCTCCATTTTTATCCCTCTCATAACAAGTTAAATATCAAGAGCAAGTTAAAAATCCCTATTTAATTTATTATACAATATTCTGTCGGATTTAGCAACCGATTTTTAGATTTTTTCTGTAAAAAAACCACCCGAAAAACGAGTGGTTTTTGAAATTATTTGCCTAATGTATCTTTAACTACCTTGACAATATTATCAGCGCTGAGTCCAAATTCTTTCAAAAGCGCTGCCGCAGGGCCGCTGTGTCCGAAGCAGTCCTGAACGCCTATTCTGATAACGGGAACGGGAACGGTTTCGGCGACTACCTCAGAAACGGCGCTGCCAAGTCCGCCGATTATGGAATGTTCCTCAACGGTGACGATCTTTCCTGTTTCCTTGGCAGCTCTGATGATAATATCACGGTCAATGGGCTTTATGGTGTGAATGTTGATAATGCGGGCGTTAATTCCCTGCTCAGCAAGGATCTTTCCCGCCTCAACAGCTTCAGCTACCATAAGTCCCGTTGCGATAACGGTGATGTCGGCGCCGCTTCTAAGCTCAATACCCTTGCCAAGCTCAAATTTATAAGTCGCCGGGTCGTTGAAAACAGGCACTGCCAGTCTGCCGAAGCGCATATAGGTAGGTCCTTCATAATCAGCCATTGCCAGGACAGCCGCCTTTGCCTCAACGTCGTCTGCGGGATTGATAACGGTCATTCCCGGAAGAACGCGCATTAAAGCTATATCCTCGTTGCACTGATGGGAGGCGCCGTCCTCGCCAACGGAAATTCCCGCATGAGTTGCGCCTATCTTAACATTGAGATGAGGGTAGCAAATGCTGTTTCTTACTATTTCAAATGCTCTACCTGCGGCAAACATTGCAAAACTGCTGGCAAAAACAAGCTTTCCCGTTGTGGCGATACCTGCCGCAACGCCCATCATATCAGCCTCCGCAATACCGCAGTCAAAGAAGCGGTCGGGACAAGCCTTTTTATATATTCCTGTTTTCGTGGCGGCGGCAAGGTCAGCATCGAGAACGACAAGGTCGGGGCGTTTTTCTGCCAACATTACAAGGGCTTCGCCGTAGCTTTCACGAGTTGCTTTCTTTTCCATATCTGTTCTCCCTTCACTTTGTCAGCTCGTCCAGCTTAGCCTGAAGCTCGGACATAGCAATATTGTATTGTTCTTCATTGGGTGCTGCGCCGTGCCATGAGACCTGATTTTCCATATAGCTTACGCCCTTACCCTTTACGGATTTCTGAATTATGGCGACAGGCTGATTTGCTACTGTTTCCGCCTCGTTGAAGGCTTTGTCAATAGCGTCAAAGTCGTGACCGTCAATTACGATAACGTGCCAGCCGAACGCCTTGAATTTTTCGTCTATGGGGTAAGGACTCATAACTTCGCTTATTTTGCCGTCTATCTGCAAGCCGTTGTTGTCGATAACGGCTACAAGATTGTCGAGCTGATAATGAGCTGCAAACATAGCCGCCTCCCAGACCTGGCCTTCCTCTATCTCACCGTCGCCAAGGATAGCGTATACCTTATAGGTCTCATTGTCCAGCTTTCCTGACAAAGCCATACCGCAGGCGGCAGAAATTCCCTGACCGAGAGAGCCCGTGCTCATATCAACGCCGGGGACTTTTCCGATAACAGGATGACCCTGAAGATAGCTGTCAATATGACGGAGGGTTTTCAAGTCCTCAATAGGGAAAAAACCTCTGTGTGCAAGAACGGAATAAAGAGCTGGGGCGGTGTGTCCTTTTGAAAGCACCAGCCTGTCTCTGTCGCTCATAGTGGGATTTTTTGGGTCAACGTTCATACGGTTGAAGTAAAGGTAAGTGAGAGTGTCACACACCGAAAGAGATCCGCCGGGATGCCCGCATTTTGCGTTGTAGACGCCTTCAATTACGCCCATTCTTACCTTTGTGGCAGTTATTTCCAACTGCTTTTTAAGTTCCTTGTCCATAGTTTCCTCCTATTACATTATTATTTCGGTATCAAAATATTTTTCCTGAAATTCTGTTGCTTTTTCTATTTCTTCTTTTATGAAAGAAACGCAGTCTTTTGCGACTATCCATTTATCCTCAACGTCATTGAAACGGTGAGCGACTGCGATAACTTTGCCTGAAAATGATTTTACAGGCTCATTTTCGCCCAGATAATATACGTCCTGTTCTGCTCCGTCGCCTGCGATAACGCCATTTACATAGCCGTAATTTACAGGATAAATAAGATTTTTATGTCTTGGATGAGCGCTACCTAAAGGTCTGTCTATCGTTCCACTCACTTCTTTTCCGATAATATCAGAAAAATCAAGATTTGAAGCAGGTTTGATAAGCTTTGCGCAGATGTGGTAGTGATGATTGTTCTGTATTATTTTTTCATGAAGGCAATTGAGAATATGACGGACACGAAGAAGCTGAAAATCAGGTTCAAAAAGGCGCTTTACGTCTTCAAAATCAACAAAGAAATGCGGGACGCCGTTTTCGGGTCCTTCTTCCGTTTTCACGATAGTGTTTTCATCTATTTTAGGGAAATTTCCCTCTCTAAAGGATTGTGATTCCTTTGAACAAAGGGTAAGATATATTTCGCCGTCGGGTTTTAAAATCCTCTTTATGTCAGAAAGTATCTTTGAAAAGCCTTCAGTGTCTGTGTGGGAAATCGTAAGGTAGGAAAAAATGCAGTCAAATGAATTTTCCCTAAAGGGCAGATTTGCCATATCGCTGACGAGAGTGCGGATATTTAATCCCAAACGATCTGAGATTTCTCTGACTTGCTTTACAGCGTAATCGGAAATGTCAACGGCGGTAACTTTAAAGCCGTTCTGAGCAAACAAAAGTGAGTGTCTGCCAAGACCGCAGCCAAGATCCAGGACTGAGCGCTTGCCGTCGTTTTTCCACTTACGACAATAATAGTAGCTTTCTTCGGCAGGGTCGAGCCATATAGAATCATCGACTATTTCCCAGTTCCAGCCCTTTGAGTTGACCATTTTACCCTCCCTTTTACAGGTTTTCTATGTAATCTATCAATTCGGCAATCGCGCCGCTGTTGTTGTCGCAAACTACAAGATCGGCGACCTCTTTTGCAACACCCTGAGCAGAGGCGACCGCAACACCGAGGCTTGCGTCACGGATAAGTTCCACGTCGTTGTTATAATCGCCTACTCCAACGGTAAAGGCGTCGGTCCTGTTCATAATTTCCAAAAGACGTTTAAAGCCGCTTCCCTTGTTTACTCCGTTGGGGAGCATTTCAAAATAATGTACCTCGCTGCGTACCCAGTGAGCAGCGTTCATATAATCAGGCCTTTCCTGAACAAAATCTATAAGGTTTTGTATTACATCAGGCGGATACGCAAAGAGGATCTTCAGCCAATCTCCCGGAACATCGTCCACTTTACATAAAATAGGCTTTACATTTTCAAGCGCAAGGTGCTGACGCTCTATCTCGTTCATTGAAGGAACGTAAACGTCTTCCGCACAAAGCACTTCGCAACCCATATCCGGAAAAGCGGACAGTATTTCTTTTAAAACAGGCCTTGCGGAAAGATCAAGAGAACTGTGCCAGAGAAATTTTCCCTGTTCAAAGTCATAAACAGCAGAACCGTTAAAAATTACTGCGGGAGTATCCAAAGCTATGCGGTCGGCAACGGGCTTTGCCATGGAATAGCCCCTGCCTGTGGCTAAAGTAAAAGTCCCGCCGCCTTTGCGAAAGCGGTCTATTGCTTTCATATCACAGTCGAGTATCTGCTTTTGGTCGGTGAGCAAAGTACCGTCTATATCGGTCATTATGATAACGTCTTTAAAATCCATTAAAACCTCTATTTAATATTTTTCAGCATTTTTTCAAAATATTCTGGGAGTGGTGAGGTGAAGAACAATTCTTTTCCCGTTATCGGATGGATAAAACCTATCTCACGAGCGTGAAGGCACTGTCCCTCAAGCCATTTGGGCTTACCGTCGCCGTAAACTGGATCGCCTACAACGGGATGTCCTATATATGCCATATGGACGCGTATCTGATGAGTGCGTCCTGTTTCAAGAATTAAGCGAAGATGAGTGTATTTCCCGTAATTTTCTATTACCTCGTAATGAGTTATCGCTTCCCTGCCGTCAGGAGTTACCGCCATTTTCTTTCGGTCGGTTTTGTGGCGGGCGATTGGAGCATTGACTGTGCCGTTTTCCTTTATTCCGCCCAGAACAACTGCCTCATAACGGCGAGAAAAGCTGTGTACTTTTATCTGCTCAGCCAGTCCGTTGTGAGCTGTATCGTTTTTTGCCACTATCAGCAGACCGCTGGTATCCTTATCTATTCTATGCACTATTCCGGGACGTATAACGCCGTTTATTCCCGATAAGCTGTCTTTACAATGATACATCAGTGCGTTGACAAGAGTTCCCGAATAATGTCCTGCGGCGGGATGGACTACCATTCCCTTAGGCTTGTTCACAACAAGCAGGTCGCTGTCCTCGTAAACTATATCCAACGGGATATTTTCGGGGAGTATCTCAGGCTCTTCCATATCGGGAAGAGTTATTTCAACAATGTCTCCCGCCTTGACACGGTAGTTCTTTTTGCATTTTGTGCCGTTTACAAGGCAGTTGCCGTTTTCAAGCAATTCTTCAGCAAAGGAACGGGAAAAATTGGTGTTTTCACAAATATATTTGTCGATCCTTTCGCCGACAGCTTCTGCTTCAACAACTAATTCTATATTATTCATCATCGGTATTTTCCGAAGCTTCTTCGTCGGCGGTCTTGGCTTTCTTTTCCTTTGATGATTTGATTTCATCAAGAATGTAGAAGAAAATCAGCATTATCGTGCCTGTGACTGCGCATATGTCCGCAAAATTAAATACGGCAAAATTTATTATTCTAACGTCTATAAAATCAACTACATACGAATTGAATATTCTGTCAATCAGATTTCCTATGCCGCCTGCAAGTATAAGAGAAAAAGACCAGATATAAACTGGCTTTTTTACCCGTTTTGTCAACATCAATATAATAACCCCCAAAATAACTATGGAGGTTAATATAATTAAAAACAGTTGTTTATCACGCAAAATACTGAATGCTGCGCCCGTATTTTCCTGATATGTGAGATTGAGCCACTCGTTTGTACCTACACTGATAAGATTTATTGAGTGTACAGGCTTGATATACGTTACGGCAAGCCATTTTGTAAGCTGGTCAACTCCAACAAGGAGAAAAGCCGCCGCAAGAGCGATATATGTCGTCATCTGTTTCTTTCCGTTCTATGTTTTTTAACTTACCGCTTGGACGGTTTATTTATCGTCAGTATTGTTTGTTCCGAATTTCAGCTTTTCAGTTCTTGACTTATACTTTGACTTGTCAAAGAAAGGAAGTCCGCTGTCATCCTCGTCTGCAAAGGCAGGTTCAAGCTCGATCTCAGTAGTTTTCTCAAAAAGAAGCGCTTCTTCTTCCTTTGTGAAAGGTTCGGACTGAGAAACAGGAGTTGCCTCCTTAGGCTTATCCTCTTTTATAGGAGCAGGTGCAGGATTAGCAGCGACAGGAGCAGGCTGAACAGGCGCTACCGCAGGTGCAGGCTGTGCAGTCTGAGCCGCAGGAGCAGGCGCAGGGTTAGCGGCAGGAGTGGGAGCAGGTGCAGGCTTAGGGGCAGGAACTACTACTGGTGCAGGCTTTGGCGTTTCTTTTACAGACTTTACAAAGTCGTTCTCACATTTCTGAGGAATAGCCTTTAAAGCGTCCAGATGTGATTGATGTTCCGCCTTAAGCTGCTCGATTTTTGTCTGGCGTTCCTTGGTCAATTGATCCATATAAGCCTGATATTCTGTTGTGAGTTTATTGAAATAATCGCCGTATTCTTTGTTAAGACGGTCAAGATAAGCGTTGCTTTCATCTCTCGTCCTTGCAAGAACAGCTTCCTGCTTTATTATCTCTTCTTCCATATGAGCCTGCATTTCAGAGGATTTGCGCTCACATTCGGAAACTATTCTTTCCTTTTCCGCATTTGCGTCGGCAACGAGCTTCTTTCCGTATTCGTCCTTTTCGTGAGCCTTTGCTTCGGCGTCTTTAACGATTTTGTCGGCCTGTGCCTTGGCGTCGTTTATCAGCTTGTCGGACTGTGCCTTAGCGTCGGCGTTCATCTTTTCAGACTGCGCTTTTGCGGAAGAAATTATAGAGGCACTTTGCTTCTGAGCGCCAAGAAGGGCGTCCTTTATAGCCTCTTCATCATTGCGGTACTCCCTGATTTTATCAGCAAGGACCTCCATTTTACGTTCAAGCTCCCCGCTTTGCTTTTTAGAATCCTCGGCTTGCTTCTTCAAAACGTCGATCTGCTTTTTCAAATCGGCGTTCTGATTTTTCATCACTAAAAATTCGGAGGATATTTCTTGAAGAAAATCGTCTACGTCTTCCATTTTATAGCCGTTAAAAGCCTTATCGAACCTTTTTTCCACTATATCGTTTACGTCCATTTGAATATCCTCCGTTTTATTTGTATTTGTTCACAATTATGTGATTTTTACCTTTTTTTGTTATTCCTCCCGCTTGGGAAAGGATAAATTTGCCGAATCCCTTGACGGAAAATACATCTCCAACGTCTATATTTTCACTAACGCTTGAACACGGTATTCCGTTTATTACAACGTTTCCCTGCTTTATCAGTGATGCGGATTTTTCACGGCTCAAGCCGCACAATGCAGCTATAACGGCGTCCGTCCTGAATGAAGAAACAATAATATCGCACTGTTCAAACTGCTGTTCGGGCCAAGTAATAGCTAAACCCTGCTGAATACTCACCCCGACGCCTCCCACCTTATCTAATTCGCTTAAGATAAGGTCTGCTGCAGTTTCAGTGAAAAATGCCGCCGCCACTCCTTGAGTTACCGCTATATCTCCTATCTGGTCACGCTTTATGCCCATTGACATAAAAGTACCGAGAAAATCTCTGTGTGAAAGCTGATCCTTTTCACGGAACAAAAAGGTCAGTGCTTTTATCGGAAAATCATCTTCATCGGTAGCAGGCGACGCAAACATCTTTCTGGAGGCGGTGCTGTGACCGCCCCAGAAGCAATACTCCGCCTTTGCACCGGCAGCTGTGGTTTCCGCCAAAAGCTGCTCCCTTTCGGTAAGAAATGTACTGAAACGAGCATAATATGTTCTCCCGCCCATTCTTACCAAATCGGAAATATGTCGGCAAAACTCTTTTTCTTCGGCATTTACCGGAAAAAACGATCTCATTACATAAAGTCTGTGGAATTGTTGGTAAGCTCGTCAATGAACTCGCCGGATATATCTACGTTGTAAGGAACAAGTATGTAGGAAGTGTTGGCTATACGCTTGAAATCACCGTCAGACGCATAGGCAACGCCTGCAAGAAAGTCGATAAGTCTGTTGGCCACATCCTTGTTGGTGTTATCAAGGTTAAGCACGACTGCTCTTTTGTTCTTGAAATGATCAGCAACCTCGGCTGCATCCTTTAAAGATTCCGCCTTTACTACAATAACCTGCAGTCTGGTCGTAGCAGGAATGTTCAGCACCTTACCCGTTTTAGGAGCAGCAGACATAGTGCTTGAACGCTTGAAACCAAAATCGTCATCATATTCTTCGGTTTCGCCACCGTTTTCTTCGTATTCGTTTTCCTCTTCGTCTTCATTACCGCTTAATTTCCTAAAAGTTTCCGAAAAAAATCCCATAGTTTTATTTCCTTTCCTTCATATATAAAGCGTTCGCCGCTTTATTTCCTGTTGCCGAACAGGGCGCTGCCGATCCTTACAAGATTGGAGCCGTGCAAGACAGCCTGTTCATAATCATTGGACATTCCCATTGAAAGTGTGTCAATGTCCTCACCGTATTTTGAACGGCAATCATTGTAAATACGCTGCATTTGTTCAAAATAGCGTTCATTGCTCCCATTATCATCTGGAGGAGGTATAGCCATAAATCCACGAAGTCGAATATTGTTCATATGAAAGCAAAAATCTGAAAATTCATTCACAGCATCAGGGAGTATTCCTCCTTTGCTTTCTTCTTTGCCTATGTTCACCTCAATAAGTATGTCCATTATACGTTCCATCAGCGAGGCACGCTTATCAATTTCCAAAGCCAGCTTTTCGCTGTCAACAGAATGTATCATACTTACTTTATCAATTATATACTTAACTTTGTTATTTTGCAAGCCCCCGATAAAATGAATTTCGCAATCAGGAACGTAAAAATCCCTTTTTCCGAGAAATTCCTGCACACGGTTTTCTCCTAGCAAATTTATTCCCAGAGATACTGCATAATTCACTTTTTCAACAGGAACTGTTTTGGTCACTGCCATAAAGCGTATTTTATCTTGTCTATTCGCTTTTGCAACAGCATTTGCGATGTTCTCGGTTATGCGCAGATAGTTTTCCCTTACCTGAGCAAATGCCTCAGGGCTACTGGAGAATGATTTTTCCGTCATACAAATCAGTCCCTTCAACAATTACCGAGTCGTACAATGACAGATAACCCTGCTTACCGGTGGTATCGCGTACCAGCGTATAATCCCCTTCGGTGCGGATAAGATCGATCTGCCTGAAATAAATATTTACCCCACGTTTTATGTAAACGCCGATATTTCCGTCATTATCAAAATGTACCGCAGAGGAGGCTATCCTTATTCCGCTGTATTCGTCAAACATTATCTTTAATTGAGCCGTCCTGCTCGTTACCAAAGATTGATTGAAAATATCAAAACCAAGCACGACCATACTGTTCCCCGAAGGCAGTTCCTTTACGCTTTCCACTATCGCCTTGGATACGGAAGTACCGTTTCCTACCAGAACGTTAAGCTGTGCGTCTTCATAAAGATTTATGCCCGATTCTGCGGGAATAACGCAAACCATTTTCCATTTATAGTCGGAAATTACCTTTCCGATCACTGAGGAATCATTGACCGATATATCGGGATTTTTTATTATCTGCTCGATTTTTTCCTCTGTAAGCGAGGATATCGAATCATAGGTCAGTTCTGACTCGTATCCGTCTACCGAGCTTACAAAATATCCCGTATCCTGCAAAGTCAGATCCTGCGGATATGAGGTTATCTGAGCCGACAAAGAATCTATTTTACTTTGAAGCTCAGATATTTTAGCAGTGTAGTCTGTTCTTGTGCCATTGACTATCTGACGCTTGCTTTGCAGGTTAAGGTATTCGTTTTTCATTTCCGACGCCGCCGCATAATTTCCGTCCAGAATATACTGCATCATTTTGGTGTGATTTTCGTATATCTGATTGGAAAACGCCTCAAGCTGGGAATTGTCGCTGCCTATCAGTTTTTCTGCGTCTTGCAGCACTTCTATTTGCTTTTCAAGCTCGTCTATCTCTAACTGGAGAGAAAGGTCGTTGCGTGAAGAATATATTTCAGCAACCACGGAGTTTTTTGCCAGCTTTTCACCGTCGGAATAGACATAATTTATGATCCCGCCGCCATTATAGCTTACGCTCTTTTCATCACGGACAAATATCCCTTTGACCTGTAAATGGTCTTCATATGAATAATATTCGGCAGGTTCTGTGGTGATAGGGTTGTAGTAATGAATAACAAGCTGACTGACAAGCGTTATCAGAAGAAAAAGTATCACTAAAAACCATACTAACCTTGTAGTAACGGCGGTTTGCTTTTTTTCCGACATGATTACTCTTCAACTGATTCGTCATGGTCAAAAGCATCAAGCAGAGATATGCTCTTGAACGGAGTTATGGTGCTTATCGCATGCTTATATATCAAATTCTGCTTGCCGTCCGTATCAAGGATTACAGTATAATTGTCAAAGCCTCTTACAACGCCCTTAAACTGAAAGCCGTTAGTTATGAATATTGTTACCGGTATTTTTTCCTTTCTTGCCTGATTAAGAAAAACATCCTGCAAATTGATATCCTTTGCCATTTTTTATCTGTCCTTTCTGTTTGACCGCAGCGGTTTAAGCGAATACGGTCTGCGGCGCCCTCCGTATTTTTCCCGGCAAGCAAAAACAATGCCGAGATAATTTAATTTACTATTTAAATGTAATTATATCATATTTTTTTCTAAAAAGCTATATCTTTTCACTAATTTTTTAACAATTTCCGAAATTTTTATTCCCGATGTCAGGTCGTTTCCGTTTATCCTATTTAACTGTGGCACTTTATTGAACCATGTAAGCTGTCTTTTCGCATAATTGCGGGTGGACTGCTTAAGCTTTTCAACACATTCCTCAAGCGGTTTTTCGCCGTCAAGAAAGGGTTTAAGCTCTTTATATCCTATCGCCTGCGCAGAGGTCGCATAATCGCTGTGAGTGAAAAACTCTCTTGCCTCCTCCAAAAGTCCTTTGCTCATCATAACGTCAACACGGTCGTTTATCCTCGAATATAGCTGTTCCCTTTCAAAATCGGGCATAAGATAAAACGGCTCATACGGACTTTCGTTCAAGCGGCTCTGTGACTGAACGCAGCTTATTTTTTTGCCGCTTAGATGATAGACCTCCAGTGCTCTGATAACACGGTTAAGATTATTAGGGTGGAGCTTTGCAGCAGATTGGGGGTCAATTTCATTTAATTTTTGCCAAAGGGCTTCATTTCCGTTTTTTTCGGCGAATTCTTTCATTTCGAATCGGAAATCAGGGTCGCTTCCCGTATCGTCAAAAGTGATATTGTTTATGACAGAAGAAATATACAGTCCTGTTCCACCAACTATTATCGGGATTTTTCCCCTTGAATGTATATCCTGTATGCATTTATGAGCAAGCTCCACATAATCTGCAACCGAAAAAGGCTCGCTCGGAGAAAGAAAATCCATAAGATGATGAGGTATTCCCTGCATTTCGCTTTTGGAAGGCTTGGCGGAGGCAATCTCCATTCCCGTATATATCTGCATTGAATCGGCGGAAACTATCTCTCCTTCCAGCTTCTGCGCTATATTGACTCCCAAAGTGGTCTTTCCCGACGCTGTCGGTCCGCATATGACAGGCACGAATATCTTTCCGTTCATTATTGTATCCTGCCGAAATTCTTTTCTATTTCCCGCTTGGAAACAGTGGTGACGATAGGTCTGCCGTGAGGACAATAGCGAATGCTTTTATCGCCCAATATGCGCTTTGCAAGTATCTCAAGCTCCTGAGAAGAGGTGTATTCATGGGCTTTTATCGCTCCCTTGCAAGCAACAGAATGAAGAATATCGTCGTAAAGCTCGCCCTCAATATTATCTCCTCCGCCGATAAGAACCGCTGCGATTTTCTGCATTGTATCCTCAACAGGCCAATCGGAAAGCATAGAGGGAAAAGCGGTGACCTCAGCCTTGAAATCGTCTAAAAAGTCAATTTCTATTCCTAACTCCGAAAGATAGTCCGCATTATCCGCAAGCGCAGTCCATTCCTCCGCTGAAAGCGTCAGTGAAACGCTTTCGGTAAGGAGCTGAGCAGTGGTAACAAGCTCTTTTTTCAACTGCTCAAAACGGATACGTTCATGGGCGGCGTGCTTGTCTATCAAAATCATATTTTCACCTTGTTCGCAAATGATGTAGGTTTTGAATAATTCACCGATATATTTTATCGGCTGCTCATTTTCCTGTTCTGCAACGGAGTTCGGTATTTTCGGTTTGTCTTCTTCCGCGCTTTCCTTGCGTATCAGGCTGGAATGGCTGATAAATTCATATCCTGTTGTTTCTGCCTTGTCGATATCTTCGTCCAACTTTTCCTGTATGAAAATATTTTGCGGCGGGTTTGATTTATACACAGTCGCTGTGGCATTAAGAGCAACATTTCCTGTAGATGTGCTTTCGGCAGAATGATATTCAGGCTCTTTTACAATATCAAAATACCTTTTTTCCTGATAAAAAGGCTTTGGCTTGGGTACGACGACAGGTATTTTATCGTCCTCCTCATTATCTTCCGCAAAAACAGTCTGCGTGTTGAGTGAAGGCTTTGGCGCTTCTATCTCTTTTATATTCTCCGCATTGAGTATTCCGTTTTTTACCGCCAAATATACCGCCTCAAAAATCATCTTGTCATTGGAAAATCTAACTTCGGTTTTTGAAGGGCTGACATTTACATCTACCTCAGAGGGGGCTATTTCAATGTTCAGCACGCAAGCAGGAAACTTTCCCACCATAACGCTGTTGCGATACCCTTCCTCAAGTGCAGCCATACAAGTAGCATTCCGCACAGAACGACGGTTTATGAAGAAATACTGCATTTGCCGGTTGGCTCGGCAGGCATGGGGAACAGAAATATATCCGTTTATTTTTATTCCGTTCTGCTGATAATCCACCTGAGTAAGAGATGCGGCAAACTGCCTGCCGAAAACGGAATATATGGAAGAATACATCTTGCCGTCGCCTGATGTTATTCTAACCGTTTTGTTGTCACGGATAAAGGAAAAAGCGATTTCGGGATAAACAAGCGCAAGGCGGTCTACCACAGCCTGCACATAGTTTCCTTCTGTAACGTCTTTTTTCATAAATTTAAGGCGTGCGGGGGTATTGAAGAAAATATCACGGATTATAACAGTCGTACCGTCTGGACAGCCTGTTTTTTCGTAGACCGTTTCTTCTCCGCCCTCTATATGATATGATGTTCCAAGCTCGTCCTCGGAGCATTTTGTAAGTACCTCGACCCTGCCGACTGCGGCAACAGACGCCAAAGCCTCACCCCTGAAGCCCAAGGTCATAATATTATCAAGCTGATCTGCGGTGGACAGCTTGCTCGTGGCATGACGAAGAAAGGCGGTGGGCACCTGTTCAAACGGAATGCCGCAACCGTTGTCGGTTACACGCATAAAGGTTATCCCGCCGTTCTTGATTTCAACCGTTATTCTGGACGCACCTGCATCAACAGCGTTTTCCACAAGCTCCTTTATAACAGATGAAGGGCGCTCTATAACTTCTCCTGCCGCTATAAGCTCATATACGCTTTTGTCAAGCAGCTTTATATCTGCCATAACCTTTCCTTTCGTTTGTCATACTATCTTTTTCAGTTCTTCCAGCGTTGCCCACGCTTCCTTGGGAGTAATATCGTCAAGGTCAAGATTTTTTATCATCTGTATCGCTTTGTTTTTGTTGATCTCGGAAAAATCAAGCTGGGTTCTATCATCAGCTTCTTTTTTTAGGCGTGTTTCAAGTTCTATCTTGTTGTTTTGCTCCATATCGTATAAAGCATTCTTTGCCGATTCTATAACGCTTTTGGGAAGTCCCGCCAGCTTTGCCACCTCTATGCCATAGCTGTCGTCAGTTCCACCTTCAACGATTTTGTGAAGAAATTTTATATCATCGGCTTTTTTTATAACTGCAACGCTGAAATTTCTTATTCCATCGTTTTCATTTTCAAGTGCTATAAGCTCGTGATAATGGGTCGCAAAAAGGGTACGGCAACCTATATTTTTGCCGTTTATATATTCGGCTACTGCTTTTGCGATACTTATACCGTCAAACGTGGAGGTACCCCTGCCTATCTCGTCCATTATAACAAGGCTTTGCTTTGTTGCTCCGGAAAGTATCTCAGCTACCTCGTTCATTTCTACCATAAAGGTAGACTGTCCTGCTGTCAGATCGTCGCTTGCGCCCACACGGGTGAATATTTTGTCCACAACGCCTATCCTTGCATATTTCGCGGGCACAAAGGATCCTATCTGTGCCATTAAGGTAATAAGCGCAACCTGACGCATAAATGTGGATTTTCCCGACATATTCGGTCCTGTTATGATAAGCAGGCGATTTTTCTTTAAATCAAGATATGCGTCGTTGGGGGTAAAGGGGATCTCGGGCAGTATTTTTTCAACTACGGGGTGACGTCCGCCCTTTATGTCTATCACATTTTCAAGTGTAATTTCAGGCTTTACATAATTGTTTTCAATAGCGACCTGCGCAAAAGATGCCAGAACATCTATATCCGCTATTGCTTCGGCAGTGCTGAGAAAGCTTTCCATACGCTCGGATATAAAGCGGCGTACCTCGGCAAAAATCTGTGCCTCCAGCTTTAATATCTTATCTCCAGCCGTTATCAGGTCGTCCTCTATTTTTTTCAGTTCATCTGTAACGTACCGTTCACTGTTTGCCAGAGTCTGACGGCGTATATAACGTTCGGGTGCTTTTTCTGCGGCGCCCTTTGAAATTTCTATATAATATCCGAAAACACGGTTATAGCCCACTCTCAAAGTCTTTATTCCCGTTGCCGCACGCTCACGTTCCTCTATCTCGGCAAGCAGGCTTTTACCGCCGCCTGTTATACTGCGCAGACGGTCAAGCTCTTCATTAAAGCCGTCCTTTATGTAGCCGCCGTCTTTCACAGTTATTGGAGGTTCGTCAACTATTGCATTGAAAACAAGCGAGGTTATTTCGTCATGCGTGCTTACAGCAGACTTCAGCTTATCAATAAGGGGAGAATTAAAAGACTGAAGCGCCTTTTTAAGTTCAGGTAGCTTTTCACAGGCTTTTCCCAAAGAAAAAACATCTCTGGGAGATGCGACCTTATAAACTATTCTTGACATAAGACGTTCAAGGTCGTATATGCCGCTTAATGCGTCACGAAGTTCACCCAAAGCGGTAATATCCGATGAAAACGCCTCAACTGCGTCAAGACGCTTGATTATCTTCGTTTGTTTCATAAGGGGCTGACTTATGTATTGCTTGACACGGCGGCGACCCATACCTGTTTTAGCCTTGTCAAGCACCCAAAGCAAGGAACCTCTGCGTTCCTTATTGCGCATAGTTTCAGTAAGCTCAAGATTACGGCGGGAGGAAAGATTAAGTTCCATATACTCGTTTCCGCCGTGGATAATAAATTTTACCGAGCGTTTTATTTCGTTCTTATAAGTTGCATTTATATAATTAAAAAGAGCATATATTGCCTTCCTGCTCAACGGCATACTGTCAGGTATAACGCCGCTGTTTTCCGTTATAAACTGGGCGTTAAGAGCATCGATATTATCAGGCTCATATTTTTCATCAGGCAAAGCGTCGGCTATGCAGCGGCTAAGGCGTTCCGACATAAAGTGCTTTACTTCGTCCAAGCGCTCTAAAGCAGAATTATAAAGTATCTCGGAAGGCATATAATTACCCAGTTCGCCTATTATTCCGTTTGAAAGGTCTGAAAACGTTTTTCCCGTTTTTTCCAGAATGTGAAATTCGCCTGTGGAAATATCTGCAAAGACAAAGCCGCAGGACTTTCCCTCGGTAAAAAGGCAAAGGATGAAATTGTTTCTGTCCTCGTCCAACATTCCCTCTTCTATTACCGTTCCGGGAGTGATTATTCTTATAACCTCCCTCTTTACCAGCCCCTTTGCCAGAGAGGGATCTTCCACCTGCTCGCAGATTGCAAGACGATGACCGTGTTCAACTATCTTTTTTATATAAGGCACGCAGGCATGGTGAGGCACACCGCACATCGGCACGCCTGCCCGTGAAGTCAAAGCAAGCTCAAGCTCCTTGGACATTTTCTCCGCATCATCGGCAAACATCTCATAAAAATCCCCGAGCCTGAAAAAGAGAATATAGCCCGGATATTCGGCGTGTATCTCCTGATACTGCACCAGCATGGGAGTAGTCTTTTCTTCCTTTTCCAACGCCTGCGCCTCCTTAAAAAATTCTGTCCGTAAATCCTTAATGACAACCTGAGCAGGCAGAACAATCGCCTGAGCAGGACGCTGTATATTCGCAGGTGTCGGGGTCTTCACCGTCACAGCAAAGAGAAATTATACCCTGTATCTCCTGGAGGAGCTTATCCACTGCCTCCTTCATAACGGCAAAATTTGCCATATTGTGATTGCCCATAACCTTTACATACTGCTCCTGAAGCTCAGTATTAAGGCGCTTTACCTTTTCCTCGTCACGGGAATCGTCAGGCTTGTTCATTTCAAGCTGAAGATTCTGTCTTTTCAGATTAAACTCGCCGATAAGCTGCTGGAGCTCATCGTCTGCGTCATTGGCTTTCTTTGCCTCAATATAAGCCTTATAACGCTCGTCGTTCTGTATAGCCTTTCCAAGTTCTCTTGCCGCTTTGATTGCATCCATAATTATTTTCCCTTTCTTTTTCAATTTATCTTTTCACCGATAAGCGCCCACGGGAGCGCTTTGGTTATCTTCACGTCCGCAAAAGTTCCTATATCGCTTTCACAGCCGTTAAAATCCACAATTATATTTTGTCTTGATTTGCCTGTGTAATACTCGGAAGATGTCCTTCCCTTTCCTTCACACAAAACCCTTACAGTTTGTCCAATATATTTTTGATAGCTGTCTTCTCCGCATTTGCTTTGAACATCAAGCAGTTCACGGAACCATTTTCCTTTTTCTTCCGCAGAAACAGGGTCTTCCATTTTTTCAGCCTTTGTGCCGTGACGGGGACTGAATATAAAAGTAAAGGCGGAATCAAAGCGAACACGCTTCATAAGCTCCAGAGTCTGCTGAAAATCCTCTCTCGTTTCCCCGGGGAATCCCACGATTATGTCAGTTGTGAGATTGAGATACGGAATGCGTTTTCTTGCGTAATCTACAAGCTGCAAATAATGTTCGACCGTGTAATGACGGTTCATCACCTTTAAGATCCTGTCACTGCCGCATTGTACTGGAAGATGAAGGTGATAACAGATATGCCTGCTGTCGGCAATAACGTCGACCAGGCGCTCTGTGCAGTCCTTAGGGTGAGACGTCATAAACTCTATTCTGAAATCGCCATCAAGTTCGTCAAGGCGTTTCAATAACTCGGGGAAATCAACGTCTGTGCCTTTTCCATAGGAATTGACGTTTTGTCCTAAAAGCAATATGTCTTTGCAGCCGTCAGCGATAAGCGTTTTCACTTCGTCAATTATCATCTGGGGCGAACGAGAACGCTCTCTTCCTCTTACGTAAGGAACGACGCAGTATGTGCAAAAGTTGTTGCAACCGTACATTATGGGGACGCTTGCCTTTATTTTGCTTTCACGGCAAACGGGAAGTCCCTCCGCAATAACTCCGTCACTTTCGGGGATCTCAAGTATCCTTCCCCCTTGAAAAAGGACGGAAAACAAAAGATACGGCAGAGTATGCAAAACGTGAGTGCCGAAAATAATGTCAACAAAAGGAAATGTTTTTTGCAGGCGCTTTGCGGTCTCCTCCTGCTGAACCATACAGCCGCATACGGCTACGATAAGGTCGGGAGAGCGCTTTTTCAGGTTTTTCAATGCACCCACGTTTCCGAATACTCTTTCGACGGCATTTTCTCTTACTGCGCAGGTGTTGAAGATTATCACTTTTGCCTCGTCCATATTATCGGTAAGGCCGTAGCCCATTTCCACCAACATTCCCTTTATACGTTCGCCGTCGCTCACGTTCTGCTGACAGCCGTAACTGTGAACATAAGCCAAGGGCTTTTCAAGCATTATGTGGAGCATAGACTGAACCTTTTGTGCGTACAGGCGCTGTTCTTCAAGCTCCTCCTGCGTAACTGTTCTGACAGACAAATAATTTCTTCCTTTCAAATTGCTCTAAATAAAAATTATAACATAAATTATGTATATTTTCAAGTAATTCGGGGAGTTTTGGCAAATACAGAGGCTCCCACCAGCTTTGCGCCGCTATTCTTTATTTTTCCCGCAGCCTCATTCAGCGTACTTCCTGTTGTGCATACATCGTCTATTATCAATACAGACTTTCCTGCAAACAATTTTACATTGCGGACAGAAAAAGCGTCTTTCAGATTTTCACGTCTTTCCCTTGCACCCAAGGTCTTTTGCTGTGAAGTGTTACGAATCTTCTTTAAAAGCGGACGGCAGGGCTTGTCCGCAATCTTTCCCAATTCCTTTGCTATCAGCTTGGTTTGATTATAACCCCTTCTGAGGATATCACGCCTTCTCATAGGTATGTATGTGATAATATCTATCCTGCTGAGGAGTTGTTCCGAAAGCAATGACTGAAAAATCATAAATGCGGCCGCCGATAAGGCGTAGCCGTTGCTTTCGTTTTTCATTTCGCTGATAATAGGCCTACTCTGGTCGTTGTATTCAGTAACGGCAGTGAAAAAATCAATATTTTCGTATTCGTCATATTTCGGAGGAGGAGTCAGTTTGTTCCTGCAGCTTGTACAATAATACTCATCAAACGGAATAAAGCTGTCGCAGAAAGGACAGCGGTTCGGATAGAAAAGGTCTAATATCAGTCTTTTCAGAAGATACGGTCTCATTGGTCTTTGCCCTCTTCGTTCAAGTACTTACGCAAAAGCGGTCTTATGCAGGAATAGCGCAAGGTCCTGCGGTCATTTTCCACCATTTCCTGTACCTGTGACCTTTTTCCGATAAGTATTATCATATTTTTTGCTCTCGTTACTCCCGTATAAAGAAGATTGCGGTACTGCAGGTTTTTGCTGACAGAGGAAAGCGTCATTATTACAGCGTTGTACTCGCTTCCCTGACTTTTATGTATCGTTACGGCATAGGCAAGATCAAGCTTTCTAAGCATATCAGAAGTGTAATTTGCACATCTGCCGTCATAATTTACAACAACATTTCCGCTGTATTTGTCTATTTTCTCGATAAATCCTATATCGCCATTGAAAATTCCTCTGCCATATTCGTCGCCTTTGTTCCATTCTATATCGTAATCGTTCTTTATCTGCATAACCTTATCGCCTGTACGAAAAACGGTTTCAAACACCTTGACCTCATTCTTATCCTTTGCGGGCGGGTTAAGGGCAAGCTGGAGTTCCATATTAAGTTCCTTTGTACCAGTTCTGCCGATGCGAGTAGGAGTAAGCACCTGAATATCATCAACAGGAGAATAACCGTATGTATTCGGAAGTCTTGTTTTTACAAGATCTGTAACAAGTCTTGCCGCCTCCTCATCATTTCGGCAGGGCATAAAGAAAAAGTCGTTTTTTCGCTGGTCAAGGTCGGGAAATTCGCCACGTACTATGCGGTGAGCATTGGTAACTATCAGGCTTTCCGCCGCCTGTCGGAATATCTCGGTAAGCTCAACTGAGGGTATTTCACCGCTTGAAATAAGGTCACGCAGAACATTCCCTGCTCCGACTGACGGCAGCTGATTGCTGTCGCCGACCATTATCAGAGAGGCGGAAGGCTTTAACGCTCTTAACAGCGCCTCAAACAGAAGAACGTCCACCATTGACATTTCGTCTACGATTATAACGTCTGCTTTAAGTGTGTTTTTTTCATTCCTTTTGAATTTGAGCATATTTCCCGATTCGGAATCGACTTCAAGCATACGGTGTATAGTCCTTGCGCTTTCTCCTGTAAGCTCGCTCATTCTTTTTGCCGCACGCCCTGTGGGGGCGGCAAGAAAAAATCCGATGTTCCGCTTTCTCATAAGGCGGATAACGCAGTTCAGGGTCGTGGTTTTGCCTGTGCCCGGTCCGCCTGTAAGAATAAATATCCTGTTTGCCATACAGCCGTTTATCGCTGCTTTTTGTAACGTTTCATACTGTATGCTTTCGATAAATTCGATTTTTTCTATCTCGTGTGAAAGGTCTTTTACAATAGGAACGGAGGTTTTAAGCATTTCAGCAAGGCGTTGTGCTATGTAAAGCTCGGCTCTGTAATATTCGTTAAGATAAAGATAGCTTTTTTCACCGATTTTTAAAACCTTGGTCTGACCGCTTTTAAGCGACTCGTCTATTCCTTTGTCTATATCCTCTCTGCTGAGATTTAAAAAGCTCATTGCCGATTCGGCTGCTCTTTTCAGCGGCAGGCAGGTGTGGCCTGCGTTGGCGTTTTCACGGAGGATATAAAGCAATGCGGCGATAATGCGGTTTATGTCCGCAGAGCCTATGCCTTCAGCGGCGGCTATTTCGTCCGCCTGCTCAAAATCCACGCCTAATTCTTCATCACAAAGAATATACGGATTTTCACGAAGGAACGCAACAGAGGAGCTTTCGTATTTTTTCCAGACGCCTGCCGCAACGGCGGGACTGATACCGAATTTCTGCAAATACTCAACTACGTTCTTCATACCGCTGAGCTTGCGGTATTCGCCGCTGATGAAAAGCGCGCGGTCGCCTGTTACGCCTTTAAGCTCGGCAAGACGCAGAGGGTCGTTTTCTATAATGTCAAGGGCGTCCTCGCCAAAATTGTCAACTATCTTTTTTGCAAGAGAGGGTCCTACGCCTTTTATTATTCCTGAGCCAAGATATTTTCTTATTTCCATGGGAGATGTGGGCGGAGTTCTGGTGCAGCTCACTGCACGAAACTGTCTGCCGTATTTTGCGCTGTTTGTATATGAGCCGTATAGCTCAAGTCGTTCGCCCTCGGAAATATCACCAAGCTCGCCAACAACAGGTATCATTATCCCGTCGCTGTCAAGGTCAAATACTATGTAACCGCTGTCGCTGTTTTTATATATAACTGCGTCAACATAGCCGCTTATTTTTTCAAGATTTTCTTCCATATTCCCTTTTCTCTCGTTTTGTACGTTTTTTGCGGTATATCAAAGACAGCTTTTCCACAACGGTAAGATACAAAAAATGCAGAAAAACTCCGCCGCCCAGAATACCGCAGAACACTGAAAGGAAAAACCATAAATACCGCATAAAATATCACCTCAGTTTATTTTATGCGATAAACTTAAAATGAGTTACACCCTGCAAAGTATGGCGTTCCAATCCTCTTTTTCGGTTATGCTTATTATTTCAATATTATTTTCGGCTAAAGCTGCTTTGACCTCGTCAAGACGCTGTGTGATTATCCCAGATATTATAAGTGTGCCGTTCTTTTTCAGAAAGCCGCAGAACAGCGGAGACATTGCGATTATAACGTCAGCAACGATGTTTGCTGTAATGATGTCATAGCCCGTGCCTATCCTTTCACGCAGGGACTTGTCATCAATTATATTTCCGCAGTAGGCGGTGTATTTTGTTTTGTCAAAGCCGTTCTGCTCTATGTTTTCTGAAGCTGTGTTCACGGCGTTCTGAAATACGTCGGTTAGGGTAACGCTTTTTGCTCCCAGCAAGAGGGCGGCAATTGACAGGATACCGCTGCCGCAGCCTAAGTCAAGCAGGCGTTCTCCGCCCTTTATCTGCTGTTCAAGCAGTTCCATAACAAGTCGGGTGGTATGGTGCTGACCTGTTCCGAAGGAGGAGGCAGGGTCGATCTCAAGTATTTTTCTGCCGCCGCTGTCCTTTACTTCCTCCCAGGTTGGCTTTATGATCAGCTTTTCGCCTACATTAAAGGGCTTATAATACTGCTTCCAGTTGTTCGCCCAATCTTCCTCGCTCACATTATCAGTTTCGATTTCAAGAGAGCCGTAAAAGTTGTCGGTATCTTTTGCTTTTATTTCGGAAAGAGCGCCTTTCAGTGCGGAAAACATCTCTGCTCCCTGTTCGTTTTGCTGAAGATAAAGGGTTATGTGGGTCTTTACGTTTTTCAAGTTCATAAGACTGTCATCAACATAATCCCAGTTCATATCCTTGTTTTCAAGAAAATCCTCAAAATCGGCGCTGTCGTGTATCTCAAACCCTGTTATCCCAAGCTCGCTGACAAGAGAAGTGAGAGGATAAACCGCCTCAGAATTTGTATATACGTTTATTTTTTTGAAGTCCATTTGCTCCTCCGAAAAAGAATATGTTGTATATGTTCTTTTCTATTATGCAATATTTTGAAGAAAAATGCAATAGAGATGAGGAAAAAATTTAAAAAATTTCCGCCCTGTCTAAACAGAACGGAAAATAATTTATTTTGCAAGCTCGTATGCTCTGTTGGTGCAGGCACGGCAGGCTTCCTTTACGGTTTCCTCAAGATCGCCCGCATACAGCTTGTCAAGTCCTGCAAGAGTTGTTCCGCCTGGAGAGCTTACCTGCTTTATAAGCTGTTCCACGGTCATTCCGCTGTCGGTGAGCATTTTTGCGCTTCCTACAAGGGACTGGGCAAAAAGCTGTAAAGCGGCGGTTTCGTCTATGCCGACTTCCTTAGCGTAATCCACAAAGCCTTTTGCAAAAAGATAGATAAATGCGGGAGAACTGCCGTTTATGCAGATTATTTCTTTCATTTTGTCGGCGGGTATCTCCATTACCATTCCGCAGGACGAGATGACGGATTTTGCAAAGGCAAAATCTTCATCGCTTATTGCTCCGTCACGAGCGATGGCGCTTGCTCCAAGTCCCAGCATTGCAGGGGTGTTGGGCATTACAACGGCGACCTTTGCGGCTGAGTTGGTGCGCTGCTTGATGAAATCGGCGGTTATTCCCGCACAAATGCTGATGAAAACGTGATCTTCAGTTACATATGGCTTTATGGTATCAAGAATATCGCCCAAAACCTGAGGTTTTACAGCAAGGAGGATGTACTGACATTTCTCGGTAAGTTTCTGCTCACTTGCGCATGGGGTAACATTGTATTTTGCCAATGCGTTCAGCTTTTCACTGTCCTTGTCATAGGCGTACAAAACACAGTCACTGAATTTTCCGCTGTCGGCAAGTCCTTTTATTATGGCGCTTCCCATATTGCCCGCGCCGAGAAAACCGAGGTTTTTCATTATCTATTCTCCTTTTTGTTATCTTGTCTGTCTGCCTTTAAACATGCGATTGTACGCCAGCTTGACGGGAATAAGCACTATGGGCATAAGCACCAGCGCTGCCGCAAAGCCGACGGCATTTGTCCCAATTCTGGCGTAAATAAGCGACCAGAGGCTTTCGTCAGAGCCGCCGATAAAGCCGTAGCTGTACAGTGCCCATGTGTTAAGGATAAGGTTGCACAATATTACTGCAACAAGACGTGTAATGACAATTTTTATGTACTGCTTAGGGGATCTGTCTGGAGTGAAGTTGTAAAGTCCAAGACCGTATATCATTCCCTCCAATGCCGTTATAAGAGCGAGCCAGGGGAGAAATCCTGCCGTGGGATTTACGAGCCAGCCAACAAGGTCACAGGCAAAGCCTGCAACAAGTCCCACCGTGGGACCGAACAACATTCCAATCACAGCAAGAGCAAGATAAGCAAAGTTTATCTTGATGGCTTCGCCTATGCGAATGGAACAAAATCCGTCGAGGACCACGAATATCGCTATGAATACGCCGACGGCTGCAATACAGCGAATGTCGTGCAACTCACGGAGAGAGCGTTTGAAACTGTTAAAAACAGCCATACTGTACCTCCTTTTTTGCACGCTAATACATAAAAAGCGGTAAGTATGGCTTACCTTGTTCAATTTTATGCACAGCGAGATGCGAAAACCGAACCGCAAGCAATTTTGCTTTTCGTCCCGACGGCAACTCTCCGTCCGTCAGGCACTTAACGCTCGGTTTCCTACTCTGTTGTTTATATAAAGCCCTCGTCTGATTTTCTGATAAGAAAACCAGACGTTTTGCAGGGCGGGTCTATGTTTCTTGCGATTTTGATACGAGCAAAAAACCTTTCTTTATCGGTTTAGACCTCTTCAAGCAACCGACAGCGCAATTCATATAAAGCTGTTTTATTTGAATCCCAAGTCAGGCGCGCCATAGCGTCTTTATAACTCAGCCACTCGGAACCGATGTGTTCATTGGATAACTTTATGTCTGAAACACACTCAAACGCAAAATGATATTCGGGAATAACATAGGTGTTCTTTGCCCAATATTTCCTGTGTCGTTCCGAAATAACATTCGCGGGGATATACGCCATGGACGTCAGCTTTATAATACTGTTTGTTTTTATCCCTGTTTCTTCCGATATTTCTCGTATTGCTGCCTCAGTCGGCGTTTCGTCATCTTCGCCGCCGCCGGCAACAAACTGCCACTGATCCAAATCCGAGCGATGAAAAACACAAAACTCCATCTCTCTCGAAGCTGTTTTCCTGAAAGGAATTGCCAATATCTGAAATGGTGCTCTCAACCTGTTAAACCTCCGCTGATCCCGATTTTCTGATTCAGTATACCGTAAATTTTGAGAAAGACAACCGTCTGCAAGTGATAAGCAGTTTTACACCGCAGGGGGTAATTACACCGCAAAGGGGTCCTTTTCAATTTTTCTTCGGCGTTGTATCAACCCCTGCAAGATAATCTCTGTGTTCCTGCTGATTTTGATACGAACAGAGACTCTTCCTTTCCGCATCGGCAGCGAGGAGTTTATGTTTGTTCTTTTCGATAAACGGGAATTTATAGGCAAAATAAATTCTTACGCACAACTTTTACATAATTCAAATCCGCAATTTCAAAAAAGCCGTTTCTCTCATACATACCGGAAGTTCCATGATACTGATACTCAAATTTTTTATCTGAAAACGGATATGCCTCTATGCAGGAATATCCGTCCTGTGCCGCATCTTCACATACACGTTTAAGTAGACTTTGAGCAATTCCTTTACCTCGATATTCAGGAGCGATTAAAAAGCAATAAACCGACTTTACCTTTGCGTCTGCCTTATCATTTGTCTGATAACCGATTCTCTGAAACATTTCGGTAATGTATTTATATTTTTTTCGATCATTGGTGTTGCACCAACCGACAACCATATTATCTAAATAAGCAAGATACCCTGGCATTTCACCCGTTTCAATTAATTCAACAGCTTTTTTTCTGCGGTCTTTTAGCTCTGTCAATTTATCGTTAGTTTCCGGATCCAAATGCCCCTCCAGACAATAGCAAAACGCCCACTCCCCATGATCGACAAACGCAATTTTTTCAAAAAACCCAAGCCAATCTTCACATAGTTCCGGGCACAGCGGTTGAATTGTTACCATGTGCTTTTCCATTTAAAAATACTCCTTTATACTATGATTTGCTATAACTTAAGTATAATACAAGCACGCGAATAAATCTATCGCTTTCTTTTACACCCCCAATCGGAAAAGCGTACACCGCAAAGACGCACTTTTCAATTATTTCTCGGTTTTGTATCAAACTCTGCAAGATTATATCTGTGTTACTTGAGGTTTTGATATGACAGGAAAAATCTTTATATTTTGATAAACGAGAAGTCACTTCTTCCCTGTTTTAATAAAGTCGAGCAGTTCCTCCACATCATCAAAGTCATCATAATCGCCATTAACTCCTTCACGGTGATAAGAAACGCCCGCTTTTTCATTACGTTCAAGGCAGTCTAAAAGTTCTTTTTCTCCGTATCTTTTGATAAACAGGGTAAAACCGTAAGGTTTGATCTTAGACAGCAATCCTTTTCTGCATTCATCTTTACATTCATAACAATGGGTATGACTTTTCTCAATAGAGCATTTTCTGTTTTCACACCAGTCCTTGTCGGGACATTCGTCTGAATTGCACCCGCTGCAATGTTCATTTTCGCTGCATAAGCAACATGCCAGTCCGCAGCGTGCTATTCCAAGTTCCCGTTTCATTTGATCTCTCCTGTCAATCCCAGTTTATTCATATCAAAATCATCAAATGGTATGCGTCAGAAGCTGATCTCATCGGCAATTCTGTAAAGCTCGTCTTCAAAGGGCTTTTTCATAGAAAGAGCTTCCTGAATGTCGTAGTCAACTATCTTGTTGTTCTGGATACCGACTACACGGTTGCCCTTGCCCTCAAAAAGAAGCTGTACAGCGTAATAGCCGAGCTGGCTCGCGGCGATACGGTCACGAATAGTGGGAGAGCCGCCTCTCTGAACGTGTCCGAGAATTGTGGCACGGCTTTCAACGCCTGTCTTTTCCTCTATCTGCTTGGCGATCTCGCCTGAGTTTCCTACGCCTTCGGATACTACAACTATGAAATGGTGCTTGCCTGTTGCCTGAGTCTGCTTTATCTTATCACATACAGCCTCAATGCTCCAGGGCTTTTCGGGAACGATTATGCAGGTAGCGCCGCAGGCTATGCCTGTGTTTACTGCTATGTAGCCCGCATTTCTGCCCATTACTTCAACCACCGAGCAACGGTCGTGGGACTGGGAAGTATCACGCAGCTTGTCAACAAGCTCCATTGCGGTGTTCATAGCCGTATCGTATCCGATAGTATATTCGCTCATAGCAATATCGTTGTCGATAGTGCCGGGTATGCCTACGCAGGGGATACCTCTTGCGGAAAGGTCTGCAGCTCCTCTGAAAGAGCCGTCGCCGCCTATTACCACTATTCCCTCTATTCCGTTCTCGATACAGGTCTGCTTTGCTTTCTGCAAGCCCTCTTCGTGGCGGAATTCCTGACAGCGGGCGGTATAAAGCATTGTGCCGCCGTGCTGGATAACGTCGGATACACTTCTTACTGAAAGCGGCTTGATATCGCCGTTTATAAGTCCGTTATAGCCTCTGTATATGCCCATGACCTCCATATTCTTGGAAAGAGCCGCACGAACGACCGCCCTTATTGCGGCATTCATGCCGGGAGCGTCGCCGCCGCTGGTAAGTACGCCTATCTTTTTCATAACAATATCGTCCTTTCGTATTTTACGCCGGGTCAAAATTACCCGCTGATTTCCTAACATTACTATTTTACTCTTTTATCTTGAAATCGTCAATAGTTTTTTTGACTAATTTTTCACTATTTTGTTATAATGTTGTTTTTTCCGCAAATAAGTTCAAGCTCGGACAGCAGCCTGTCTGTAAGGTTTATTCCCGAAATTCCCTTTGGGCGTGCGGTTTTATGGGTGCTTTCAAAGCATAGCTTTACTTCAAGTTCGCCTTTATTCTCACAAAGCAGGCGATAAACCTTTTCAAGCTCGAGTGAGGTTTCTGACTTTAGCTTTATATAAACCGTTTTTGGCTCAGGCAAGGTGTTTTCGGCCGACTGAGCAGTTTCAATTGAATTTATTATCAGCTTAGGGGCGTCGTCTTCCCGATAGCTGTCGCTTGATATCGTCGCATTCAGCTTATATATTTCGCCCTCACGAAGCGTTTCAGATACTTTTTCGTATATATCGCTGAAGATTATCCCCTCTATCATACCGCTTCTGTCCTCAAATTCAGCGAAGCACATCTGCTTTCCGTTTTTCTGAGTATGCTGTTTTTTTGACAAGAGCATTGCTACCAAAGGCTGCTTTTGACCGTCAAGAAAACCGTTGGATTTTTCTTTAGCACAGGTTATTACCGTATAAATATTTTTACAGCCTAGACGCTTTATCAAGCTTTCATATCTGTCAACAGGGTGACCTGAAATATAAAAGCCTGCGCTCTCCTTTTCCATCTGCAAAAGCTGAGTATGGCTAAATTCCTGAACATTGGGCATATCAAAGCCCTCTGTCACTTCCGCCTGCGCACCTGATAAACCGAACATATCTATCTGACCGTCTATATTCATGCTTTTGTGAGAAGAAAGCTGAGACATAATTTTCTCATAACTCATAAACATAGAACGACGGTTGTGTCCGAGACTGTCCAATGCGCCCGATTTTATCAGAGCCTCTACCGCACGCTTGTTAAGCTCAGGACCAGCAAGTCGTGAACAAAAATCGTAAAGACTGGTGTAACGTCCGTTTTTTCGGTTTTCTACTATGGAATTGATAACGTTTCTTCCCAGATTTTTTATGGCGAGCAAACCGTATCTGATACCGCCTTCTTCAACTGAAAATCCTGAAAAGCTGCTGTTTACGTCGGGAGGATACAGCTTTACGCCGTGCTTTTCCAAATCCGTTATATATTCGTTCAGTTTGCCGGTGGATTCCATTACGCTTGTCATAAGAGATATCATATATTCTTTATAATAATGACAGCGAAGATAAGCCGTTCGATAAGACAGCCACGCATATGCGGCGGCGTGACTTTTGTTAAAGGCATAGGACGCAAACGAGGACATTTCGTCAAACAGCTCGTTGGCGATCTTCTCGGAAACGCCGTTTTTTATCGCCCCGCAGTTGGTTTCAGTGCCGTAAACAAAAGCGTTGCGCTCTTTTTCCATTACCTCTTTCTTTTTCTTTGCCATCGCCCTGCGCACCAGGTCGGCTCTGCCGTAAGAATATCCGCCTATGTCACGGCATATCTGCATTACCTGCTCCTGATAAACAATTACGCCGTAGGTAACGTCAAGAATGTTTTTCAAAAGCGGGTGAAGATATGTTATTTTATCCGGATTATGTCTGTTTTCTATATATTCGGAAATAGACTGCATTGGTCCGGGGCGGTAAAGTGATATAACTGCAATCAGGTCTTCAATAGAGGTAGGCTTCAATCGGGAAAGAACAGAGGTCATACCTCCGCTTTCAAACTGAAAAACGCCTGCCGTTTGTCCTGAGGAAAGCATTGAAAAAACCTCTTTATCGTCCTCAGGAATATTGTTTATATCAAAATCGGGCTTTGCTTTTCGGATAAGAGTTTCTGCGTCCTTTATAACTGTAAGGTAGCGAAGTCCCAGAAAGTCCATTTTAAGCAGACCAAGCTGCTCCAAGGTGTCTTTGGGATACTGAGTAACTATACAGTTATCGGACTTTTGAACAGGAACATAGTCTGTAACTGCGTCACGGGTTATCACTATCCCTGCGGCATGCATTGACGCATGTCGTGGCATTCCCTCCAGTTTTAAAGCGGTATTTATCAGCTTTTCTATTTCAGGGTCAGTCTTTACGGCAGTTGCCAGCTTTTCCTCCTCTTTCAGAGAGCGTTCTATTGAAGGATTGACGCTGAAGGGTATCATCTTGGCTACGCTGTCCACCTTGGCGTAAGGAAGTCCCATAGCACGCCCTACGTCGCGGATAGCCGCCTTTGCCGCCAAGGTACCGAAGGTGATTATCTGAGCCACATGGTCTTTTCCGTATTTTTCGGAAACGTAATCTATTACCTCCTGGCGCCTTAAATAGCAGAAATCAACGTCAAAATCGGGCATAGTGACACGCTCCTTGGTCAAAAAGCGTTCAAAAATCAAATTGTAGCGCAGGGGATCAACTGAGGTTATTTTAAGAGCATAAGCGCAGATACTTCCAACTCCTGAACCTCTTCCCGGTCCTACGGGAATATCACGGCTCCTGGCAAAGGAAATAAAGTCGGCTACTATCAAAAAATAATCCACATAACCCATATCGGTTATGGTTTCAATTTCATATTCTGCCCTGGACAGCACTTCATCCGTAAGCGGTTCGCCGTAACGTTCTTTTAATCCCTCATGTACGGCGTCTTTAAAATATTTGTTGTTGTCGGTGACGCCTTCTATCGTGTATTGAGGGAGCTTTATACTTCCAAATTCTATTTCCACATTACAGCGTTGAGCGATCCGCACAGTATTTTTTATTGCTTCTTCATCAAAAAGCGCCGCCATTTGCTCTGCAGACTTGATGTAAAGCTCCCTGCTGTTGAAGTTGAGAGGATTTTTTTCGTTTATTGTTGTATTGGTGGAGATAGCGGTCAGAACACGCTGTATCTCGCAGCTTTCTTCCGTAAGATAATGAGCGTCATTGGTGGCAACGACAGGTATTCCCGTTTCTCTTGAAATTCGGTATATCAAAGGATTTATCTTTTTCTGACCGCTGAGACCATGATCCTGAAGTTCAAGAAAATAGTTGTCCACTCCGAAAATATCACGGTAATCAAGAGCAGCTTTTTTTGCCGCCTGATAATCTCCTGCCAAAAGGCGGCGTGCTACCTCTCCCGAAAGGCAGGCGGAAAGACAGATAAGCCCCTCGTGATATTTTTTCAGTGTCTCACGATCACAGCGTGGTTTGCTGTAAAAACCGCTGATGTTGGCATCGGATACCAGCTTTATCAAATTCTGATATCCCTTGTTATTTTCACACAGCAAAATAAGATGATGAGGAGAGCTGTCCTGCTTTCCATCCTTATCAAATCGTGTACGGGGAGCAACGTAAACTTCACAGCCCAAAATCGGCTTTATCCCCTCTTCTTTCATCTTGCGGTAAAATTCTACACAGCCGTACATCACGCCGTGGTCGGTGATAGCGCATGCAGTTTGTCCCAATTCCTTCAGGCGTGACGCAAGCTCCTTGATACGGCAGACTCCGTCAAGAAGGCTGTATTCGGTATGAACGTGAAGATGAACAAAATCCACAGCTATTCACCTCTTTCTTTCCTGAGCCTGTCCGCAAGCTCCTCAATGCGTTTCATTCTGTGGTAAACTCCACTCCTGCTGATCGCAGGAGTCAGCATTTTTCCTATTTCGCTCAGCGTAAGCTCTACGTTTTCTTTCCTCAAAACTGCAATAGCTTTCAGTTCATCAGGCAGCTGTCCTATGCCTCCATTTTGCTCTATATAAGCTATATCCTCCTGCTGACGACGGCTGGCGGCAACGGTTTTTTCAATATTCGCCGCCTCGCAGTTTACGGTGCGGTTCACATTGTTGCGAACGCCCTTGTAGATTTTGGCATTCATTATCTCCATTGAGCTTATCATTGCTCCGATAAAGGTGAGTATGTCGCTGACAGCTTCGCTTTCTTTCACATAAAGAATACTTTTTCCTCTGCGTGAGCTTTTCTTTATTTTCATTCCGCTTTCGGTAATAAGGCGGTATAATGCATCGCACTTTTTTTCGTTCCCTACTGAAAACTCCAGATGATATTCTTTCTCAGGGTCGGAAACAATGCCGCATGCCAGAAATGCTCCACGCAGAAAGAGCCCTGTCTTTTTGTCCGTTCCGTTCGCAACGTCCGGATTTATATTCATTTGGGAAAAATCAAAGTCCACGCTTTTAAAATCAATTTCAAATCCGTCTTTTCCCAATTTCTTTGCAGGCTTGGAGTGAATATTCTCTCCGCCCGCAATATGCATAAGATATAATTTTATTTCATCGCTTTCGGTGAAAAAACGCGTTTTATCAAGACCGTACATAAATCCGTAAAATACCGTCTTTTCATCATACTTTGACAAATCGCACCCGCAAAGCTCTTTTTTTACATCAACAGTAAATGACATTTTTTGTTCCTCTAAAAGGAAAGCCCGCTTGAAACGGGCTTATTTCTTTCCTTTATTTACATCACGGTGAAGTATTCGTGCTTTATAGCCTTTTTCCTTGATATGAGCATACAGCTGCTCGGTATAGGTAACGCTGCGGTGTCTGCCGCCTGTGCAGCCTATTGCTATGACGAGCTGGCTTTTTCCCTCGGTTATATACTGAGGAAGGAGAAAATCTATCATATCAAACATTTTCGCGCGCATTTCCCTTGCAACGTCAAAGCTCATCACATAATCCTGAACGCACTGGTCAAGTCCGCTGTATTCTCTCAGCTCGGGAACGTGAAAAGGATTCGGCATACAGCGCACGTCAAACACAAGATCCGCCTCCGCAGGTATTCCGTGCATAAAGCCGAAGCTGACGCAACTTATCAAAAGAGTGTCGGAAACGTCCTCCACAAAGAGGTTGCGCACCGCTTCACGCAGGTTTGTCGTATTCATATGAGTAGTATCTATGAAGTAATCTGCAAACTGCTTTATCGGGGTCAGGATGTCGTTTTCCGCATCTATCGCTTTGTCAATATCTCCGCCCGCCATATCAAGCAGCGGGTGCTTGCGTCGGGTCTCCTTGTATCTGCGCTTTATCTCATCATGCTCGGCGCTGACGAAAAGGACCTTTGCATTTACATCATTTGCACGAAGCTTCAGGATATTTTCCTGCAAATTAAGGAAAAGTGAGCCGCCTCTTATATCGGTCACAAGAGCTATCTTATCGATCGTGCCGTTTTCACGACATATCTCGGCAAACTTGGGTATAAGCTGAGGGGGCATATTATCTATGCAGAAAAAACCCGAATCTTCAAGGACGTTGACAGTCTGTGATTTTCCTGAGCCTGATAAGCCTGTGATTATAACAAATTCCATATTCCCCTGTTCCCTCTTGTTTATACTATTCCCAGATTATTACCTCGCAGGAAAGCTCTCTGCCTGAGGTTTCCCTTACCTTTTCCTTTATTGTTTCTATAAGCTGTTTCACGTCTTCAAAAGACGCTCCGCCTTTGTTTATCACAAAACCGCAGTGCTTTTCACTGACGGCGGCATTTCCTATCGAAAATCCTCTCAAGCCTGCCGCCTCGATAAGTCTTCCCGCAAAATCGCCTTCGGGACGCTTGAACGTACTTCCTGCGCTGGGATATTCAAGCGGCTGTTTATCACGGCGCTTTTGCATAAGCTCCTGCATTCTCGCAGTTATCGCCGATTTATCGTTCGTATGAGTCAACTTGAAGGTTATTTTTGTTATTATATAATCTTTTCCGCTGAAAAAGCTGTGGCGGTATGAAAGGTCGGCGTTCTCAGCGGTAAGGATATGGCTTTCACCCTGGAGGTCAAGGTATTCGCAGCTTTGAAACACGTCTTTTATTTCGCCGCCGTATGCGCCTGCATTCATATATACCGCACCGCCAACGCTTCCCGGAATACCGTAAGCAAATTCCAGACCCGTAAGGGACAGCTCAGCAGCGGCATTGCATACTGCTGAAAGGGCTGCGCCTGATCCGCAGACTACTTTTTCTCCCTCGGAAATTATATCGCTCATATCGGAGGATATAAGCAGGACGGGCATATCTATCCCATTGTCGGAGATAAGCAGATTGCTCCCTCTGCCCATTATCTTATACTGAACGTTTTCGCTGTTCATCGCCTTTATAAGTGCAGAAAGACATTCTGCGCCGTTGGGTTTTATCAGTATAGGGCAGGGTCCGCCAATCTTAAAGCTGGTGTACTGAGCCAAAGGCTCATTTTCAAGATACGCCGCATTAAAGCGGCGGCATATCTCCTTGATAAAGAGGTAATTCAAGCTGTCCTCCAAAAAGTTATTTCAGACGGCAAAGGAAAGCTGCTCCGATTATGCCTGCGTCGTTGCCCAGCTTGCAGATATCAAGCTTGGTGGAGCTGTTGGGGTCTACGCAGTAGGCTTCACGCTGAATTATTTTCTTCAGCGGAAGAGTAAGGTTATCTCCCTCTTTGCAGACGCCGCCGCCGATAAGAAGGACCTGGGGCTGGAATATATTCACAACATTTGTAAGACCGCAGCCGAGGTACTCTATGTATTCGTTCACTACGTCGCAGGCGACCTTGTCGCCTGCTCTCATTCCGTCAAAAGCGGTCTTGCCGTCCACATTGTCTATGCTTCCCGCTATTTCCCACAGCTTGCTGTCTTTATGCTCTTCCATTGCCTTTTTGGTGGCGGTTATAAGAGCAGTGGCGCTGGAATATGCTTCAAAGCAGCCTTTTCTGCCGCAGGAGCAGGGTCTGCCGTTGTACTCGATAACAGTGTGTCCAAGCTCAGCTCCGCAGAAATTAAAGCCTGTGTAAATTTTTCCGTCAATGATTATTCCGCCGCCTACTCCTGTTCCCAAGGTTATAACAACAACATTTTCATAGCCTTTTCCGCTTCCTGCAAGATATTCTCCGTAAGCGGCAGCGTTGGCATCGTTTTCAACGTATATCTCTCTGCCGAGGCGTTTTGTCAGCATTTCGCCAAGAGGAGTGTCCTTAAAGCCAAGATTGTTGCTGTAAAGCACTGTTCCCGTGCTTCTGTTGGCGGCGCCGGGAGTGCCTATCCCTATCGAATTGATGTCGCCTATTGAAAGCCCTGCGCCGTCAAGGGCAAGCTGAACAGCCTCGCAGATACCGTCCACTATTCCCTCTGCGGGACGGGGAAGATTGGTCTTTACGCTGCTGCGGGAAATTATGTTGTACGCTTCGTCAACTATTCCCACCTTGATATTTGTTCCGCCCAAGTCTATTCCTATATTAAACATTATATTTTTCTCCTTTGTTTTTATTCAAAAATATTGCGCTGTCTGTGACGGACTATAAAATCCTTCATACGGCGCTCGTCAAGGCTGAGTACAAGCTCATGAGGGAATTTTACCTCCTCAATAAGCTCCGCCGCACGTTCAAAGGAGCCTATCGTGTCCCAAAAATGAGAATCGCTGTCAACAACTATGTTCGTGCCTTCCTCGGCGCATATGCCAAGCAGCTTGCGGTAAAATTCGTATGAACGCTGATTTAAGGGATTTTCGGGATCTCTTATTCTTGAGACGTTAAGCTCCATAGCCTTGCCGTACTCTCGGCAGGCAACGCATACTTCCCTTATATCATAGGCAAAATCGGGGGTGTCGGTGTGTCCGAGACAGTTTATTCTGGGATTTTCCAGAGCTTTGATGTAAGAATTGGTGTGCTGAACGGCAGTGCCAGGCATACACGCAGGGTGGTGGTAGCTTGCTATTATCCAGTCGAGCGACGAATACATATTCTCGGAAACGTCGATGTTCCCCTCATAATCAATTAAATTTGCCTCTACTCCTCTTGCGATAAATACGCCGCAGATCTTTCTCGGCAGGGTCTTCTGATTCTGAAAATGCCATGGATGTGGAGAATCGGGCGTTGAGGTACAGTGGTCGGTCATTGCCAGAATTTTTATGCCTTTTCTTTCCGCTTCGGCTGCATTTTCGGTAATGGTGGAATAGGCGTGAGTGGAGGCGATAGTGTGAGTGTGCATATCTGCTATGAACTGCATTTTAAAATAACGATTCCTTTCTTTATCAGGTGATATTTGTTATGGTGTCGGCGCTTTCCATATTCATTCCCAGATTGTCAAGAAGCTCCTGTGCGGCGTTGTAGCCCATTTTCTTCTGACGGTTGTTCATAGCCGCTACCTCAAGAATGACCGCAAGGTTACGCCCAGGCTTTACGGGAACGGTTATGTAGGGAACACGAACGCCGAGGATAGACATATAATGATTGTCGACGCCCATACGGTCGTAAACCTTTTCGGGATTCCATATCTCAAGCTCAACTACCATATCTATCTTTTCGCTGACCTTGACTGCTCCTATACCGAAAAGCTGACGGGCGTTCACTATCCCTATTCCTCTGAGCTCAAGGAAGTGGCGGATATTGTCGGGAGAACTGCCTACAAGGGTTATATTTGAAGTACGGCGTATCTCAACGGCGTCGTCGGCTACAAGGCGGTGTCCGCGCTTTACAAGCTCGATGGCGGTCTCGCTTTTTCCCACGCCGCTGTCACCGAGAATAAGAACGCCTTCGCCGTATATCTCGATAAGAACGCCGTGGCGTGTTATCCTGGGGGCAAGGCGCAGGTTAAGAAATGCAATGAGCGCCGCCATAAATTCGGACGTGCTGGCCTTGCTGCGGAGGACAGGGACTTCGTTTTCCTTTGCAAGCTGTTCTATTTCGGGGAAAAGGTCAAGATTTCTGGTGACGATTACAGCGGGGGGCTTCTGAGAAAACAAATTGGCAAAAGCGGAAATGCGAAGATCCTCGCTGAGCTGTTCCATATAGGCAAATTCAGCTTTTCCGATTATTTGTATGCGGGTGCTGTCAAAGTATTCATAAAAGCCCGTGAGCTGAAGTCCGGGGCGGTTCACGTCGTTGTTCTTTATTTTTATCTCATTGGGATTTCCCGGGCAGTATACTACTTCAAGGGAATATTCCTCAATGATGTCTTTAAGCAGTACAAAATATTCTTTCTTCATATTTTTTCCTTTCGGAGAATTTTGATTTATGTTCCCGTAACATTATACTATATAAGCAAGTATTTTGCAAGCAAAATCATTCGGTGCTGTTAAGATATTCACGCTGAGCAGGGGTAAGCTCGTCTATTTCCATATTCCAGAATTTCAGCTTTCTGCGGGCGACTTCCCTGTCTATCTCGGGAGGAACATTGATTATCCTTTCATTCAGAGAATCCTTGTGCTGCACAAGATAAAGAGAGGACAAAAGCTGGATCGCAAAGCTCATATCCATTATTTCTGCAGGGTGACCGTCTCCTGCCGCAAGATTTACCAATCTGCCCTCGGCTATCACATTTATGCGTTTGCCGTTGTCAAGAGTGTAGCAGGTGATGTTGTTGCGGGCAAGGTGGCTTTCCACAGCTATCTTTTTTAGTCCCGCCACATCTACTTCAACATCAAAATGCCCTGCATTGCAGCATATCGCTCCGTCCTTCATAACGCGGAAGCTGTCCTCGCAGATGACGTCACGGCAGCCTGTCACGGTTATGAAAAAGTCGCCGAGCTTTGCGGCTTCGGTCATTTTCATCACCTTGAAGCCGTCCATTACTGCTTCCATCGCTTTTATGGGATCCACCTCGGTGATTATAACTGAGGCTCCCAGTCCCTTTGCTCGCATAGCAACGCCCTTGCCGCACCAGCCGTAGCCTGCGACAACTACGTTTTTTCCTGCAACTATAAGGTTTGTGGTCCTGTTTATGCCGTCCCATACGGACTGTCCTGTGCCGTAACGGTTATCGAACAAATGCTTGCAGTCGGCGTCGTTTACAAGCATCATGGGGAATTTCAGCTTTCCCGCCTCGTTCATAGCACGAAGGCGGTGTATTCCTGTGGTGGTTTCCTCACAGCCGCCGATAACGTTTCCGATAAGCTGAGGATATTCGCTGTGGATAAGGTGAACAAGATCGCCGCCGTCGTCGATTATTATATTGGGGGCGGCTTTTATAACTTCGGAGATGTGGCGATGATATTCCTCCTCGGTGGCGTTATACCAGGCGAATACGTTTAATCCATCGTGTACAAGCGCCGACGCAACATCGTCCTGCGTTGAAAGAGGGTTGCTGCCTGTGACGAACATTTCTGCTCCTCCTGCGGCAAAAACCTTGCAAAGATACGCGGTTTTTGCTTCAAGATGTACGGATAAGGCTATTTTTATCCCTGTGAAGGGCTTTGAAACGGAAAATTCCTCCTCTATGCTCCTGAGCAGGGGCATATTGTTCTTTACCCATTCTATTTTGCGTTTTCCGCTTTCCCATAAATTTATATCTCTTATTTCGCTTGGCATTGTGAATGTTCCTTTCAGATTGTATCAGTTTTGCGGTTCAGAAGCTCCTCGGCGCTTTGCATAGCCGCTTCGCTATCAGGGTCGCCTGAAATGATACGGGCAAGCTCGTGCTTCCTTTCCTCGTAATCAAGGCTTTTGACTCCTGTATATGTCCTTTTGTCGTCGCTTCTTTTCTCAATGAGCAGATGTCTGTCGGCGTTTGCCGCTATCTGCGCTAAATGAGTGACACAGAGGACCTGGCGCTTCTGCGCTATCTCAGACAGCTTTATCCCCACTTTTCTGGCGGCACGGCCGCTTATTCCAGTGTCTATTTCGTCAAATATCATTGTGGGAATGTCGTCTGATGAGGCAAGGACATTTTTTATCGCAAGCATTATGCGGGAAAGCTCGCCACCTGACGCTATCTTGTGCATTGGTCTGGGCTCCTCGCCTTTGTTGACGGAGATCAGCATTTCCACACTGTCCATACCTGCTGCGGTTATTTTATCACGCTGAAAGTCAAATACAAACTTTACGTTGGGCATATCCAGAAATTCAAGCTCTTTTGTTATCTCGCCCACTAACTTTTCAGCATATTGTTTTCGTATATCGCTTATTTCCTGTGCCTTTTCCTTTACCTCTTCCGCAAGCTGTCTGCGGCGCTCGGTAAGCTGTTCGAGAACATCGTCGCTGTTTTTTAAATCGTTCAGTTCCCTTTTCCAGCTTTCAAGCTCCCGCAAAAGCGTATCGGCGTCCATTCCGTAATGGCGCTTTAACATAAGTATATCGCTTTTTCTCGCTTCGAGCTGAGAAAGGCTTTCAGCTGAATATCCGTCGCCTAACTGCTTTGCTATTTCGCTGCCTATGTCTTCAAGATCGATAAGTATTTCCGAAAGGCGTTCGGAAAGCTCTCCTATGTCCTTGGCAACAGAGGAAATTCCCTCCAACTTTAAAGCGGCGTTTCTTATAAGGCTGACTGCATTTTCATCGTCGTCAAAGCCGCTTATGCTGTTGTAGGCAGAGGAAAGAGAGGTCTGTATATGCTCGGAATTGCGGGCGGCTTCAAGGCGGCGGGTGATGTCGTCCTCTTCGTTGGGCTGCAAATCGAATTTTGAAACGTCCTCTATCCGTTCAGTCAGCTCTGAAATGCGTTTTTCTTTTTCCGCTGCCTGAAGTTGAAGATTTTTCACTGTCCTGCTGAGCTGTGAAAACTCGTGGAACAGGCTGCGGTAATCGTTTAGCCTGTCCTCAAGTCCTGCATATGAATCAAGGATACGGCGCTGATTTTCAATGCTCATTAAAATGGTGGTGTCGTGCTGTCCGTGTATGTCTATAAGTCCCGACGCAATTTCCTTTAAAACGGCGGCGGTGGCTATCCTGCCGTTTATGCGGGCGGAGCTTTTTCCATCGGCGGAAATTTCACGCTGTAAAAGCAATTCGCCGTCGCAGGCAAAGCCGTTGTCCTCCAGCTTTTTTGATACTGCTTCGGGAATTTCGTCAAAAAGGGCGGATATCACCGCTTTGCTCTCTCCCGTGCGGACTATGCTCCTGTCGGTCCTTCCGCCTAAAACAGCGTTTATGCCGCCGACAAGAATACTTTTGCCCGCACCTGTTTCGCCTGAAAAGACGTTGAATTTATCGCAGAAGGAAATAGTCGCTTTTTCTATAACGGCAAGATTTTCGATATCAAGTTCTTTAAGCAAGCTATTTCAACTCCTTTCGGTAAAAATAAATTCAGAACATCTTTTTTAGCTTTTCGCAGAGAGTTTTTGCATCGTTTTCAGTTCTAACAAGGATAAAGACTGTGTCGTCGCCCGCTATCGTTCCAACGACGTAATTGGGATTCATAATATCAAAGGCGGCGCAGGCGGCGTTTGCAAGCCCTGAATGGCATTTTATGCAAACAATGTTCATAGCGTGGTCTACGCTGATTATCGCCTGCTGAAATATGGTGTCAAAGTTCTTTTTGTTTTGCGCTGCCTGTGAATAACAGTTTATGCCTTCGGCATTTATTCCCTTTTCAATGTTGAGTTCGCTCATATCTCGGGAAACGGTCGCCTGCGTCACCTTATAGCCGCGCTTGGCAAGAGCCTCTATCAGCATTTCCTGATTTTCGATAGGGCGCTCCTTTATCAAGGAAAGAATTTCAGCCTGTCTTTTTTTCTTCATAATAAAATTTCCGTTACTTTATTGGCGTCATCAGCTTATTGTGTACTGAACCGTAAAAGCTGTTGCCGTCTATGTCTATCAGTTTCAATCTCAATTTTGAGCGTTTGACCGTTACGGTGTCCTCGGGAAACATTTCAGTTGAGTCGCCGCCGTCCACCGATATAAACACGTTGCTGTTCTCATATGCAACATACTGGGCTTTGAGGGGCATTTCCGTAGAAAAAATCATAGGGCGGCAAAAAAGGGTGTGAGGTGACAAAGCAGTGACCTCAAAGCAGGACATTTTTGGATCAATGATAGGTCCGCCTGCAGAAAGAGAGTATGCGGTGGAGCCTGTGGGGGTGCTTATTATAAGTCCGTCGGCGCGGATCCTTGTCACCTCGGTGTTCCCGCAGGAAACAACATATTCGGGGAGCTTTGACCTAACGCCTTTGAAAAGAACAACATCGTTGAGGGCAAGAAAACGTTTTGTTTCGCCGTTGGAGTTCAAAATGACGTTTATCATCATTCGAGAGCTTATCTTATATTTTCCCTTGGAAAGGTTTTTCAGCTTTGATATATCGTTCTTTTCAAGAGTCGCCATAAAGCCAAGACGACCTGTGTTTATTCCCAGCAAGGGCTTGTCCGCTGACGCCGCCTTTTTTCCCCAGCGGAGAATAGTCCCGTCACCTCCTATGGTGAGGAACAGGTCGCAGTCGGCAGCGTTCTGCTCAGCTGTTCCGAAGGATATGCCGCTGATGTTCATACTTTTGCATATATTTGAAAATCTGCTTTCAGCCAAAGGGGTCATTCCGCCTGCTTTAAGGGCGAAAATGACCTGTGAAAAGACTTCCGCAGTCTTTTCCTTATTCAGATTTGCGCAGATAAAAACCTTCATAATTCACCTCAGAGCGAAAGATACATAAGATATTCGATATTTCCGTCGCCACCTGTTATGGGGGACTGAATAAGTCCGTTTACCGAAAAGCCTGTTTGCTCTGCAAACTGTTTTATTTCCTCAACGGCGGCGGTTCTCAGCTTTTCGTCCTTCACTATACCGTGTTTGCCAAGCCCGCTTTTTCCTACTTCAAACTGGGGCTTTATCAATACGACGGCGGTCCCTGCCGATTTCATAAGAGTTTTTATATAAGGCAGAACAAGGCGAAGGGAGATAAAAGAAAGATCAACGCTGATGAAATCTGCTTTTTCGGGTATCTTTTCAGTGGCTTTTCTGATGTCGGTGTTTTCAAGAGAAACAACTCTTTCATCTTTTTTCAGCGTTTTGTCAAGCTGGGCAGTTCCAACATCTACGGCGTAGACTCGTTTTACGCCGTTCTGGAGCATACAGTCGGTAAAGCCGCCTGTTGACGCGCCTGCGTCAATGCATACAAGGTCGTTCAAAGAAATTTTAAATTTTTCCAAAGCCTTTTCCAGTTTAAGTCCGCCCCTGCCGACATATCTGGGGAGCTCGCCTGTCAGGATTATCTCATCGTCTGGTGATACTTCGTATGAGGGCTTGGAAATTATCTTGCCGTTTACGCTGACGGCGTTGTCTTTTATCAGCTTCTGGGCGGTGCTGCGGCTTTTCACCAGCATACGCTCGGTGAGTTCAATGTCAAGTCTGTTCAAGAGTTTCTCCGGTTATCTTTATTATTCCGTCGGTATCGAGAAAATACCGTGCAAGCTGGCTGTCGGTATCGTCATATGAAACAAATTCTCCGTCTACGGCGCAAAGCCTGTACTTTCCGTTCCAGCCGTTTTTCATAAGCTCGAAAGCAAACTTTTCACCTATACCGCCAGAACTTATCCCCTCTTCAAAGAAAATTACCTTTTGATATTTCAATGCGGTTTCTACTGCCTCTTTAGGAATAGGGTATATCCTTGTAAGAGCGAGAATATCCGCATTTGTCTTTTCCGATGCGGCAACAGCATTGTTAACCGTTCTTCCGTAGGTGACAACGAGAGCTTTTCCGCCTTTGGGATAAAAATGTATATCTGAATCATCAAAGTTATTTGAGGAGTGGCAAGCGATACCCTTCGGATAGCGCACAACAGCTATTCCGTCGCAATCGTAAAACGCCTTATGCAGACAGGAACAAAGCTCTTTATCATTTGATGGAGAGTATATAACGGTGTTGGGGATAGACGCGAGCATTGCAACGTCAAAAAGTCCCTGATGAGTTTCGCCGTCCTCGCCCACCATTCCAGCTCGGTCGACAGCCAGAACGATATGCTCTTTTTCTATTGCAAGGTCATGAATTATCTGGTCGTAACAGCGCTGCAAAAAAGTTGAATAAACGCAGAATACAGGCAACATTCCCTGCGACGCAAGACCGCCCGCAAAGGTCACGGCGTGCTCCTCCGCAATTCCCACATCAAAAAAGCGGGAGCGAAACGCTTTTGCGAAATGCTGAAGTCCCGTTGCGTATTTCATAGCGGCAGTGACCGCACATATCCTGTCGTCCTGTCCCGCAAGCTCGCAGATGTATTTTCCAGCCGTTTCGGAATAGGTGTCGTACTTTTCCGACGACATTATAAGCGGGCGCTTTGAAAGCCCGTGATACTCGCCCGAATTCTGCTCTGCGGGAAGATAGCCTTTTCCTTTTTTTGTCTTTATATGTACTATGCAGGGCTCGTTGTACTGCTTTGCAACGTTCAGCACGTCTATCATATCTGCAAGGTTGTTGCCATTTATAGGTCCAAGATATTTATAACCCAGATTTTCAAAAATGTTGCTTTGGAATATCGCAAATTTTACAAGCTCCTTGGTTCCGCTTACGGATTTCGCAAGCTCTCTGCCTATCGCTGATTTGGACAAAGCGTCCTTTACACGCTTTTTTGTTTCGAAATACTTGGTAGATGAACGCATTTGTGAAAGGTATGCCGCTATCGCTCCCGAATTTTTGGAAATTGACATTTCATTGTCGTTAAGTATGACGATAAACCGACGTTTCAGCTTGCTGGCGTTGTTAAGCCCTTCATAGGCTTCGCCGCCTGTAAGCGCTCCGTCACCGATAACGGATATAACGGTGTGGTCGTCGCCTTGAAGCTCCATGGCTCTGGCAATGCCCAATGCCGCTGAGATAGATGTGCTAGCGTGTCCCGCAATAAATGCATCATGCTCAGACTCGTCAGGTCTTGGAAAGCCTGAAATACCGCCCTTTACTCTTAAACTGCGAAAATCTGTGTATCTGCCCGTAATAATTTTATGGGCGTAAGCCTGATGTCCCACATCAAAAATTATCTTGTCGTCAGGGGTGTTGAAAACGCTGTGAAGGGCAACACAAAGTTCCACCGTTCCGAGGCTTGACGCAAGGTGCCCGCCGGTGCTTGAAACGACGTCGATTATATATGCCCTCAATTCGGAGCAAAGCTGCTCCTTTTCGGCAAGCGACAGCTTTTTTATCATTTCGGGAGATATATCAGGTGATAATATCAATACTTTTCGCCCCTAACATTAAACATTTATCACATAAAATAATCGGTAGGAAAAATTATACCTATAAGTATGCCCAGCAGTGCGCCGAAAATAACCTCCAAAGGCGTATGTCCCAGAAATTCTTTCAGTTCTTTGGTGTCCTCAGGGTCATCGTCCACCTTTTCGTCAATATTATCCAGCATTTCCTCGTCCAGTTCGTCAACGATATGCCTTAAACGGTTTATCTGTTGTGCGTGCAGTCCTGCGGCGCGCCGAACGCCCATTGCGTCATACATCGTTATCATCGCAAGTATCGCCGCAAGGCCGAAGGTCACCGAGTTAAATCCGTCAAGGCGGTAAACCGTGATAACAAGCGCACAGACCGTTGAGGAATGTGACGATGGCATTCCCCCTGAGCCGAACAATCGCTCAGGGCTGAACGTCTTGTATTTCACAGCGTATATCGCCGCTTTTATCAACTGAGCTACTGCCCAGCTTATAACGGAGACGAGCAGCACTACATTTACATATTCCTTCACAAATTTTCACCTACTTATTTCTGTTTAAAAGACTGAACGTGAGCTGTCTGAGATAATCGCTTCCGTTAAATCTCTTCAACTGCTCAAGCGCCTCGTCTGTCAATCGCTTTGCGTCAAGGCGGGCTTGTTCAACTCCAACCGTTTCGGCATAGGTTCTTTTCCCCTGCCGTGCGTCACTGCCGACAGGCTTTCCCAGAACGCTTTCGTCGCCGCATATATCAAGTATGTCGTCAACTATCTGGAAAGCAAGTCCTAATTTAAGAGCATATTTCTCCGCCGTTTGCACTGTTTTTTCATCTGCTCCTGCAGAGAGGCAGCCCATTGCGGCAGCCGCCTGCAAAAGTCGGGAGGTTTTAAGCTCATACATTTTTAGTATCGTTTCGGCGTTCATTGGCTCGGCGGAGGGAAAGGTGTCTATCTCCTGACCGCCTGTCATTCCCTCGTGCCCCGCGTATAATGCAAGAGTTCTTATCATCTTTACGACATTTTCGGGAGAAACGCCGCATTTCACGCTGTCAGAGAGCAATACGAATGGATAAAGCTCCAGCGCGTCGCCTGCAAGCAAGGCTGTTGCCTCGTCAAAGGCTTTATGGCAGCTGGGGCGTCCTCTGCGCATATCATCGTCGTCCATACAGGGAAGGTCGTCGTGTATCAGGGAAAAGGCGTGCATCATTTCAATAGCGCAGGCTGCAGGCATTGCCGCCTTTTCGTTTCCACCACACAGCACGGCAAATTGCAGGGTAAGTATCGCCCTTATGCGCTTTCCGCCGCCGTTTAGGCTGTAATCCATAGCTTGTATCAGCCTGTCCTGTGGGCAGGATGGAGATCGCATATATTCCTTCAGCTTTTCGTCAACGGCGTTTTTGTAGTACGCCGTAGTTTCTTCAAAGGTCATTCCCCTATCTTCTCCACTTCCAGCTTGGCCTCGTCAATGCATTTCGTACAGAATTCTATCAGCTTTTTCGCCTCTGCATAAAGGTCAACGGCGTTTTTTAACGTAATTTCAGGGTCTTCCATCTGAGATGTTATTTCATTAAGACGCTCAAGCGCCGATTCGTAAGTCATTTACTGCTCCTTTTCAACGACGGCGTTAAACTCTCCGTCTGACATTTTTACCGTTATTTTTTCTCCTGCCTTTACCGATTTGACAGAAGAAACAATGCCCTTTTCGTTATAAACTACCGAATACCCACGCAAAAGAGTCTGCATAGGGTCCAAGGCGTTCAACAATTCTGCTGCGGAAACAAGCTGTGTACTTTTTGCGTTTATCACCGCAAGCATTTCCCTCTTCAAAACGGAAGAAATGTTTTTCAGTGAGCGACGTTCTTCTTCAATTCTCAGAAAAGGGTCGTGAAGAGAGATGAGCTTTTTCAGAGAGTTAAGCTCTCCCTCGGCGCTTTTAAGTCTGTTCTGCAATTTGCCGTATAAGTAGCTTTTGGTGCCCACAATATATTTTCTGACCTCGTTTATGTCGGGAACTGCTATCTCAGCGGCGGCGCTTGGCGTGGGCGCATATTTGTCCGCTGTAAAATCGGCTATGGTGCGGTTTATCTCATGCCCCACCGCAGAAATTGTGGGGATACGGCTGTTGAATACTGCACGGGCGACTATTTCCGCATTAAATGCCGACAAATCATCGGAAGAACCGCCGCCCCGTCCGAAAATTATAACGTCGCTGTCTGTGTTCTGCGCCTTTTCAATTCCCGCTGTTATTGAGGCGGGAGCATCTGTACCCTGTACCAGTACAGGCACAAGGATAAGCTTTACAAACGGATTTCGGCGGGAGATAACGTTTTTTATATCCTGTATGGCTGCGCCTGTTTCAGAGGTCACAACGCATACTGTGCGGGGATTTGGCGGTATGGGACGTTTTCTGTCGAACAAGCCCTCGCTGTTCAGCTTATTTTTAAGCTGTTCAAAGGAAAGGAGTCCGTCACCTATGCCTTCGTCCTGAATAAGTTCAGTAACGTAGATCTGAAAAACGCCGTCCCTTTTATACAGGCGGACAGAACCGTTTGCTATAACGTTCATACCCTTTTGCGGCTCAAAAGTCAAGTTTGCCGCATAGCTTCTGAACATTACGGCTTTTATACTGCAATCGCCCTCTTTAAGGGTGAAAAATATGTTTCCTTTATCCGTGCAGTCTGATATCTCGCCCCTGACGGAAATATTTCTTATCAATCTGTCGCTGTCAAGAAGAACGGCAAGATGCTCTACGACCTCGGATACTGTTACGATAAGGCTCATTTTGTCTGAATATCCTTAAACAATGAATTCAAAACACCGTTTATAAACGCTTTGTCATTTTGCTGGGCGTATGCCTTTGACAATTCGATGGCTTCGTTTATGGCGACCTTTGGGGGGACGTTGTTCCCGTCAAACATAAGCTCGTACGCCGCAATTCTGAGGATAGCAAGATCTACCTTTGATATTCTGGCGACGGCTCTTGACGGACTGTATTTTCCTATTGCGGCGTCCAGCTCGTCCTTTTTTTCCCATACGCTTTGAGCAAGTCTGAGGACAGCTTTGTTTACGGGAAGTTCAAAAGCCTCGTTTGAGGTTTCGGCTATTTCCTCCGCCGTCTGTCCCGTCAGCTCCATCTGATATAAAATTATAAAAGCTGCCTCTCGCATTTCGTGTTTTGTCATTTTATTCTCCAGTTTGTTAATAATGTGTCCTGCGGTGCGGAGACGATCACTGATGTTCTTCCCTGAGCATTTTTATCCCGACTATGTTCACATTCACCTTGGAAACAGGGACGCCCGTCATACTCTGAACGGAAGATTTTACGCTCTCCTGTACCTGAGCAGCAACGTTGACCGCTTTGCTTCCCTGCTCGGTGATTATAGAGATGTCGATAACGGCGGCTTCCTTTGCAACGGTGACTTTTACTACCGGTCTTGAGAGCTTTGGCTTTAAGATGCCTGACTGCGCTGTAAGGAGTCTTCCCTCGTCGTCAAGGGCAACTCCTGATATTTCTGCCGCCGCAAGCAGAGCTATCCTTGCGATAACGTCGTTGGAGACCTTTATGCTCCCAGATGATGCAGATTGTTTATCCATTAGATATTCCTCCGAATATATTTTTCTTTCACAAAAGCTATCAGCGGACAAAGAAAAAAGGTATAATGTTCCCGTATCCTGAGTTCAAAAAAGATATTTGAATATCAGGACACACTTCTTAGAACATTATACCACAAAATGTAAAAATAAACAACTACTTTATTTCAAGAATTGTTATTTTTTCAGCAGGGATATTCACCTCGGACAAAAGTGCACTCTTTATCTGCGCCGCCTGAGCCGCATCAAGTCCCTCTGTTTTTACGATAATGCTGGCTCCTCTGTCTGAAAGATAGCACAAAACGTCAGAAAAACCCTGAGCTTTAAGCACGTTTTCTATCTTGCTTTCACTCTCTATGTAGCCGCTGAGATTTGCTGCGTCCTGAGCAAATACCGCAAGCTCGTTTTCGGTAGCGTCTCCGCCGCTGTAAATGCTCTGAAGCACTTCGACAGCCTCGGCACGGCTTGCCTCTTTATCCAGTCTCGCCTGAGCAAAAAATTCATCTGCGTTGGTGTTGGATACGTTCTGGCTTCCCGACGATGAATTTCCGCCTGAAGAAACAAACTGCTGGTCGCCGTAATTTCCCACGTTCTTGCTGTCGTCCTCATCATAAGCGGAAGTGGGTTTATCCTCGGTCATTTTGCTCCCCACCAGGAAATTGACGTAAACGGCTACGCCGAGTATCAGCGTCAGACCGACGATGATTATCTGCTTTTTTCCGATTATCAGATTAAGTCTTCTTCTTTTCATAAAAAATTCCCTCTTTCAAGTTTAATAGGTCACGCAGACCCTTGCGGCGCTGATACCCAGCGCCTTGCATACTGCGTCTGAAATTTTCTGCCTTACCACTGCGCTTTCACTTCCGCCGCATATCACCACCGCCCCACGGACGGTAGGCGTGACTGTTGCCGTCACAGAGGTTTCTCTGTCGGAATATATGTTTTCTTCCGTGCGCTCAAGAGTTATCATTACCTTTGCGTTTTCTGCACCCTCAATGCTGTTTATTATTCCTGTGAGCCGCTGTTCAAGCCGCTGCTCGTATTCCTCCACCTGAGAAATGACGTTTTTCTCCTCTTTCTCAGGCTGCTTTGAACTGCCGCTTCCTGTAATGCTCAGCAGGAATATAACTGCGATAAGGAAAATACCTGCGGCAAAAATTATTTTGTTTCCTTTTTCGCTTTTCAACAATTCCGACAGCTTTTTCATCTTTATTCCTTTCATCTTCCCTTTATTTCGGTAATTATCTCGATATCATCTCCTACCTCCTTTGTGACAAGCTCCTCGGCGGCAGCTGAATATGATGCGTTATCTGAGGAAAAGGCAAGCCGTACCTGCTTAATAGATATGCTGTATGATGACGAAATATCAATGATAACATAAATTTCATCAACGGATATTTGTTTTTCACGCAGTTTTTCTTTCAAATCTCTTGCCAGCTCGTTGGCTATTTCAGTCTGGGTCAGCCTGTATGCCTCGACAGAAAAATCAACGTATGCTCCTTCATCATGTGTAAAGGCTTCAAGTTCAGACAAATCAAAACCACCGCTTATAAGATTTATACAGCTTATAACAAAAAAACACGCTGTCAGGAAGGCTATTTGTTTTTTAAAACTGCTGTCGGGCATAAGCAGCTTGAATATTCCTGCGGCAATGGCGGTAAGAGCAATCGACAAAATAGTTTCTCTCATACCGTGCCTCCGCTTATGGCAAGGATAAGCGCTGTGGATACGGCGGCTATCGTCCAGAAGGATACGATAACGGCGATCATTATTGCCAGAACGCTTTCTGCGCTTTTCAAAAGAGGAGTCAGCCTTGATGTTCCGAATAAATCACTGAGAGAAGCGCATATCATCATTGATATTCTTAAAAGTACGACGGATATGAGAACGGGCAATATCACCGCCGCTGAAGCAATTATACCAAAGCATCCTGTTGCGGCTTTCAGCAGGTGAAGACTGCTTTTTACGGTAGAAAGGGCGTCTGAGACTGCTCCGCCTACTATCGGTATCGCACCTGAAACGGTGAACTTGACCGCTTTCATAGATACTGTGTCAGACGCTGCTCCCACAAAGCTCTGAACTGAAAGCAGACCTGCAAAGATCGTCATTATCAACCCGAGTCCCCAATTTATCAGTTTTTTTATTCCCTCTGACAAATTGCTTATTTTTAAATCGGGGTCTACTGCTCCTGCTACGGAGATTCCCATTATGCAGGAGGTCAGGGGAAAGACGATCGCTGAAAATATCTGCGATAAAAGCTGTGTGGCAACTATGACGGTGCCGTTATAAGCTGCGGCGGTAGCAGTCTGTCCGTTTATCGCCATAATTCCCGCAAAGGCGGGAATGTATACTGAAAGAAAGGCGGACAATGATTCCACGGCGGTCTTAGACGTTTCAAGCACTGAGGCAAAGCCTGTACAGATAAGTCCCGAACACGCCAATATCCCCACAGTGCCGAAAACCCCGTTAAGCTCGCCGTTATCAGTATTCATAGCGTTGGTAACAGAACATAGCATAATAACCGCCGCTACCGAAGCAAGCATTGTAAGCGGCTTGGCGGAACTGCTCGCCACAATATCCCAAAGATAGGAAAAAATGTTTTCCGCTGTCAGACCGCCTCCGCCGTTTTCTACGGTAACTCCCAGATTGTCCAGGGTATCCGCCGTTCCATCGGGAAGAGCATCGTATATTTCATCTGCGCCAAAATCATACTCTTCTTCGGCGCAAACGCCTGATGAAAAAAGAATAAATGCGCAGACAAATCCTGTTGTCAGCTTTAAAATTCCTTTTCTCTTCATAATTCCTCGTTTTTATGTCAAATTTCTATAAGGTCGCTTACTATTTGGACAAGTCCCTCAAACATAGGAAGCGCAATCAGCAAAACGGCGATCTTTCCCGCTATACGGAGTTTTCCCGCTATCGCGGTTTCTCCCGAGTCCACGCAGCAGTCGCAGGCAAGCTGAGTTATATAGCAGACAGCAAGAGATTTTATCAGCACCTGAGCGTATATGCCGTCCAGTCCTGCCCCTTCGGTGAGGTTTTTCACAAAATCCAGCAAGGGTCCTATCACTGCAAATACTGCAAGAAAAATCAGAATGCCTGTCGCTATTGAGATGAAAAGCGAGTATTCGGGCTTGTACTGGCGGAGGACAATAGAAAGTACGCAGGCTATAAGCGCAGTGGAGGCTATGATGACTATGTTCATATTCTTCCTCGCATATCAAAGGTTGAAGACCTGCTTTATCGTATCAAACAACAGGCTTATCTGTGTGATAATCATCATAAGCACCACTATAAGTCCCGCTATCGTGGTCATCATTGCCTGCTCCTCCCTGCCTGAGCGCTGGAGCAGCATATTCAGCACCGCGACCACTATCCCTATCGCCGCGATTTGAAATATAAGATCCACATCCATATTCTTCTCCTACAAAACCATTATTCCGAGGGCAAGTCCGCACAAAGCGCCTACCGAGCGATACATCCTGCCCTTTCGGCGGTAATCCTCAAGCGCTTGTTCGTGCTGTTTTTCAAGCATTTCCAAGGTCATTTCAAGAAAAGAAAGCTGCCCGTCGCCGTCTGTTTCTCCCAGCTTTTCTCCCAAGGCGAAAAGTAGCTCTCTGTCCCTTGTATCAAGGAAAGGCTGTTCCTTGACGCCTTTTTCCCATTCGCTGTGAAAATCGCCGTTTTCCTGTATCAGAGAGCAGTTTTTTACAAACAAGAGGTCGCTGTATGTCTGTTCCTCGGAGGCGTATCTCAGCATATCGCCTATCTCGGTGTTGGTGTAGCTTATCTTTACCGTTAATTCCTTTACCAGAAGCATTATGACGGAGATAAGGCGTTCACGCTCCTTTAAGCGTCGGGAAAAATGCAGACCCGCCAATGCTCCAAGGAAAATCACGATAAGGGAAAAAACAATGTTCATTCAAAGCACCGCCCTTTCGGTGACCTGTCCTGTTTTTCCGCCTAAAAAGGCGATGTGGCTTATCGCTCCGCTTTTGGCAATTTCCGAGCTTTTTGCCTGTTCCATCGTGCCGCTGTGAAGTGTGAAGATCATTTTTACGCCGCTGTCAAGGCACATTTTGGTTATCTCACGGTCGCCTGTTATTTCGTCGCAGGCTATGTATTCGGGGGAAAGGACACGGGTGGCTATCTCTATCCCCTCCCGCTTGTCATAGCCGCTGAGAACGTCGGTGAAAACGCCTACGTCGTTCTGTGGAAGTCCGCAATAGGAGGCGGCAATCTCGCCTCTGCTGTCTATTACCGCTAATTTGTGTCTGCCGCCTATTATTCGGCAAAGATCCCGCAAAAGAGTGGTTTTCCCACTCATCGGCTTTCCCGCTATAACAAGGCCTGTGAAGGTATCGGAAAAAACGATAGGAGAAAGCTGTTCGCCGCAGCCTGTGATCTCCCTTGCTATTCTGATATTGATACTGCTGATGTTTTTCAGCGTTTCCATAACGCCGTTCTTTATTACGGCGCTGCCGCAAAAGCCTGCTCTGTGACCGCCTTTAAGGGTTATGTAGCCTTCCTTCAGTTCCCTTTCGTAGCTGTGGAGGGAAAAACGGCAGAAGCTCTTTATGCACTCGTTTATTTCCTCAACTGCGGTCTTATGTCCCAGTGTAAAGCGCCCGTTCAGTGTTTCAAGCGTTATGGGCATTCCCGCCCGCAGGCGTATCTCACATATATCTCTTATGCGGTGGTCGGAGCGAGAGATTATTTCACCTATGCTCCCCAGATAAGGCAGGACGCTTTCGCCGCCACATATTCTGGCGTTTATCAATCTATCACTTCCCTTGTTTTACGCTTGTCTATAATTATGTTCAAAATGAAAAATATATGACGGAAATTCCCGCCGCGGTATTGACAAAAGTTTCTTGCGGCTGTATAATATGAAAATGAAATTCAATTTCAAATTTAGGAGCTGTTATAAAATGCAGAAAACATATAACACAAAGCAAAGGACGCAAGTGCTTGACTGTCTTATAAGCAACAGCGAAAAGCATATGACTGCCGATGAGATAGTGCGGCGGCTTGAGGAGCAGGGCGTTAACGTGGGAAAAACCACCGTTTACCGCACGCTGGAAAAACTAGTTGCTGAGGGGCGGGTGAGAAAATATATCAGCGAAGAGGGAAAAAGCGCCTGTTTTCAGTATGTTGATGACAAGGGACACTGCGAACAGCATTTTCATCTCAAATGCGTGGAATGCAGGAAGCTGATACATTTAAAATGCGAACATCTGACACAGCTTGAAAATCACGTTTTTGAACATCACAGGTTCAGAGTTGACAACACAAAGACGGTTCTTTACGGCATTTGCGAGGAGTGCGGGAAGAAAGGTGACAAGAAATGACTATTGAACATATTGCAATGTATGTCAGTGATATTGAAAAAGCAAAGCATTTTTTTGTGAAATATTTCAACGCCGTTTCAAATAACGGATACCATAATGTCAGTGCAGGCTTTCGCTCTTATTTTCTGACGTTTGACGGAGGAGCAAGGCTTGAAATAATGAATAAGCCGAATATGAGCAGTGACGGCGAAAAAGGCAACCATTTTGGTTATGCCCATATTTCTTTCAGCGTAGGAAACGAGGAAAACGTCCGTCAATTAACAGAAAAGCTCAGAGCTGACGGATATCAGGTCGTAAGCGGTCCGCGAACAACGGGAGACGGATATTACGAAAGCTGTATATGCGATTTTGAGGGGAATTTAGTAGAAATTACGGTATAAAGATGAAAAAAATAAAAATTATTTTATCAGTATTGATATTATCGCTGTTTATCGGACTTTGCGGCTGTTCCACCGACAACGGAGATGAAAACAGCACAAAGCTCAAAATAGTTACCACGATCTTCCCGCCTTATGATTTTGCAAGGCAGATAGGCGGAGATAAAGCGGAAATAACTATGCTGGTTACCCCGGGCGGAGAAAGTCACGCTTATGAGCCTACGCCGCAGGATATAACGGCGGTGAAAAACTGCGATATTTTTATTTGCTCAGGCGGTGAGTCGGATGTATGGACGGGAAAGATACTTTCTGCGATAGGCAGTGAGGATATTGACGTTATCAGTATGATGGACTGCGTTGAAACCGTGGAGGAGGAACATTCCGAGGGAATGACGGAGGGCGTTTCGGTTCACGGAGAAGAAACGGAATACGACGAACACGTCTGGACCTCTATAAGGAACGCTGAAATTATTTCAGACGTTATTTGCAGGAAAATGGCGGAAGATGACAGCGAGAATGCGGAAATTTACCGAAAAAACGCCGACGAGTATATAAAAAGGCTGAATGAGCTGGACAAGGATTACGAAAAAGCTGTTGAAAAAGCAAAAAATAAAGTTCTTGTGTTTGGGGACAGATTTCCGTTCAGGTATTTGTGCAGGGATTACGGGCTGGAATATTACGCCGCGTTCCCCGGGTGCAGTACCTCCACCGACGTCAGCGCCGTCACGGTGTCGTTTCTTATAAATAAGGTGAGGGAGCTGTCAATCCCTGCTGTGTATTATGTTGAGTTCAGCGCAGGGAAAGTGGCGGAGGTTATTTCGGAGGAAACGGGAGCGCAGGCGTTACTGTTTCATTCCTGCCACACTGTTTCAAAAGAGGATTTTGAAAACGGAGTTACCTACGAACAGCTTATGAGAGGAAATCTTGAGGTTCTTGAAAGGGGGCTTGGAGTTGAAACAAATTGAATGTGAAAGGCTTTCAATGTCTTATGAGGGCGTTGCGGCGTTCAGAGATATATCTTTTTCGGTGGAAAGCGGAGATTATCTGCTTATTCTGGGAGAGAACGGATCAGGAAAAAGCACACTGGTAAAGGGAATACTGGGACTTAAGGAGCCGTCGGCGGGAAAGATCGCTTTTAATGAGATAACTCCGAGGCAGATAGGCTATCTTCCTCAGCAAAACGCTATACAAAAGGATTTTCCCGCCACCGTTCAGGAGGTGGTGCTGTCGGGCTGCTTGGGAGCAGGAGGATTTTGCCCTTTTTATACAAAAAAACAAAAGCAGGCGACGGATAAAAGCATTCGTCACCTGCATCTGGAGGATATAAGAAAAAAGAGCTTCCGCGATCTGTCAGGCGGTCAGCAGCAGAGAGTTCTGATAGCAAGAGCGCTTTGCGCAACAGATAAAATGCTGCTTCTGGACGAGCCTGTGACGGGGCTTGACGCCGTTATGACGGCAGAGCTTTACGATATTACGGAGCATTTGAACAAGGTACACAAAACTACTATAATAATGATCTCACACGATATTGCAAATGCTTTGAAATACGCGAACAAGGTGCTGCATCTTTCGGCGGGAAACAGCTTTTTCGGCACTGCCGAGGAATATGTCCGCACCGATTTTTACAAAAATATGACGGGAGGCGGGAACGATGGAAAATATTCTTGCTGAAATGCTGTCATATGATTTTATTTTAAGGGCGCTGTTGGTAGGACTGCTTGTGTCGCTGTGCGCTTCCCTGCTGGGGTCGAGCCTTGTGCTGAAAAGATATTCAATGATAGGCGACGGACTGAGCCATGTGGGTTACGGTGCGCTGGCGTTTGCGGCGGCGTTTAACCTAGCGCCGCTTTATGTGGCGATACCCGTGGTGGTGGCGGCGGCGTTTTTCCTGCTGAGATTAAGTCAGAACAGTAGACTCAAAGGAGATGCGCTTATCGCTATCATTTCAAGTAGTGCGCTGGCTATCGGAATGATAATCATTTCGGTTTTTCAAGTGAATATAGACGTAAACAGCTATATGTTCGGAAGTATCCTTGCTTTGCAGCAGGAGGACGTTGCGGTGAGCGTCGTATCTTCTCTGGCGGTGATAGTGCTTTATATACTGTTTTACAATAAAATATTCAGTGTTACATTTGACGAGAGCTTTTCAAAGGCTACGGGAATAAAAACAGGGCTTTACAACGGGCTTATAGCGCTGCTCACCGCTGTGGTCATCGTAGTGGGAATGAGGCTTATGGGAGCGCTGCTTATTTCAAGCTTGGTGATATTCCCCTCACTTACTGCGATGAGAGTATGCAAAAGCTATCGGGGAGTGACGGTATTTTCCGTTGTCATTTCGATAATCTGCTTTATAACTGGACTGGTGATAACCTTTTATCTGCCTGTTCCAACGGGAGCGTGCATTGTGGTGGTGGATCTGGCGGCGTTCCTTATTTGTACACTGGTCGGAAAAATAAAAAGCGTTGTAAGAAAATAATCATAATTTCGGTATTGATTTTTTGAGGGAAATTAAGTATACTTGATTACGGAAGATATAAGCATTTTGATTTGAAAGGAAATTGTTATGAAAATAAAATTGGCGGGGCTGGTGTCGGATTCCATTGTTGACGGACCGGGATTTCGCTTTACTATATTCACACAAGGGTGTCCTCATCACTGCGAGGGCTGTCACAATCCGCAGACCCACGATTTTGAGGGTGGAAGATATGCCGACTGCGATAAAATAATTGAAAAGATACACGAAAACAAGCTGACAAAAGGCGTGACCTTTTCGGGAGGAGAGCCGTTCTGTCAGCCTGAAGCCTGCGCTTATATGGCGGAAAGGCTGAAAAAGGACTATCATCTTATGAGCTATACGGGCTTCACCTTTGAACAGCTTCTGGAGATGAGCGAAAAAAACAGCGATGTTAAAAAGTTTCTGGGGTTGATGGACGTTATCATAGATGGAAAATTCATTCTCTCTCAGCGTAGTCTGGAGCTGAAATACAAAGGGAGCAGAAATCAGCGCACTATCGATGTGCAGGAGAGCCTGAAGCAAGGGAGAGCAGTGGAAATTGAGATATAGATTTACGGCTTTGCTGTTGTCGGCGGCTTTGTGCCTTTCGGTAAGCGGCTGTCAGGAAAGCGACGGAACGGGATATGTTTTCAAGTACGATATTCCCTCAAATCCCGCTACTCTGGACCCGCAGACTGCTTATGACGGCTCTTCGCTTGAAATAATCGCAAATATGTTCACGGGGCTTCTGAAGACCGACAGTGAGGGAAATGTGGAATGTGCCGCCGCGGAAAGCTATGACGTGAGCGACGACGGACTGGTCTACACGTTTAAGCTTAGAGAAGATATTTTCTGGACGGACGGCAAAGAGTTCAAGGCACAATGCACAGCAAACGACTTTGTGTTCGGGTTTCAGAGGCTGTTAAAGCCTGCTACCAAATCGGTCAACGCAGGGGATTTTTTCTGCATAAAAAATGCGCAGGCGGTGAATAAGGGAGTTTTGACGGACTTATCACAATTGGGCGTAAGGGCTGAGGACGATTTTACGCTTGAGATAACGCTGGAATATCCTAATCCGTCATTTCCCATTATGCTGACGACCACTCCCGCAATGCCCTGTAACGAGGAATATTATTACAGCACCGACGGAAAATACGGGCTGACAAGCGATGCTATCGCATCAAACGGGGCGTTTTATCTTTATAAATGGAGCTATGATTATTGGAGTACGGACAACAATTACGTCATTCTGCGGGTAAATCCCGAAAATAACAAAAACGGCGAGGTTTGTCCCTACGGGTTGAATTTTTTTATAGAGGAACCTGATAGATTTCAAAATTTCATTGACGAGCAGAGCCACGTTTATATCACCTCGGGCAACGAAGCCGCAAAGCTGCTTGAAATGGGATATTCTTACAGCGAAAATAAAAACGGAACTATAGGCGTGCTTTTTAATACAAAGAACGAAAATTTCAGAAACGCTGATTTGAGAAAGGCTTTGGCTTACAGCATAAATTCCGCAAAAATAGAATTGGAGATTGACGGTTATGAAAAGGCGCAAAGCCTTATTCCCTCCTCGATAAAATTGGGTGACGAAGCATACCGCGATATAGTAAAGGAAAGCTCTGCGCTCACCTATGACAGAAAGGCGGCAGACACGGCGATACAAAGTGCTTTGGAGCATATCGACCGTTCCTGTATGTCGGGGACTACGCTGTATATTCCAGATAACGACGCTGTTGAAGATTATGTTTCCTCGGTGGCTCAGCAGTGGCAGGCTGAACTTGGATTTTACTGCAATATAAAAAGGCTTGAGCAGGGCGAATATGACAGTGTGCTGAAAAGCGGCGATTTTGATATGATAGTAACCGATATTTCGGGCAGCTTTAACAGTCCGTATGCTTATTTATCCTCGTTTATCTCCAACGGCGGCGGGAATTACGGCGGGTACTCAAACGGAGAGTTTGATATGCTGATGTCAAGAGCAGAAAGTGCAAAAACTGTTGATGAAGGGGCTGAGCTTTATTTGCAGGCGGAAAAGAACGTGACGGGTTCGGCGGCGTTCATACCACTGCTGGAGCAGAGCAAGTACGCATTCTTCGGGGAGGACTGCGAGGATATTATTTATAACCCGTTTACGGATACGGTGATTTTTGAGAAAGCAAAAAGGTTTGACTGATAAAACAAAAACTTCCGCAGTGCTAAACTACGGAAGTTTTTCTTTAAAATCAAATCAGCTCATCAGCTTTACCATTACGGCTTTCTGAGCGTGGAGACGGTTTTCGGCCTCGTCAAATATTTCGTTTGCGTGAGCCTCAAATACCTTGGCGGTTATCTCCTCCTCGCGATGGGCGGGAAGGCAGTGCATTACCATTGCGTCCTGCTTTGCGGCGGACATAACTTCGTCATTTATTTGATAGCCTTTGAAGGCTATCTTTCTTTTTTCCGCCTCGCTTTCCTGTCCCATTGACGCCCAGACGTCTGTGAAAAGGATGTCCGCGCCCTCGGCGGGGGTCTTTGGGTCGTTTACAAGCTTGAAGTTGGGGTAAGCTTTTGCAAAATCAAGAACGGTGCTGTCGGGATAATAGCCCTCGGGGCAAGCGATGGAAACGTCCATTCCTACCTTTAAGCAGCCTACTATCAGCGAATTTGCCATATTGTTGCCGTCGCCGATATAGCACATTTTAAGTCCGTCCAGCTTGTTCTTGTACTCCCTTACGGTCATAAGGTCGGCAAGGACCTGACAGGGGTGGCAGTAATCGGTAAGTCCGTTTATAATAGGTATCGAGCCGTATTCGGCAAGGTCTTCCACCTCTTTCTGAGCGAAAGTCCTTATCATAATGCCGTCAAGGTATCTTGAAAGGACTCTCGCTGTGTCCTGAACAGGTTCGCCTCTGCCTATCTGAAGCTCGTTTGAGGACAGGAAAAGCGCATAGCCGCCAAGCTGATACATTCCAGTTTCAAAGCTGACTCTGGTTCTGGTGGAGGCTTTTTCGAAAATCATTCCGAGAGTTTTTCCTTTAAGATGATCGTGGGGTATGCCGTGTTTCTGCTCGTATTTGAGCTGGTCGGCAAGATTTAAAATGTCGATTATTTCCTCAGTGGTGAGATCCTGAAGCTTTAACAGGTGTTTCATTGTATTTTCCTTTCTATTTGTTATTTTGTTCAAGTGACAGGTTGAAATAATTCAGATCCGTGCGCTGTTCCCAGCCGCTTGACTGCCAGAATGCGTTTCCCAACTCGTTAGATGTAAAGCAGACAAGAGCGCACTTGTTTATATTCTCAGCTTTAAGCGCTTCGCAGGCGAGCTGTACAAGGCGGGAGGCTATTCCCTGCCCTCTGTATTGCGGTAGGACGCAGGTATGATAAATATATCCCCGACGTCCGTCGTGACCGCACATAATGCAGCCGACGGTCTTACTGCCATCTGCTGCGACATAGCTGGTGGAAGGATTTCTTCTCAGGTATCTCTCGATTCCCTCTCTGCTGTCGTCAAGGCTGCGAAGTCCCATTCCGTCTATGCTGTTCCATAAAAGCGACACTTCGTCATAGTCAGAGATGAGCAGATTTCTGTATTTTATCATTTTTATCTCACTTTTCAAGTATGTCTTTAAGGATAGAAATTCCTTTGTCTATTTCCTCATAGGTTATTGTAAGAGGGGGAAGGAATCGCACCTTTTCCTTTGCGGTAAGCAGAAGCAGTCCTTTGTCAAGGGCGGCTTTCACAACGTCTGCCGCTGACTTTGTTTTTAACGCTGCACCAAGCATAAGTCCCATTCCGTCGACTGAAGTTATTTCGGATATTTCAAGCAGCTTTTCACGGAGGTATTTTCCTTTTTCGGCTACCTCTTTCTGATTTTTTTCATCGGAGATAAAGTCAAGGACTGCGTTTCCGCCTGCGCAGGCTATGGGATTGCCGCCGAAGGTGGAACCGTGAGTTCCCTTTCCCAGAACGTCGGCGCATTTTTCATCCGCAAGGCAGGCGCCCATCGGTATGCCGCCTGCGATTCCCTTTGCTAAGGTGGATATATCGGCTTTATGACCGAAGTTGTCCCCTGCAAGGAATTTTCCCGTTCTACCAACACCTGTCTGCACCTCGTCAGCGATTGTCAGAATGTCTTTTTTTGCACAAAGGTCAAAAATTTCATCTACAAAATCCTGACTCAGCGGCACGACTCCGCCCTCGCCCTGAATATACTCGAACATCACGGCGCACACGGTGTCGTCCAGCTTTGCTTTTAAATCGTCTACGTCGTTGGCGTTGACGTATATGAAACCCTCAACGAATGGGAAAAAATAGTTGTGGAAAACGTCCTGCCCCGTTGCGGAAAGGGTGCAGAGCGTTCTGCCGTGAAAGCTGTTCACAAGAGTTATTATATTGTGTCTGCCCTTGCCGTATTTATCAAAGCTGTATTTTCTCGCAAGCTTTATGGCACATTCGTTTGCCTCGGCGCCGCTGTTGCCGAAAAAGACCTTGCTGTAACCTGTTACGTTGCAGAGCTTTTCGGCAAAATCAGCCTGGACTTTGGTGTAATAATAGTTTGAGGTGTGCTGTATGGCTTTTACCTGCCCGCAGACGGCGTTCACCCAGTTTTCATTGCAAAAGCCGAGGCTGTTGGTGCCTATGCCTGAGCCGAAATCTATATACTGTTTTCCGTTTTCATCGGTAGCTGTGCGGTTTTCGCCTTTTTCCAGAACAAGGTCGTATCTGCCGTAGGTGGGCATAACGTGTTTGTTGAACTGTTCTATGGTGTTCATTTTGCGTCCTTTCCATTCGTTTCTCAGCTGATTATCATTGTTCCTGCGCCTTCGTTGGTGAGGAGCTCTATCAAAATTGAGTGAGGTATTCTGCCGTCGATTATGTTTGCTTTGGAAACGCCTCGGCGCACTGCCTCAACGCAGCAGTCTATCTTGGGTATCATTCCGCCTGAAACTATTCCCTGACGCTTGAGGTAAGGCACTTCGCTCACTCCCACAGTATGAATGAGGGTGCTGTCGTCGTCCTTGTTTTCAAGAAGTCCTGCAATGTCGGTCATAAGGATAAGGTTTACCGCTTTTATTTCAGCAGCTATCCTTGCGGCGGCGGTATCGGCATTGATGTTGTAGACCTGTCCGTCGCCGCCCGAGGCAACGGTGGATATAACGGGGATATAGCCTTTGTCAAGGACGTCGTTTATCATCTGAGGATTGACTTTTGTTATCTCGCCCACAAGTCCAAGCTCGGGGTCTTTTTGCTCAGCCTCGATCATATGACCGTCAAGTCCGCAAAGTCCTACCGCTTTGCCCTTGTGCAGGTGCAAGAGGTCAACAAGGTCCTTGTTCACCTTGCCGCAAAGGACCATCTGAACAATGTCCATAGTTTCCTCGTCGGTGTAACGCAGACCGTTTACAAATCTGCTTTCCTTGCCTGTTTTTTTCAGCATAGCGTTTATCTCGGGTCCGCCGCCGTGGACAAGGACTATCCTTATTCCGACAAGGGACAAAAGGACGATATCGGACATTACCGCCTGCTTTAATGCGTCGTTTGTCATAGCGTTGCCGCCGTATTTTACAACTACGGTCTTGCCCGAATACTGCTGTATGTAGGGCAACGCGTCGTTTAATATCTGCGCTCTGTCAAGCTTCATCTTTATTCTCCTCTCAGCTCCTGTATTCGGCGTTTATCTTTACATAATCGTATGTAAGGTCGCAGCCCCATGCGGTCGCCTCACAGTTTCCTTCCGCAAGGTCGATCTCTATGGTTATTTCGTCTTCCGACAGTATTTTAAAGGCTGTGTCTTCGGAAAAGTCCGTTCCCGAGCCGTTTTCGCATACACGGATTTTTCCCGCACGGGAAACAAGGTCCACCGATACTTTTGAGATGTCAAAATCAGCGTCGGCGTAGCCTATGGCGCACAAAATGCGTCCCCAGTTGGCGTCGGCGGCAAATATAGCCGCTTTAAGAAGTGAGCTGTTTATTACGGATTTTGCTACGGTTTTCGCCGTTTTATCGTCGTGAGCGTTTTTCACCTTACATTCCATAAGCCTTGTTGCGCCCTCGCCATCACGGGCGGTCTCACGGGCGAGGTTCATCATCACGGCATAAAGCGCGTCCTTAAACTGTGAGTAAAGCTTGTTTTCCGAGGTTATTTCGGTATTTCCCGCGTGGCCTGATGAAAGAAGAGTTACCATATCGTTGGTAGATGTGTCGCCGTCTACGCTCACCATATTGTAGGTGATGTCGGTTACTTCTCTCAGCGCTTTTTCAAGCATTTTGGCGTTTATTGAAACATCTGTTGTTATAAAGGCGAGCATGGTAGCCATATTGGGATTTATCATACCGCTGCCCTTGCTCATTCCGCCTAAATGACAGGTTTTTCCGTCAAGCTGAAATTCCACCGCAAACTGCTTTTGTCTTGTGTCTGTGGTCATTATGGCAGTGCAGGCGTCGTCGTTTCCCTTGTCGGAAAGGGACTGTGCAAGAACGGGTATGCAACGCTCAAAAGGCTCTATTAACAGCTTTTGTCCGATAACGCCTGTTGACGCTACGATAACGTCTTCGGCGGGAATGTTCAGCGCCTTTGCAGTAATTATACAAACCTGCTGAGCTATCTCGATGCCGTTGGAATTGCAGGTGTTGGCGTTGCCTGAGTTCACTATGACAGCCTGTGCGGTGTGGTCTGTTAAATGCTGTTTTGTCACCGTTATAGGTGCGCCCTGTACCTTATTCTGAGTGTAAAGGGCGGCGGCGGTGCATTTTACGTCGCAGTAAATAAGCGCCATATCGTTTTTGGTGGAGTTCGGTTTTATGTGAGCGTTTGTGCCTGCGGCTGAAAAGCCTTTTGCGGCGCAGATCCCGCCGTCTGTATATTTAAAATCCTTATACTGTACCATTTTGTTTCCCTTCTTTACAGCAAGCCTGTGGTCTCGTCTATGCCAAGCATTATGTTAAGGCACTGAACGGCGGCGCCGCTAGCTCCCTTGCCCAGATTGTCAAGGCGGGAGGTGAGGACTATCCTGTCCTCGTTGCCGCAGACAAATATCTCCATTATGTTTTTACCGCTGAGGGTGTTTGCCGCAAGAAATCCGTCAGGGAGAAGATCTTCTCCCATAAGGGCGGCGACCTTCATCATAGGGTGACCTGCGTAATGGGCTTTGTACATTTCCAAAATGTCGGCGGGTGTATAGCGCTTTTTCATAAGGCGTGAATAAAGAGGGACGGTAACGGTCATTCCGCTGTAAAAATCACAGATGAGAGGAATGAACACAGGCTTTTCCGCAAGTCCGCTTATCTGCTGCATTTCTGGCAGGTGCTTGTGTTGTTGAGTGAGGGCGTACTGACGGGGGCTGTTGTATTCATTTGGTTTGTCTTCTCCCTCGTAAACCGCTATCGCTTTCTTTCCTGCTCCACTATACCCTGAAACCGCATAGCAGGTAACGGGATAATCGGGAGCGATAAAGCCGTTCGCCACGAGAGGATAAACAAGAGCCGCAAATCCGCCTGCATAGCAACCCGGAACTGCTACGCGCCTGGAATTTTTTATCTTCTCACGGTGAGTGGGTGAAAGCTCGGGAAAGCCGTATGCCCAATTGGGATCTGTTCTGTGAGCAGTGGAGGCGTCGATTATTCTGACGTTCGGGTTTGTCACAAGAGACACCGTCTCTTTTGCCGCCGCGTCGGGAAGACATAAAAATGTGAAATCGGACGAATTTATCAGCTTGGCGCGTTCCGCAGGATCTTTGCGCTTTTCCTCGTCTATTTCAAGTATTTCAAGGTCTGTACGGTTCTGAAAACGCTCATAAATTTTCAGTCCCGTTGTTCCCTCTTTGCCGTCAATGAATATTTTTGTCATTTCATTTTCTCCGTTATTTTTGTTGTAACAATTTTTCCACTTCTTTAACAGTCGGTGGGTAAAGAGCTATGGGAAATTTAGTGCATGCAAGTCCTGCCACTGCACTGGCGTATCTTACTGTGTCTTCGTCACTCATTTTGTTATAAAGAGCATATATCGTTCCCGCCTTGAAGCTGTCTCCTGCACCGAGAGTAGAGATAACACCAAGAGAATAAGGCTTGAAGTATTTTGGCTTTTGACCTTTTCTGCCATATATAAGCTCTTTTTCTCCTCTTGTAAAAATCACAAGCCCGTCAGTATTGTCGGTGTATAATCTGAAAAGCTCCTCAAGGTCGGTGTTGCCATAACAGGTTTTCAGAAATTGGTGGGAAACGGCGTTTATTGCGCAGTGACGGTTCATAACGCTGTCATAAGTACAATCTATCGTGGCGTAAGGTTTGCTGTATTTCAGGCAAAGCTCTGCGGATATTTCTGGGTAAAAGAATGGGTCTATCCCCGCACATTCGCAATCTCTTATTGACGCTTCATTTGGCGGCTCATAGAAAGGTTTTCCGCTGCCGAACAGTTTTTCCCATTCTCCAAAACAGGTTCGGGTGTTCTTGTCTATGATTATATAGTCGGTAACGCCGTCAAAAGGCTTCGTTACAAGCTCTGAGATGTCGGCGTTTTTGCTGCCAAAATAATTCAATATGATATCTTTATTAAGTGAGCCGAGGTGAGTTCCGCCTAACTTTACGTTCAGCCCCAGCGATAAGCAAACTGCAGCGGCTGTTCCCGTCTCTCCGCCTACAAGATGATATTTCTCCTTTATCTCCGCTTCACTGTCAGGAGCAGGAAAGCTACCCTTCAGCAAAAAACTCTGTGTGGAAATTATCATTCCGTACATATAGATAAAGTTATTCATCAAGCGCTCCTCTGACATCTTCTATCTGCTTTTTCACGCTTTCAGGGGAAGGTCCGCCGTAGGAAATGCGGCTGTTCACGCAGGTGTCAAGGTTTATAGCGTCGTACACGTCAGTGTCGAAAAGCTCGCTGCGGGAGAGGTAATCCTCTATGGGAAGGTGTTCAAGGTCGGTCTTTTTCTCTATGCAAAGTGCGACAAGTCCGCCTGTTATCTTATATGCGTCGCGGAAAGCCATTCCCTTTTTAACAAGGTAATCGGCGCAGTCGGTGGCGTTTATAAAGCCTTTTGCGGCGGCGTTCCTCATATTATCCCTGTAAACGGTCATAGTCTGAAGCATGGGGATAAAGGTGGAAAGGCACAGCTTTACGTTGTCTATGGCGTCGAAAATCGCCTCCTTATCCTCCTGCATATCCTTGTTGTATGCAAGAGGAAGCCCTTTCATCATTGTGAGGAGGGTCATATTGTCGCCGATAACGCGTCCGCATTTTCCTCTTACAAGCTCAGCTATGTCGGGATTTTTCTTCTGGGGCATTATGCTGGAGCCCGTCGCAAAGGCGTCGTCAAGCTCAATAAACTTAAATTCCCAGCTGCACCACAAAATTATCTCCTCGGAAAAGCGGGAAAGGTGGGTCATTATTATGGAGATGGCGCTTGCAAGCTCTATGCAGAAATCACGGTCAGAAACTCCGTCAAGGGAATTTGCAGTAGGACAGTCGAAACCTAAAAGCTGTGACGTGAGCTGTCGGTCTATGAGATAGGTCGTTCCCGCCAAAGCTCCGCTGCCCAAGGGGCATTGATTCATACGGCGGGCGGCGTCGTTCAGGCGGCTTATGTCACGTAAAAACATCTGAGCATATGCCATAAGATGATGTCCGAAGGTTATGGGCTGAGCACGCTGGAGATGAGTATAGCCGGGCATTATCGTATCGGTATTCTGCTCCGCAGTGTCAGAGAGAACGATTATAAGCTGTTTCAGCAAAGCCTTTATTTCTTCCGTTTCGTCACGGAGATAAAGGCGAACGTCAAGAGCTACCTGATCGTTGCGGGAACGGGCGGTATGCAGGCGTTTTCCTGTTTCGCCGATACGCTGTGTGAGGACAGCCTCTATGAACATATGAATGTCCTCGGCGGTGGGGTCTATCTCTAACGCTCCACTTTCAAGGTCGGCAAGGATATTTTCAAGCTCTGCTACTATCTTTTTTCTGTCCTCGGCGGAAATTATACCCGCTTTGCCCAACATTGAGGCGTGAGCGATACTGCCCTTTATGTCCTGCCTGTACATTCTGCTGTCAAAGGAAACGGAAGAGTTAAAAGCGTTTACACCGCTGTCCACTTCCTTGGAAAATCTGCCCGCCCACATTTTTTCTGACATAGCTGTGTTCCTTTCATTATAAAAGGTAGATAATTTTTCAAAAAAGTTTAAGCGGAGAAGCCTCCGCTTAAAAACTTATTTTTTGTTTCTTTCAGCATCAAGCAGCGCTTTTACCTTGATAGGCAGACCGAACAGGTTGATAAAGCCTTCACTGTCCTTATGGTCGTATACATCGTCCTCGCCGAAGGAGGCGAAATCCTCGCTGTAAAGAGTGTAGGGAGAAGTTACGCCTGCGTTGATTATGTTGCCCTTGTAAAGCTTCAGTCTTACTTCGCCTGTGCAGGTCTCCTGTGTTTTGTCAACGAATGCGTCCATAGCTTCTCTAAGCGGTGTGTACCACTGGCCGTTGTATACAAGGTCAGCGTACTTCTGGGCAAGTCCCGCTTTGTAATGCTGAGTTTCCTTGTCGAGGCAGATGGTTTCAAGGACTTCGTGAGCGTGGTAAAGGATAGTGCCGCCGGGAGTTTCGTATACGCCTCTTGACTTCATTCCCACAAGACGGTTCTCAACTACGTCGAAAATTCCTATGCCGTTTTCGCCGCCCAGCTTGTTCAGCTTTTTGATAAGAGTTACGCCGTCTGTTTTTTCTCCGTCAAGCGCAACGGGTATTCCCTTTTCAAAGGAAATAGTGATATATGTAGGCTTGTCGGGTGCGGCTTCGGGGGATACGCCAAGCTCAAGGAAGCCGGGTTTGTTGTACTGAGGCTCGTTGGCAGGATCCTCAAGGTCAAGTCCCTCATGAGAAAGGTGCCAGAGGTTCATATCCTTGGAATAGTTGGTTTCTCTAGTTATTTTAATAGGTACGTTGTGAGCCTCGGCATAATCTATTTCCTGGTCTCTGGAACGAAGATCCCATATTCTCCAGGGGGCGATCACCTTTATATCGGGAGCGAGCGCCTTTATTGTAAGCTCAAAACGGACCTGATCGTTGCCCTTGCCTGTGCAGCCATGGCAGATAGCGTCAGCGTTCTCTTTTCTTGCTATCTCAACTAATCTCTTGGCGATAGGAGGTCTTGCAAAGGAGGTTCCCAGAAGATAACCCTCATATTTTGCGCCCGCTTTCAGCGTGGGAAAAATAAAATCGTTCACAAATTCTTCCTGTATGTCATCTATGTACAGCTTGGAGGCGCCTGTTTTCTTTGCTCTTTCCTCCAGTCCGTCAAGCTCAGCATCCTGTCCTACGTTTCCCGCAACGCAGATAACTTCGCAGCCGGGATAATTCTCGTGAAGCCAGGGGATGATTATTGAAGTGTCAAGTCCGCCTGAATATGCAAGTACGATCTTTTTTATTTCTTTTTCCATAATTAAACTCCTGTTTAAAAAATTTTCTCTATACATTATACAGCATTTAACGCGATTGTCAAGGGGTTTAATTCAGTTTATTGTATATTATGCAGTATATTTTGAATATTTTGTGAATATTTTGCATATTCTAAATTTTTTTATTTTTTATTGACTGTTGGAGCGTTCACTGATATAATAATAAATGAACGAAATTTGTCGTTTGAAAGGATAATGTGTTATGAATCTCCATGACAAGCTGGAAATACTGCTTCACAGAAAAGGGTACAAGAAAACGGAGTTTGCTGAAAAAATGGGCATAACATACCGCGCCTTCGCAAACTATCTTTCGGGGGCGAGAACGCCAAGGCGGGCTATACTCAGCAGAATGGCGGAGGAACTTGAGGTCACGTCTGAGTTTTTGCTGGACGACAGAAAAAATCTTGTGCTGAACAGCGAGGAACGGTTTTTGTACGGTGCAGCGGAGGAAAGCAGTGATATTGACAAGGCAATGGACTTGCTGACGCAGGCAAGAGAATTGCTCAGCGGAAACGGGCTTACCGCTGAGGATAAGCAGGGGCTGTTTTCGTGCTTTACGGAGATTTATTTTGATGCGGTAAACAAAGGGAAGTAACATAAAAATATAAAATGAAAATCGAATTAGAAGAGCTTACGCATGATAATCTGGCAGAGGTCAGTAAAAATTGATCGCAGCGATGTCAGCGAAGATTTTGTGGATAAAGCCGATACAATAATGGAAATCACAGACTATGGGATTTTGCATAACTGTATCGGTCATACTTTTGCAATAAAATATTCGGGAAAATATATAGGTTTGATTTTATTGGGAGAATCCGTCCCTTGGGAAACAGACCCGCCCGAAATGAAAAAAGAACCGTTTTATCGCCTGATGGGGTTTGTTATAGATAAAAATTACCGTAACAAAGGAATAGGAAGTAAAGCTTTGGAAATATCGATAGACAAGGTTTACAATGATTTCGGCATAAGACCGATAGCATTGGGATGTCACAAGGACAATGTACAGGCGGCAGAATTTTATTTGAAACACAAATTCAGGAAAACAGATTATTTAGAAGGAAATGATATTTATTATTTAAGGTATCCGGAAAAATAGTTTTTATTTCACATCAGCATAATAAAATACCGTCCCCGTCTTGCTCTGAACCATATGACCGATATGGACCTCTTTGTGGAGAATTGTCTTTATGATAACATCGTTTCAATACGAAGCTTCACTTCGAGAATTTTCTCTTCCCTCTGCCATATAGTAAAATATTCCCGATGCGGGAACATCCTCAGCGTTAAGCTGCACCGCAATTTTTCGGAAATCGTTCCCTTGCAGGTGCATATCGAAAATGTGTTTTACTACGGGAGATGTTATCGTGTCGATTTCCAAAGCGTGCTTGTCAGCCGCACTCTTTTTGTAGCCAAGAGAAGCATAGCAGCCAACATACTTGCCACTTTTGAAAGTAAATTGTTTGACTGCCTTGATTATTTTGTTGCTTGTATACCGTGCGTAAAGGTCGTTCATCACATTTTTCATTATGACCAGCATTTCGTTGCTTTTCTGTTGAGTAACCACGCCGTCATTGAGAGCTATAAACCGACAGCCAAGTGACAGAAAAACAAAATCCATATATCTGCCGGCTTCAATATAAGCCATGCTGATTCTTAACATGTCCTTGACGAGGATATGCGCCATTTTGGGGAGATGATTTCATAAACTGCTGTTAATACAGTAATTAAAATGTATGCGGTACGAATAGTTCCTTTTATAATTACATTTATAATCTCTGCTTTTTACATAAAAAAATTAAAATTATTTCAAAAGTTTTATAAAAAACAGTCTTTGAAATAATTATTCAAGCGCTGCGGCTTGGGGGCTGACAGCAAACACCGCCTTTGTCCAACATTTATTGATTGTTTGGAAAAATTAAAGATCGGATAAATACCTGTTTGTAAAATCAGGAACCTGAACGTGATTTTCAAACTTCATTTGCTGTGGAAATTTCCAGACTCCTTAATGCGGAAATACTGCCTTAATCAATTTTGTAGGAGGTAATATATTTAATATAATTGGAGAACAGCTTACAGGAGTTTCATGAAATACAAATAAAATTGCAAAAGCTTTACTTGTTGAAAAAGACAAATTTGGGAATACTATTCCTCCAAATTATATTTTTGGGACTTCAGATGATGAAAAATATTTATTATATTAGGAAATTAAATAATATAGAAGCAAGTCAAAGCAAAAAAACATTATGAAGATTTAAAATAAAAAGAAACGATAAGTTGTTGACTATTGCAGCATAGCAGGTTTTAAGAAATCCGGATTTCAGGAACGTAAGAAACTGATTAGAGCAGGAGAGGTGGAGTACTGATTACCAATTAACTGCCACTTTTTGATCGTAACTGTATCCAAGGTTTGTAATTACATAGAATTTGTGTTCCAAAGATGCGGTGCTAAGTATATTGATATAAATGAAAACTACCAATATTTTTTAGGATGCAAATGAGTGTTACCGCCGTAGAAAAAGAGCAGCCGTGCAGGGTGACACGACTACTGGGAAAAATATTATTTTAATCAACATATGTCAGCTAACCATTGAACAGAAATCAACTAACTGAAATAGAACAAATGTCAAACAGAAAAACGAGTAAAATGCAATTTGCTGATCACTCATCTTTTCTTTTATAATTTTAATAAAACATTATGGTAGAGATTCAAGTCATTGATAAGGTTGCTTAATGAATCGTAATAATCTTTAAATCAGAAACCGCCTCAAAAGCGCATTGCTTTCCAATTCATAAATAAGCGGAAATGCTTCGGGACCGAATAAAAGCGCTGACGCTGTGGGTAAGAGAATTATCACCGAGCATAAAACAATTACTGTCTTTTGCTCTTTTACCGTAATTCCGATAAAAGCTATGAACAAAGCGGTAAACAGCACAGAAGCAAGCCGAAGCAAATACATCAGCACGAAATAAAAGCCTATGGATATATTTGCGGTAAGTCCCCTGAAATATATCAGGCTTTGGAGGGCAGCAGAAAGATCTGAAGATCTGTTGTGAGAAAGCAGAGTAATCATCTCGGGAAGAGCTGCGCAAAGAAAAATTGCCACTGCTGACAATATGCAGATATAAGTTCTTATTCTCAGCAGTTTTCCTTTTCCGTCCGCTGTGCAGGAAATAAGGCGGCGCTCCTCGATGCTAAGCCCCGAAAACAGCGTGCATATCACAAACACTAACGCCAGCTGCGTGTACAGACTACTCTTTATGTCATCTTTGCTGTTGTCAAAATTCATATATTTATCGATTTTTTTATAATAAACGAAGTTCGCCGACGGTTCTTCCTCCGAAATATACCTATACTGCTCCGACAAAAGCCTGAGAGCAGGGCGCTTCGCAAGCTCACTTTGAATTATAGTTGCCGCAGTCACATAAGAGCCCGATGCGATCTTACCATTCTGATAGCTTTCATTAAGCTCAGACATCTTGTTCTGCAAATCGGAAAGACGTTTTTCCTCTTCTTTTATGAAACTGGCGGTTTCCGACAATGTCATTTGTTCAATATCGTTCAGATATAATTCGTAGTAACCGTCAACAGCTTCATAATGAACATCATCATTTACTACGTCGTAAACAGTCACGCAAAGCAGAAGTATAAGCACAGCCAGGCCGCCCTTTGTGATAAAAACCCTGTACACTTCCCTGTAAAACAAATTTGCAGACGGTATGCGGGATGAGCGTATGTTTAAGGAAATGCCCTGAAAGTCCATATATGAGCCTGCAAAGGAAAACACAAAAGAAGCGCAGAACAGTAAGGCAAAAATCAGCAGAAAAGTTACCGATACTGTAAAGGTATCCACAGGCTCCTGAAAAAGGTTTACGGTGGTAAACGTCATTCCTGTTTCAGAAAAATGCAGTGCGGCGGAAATATTGAAATACTTGAACACGCCAAGGGAGCTTAAACCGTCAAGCCTTTCATATGCGGCAAATTGCAGGACTGTAAATATAACGCCTGCGGCGCCACCTATGATATATTTTTTTAAAGTGAAAACAAACGCAAACAGCATTGCGCAGACAAATGCCGAAAAGCAGCCTAATGCTGAGGCTATGGCAATATATTCCGCCGTCGAAAGTGCATAAGGGCAGTTGACAAATCCGCTTAAAGACTGTATTGGCAGAAAAATAGCAGAGATGTCATACCTAGCGGCGGTAATTATCAGCTTTACTGCCAATAAAAGTATACTGTTTGCTGCGCACCACACAAAAACAGCGCCTGTCTTGCTCAGAGCAAGAAAAGTCCTTCCGTTTTTTGTCGCATTTTCGATACGCAGCGAGCCTGTTCTGCGCTCGTCCATAACCATAACGAAAGCACCGAAAACTGCAGCTGCGAGAATGAGAAGCTTGTCGGCGGAAAAGGAGAGCAGAAAATTCAACCCCGCCGTGTCAGCAAAGCGGGGTGTCAAACCGTTTAACGCCTTATAGGCAGCGGCAGCGGCAGATATATTCCTTTGCTCAAAGGAATTTTTGCCGCCGAACACCGAAAGCTCACTCATTTTTTCCGCCTGCGCCAGAATGTCCGATATATGCTGCGAATAATGGTAGGTATCTGTATATTGCTCGTACGTGTCACTGAAAAGAGAATATTCAGCGAAAAAGCTGTCAGTGTATATTGTCTCTGCGCCGTTTTCGTATTGGAGGATATACTGAGCGTTTTTCTCATCATCAGAAGAGATCATTCCCAATTCGAAGCTGTAAAAAGCGTTATATTTATCTGCATTTTCCTTTAAATAATTTTCCCTTTCCCCTTCGGGAAGGGATAAAACATCATTGCACAATTTTGCGTAGGCTTCATACGGATAATATCTGTCCCATTCCTGCCGCAGGTCAAAAAATAACGCCGCAGACAGGATAACCAACAAAAATATCAGCGGGGCTTTTCCTTTAAACAGCTTTCGTATCTCATAAAAAAACAGTTTCATCATTCATCACCAAAATACCGCATATAAAGGCTCTCAAGCTCAGTCCCCGCAAGAAGCTCATCGGCGGCTCCCTGCTGAACTATCCTGCCGTCCTTCAGAAAAACTATCCTGTCTGCCAGCTTTTCTATATCCGATACTATATGAGTGGAAAGCAGAATTATTTTATCCTCCGAAATTTCCTTTATCAGATTTTTGATTATCACACGCTGCTTAGGGTCAACTCCTGCGGTGGGTTCGTCAAGTATAAGTATCTCGGGAGCGCCCAGAAGAGCCTGAGCCAACAGTATGCGCTGTTTCATACCGCCGGAATATCCGCTTATCCTCCTGTGAGCAATATCCGTAAGCTCAAGACGCTGAAGCAACTCCGATATCTGCACTCTTGCGGCTTTGGAGTCGATCCCTTTCAATGCGGCCATATAAGAAAGAAACTGTGCTCCTGTAAAATCTCTGAAAACATTTTGCTGCTGAGGCATATATCCTATTACGGAACGATAGGATCTTCCAAGCTGCGGCACAGGCGTTTCATTGTATAAAACGACGCTTTCTCCGTCAGGCTTAAGTATCCCCGCAATAATGTTCATCAGGGTGGATTTTCCCGCCCCGTTAGGTCCCAGAAAGCCCCATATGCCCACTGAGAACTCACAGCTTATATTGTCCAAAGCAAGCTTTGAGCTGTAATGCTTGCTGACGTTTTTCAGCTGAAGCTTATTCATCTTTTTCTCCCATATACTCTTCAAGCTGACGGTTTATCTCATCTATCAGCTTGTCTGTTTCCGCATTTTCCATTGCTTCGTCTATGGCAGCTTTCATTTCATCAAAGGTAACGATACCGTCTTTCATAGAGGTTATTTTCCCTACTGCCTCATCTGCTGCCGCTATTATATCCTCATACCCTGTGGCGTCAAACTCAAAATCTGCAAGCGGATCGGGCTTCAGCTTGTTATGAAAATCAAAATATAATTCGGTTTTATTTTCATATTCAAAAAATCTCGGGGTACATATAAATGCGTTGCCGTACACACAATCCATTATCATATTTGAATTTTCGTTGTCCACCTTGCCGTTTTCTAAAGTGTAATCTTCTCCTTCCTCACCTAAAAGCAAAAGGTCTGTAACTGTTTGGTCAGTAAAAGCAGTGGTCAGAAAATCCAGCGCATAATCCTTATTTTCCGTTTTCGCATTGACAGCGGTATACCGTTTTACGTCAAGCTGGTACCAATGCCCATTATCAGCCGGAATCACGATAAGGTCATTTTCATCAATGGGCCTGTCGCCTGAATACATATTACCTAAGCCGGGTATCATCGGAATATTGGTTTCGGCGGTATAATATACAAGAAAATCGTCTATATTAGAACCACTATTATCTCTGTAATAGCCTTTTGCGAGATAATCATAGATAGACTTAATTATCGCCATATATTCAGGATTATCCGAAAGCAGCTGAGCAGTATTTGTATTGCGGTTTATGCCTACTGCTCTGCTTATGCTGTAAAAACTGCTGATGTCAAATACATTAGAACCTGCCAAGGGATAAAAGTATTCGCCTTCGCCCTCCTTGACCGTTTTCAGCATTTCCTCCATATCACTTAACGGACAGTTAAAGTCCTCCTCGGTAAAGCCATATTTTTCCATGAGTCTTCTGTTGACCAGATAACAGCGGGGCGTGATATATCCGCCGCAATAACCGGAAACACCGTAAATTCTGCCGTTTCTTGCTGCGGTTTGCCATCTGTCAGGAGGTAGTGAAGCGTAAAGCGATTTCCCTACTTCGGAATTCAGATAATCCGTCAGATCAAGCAAATTTCCGTTTTCTATGAAATAGTCATAATTGCTTTGGACATCACCTGTATAAAATATATCCGGGCTTTGATCCGTCTGCAAAAGCTCGTTCAATTTTTCAGCGTAATCGGTATGAAAACCGAAATCTTCGATCTCTATCGGCAGAAATCTAATCTTATAAGGCTTGCCCTGCTGCTTAAGATAGTTGTTTATGCTGAGCAAAGCACTGTCGGAAATCATATATACAGATGGTACTGCATATACAAGCTCAGCACAGTCGTCGGGAACATTTGTTTCTTCCGTACCTCCTGATTTACACGCAGAAAGTGATAAAGTAAAGCATAAAATTATAATCAAAAAAATACGCCGCATACGAATACCTCCTCAGGCACTCAGTCATTAAACGAAACAGCTGTTAACTCGCAGTTTTCTTTTCTGAAATAATCATCTTCCCGGCAGTAAGCCATTACCGCTATTCCTTTGTCATCCAACAGTCCTGCCGCATTTCCGTAGCACCAGCCGTCCTTGAACTTAAATGGTCTGAAATTTACTGAATCAGTGCGGCTCGGTATGACAGATGTGCTTTCATCTGTCAGAGCATGGGAGAAGGATATATTCTCCTCATCACAGGTATAGAACAGACGGTCGTCGGTAACATAGTACATCTCATTGCAGGGATGCTCGTGAAGCTTTTTTGTTTCACCCGTAAGCAGGTCGTATTTATAAAAGCCGTTTTCATCGCTGTAAAAATATGTATTTGCAACAATGCGAGAGCTGAAGCTGATTCCGGGCAGAGCTACCTGTGATATTGCTCCATCCGACAGATTCATACAAAGAAACTTTTCGATGACCTTCGCATTTTCTATTGCCTCAAAATATTCTTCCGTTGACTGGAAATCGCTCAATTCTATATTTTCTTCACGGTATGTGGCATTAAAATAGACTTTTTCGGCAGTCGCACCCAAAGTGGTCACAAATGCCCCATAGCCTGAAGCAATTATTCCCAGGTCGGTGATCTCACCTGTTTTCAGCGAAAGCCTAATAAAGTGATACTCGGCAAAGGCGCTTCCTATGCCGTTTATCATATCACTTACGTATACGGGAAAATAAGCACAGTCCTGATAAACAAACATTGAGCTGTCCCTGGGAACACGGGACAGTCCGAATATCATTCCCTCCACGGAGGCAAATTTTCTTTCATTGCTGCCGTCAATGTTAGATGCAACGATGTCAATGGTAGGACGTCTTGTGGTGCTGTCTATCTGTTTGTCTTCCCCGGTTATAAAGCCGTAAAAGGTCCCGCCATAAACAAGTGACGCCTGATAATTTTTCACAGCAGCACAGTTTTCCCTGCCGGTATGTCCACAGCCGGGTCGGGAACACATTGGTATCACAGCCTTGGCGTCATAGTCCACTAAGCACATCAAATTATAATCATAGCTGTTGTCGTCATACGAGCCGCAGGGGTAGCTTAAAGCAAAGCCACTGTCAAAAAATGAAATATCATAGACAGGCACAGGATACGGCTTATCATATGTCTGATCCTTTTCTTCCGCGCTGCATGACGTGAAAATTACTGCTGCAAACAAAAGCAGAAAAGCTAAAGCCATATTTTTTATTTTCTTTTTCATCATAAATATCAAAAGATCTTTCAGGTAAAGATTTTAATTACTAAAGAGCCGAAATATATAATAAATAAAATCGGCTGTACTGTTTTAATCAGCGATTAAATAAGATCACCTCTTTAAATACATTATAGTCAATTTTCATAAAAAAGTCAATAAATATCCCCAAGTGACAGCTATTCATTCCTAAGAGGTATATTTTACTGATGTAATGGGTGTTTCAGCCACACCTTTGAAATAAAAAGCAGTCTCTTTTCTCTGAAACTTGTCATACCGCTGTATTTTCCGCCGGAAGTCTGACGCTTTCTATGCCAAAGACGTGTATATTTTATCCCATTTGCCGTGTCTAAATATTGTAAAGAAATAGGTACATCATACTGAACATTTGTTATCATTGCGGTGGAGATATTATTTTACTGTAAGAATAAAGGTAGATTTTATGGCAAAAAGTCTCTGTAAGCGACAAAAACAAATGCCCGTTTCTGATACGGCTGATATGTTTCAGCCGCCGAAAACGGGCGTTTGGCTTTATATTTTGGATTTTTGATTACCACCGCACTGCTTATGTTTTTATTATGTTTTATGCAGTGGTGTCATTGAAATAATTTTTGATACCTGCAAAATAGTTTACTCCGTTTATTAAATCTACTCCATCATTGAGGGCAATGAACCTTACATCGTATTGTGGGAAAATGATTTCCATAAAGCAGGCTTGTATTTAAATAATCCCCTGTTAAGCCTTGACCGGTTTCTTTCACAATAACGGTTAAAACACGCTCGTTTTCAACGTCGTTCGTTATTACCTTATAGGAAGGACTCTCAGTGCTTGCTCCCAAATATCCATCGTCAAAATGAAATTTGCAGTTTAAAAACCTATGTTCGTCAGCATATTTCTGAAGGATGAGCTTTTGAGACGAGACTTGTCAAGGTGGTTTTCTGCATAGAAAAAGGTTTTTAGTCATTTTAGCTGTTAATAACGCTTGACAAACAAAAAGATTTATGGTAAGTTATTAGTTAGTTGTTGCTAACTAATATTGTTTTCTGCTGCTTTTATAAGTGGTTTTCTTTAGAAATTACGGTTCGTTATTACTAATTTATAGACGATTTCAAATGAATTAACAGATGTATGATTGGCGATAAAAACTACATGGACGCCTTTGAAAAGACGCGGTGGTTCTGGAAAGAGGTCGGGTGAGATGAACCGGACGAGGATCATACCGCATAATTGAGAACAAAGGATAACATATGTGGTAATTGCCTATAGATGGGCAGGATTAGCAAACACAAAAAACAGAGGTAAATTATGAGGCAAACAAAATGAAATTGAAAAGCATAACAAATAAAACAAAACTGACCACCGCTTTGACCTGCGGAATGTTGGGTTGCGTTTTTATGTGCAGCGGCGATTGGCTTATGATGTACGGCGACACTGCTCATTACGGTGACGTAATTTGGCTGACGGAAGGCGCGGCGCAAATTCCCGCTTGGAGAAATTTGCTGTCAACACTTGTGGTATATCCCGACATTATTTTGTATGGGATAGGTCTGTTTAATATCGAAAAATTTATAAATCGTGAAAAGCAAACGAAAATCTATCACTATCTGACTGTCTTTGGAATGACTCCGTGGTTGTGCATACATATCTATGTCACTGCCATTTTATATGTATTCAGAATGATGAGACAAAGCGGTTATGAAGGAACTCTTGCTGTTGCAGAGGCCTTGTACGATCAATTTGTATCTGTATTTTTTATCGGCGAAGTAATTATGATCTTACCGTTTTTGTATTGGTTTTATTTGCAGATATCCGGAAAAACGATATTCCCGAAATAGATGGCTTTTACCAATGTTATCGTGATCTACGGAGTTTTGCAGGTGGTAAAAGAGTTGTTTCCCGATTCGCCGTTCCGCCTTGGATTTACAAACGGGCTGATGAGTGAAAGTATGTTTATTTGGTTCGGGATAATGCTTGTTTGGACGATCAAAAAGGATAAGGTAATGTAAATGGTAAAAACATCCGGTATATGATTTTAATAATTTAAAAAAGAAAATATCCACGGATTTTCACATTAGGAATGAGCGGCGGTAATCCTGAAGATCCCTAACATTTCACTGACAAACAACACTGGCAGCCGGTTGGATAAACCTCGGAAATCTCTGAATGTTGGAGGACTGTTGATAATGCTGAAAAGAAACGAAAGGATGATACCATAAAATTTTATGAATTTGTTGATTTATGTAAACCGAAAATTATTCTGTTGCCGGGGATCTGCTGTCACCGGAAGGCGAACTTTGAGGAGGTCATTACTTTTCTGACAAAGAACTTCAGTGTAGTGTGGTTTCGTATGACGGTTTTGATGAAACGGAAAAGGTGGTCTTTTCGAATATGGCAACTTCTGAGAAAAAGGAGCATAACTTACCGGCTGTTTTCCATAGTTAATATACTACACTTCGCCACACTTACAACTGCTAAAAGGCAAAGACCGCTTTCGAACACTGCGGTCTTTGCCTTTTTATTATATCACATTATTAATCCTCTGCTGTCGGGAAAGTGACTGTGATCGTCGTGCCCTTCCCCTCTGTGCTTTGCAGGTCGATTTTCGCATTATGCAGGCTTACTGCGTGCTTGACTATCGACAATCCCAACCCTGTGCCGCCAAGCTCTTTGGAACGGCTTTTATCCACACGGTAGAATCGCTCGAAAATGCGCTCCTGATGTTCGGGCGGAATACCGATCCCAGTATCTGCTACCGAAAGGCAAACGCCGCCGTCAGTTCGCCGCACAGATACCTTTACCTCTCCGCCCTGTCGGTTATACTTTATCGCATTGTCCGTAAGATTGTAAACAACGCTCTCAAGAAGCTGCGGTATACCGTTCACTATGGCGCTTTCTCCATCAACGCTCAGGGAAACGCCTGCGCTTTCAGCCTCACTGACAAGCGAGCTTACGGTTTCTGCTGTCATCTTATAAAGATCGACACGCTCCTGTTTCATATCGTCTGCACCTTCGTCCAGATGAGAAAGGCGAATAATGTCCTCTACCAGCCATATCATTCGCCGAGCTTCTCCGCGGATCTGAGAGTAAAATCCCAAACGGTCCTCTTCTTTTACAATGCCGTTTTCCAGCAGCTCCGCAGAACCCGCTATTATTTGCAGCGGGGTTTTCAGCTCATGCGAAACGTTTGCGGTGAACTCCCGGCGCATTTGCTCTGCCTGCTCTTTTTCCGTAACATCGAGTATCAGAAGAACAGCGCCGGTAACTTTTTTATCCTCCGATACAGGGCTTATATTAAGCTGATATTTTCTGCCTTTCAGCTCAAGTGTTCTCTCTGCGTGGACTCCCTTTTCCGCTTCTGAAAGAAGGGCGGATATTTCGGCGCTGCGATTGACAGACAGCATATGCTGCCCGACGCAGCTGTGGGAAGCGTCAAAAAGCTTTTCCGCCGCGCGGTTTATACTGAGGATCACGCCTTTTGTATTAAGGACAACTATCCCCTCAGACATATTTTCCGTGACAGCTTCAAATTCCTCCTGCCTTTTTCTCAGTTCATCAGCCTGATTTTTGATCTGCCGCTGCTGAACGTCAATTCGTTTGAGAAGCGGCGACAATTCGTCATATCCCTCGTTTGACAGAGGATCGTCAAGATCAAGGCTGTTAAGCGGCTTTACTATTTGCTTGGACAGCCGTGAAGCTAAAAACATAGACAGTGCGATGGCAATCAGGATTATCACCGCAAGAGGCTGAGACATTCCAAGAAGCAGGGTCAGCAGTGTGTTTTGCTTGACGGACATTCTCAGCACCGAGCCGTCAGGCAGCCGCTTTGCACAGTACAAAGCGCGCTCCATAAGTGTGACGGAATATCTTGAGCTTTCGCCGACGCCGTTTTCAAGAGCTTCCTTTATTTCCTCACGCTCCAGATGGTTTTCCATTTCGTCAGAATCGGATCGGCTGTCAAAAATCACGCTGCCGTCAGGCGCTATGAGGGTCATACGGTATTCGGAGGCGTCAAGACCGTCAAAATAGGCAGTGCCCTCAGCGGCGACGGCTTTAGCCGCAAGCTCGGTCTGAACTCGAAGCTGTTCCTGCCGAACGCCTGAAAAATAATCGTACAGTACAAAAGAAAAAAGCAGGACCGAGGCTGCGAAAACAGCTATTGCCACAAGACAGATAGACCTGAAAATTCGTTTTGTCATTTTTCTGCCTCCAAACGGTAACCAACCCCGCGGACGGTTTTGATGTAATCGCCGCAGCGCCCCAGCTTTGTGCGCAGAGTACCCACATGAACATCAACGGTGCGGGTCTCGCTGGCAAATTCATCACCCCATACGCTGCTGCGAAGCCGATCGCGGGTGAACACTTTTCCCGGAGCTTCCATAAATCTTCGGAGCAGCTCGTATTCCTTAAATGTAAGCTCAATGCGGTTCCCGTCAGACAATACGATATGCTGCGCCGTATCCATCTGTATTCCGCCGATAATGAGCAGCTGACGGTCCTCCGTCGGTCGTGTGCGTCTTAAAAGCGCCTTTACCCTTGACACCAGCTCCATCATACCGAACGGTTTTGCAAGATAGTCGTCTGCGCCCAGGTCAAGACCGATGACCTTGTCATATTCGGTCCCTTTTGCCGTAGCCATAATTATCGGCACTGTGCTGCCTTCAGCCCGCAGCTTTTTCAGAATACTGATACCGTCCTCGCCCGGAAGCATAATATCTAAAATGACCAATTCGGGATCGTTCTCGGAGAACGCCCGATAAAATGCCACTCCGTCCGAAAAGCCTTTTGCCTCAAAGCCTGCGGCGTTCAGGGCGTATATCATTAAATCACAGATCCCGCTGTCATCTTCAACGCAGTATATCAAGAGCTTCACTTCCTTTCAGGGAATGAAAGGCAGGCAGGGAGCTGCCCGTATATATTTATCATAGCACATTCCCACGCTTTTTTCAACCTGTCGGCGGCTGCGCGTCCTTCTCTCCCGTGACGGAAAACAGCACCCAGCCTGCAATATTCGCAGCGTGATCTCCGATTCGTTCAAAATATTTTGCCACCATCAGAAGGTCAAGGGCATATTCTCCCTCGGTGGGATTTTGCGCAATGAGAAATATCAGACTGCTTTTAATATCTTTGAAATAATCGTCAACAATGTCGTCGGAGGAAATTACCGCCTCGGCAATTGCCGTGTCCTGCCTGACATAGGCGTCCACGCTGTCTGTCACCATTTTTATTGTGGCTTTTGCCATTTCTCTTATACGGATATGCTCGGGCAGCGTTCTGCCGTTCAGCAACGGAAGTATCTCCGCAATGTCCTCAGCCTGATCGCCTATTCTCTCCATATCCGTTACCATTTTCAAGGCGGCAGATATTTGCCGCAGATCACCTGCCACAGGCTGTTGTTGGAGCAGCAGCCGCAAGCACATAGCTTCGATCTGCCGTTCCTTTTCGTCTATCTCATGAGCCAGCGGGGCGATCTTCGCCGCCAATGCGTCGTCCCTTCGGATAAGGGCAGACGCCGCAAGAGAAATGACCTCTTCGCACAGCGAGCCCATTTTGATAAGCTCCTGTCCCAAAGTATCAAGCTGTTGGTCAAATTTTGTTCTCATTATCCGAACCTCCCTGTGATGTAATCCTCGGTGCGCTTGTCCGTCGGCTGAGAGAACATTTTTTCAGTGTCGCCGAATTCTATCAGCTCGCCCAGAAGGAAAAACGCAGTTTTATCCGATATCCTCACCGCCTGCTGCATATTGTGAGTGACTATTACGATTGTGTAATCCTTCTTCAGCTCCATCGCCAGATCTTCGATCTTGGAGGTGGAAATTGGGTCAAGCGCCGAGGTGGATTCGTCCATCAAAAGAACGTCGGGCTTTATCGCAAGGGCTCGTGCTATGCAAAGCCGCTGCTGCTGTCCGCCCGACAGCCCCAGCGCATTCTTTTTCAGTCTGTCCTTGACCTCGTCCCAGATAGCCGCGTCACGAAGCGACTGTTCAACGATGTCGTCCAGTCTTGCTTTTGCGCGTATTCCGTGAGTGCGAGGACCGTATGCCACGTTGTCGTAGATCGACATTGGGAACGGGTTCGGCTTTTGAAAGACCATTCCGATACTTTTCCGCAGCTTTGTAACATCACGGTCGGGAGCGTAAATTTCTTCGCCTCGATAGCTCAGGGAACCCGTCACCCTTGTGCCTTCAATCAAATCGTTCATACGGTTGATCGTCCGCAAAAAGGTGGATTTCCCACAGCCTGAGGGACCTATAAGCGCAGTTATGTTATGTTCGGGAATGTCAAGGCATATATTCTTTAAAGCGTGAGCTTCGCCGTAGTAAAAATCCAGATTTTTTGCAGAAATTATAGTGTCAGACATAATTCAGCTCCTTTTCAGCTTTTTGCCCAGAAAGCCCGCTGAAAAATTTATGATAACAGTAAGTATCAGAAGCACCGTCGCTATTGAAAACGCCGTTGAAAAATCTGCGTTTTCCTTTGCGTAGTGGTAAAGTGCGACGGTCAGCGTAGCCCCTGAGGCGCCTGAAAGCCTGTCGATCGAAAAATCCTGCATAGCCATGCTCATTCCTGCCGTATACATAAGCACTGCGCTTTCGCCAATAACACGTCCCACCGCTAAAATACAGCCGGTAACTATGCCGTCAACATACGAGGGCAAAACAACGGTCCGTATCATATGCCATTTCCCGCTGCCAAGTCCCAGCGCTCCCTCCCGATAGCTTTGCGGAACGGTTTTCAGGCTTTCCTGAGTTGAGCGTATGATCGTCGGCAAGATCATTATAACCAACGTCAGCGACCCGGCAAGAAGCGTTTTTTGCAGCTTTAAAGCGGTACAGAAAATGATGACGCCCACAAGTGCGTAAATTATTGACGGAATGCCTGCAAGAGTTTCCGACGCAAATTCGACCGCTGCCACGAACCGTTTGTTTTTCGCGTATTCCGTCAGATAAACCGCCGCGCCGACGCCCAGAGGAAGCGATATGAGCAGAGAGACCACTATCACAAAAAGCGTGTTTTTGATTGCGGGAAGAATACCGATCGTGCCTTTTATAACGCTTTCAGAGGTGGTGAGAAAGCTCCAGCTTATGCCGCCGACGCCCATAATAATGATATAGCCGATGATAAAAAGCAGCAGCCCCACCGTCAGCCCTGTGCAGCCGTATAAAAGGATCCGACCGACGATCTCATACATTTTTCGTTTCATATCAGCGCTCCTTTTCTCTTTTCAGGATCAGGTTCAGAAAAGCGTTTATCATCATAATAAACAGGAACAGGACAAGTCCGATAGAAAAAAGCGCCTGCCGCTGTAAGCTGCCGTCCTGAGAGTAGTTCAGCTCTATCGAAATACCTGTGGTAAGAAAGCGTACCGAACGGGTGAGCGACGGCATATTCGCCACATTCCCTGCGACCATCATAATTGCCATCGCCTCGCCGATGGCACGCCCGATACCCAGAACTACCGCCGCTGCGATCCCGCTTTTTGCGGCAGGTGCGCAAATGCGGAAATAGGTCTCAAGCTTTGTCGCTCCGAGTGCAAGCGAAGCCTCCTCATATTCCTTCGGCACTGCCTCCAAAGCGGTTTCCGAAAGAGAAATAATAGATGGCAGTATCATAACCGCTAAAACTATTATCGCCGCAAGCAAGCTGTCTCCTGCGGGAAGCTGGAGCCAATCCCGCAGAGCAGGCACCAGCACGCACATTCCCACAAGCCCGTAGACCACCGACGGGATCCCTGCCAGAAGGCTTATGGCGGGGCGTATTACATTCGCAACCTTTTTCGGAGCGACCTTGGCAAGAAAAACCGCCGTGAAAAAGCCGATCGGTACGCCGATCACGACTGCACCCGCCGTGCCGTATACAGACGTGAGGATAAGAGGAAGGATACCGTACTGATCCTGGCTCGCCGCCCACGTTTCCCCGAAAAGGAAATTGAATAAGCCGATCTTTTGTATTGCGGGGATCCCCGAAATAACAAGGTAAACCGTGATGAGCAGAACAAATCCCACCGCCGCAAGTCCGCATAGCGTGAAGAGAAGCTGCATAGCTCTCTCCGCCGCCTTTAATCTTGCTCTTTTCATATCAGTTCGGGCAGACTGCGCCCGCTGCAATTATGTACTCCTCCGCCTCCGCGCTCATGGCAAAGTCCAGAAATGCCTGAGCTGCCTCGGAAAGAGCCGTGCCTTCCTTTGTGACCATAACAAACGGGCGCTGGATCGTGTAGCTTCCGTCCTTTACGGTCGATTCGGAGGGCGCAACTCCGCCTACCTTAACGGCAGAGACCTTGTCGCTTACCGCTGAGAGCGAGGCGTAGCCGATGGCATTTTCGTTTGACGCAACGTTCCCGATAACATCGCCTGTGGAGCCGTACTCGTTTGTGTAGACACACGCGCCCTCCACCCCGACTATCTCTTCAAACGCACTGCGAGTACCTGAGCCGTCCTCACGCCCGTATATCGCAATGGGAGCGTCCGCACCGCCTAACTGCGACCAGTTTGAGATCTTTCCTGTGAAAATATCGGCTATCTGCTCCAAGGTAAGGTCTGAAACGGCGTTGTTCGGGTTTACAACTACCGCAACTCCGTCTAAAGCAACGATATGTGCGACTGCGCCCTGCGCAATTTCTTCATCTTTAAGCTCTCGGCTGGACAGCCCTATGTCGCAGGTTCCGTCCAGGACCCCGCTTATTCCCGAGCCTGAACCTGTGCCTGAGTAGTTTACGGTGATGTCAGGCTCTTTCTCCTTAAACGCCTCGGTCAGTGCGCCCATAACGTCCGCCATAGAGGTGGAGCCGTCAGTGTTGACGGTGCCGCCTTTCTGATTTTCAGAGCAGCCGCCAAGCATTGAGGTCGCCATAACTGCTGCAAGCATAAGCGAAAATATTTTCTTCATTTTAAATTTCTCCTTTGATGATTTTTGTTATCCTTGAGGTTACAATTATATGATAACTCGGAATTGTCAAATCCTCTATCACGATAATGTAAAATTGATGTAAAATCGGTAAAGGAGGATCAGGCTTCACTGAAATTCTTGTTATTTTATTATTTAAAATTTGTTTAAGCGGTGGTTCTGAGTAAGGAAATGAACGACTGCATAGCGGCAAACGCTCATATAGCGCAAAATTAGGAGGAATACAGAAAACGGTATGCTTCAATTGTGTGCAGTTATGAATCAATAAAAGCAGAGTTTGAGAAAATCGAAAAGCGGCTCTCCGACAATCTTGCAGGGAACGAGTTTATTAGTGCGTTCATAAAAACGCTGAAAAAACAATGCTATGTGGCACGATACCTTGTTAGAAAGGCTTGTTCGACTATATGACGGTCTATAAAAAGAACGATATCCGATTTACATTTCATATAAAAATAAGAAATTATGTCTGCATTGGTGAAAACCTTATCATGACCCCGTCTGTCAGTGAAATTACATGCGATTGCAACATTGTCCGCTGTGGTTAAATAGCCACGGACACTTACAATATAAATCGGCGTATCCGTCTGGACACGCCGATTTGCTATTCTATTTGGTTTTCGTGATTTCTTTGTTAAGGGTATCCCACAATTTGCGGGGCGGTATTTTTCAGTTGTAATACTTTGCCTGGGCGGCAAACATTTTAGCGTAAAGTCCGTCCTTTATCTCGACAAGTTGGTCGTGCGTTCCGTATTCCGCTACCCTGCCGTCGTTAAAGACTGCTACTTTATCGCAGAATTTACAGCTTGAAAGGCGGTGGGAAATGTATATCGCAGTTTTGCCGCCTACAAGAGAGTCAAACTGACGGTAGATGTCATATTCCGCTATGGGGTCAAGGGCGGCGGTGGGCTCGTCAAGTATCACAACGGGAGATTTTTTGAATAGAGCTCTGGCTATGGCGATTTTCTGCTGTTCGCCGCCTGAGGGCTCTACGCCGTTTTCGTCAAAGTCCCTGAACAAAACAGTTTCAGCCCCTTTTTCCAAAGAGCTCAGCTTGTCCTTTAAGCCTACGCTTTCTGCAAGGCGCTCTATTTCGCTGTTTTCGCAATCGCTGTCAAGGGCGATATTTTCTTTAAGAGTAAAGGAAAACAGCTTGAAATCCTGGAAAACGGGAGAAAAAAGCTGCATATATTCTTCATAATCATACTTCTTTATGTTTATTCCGTCAAGGAGTATCTCGCCGTCCGTGGGGTCGTAAAGACGGCAGAGCAGCTTTACAAAAGTTGTTTTGCCTGCGCCGTTAAGTCCTACCACCGAAAGATGTTCGCCCTGCTCCAGCGTTATCGAAACGCCGTCAAGCACCTTTACGTCAGTATTGGGATAGGTAAAGGAAACGTTTTTGAATTCTATGGTGTGGGGTTGGTTTTTAACGTGCAGATCGCCCTTTTCTATGGCGGCGGGGTAGTTCATAAACTTTACATATTCGTAGGCGTAGCTTGTGTTTTTCACCAGCTGCTGTATATTGTCCATCAGGCTTTGGGTGGAATTGTGGAATGTTCCGCCTACGGAAAGCATTTGGGTGAATATGGGTATTGTCATTCCGCCTGTTATCACCGTTATTCCCAGATAAAAATATGTGGCGATATCTCTGGCGGCGCTGAACACATTGCCAAGCATCTCAAAGGGCAGAGTGGCGTTTGCTTTTCTTGCCCATTCGTCCGTCTGCTTGTCGTTGTAATACTTCACTTTCTCCACCATCATATCCTTTGCGCCGTAAAGACGTATGTCCTTGGCGTAGCGGAAATTATGAAGCTCCCAGCCCAGATAACTGAATATGCGGTTGGTCTTGGAAAGGTTCTGATAGCTTTCCAGTTCTATTTTATTCAGCTTGTTTTGTCTTAACACATTCAGTGCGGTGAGTGTCAGGGTTATCACAAAAAGAAACGGAGCGTTCAGCGCTATAAGCAAAACAGAGCCTGCAAGACGTATTATTTCGGAAACGCAGTTGAAAACGTCGGTGCAAATACCGTGTACGCCGCCTGAATACCAGCTCATTCCCGTTCTTGCTTTTTCCGCCTGGTCAAGGGCGTCTTTGTTTTCGGTCAGCTGAAAATCCAGCTCCATTATCCTGCGGCTCATTTCACAAGTGAAATAATTCTGAAAGCGCTCGTCGTATTTTTCCATTTGGATATTAAGAAGCGGAGTGGCTAAATTGATAATTCCCTGCCCTGCGACGATGATAACAACGTAGAGGAGCATTTTAAAAAGATCACGTTCGCCCAAAAGCTCCTGGATTATCAGCGGGAGGATAAGTATTGAAATAAAAGGGTAGACGGCGTTCAACGCTGTTTTTGCTATGCCGAGGAAGAAATAGCCCTTGTGTAGCTTCCAGGCGATGGGGAGAAAATATTTCAGTGTCTTCTTCGCAACGCCGAGGGAATTTTCCTTTTTTTCAGACATTTACTGCCGCCTCCTTGTCTTTGTAATACTGAGCCTGTATCTCAAACATTTCGGCATATGCTCCGCCTTGTTCCAAAAGCTCCTCGTGAGTTCCCTGCTGGATAAGCTCGCCGTTCCTGAACATAGCTATGCTGTCGCAAAAGCGGGTGGAGGAAAGGCGGTGGGAAATGTACACGGCGCTTTTGCTGCCGATAGTTTCATCAAAATTCCTGTACATATTGTATTCTGCAAGAGGGTCAAGGGCTGCGGTGGGTTCGTCCAGCACCATTACGGGAGCGTTTTTGTAAAGCGCTCTGGCAAGAGCAAGCTTCTGACGTTCCCCGCCCGAAAGGTCCACGCCGTCGTCGTATATCACCTTCAAAAGCTGAGTATCCACGCCACTTGAAAGCTCACGGACTTTATCCCCCAGCCCTGCGCTTTCAAGACATTTTTCGACCAGCGCTTTATCGGTTTCCTCGGGGCGTTTCATAGATACATTTTCGCTCATGGGAAAGGCGTACAGCTCAACGTTCTGGAACACGGGAGCAAAAAGGGTGAAATACTCGCTGCGTCGGAAACGCTTGATGTTTATGCCGTTGAGAAGTATCTCTCCGTCGGTGACATCGTAAAGTCGGAGCAGTAATTTTATGAAGGTGGTTTTGCCTGCGCCGTTCAGCCCTACCACCGCAAGGCGTTTTCCTGCCTCAAGTGTCAGATTGAGATTTTTTACTGCGTAATTTTCCTGTCCCGCATATTTATAGGATACGTTTTTAAATTCAAAGGTATATCTGTCTGTTTTGGGAATGGAGATACAGTCGCTTTCGTCCTCTTGCTGCAAGTCCATAAAGGTGCGGTAATCGTCCACCTGTAACGAGCATTGCTTGATTTCGCCGAGAGTTTGGAGAAATGTGTTCAGGGAATTTGTGAAGGTTTCACACAATCCTATGTAAAGGGTGAAGTCACCGATGGACATATCGGTGTTTATGACGGCGAAAATAAGGACTGCATAAGCGGCGAGGGAGGGTATCATATTTGTTAATTCAACGGCAAGCTGATAGCAGGACCAGAGCCTTTTGCTGTAAAAAACCTTTTCCTGCTTGCTGTCCAGAATTTCCCGCTGCTTTTTGCAAAGCCACTTTTTCATTCCAAAAAGACGAATGTCCTTGGCGTAGTCGAAATCCTGAGTGGTGCGTTCCATATAGTTTATCCTGCGCCAGACGGGAGCCAGCTTGTCCCACACGCATTTTTTATCCTTTTTTACGATATGCTGAAAATAAAGATACTGTCCGAAGGCAACGGCGCTGATGATAAGTATCAGCCGCCAGTCGAGAATGAATATGGTGGTGACGGTCACTATTAGAGTGACTGAATTTATGGCGAGATCCTGCATTTCGTGCATAAGCCCTTCGCAGCCGTTGATGTTTCCGCCGTAGGAATTCTGCGCTTTCTGATGAACGTCAAGAATATCGGGCTGTTCAAGGGACTGATAGTTCATTGTGAGCAGCTTTGCCATACAGTCGTTTATCATATGCATACGGACTTCTATCATCATAAACCAGCTTCTGTTCCAGGCTATGGTGTTGAGAAACATACTTACGGTCTCCACTGCCGCAACTATCAGCAAGAGGTGTATCAGCGGGGCGGTATCGCCGCCTGAGGTTTCGAGAATGTCAAGTATGAATTTGGTGATAAAGCTCCACATATAGCTCATAAGGGAGGCAAAAACCGCACACATAGCCATGATCGGCAAAAGCACGGGACGGTATTTTTTTATTCTTCCAAGAATGAAAAAACAGTTGCTCAGTATGCCGTATTCGGTGTGAAGTTTGTTTTCGGGCTGGGGCTTTTTCTTTTTAAATAACTGTATCAATCCTTCTTATCCTCCTCACGCTGTGATTTCGGAATGTTTTTGTAGGTATCGTTTTTGAAAAATGCAGAGCTTGTTCGGATATTGCCCTGATAATTAAAGTTGTGGGGACGGTGAAGAAGTATATGAGCAAAGGTGATAAAGGAAAGGAAATTTCTTCCCGCAGTATACTGGTATATCCTCTCGTTCTTTGCACCTGTGTTGAAATCCGCATTCCAGAGAAAGCCCAGCTTGTTCATTCCCTCAACTATTTCCTCAGCGTTTTCCTTGTCCGTTCCAAGCTCACGCATAAGAGTTTCTACCGAGAAAAACATAGTTTCGTCACGTCCCTCAAGAAAATACATCGCTCTCAGGGCGTTGGGAACAGAGAGAAATCTGAAAAGCTCAACATATTCCTCTTTATAGTCGAGGACCTCGTCATACCCCTGCTCAGGCTCGTCCATTATAAGAAAGTAGTAAAGATCCTCCTGATTTCTTGACTGACACCAGCCGTGATCGGTGGTTATCTCACTGTAAGCGGCATCGAATTTGTTATGTCTCTTATATATATTATCATGAAGCGGGTCAAAGAAAGGCGCACCGCAAAAGGCAAGCGGAATGGCACGACAGACGTTCATTCCCACAGCGCAGCGTTCTTCTGCAGGAAAAGAACCTATATACTTAACAAGGCGGTCAAGGAACGGTTCTTCCTCCTTGCTCCTGCCAAAAAGCTCGTCTATTGAAACGCCAAGACGGTCGGCTATGGCGGGGAGAAGCGACGGGTCGGGATATGAGGATATTTCCCACTTGCTCACTGACTGGGGAGATACGCCTACCGCCTCGGCAAGCTGTTCCTGAGTCAAGCCGTTTGCTTTTCTTAAATCTTTGAGAATTTTATTGAAGTTTTCCATATTTACTCGCTCCTTTTCTGCTGTTTGAAAATAATATAACACATATGACGGTTGAAAACAAGTGAATTACAGTTAAGAAATTCTACCAGCGGTTGAGAAAACGGAGGTTTTTCAACAAAAAAGAAAGGAACACCAAAAGGTGTTCCTTTTAATTTTACAGAATTGCAAAATCCTCAAAAATCAGCTTTTTAAAGCAAGGTCGCCTCGTTTTATCTGAAGGCGGAGCCTGTCCGAAATAAGGGCAATAAATTCGGAGTTGGTGGGCTTGCCCTTGGTGCTCCTGATCGTATAGCCGAAATATGAATTCAAAACATCAACATCTCCCCTGTCCCACGCAAGCTCGATAGCGTGGCGTATGGCTCTCTCAACTCTCGAAGAAGTTGTTTTGAACTGTGCGGCTACTGTGGGATAAAGCAGCTTGGTAATGCTGTTTATCATTTCGTTGTTGTCAACGCAGAGCATTATTGCATAGCGCAAAAAATGATAACCCTTTATGTGAGCAGGTATGCCTATCTGATGAATGATATCGGTGACTACGCACTCAAGGTCCTGCTGAGGAGAAGGCTCCTTAATATAATTATCAAGGTCAAGATTGTCAACAGAGGTCTTTCCCGTCTTAGACTCGGATATTTTCTTCATCAGCTGAGATGGCTCAAAGGGCTTGACCATAAATGCGGACGCTCCCAGGTACATTACTTCCTCCTCAACGGAAGGCATGCTTCGGTCTGCGGTAACGATAACTGTGGGGAGTTCTCCCAGCTTTCTCAACTCTCTTAAAAGCCCGACTGCGTCAAGCCCAGGCATTTTTGCTTCAATAATAAGAATATCGGGCATGGAATATTCCTTGACGTACTGAAGTAACGTTAATCCGTTAGGTTTTCTTGTGACCGCAAACGCACCTGCGGTCTTTAACATATTTGCCCATGCGATTCCCTGGTCGGGAATGTCGTTTCCGATAAGCACTTTTGAGCTGCTCATAAATGTCTCTCCTTGTTTCGGATATTGTGCAGAAGTCTGTCACAATTAAATGATAGCACAAACAAAATAATATTTCAAGTTATTTTTTAATTTTTTTAAATATTTTTTCAAAATATTTTAAACCTTTTGCTAAAAAGGAAAAGAAGTTGTTGTATCTAAATTTTATAAATTTTTAAAACTGAAAAACTAATCGCAAAAAAACGACGTGTAAATTTTTGTGTTGTAATTTGTCGAAAAAAGTCTTACGCATTTAATAAAACCAAAAACGTATTGATTTTTACATAGTTTTGAGTTTTATTTTTAGAGTATACACCAATTGTTCCAAAAACAGCATTTTTTAATATAGGTGTAATTAAACGTGAAATAAATAAAATAACTTTTAAAGAATTGGCATTTTATTTTGCTATTGTTTATTGGAAAATGTAAATTTTATGGATGTAACAATATGAAGCAATAACAATATTAAAAATTGCTGAGGAAAATGGAAATCGTGGCGCTTTTCCATTTGCAAAAAATCCTCTCGTATGAGAGGATTTATATATATAGTATAAAAATTTTATTAGCAAACATAAAAACACGCTCTCAGTTTTCTGAGAGCATATGGGTTTCAACATCACATCGGTGTAATATCGTGACAAAAAAGATTTTTGGGTAGTGAAATATAAAAACGCTCCCATGTTCCGGGAGCGTACTGAAGCCGCTAAGCGGCTGGTGGGAGCGGGTGGATTCGAACCACCGAAGCTGAAAAGCAACAGATTTACAGTCTGCCCCATTTGGCCACTCTGGAACGCTCCCAATTATTCAATTTTCCGTAAAGGTGGAGCTGGTGGACGGATTCGAACCCCCGACCTGCTGATTACAAATCAGCTGCTCTACCAGCTGAGCTACACCAGCGAAATTTCAACGCCTGTTTATTATATCACGGCGATTTTTGATTGTCAAGTGTTTTTTTAAAAAATTTGCTTTTAAAAATCTGACATAAAAACGGAAAAACATCGCAAATCGCTTTATGCCGCCTTTTGACATAGTTTCTTAAAAAAGATTTATATAAAATTTTTGCTTTTACAGCATAAAAGATTTATACAGCCAAGGCCAAAAAAGAAAATGGGAAAATTTATTGACAAATAAAATAGCAATGTGCTATAATATAAGTTGCTACACAATATTATATTTTTTCGAGCAAAGTATACGCTTTTTGCCATATGGTAAAAGTGCATGCTCTTTTTTTGTGTACTTTATTTAAAAGTTGTAACGGGGTTGTGTAGCAGCAATCGGAGTTATGCATTTTTCGTGCGTAGCTTCATGCTGCGCACTTTTTGTTTTACGGAAAATTTGCGCAGAAAAAACAAACCGTAAAAAGAAACAGGAGGACAAAATGACACTAAGGAAAATAAGCGCGGTGATAGCAGCCGCACTTGCGCTGACTGTCATTGCGCCGTCGACGGGAGCATTTCCCACTATCGGCACAGCAGTGAGCGCAGCAACGACAGATCCCGCTTCCGTTTTGGACTTAAACGTGGGAGATATATTTTATGCAGTATTTGACCCCAACACGGGCGCAGTAGTCGGCGAACCTACTACTGATGTGTACGAAGCTGCAGGTTCTGAATACGCCGCATATTACAAGTGTATAGTGTTGAGTGACAGCACGATCAACATTACAACAGAGAGCGTGGGAAATAAATATGCTCATGAGGGGTGCAGGATAACCATTCCCGAAAAGATCGGCAATTATACCGTTACTGAAATCAGAAAAGCACGCGAGGGAGGGTTTTCTTCTATAACTGTCCCCGACACCGTTACAAAGATAAATCAAGCTGCGTTTAACGGCGATATTTTACTTGAAGAAGTACATTTCGGCGAAAACTCACAGCTTAAATTCATAGACAAGTGGGGCTTTTGTGACTGCCGTTCTCTGAAGTCAATTACTATCCCCGCAAGCGTTGAAACTATCGCTTACGGCGCATTTGGCAACACTGATGATAGCCTGGTCGGCGGTTTTAATAATGACAAGGATCTCACAAATACATATTCTTTGACTTCCGTAAAATTTGTCGAGGGTTCAAAGCTGAAAACTTTGGACGAATATGCGTTTTATGAACAACGCTCGCTTGCAGATGTGGAACTTCCCGAAGGACTGACAGTTATCGAGGAGTGTACATTTGGCAGATGTACAGCTCTGAAATCAATTAAGCTCCCAACCAGCATTACTGTTGTCGGGGACAGCGCATTTAGCAAAAGTGGTCTGACATCAATTGAACTTAACGAGGGACTGAAAGAAATCGAAAGAGGAGCATTTTTTGACTGTCTTGACCTTAAATCCGTAACTCTCCCCGCAAGCGTTGAAACAGTAGGCAAATGTGCTTTTGCACTTACTCGTGATACCGTCTTTGACAAAACTTCTTCTATGACCGAAATAAATGTTGACCCTGATAATAAAAACTTTAAGTCGGTTGATGGAGTATTGTACACCGCTGACGGCAAAGAGCTCGTTGCTTGCCCTCCAGGAAAAGCCGAGGTGAAATTTGCGGACGGAGTAACGGAGATCCAGCAGGGCGCATTCCAAGGCTGCAATCAGATAACTTCCGTAACTATTCCCGACACAATTACAAAGCTGCCGATAGACGCATTTTCGATGTGCATAAAGCTGAATGAGGCAGTTCTGCCCGAAACCCTCACCGAAATAGGACAGTGGGCATTCCAGTATACTGCGCTCACAGATATAACTATTCCCGAAAGTGTAACTGTTATTGATCCGCAGGCTTTTGAGGATTCCCTGCTGAAGAATATCAACGGCGTGGAAGGCTCTTATGCAGAAACATTTGCAAAAGAGAACGGCTACACATTCAACAGTGTTTCTTCCGAAACAAATACATTCACCGACGAGAGCGATGACAAGGCGGCAGATATTGAAGTAATCGCAAAGCCTGACGTTATTCCCAAACAGGCGCATTTCTCTGTTCGCTTAGACGAGGAAAACTCTACCGAAACACGCATTGCGTATAACTGTTACTTCACTTATAACGGCGAAGAGTACGAGCCTACCGACACAGTAACGGTAAGAATACCCATTCCCGTTGCTATGCTTGACATTGCTGACACTCTCAAGGTTTACCATTTGCAGGACGGCAAGTATGTGAAGATGAACGTAAGAGTCGAGGACGGCTATCTGGTATTTGAAACCGACCATTTCAGCACATATGTTGTTACCGCAGACGAGATTGAAGAAAATGGCGGCAGCAGCTCTGGCAGCACCGATACTTCCGACAGCTCGGAAAACACCACCGCACCCAGCGGCTCTGACGACTCAGGCAACACCGATAACAGCGGTGAAAAAGACAACCCCAACACAGGTGTTGTTGGAATTACAACAACTGCTGCCATTGCAGCGGCAGCAGCAGCGGCTATCGTGATCTACCGCAAGAGAAAGTAACTAAGCCGTATCTTTATCGTTATGCTGTATTCCTTAAGTGCGCTCCGAAAAGTCGGGGCGCATTTTTTTCAAATATTTATAGGCTGACATTCTGTTATACATTAAACTTTATGAAAGACTATACAAAAAAATTTAAAAAAAGGTGTTGACAATAACATTCCTTTGTGATATAATAATCAAGTCCTTAAGCGGCATTTCGCTTGAGAATATATATGGCGGCATAGCTCAGCTGGCTAGAGCACTTGGTTCATACCCAGGGTGTCGTTGGTTCAAGTCCAATTGCCGCTACCATTTATGGCCCGTTGGTCAAGAGGTTAAGACACCGCCCTTTCACGGCGGAAACATGGGTTCAATTCCCGTACGGGTCACCATTCAGCATTCTCGGAAACAGCGTAATATAGCCGTTTCCGAGATTTTATTTTATGCCGAAAATCCAATATAAGTCACTGTCAGTTCAGGAGTTCCTGATTTTTTTGTTATTTTCCGAAAGGCGGTCATGTTATGGGAGAAATATATGGAAAATATTGCTCTCCTTTGGGTGAGATAGTTATTGCCTGCAAGGATAACGCTGTTAGTGGACTTTGGTTCAGCGGGCAAAAATACTTTATGAGCACGGCGGAATGCAAAGAGCCTGTTTTTGAAGAAAACGAGGCGCTCAGAAACGTCAAAAGCTGGCTGGACAGGTATTTCGGTGGTGAAAAGCCGTCGCCGTATGAGCTGGAGCTGAAGCCCTGCGGAAGCGAGTTCAGGCAGAAGGTGTGGAAGATACTGCTTGAAATTCCATACGGAAAAACGGTTACTTACGGGGAGCTGGCAAAGGCGTTTGATACTCCCGAAAAGAAAATGTCGGCGCAGGCCGTGGGCGGCGCTGTGGGGCATAATCCCATTTCGATAATAATTCCCTGCCACCGTGTTCTTGGTGCGGGAGGAGAAATGACAGGATATGCGGCGGGCGTTGATGTAAAAATGCGGTTGCTAAAACATGAAGGATATTTATTATAATAAGAAAGGAAAATGTTATGATAGCGCTTATTACGGGAGCAAGCTCGGGCATTGGTCAGGAGCTAGCGAAAAATCTGGCAAGTCGGGGATTTAACCTTATTCTGGTGGCAAGACGTGGGGACAGGCTGAAAGAGCTTAAAAGCAGGATTGCTCTTTTCAGCGACGTAAAGGTAAAGCTGATATGCAAGGATCTTTCAAAGACAGAGGAATGCAAGGCGCTTTATGATGAGGTAAAGCGTCTGAATGTGGATATCGTCATCAACAATGCGGGGTTCGGGCTGTTCGGTAAATTCCACGAAACAGAACTTGACAGAGAGCTTGAAATGATAGATACCAATATAAAAGCTGTACATATACTGACAAAGCTGTTTTTGCAGGATTTCAGAAAGAGAAATTACGGGTTTATCCTTAACGTGGCGTCGATTGCGGGATTTATGGCAGGACCGCTTATGGCTACCTATTATGCGAGCAAAAACTATGTTTTGCAGCTTACAAAGGCGATAGGTGAAGAGCTGCGGCACGATGGAAAAAACGTTTATGTTGGCGCATTGTGCCCGGGACCTGTCGATACGGAATTCAACAAGGTGGCCGGAGCAGAATTTGCCATAGGCGGAGCCACTGCCGCCGAAGTTGCAGAATATGCTATTGAGGAGATGTTCAAGGGCAAGACAGTGATTATTCCCAAGGCGGAAATAAAAGCGCTGGCTGTTATCTCAAAGGCGGCGCCATCAAAGCTGATGTTGAAGGGGACTTATTTTGCACAGACAGCAAGGCGGGGAGATCCGTCGGAAGATAAAAATAAATAAGACAAAAAATCAGGGTATGAACCGATAAGACAGGTGAAAAAGAAATCGGGAGCTAACGAAACATATTAGGAACCGTGCATAATACAATCTCTTATAAAAGTTTAAGTTACAGTTCAACAAAAAGACAGCATTTAATACGCAAAAAGCAGACGAAGAACGTCTGCTTTTAATTTTATGCGGGAGTAGCTGAGTTGCTCCTTTTGTTCTTACAGAAGGCTTTTGGGGTCATACTTTGGCTTGACGTAGACCTTGTCGAACTTGTCGGTTACCTCGGTCTTGAACACGTTCTGCCATTCCTCGGCATTGAAGTCCTCGATAGTCACCGTAATGTAATGATCGCCCATTCCCAAAGCGTCGGCAAGAGCGTTCTTTACTGCCTCTGCGGCTTTTTTCTTTTGTTCTTCGGTTCTGCCCTCAAGCATTTTTATTCCGATATGCGGCATTTTTGTTTTCTCCTTTTTTAAATTTATTTTATCGGTCGAGCTCACCGATAATGTTTATTATTTTGTCAAGGGACGTGGTCTGGTATGCGGAAAGAGCCTTTGCGTCTTCGGAAATATCAGCTATATCCTTTATATAAACGCATTTTGTCCCAGCGGCGTGAGCTGAGCGTATACCGTTGGCGCTGTCCTCTACCGCAAGACATTCCTCAGGCGAAAGTCCCAGTGCTTCGGCGGCTTTAAGATACGGTTCGGGAGAGGGCTTCCCTGCCATCACGCAGTCGCCGCCTATTATAACGTCAAAACGATCTTCAATTCCTGCGCCTTGAAAATTATGCTGTGCCTCAAGGCGGGTGGAAGAGGTGACGGCGGCGGCTTTTATTCCGTTGGAAATAAGATAGTCGGAAAGCTGAATAAAGCCTTGCTTTACGGGAACGCCGTGTTCCTTTTTATATGCTCTTGCATAATCGCAGGCGGTATCGCGCATTTTAACAAACTGTTCTTTCGTGAAGCCGAAATTATCCTGAAAGTATTTGCAGGTGCTGTTGTCGTTCAGACCAATAAGATCAAAATAAACTTTTTCCTCAAAATGATAGCCTGTTTCCGACATCGCTTTCTGCCAACAAATTTTATTTATCCTCTCGGTGTCGAGAACTGTCCCGTCCATATCCAGAAGTAACGCTTGTATCATTTATTATTTTTCCTCGAATATATATGAAGTGTATGGCTTTAATGTCAAAGGTTGAGAAAGATCGGTATGTTCATCTGTAAATATATTTATGAACGTTCCACCTATGTTCAGATTGAATGTAAAGTCTGAACTATCGGCGTTGATGACGGTTATAACACGCTTTCCGTCAAGTGTGCGGGCAAAGGCGTACTGACGGTTGGTGAGCTGGAGTTGATTGTAGCTGCCAAAAGCAAGCACGTCGCTGTTTGTTCTCAGCTTTGCAAGCGCCGCAATATGCTTGGTGAGGTCGGTGTCGGGCTGGAGCTGAAATTCGGGACGAAGAGCGTCGTCACCGTGGTTTTTGTCGCCTTCCCAGCCGTATTCACTGCCGTAATATACTGACGGGATACCCGGCATTGTGAAAAGGAGCGAATATATCAGGGGCAAATGCTCTTTGGTTTTCAGCATTGTTGAAATTCTTGAAACGTCGTGATTATCGACAAAACTGTAAAGATTCTTACCGCGGTAAAGGCACCAGTTCTCGCTGCCAAACTGACGGTTGAGAGAATGGGCTATCTCAAACATATTTAGGTCGTTGAAGCTGGAAAACAGACCCTTGTAGCACTCGTAATTCGTTACGCTGTCAAGCATTTGCGGATTTGCCCAGCGGTTGTAGTCGCCATGGAGAGTTTCACCCATAAGCCAGAAATCCTCGGAAAGCCACTTGCAGTGACCGTGGAGTTCTTTTAGGAAATTTTCCTCAAGACAGTAGGCAACGTCAAGGCGAAGTCCGTCAATGCCGTATTTTTCACGCCATTTGGTTATGCAGTCCTTTATGTAATTTTTTACCTCGGGATTGTAAAGATTCAACTTTACAAGCTCATAGTGACCTTCCCAGCCCTCGTAGAAGAAAGGGTCGCCAAAGGGACTTCCGCCGTCACGAACGTGAAACCAGTCTTTATAGCGGCTGCCAAAGCCGTTCTGACGAACGTCTTTAAATGCCCAGAATTCCCTGCCCACATGGTTGAAAACGCCGTCGATTATAACTCTTATGCCGTTTTCGTGCAAAGCGTCAAAAACCTTTTTGAAATCCTCGTCAGTTCCCAAGCGGCGGTCGGGTGTCAAATAATCGGCTGTGTCGTAACCGTGGCGCGAGGACTCAAAGATAGGTCCGAAATATACAGCGTTGAAATTACATTCCTTTATATGAGGTATCACGTCAAGGACTTTCAATATGCGGTGCTGAGGCTCGCTTGTAAAGTCGTTTTCCTTTGGCGCTCCGCAGAAGCCCAACGGATAAATGTGGTAAAATGCCGATTTGTCGTACCAGTTCATAAATTCCTCCTGAAAAATGCCCTTTTTCTGGACATATCATAAATTTCTCACTTTTCTGTAAAAAAGCCAATAATGATTTTAACATTATTCTCCTGATTTGTCAAATTGCAGTGAGAAAACTGTACTCTTTTTGTCGATTTTTGCACAATATGCACAAAAAATATATTATAAATTTTACGGAAGGTTGGAGGCTTAAAGTGTGGATTTTTTCGCTTGGATATGTTATAATTGTGATGTTATGAGGTATTGACTTCCAAAGGGTCCTTGCACAGTTATTTGCGCAGGGCTTTGTCTTTGTCATAACGTATTTAAGGCGGTGCGACCGCTTTATGATAATTTATAAGGAGGCTGACTTATGGCTCAAAAAAAATGCGCCGTTCCCTTCGCCGGAACTGCGGAGCAGGAACAGAAACTTATGGCCGTGATCGAAGAACATCGTGATGATCCCGGCGCTCTGATGCCCGTACTTCAGAAGGCGCAGGACATCTACGGCTATCTCCCCATTGAAGTGCAGGAGATGATCTCCCAGAAAATGGGTATCCCGATGGAAAAGGTTTACGGGGTCTCCACCTTCTACTCTCAGTTTTCACTCAACCCAAAGGGCAAGTACAAAATTTCCGTTTGTCTCGGAACTGCCTGCTATGTTAAGGGCTCAGGAGTTGTTTTTGAAAAGCTCCAGTCGATTCTCGGCATAGGCGGCGGTGAGATCACTTCCGACGGAAAATTCTCACTTGACGACTGCCGCTGCATAGGCGCCTGCGGCCTTGCTCCCGTTATGACCGTCAACGACGACGTTTACGGCAAGCTGACGGGCAACGAGCAGGAGCTTCGTGACATTCTCGCAAAATACGAATAATGACAGAGCTGTCACTTAATGTTCTGGACATAGCTCAGAACAGCATAAAGGCAAAAGCCTCCCTTATTGAGATATCTGTTGATATATCCACTGCCGAAAACAGGCTGACGATAACCATTAAGGATAACGGCTGCGGAATGGACGAGGACACCGTTAACAAGGTCACCGACCCTTTTTACACTACAAGGACTACCAGAAAGGTGGGACTTGGAGTTCCGTTCTTCAAGATGAGTGCGGAAATGACAGGAGGACATTTCAATATTTCCTCCGAAAAAGGAAAAGGGACTGAGGTCAATGCGGAATATGTGCTTGACAGTATAGACCGTATGCCGCTGGGAGATATGCCGTCAACTGTTGAGACTCTGGTGCTTTACAATACGGATATTGATTTTATCTACAAGTACAGCGTGGACGGCGAGGGCTTTGAGCTTGACACCGTGCAAATGAAAGATATGCTCGGAGGTATCCCGCTGGATAATCCAGATGTGGCTGAGTACATAAAGGGATTTTTACGGGAAAACACCGACGAGATCAACAAGGACAAAACTTTTTGAAAGGAAATACGCTTATGAAAACCTTAGCAGAGCTTCAGGCAATCAAGGAAAAAATGCAGAGCCAGGTTGACCTGCGCAACGAATCCCATGCGGGAACACGAGTTGTGGTAGGTATGGCGACCTGCGGTATCGCAGCAGGCGCTCGTCCTGTTCTCACTGCTTTTTCCGACCTTGTTCAGGAGCATAAATTACAAGACGTATCTGTTACACAGACCGGCTGTATCGGTCTTTGCCAGTATGAACCTATCGTTGAGGTAACCACTCCCGACGGTGAAAAGGTCACCTACATCAAGATGACCGCAGAAAAGGCTAAAAAAGTGGTTGAACAGCACCTTATGAGAGGTACTGTGGTTGCAGAATACACTATCGGAAATTCCGATGTATCATAATTAGGAGGGAGAAAAACTTATGTATCGTTCTCACGTTCTGGTCTGTGGTGGTACAGGCTGTACTTCCTCCGGAAGCCCCGCTATTGTGGAAAAGCTTCATGAGGAAATCAAGAAAAACGGTCTTGAGGAAGAAGTAAACGTTGTAAGGACCGGCTGCTTCGGTCTTTGCGCTCTGGGTCCCATAATGATAATCTACCCCGAGGGCTGCTTCTACTCAATGGTAAAGGTAGACGACATTCCCGAGATCGTTTCCGAACATCTGCTCAAGGGCAGGATCGTTGAGCGTCTGCTTTATACTGAAACCGTTACTCCAAACGGCGTTAAAGCGCTTAACGACACTAACTTTTACAAGAAACAGCACCGCGTTGCTCTGCGTAACTGCGGTGTTATCAACCCTGAAAATATCGACGAGTACATAGCCGTTGACGGCTATCAGGCTCTGGGCAAGGTCCTCACCGAAATGACCCCTGAACAGGTTATACAGACTATTCTGGATTCCGGACTGAGAGGCAGAGGCGGCGCAGGCTTCCCCACAGGTAAGAAATGGCAGCTCGCACGCACAATCGTTCAGGACGGCGGACAGAAATATGTCTGCTGCAACGCTGACGAAGGCGACCCCGGCGCATTTATGGACCGTTCCGTTCTGGAAGGCGACCCCCACGTTGTAATTGAAGCTATGGCTATCGCAGGCTACGCTATCGGTGCCACTCAGGGCTATATTTACGTCCGTGCTGAATATCCTATCGCTGTAAAGCGTTTGCAGATCGCTATCAAGCAGGCTCGTGAATACGGACTGCTGGGCAAGAACATTTTTGATTCAGGCTTTGACTTTGACCTTGACATTCGTCTTGGCGCAGGCGCTTTCGTATGCGGCGAGGAAACTGCGCTGATGACCTCTATCGAAGGCAAGAGAGGCGAGCCTCGCTGCCGTCCTCCTTTCCCTGCTGAAAAGGGCCTGTTCCAGCGTCCTACCGTTCTTAACAATGTTGAAACCTACGCAAACGTTCCTCAGATAATCCTGAAGGGCGCCGACTGGTTCGCCTCAATGGGTACCGAAAAGTCCAAGGGCACAAAGGTATTCGCATTAGGTGGCAAGATTAACAACACAGGTCTGGTAGAAATCCCTATGGGTACTACTCTGCGTGAGATAGTATTTGAGATAGGCGGCGGTATCCCCAACGGAAAGAAGTTCAAGGCTGCTCAGACAGGCGGCCCTTCCGGCGGATGTATCCCTACCGAGCATCTGGACGTTCAGATAGACTACGATAACCTTATCGCTATCGGTTCGATGATGGGTTCAGGCGGACTTATCGTAATGGACGAGGACAACTGTATGGTAGATATTGCAAAGTTCTTC